>JAWLHC010000001.1:0-702071 GCA_041690575.1 Verticiella sp.
TTTGGCGGGTATCGGACGGAAAACTGGGAGATATTGTACCGCCATTCGCATTGTTTCTTCAATGAAATCAATGCGTTGAGGATAAATCAGGGCCGACGACTTCTATCGTGACGCCTTCGGTGCGGAAGACCTGGGGCGCGTGGCCACCGACGACGGGCGTCTGCTGCATGCCATGTTGCGTATTGGCGATTCCACCCTGATGCTCAACGATCCCTTCGACACCTGCCTCACGCCCAACGAGGGTGGGCCTGATGCGCTGCGTAAAGAAAGCCTCACCATGGCGCTGCATCTCTACGTGGCCGACGTGGATGCCGTGGTTGCCCGTGCCGTGGCCGCAGGGGCCGAGGTCGTCATGCCGGTGGCCGATCAGTTCTGGGGCGATCGGTATGGCCAGGTACGCGACCCGTTTGGTCATCGCTGGTCGGTGGCTACCCGTCAGCGCGACGTGCCGGAGGATGAGATGAAGGCTGCGGTGCAAGCGATGTTCAAGGCTTGAACGAAAAGGCTGAAACAGTACACTATCGGCTCCTGCCGTTCTGGAGTCGAGATCATGCCCCTCACGCCCGAGGAAATGTCAGCACCCTGGTATGTGGTGTTCAGCAAGCCACGTCAGGAGCAGCGGGCGCTGCAGCAGCTGCTGCGTCAGGAGTATGAGGTGTACTTGCCCATGCTCACGCAGTGGCGGCGCAAGGCTGGCACCTGGCAGAGCAAGGTGGCACCCATGTTTCCACGCTACATGTTCTTGCGGCAAACACGCATGGAGCAGGGTATCGGACCGGTGCGCAGCACCCTGGGAGTGAGCGGTTTCGTTCGCTTTGGTGTTGAAATCGCGCGCGTCAGCCCCTCGCTCATCACGGCAATCCACGATCTCGAGGTGAGTCAGGCGCAGCGTTATGCCCACCCGCCCGGCAGTCGTATGTCGGCCGGCACCCGGGTACGGGTGGAAGAAGGACCCTTCGCCGGGCTGGAAGGCATCGTGAAGGCCAGTGCCCAACAGCGCGTGATCATCTTGCTGGACATTCTGGGCAAGGAGGCCAGCGTGAAGGTAGAGCGCGATGCCGTGCGGGCGGCCTGAGTACACCAGGCCATCCCGCCGGCGATGTGTCATGGCCGGCGCCTGCCGCCACCACCGCTACCCTCAGTGACTCAACGACTTCACATACCAGGGCATGGCTGCTGTCAGACCTTCGCGTACGGTGAACTGCGGCTCATAGCCCAGGTGCTGGCGCGCCTTGTCGATATTGGCCTGCGAATGACGCACGTCGCCGGGTCGGAAGTTGCCGTACACCGGTTCCTGGTGGTAGTTCACGCCATTCGTTGCGAGCGCGTCGCGCAAGGCGTCAAACAGCTGATTGAGCGTGGTGCGCTGGCCCACGGCCACGTTGTACACCTGGTTGCGGGCCTGATCCGAGGTAGCGCGCGCCGCCAGAAGGTTGGCTTGCACGGCGTTTTCCACGTAACAGAAGTCGCGACTGGTTTCGCCATCGCCGTGGATCTGCACGGCGTCGCCCCGGATCATGGCGGCAGTCCAGCGTGGAATCACCGCAGCGTAGGCGCCGTTGGGATCCTGGCGTTTGCCGAACACGTTGAAGTAGCGTAGCCCGATGGTGCTGAAGCCGTAGCTGCGAGCGAAGACATCGGCATAGAGCTCGTTCACGTACTTGGTGACCGCGTAGGGCGACAGTGGCTTGCCGATCACGTCTTCCACTTTGGGCAGACCCGGGTGGTCGCCGTAGGTGGAGCTGGAGGCGGCGTAAACGAAGCTACGCACCCCTGCATCGCGCGCGGCCACCAGCATGTTCAAGAATCCCGTCACGTTGGCGTGATTGCTGGCGATGGGGTCGGCCAGCGAACGCGGTACCGAACCCAGCGCCGCCTGATGCAGCACGAATTCCACCTCGTGGCACGCCTCGTGGCAAGTGGCCAGGTCGGTGATGTCGCCTTCGATGAAGCGGAACCGGCGCCATTGCTCCTCCGAGACCAGTGCGCGTACCTCTTCGAGGTTGTGACGATGTCCGGTGGCGAAGTTGTCGAGCCCGGTCACGTGCTGATCATCGCGCAGCAGGGTTTCGAGCAGGTTGGAGCCGATGAAACCGGCGACGCCGGTGATCAGCCAGCGGTACGAAGTGTGCTGGGGCATGAGTCAGAGTCGCAGGTCGGTCTGTTCGGCTTCGAGCAGATACTTGAGGTCGTAGAGTACATGGGCCGGCTTGCCCAGCGCACGAATGCGCTCGGCACCCATGGATCGGAAGTCGTCGTGGCCCACCGCAATGATGATGCCGTCGTACTCTCCCTCCGAAGGTAGCTCGATGGGCGTGATGCCGTATTCGTGCCGCGCCTCGTCGGGGTTGACCCAGGGATCGAACACATCCACCACCACGTCGTGTTCGCGCAGTTCGCGCACGATGTCGACGATGCGTGTGTTGCGCAGGTCGGGGCAGTTTTCCTTGAAGGCGAGGCCCATGACCAGCACGCGCGCACCGTGCACGTGAATGCGGCGCTTGACCATCGCCTTGACCAGTTGGCTCACCACATACTGCCCCATGCTGTCGTTGAGGCGGCGGCCAGCCAGGATGATCTCGGGGTGATAGCCGATGGCCTGAGCCTTGTGCGTGAGGTAGTAGGGATCCACGCCGATGCAGTGTCCGCCCACCAGGCCGGGTCGGAAGGGCAGAAAATTCCATTTGGTGCCTGCGGCCTCGAGCACGGCCTCGGTGTCGATCTGCATCCGGTTGAAGATGATGGCCAGCTCATTGATCAGGGCAATGTTGAGGTCGCGCTGGGTATTCTCGATCACCTTGGCTGCCTCGGCCACCCGGATGCTGGCGGCTTTGTGCGTGCCGGCGGTGATCACCTGGCGGTACAGGCTGTCGACCACATCGGCGACCTCGGGGGTGCTGCCCGACGTCACCTTGCAGATGGTGGTAACGCGATGCTCCTTGTCGCCGGGATTGATGCGCTCGGGGCTGTAGCCGGCAAAGAAATCCACGTTGTAACGCAGGCCGGATTCCTGCTCGAGTACCGGCACGCAATCTTCTTCGGTGGCGCCGGGGTACACGGTGGATTCGTAGATCACGATGTCGCCCTTCTTCAGCACGCGGCCCAGTGTCTGGCTGGCCTTGATGAGCGGCGTGAGGTCGGGGCGTTTGTGGTCATCGATGGGTGTGGGCACGGTCACGATGTACACGTTGCAGGTGGCGAGGTCTTCGGGGTCGGCCGTAAAGCGCAAGCGGCGAGCCGATGCCAGTTCGTCGTCGTCGACCTCGAGCGTGTCGTCGTGGCCTTCACGCAACGCCGCAATGCGCTGCAGGTTGATGTCGAAACCCATGACATCCCGTTGCTTGCCGAACTCGACAGCCAGGGGCAGACCTACGTAGCCCAGACCGATGATCGCAAGTTTGACGTCGGAAAGTTGAAGCATGAAAGTGCCGTTGAGAGTCGATTGGCGGGAAGGGCTGCGGGCGCCCTCCGAGAGGAGGTGCGCCCGCTTTCTACCATGGCAACATTGCCATTGAACAGTGATATGGCCCCAACCTGGGCTTATTTGTAGCCGTAATAGTATTTGTAGGCATAGCCATAGCCCACGCGGCGTCGCTTGATCCCGTTGAAGATGATGCCTTTCACGTCGGCGCCCACACTCTCGACCCGCCGGATGGCATCGCGCAACTCGCGAGCGGTGCTGTGCTCGGCGCGGGCCACCATGAATGTGGTGCTGGCGAAGCGAACCACGGCCAGCGTGTCTGCCACGGGCAGCACGGGCGCGGAGTCGAGCAGTATGTGGTCGTAGTGCTCCTGCAGGCTGTCGAGGAGCTTGCCCAGCCCTTCGCTCAGCAGCAGCTCGCCGGGGTTGGGCGGCAACTGACCTGCCGGCAAGATGTCGAGTTCGAGCCCGGGAATGACTTCGCGCCGCAAGGCATCGTCGAGGGTGGCAGTGCCGGCAAGCACGTTCGACAGCCCCGCCACCTTGTGATAGCCGAAATAACGACCCAGCTGGGGGCGACGCAAGTCGGTTTCGATCAGCAACACGCGCTTGCCGCCCGACGCCAGCAGCACACTCAGGTTGGCTGCCACAAAGCTCTTGCCAAGCGCGGCGGTCGCGCCGGTGATCACGATGTTCTTGTTGCTGGCACCCATGATGGCAAAGGCCAGGCCGGTGCGAAGCGAGCGCAGACTCTCGACGGCGGGGTCTTCGGGATGCAAGGTGGCCAGCACCTGGCTTTGGCCCTCTTTGCCGATGAACTTCTTGTGCCCCCGTTGGTGCGACGCGAGCTTCTCCTGAGCTGCGCTTTCGGGCACCGAGGCGAACACCGACAAGCCAGTGAGCCTTTCGGCCTCTTCGGCATCGCGCAGCGTGGGACGCAACAGGCGCAGGGCGAAGGCCGCCATGACGCCCAGCATCAGGCCCAACAGGCCGGCGATGGCCACGATCATGGTCTTCTTGGGCGCCACGGGCACGGTGTCGGGGATGGCAAAGTCGATGATGCGAACATTGCCCACGGTACCCGCCTTGGCCACTCGCAGCTGCTGGGCGTTGTTGAGCATGGCGATGTAGAGCTGGGTGCTCACGTCGGCATCGCGCTGCAGGCGCAGGAGGTCACGCTGGGCCGAGGGCAGGGTGTTGATCTGGGCGTTGATCTGATCGGCTTCGCGCGCATTGACGGCAAGTTGCTCGTCGATGACCTGAACGTTGGGGTGGTTGGGCCGATAGCGTTGCAGGATTTCTTCGCGCTTGAGTTGCAGCTCGCGCCGCGTCTGTTCGGCGGTCACCGCCTGCTGCAGCAGTGATTCGGCAGCGCCGCCCACGCTGACCGTCTGGCTCTCGGTCTTGTAGGCATTGAGCGCGTCTTCGGCCTGACTGACTGACGTGCGAATCTCGGGCAGTTGGGCGTCGAGAAACTCGAGGCTCTTGTCGGCCTCGGCACTGCGACGGGCTACGTTCTGCTCCAGGTAGGCACGCGCAACGGCGTTGAGCAGATCGCCGGCAAAGTAGACGTCCGGGTGCTCGTAGTTGAGGCTGATGATGTTGCTGCCGCGTCCCGCTTCCTGCACGTCGAGATTGGCGCGTACCTGACGATAGGCGTTGATTGGCGCACGACGCACCACGGCAAACTCGGTGCTGTCGTTGGCCACCAGGTTGGCCACGGCTATGTGGCCTTGCTCGCCGGCCAGCTCGAAAGTGATGCGCTGATGCAGTGGGCCGCGAACCAGCTCGATGCCGGCTTCGTCGGTGAGCCGGAAGCCGTCTTCGTGGGCCATGACCAGAAAGGTGCGACCAAACCCGCGGGGCGGCACATCGAACTCGGCCAATTCCAGCCGTTCGCCGCCCCAGGCAAAGCCATCGAGGCCCAGCAGCGGTTCGGCCACGCCGGCACCGCTGTGACGTCGCGCCCACCAATCGCCGATCACCGGGAACCGATTGTTGACCGACACGGCCAGGTCGGCCTGGGTGGCATTGATGGCGTCGAGCAGCACTTCGCGCGAGCGGATGATTTCGATCTCGCCCGTGATCGGCGTGGTACCGGCACCCAGCAGGGCTTCAGTGGTGACCTGCAGGCTGGTGAGCGGGCTGCTTTTGTCGTCTTCTACTTGCAGCAGCGCATCGGCACGGTAGATGGGGGTGGCGAGCACGGCATACGCTACACCCAGGCCCGTGACCACCACGGCAATACCGACGATCAGCCAAATGTGCTGCAACAGCGTATCGATGAGGTCGGAGAGATTGATCTCGTCGTCGTCGCTGGAATCGGGGGGAAGCTGGGGCGTGGCATTCATTGTGGCTGACAAGGCAGTGGAGGGCGGCGTAGAGGCATGCTCCACGCCGCCGGGAGACGGAAGGCTTCAGCTTACGGGCCGACGACGCGTTCGATGAAGGTGGCCGACGGCAGGATGCTGTTGATCACACGCGACCAGCGGGCAACGGCGGCCGGGTCGACGAAGACGACGTCGCGGGGCTGCAGATCGAAGGCATCGGCCAGAATCATGGCATCGGGGCTGGCGGCGTTGAGGTGCCAGATCTGTGGCCGCAGGCCCTCGCCGGCGCGGATAACATACAGATGCCCGGCGTTGGACGAGAGCGGGTCGAACCCTTCGGTGTCGGCGATGGCTTCGGCCAGTGAGTAGCGGCCGCGTGGCATCACCATGGATTGTGGCTGGCTCACTTCACCCAGCACGAAGACCTTGTTGTAGCGATTTTCGGGGATCTGGATGACATCGCCCGGTTGCAGCCGCAGGTTCTGGCGCATGTCGCCCTGATAGTAGAGGGCGTAGAGATCGAGCGGCGTTTCGCGA
The DNA here is from genome assembly GCA_041690575.1 of Verticiella sp. Taxonomy (GTDB): domain Bacteria; phylum Pseudomonadota; class Gammaproteobacteria; order Burkholderiales; family Burkholderiaceae_B; genus Verticiella. The sequence continues at coordinate 6,289 of JAWLHC010000001.1, forward strand.
TCATTGCGAATCAGGGTTGCCGCCCGCAGATTGGCGCTCTCTTTCAGGCCACCGGCCTGGGCGATGAAGTCGGCCACGGTGGGCGGGACATCGGTGATGGGGAACTGGCCCGGCGCTTCGACTTCGCCCATGACGTAGGCGCGCTTGCTGCGATACGAGAGTACGCCGACATCGACCTGCGGCTCGACCAGAAAGTTGGCGAGCTTGCGCGCGAGTTCGTCGCGGATATCCATGACAGTGCGCCCGGCCGCGCGGATCTTGCCCACATAGGGGTAGAAGAAGGTTCCATCCGAGTTGACCACTCGGCCGGAGAGCTCATTGGCCGTGGCGGTGGGGTTGCTCAACTCGGGATGATTCCACACCGTGATCTGCAGCGTGTCTTGTGGCTCCACCCGGTACACATAGGGTTCGAGCTCGGGTGCCGGCCCCGTGCTGCCGGGGCCGAAGTCGGCGGTGCGGCTGGTGGCAATGGCGGTGCCATCGACCTCGAGGCGGCTCGCCGTGGGGGAGCCCTGATGCCCTGGCGTGGAGTCGGCCTCGACCGAGAGCTCGGCTTCGCGCTGCGCCCTCATGGCGAGTAGCGTGGCAGGCGTGATGGCGTAGATATCGGCGCGCTCGGTGACGTCGTCGGTGTATGGGGCGGTGTCGGTTTGCAGTTGCTGATTGGGACGCAGGCGACCCCATTCGGCGTCGGGTTGTCCTTCAGGGACGATTCCGAGATATTGCCCCGGCGACAGGGCACAGCCGGCCATGACAGTGGCCAGACCGGCTGCCAGAGTGGTTCGCAGCAGACGGGACGGCGGCTCGAGCGGCGATGGCATCGGAATCTCCAGAGTGGCCGGCCTCGTGCCGGCGGCATGGTTATGGTTATCGTACGGCGGGGTTCTCACGCGGAAGCCGTGGAAGCCGACGGGACGGCGCCGGCAGACGGCGAGCGCCGGATCATCCCGGCCTGCTGCAACTGCTCAAGCCAGTGATCGGTGCCGGCAACGATCGCCGACCAGGCCTGCTCGAACGCTTCTCGCGGTTGCTGGATGGGGTCGGCGATTTCGCCAGCCGTGCCCTGGCCCAGCAGGAATGTTTTGCCGCTGGCCGACGGATAGCGTTGCTGGATTTCACGTCGGTGGCCCTGATCCATCACGAAAATGACGGTGGCAGCAGCCAGTTCAGGGCGAGTGATGGCCGCAGCGCGCTTGTCGGCGGCAATGCCGACGCCGTGCGCCTCGGTAACCGCCAGGGCATGCTCATGCGGAGCACGGCCCACGGGAGCGCCCAGTCCGCGAGAAATGACGCGGGCATCGCATTCGAGGGCTGCGAGACGGTGGGCGAGGTACGCTTCGGCCATGGGGCTGCGGCAAACATTGCCCGTGCACATGACGATGATCAGGGGAGAGTCGGCGGTGGTGGGCACGTGATGAGTCGGCGGGTCGGTTTTGTTCTGGTGCGCCGATTATACGGGCATGCCCCTGCCGAAAAAACCGGATTAGCCCTGAAAACGGCCAGAATCCGCATTATGGCGTTCTTGCGGCTTTCGTGTGGCGCAGGCCGCTTGTTGCCGGCGCGAGCCAACCGCAGGCTCGTGGGTGTCATGGCTGCGTGTGTGGCGGCGCTGGCGTGCGCCTTCCCGGCTGAGTCTGGCCCGTGATCCAGTCGCCCACGCTGCGTGTGAGGACTTCACCCAACCCTTCCACGTTGCGCAGGGTGATGGCACTGGGATAGTAGCGATGCACCGGGTGCCCGATGCCGATGGCATGCAGGGAGATGTCGGTGCGATCATGAATCCAGCGGATGACCTGATGCAGGTGATGATCGAGGTAGTGACCAGGATTGGCGGCCAGCGTGTCGGTGTCGCGCGGCGCGCCATCACTGATCACGATCAGCAGCCGTCGAGGCTCCGGGCGAACTCGTAATCGCTGGCTCGCCCACCACAAGGCTTCGCCATCGACGTTCTCGCGCAGGATTTCGTCTTTCAGCATGAGACCCAGATCGCGCCGGCAACGACGCCAGGGCGTGTCCATGCTCTTGTACACAATGTGCTGCAGCCCATTGAGCCGACCGGGCTCGGCAGGGCTGCCCGCCGCCTGCCAGTCGTGCCAGGCGGCGCTCTGGCGACGATCGGTGGTGGTAAAGCCCAGGATCTCGGTTGGGATGCGGCAGCGTTCCAGCGTTTGGGCCAGGAGGTCGACCGTGACGGCGGCAATGGCCATCGGGTGGCCGCGCATCGAGCCGGAATTGTCGATCAGCAGGGTGACCGCGGTGGGTCCGCCAGGCGCTTCCTGGAGCTGGCGAAAGATGCTGCGCTCAAGCGGTTGCGCCACGAACTGGGCAAGACGCGCCGGGTCGAGCTCGCCTTCTTCCTGTTCGTGCAGCCAGCGAGCCTGGCTGCTGGCCAGCAAGCGACGTTGCAGGCGATGGGCCAGGCGTTGCATGACACTGCGATACGGAGCCACGGCGCGGTCGAGACGGTGCCGCAACCGTTCGAGCTCCTCAGGGTGGGCCAGCTTGTGCGCCGACTCCACCCGGTCATGCGCCCGGGTAAAGACGCGGTAGTGTTCCAGGAGCTCGTAGGGGAGAAGGAGATCGGGATTTTGCTCGCTGGGGTTTTCGTCGTCCCGGGGTGGCGTGCCGGCGCTCGCCGCAGCCGCGTTGGACGGCCGGCCGGCATCCGGGCGTTCGTTCTCGGGTAGGGCGTCGAGTGGCTGCTCGATCCCGGTGGGGTCTTCGGGCGCCCTGGCACGGGCCGACTGACCCGCGGCCGACACCAGATGACGATTGCGCAGCGGTCTGCTGCGCGGATTGAACCAGCGGAGCAGGCCGCCACCGGAGCGATCGCGCGAACCGGCTTGCGACGCCAGAGCCGCACTGGCCTGACGCGCCAGCTGCGCAAATTGGGTTTCGTCGTGCAAGGCACGTTTCAGGGCCGGTAGCCATTCGCGCAGCGCGGGCGATACGGCGGGCAGCGGGGTCGACGCGCTGGCTGCCGAACGTTGCGGGTGCCACGCGGTGTCGCGAAACCAGGTGGAAATCTGAGCTTGCAGCGTGGCGGCGTCGTCGCCGCTGGGTGGCGGAGGCAACAGCCGCAGATTGGCGGCAACGCCGCGCAGCCAGGCCGCCCCCAGCGCTTCGGCGCGAGCCCGACCCAACGCCTGAAAATAACTCTGTTCGCGAGCCAGGGCGGCAGCAACGTCGCCGGCAACCGGGTGGCCCGGCGACGCGCCGGGCTCGAACGGGCGTGCCGGCGGCGCCAACGCGTCGATCCGGCCGTAGAAACGGGCGTGGCAGGCGGCCGCGTCGGCCTCGGCGCGCAGTTCATCGCCCAGCGGGTCGTGGGGGTTCGGGCCGGCGTCGTCGAGCGCGAGTTCGCGGGCAGCCTGCTCGGCGCACACTCTCGCGCACGTGAGAATGGCTGCCCGGCGGGGGGTGCTAGCCACTGGCATGGGGCAGATCCTGCGCAAAACAGCGCTGGAAGAGTTCGGCCACCAGCGGCCGCTCGGCCTCGTCGCACTTGTTGAAGAAGGTGAGGCGGAAGGCGGTGCCGATGTCGCGGAAAATGCGGGCGTTTTCGGCCCAGTGAATGACGGTGCGTGGCGACATCACGGTGGACAACTCCCCCTGAGTGAAGGCAGCGCGGGTGAGAGTGGCCAGCTGCACCATGGCCTGCAGCTGCTCGCGGCCTTCCGGTGAGTCGAATTCGGGCACGCGGGCCAGGACCACACGGGTTTCGTGTTCGGGTTCGAGGTAGTTGAGGGAGGCGACCACATGCCAGCGGTCGAGCTGGCCCTGGTTGAGTGCTTGCGTACCATGATAGAGGCCGCTGGCATCGCCCAGCCCCACCGTGTTGGCCGTGGCGAACAGGCGGAACGCGGGGTGCGGGTCGAGCACGCGGCTCTGGTCGAGCAGCGTGAGCTTGCCTTCGATTTCGAGCACACGCTGAATGACAAACAGGACATCGGGCCGGCCCGCGTCGTATTCGTCGAAGATCAGCGCGACGGGTCGCTGCAAGGCCCAGGTGAGCATGCCCGGAGCGAATTGCGTGACCTGCCGACCGTCACGCACCACGATGCTGTCCTTGCCAATGAGATCGAGCCGGCTGATGTGGCTGTCGAGGTTGATCCGGATGCAGGGCCAGTTGAGTCGGGCAGCGATCTGCTCGATGTGGCTGGTTTTGCCAGTGCCGTGATAGCCCTGCACCAGGACGCGACGGTTGTGCATGAAGCCGGCCAGGATGGCGAGCGTGGTGTCGTGATCGAAGCGATAGCCCGGATCCAGGTCGGGCACATGCCGGGTGCGCTGCCGCCAGGCGGGAGTCTCGAGATCGAGCGGGATGCCAAAGGCCTCGCGTACCGGCACAAGCGTGTCGGGCATGCCTTCAGGCAGATCCGGCAACGTGGTGGAATCGGCAGCGGGGTCGAGGGGCGATTGCAGCATGGCGCGCGGCGTCCGTGAGATGCAAACCTTGGATTATAGGGGGGCGGTGTGTTCGCTCCTGGCAGCGCGCGGTCTGCATGAGACAACAGTGTCATAATTGGGGATTACCCGTGCCCGGTGTTGCCCGCCGGGCGTTGCGGCGTTTGCCGCTCCCAAGCCGTCTTTCATGAATCCTTCTGCCGCTTCGTCGTCGGCGTCCGTCGCGCAATCTGCCGCGACGCGGCGCCGATTCATTTTGCTGCTGGTGGCAGTGGCCGCTGTCAGCCCGCTGGGTATCAACGTGTATTTGCCGTCGATGCCGGGCATGGCACGCGACCTCGCCGTCGACTACGCCACCATCCAGGTCACGCTGTCGGTGTATCTGGGGGCAGTGGCCGTGGGCCAGTTGGTGATCGGTCCGCTCTCCGACCGGTTTGGCCGTCGCCCCATCCTGCTTATCGGGCTCGGGCTCTACATGCTGGGGGCCGGGTTGTGTGCCGTGGCCGACTCCATTGCCTGGCTCAACGTGGGTCGCGTGATTCAGGCGGTCGGCGGTTGCGCCGGCCTCACGCTGAGCCGCACCATCGTGCGCGATCTCTATGATCGTCGACAGGCAGCCAGCATGATCGGATACGTCACCATGGGCATGTCGGTGGCGCCGATGGTGGCGCCGGCCATCGGTGGCCTGCTCGAGCAGTGGTATGGCTGGCGCGCGTCGTTCGTGTTTCTGGTGCTGTTTGCCTTGCCGGTCACCGTATGGGCCTGGGCACGATTGCGCGAAACCAACCCCTATCTCACCGGCTCGGCTGTGCCGGGAGCCGCGCTCGAAGAGGGCGGGCTGGCCCGACAATACGGCGATCTGCTCACGTCTTCAACCTTCTGGGGATACACACTCACCACGGCGTTCTCGTCGGGCGTGTTCTTTGCCTTCGTGGCAGGTGCAGCCTACGTCGTCATCGAGATCCTGGGGCGCAGTCCGCTGGAGTATGGTCTGTATTTCGGCGCGGTATCCATCGGCTACATGATCGGCAACTTCTTGTCGGGTCGTTATGCGGCCCGAATCGGGCCGGATCGCATGATTCTGTTCGGCTCCACCTGCAACGTCATCGCTGTCTGCCTCATGGTGTTGGGTTTCGGGGTGCTCTGGCAGCACCCGGTGGCACTGTTCGTGCCCATGGGGCTGGTGGCGCTGAGCAATGGTCTGGTATTGCCCAGTGCCATTGCCGGTGCCGTGAGCGTCAAGCCCAGAGTGGCAGGAGCGGCGTCGGGCCTGGCCGGCAGCCTGCAGATCGGCCTCGCGGCGATGATCGCACCGTTGGTGGGATGGTTGCTCGATGCCACCGCCTGGCCGTTGTTGTGGGTCATGCTGGGATCTTCGGTGGCGGCCTGGGTCACTTATCGTTTGGTGCGGTGATGAAAACACCCTGGATATTCATCGGCATGTTGATCATCGTGGCGGCCATCAGCCCGCTCGGGATCAATCTCTATCTGCCATCCATGCCGGCCATGGCCAGGGCCCTGTCGGTCGACTACGCCACCATTCAGGTCAGTCTGTCGGTCTATCTGGCCGCGGTGGCCGTGGGGCAACTGTTCGTTGGCCCGTTGTCAGATCATTTCGGCCGTCGCCCCATTCTGCTGGGCGGGATGGCGATGTTCGTGATCGGCTCACTCATCTGCACCCTGGCGCCCGACGCCACCTGGCTCAACCTGGGGCGGGTGGTGCAAGGCCTGGGGGGTTGCGCGGGCATCACGCTCAGCCGCGCCATCGTGCGTGATCTCTACGATCGCCACGAAGCGGCCAGCATGATCGGATACGTCACCATGGGCATGGCGGTGGCCCCCATGTTTGCGCCCACCATCGGCGGGCTGCTCGAAGCGGTTTTTGGCTGGCGTTCGGCATTCGCCTTTCTCGCTGTGTTCGGCCTGGCCACCTGGCTCATCGTGCATCTGTTGTTGCAGGAAACCGTGCCGCGCTTGCGGCAGGCGGGTGTCGAGGGCGACAACCCGGCGCCTCCAGGCTTGCTGGCCGGATACGGCTGGCTGCTGAAATCGCGCACGTTCTGGGGTTATGCCCTCACCACCAGCTTCACGTCGGGCGTGTTCTATGCCTTTATTGCCGGTGCTGCCTATGTGGTGATCGACATCATGGGGCGCAGCCCCGTGGAATACGGCATGTACTTCGGCTGCGTGGCCTTCGGCTACATCGTGGGCAATTTTGTCTCGGCTCGCTATGGCCGGCGGCTGGGAGGCAGCCGTGTGATCCGCATCGGCCTCACCGTGTCGCCGATTTGCCTGGCGCTCATGGCCGCGTTGTTCTGGTTGGGCGGCAGTCACCCGCTGGTGCTGTTTGGGCCGATGTTTCTGGTGGGTGTGGCCAACGGCCTGGTGATGCCTGGCACGATTGCCGGTGCGGTGAGCGTACGCCCCGATGCCGCCGGCGCAGCCTCCGGGCTGGCGGGCAGCCTGCAGATCGGGCTGGGTGCCCTGATCGCCCCATTCGTGGGGGCGATCATGGGAACCACCGTGTGGCCTCTGGTGTGGACCATGGTGACAACCTCGCTGCTGGCGATCGTGGCATTTACCCTCACGCGACGACGCGCGGCGGCGTGAGCCGGCGCGCCAACGGCGAGGCCATGCCAGCGCTCGCCGCCAGCGCCAGGCTTGTGTGCTTGCGCCGGGTCAGTTCAGTGGTCCGTGCCGGCCCCCCACGCTGAAGCGGCCGGCGCCCAGCAGGGCGATGGCGGCAGCGCCAAAAAGAAACAGCCCTTGCAGCTCGATGGCCCAGCCGCCGTTGTCGGTAAGCATGCCGATTTCGTGGCGATGCACCAGGGCAATCGCCACCAGCATGTTCACCACGATCAGCACGGCGCCGGCCCGGGCATACACACCCAGAATCACCAGCAGCGGCGCCAGGATTTCGCCTACATACACCCCCCAGGCAAAAAATGCCGGCATGCCGCGCGCCAACAACATGGCTTCGATACCGCCAATGCCGCCAGTGAGCTTGCCGATGCCATGCAGCAGCATGAGGATACCGATGGTCAGACGCAAGACGAGCTTGCCGGCATCGTCGAAGTTGGGCGAAGTCATGGTCGTTCTCCTGTGGTTGCCCGAATGTCCGGGTTGAATGATTGGCAGGTCGACGCCACGCGCTTCTGCGCTGCGCGCGTCTTGCTCGGATTCTAGGGGCTGCGAGCGCCCAGGCCCATCTCAGGCTCGCGGATGGTGGCGTGCATGCAACTGTTTGAGACGTTCGCGGGCCACGTGGGTGTAGATTTGCGTGGTGGAAATGTCGGCATGACCCAGCAACAATTGCACCACGCGCAGGTCGGCGCCATGATTGAGCAAGTGTGTGGCAAAGGCATGGCGCAGCACGTGTGGCGAAAGCGGCGTCTGGATATCGGCGCGGCGGGCCAGCTTCCTGACGATCTGCCAGAACCCCTGGCGCGTCATGGCGCCACCCAGATGCGTCACGAACAGAGCATCGGATTGCCGGCCCCCCAGAAGGGCAGGGCGAGCTTGCGCCAGATAGTGTTCGATCCACCAGACGGCTTCTGCACCCAGGGGCACCAGGCGCTCCCGCCCTCCCTTGCCATGCACCACATGAACCACGCCATCGGTCAAGCGCACATGCAGGGTATGCAGCTGCACCAGTTCGCTCACGCGCAATCCGGTGGCGTACAGGGTTTCGAGCATGGCGCGATCGCGCAGTCCGCGCGGCTCCCGCCGATCGGGCGCATCGAGCAAGCGTTCCACCTCGCGTTCCGACAGCGTGCGGGGGAGCCGGGGCGGCGGCTTGGCACCGGCCACGTGGAGGCAGGGGTCGTGCTGCAGCCACTGCTGACGTCGTGCCCAGCCATAAAAGCGACGAAGCGTGGCCAGACGGCGGTTGGCCGTCGTGGCGCGGGTGCGCGCATGCTCACTGGCCAGCCAGGCGTTCAACTCGGTGGCGGTGGCGCTGCAGAGCTCGGGGCCACCGCGGCCGGCCAGCCAGCCGGCGAAGGTGGTGAGGTCGCGCCGGTAGGCGGCCAGCGTGTTGGCGGCCAGCCCGTCTTCGAGCCAGATGCCGTCGAGAAATTGATCGATGCGCGCCGCGTCGCCCGACGTGGGGGGCGGCGTGGTCGACGGCTCGCTGCCAGACTCCCGGCCTGACGAATGGACGCGTGAATTGCCTGTCATGAGTACAGTCTCATTGGAGGGTGCAACCGACCCATCGACACGACCCTTGCCGCCGGTGTTGCTGGGCCCGATGTTGCGGCGCGTGGAGCCGCAGCGGGTCGTGTTCGTGATGGTGACCGCGCGGCCCTGTGCCTTGCGTTTGTGGCTCTGGCCCACGCACGATGGTGCTGGTGCATTATCGCGCGATGCGGCCTGCACATTTGATCGCAGTTTTGCCGCGCCTCCTCACCGGGGTAGGCCTGGGGCTGATGGTAGATGCCGAGAACGGGATGGCCCACCCGGGTACTGCATCACAATGCCGATGGCTCGGGGGCGACGCGATTCGAGCCGCCAGAGCCTGTATCTGCGCGGCTCTCAATTTGACAGGCATGTTTTTTTTGGGGCATAATCTCGGTCTTGGGTCGTTAGCTCAGTTGGTAGAGCACCGGACTTTTAATCCGTTGGTCGCGCGTTCGAGCCGCGCACGACCCACCAAGAAATACGAGGCCCCGAAGAGAATTCTTCGGGGCCTTTTTGCTCCGCAAAATGGGCAGTGCTCCGCAATATCCTGGCGCTGTCTTTATGGGTACATCTCTTTTCTGGCGTCTCTTCCTGACGCTTCGCGCGGCACGCTATGGCCCTCAATGCCACCATTTGCAAGGTGGATCTCCACCTTGCCGACAACGATCGCGCTCGATACGGTTCCTACGAGCTCACCGTGGCTCAGCACCCCTCGGAAACCGACGAGCGGTTGATGATCCGCTTGCTGGCCTACGCCTTGCAGGTTGACGACGAGCCGGGCTGGAGCTTCACCAAGGGCTTGTCCGACGTGGCCGAGCCGGATTTCTGGCGGCTGGACCTCACCGGTGCCATCGACACCTGGGCCGAGGTGGGACTGCCCGACGATCGGCGCGTGCTCAAGGCATGTGGCAGAGCGTCCCGGGTGCTGGTGGTGCCTTATGGCCGCACGGCCGCGGCCTGGTGGCAAGGCATCGAGCGCTCGCTGCGCCGACCCCGCAATCTCGAAGTGCTGGCGGTGGTGGAAGGTGCCGAGGCTCTGGCAGCTTTGGCGGCGCGCCGCATGGTCCTGCACGTGAATGTGCAGGACGGCGAGGTGTGGGTGCAGGGTGACAATGGCGATGCCAGGGTGAAGCTGGAGCGGTGGTATCCGCGCTGACCATTGCGTTGTTGACAAGCCGTGCCCCACGGCGCTACCCCGGAGTATCATCCCCACCATGGAAATCGTTCCTCACCAGTTGACCATGACCGTGTTGATGACGCCCGACACGGCCAACTTCTCGGGCAAGGTACACGGTGGCGCCGTGCTCAAGTTGCTGGATCAGGTGGCTTACGCCTGTGCCAGCCGCTATGCGGGTTGCTACGTGGTCACGCTCAGCGTCGATCAGGTCACCTTTCGCCAGCCCATCAATGTGGGCGAGCTCGTCACGTTTCTGGCGTCGGTCAATCACACGGGGACGTCGTCGATGGAAATCGGCATCAAGGTGATTGCCGAAGACAGTCGCGGCAAAGTGGTGAGGCATGTGAACAGCTGCTTCTTTACGATGGTGGCTGTGGGCGACGAAGGCAAGCCAACTCCGGTGCCACGGTTTGAGCCCCAAACGCCCGATGAACGGCGTCGTTGGGCTGAGGCCGACATTCGGCGCCAGATGCGGCGCGACATGGAGGGGCGGCTGGCCGAGGTACGATACAGCGCTGGTGTGGTGGCGCGCGACGATTGATCAGGCCGTGCCGGCAGAGTCTTCGCGGATGCTGGCGGCCGATTGGAGGCCGCCCTCGAGCATCCAGTCGAGATCGAAAGTGGAGCGCTGGCCCAGGCAGGTGCCGTCGTGGCGCAGCCAGTGATCGGCCCGTTCACGACCGCGGTCACGCAGTTGACATAGATGGGCCCATTCAGCATTGAACTTGCTGGACGCCTGCAGCGGTGCGAGGTCTTCGTCGCCATGAATGCGATGCAGCCGCATGCAGCGATAGTGGTCGATATCGAGGTTCTCGGCCTCGACCATATCGCGCAGCAGGGTAATGGCGCGCAGTTCTTTCAGCAGGCTGGAGTTGAACGTGATCTCGTTGATGCGATTGATGATGTCGCGCGAGGTGCGTGGCACGTCGTTGCGCTGGAAGGGGTTGATTTGCACCAGCACGAGGTCACGGGCGGAGCATTCGTTGACCAGCGGAAAGAGGGCGGGGTTGCCCATGAAGCCGCCGTCCCAGTAGGCTTCGCCATCGACTTCGACCGCCTGAAACATCAGCGGCAAGGCGGCCGAGGCCATGATAGCGTCGACGGTGAGCTCGGGTTGCCGGAAGATGCGCGGCCGCCCGGTGCGCACATTGGTGGCGGTGATGAACAGCCGTACGGCCGAGCAGCGATTGACTCGGTCGAAGTCGATCAGGCCCGACACGAGGTCGCGCAGGGGATTGAGGTTGAACGGATTGAGCTCATAGGGCGAAAACACCCGGGTAAGGTGGTCGAACCACAGAAAGCCGGGTGATTGATCCAGACCCCAGTCGCCCGACAGACGTGACCAGAGATCGCGCTGGATGGGGCTGGCCATGGCGGCCTGGCTGACACCGCGCCAGAAGTGCTCGAGTGCGGCTCGGGCCCCATCGGCGCCGCCGGCCTCGAGGCCATCGGCCATGACCACGGCATTCATGGCGCCGGCACTGGTGCCGCTGATGCCCTCGATGTGCAGCCAGGGCTCTTCAAGCAGACGATCGAGAACCCCCCAGGTGAGGGCGCCGTGAGCGCCGCCGCCCTGGAGGGCGAGTTCGATGGAACAGGAAGCAGGATGTGTCATGGGCGGGTCCAGAGGTTGGCCCGCCGGGGAATGCGCAACTGCCGCGGATCAGGCGTAGGTGTTGACGCTGCGCCCCAGCGAACCTTCTTGTGCGAGTTGCGGGGCAGTTTGCATGATTTCGGTGACGGTGGTGGATTCGATCTCGAGTGCCTGCTTGAGCAGCATCATCTGCTTTTGCTGGTGCACCGCTGCACCCTGCATGCTGAGGGCCGAACTGACCGCGGAATCGATGGTGGCGTCCATACGGGCCTCCTGATCTGTGGGATGTGTGGATTCCTCTATGCTAGTGCTTTTTTCAGCGCCGACCAAGCCTGCCGACTTGCGCGCTGCGTTGCCTCATCCCTCACGTCTCTTGTTGTGCGTATCTCCTTGCTTCATCCGCCTTCTGGCCACGACACCACTGTCAAGCCCCTCGCCGAGCTGCCGCGTGCCGCCGGGCTGAGCGATCCGCGCTACTACCTCAGCAACGTGCACACCGTGCTGCGCTGGGTCTTGCAGTATCACACCGATCTTCTGCTGCCCGCTGAAGTGGCCCGGCTGCAGGCTTTTGGCGAGCTGTCGGTCGAGGCTCGGGCGCTGCTGGTTCGGCTCATCATGCGCTCGCGAGTGCACTTTGTGGTGGAGAGTCTCCGCTACGAGGAGCTGGACGCGCCGGTGTCCACCTTGGTCAACGAGCTGGTGGGCGGGCAATGGCTGTATGCCGACCCGCGGATGAATGCCGACGAGGTCGCGCAGCTGTTGCGCCGCGATCAGCTCCGGCAGGTGATGCAGCGCTGTGTGCCGGCAACCTGCTGGACTTCACAGGCGCGCAAGGCGTTGTGGCAACAGGCTCTACGGGACGCCACGGCAGGCGAGCGGCGTGGTTGGCATGACTGGTGGGGCGACGACACGCTGCCGGTGATCGAAGTGCCGGCCCACGTCTTGCAACTGTGGCGGCGGGTGCGGCTGATGTTCTTCGGCAATCTGCGCCAGGACTGGAGCGAGTTCGTGCTCACCGAGCTAGGCCATCAACGCTACGAGCCCGTGGCGTTCTCGGCGTCGTCGCGGGCGTTTCAGCATCGCCGTGAGGTAGACGCCTATCTGCAGCTGGCCGATGCCCGCGAGCGCCTCGACGCTGGAGCCCACTGGCTCGAGGTTTGGCAGAGCTTGCCGGATTCGGGCCGGAGTCGCTGGCTGAAGGGGCGGCGAGCGCGTGTGCTCGAAGCCATTGCGCAGGCGGCCGAGCGCGCGGGTGACACCGCTGCCGCGCTGGCCGCATTCGATGCGGCCGGCACACCCGCGGCGCGCATCCGGGCATGGCGCCTGCGTGAGCAACGCCGCCCGGCGCGAGCCTTGCAGGCTCATCTCGAATCGGTCATGCGCGGGGGCGGCCTGACCCCCCTCGAATGTCAAGCCTGTGAGCGCATCACACAGCGCCTGCGTCGTCGCCTGCAGGGCGAAGTTCGCGTGCGGCGCCGCGATCCCTGGCCAGTTGAGCACGTCAGTTTGCCTCACCAAGCCGGATCACGAGTGGAGGCCAGGCTGGCGGCCGTTCTGGCGGCCGAAGGCGGTCATTGTCGCCACATGGAGAACACACTGCACACCGGCCTGCTGGCCTTGCTGTGCTGGCCTGCGATTTACGCGGCCTTGCCGGGCGCTTTCTTTCATCCATTTCAACGCGGACCGGCCGATTTGTTTCGCGAATCGTTCACGACGTCGCGGCGCGACGCGCTGGAGGCCTGTCTTGCCACCTTGCATGACGGCAGTTGGCAAGACGTCGCTCGCCAGATCTGGCAAAGTCGCTACGGCGTGACCAACAGCCTGATGGCCTGGCCGATGTGGGACGACACCCTGCTCGAGGGTGTGCTGCGCTGTATGAAGGCCAGTGATGTCGAACGGTTGTTGCGCCATTTGCTGCGCGATTTGCGAGCCCATCGCAGTGGCATGCCCGATCTGTTTCGCTGGTGGCCGACCGAAGCGCGCTATGAATTCATCGAGGTCAAGGGCCCCGGCGATCGGGTTCAGGATCACCAACGCCTCTGGCTCGACTTCCTGCATCGCCACCACATGCCGGTCAGGGTGGTGCACGTGTCGTGGGAATCGGCATGAGCGCCGATGAGCCGGTGTTGGAAGTTTCCGTGGGTGCGTTGTGCGATTTCGCTGCCCGACGAGGCGATCTCGATCATCGCTTCACCCCGGCGCCCACCGCGCTCGAAGGGTCGCAGTGGCATCGGCGCCGGGCGCGGGCGCAACCATCGGATGTGGCCTCGGAGGTGGCGGTGTCGGGCTTGTGCGCGGGCCTGCGGGTTCGCGGCCGGATCGATAGCGTGGCGGCCTCGGCCGGGCGTCTCGAGGAGGTCAAGACCACGCGCGGCGATTGGCAGCGACTGGGCGAAGGGCTGCTCGAGCGGCATCGGGCGCAGCTGCGCAGTTATGGTGCTTTGTGGGGACGCCAGGAAGGCCGGGATCGGGTTCACCTCCGACGCGTGTATCTCGATATTCGTGATGGCAGCGAAAGCGTGTGCGATGAGACGGTGGCGACCGACGAGCTCTGGGCCGAGCTGGAGGCGCGGTGCCGGGCCTATCGACAGCGTGCCGAAGCCGAGGCCGATCATCGCCGTTGCCGCGACGAGGCGCTCGAGGCAATGACCTGGCCACTGCCACAGTTCCGATCGGGGCAGCGCGAACTTGCGGCCACGGTTTACCGCGCCATCCGCGACCAGCAGCCCTTGCTGTTGCAGGCGCCGACCGGGCTGGGCAAGACCCTGGGCACGTTGTTCCCCGCGCTCAAGGCCATGCCTCGTCAAGAACTGAATCGAGTGTTCTACCTCACCCTGCGCGGTACCGCTCGCCAATTGGCGCTCGACGGTTTGCGCGAATTGCTGGGCGCCGTGCCAGTGGTGGCGCGTCCGCGCGTGCTGGTGCTGACGGCTCGCGACAAGGTCTGCGAGCACCCCGATCTGGCTTGCCATGGTGAAAGCTGTCCGCTGGCCCGGGGCTTCTACGACCGTTTGCCCGCAGCTCGTGATGCGGCGCTCGAACCGGGCCGGTCTGTGGGGCAACCCTCCGCGTCGCCAGGTGGTCGCGAGCCGGTTGCCATGCTGGATGACACCCGCGTGCGCGAGATTGCGCGGGAGCATGCCGTGTGCCCCTACTACCTGGCGCAAGAGCTGGCGCGTTGGGCCGATGTGGTGGTGGCCGACGTCAATTATTACTTTGATGTTCAGGCGCTGCTGCACGCTTTTACCGTCCAGGAGGGCTGGCGTGTCGCGCTCTTGGTCGACGAGGCCCACAATCTGGTGGAACGGGCCCGCAGCATGTATTCGGCCGAGCTGAGTGAGGCAGGCTGGCGTGAGGCAGCACGCGGCGCGGCGCCGGCAGTGCAGCGATCGGTGCGGCGCTCGCGCGCCTTCTGGCGCGACTTGCGCGCGGCAGCAGAGGGGGGCTGGCTGGACGAAATCCCGGCCGCCTGCTTGCCGAACCTTCAACGCCTCGTCAGCGATTTATTGGATCATTTTGCCGAGTATCCGGCCACGCTCGCCCAGCAGCGGTTGCTGTTCGACGTGATGGCTTTCGTCAATCTCGTACAGGAGCCGGGGGATCACAGTGCCCTCGAATGGCAGCCATCCTCCGGTCATCTGGCGCTGCACAATCTGATTCCAGCCGATTGGTTGGCAAGACGCTGGCAACATGCGGGAGCAGCCGTCCTGTTTTCGGCCACCCTGGCGCCGTTCGCGTTTCAGCGCGACCTCCTCGGGCTACCCGACACGGCCCAGTGGCTCGACGTACCGAGCCCGTTCGCTGCCGATCAATTGCAGGTGCATCTGGTCACCGATCTGGCGACAGCCCTGCCGCAACGTCAGCGTTCTGCTCCCCGGATCGCCGAGCGGATACGCTGCCGCTACGTGTCGCAACCCGGCAATTACCTCGTGTTCGTCAGCAGCTTTGCCTATCTCACGATATTGCGGCAAGCCTTGCTCGACACGGACCCGGCGCTTCCCGTGGTCGAGCAGGTGCCTGGCATGTCGTTTGACGAACGCCAGCAGTTTCTCGATGGTTTTGCCCTGGGTGGCCACCGTATCGCGCTTGCCGTGCTGGGCGGTGTGTTCGGCGAAGGCATCGATTTGCCGGGGTCGCGATTGGTGGGAGCTTTCGTGGTAACACTGGGCCTGCCGCCTCACGATGCCCGGCTGAAGCTTCTGCAGCAACGCCTCGCCTCGAGATTCGGCGTCAACACGGCCTATGCCTACGCCTGCCTGTATCCCGGCGTGCAGCGGGTCGTTCAGGCCGCAGGCAGAGTGGTGAGAACCCCCGACGACCATGGCGTGATCGAACTGATCGATCCCCGGTGGCAGCGCCGCGAGTTGCGGCGCTTGTTGCCAGCCTGGTGGGCGATTGAGTCGGACGAGAAAACGCCGCTGGTCAGTGAATTAACCTGCATCTAGAATGTGTCTTTTGACCGGCGCCTGCATCGGCGGCCGCCTGTCGAATGTCACGAGGAGGTTGGGTATGCGTATGGTTCACCTTTTGGCGCGCTGGTGCCTGGGTTTGATGGTCGTTGCCCTGGTGCCGGCTGCGGCGGCGGCACCATCGGCAAACCGGGATGTCACCATGGTTCCCGACGTCACGTTCAATCTGCGTACCGCCATTGCCGACGGCAAGCTGGTGTTCATTGGCGAAACCGGCAGTATCAAAGGCGTGGTCAACCCCGATCTGAAGGTGCCCGAAGGTGCCGTTGTGCAGGTCAATCTGGTGAATGGCGATGGCGCCCAGCACGACATCGCCGTGCCGGATTTCGAGGCGCAGTCCGATGTGATCCAGGGCAAGGGAGCTGCTACGGTGATCGTATTTCGGGCGACCGAGTCGGGCACCTTCGAGTACCTCTGCACCATCCCCGGCCATCGCGCCGCCGGCATGTTCGGCTCACTGATCGTGGGCGACCCCGACGACGCCGAACCCAGTGACATTCCCGACGTGGCGCAAGATCCTCACGCAGTTGGCGAACCGGTGGGCGATCGGCCGCCGCGTCACGTCACCGTGGATCTCACTACCACGGAAGTGGAAGGCCGGCTCGCCGATGGCAGCAGCTATCGCTTCTGGACGTTCAACGACCGGGTGCCCGGACCGTTCGTGCGGGTGCGGGTTGGCGACAGCGTGACCGTGAACATGACCAACGCCATCGATTCCACGCACATCCACTCGGTAGACTTCCATGCCGTGACCGGCCCCGGCGGTGGTGCCGCCGTCACGCAGGCGGCGCCAGGCGACACCAAGAGCTTTACCTTCCGCGCACTGCAGCCTGGCCTGTACGTGTATCACTGTGCCACGCCGCTGGTGGCTCAGCACGTGAGTAACGGCATGTACGGTCTGATCCTGGTCGAACCGCCGGGCGGGCTCGATCCCGTGGATCGCGAGTTCTACATCATGCAGGGTGAGCTCTATACCGTGGAGCGACATGGCACCCGTGGCCATCACGAGTTCTCGCTCGAGAAGCTGATGAACGAGCAGCCCGAGCATTTCACGTTCAATGGCACCATGAACGCGCTCACCCGCACCTACGACATGCGAGCCGACGTCGGCGACACGGTACGCATCTTCTTTGGTGTGGGCGGGCCCAATCTGCCCTCGAGCTTTCATGTCATCGGCGAGATTTTCGATCGGGTCTACGATCAGGCCTCGCTCACCAGTCCACCGCTCACCGACGTGCAGACCACGCTCGTCCCGCCGGGTGGCGCCACCATGGTGGAATTCGAAGTGGAGTACCCCGGGCAATACACGCTGGTGGATCATGCCCTGTCACGGATGGAGCGCGGTCTGGTCGGTACCCTCACGGTAGACGGCAATGCCAGCCCGGCCATCTTTCACAGTGAGGAGGCTGTGGCCGCAGGGCATTGACGGGTACACAGACAACGGCACGAGCGGCCTCGTGAGCGGTCGGCGTTGCCGTTTTCTCATTGCTCTCCTGGCCTTTCAGCGGTAAGGTGGCGCGGGTTCGAGGCCAAGAGGTCGAGGCCCGTATCCCGCAAGAAAGAAGGAGGCTGTCATGGAGCAAGGTGCCAATGTCCGCGATCACGTGTTGCTGGCGAGGCAACGCCATCGGCGGGGAGTTCTCCCGCTCGATGGCGCCGTGGCGTCAGATCGTGATGGTGTGACGGCGTCTGGCTCCGATGTCACTGGGTGATCATCTCAGTCCACGGCTCCTGCAATTGCTCGCGGCCGTTCGCGACACGGGTAGTCTCACCCAGGCCGCTCACCGGGTGCATATCGTACCGTCGGCTGCCAGCCGTCGTGTTCAGGCGTGTGAGTCCGCCCTGGGAGTGGTTCTCATCGAACGCAGTCCACGCGGCGTCGTACTGACCCCAGCCGGCCTGGCCGTGGCCCGGCATGCCGAACGCGTGCAGCGTGATCTGGCCGAGCTAGGTAGCGAGCTCAACGATCTGGCCCGCGGTGTGCGCGGACGCGTCAGTCTGAGTGCTGCGGCGTCGGCCATTGCCCAGCACCTTCCCGAGGATCTCGGCCAGTTCTTGCGTCGGCATCCGGACATCCGGGTCGACCTGCAAGAGCATGTCAGTTCGGCCATTGTCGAACGTTTGCGAGCCCGCGAGACCGACGTCGGTATTCTCGTGGCCGAAACGTTGGAGCTTCCCGGCCTGCGGCTTCGACCCTATCGCGAAGAAACTTTGGTGGTGGTGATGCCCGCGGAGCATTCTCTTGCGTCGCGGCATGCGCTGTCGTTCGGCGCCTTGCTCGACGAGAACTGGATCGGCCTGCGTGCCGGAACCTCTTTGGCTGCCCTGCTGGCCGGGCAGGCCGCCCGACACGGCAAGACCCTGCGCACCCGTATCGAGGTGTACAGCATGGAGTCGGTATGTCGTATGGTGCAAAATGGCCTCGGCATTGCCATCCTCCCGCGCAAGGCGCTGGGGCCAGGTGCCCGTTTTCCGGGCGTGGCCGCAGTGCCCCTGCAGGAGCCCTGGGCGCGCCGCACGCTTTATGTGGCGACCCAGGCCGATGCCGAACTTGAGCCTGCAGCCCGCGCCCTGGTGTTTGCCCTGGCATCTTCCGCAGTAAACCCGCTTGGCGTGGCGGCTTGAGTGTCAAGCACACCGCACGCCTCATAACCCGACACGGAGACACCTCATGACCACCCAACGTGACCGCTGCGCCAGCGGACCGGGCCTTGCCCTGGCCCCATCGCTCATTCAGGCACAAGATGATGGCAGCGAGGCCAACCGAGCATGAGTCTTGTCACACAAGCCGTCTGGCTTACCGGGCACGGCGGCCCGGAGGTTCTGCGGCTCGGCGAGCTCCAGCTCGCCGAGCCGGGTCCGGCCGAAGTCCGGGTCCGACAAACCGCGGTGGGTCTGAACTTTGCCGAAGTCTATCAACGACGGGGCGCGGCGGGCCCGCATGCTGCCGAGCATCTGCCCATGGTGATAGGCACCCAGGGTGCTGGCGTCATTGAAGCCATGGGCGCAGAGGTGAGCGGGCTGGCCGTGGGCGATCCTGTGGCTTACGTGCACGAGCAAACGTATGCCGGGCATGTGTTGGTGCCGTCAGATCGCGTTTTACCCTTGCCGGACACGCTCACTCCCGAACTCGCGGCGGCCTTTCTGGTGCGCGGCCTCACCGCCGAGTATCTGCTGCACCGCCTGCGCCCCATGCAGGCGGGTGAGCGGATTCTGGTGCACGCCGCTGCTGGCGGCATGGGCGAAGTGCTTTGCCAGTGGGGTCGTGCCTTGGGGCTCATCGTGATTGGTACGGTGGGCAGCGAAGGCAAGCGCGCCCGAGCGCTCGCACATGGCTGCCATCAGGTCATCGTCTGGCGCGATCCCGATTGGGTCGAACAGGTGCTGCGAGCCACGGATGGCGACGGCGTCGCGGTGGTCTACGATGCCATCGGCAAGGATGTCTTTCTGGACTCTCTCGACTGCCTGCAACCGCGCGGCCTGGCGGTTAACTACGGCACGGCGTCGGGCGATGTTCAGGCATTCGATCTGCAGCGCCTGCATGCCCGCTCATTGATGGTGTGCCGGCCCACGCTCAAGACCACGCTGGTCAATGCCGGTGAACGTCACGCCGCCACCCAGCGCTTCGTGGCGGCGCTGGATGCCGGCCACCTGCGCCTGCAGGTGAGTTGGCGCTGGCCATTGGCTGAGGCAGCCGCCGCTCATGCCGAACTGGAAAGTGGGCAAACCACGGGAGCCGGCATTCTGGTGCCCTAATGGCGATAGGCTCCGGGTGCCCGCGCTTTACGGGTGGTCCGGGCTCACGCGCACAACGCCCGAGTCGACCAGGGTGGCGACATCGGCATCGCCATAGCCCAGTTCCTGCAACAGGGCCTGGCTGTCTTCGCCCAAGGTGGGGGCCTGGCGGCGGATGCTGCCCGGCGTGTGCGACAGTCGCGGCACGACATCGTGCATGGGCAATGTGCCACAGTCTTCATCCGGGGCATTGACCAGGGCGCCGCGCTCGCGCACGAAGGCGTCGTGCAGAAGATCGCTGGCCTGCATCACCGGGCCCACGGTGACTCCCGCTGCCCGAAAATGCTGCAACAGTGCTGCGCGGTCGTGGCGCTGCATGTACGACTGAATGGCATCATCGACGAAATCGATGTTGGCCAACCGGTCCTGGTTCGTGCAACAGCGGGGATCGTCTTTGAGTTCAGGTCGTCCGATGGCGTCGAACAAGCGTCGCGTCATGGCTTCCGTGGTGGCCGACAGCGCCACCCATTGATCGTCGGCGGCCTGGTACACATTGCGCGGCGCGGCCGTGGGCGAGCGGCTGCCGTGTCGACCGGAGTCTTCTCCTTTCAGCCAGGCGTCGGCCGCGTCGGGCCCCACCACCGACAGCATGGCCTCGAACAACGACAGATCGATGACTTGACCGCGGCCGTCACGCTCGGCGGCGCGCAGCGCGGCCAGAGTGGCGCCGTAGCCATACAAGCCGGTGATCATGTCGGCGAGCGTCATGTTGGGTAGCACCGGTGGGCGGTCTTCAAAGCCGGTTTTGGCGGCCAGGCCGGAGTAGGCTTCGACCAGCGAGCCGAAGCCCGGCTGCTCGCGGTAGGGGCCGGTCTGGCCCCAGCCTGAAATGCGAACCACGACCAGCCGGGGTTGCCGCTGCCACAGCAGGTTAGGCGCCAGGCCCATGGCCTCAAGCGTGCCGGGCCGAAAGTTCTCGATCAGGATGTCGGCCGTGGCAATGAGCTGATGCAGGATGGTCATGCCCTCCGGTCGTCGCAAATCGACCGCCAGGCTGCGCTTGTTGCGCGAATACACCCGCCACCAGACCGGCACGCCGTGCGTCTGCCAGTTGCGCAGCGGATCGCCGTGCTCCGGGGATTCCACCTTGATGACGTCGGCGCCCATGTCGGCCAGCTGTACCGAGAGCATGTTGCCGGCCATCACCCGAGACAGGTCGATCACGCGCAAGCCGTGCAGGGCGCCGTGAGTCGAAGTCGTTCCGGGCGCCGGCAGGTTGGCGGAAGGGGGCAGCGTGGGTGGCGGGGTGGGAAAATGAGATGACATGGGAGCGAGTTTGGCTGAAATCCGGTGGGCCGTGGGGTCAGGCGTTGCGGGTTTCGTGATGCTGAAAGGCCTGGGCGATGTCGTTGCGCAGGGCTTCGTCGTCCCAGGGTTTGGTCAGAAACTTGTAGATGGCACCACGGTTGATGGCGTCGGTGACCGATTTGAGGTCAGTGTAGCCCGACAGCACCATGCGTATCGTTTGAGGGTACATTTCTTTCACCTGACTGAGGAACTCGATGCCGTTGAGTTCGGGCATGCGTTGATCCGACACGATCACCTGCACCGGTTGACGCGCCAGCACGTCGAAGGCTTCGGTGGGTGAGTTGGCGATCAGGATGCGATAACCATCCCGCCGCAGCAGGCGAACCAGCGCTCGCAGAATATTGGCTTCGTCGTCCAGCAGCAGCAGCGTGCGTTGATGGTCGCGCTCGCGCGCGGCGTCAGGCAAGACGAGTCGATTGCCACGTTCGCGCAATTGTTTGAACATCATTTCGAACGGCGAGGGATGCCAGAACAGAAAGCCCTGATACTGATCGCAGTGATGACGTTTGAGAAAGGAGAACTGCGCCGCGGTCTCGATGCCTTCGGCCACTACCTGTAACTCCAGGTGGTGCGCCATGGCAATGATGCCCTGCACGATGGCGGCGTCGTTGGGGTCGCTCACCACATCCACCACAAAGCTGCGATCGATCTTGATCTTGTCGATGGGCAGATTCTTGAGGTAGTTGAGGCTGGAATAACCCGTACCGAAGTCGTCGATTGACGTCTTCACCCCGAGGTGGCGCAGTTGCATCAGTGTGCGCGCGGCCCGCTCGGCATCCTCCAGGAGCACGCCTTCGGTAATTTCCAGTTCCAGGCTGCCTTCGGGTAGTTCCGAGGCCTCGAGCGCCGCCCGCACGGCAGGCACGAATTCGTTGCGCTGAAAGTACAGGGGCGACACATTCACGATCACCGGAACATCCACGATGCCCGCGAGCCGCAGGCTGCGGGCATCCTGACAGGCCTGTTCCAGCACCCATTCGCTGAGCGGAACAATCTGCCCGGTTTCTTCGGCGAGCGGCAGAAACCGCGCTGGCGGAATGTAGCCGTTGACCGCATCCTGCCAGCGCAGCAGTGCCTCCAGGCCGGTGATGCG
Source organism: Verticiella sp. (assembly GCA_041690575.1). GTDB lineage: Bacteria > Pseudomonadota > Gammaproteobacteria > Burkholderiales > Burkholderiaceae_B > Verticiella. The sequence goes on from JAWLHC010000001.1 coordinate 28,311, forward strand.
GCCCGATTGGCCATCGATCACGGGTTGGTAATGCAACTCAAACTTGCGTTCGTCCAGGGCATTTTGCAGCTCGTTGCGCACTGCCAGGCGTTCGGCGACTCGCACGCTCAGATCGACTGTATAGCGCCGCCAAGTGTTGCGGCCTTCCTGTTTGGCCCGCACCATGGCCAGGTCGGCTTCTCGTACCAGCTGCATCGGGTCTTTCACGTCGCCATCGCTGAAACTGATGCCTGCCGTGGCAGTCACCCGCAGCTCGGTGGCGGTAATGCCGTAGGGCCGCGCGAGATCCTGAATGATCCTCTGCGTCAGGCCTTCGACAAAGGCGTCAGTGTGGTCGCGCAGCAGCACCACGAACTCGTCACCGCCGATGCGGGCCAGAAAGCCGCGATCGCCTACCGCATGGGCAATTCGGCGCGCCACTTCGACCAGGAGCTTGTCGCCCACCAGATGACCCATGGAGTCGTTGACCAGCTTCACGCCGTCGAGATCCACGAACACGATTGCCAGGCGGCCCTGGCTGGTGCGGGCCCGGTTGCAGGCATCGGCCAGAGTCTGTTCGAGCAGACGTCGGTTGGGCAGACCGGTGAGGGTGTCGTGCAGGGCGCTGTGTTGCAGCTGGTGCGAGCGCTGGCGAGCCAGGCGGGCCAATTGCTGGGTGACCACAAGAAAGAACGTGAACCCGAACCCGGTGAGCAGGATCAGCTCGGGAAACCCCGGTGCAAGCGGGCCAGCCGGTGCCGGCCGGTACAGGTATTCGAGTTGCCAGCCAGGCGCCTGATCCAGCGGCAGCGGCTGTACGTCGTGCACGTCGGCGTAAGTGGGCCAGGTGGCCCGACTCTGGTAGACCGTCCGGCCTTCATTGAGCACTCGAAAGTCGAAGCCGGCCGGTGCACGCAGGGCGGCACTGTCCAGCAACTGGTGCACGGCAATCTGAGCCGCAATGATGAGGTTGTCGAAATCTTCGGCCAGCACCGGCACGAGCACGTCGACCACGATCTGGCCCTGCCCATCGGCCTGCGGTGCGCCCCGCACCAGTTGGGCCGATTGCCTTGCCTCGACCAACACCGGCGTGGATTGCAATCTGTCGGCCATGGATTCGGCTTGTTGGGGGCGGGCCGGCACGCTCATCGACAAGAGATTGCCGTCGGCATCCATTACCACCATGTTTTCCAGGGTGGGCTGGTCGCGCAGATAGCTTCGCATCTCTTGTTGCATGAGGGCAAGAGAGGGCGGTTCGGGTAACAAGGCCCAGCGTTCTGCCAGTCGGCGTAGCCAGGCTGTGGAATCCTGCATGCCACGAAAGACCTGATAGCCCACCTGGTGGGAAATGACCTGAGCTTGCTGCACGGCCTGGCCGCGGTGCATCTCGGACAATCCCTGCGCACCCAGCACCGCCACCAGAGTCCCGGCCAGGGCAGTGGCGGCCGACAGGCGGGTCATGTGAAAGACGTGTGGGCCACCGGATTCGGCGGCCAGCCAGGCGAGGGCGGCGCCCGAACTCACCAGCAGGCCGGCGATGACCATGGCACTGCTGGGCCGACCCACGCGCATGTCGCCGCCCAACCACCAGCAAAGGGCATAGCCGAGAACCACGAAGCCGGCCAGTGCCAGGCCCCAGCGAGCGCGTCGCAGACGCATCGATGCCAGTATCAGACAGGCCAGGGCGGCACTGCCCACCACCGCGGCGAAAGCGGCGCTGAGCAGTACGTGGGCAGCCGCGTCGAGGCCAAAGCGGTGTGCATTGATGAGACTGGCTGCGGCAAGCCAGAGGCCGGTCAGCCCGCTCAGCTGCACGAACAGCCGTGCCATGGCCAGGCGAGTACTGCGGGCATTGCCCGCCTGGGGCGGGGCCCAGTCGGTGGCGTTGGGAGCGTCAGTCGAGTCCATCGTCGTCCGGATCGGGCTCGCGTACGTAGAGTTCGTAGTGAGCGTTTTCGTTGGCTTCGAAGGCCTGCAGGCGCTCCACCAGATGCTGGCTCAGCGTCTTGCCCTCGCTGAGCAACAACATGCCGCTGGCGGAATACAGCTTGCGTGCCATGGTCATGCCGGGCACCAGCTGATGGCAGCCCACTCGAACCACGCCCGGTTCGAGCGCTTCGGCCGCTTCGGCATGGGCACGGGCTACCGCGGAGAAGGGCTCGATGAGTTCGGGATCGTACAGGCGGCCGGCATAGCCGGGCAAGGCCTGCAGCACGGCATCGGGCCTCAGCTTGCGTTGCAGCACCATGCCCATCTGCAGTTCGACGAAATCGACTGCCAGCTTGAGCAATCGCGCACCGAACGGGATGTCGCTGCCAGCGATGCCATCGGGAAAGCCATTGCCGTCCCAGCGTTCCTGGTGGTGCCGAATGATGAGTGCAGCGTCCTGGGCTGGCTCCAGCGCCATCAGCAAATGCTGGCCCTGTTCGGGGTAGTCGCGGTAGCGCTGGCGCTGCTCGCGCTGCATGCGATCCGGCGAGAGCACGATGAGTTCATCGGTCCATGTGAGCTTGCCGATGTTGTAGAGCGCGGCCGCCATGGCCAGGTCTTCGCGCTCTTTGCGGGGTAGCTCGTGCGCCTGGGCATAGGCATCGACCACGGCAATGACGTCGCGGTTACTCTGTCGATTGACGGGTAGACGCTGTTGCAGCAACGACGAAAACACCTCGGTGGCCACCACATAGGCGCGCTTGAGTTCGCCGTGCGCCTGGTCGAGCAGACGGGCGGTTTGCTCCAGTTCCGCCGTGCGCTCCCGCACGCGTTGTTCGAGCGAGGCATTGACGGTGGCAAGCGCTTCGTTCTGTTCACGGGTGAGTTGCAGCAGTCGGCGACGCTCCAGTTCGGCTTCGCGGTGGCCCAGGCTTTGCGCGATGGTCTGCCGCAACTCGTCGTCATCCCAGGGCTTGCTGACGTAGCGATAGATGCTGCCCTCGTTGATCGCCTTGATGGTGCTGCTCAGCTCGGCGTAGCCCGTGAGCAGGATACGCAGACAGTCGGGCCAGTGTTCCTGGATGCGTGCCAGCAGGGTGACGCCATCCATACCCGGCATGCGCACGTCGGAAATGACGAGATCGACCGGCTCGGCCGCCATGTGGGTCAACGCCTCCTGCGCATCGTGAGCCGTGAGCAATCGATAGGGTTCGCGCCGCAACACTCGCTGCAGACTGCGCGTAATGTTGGGTTCGTCGTCTACCAGCAGCAGCGTGGCCCGAGGCACCTGGGCGGTAGCGTCGTCCGTCGTGCGGCGCTGGGTGGAGAAGGGCGACCACATGAGTCAGCTCCCGGTGTCGGCATGATGGCGGGGCAGGGTCACGCGAATGCACGTGCCGGTACCCGGGGTGGTGTCGACGTCGATGCGGCCCTGATGTTTTTGTACGATGCTGAACGACAGCGCCAGCCCCAAACCGGTGCCCTGGCCCACCGGTTTGGTGGTGAAGAAGGGTTCGAACACGCGTTCGCGAACGTCGGTCGTCATGCCGCTGCCGGTGTCTTCAACCTCGAACCACACGAAGTCGCCGGCCCAACCCGTGCGGATCGTGATGGTGCCTCGATCGGGTATGGCCTGGGCGGCATTCACCACCAGATTGAGCACCACCTGCTTGATCTGCGAAATATCGCAGTCGACCCACGGCAGATCGGGCGCGTAATCACGCACGATCCCGGCTTTGTACTTGACCTCGTTGTTGGCCAGATTCAGGGTGGAGTCGATGCTGCGATGCAGGTCGGCCGGTTTGAAGCCGTCCATGCTGATATGCGAGAAATCCTTGAGGGCGGTGATGATCTGCTTCACGCGGTCGATCCCTTCGCCCGATTCCGCAATCAGGTCGGCCACGTCGGCGCGAATGTAGTTGTACTCCATCGCCACTTTCAGCTGATGCAGTTCTTGCACCGATTCGGCACGGTCGATGGCGTCCACAATGCGCAGAAGGTCGCGCACATAGCTGGCCAGCGATTGCAGGTTCGAAAAAACGTATCCGATGGGGTTGTTGATTTCGTGAGCCACACCGGCCGCCAGCTGGCCAATGCCTGCCAGCTTGCCCGATTGCAGGAGGTGTTCCTTGACGCGGGCCATTTCTTGCGAGAGTCGGTGTTGTTCGGCGCGAGCCTCGCGCAGGTCGAGCAGGGCGGTGGCAAAGCCGGGATGCAACTGCCCGGGATCGTCGGAGGCATGGCAGAGCCATACCTGGTGCGCGGGCTGATCCGTGGCGTCAGTGGCCGGCACCCTGTAGCTCACCAGGGTTCGCAACTCGGTCGTGTCGGGGCGGGTGCGGGCACGCAGACGCAATTCGCCGCAAGCCACCAGGCCGTCGGCGGACAGGGTCGCAGGGTGTTGTTCATCAATCGGTTGCCCCTGGCCATCGAGCACGTCGAATACTTGCCAGACGGGCACGCCCTGCACGTCGGCCGGCGCGCAATGGCCGTGTCGTTGCATGTAGGGGTTGAGGTGTTCGATCCGGCCCGAGGCATCGAGCACAACGATACCAAATGGCGCAGAGTCGCCGGCCGCTACGGCAGGAGCAATCATGTGAAGCGGCGCATGGCAGCGCGCCCTCCCTGGCTTGTGTTCTTGTGATTGTTTCGGCGGGGACAGCGCGACCTGTCAAAACCCGGATGTCCGGATAACGGTACCGCGTCGACCTGCTTAAGGCCAGCCCTCCAGAGAGCTTTGTGGTGGTCTCGCGACGCGACTGTCGTGCGTCGGCACGGGTTTGCGGCGCACGCATGCTTGGGATCCGTGGTCGAGAGGGTATCGGCGAGATATATGAATTTTCGTGGTATTCCCCAATAACGTGTTGCCTGACGACTGTTCTATTCTGCCTCACCGGCCCGCGCTGTACGGACGGCGCGCCACGGTATTCGGTGAGTCACGCCGGCCACCCCACCAAGCAACGGTGGCTGCCGCGTGGTTCCCGCTCATCTGAGAACAGGGAGGTAAACACAATGAAAGCCAAATGGATTGGTGCCCTGGCGGTGGCTGCCGTGTTTGGCAGTTCGGCCACCATGGCGGCCACACAGCTGCGTTTCAGCCATTCGTATACGGCCGACGATGAACGTCATGCCTGGGCCGAGGTGATCGCCAAAAAGATCCAGGAGAAAACGGACGGCGAAGTCACGGTCAGCGTGCATCCCAATCAAGAGCTGGCCAAGGCGCGCGCGCAACATCAGAGTCTGCAGCAAGGTCGCATCGACCTCGCCATCTATCCGCTGCCGTGGCTCTCCGGCAAGGTGCCGCTGGCCGAGATCGGTGCCTTGCCGGGGTTGGTGTCTACCCCCCAGGACGGCCTGGTGTGGCGCGAGCGCAAGATCTGGCCGATGCTGCAAGAGGCGGTGTCTGAAGCCGGCGTGGTGTTTGCCGGTGGCGGCTGGGCCATGGCCACCATTGGCAACACCGGCGAGCCCATCCTGCGGCCGTCCGACATGGCTGGCCACAAGATGCGCGGGCTGGGGCGTGCCACCGAGGCCATGATGATGGAGAACGGCGCCACCGTCACCTCCATGCCGGCGTCCGAGATCTATCAGGCTCTGCAAACCGGCGTGCTATCGGGTGTGTTGACGCAATATGCCTCATTTGATGGCTACAACCTGCAAGAGGTGATCGATCACATGCTCGTGGGCCGCGGTTTCATCGGCGGGCTGCATGCCATCCTGCTGTCCGAACGCGTCAAAAACAAGGTGGGCGATGAGCACTATCAGGCCGTGCTCGACGCCGTGGCCGAGTCTGAAGTGTGGTTTGCCGAAGAAATGACCGCTTTCGACGAGCGGGTGGCCACCCGGTTCGAAGAGCAGGGTGTACAGATCCATCGTCTGGATGACGAAGGTCTGGCCGCCTGGAATGAAGACGCACGCCGCACCGCGTGGCAGTACTTCATCGACAAGGTGCCCAACGGCGAGGCCGCACTCGAGGCGGTGAACGAGCCCCTCTGAATCCCGGGGTGGGCGAAGGCGCGGGCCGGCCTGGCGTCGGCTCGCGCCGACGCAGTCAGCCTGCGTCGAGTCTTCATCACGAGGGGGCGATGGTGCGTTGCGCAACGGTCGCCTCCACCGACTTGCAAAGAGAATTCACATGATTGCCTGGCTGCAATCGTTGCGTCGGGGCTTTGATGTCCTGGCGCGCATTGCCGCGGCCTTGTCGGCCGTGGCCATCGTCTTCGCCTGTTTCGCGATCTCCTGGGCCGTACTCGGTCGGGGAATCTGGGGCATGAGTACCATCTGGGAGCTCGAGGCCAGCGTGTATCTGCTGATCTTTGCCGCCTTTCTGAGTGTGACCTACTCCGATCGCACGGGCGGCCAGATTTCCATCGAGATCGTGCGCAAACATTTTCGCGGCCGCGCCAAAGTGTGGCATCGCACGCTCATGGATGGCGTGGCGTTGCTGCTGTTCGTGCTCATGTTCCGTTCGGGCCTGGACATGTTTCTGATGGTTTGGGAGAACGGCTGGCGCTCGGAAACCCTGTGGGGGCCGCCGCTGTGGATCCCTTATCTCGCGATCCCGCTGGGGTGCGCTCTGTTCATCCCGGTGCTGGTGCTCGATATCGTGGCCCGCCTGGTGGGTCTGCCGGTGGCAGCCGACGACGCCACGGGAGATCACTGACATGGATCCCATCGTTCTGAGCATCGTTTCGGTGGGTGTGCTGCTGGGCATGATCCTCATCGGCATTCCCATCGGCTATTCGCTGGCGTTGTCGACCCTCGTGATGATGGCCGTCATGGGCGAGTTCGAACAGGCTGCCTATATTGCCGAGGCGGCTTTTCAGTCGCTCGACTCGATCGAACTGGTGGCCCTGCCCATGTTCATTTTCATGGGGGCCATCATTGCCATCAGCCCGGCCGGCAAGGATATCTACAAGGCACTCCATCGCCTCATCCCGCTGCCCGGTGGCCTGGGGGTATCGTCGGTAGGTGGCTGCGCGCTGTTTTCGGCGCTATCCGGATCGTCTCCGGCCACGGCGGCGGCCATTGGCTCCAGCGCGATCCCCGAGATGATTTCTCGCGGTTATCCCCGCAGCCTGGCCTGCGGCATCATCGTCGGCGGTGGCACCCTGGGCATCCTCATTCCGCCATCGATCGTGCTGTTGCTCTACGGTGTGGTCACCAAGACCTCCATCGGGCAACTGTTTCTGGCGGGGGTGATCCCCGGGTTGCTGGTGGCGCTGGCGTTTGCCGCCTACACCATATGGGCCATGGCGCGGCACGAGAAGCGTCACCCCGAGAGCGCGGCGCAGCATCGTGAGCAGGCACGAGCCGAGGCGGCGCCGCTCTGGCGCGTGATTCCGTTCTTCGTGATGATGGTCATGATCATGGTCGCCCTGTACGGTGGCTGGGCGACGCCTTCCGAGATCGCCGCGGTGGGCGCGGTGGTGTCGATTCTGCTGGTGCTGCTGATTTACCGCGTCACCGACCTCAGTGTCTGGAAGACGCTGCTGCTCAAGACTGTGCGCGACACCTCGATGATTCTCATCATTGCGGCGTTCGCTTATTACCTGTCGCAGTTCCTGGCCTATCACGGTGCGGTGTCGGCCTTGTCCGAAGCCATGCTGGGCACGTTTGGCAATCAGTGGATCACCTTGTTTGCCATGTGGCTGCTGATGCTGCTGCTGGGGTGCTTCCTGCCACCGTTTGCCATCGTGGTGATCGTGGCCCCGATGTTCCTGCCATTCATTCTGGAGGCGGGGTTCAGTCCGGTGTGGTTCGGCGTTTTCATCACTCTCAACATGGAGCTCGGTTGCATTACGCCGCCTTTGGGCATCAATCTGTTTGTGGTCAAGGGCATTGCACCTCAGGTGTCGTCGCGTGAGATCATGCTGGGTTCGCTGCCGTTTCTGGCGATTCTGGCGGCTTTCTCGCTGATCCTCGTGCTGTTTCCGCAGCTGGCGCTCTGGTTGCCGAGCCTGATGGTACGGTGAGTTTGAACTGATCTGGGTCAAGCCCCGGCGCACCCGTCGCGCTAACATGGCGCGGTTTCATCGACAAAAGGCGCGACATGACCCTGTCCTGGTGGCTGGTGGTAATGATGCTTGGCATCATTCTGGGTTTTATCGGTTTCGGCCTGCGCGCCCACAACGGCGGCGTCGTGCTGATCGGCGTGGGCTTTCTGGCGGCTTTGGGCGCCATTGTCTACAAGGCCATCATCACGTTCGGTTGACGCTGGCGGCCCCGCCCGGCGGGCGCCGCGACATTCACGTTTCAGGAGATCTCATGTCCATTCCCACCGGCTGGCGGCGCCTCGAGCACTGCATTCTTGATGGCGAACCCTTCGTGATGGAAACTCTCGCCGCCTCGGGCGGTTGGCGCGTGCGCATCCGTTTCGAGGAGGGCGATGGCACCTTGATCGAAGACGACACCGTGTGGCCCGAACTGGAGGCCGCCCGCGGCCGTGCCTACCAGATGGCCGACGAGCACATTCAGGCATCGTTGCACTGATTCACGTTCAGGCGCTTCACTTGCGTCATCAGCGCTTCGCCAGCGTGTGGGGCGGTGGGCTTGAGGTGTTGGTGCGCGCTGGCGGATGCGCCATGCGAAACGGCCACCGTCTGGGTGGCCGTTGCTGCCCTGAGGCAGGGAACGCTCGAGAGAGCGTTCGTTGAAACTGCCGTTTTCGGCAGTGAGTTCACTGTACTGCGCCCGCAATCAGGGGTCAAGACCTGTCTGAATGAGGGGTTTCTGCTAGAATGGAAGGTTCTCTCAAACCCTGATTCAGTTGCCCTTTCAAGGCCTTCACATGCCGCAAATTACGCTTCCCGATGGCTCGCAGCGCCAGTTTCCCGAACCGGTCACCGTCGCCGATGTGGCGAAATCGATCGGCACCGGGTTGGGCCGTGCGGCGCTCGCCGGGCGGGTGCGTGAGGGCAACGAGGCCGAGGCGCGCCTGGTCGATGTCAGTCATCAGATCACCAGCGATGCCGAGCTGGCCATCATCACGGCCAAAGATCCCGAAGGGCTGGACATCCTGCGGCATTCCACCGCGCATTTGCTGGCCTGGGCGGTCAAGGAGCTCTTCCCCGAGGCCCAGGTCACCATCGGTCCGGTCATCGACAACGGCTTTTATTACGATTTTTCGTATTCGCGGCCATTTACGCCCGACGATCTCGAGGCCATCGAAAAGAAGATGGTCGAGCTGGCTCGTCGCGACGAGCCCGTGGTGCGCGAAGTCTGGCAACGCGACGATGCGGTGGAGTTCTTCAAATCGATCGGCGAGCACTACAAGGCCGAGATCATTGCGTCCATCCCGGCCAACGAGGCCATCAGCCTCTACCGCGAGGGCAGCTTCATCGACCTCTGCCGTGGCCCGCACGTGCCTTCTACCGGCAAGCTCAAGGTCTTCAAGCTGCGCAACGTGGCCGGCGCCTATTGGCGCGGCAAGAGCAGCAACGAGATGCTGCAACGCATCTACGGCACGGCCTGGGCCACCAAAGAAGAGCAAGAAGCCTATCTGCACATGTTGGCTGAGGCCGAAAAGCGTGATCACCGGCGCCTGGGTCGCGAGCTCGACTTGTTCCACATGCAAGACGAAGCCCCCGGCCTCGTGTTCTGGCACCCCAGGGGCTGGACGCTCTGGCAGCAGGTCGAGCAGTACATGCGTCAGGTGTATCGCGACAGCGGCTATCAAGAGGTCAAGGGCCCCCAGATTCTCGATCGCTCGCTCTGGGAAAAAACCGGTCACTGGGACAACTACCGTGACAACATGTTCACGACCGAGTCCGAAAACCGTTATTACGCGCTCAAGCCCATGAATTGCCCGGGCCACGTGCAGATCTACAACTCGCACCTGCACTCGTATCGCGATCTGCCCCTGCGGTTTGGCGAGTTTGGTCAGTGTCATCGCAACGAACCTTCGGGTGCCCTGCATGGCATGATGCGCGTGCGTGGTTTCACGCAAGACGACGGCCACATCTTCTGCACCGAAGATCAGATTCTCGACGAATGCGTGGCCTTTACCGAACAGCTGCAGCGCGTGTATGCCGATTTCGGTTTCACCGACGTGCTCTACAAGGTGGCCACGCGTCCCGAGAAGCGCATCGGTTCGGATGCCATCTGGGACAAGGCCGAGGCTGCCCTCATCGAGAGCCTCGAGCGCGCCGGTGTGCCGTTCGAGATCACCCCTGGCGATGGCGCTTTCTATGGCCCCAAGATCGAATACACGCTGCGCGACGCGATCGGTCGGCCCTGGCAATGCGGCACCATCCAGGTCGATTTTTCCATGCCTGGCCGGCTCGGCGCCGAGTATGTCGATGCGCAAGACCAGCGTCGCCCGCCGGTCATGCTGCATCGGGCCATTCTCGGCTCGCTCGAGCGCTTCATCGGCATGCTGATCGAGAACTATGCCGGTGCCATGCCGCCCTGGCTGGCACCGGTGCAGGCGGTGGTGTGCAATATTTCCGAGAGCACGGCCGATTACGCCGGTTCGGTGGCCCAGGCGTTACGCCAGCAGGGGTTGCGGGCCGAGGCAGATTTGCGCAGCGAAAAGATCACTTATAAAATCCGTGCGAATAGTCTGCAAAAGCTGCCATATATCCTTGTGGTTGGCGAAAAAGAACGCCAATCAGGGCAAGTTGCCGTCAGAGCACGCGGTGGCCACGATCTCGGCACCATGTCGCTCGATGCTTTCACCCAGCTTTTGCAGTCCGATATTGCGGCGCGTCGGCAAGTAGAACCCGCCGCAGCCTCAGCCGATCAATAACCAGGAGTCGTCAACATCGCAACCCAAAAGTCCAAGAACCGCATCAACGGTGAAATCCAGGCGCCAGAAATCCGCCTGATCGGCCTGGAAGGCGAGCAGCTTGGTATCTTCAAGCTCGCCGATGCCATGCGCATGTCCGAACAGGAGGAAGTCGATCTCGTCGAGATCGCGCCCACCGCCAGTCCGCCCGTGTGCCGGCTGATGGACTACGGCAAGTTCAAGTACCAGGAACAAAAGCGCCAGCACGATGCACGCCAGAAGCAGAAAACCATCCAGGTCAAGGAAGTGAAGTTTCGTCCTGCCACCGACGAAGGCGATTACCAGGTCAAGCTGCGCAATCTCAGGCGTTTCATCGAAGAAGGCGACAAGTGCAAGGTCACTTTGCGTTTTCGCGGTCGCGAGATGGCTCACCAGCAACTGGGTATGCGGGTACTGGAACGGGTTCGCGACGATCTCGGCGAACTCATTCAGGTCGAGGCCATGCCCAAGATGGAAGGCCGCCAGATGATCATGGTGCTGTCGCCCAAGAAGAAGCCGCAGCCGGCCAAGTAGGTCGGCGTGGCCAGGCGCCGTCGGCGCTTTGGCAAACCGGGCGAGATGTCATCTCCCCAGCGCGTTCGTTGCGATTTGCGGCCACGACATCCTCGTGGCCGCGTCGCATATCGGCGCACAGCAAAGCCGCATGCAAGGTCCGCCCGCGAATGGGCGGGCAGGGGCTTCATGAGAGCGGCAAAATCGCGTTATAATGCTGGGTTTGCGGCTGTGCCTTCTGCCTGGTGCGGATTTGTGCACATTTGCAAAAACCACAAGTGATTCCAGGCCATCAAGTCGTTCCCGGTTCGTTGGGGCGCGCCCGGTGTCATGTCATAAAACGGAAGCCATCATCATGCCCAAGATGAAAACCAAGAAGGGCGCTGCAAAGCGTTTCAAGGTTCGCGGCAGCGGATCCATCAAGCGGGGTCAGGCCTTCAAACGCCACATCCTCACCAAGAAAACCACCAAAAACAAGCGTCAGCTGCGCGGTTCTACCGCGGTGCACGAGGCCGATGTGAAATCGGTTCGCGCCATGATGCCCTTTGCTTGATCCAGGAGTCCACACATGCCTCGAGTCAAACGCGGTGTCACCGCTCGCGCCCGCCACAAGAAAGTCATCGCCGCCGCCAAGGGTTACCGCGGCCGCCGCGGCAACGTGTTTCGCGTTGCCAAGCAGGCCGTCATGCGTGCCGGCCAGTACGCCTATCGCGATCGTCGCAACAAGAAGCGTACCTTCCGTGCCCTCTGGATCGCCCGGATCAACGCGGCCACGCGTGAGCAGGGTATGAGCTACAGCACGTTCATCGCCGGCCTCAAGAAAGCCACGATCGATCTCGATCGCAAAGTGCTGGCCGACATGGCAGTGCGCGACAAGGCCGGCTTTGCCGCCATCGTGCAGCAGGCAAAGGCTGCCCTGGCGTCCTGATAGCAGGTTGATCTTCGCATGCGCTCCCGGCCCGTCGGGTTGAAAGTCGGGAGCGCGAAATCCAACGGGGCTGATGACAGCCCCGTTTGTCTTTGCGGCTCACCACGAGCCGAATTGCCGAGGAGTCACGGATGTCTTCCGATCTCGACCACCTGATCGACGAGGCGGCGGGTGCGTTTGCCCAGGCTGCCGATTCTGCCGCCCTGGAAAATGCCAAGGCGCGCTTTCTGGGCAAGCAGGGGGCCATCACCGAACAGCTCAAGGGCCTGGCTCGGCTCGATCCGGCCGCCAAGCGTGAGGCAGGCGCACGGATCAATCAGGCCAAGGCTCGCATCGAAGCGTTGCTCACCGAACGCCGTCAGGCGCTGGCCGACGCGGCCTTGCAGGCTCGGCTCGCCGAAGAAACCATCGATGTGTCGTTGCCTGGCCGCGGTCAGGGGCAGGGTGGCGTGCATCCGGTGATGCGCACCTGGCAACGGATCGAAGAGATCTTTCATTCCATTGGTTTCGATGTGGCCGACGGCCCCGAGATCGAGAACGACTGGACCAACTTCACGGCGCTCAACAACCCCGAGAATCATCCTGCGCGATCGATGCAGGACACCTTCTACGTCGACATGAACGACGCCGGTGGGTTGCCGCTGCTGCTGCGCACGCATACCAGCCCCATGCAGGTGCGTTACGCGCGCATGCACCGTCCGCCCATCAAGGTGATCGCGCCTGGCCGCACCTATCGGGTCGACAGCGACGCCACGCATTCGCCCATGTTTCATCAGGTCGAAGGCCTGTGGATCGACGAGAACATCTCGTTTGCCGATCTCAAGGGGGTGTACACGCACTTTCTGCGGCAGTTCTTCGAAACCGACGACCTCGTGGTGCGCTTCCGGCCATCGTTCTTCCCCTTTACCGAACCGTCGGCAGAAATCGACATGATGTTCACCCACGGTCCCAATCAGGGTCGCTGGCTCGAGATTTCAGGCAGCGGACAAGTGCATCCCACGGTGGTTGCCAATTTCGGTCTCGACCCCGAGCGCTATATCGGCTTCGCGTTTGGCTCGGGCATCGAGCGGCTCACGATGCTGCGCTACGGCATCAACGATCTGCGCCAGTTCTACGAGGGCGATCTGCGCTTCCTGCGTCAGTTCAACCTGTCTCTCTGAAGGTGAGTGGTCATGCAAATCCCTGAATCCTGGCTGCGCGCCTTCGTGGATCCCGAGCTCGATACCGAGGCGCTGGCGCACTGCCTGACCATGGCCGGGCTCGAGGTCGAAGAGGTGGAGCCTGCCGTGCCGCCGTTCTCCGGCGTGGTGGTATCCCGTATCGTCAAGGTCGAGCCCCATCCCGACGCCGACAAGCTTCGGGTGTGTCAGGTGGACGACGGCTCGGGCCCCCCGCTGCAGATCGTTTGCGGTGCGCCCAACGCGCGTGAAGGCCTGGTGGTTCCCCTGGCGCGAGTGGGTGCCGAACTGCCCGATGGCATGGCAATCGGAGTGGCGCGCATGCGCGGTGTGCAGTCATCGGGCATGCTCTGCTCGGCGCGTGAACTGGGGCTATCGCAGGATCATGCCGGCCTGCTCGAGTTGCCCGCCAACCTTGCACCGGGCCAGCCGCTGCGCGAGGCCCTCGATCTCGGCGATCAGTTGCTGACGCTCAAGCTCACGCCCAACAAGGCCGATTGCCTCTCGGTGCTGGGCGTGGCGCGGGAGGTGGCAGCTCTCACGGGTGCGCCGCTGCGCGCGCCGGCCATGCCTGCCGTGGCGCCCACGCTTGCCGAAACTCTGCCGGTGCGCATCGAAGCGCCCGATCTGTGTGGTCGCTTCGCCGGGCGCGTCGTTCGCGGCGTCAACGCCCATGCCACGACGCCCGAGTACATCCGCACGCGTCTCGAGCGGGCAGGGCAGCGCTCGATTTCGGCCCTGGTGGACATCTCCAATTACGTCATGCTGGAGTTGGGTCGCCCGACCCACGTCTTCGATCTCGACAAGATCCACGGCGGCATCACGGTACGCTGGGCGCGTGCTGGCGAGCAGCTCGAATTGCTCAATGGTCAGACCGTCACGCTCGACGACCAGGTCGGTGTGGTGGCAGACGATAAAACCGTGGAAAGCCTGGCCGGCATCATGGGGGGCGAAGCCACTGCCGTGACGCTCGAGACCCGGAACATTTACGTCGAAGCGGCCTTCTGGTGGCCCGAGGCCGTGGCCGGGCGGTCGCGCCGCTTCAATTTCAGCACCGATGCCGGGCATCGCTTCGAGCGCGGAGTGGATGCCCAAACCATTCCCGAACATCTCGAGTACATCACGCGCCTGATCCTCGAGGTGTGTGGCGGCGACGCCGGCCCCATCGACGATCAGATCACGGCGCTGCCCGAGCGCAAGCCGGTCACCATGCGCATCGCGCGCTGTCAGAAAGTCCTGGGCGTGCCGGTGAGCCCGGTGGAAATGGCGGATGCCTTCACGCGGCTCGGGCTGACCTTCGAACAGGATGCCGAGACTTTCGTCGTCACGCCACCGTCATATCGGTTCGATCTGGTCATCGAAGAAGACCTCATCGAAGAGGTGGCTCGTCTCTACGGCTTCGAGCGTATCCCCGATCAGCCCCCGGTCACCGCCGCGCTGATGCGCCACACACCGGAAGCCAGCCGTTCGGCGCACACGTTGCGGCACGCCATGGCCGCCCTCGACTACCAGGAGGTGGTCAATTTCAGCTTTGTCGAAGCCGACTGGGAGACCGATCTGGCTGGCAATACGCAGCCCATCCGCTTGCTCAATCCGATTGCCTCGCACCTGGCCGTGATGCGCAGCAGCCTGGTAGGGGGGCTGCTGGAGAACGTACGCTACAACGTCAATCGCAAGCAGAGTCGTGTGCGGGTGTTCGAGCTGGGGCGAGTGTATCGGCGCGACGACGCGTTGGCGGATGGTCCGTTGCAGGTGGCGGGCGTCGCCCAACCCATGCGACTGGCCGCCATGGCCTGGGGTCCGGTTTGGCCCGAGCAATGGAGTCCCGAGAGCCGCCGTCCGGTCGACTTCTACGACCTCAAAGGCGATCTTCAGGCTTTGGCCGGCGCGGCGGCGGATCGTCTGCGCTTCGAGGTGGCCGAGCATCCCGCCCTGCACCCGGGTCGTTCGGCGCGGATCCTTCTGGATCATGAGCCGCTGGGCTGGATCGGCGAACTGCATCCGCGCTGGGCGCAACGGGCCGAGCTTGGCCGAGCTCCCATCGTGTTCGAAGTGGATGCGGAGCGCTTGCTCAAGCTGGGCATGCCGCAACCCTCGGAGTTGTCCCGGCAGCCTCCGGTCATCCGTGATCTCGCGCTGTGGGTCGATGAGTCCGTGACGGCCCAGGCCATGCGCGACACCATCGATGCGGTGCGCGCCGAGCCCGGTATGGACGTGGTTCGCGATATCGTCCTGTTCGACGTCTGGCGAGATAAGTCATTGTCGACAAAAGAGAAAAGCCTTGCCTTCAGGTTCTGGTTACAGGATTCCCGGGTTACACTCGACGACGCTGGTGTCGATGCCTGCATGGCGCGCTTCATCAACGCCCTGCAGGCCCAACACCACGCTCGTCTACGAGTCTGACTTTCATCCACCCCGAGACCTCATGGCTGCTTCCCTCACCGATACCGAATTGGCTGCTGTTGCCGGTGTGGCCGGCGATGCCGCGCGTACCCTCACCAAGGCGGAGCTGGCCGAAACCCTCTTCGAGCGTGTCGGCCTCAACAAGCGCGAAGCCAAAGACATGGTCGACGCCTTTTTCGATGAAATTCGAGCGGCACTCGAGCAGGGCGATCACGTGAAGCTCTCGGGGTTTGGCAACTTTCAGGTACGAGACAAACCCCAGCGGCCCGGCCGCAACCCCAAGACGGGAGAGGTCATCCCCATTGCGGCACGGCGGGTGGTGACCTTCCACGCGAGCCAGAAACTCAAGCAGCTGGTCGAAGTCCCCCCCGCGGAGTCGAGTGCTCCGGCCATGCCGGACGCCGGCGATCACGTGGCCGAGCTGGGTAGCCGTCGGCAGCTGCTGGGCTGATCGCCATTTTCCGAGGAAGCAAGATGACGCGTTCGGATACGCAAACCGGCACCGTGTTGCCCCCCATCCCCGCCAAACGCTATTTTTCGATCGGCGAAGTGGCAGAGCTGTGCGGCGTCAAGGCCCATGTGCTGCGCTACTGGGAGCAGGAATTCACCCAGCTCAAGCCGGTCAAGCGCCGTGGCAACCGGCGTTACTACCAGCACCACGAAGTGCTGCTGATTCGTCGCATCCGCGAGTTGCTCTACGAGCAGGGCTTTACCATCAGTGGTGCCCGCAATCGCTTGAGCGACCCCGACGGCACACCCATCGAGGAGTCGTTGTCGCTCAGCAAATCGCATTTGCGGGATTTGCGCCGCGAATTATCGGAGCTGTCGCAGCGCCTCACAGTGGCCTTGCGTGAGCGCGCAGCCGATTGAACCCTCGCGTCGGTTATCGGATCAACGCCCGCGAAACGCGGGCGTTCGCTTTTCGCGCCAGGCACGGGCACCTTCGGCCAGATCGTCGGATTGCGCCGCGCGTTCGTAATCTGCGGTAAAGCGCGTGGCATCGATGCCGCCGTGGCCGATGGCGTTGAGATGCTGCTTCATGGGCAGCAGGGCGAGCGGACCCATGTGGGTCAGTCGGGTGGCCAATTCGCTGACGCCCGCCTGCAATGAGCCGGTATCGTCAAACAGGTCGGTCAGGAAGCCGCAGGTGAGCATGGCGTCGGCATCCATGCGCTCGGCCAGCAGCAAGACGCGCTTTGCCTGGTTCATCCCCAGGCGGGACACCATGCGCTCCATGCCGCCACGATAAAAATGCAATCCCAGTCGGGCTGCCGGCACGAACATGTCGATACCACGTACGCCCAACCGGAAATCACAGGCCAGGGCCAGGTCGGTCGCTCCCCCGTACAGCCCCCCTTGCAGCGCGGCAAGCGTGACCGGCCGCAGGGATTCGAGGCGGTCGGCCACGGCTTCGAAGGTGACTCTGGGTGCGTTGTCGTCACGTTCGGCGAAGCTGTCCACGTTGTAACCACTGCAAAAATACTTGCCTTCGGCCTGGAGGCGACACACCCGGATGTCGGGATCCTGATCGACGGCATCGAGATGCTGCATGAGCGTGGCCAGATCGCCATCATCGAGGCGATTGGCCACGTCCGGGCGACGCAGGGTGATGGTGGCGATGTGTGACTCGATCGTGAGGTCGGGGGGCAGGCCGGGATTGCGCATGATAGGGAATTCCTTATTGCAGACAGGTAGACGATTATAGTGATATGCCAGCATTCGAGGCTGGCATGCGGCTGGTCAATCTGATGATCTGACGTTGGCGGGATTCACGGGATTCAGGGTAATTCCTAGGGTAATTTCCTTCATCTGGTATTTAGTTTGTAGGCTAATGCATGCCACAATACCTCTCAGGTATTGAAATCAAGGTTTGCCGTGTCTGCAGCCCCACCCGCTACCGTGTCTTCGTCGGCCCCCCACCAGGGTGCCGTGCCGTGCCGTTCGGGCGCCCCATTGCTTGAGGTGAACGACCTGCGCGTCACCTTCGCCACCGAGGGCCAGCCACGCGAAGTGGTCAGCGGTGTCACGCTTTCCGTTCAGGCCGGCGAGGTCGTCGCCATCGTGGGCGAGTCGGGCTCGGGCAAATCGGTGACCGCGCTGGCCATCATGGGCCTGCTGCCGCGCTTTGCCCAGGCGCGTGCGGCCACCCTGCGCTTCGGCACGCACGATCTGCAAAGTTTGTCGCCCGAGGCCATGCGGCGTTTGCGCGGCCACGAGATCGGCATGATCTTTCAGGATCCCATGTCGGCGCTCAATCCGGTGCTCACGATCGAAGATCAGATCACCGAGCCGCTGCGCATTCATCTGGGCATGAACGCTCGCCAGGCGCGCGAGCGGGCGCTGGAACTATTGGGCCTGGTGGGTATTGCCGAGCCCGAATCCCGCCTTCGGCAATACCCTCACGAGTTCTCGGGTGGCATGCGGCAACGCGTGATGATCGCCATTGCGCTGGCCTGTGGCCCTCGTCTGCTGATCGCCGATGAACCCACCACCGCACTCGATGTCACCATTCAGGCGCAAATCCTCGAGCTGCTCAAAGACCTGACCAACCGGATGGGCATTGCCTTGCTCATCATCACGCACAATCTCGGCATCGTGGCGCGGTATGCCGATCGGGTGCTGGTGATGTATGCCGGTCAACTGGTGGAAGAGGGCGTTGCCACCACACTCTTTCAGTCACCTCGCCACATGTACACCACCGGCCTGATGCGCTGCGTGCCGCACTTGCTGGGGGATCCCACCCAACGTTTGGCCGAAATTGCCGGGCTGCCGCCCGACATGAAACAGCTCGCGCCGGGCTGTCGCTTCGCGCCGCGTTGTCCGGCTGCTGCCGAGGCATGCCGCGCCACGCTCGAGCTTCAACCGACCGATGTGGGTAGCGCATCGCGCTGCGTGCGGTCGCACGAAATTGCCGCCGGCAAACTCGACTGGGTCGAGGCCAGGGACGCCTCGGAGAATCCGCAACAGAGCAGCGCCGGTCAGTCGCCGCTACTGGAATTGCAGGACGTGAGCCGAGCCTTTCGTGTGCGTCGCGGTGTGTTTGGGCGGGTCCGTACCGTGCATGCCGTGCAGCAGGTGAGCCTGCATCTGGACCCGGGTGAAACGCTGGGCGTGGTGGGGGAGTCAGGCTGCGGCAAAAGCACGCTGGCTCGCATGGTGTTGCGGCTCGATCGACCCACCTCCGGTCGCATCGTGTTCGAAGGCAACGACATCACCCATCTCGGGCATCGCCAGCTGCAGGCCGTTCGTCGCCGCATGCAAGTGGTATTTCAGGATCCATCGGCGTCGCTCAACCCGCGCAAGACCCTGGGTGAGATCGTGGGTGAACCCATGCGCGTGCATGGTCTGGTGCGAAACGCCGACGAGGCCCGTGCGCGGGTGGGCGAGCTGCTCGAGCAAGTGGGCTTGCGTGCTGCATTTCAGGATCGCTACAGCCATCAGATCTCGGGCGGCCAACGACAGCGAGTGGGCATTGCACGCGCCCTGGCGGTAGAGCCGGCCTTCATCGTGTGCGACGAAGCCGTATCGGCGCTCGATGTCTCGGTGCAGGCGCAAGTGGTGAATCTGTTGCGCGACTTGCAAAAACAACGTCAGCTGGCCTACTTGTTCATTGCTCACGACCTGGCAGTGATCCGGCATATCTCCACGCGCGTCGTGGTGATGTATCTGGGCCGAGTGGTGGAAGAGGGCGCGCGCGACGCGCTGTACAACGAGCCTCTGCACCCTTACACGCGCATGTTGCTCGAGGCCGTGCCCACCACGGATCCGGTCCTCGAGAAGCAGCGTCGCACCACGGCCATTCAGGGCGAAATGCCCAGCCCTTTCTCGCCCCCGAGCGGGTGTGCCTTTCGTACTCGATGTCCCATGGCCACGCCGGACTGCGCGGCCGAAGTGCCCGCTCTGCGCGAGATTCGGCCGGGGCACCACGTGGCCTGCATTCGGGTGTAATCGATCATGCTTTCTTTTCTCCTGCGTCAGTCCGGCCAATTTTTCATCACGCTGTTTGGCGTGGCGATCCTCATTTTCTTCCTGCTGCGCGTGCTGCCTGGCGACATCGTGGCGGTCAAGCTCATGAGCGACGGCGCCACGGTGGCCCCCGAGATTCTTGCGGCCGAACGTGCCCGCCTGGGGCTCGACGCTTCGATCTGGGTGCAATTGTGGGACTGGCTCACTGGCCTGCTCACCCTGAATCTCGGCATGTCGCTCTGGACGGAACGACCCGTGGTGCAGGAGATCGCCGAACGTTTGCCGCTCACGCTCGAACTGGCCGCCATGGCCACCGTGCTGGGGTTGATCATCGCGCTGCCCTTGGGCGTTGCGGCCGCACTCACCCGCGGCACCCTGATCGACCAGGGTATCCGGGTCTCCACGGTGGCCGGGTTGTCGATTCCGGGTTTCTGGCTCGGCTTGCTGGTGCAGACCTTCCTGCTCAAGACTTTTGGCTGGCTGCCCCCCGTGACCGGCACCAGTTGGGCGGTCGATCCCATGGGGCGATTCAGTCAGTTGATCTTTCCGGCGATGGTGGTGGGGTGGCGCATGTCGGCCATGCTTGCCCGCATGTTGCGATCTTCCATGCTCGAAGTGCTGCAGGAAGACTATATCCGCACGGCTCGCGCCAAGGGCGTGCGGCCACGCTCGGTGGTCACACACCATGCGGCGCGCAACGCCATGTTGCCCACCGTCACCCTGGTGGGTCTGGAGTTTGCCTTTCTGCTGGGCGGATTGACGGTGACGGAGCAAGTGTTCAGTTTGAACGGTGTCGGCCGCCTGTTGGTGCAAGCGGTGTCGCAAAACGATTTCATGCTGATCCAGGGGCTGGTGATGCTGTTTGCCGTCACCTTCATTCTCGTCAATTTCATCGTCGAGATGCTGTATGCCGTGCTCGACCCCCGAGTGCGAACCCAACGCTGAAGGACAACGCATGACCGACACCACGGCCGACGTTCCTCTCGCAGCTGCGCCTTCTCCCTGGGGGGCCTGGCTGCATTTCGTGCGCCGCCAACCCCTGGGCGCCCTGGCGGCGCTATTTCTGGTGGTGCTGCTGCTGGCGGGCATCTTCGCGCCGCAGGTGGCACCCTATCATCCGCTGGACACCGACTATGAGTCGATTCTGGTGCCGCCCAGCTGGTCGCACTGGATGGGCACCGACGAGTATGGTCGCGACATTTTCTCCCGGGTCATTTATGGGGCGCGCACCGCGCTCATGCTGGCCGTATCGGCGTCCTTGCTGGGATGCAGCATTGGTGCGGCCATTGGTATTTCGTCGGCTTATTTCGGTGGCACCTACGACGCCATCATGCAGCGTGGCATGGACGTCATGCTGGCGATTCCGGGCATTGTGTTTGCCATGGTGATTGCGGCCGTCCTGGGGCGCAACATGATGTGGGGGCTGGATGTCAACCTGGTACTGGCGGTGGCGATTCCCGGTATTCCCAACGTGGCGCGCGTGTTGCGTGCAGCCGCGCTGAGCGTGCGGGCCATGCCCTATGTCGACGCCGCATCGGCCGCCGGCTTCTCGCACCGTCGCATCATATTCGGTCACATGGCCCCCAATCTGGTGGCGCCCTTGCTGGTTCTGATCAGTGCCTTCGCGGCTCAGGCCATTCTGCTCGAATCGGCGCTATCGTTTCTGGGCATCGGCGTGGTCGAGCCCACGCCCGCCTGGGGCCTGATGCTCACGGGTATGGGCACGCAACTGTTCGTCGAAGCTCCCTGGCTGGTGGTCTTTCCCGGCCTGGCCGTGAGCGTCACCGTCTTTGCCTTCAGTTTGCTGGGCGATGCCCTGCGTGATTTTCTCGACCCGCGATTGCGCCTGTAAGCGCCTTCGCGGCCGGGTTCTGCGGTTCGTTCCAACCCCATGTCTGGGGTTCCATATAACAGGAGGAGCAACATGAAAACCGCTCGATTATCCGCCAGTTGCGTGCTGGCACTGGCACCCTTGGCGCTGCCATGGTCGGCCCACGCCGAAGAGCCGCGCCAAGGTGGCGAGTTCGTGTATTCGGTCTCGCAGGGCGATCCGTCCACGCTGGATTGCCACGCCGGTTCATCCATTACCACGCTGCTGCGCGTGGGTCCGCACTACTCCACGCTGCTCAAGGTAGACCCCAACGATTATCCCGAGGTCGTGGGTGATGTCGCCGAATCGTGGGAGGTCTCCGACGACGGCCTCACCTACACCTTCAAGCTGCATCCCGACATCCGCTTTCATGATGGCAGCACGCTCGACTCCGAAGACGTGAAAGTCAGTCTCGATCGCATGCGCAATCCGCCGGAAGGTGTGTTCTCGGCACGCCAGACCATGTACGAGGACATCGAAGCCATCGAAACGCCGGATGCACAAACCGTCGTGGTTCGGCTGGGTCAGCCCAATGCGGCCATGCTCGAGGTGCTGGCCGCGCCTACCGGGTGCATCTATTCGGCCGAACTGCTTGAATCGGACCCCGACTATCCGGCCAAGAAGGTCATGGGTTCGGGCCCGTTTCGCTTCGTCAGCTTCACGCCTGGCACCGAGTGGGTGGCTGAGCGATTCGACGATTACTTCATCGAAGGGCGGCCGTATCTCGATCGCGTGCGTTCGCTGTCGCTGGCCACGCCGGCCATGATCAATGCGCTGTCTTCCGGGCAGGTGATGACCGATTTCCGCGGCATGACCGAACAGCAGGCACAACAGGTGGTGGATGCCCGAGGTGATAACGTCGAGATGTATTTCACCGAGGGCTCGCACAACTTGCTGCTGATGATGCTGCCCAACACCGAGCACGAAGCGTTGGCCGATCCGCGGGTGCGCAAAGCGCTGGCGTTGTCGCTCGATCACTGGGGCGGCTCGAAACTGGTGGAACGCTCCACGCATACCCACGCCGTGGGCGGCCTGCTGCGTCCGGGTTCGCAGTTTGCCCGCAGCCCCGAGGCACTGAGCGAACTTCCCGGCTTCCGCAAGGACATGGAAGCGGCTCGTGAAGAAGCCCGGCAACTGCTGCAGGAAGCGGGCTACGAGAACCTCGATCTCACCTTCCTCAATCGCCGGTTCTTCCCCTACGTGGGCGTATTTCTGGTGGACCAATGGCGTCGGATCGGTGTCGACGTTGAACACCAGCAACCGGAAGATCCGCAGTTCTTTGCGCGTCGCGATTCGGGCGACTTCGACATCATCCTGAGCGCATTCTCGGATTTTGCCGGCGACCCGGCGATCCAGTGGATGAACTTGCCTTCATACGAAGACAACCCCAGCAACTTCGGCCGCTACAACGACGCGAAGGTGGACGAATACTATGACGCCATCAAGCGCGAAATGGATCCCGCCAAGCGCAAGGAAATTCTGCAGGAGGCCGAAGCCTACATTCTGGAACAGGGCTACGTGATCCCCTTCTTCTGGGGCAATCGGGTGATGGTGATGGACTCGCGAGTGCAGAACTACGCCGTGTCGCCCTCCAACTGGGTGGGTCTAGACCTCGGCCATCTGTGGTTGAAGGCCGACTAAGCCAGGCGAGGCCAACGCCACAAGCCAGCACTGCCGGCATCTGGGGAGCGCTGGTGTTTGCAGGACGGCGGGCTGGAACAGATCAACTATTCTATAATTATTGAACTGTTAAGCCTGTCTTCCTGCCGAGGTTCGCCTTCATGTCTCGCCCGTCCTCTTCCGAACCCAGCGATGCCGGCCCGACCGGCATCAGCTTTTTCGAGCGACATCTCACCTGGTGGGTGCTGCTGTGCATGGTGGCCGGCACCGTGCTGGGCCAATGGGCCCCGCGGGCGTCTGCCAGCATCGCCGCGCTCGAAGTGGCCCACGTCAATCTGCCAGTGGGTTTGCTGATCTGGCTGATGA
The DNA here is from genome assembly GCA_041690575.1 of Verticiella sp. Classification (GTDB taxonomy): domain Bacteria; phylum Pseudomonadota; class Gammaproteobacteria; order Burkholderiales; family Burkholderiaceae_B; genus Verticiella. Next base: position 51,830 of record JAWLHC010000001.1, read on the forward strand.
TCATTCCGATGCTGGCCAAGATCGACTTCGGTGCCCTGCACGAGGTGTATCGCGAACGCGCCAGCATCGGCATCACGCTGATCGTCAATTGGCTGATCAAACCGTTTTCCATGGCGCTGTTCGGCTGGGTCTTTCTGCGCATTGTCTTTGCGCCGTGGTTGCCCGAAGATGAGGTGGACAGCTACCTGGCGGGCCTGATTCTGCTCGGCGCCGCGCCCTGTACCGCCATGGTGTTCGTGTGGAGCCATCTGTGTCGTGGGCATGCCAACTTCACGCTGACGCAAGTGGCGCTGAACGACCTGATCATGGTGTTTGCCTTTGCGCCGATCGTGGCGCTGCTGCTGGGGGTGTCGTCGATCCCCGTGCCGTGGGAAACGCTCACGCTGTCGGTGGTGCTGTACATCGTGATCCCGTTGATCATCGCGCAAGCTCTGCGACGCTACTGGCTACGGCGCGGGCGTGCCCACCTGGAAGCCATGCTGCAAAGGCTGGCACCGTCGTCCATGGCCGCGTTGTTGGCCATGCTGGTGTTGCTGTTCATGTTTCAGGGGCAGGCCATTGTGCAGCAACCGCTGATCATCGGCATGCTGGCCGTGCCGATCCTCATCCAGACCGCCTTCATCGCCGGCCTGGGCTACTGGCTGAATCGATCCCTGCGGGTGCGGCACAACGTGGCCGGCCCCTCCACCCTGATTGGCGCCTCCAACTTTTTCGAATTGGCTGTGGCGGTGGCCATTGTGCTCTATGGCATCGACTCCGGCGCGGCCCTGGCCACCGTGGTCGGTGTGTTGATCGAAGTGCCGGTCATGCTGGCTTTGGTAAAAATGGTGAACGGCAGCAAGGCTTGGTACGAGCGCCCCAAAGTGCGGCATTCGCAAGATTGAAAGGGCCTCCAACCGGGAATGCTGACGGGCATCCGTGCTCAAAGTGGGTACCTATTCACTTCGTCGAGGAACCGGCATGGCAAGCGCAACAACCCCGGATGGCACCATCACTGCAATACGCTGGGCCTGGGGCACGGAATCCATCCTGGATTTCAATCCCCATGCCGATCAACTCGACTTCGGCTGGTTTGCCGGCCAGCACTTTGCCGTGCGCGAGACGGCCGGCAGTGTTGTGATCGACATTCCATCCAACCAGCAGAGCTATGTCTTGTCGGGTGTTTCGCTGTCCGACTTGTCGATGGACAACATTCTCGCTCACGACAGCACGGCCCTCGAGGCGTGGCAAGTGGCTTTGGAGAGCGGCGCGCCGGAACCCGAGCCCGAACCCGAGCCCGAGCCCGAGCCCGAGCCCGAGCCCGAGCCCGAGCCTGAACCGGAGCCCGAGCCTGAACCGGAGCCTCAGCCTCAGCCTGGGTCGGACTCGCCCATTCTGGCCGCCTATTTTCCCGAATGGGCCATCTACGAGCGCGATGTCACGCTGGCCGATGTGCCGGCCCACTCACTCACGCATCTCATCTATGCCTTTGCCCGTATCGATTCGGAAGGTCGCATGGCGATCTTCGATGAGTACGCCGCCACCGGCAAGCGGTTCGATGCCGAGCACAGTGTGGATGGCGTGGCCGACACATGGGATCAGCCGCTGGCCGGCAATTTTCATCAGCTGGCCGAGCTCAAGCAGCTCAATCCGGAATTGTCGGTACTGATTGCCGTGGGTGGCTGGACCTTGTCGGGCCCGTTCTCCGATGTGGCTGCCACGGCGCAGGGCAGGGCAACGTTTGCCGACTCGGTGGTCGACTTCCTCGTGCAATGGCCGATGTTTGATGGCGTGGATTTTGATTGGGAGTATCCAGGCGGAGGCGGCCTGGGCAGCAACACGGTGCGGCCTGAAGACGGGCATCATTACGCGCTGCTGTTGCAGGAAGTTCGTGACCGCCTGGATGCGCTCGAAGCCGATACCGGTCGCGAGTACGAGATCTCGGTGGCGTCGCCGGCGGGCGCCGACAAGATCGCCAATTTCAACCTCGAAGGGCTCGCGCCATCGGTCGATTTTTTCAACCTCATGGCCTACGACTTCCATGGCGGCTGGGAGAGCACCACCGGTCATCAGGCCCCGTTGTACGAAACGGCACCGGGCGGCTCCATCCAGTCGGCCGTCGATGCCTATCTTGCGGCTGGCCTGAACGCCGAGCAAATTGTGCTCGGGGCGCCTGCTTACACTCGAGCCTGGTCCGGCGTGCCGGCCAGCGAACAGGGCGGATGGAATCAGGCCGCGGGCGGCCTCGCGCCGGGCAGTTTCGAGGCTGGCGTTTACGATTACAAGGAACTGGCGACAGCCATGCTCCAGGCTGACTCGGGCTGGACGCTGTACTGGGACGACGACGCCCAGGCCGCTTATGCCTACCATGAGGCGGATGCCATCTTCACCACGCTCGAAACCGCCGGCACGATCGCCCTCAAGTCGGCTTGGGCGATGGAGCAGGGTCTGGGCGGGATGATGCTCTGGGATCTGAGCGGCGACATCGAACAGGGCCCTGAAAGTCTGCTTGGCGCAGCTCACGCCATGTGGCTCTCCGGTGTGGCGTTCGAAGATGTCGTGGCGGCCTCATCGCTGCAGCCAGCCGTGATCTGGGGCGGCAACGGCGTGTTCGACCTGCCACTGGATGACGACCCCGACCCGAATCCGGACCCTGAACCCGACCCGAATCCGGAACCAGAGCCAGAACCGGAACCAGAGCCAGAGCCCGAGCCCGAGCCCGGCACGGGGGTCGTTCACACGATCACCTGGAACTGGGGCAGCGACCTCGTGCTCGAGTTCGACGCCCAGGCCGACGTGCTGGATTTCGGCTGGATGAGTGCCGCTTCGTTTGAAGTCTCGGAAGTCGACGATGCCCTGATCATCGCCATTGTGGGCAATCAGCAGACCTATCTTCTGCCGGACATGGGCCTGGACGATCTCGGTCTTCAACACATTCAGGCCAACGATGCCTCGGCCTGGCAGGAGTGGTCTGACCTGCTCCTTTGAGTCTTTTTTCCGCTCGCGAGATTTTCCGGTATGGTTATCCGGTTTGGCGGCCGGCGCTCAGGCGCCGGCATCTTTCATCGTACGGAGACACCATGAACATCTTCGAAGCCCTGCGCGAGAGCCACGAGGTCCAGCGCAAGCTCATCCAGGAGGTCTGTCGCACACACGGCGACACCGCCGAGCGTCGCGACACGTATCGTCAGCTCAAAGACGAACTGGCGGCCCACGCCATGGCCGAAGAGCGCCACCTGTACGCCGTCATCATGCAGGAAGATATCGGGGTGGATCCGGCGCGGCACGCCATTGCCGAGCATCACGAAATCGATGAACTGGTGGAGGCGCTCGACGACACCGAGTTCGATAGTCCGGGGTGGCTGCCGCAAGCGCGGGCGCTGGGCGAAAAGGTGGAGCACCACCTCGAAGAAGAAGAGCAGAAGTTCTTTCAGCTGGCCGGCAAGGTGCTGACCGAGCGCCAGAAAACCGATCTGGCCGGTGCTTACATCAAGGATTATCGCGAGGCCAGGGCGGGTTAGACCGGCGTCTGCCCCGGGCGGGCCAGGGCATAACCATTGCGTTGGTGATGTTTCACGTTGTACATGGCCTGGTCGGCCTGTTGCAGCAACGTGTCGCCATCGGTGCCGTGCTCGGGGTATATGGCGGCACCCACGCTCGCCGATACGGTAACGATGCGGTCGGAGGGCAGCACGATGGGTTCGCGGCAGGCGGCGAGCAGTCGGTTGGCAATCCTTTGCAGATCGGATTCGCGCCGAAGCCGCAGTGTCACGAGTGCGAACTCGTCGCCGCCAAGCCGCACCAATGTATCGCCATCGCGCAAACCGTTTGCCATTCGACTGGCCAGCGTCCGCAGCACCGCGTCGCCTGCGGCGTGTCCGTGTTCGTCGTTGACCGGTTTGAAGCGGTCGAGATCGAGCAGCAACACGCCCAGGCGTTCGCCCGATTCACGACAGTGGGCGATGCCGTCGCGCAGCGTGCGCTCCAGCCGCAAGCGATTGCCTAGCCCCGTGAGCGAATCGGTTTCGGTTTGCTCCTCGAGCGCCAGAAACACACCCACCTCGTCGAGCATGTCACGCAGATCGGCTGCCGCCTCGAGGTCGGCTGGATGCCATCGGCGCGCCTGGCCGCGGGTTTGCTCGACCCAGGCCTCGAACGACGAACGGGGCGAAAGCCCGCCCGTGGCGGCGCGCGGCGGGTTCTTGCCGGCCCATGCGATGCGTTCGCTGAGTTCGCTGCGCAGCAATATCACCCAGGTGTGGTTGAGTCGGAACGCGATCAGGCCGCAGGCCAATCGTGCCAGTTCGGCTTGAGACTCGAGCTCGGCGGGCAGTTCGTTCCAGGACGTAATGGTGTTTTCGGCGTGGGTCTCGAGGCACCGCTGCAGTACTCGCCGGGCTTTGCGCGACGGCACCTGGCCATCGAGAAAATCGCTGTCGTCGTAACGTGCCCAGGCGCCGTCGGCGCCAAAGGCCTGACGCAATGTCTGGAGCTGGGCGTGAATGACGTCGGCGCTGCCGCCGCTTTGCATGAGCACCTGGCGAATGTTCTGGCGAACCAGATGGTGCCGATGGCGATGTCGAACATGGGCGAGCTCCTGCAGATCACCCAGTTTGATGGCAGTTTGCCGGGACAAATGTTCGCAGAGGTGTCGATCGGCAAACGACAGCGCCTTCTGGCTGAGGTGATGACAGACCACCAGTCCCCAGAGTTGGCCGCGCGCCATGATCGACACACTGAACGACGTCATTACGCCCATATTGCGGAGATACTGTAGATGGGCGGGGTGAACGGCACGCAATTCGGATTGCGTGAGGTCGATCGCTGTCGATTCGAGAGTTTCGATCGGTTGATCGTCAGCCAGAGCATTGGTGATGAGACGCTGCCATTTCACGCGATAGAGCTGGCGGGCGTTCTCGGGAATGTCGTCGGCCGGAAAATGATGATCGCGAAAACCTCCGACCCCTCCGGCGAGCACTTCGTCGATGACCGCGCCGTGCCAGTCGGGCATGAACCGCAGCACCATCACCCGATCAAAGCCGGTTACCAGGGCCACGTGCCGCATCAGTATCGAGGCGGCGTGCTCTTCATCGGTGGCGTCTTCCAGTGCCTGGGCGCAATTGGCCAACAGCGCGCTGCGATCCTGATAGAAAGGGTCGGTCGAGTTGGCTGGCTCGAACTCGATCAGGTGGTGCTGGCCCGCCTGGTGTCTGGCACTGAGCACAGTGCCACCGGGCAGAGTCACGGGTTGCAGCATGACCCGGTTGAGGTCCAGCCGCGATCGGGCCGCCAGCTCCGTTTGCGACGGCAGCATGGGCAGAAGCTCGGACCATGTTTGGCCCAGCAGGGTGGGCCCGGGACGCTCAAGCCATAGACTTGCGTTGCCTGAACATGCCACCAATCGTTGCTGCGCGTTGAAAGCGAGCAACGCGCCGTGCGGCTGGATCCGGCCCAGAAAGCGCAGATCAGCCGTGTAGCAGTCGTCGAATGTGGTAACCCCGGGCGGGGTGAAAGCAGGGTTCATGGCAACGCGTTGCAGCGGGATGCCGGCTGGCCGGAGGGCAAACCGAAACCGCGTGATTCCCTCAGTGTAGTGGGGTTCCGAGGGTTTGATGCCGTGTTGTTGTGCTTGTGTCCCAGTTTGGGCAGGTTTATCTCTGACGCCGAGCGCAAACGCGCGGCCCAAAAGAAAAAACCCGGCAGCTTTTGGCTGCCGGGTTTCCTGGTCTCCGACCGGATACATCAAAGACGCTTGATATATGGTCGGGGCGGCGGGATTCGAACTCGCGACCCCTTGCACCCCATTTAAAGTTTTATGTCGTAGTGGCTTATAACGTCTTAAAAAAATGCCTATAAAACAATGGCTTAAATGGGTTATCTTGAAAATGCTTTTCAACCCTTACAATTACCGTTCATGAAATCTGTGGGGGTGGTGTGGGGGTAAATATGAGCAAATCGAGTCACAGAACGCCAGCCAATGGTCGGTTTTTTACTGAGCGGGAGTTGCGCGATGCACAGCCCGGCGACACCCTTCGAGAGCCTGGAGGACTCCGGGGGGCGCTAGGCAAGACGGGCCGAATCGTGTGGACGTATCGCTATCGTGCGCCAGGCTCCGGGCGCATCCGAGAGATGGGTTGCGGCACCTGGCCGGGGGAGGCTATGCGGGATACTCGCCGCAACAGGGATGTGGCGGGGCAGCAGGTTGCTGACGGCATCGATCCAATTGTGGCTCGCGACGAGCGACGGCGAGCGGGCGCGGCAGCGCTGGAGCTCGAGCGGATTGAGACAGAGAAGCGCCTGGCGGCGGAGCTGGAAGCGGAGCGCCGGAATGCGGAAGACGAGCGCACAGTCCATGACCTCTTTAGCGAGTGGGTTGAACGAGGGGTTGCGCGGAAGGATGGTAACGCCGAGCTCAAAAGATGTTTTCGGGCAGACATCCTTCCCGCGATCGGTGATGTCGCGATTCGCGAGCTTGGCGAAAGACCTATTGAGGACATGCTTCGGGGAGTCGCCGGGCGTGGTGCGTATCGATATGCGGAGATGCTGTATATCAATCTCAGGCAGATGTTTCGTTGGGGTGAGCGACGGCAACCCTGGCGGCGGCTGTTGGTTGACGGCAACCCGCTTGACCTGGTGGAAATTAAAAGGATGTTGCCGCAGGGATACACCGGGCGGCGGAGCAGGGTCTTGAGTGACGCAGAGATTGCTGAACTCCGGGATAGGTTGGATTCGATTCGGCGAGGATACGGCGATGCGCCCGAGGGAGCGAGGTATTCCGTAGAGCGGCCTATCGGAGAGCGTCAGGAGATTGCGATCTGGATTGGTCTCAGCACTCTATGTCGTGTCGGTGAGCTGATGATGGCGCAATGGCGAAACGTCGACCTTGATCGCGGTGAGTGGCTCATTCCGGCGGATGAAAGCAAAGGCAGGGCGGACAGCGTTGGTGATTTTGTCGTCTTCCTGTCGCCGTTATCGCTGCATTTGTTCCGTCGGTTACACGAATTGACGGGGCATGCCAGATATTGTTTTCCGGCGCGCCATGAAACGACTCATGTCGAGCTTCGATCTATTGGAAAATCAATTGCAGACCGACAGGCGCCATTGAAGTATCGCACAACAGGGCGGCGCAGGCGGCGTGAGAGTGATTCGCTCGTCTTGAGCGAGGGCTCTAATGGAGATTGGACTTTCCACGATTTGAGGCGGACCGGGGCGACGATCATGCAACGGTTGGGAGTCTCGCTGGACGTGATCGATCGTTGTCAGAATCATGTCCTCGGCGGTAGCGCGGTCAGGCGGCACTATCTGTTGTATGCGTACGAAACGGAAAAACGCGAGGCTTGGTTCCGACTTGGGCGACATCTTGAAGAAATTTTATTTGAGTCTCGCGAAATTGCCTGATTCTAGGGTTGCGAGAAACAGAATTCAAGTGTGCGTATCTTGTCGAGAATTGCGACTTCGCGTCGCGGAGTAGTTGCACAGGAACTTTAGGGTAGATGAGGCCGTGTTGATTGTGGTTGAGGATTGTGCTAACTTTCACCCAGCACTGCAACTCAAAGCGCGCTAACCCAAGAGTCTATGAGAGGCAATTCCTGGAGATTTCACAGCTAGGGAATAGATCGAGTGCCGGCTGCTGCGCAGTGCATGGAGCAGCAGATAACGTCCGGTGCGAGGTTGGTGTAATAGCGTAGCGCACCAACGCGAATCGCATAACCGCTTGTGCAGTCTGCCCGCCAAGCATTTTTGTCCGCGCCCCACCTAGGCGCGGCAGGGATGCTTGTGCCATGTCGACTCATCGTCAATCCGAAATCCAAAAATCTGTTGCCGCGGAGCGTAATGACCTCATTGTGAGGATGATTGCGTCCGTGGCTGGTCGTGATGACGGCGTACCACCGCCATTCTTGACTCGAGAGGACCTTGAGCGAATGCTCTCTGTGTCGCGGTGGACCATCCACCGGCGCGTCAGGGAGGGAGAGTTCCCGCAACCGATTGAGAGTGATCGAGGCGGGAGCAGACGGCTTCGCTGGCCCACGGCGCAGATCGTCGAGTGGGCCGCAGACCCAGCCGGCTATATGAGCCGCATCCGTCGCCGCCGGCCCTACACACCTCGCAAAACAAGTTCGAAATAGAAAAGCCCCGTGCGCTTACGCGCCGGGGCTTTTGTCGATTCCGCTGTTGTCGCAGCGGCTCTATTCCACGAGATTTTGCGAGTGCTCGATGATTCGAATCGTACGCGATCGTTGCGTTAACCGTAGCAGAAGTGCAAGGTTTGTTGCACCCCCTGTGTGGCGCCTTGACAGTGGGTGTGAGGTCCCTTCGTCTGTTGTGCAGGCAGCGCAATGCCTGACGGGGTGGGAGCCACGCCGTGCCGGGTTTCGCGTCATTGAGACTCGCGATCACTGCATGAGGGCACGGTATCGAGAGGTTTTCGGCTACGCGTTGACGCGCGGGCTTGTCGGTTGATCAACCGGGTGTGGCCGGCCGATCAATGACCTCTTTTGTGCCGGCGCACCCCACCGGGGCGCAACATGGGTTTACCTCAACCTCAACCTCAGGTGCTCCTTGCGGAGCAACCTCAGGGGCTCCCTGCGGAGCATGAGTACTATCACGACCTCAGTCGGCCGGGGTTTTTCAGCATCCTCCATAGGGATAGGAGGGATAACTACATGCGGCAGCGCAGCTATAAGCTTGGCGAGCTGCCTCGAGTCGTCCAGCTGGTCGACACGACTCGGGATACCTGGATCAGCCAGGCCGAGTTCACTCGGCCCAACCGCCGCGTGGTTAATCTCTGGCGCATCGGGTTGCTGTTTGTGGACCTCGACACCTACAAGGTCGATATGCGGGGTGACCCAGAACAAATCGCACAACGTCTTGCCCTGCACTGCGACGATGTTGGCATCCCGCCGCCTTCGATCGTCGTCTACTCGGGCCGTGGCCTGCAGGCTAAATGGTTGCTGGAGTCACCGGTCCCCCGCCGTGCTCTCCCCCGATGGAATCGGTGCCAGGAGGTGATCGTGGAGCGTCTCGCGGCGTATGGCGCGGACTCTAAAGCACGCGACGCCTCGCGGGTGCTCCGCCTAGTTGGCGCGACCAACACCAAATCGGGCGAGGTTGCCCGGGTCGTGGGCCTGCAAGAGCAGGACGGCGAGCCTGCCCGCTACTCGTTCGAGTACCTCTGCGAGTGGCTCCTGCCGGTGTCTCGAGAAAAAATCGAACGCAGAAGGCAGCAGTGGACCGCTGCCAATGACGAGCACGGGCGTCGCGGGCTTGCGTCCCTGTCCAGTGGACGCCAGAGGCAGACTAGCGGCCTACGGAGTTTTTCAGGTCGACAGCTGGCATGGCACCGCCTCGAAGACCTGCGCCGGTTGGCCGACCTGCGCGGCGGCGTGCGGGAGGGTGAGCGCATGCTGCACCTGCACTGGCAACTTAACTTCTTGCTGCTCTCCGGGGCGACCAATAGCCAGCAGATGTGGTTTGAGGCGCAAGCACTGGCCAGGTCTATCGACCCAGCTTGGCTCCACGAAAAAAGCGCCCTGAGCACGCTGTACACCAAAGCTCGGGCATTCGAGGCCGGTGAGAAGGTGGAGTTCAATGGGCAGACCTATCCGGCGCTCTATACGCCGAAAAGTTCTCACATCATCGACCTGTTCGGAATTACCGACGAGGAGCAGAGGCAGCTGCAAACCATTATCACTCCGGCGCTGGCCAGGGAGCGTCATTCAGATCGCGAGAAGGCTCGTAGGGCTGCGGCAGGGGCGATCCCTCGGGACGAGTATTTGGCTCGTTCTAAGACCGCTAGGGAGCCCTGGAGGGCGCTGGGGATTAGCCGGAGGACCTGGTACCGAAGGGGTTGCCCGGAGCTTGACGATAACCCGATCTGACCACGGTGAGACGTGGCACAGGTCCGTGCGTATTTCTAGTGGCGTAGCCGGCGGGTTTTTGAAGTTTTGGGTTGGAGCTGAATACAGCGAAAGCCCGACTGATCCGCTTTGGCCGGTTTGCGGCGGATGACTGTCGCGTGCGAGGCGAAGGCAGGCCGAAGACGTTCGACTTTCTTGGCTTTACCCACTTCTGTGGCCAGGGCCAGAACGGTTGGTTTGAGGTCAAGAGGATCACGGTCAAGAAGCGAATGCGCGCCACCTTGCAAGCGGTAGGCCAAACACTGTTGCGACGTCGCCAGGAGCCTATCCGTGTGATCGGCAAGTGGCTCGCTCAAGTGCTGCGAGGCTAATACGCTTACTTCAATGTGTCCGGCAACGAAAAGCGGATGGATCAGTTCTACGACCAGGCTTGCCGCTACTGGCTGCACGCGCTACGGCGTCGAAGCCAGCGGCACAGGATGACATGGGAACGACTGGTATCCATCGCTCGTCAGTATCTGCCTCACCCGAGGGAGGTACCGAGGCATCCCTTTCCTATGGTCCGCTTTGGCGTCAGCACCCAAGACAGGAGCCGTATGCGGTAATTCTGCACGTACAGATCTGTGCGGGGGGCATCGGGTAACCGGTGTCCCTACCGCGACCCAATTTTTTAGTATTCGCATAGTGAAATTTAGTTTAGCGGTTGCTGAGCAAAGGCTATGCTGAGGGCTCTTGAGTAGACTTTTTTGTGTGGGGGCGTGGGATGCATGCACCGTTGTCGGAGTTAGTTCCGACGGATCGACAGTTTGCCACCACGCTGCAGCGGGGGCTGCAGGTGTTGGCTTGCTTTGATGCGGGTCAGCCGTATCTGACCAACAAAGCGATTTCCGCGCGCACAGGGATTCCCAGCCCCACAGTATCACGCCTGACCTATACCTTAACGCTACTGGGGTATCTGAATTACCACCGCCATTTGGGGAAGTATGGCAAGTATGAGTTGGGTACGGCGGTGTTGTCGCTGGCGCATCCGTTGCTGGCCAATGTTAGTGTGCGGCAGGTGGCGCGGGTACCGATGCGAGAGTTGGCCGATTTCGCGCAGGGCTGGGTATCGCTTGGCGCGCGCGAGCGGCTGAGCATGGTTTACTTGGAAACGGCCCGGGCGCGAGGGGCTTTAGATGTCAAACCCGATATCGGGCAAACCTTTCCGATGCTGGTCTCCGCGATGGGGCGCGCGTATCTGGCGGCATCGACGCCGCCCGAGCGGGAGCGCCTGCTGAATCTCTTGCGAGTCGGTCATCCGGAGTTGCTGGCCGAGTACGCTGAACGGCTGGAATGTGCCTGCGCCGATTTTGAACGCTACGGGTTTTGCTTCTCCCTGGGTGATTACGACCCCAAAACCCATGCAGTGGCCGTGCCGATGCGCGTGCCGGAGAACCGGGAAATCCTGGTATTCAATTGCGCCGTTCGATTGGAGAATCCCTTGGCCGAACGGCTGGTTGAAGACGTGGGGCCGCGTTTGCAAGAGATGGTGGATTCGGTACGTCGGGCGCTGGCGTTGTAGGGTTGGGGCGGTAATAGTATTTGCTATGCAAAACATTGGCATTCATTCATTGACGCATGAATTCACCGACCGATAGGATCTCTTCACCTGTGTATATCAGGGTTCACTATTTCATAAAGTGAGGGAGACTTGTTGTGAAAAATTCAAAGAATCTGGTTGGCGTCGGGAATCCATTAATCTCTTTATCGTGCGCTGAGCGCTTTGCGGTGGGTATCGGGATGTTTTTTCTGAGCGGTGGGGCACTACAGGCCGCGGATTTCCCGGATCGCCCGATTAGCATTGTGGTGCCTTACGGGCCAGGCTCCGCCAACGATATGCTGACAAGGCTTATCGCGCCTGGATTTTCGAAGCATATTAAAGGTAATGTGGTTGTGTTGAACAGACCTGGAGCGGGCGGAGCGGTAGGTACTGCGGATATCGTTCGTGCCAATCCGGATGGTTATACCATCGGCATCGCGGGCAGTGCAACGTTGGGGGTTAATCCCAATCTTTACGATAATCTGCCCTACGATACCCGTGTTGATTTCACTCCTCTGATTCAGCTCGCAACCGCGCCGAATGTACTTGTCGTGCCCGCTGAGTCACCCACTCAATCTGTTGATTCGCTATTGAATCGCCTGCGCAGTGAACGCCTTCGATACAATTCATTTGGCAATGGAACGACTCAGCATCTGGCTGGCTCTCTGCTGGTCAGTCAAGCCGGTGCGGAAGCCGATCATATTCCCTATCGCAGTGCGGGTGAAGCTTTGGCGGCCGTTATGTCGGGTCAGGTTGATTTCGGATTCTATGCCTTACCCGCGGTTATGGGTCATATTGAGTCTGGTCGTTTGAGAGCCCTGGGCGTTACATCGTCTGAGCCCGCTAGCCAGATACCTGATGTGCCCGCATTGAATAGTCTGGGCCTCGAAGATTTCGATCAGACCAGCGTGTGGTTCGGGCTTGTGGGGCCTGCCGGGATACCGGATTCCATTTCTCAGAAGATCTTTGCATCTGTTGATTCCGCGATTTCCGATCCGGATCTACAGGATCGCTTGAGTGGTGCCGGTTATGTCCTGGCTCCATCCGCGTCGCCGGAGGAATTTGAAGGATTTATATCGGGTCAGTTAAGCTTCTGGCAAGACATCGTCGAGGTTGCCGGAGCGAAGGTCGAATAATGAGAGACTCCAAGTATGAGCGAGTGACTCAAGGCCTCGTCCAGGTTTCTCTAGGTATCCAGTATGAGTATCTCCCCTCCACGTGTGTGGAGAAAATAAAGTGGTCATTGCTGGATTCGGTAGGTTGTATGCTGGCGGGCGCCGTCACGGACCGCGGGCGGATTGCAATCGAACATATGAAGGACATGGGCGGCAGACCTCAAGCCACGGTCGTGGGGGTGGGTCGAACCTCCATTCCCACAGCCGCGTTTTGTAATAGTGAGCTCATGAACTCGCTGGATTACGACTACATCGGACCCATATCAGGCCACATTGCTCCCTATGTCATGACGCCGTGTATTGCGCTTGCCGAGTCACTTCAGGTATCGGGTAAAGAGCTAATATTGGCACTGGCACTGGCAAACGAGATAGGTGGTCGATCGGTCAGTGCATTTGCGCAGCACAAGATCGCGACGAATGCTCCGCCCTGGTATGAGGAGCATCCTCGGTTCACTTATGCTTCTTCTGTTTTTGGTGGAGTGATCGGGGCAGGGAGGCTGGTTGGGTTAAATCAGGAGGCATTGGAAAACGCCATTGGTATTGCAGGTGCCAGTACCGCCGTACCAGCGACAATGAAGTGGCAGCATATGTCGGGCCCGGCTATCATGACAAAATACAACGCCTGGACTGGCTGGGTTTCGCAACTGGCAACGATGGCGGTATTGTCCGCGGAGAAAGGTTTCACGGGCGATCGAACCATTCTGGATGGCGAATTTGGCTATTGGAATATAGTTGGCTCGCCCAAGTTTGATGTGGATAATCTCATGGGGGGATTGGGGCAGAAGTGGCACCTCGATGATATTCGTTTCAAGTTGTATCCAACATGCTATATTTATCATGCTGGAATTCAAGGGATTGGCAGCCTGATTCGTGATAATGGCATTATGCCAGACGATATCGATGAGATCGTCGTTTATGGCGATAAACTTATGCAAACGCCAAACCGAATGGGTGTTGAAGTCAACTCATTTGCCGATGCTCAGTTTTTTATCAAATTTAATTATGCTCTTGCAGTATTTCACGAAGATAGTCCAGATCCTAATTGGCAGATGCCGAGTGTTTATGCCGATCCTAGAATACACTCGATGATCAGTCGGGTTAGATTGAAAGTTCATCCCGAGTTTGAAGGTTATGTGAGAGATGCCATAGGAAAAGGAAGTGTTCCGATCCTCTGGAGCTCTATCGTTGAGATTCGTTGTGGAGAGAAAACCTATCAAGTCGAGGTTCCAGCACCCAAGGGAAGTTCGAGTTTGCCGGCCACGGATGGCGAATTGTTGCAGAAGTTCATGACGAATGCCAGTTATTCCACCATAAGGCCGGCACGTATTCAGTCATTTGTGAACGCGGTGGGCGATCTCGAGAACTTGTCGGATGTGTCAAAGGTGTTTCAGTACCTGCATGTGAATAGTTGACGCCGACTTTCTTCGTATCACCCCGACTGGTGTGGTCGGGGATATTTTTGGCTCTGCGCCGTACCCAGTCGAAGAGGTACCGAGCCATACTTTTTAAACCGGCGCAAACACTACGCGTTTGGTCAGCAAACCCTCGATTTCAGGGGCGTTGAAGCCGAATTCTTGAAGAACTTGCCAGGTGTGTTGTCCCAAGGTCGGCGCGTCGCGCCAATAACCGCAAGGGGTTTTTTCCCATTCCACGGGAGGGGCCGTGGTGCGAATAGTGCCTTCGGTCGGATGGTCGTGCTCTTGAAAATAGCCGGTTGCCTGCAGGTGCTCATCCTTCAGGATGTCGTTGAGGTCGTTCATCTTTTGCATGGGGATGTCAGCTTGCTCGAGAGCCTGCAACCAGTCTTCGGTGCTACGTTGCGCAAACTCCTGGGCCAGAACCTGGTTGATCAATGAGTAATGTTGGCTGCGGCTGGCCGCATTCGCAAAGCGGGGGTCGGTGGCCAGCGAAGAGTTTTGCACGACGCGGCAGAAACTTTGCCATTGTTTGTCGTTGTAGATCAGTACGCAGATATAGCCGTCGCGGGTGGCAAATGGCCGCCGATCGGGCGAGAGTATACGGGCGTATCCGGGGGTGTCTACTGGCGGTTCGAAGCCAGCACCGCCGAGATGTTCACCCATCACCAGGGCGAGCATGGTTTCGAACATTGGAACGTCGATCCGTTGGCCGACACCGGTTTTCTCGCGGTGGTAGAGTGCTGCGCAGACGGCGCTGACGATCTGTTGGCCCACGGCGCGATCCGCCAGGTTGATCGGCGCGTAGTGGGGTTGTGCCGAACCTTGTTGTTGAAACAGGTAGGGCAGGCCCACTGCGCCTTGAATGAGATCTTCATAAGCGGGGCGTGCGGCGTAGGGGCCACGCTGGCTGTAGCCGAATGCGCCGACGTAGATCAGGCTGGGGTTGTATGCCGCCACGTCTTCGTAGGCCAGGCCGATGCGGGCCATGGCCTGCGGCCGTATGTTGTAGACCATCACGTCGGCCTGACCGACCAGCCGCAACAAGGTCTGCAGGCCCTCTGGTTGCTTGAGGTCGAGGGCGATGGATCGCTTGTTGCGATTTACGTTCATAAACATATGGCCCATGCCCTGGTGACGGTAGGGCCAGATTTGTCGGGACACATCACCTTGGGGTGGTTCGACCTTGATCACGTCGGCACCCATGTCGCCCAGCATTTGCGTGGCGAAGGGACCCATCAGAACGGTAGAGAGGTCAACCACCTTAACGCCATCGAGTGGCCCACTCATGCCTGCTCCAGGAGTTTTGCCAGGCGGTCTGGGGTGAGTTGGCTGCCGACATAGAACTGCCCGTCGATCTCGAGCACTGGGCTGGACCGAAGGCCGAGATCGTCGAGCTTGTCGGCGGCCTCTTCATCCATCATCAAGTCGATGGCGGTGTAGGCAACGCCGTGTTGATTCAGGTACTGTTTGAGGCGCTCGCAAGGCGCGCAGAAAGGTGTGGAATACACCGTAATCCGTTTTTGCATGCTTATACCTTGCCTTCTGCCTTGAGTTTTTTGTAGATCTCTTTTTTGAGTAGCCAGTCGGCCTCCACTTCACCGCTCTTCCAAGGTTGCTCAGGCGTGAACACGAGGTCTTTCCAGGCGTCGCCCTGGCTCCAGCGAAAAGGTGTCTGAACGGTCGTGCGTGGCAGGAAGGCGCGCTCGAGCAGCTGAAAACCGTATTCGAGGATGGCGCTTTGCTGCTCCGGGTTGTGCGGCTCGCCGCAGGGATTGCCCAGCGGGAAGTCAGTGTGCAGCACGCGGGCCACGCCAACGTACTCCACAATATCGCGGGCGGCGGCGAGGATCACGGTGGGGATGCCGTTATCCTCGAGGTGGCGGGCAACCAGGCTGATGGTCTGGTGGCACACTGGGCACACCGGTACGAGAATCGCGACATCGGCACCGTCTTCCCGACAGTGTTCCAGTACTAGCGGGGCATCACGCTCTCGGGTGCGTCGTTGACTATAGGCATTGAAGACACCGTGAAAGCGTGCCGTGAGGCCGCCGATTCGGCCGCGCGCCAGAGCCTGGTGCAGCCAGGTGGTAGGAAAGAAAGTGTCGACGTCTTCCAACGTGGTGGCGGCCTGATCAAATGAACGTGATGGGCTGTAGAGCCGATCGGCCGGGAGGTCGGACGGGATCGTGTAGGCACCTCCCACGATGCCCATGCGGGTTTCGTCTTCCGGGTCGTCTTCACCCAGGATCGAGATCTCGCTGGTGGAGACCAAGGTCACGCGGCATTCACTCAACGGCTTGGTGAGCGGGGTAAACGGAACGTCGTCGTAGTTGGCCCATTGGTAGGGCTTCTCGTAGCCCTGCGATAGGTAGTAATCGCGCGTTTTTTCGATATAGCGAACATACGTTCCCATTCGGTTTCTCCTGACAATGAGCCGCTATGTTCTGAGGAGATACGGGGGGTGTCAAGGCGAGCGCACGCTGTCGTTTGCATGTCGAAATCTTGTCTAGCCCTAGATTTCGCTATGAGAAAGCTAGACGGGTCTTAAGCGGGATTGGATTGCAGGCCCCGGATCGATGGCAGATACTGCGCGGCATGAAACGGATTACCTTTGCTCAATTGTTGGCCTTGCGAAACAGCGAGGAAGAACACGCGCTGTTCGATGTGCGCGAGAGCGCGCAGGCCCACCGAGGCCATATTTTTGGCGCAACATTTTTGCCGCGGCGACTGCTCGCACAGCGAATCGGCGCTCTGGTGGGCCGTCGCGGCACAAGCATTGTGGTGTACGACGATGGCGGTGCGGATTGCCGCGCGCAGTATGCCGCGCAAGCCCTGATTCGTTTGGGTTATGAGGCCGTGAGTGTGCTTGAGGGTGGACTTGATTCGTGGCTTGCCGCCGAACAGCGCCTGTGCCGCGGCAGTAATGTGCCCAGCAAGTGGTTTGGCGAAACAGTACAGGAGCATGCCGGGGTTCCGACCGTTTCGGTAAACGTACTGCACCAATGGCAGCAAGCCGCCAAGCCGCTGCGGGTCTGCGATATCCGTTCGCCGGAAGAGTATGCCCGGGCGCGTGTACCGCAGGCGGTGGGTGCCTTCGGCGCCGACCTCGCCAGGTTGGCGGCGGATCTGCGCCGGGCGGGCCAGCCGGTGGTGGTGCACTGTTCCGGGCGCACCCGCAGCATCATTGCCTGCCAGGCCTTGCGTTTGCTCGGCGTTGACGAGGTCTATGCCTTGGAGAACGGCACGATGGGCTGGCGGCTGGAGGGGTTGCCGTTGGAGCCTGGTCCGGGGCAGGGCGTATTGCTGCCCAGCGTTGGCAGTCGCCTCGACGGCCGTTCGCGCGCCATGGCATTGGCCCATGCCGCGGGCGCCGAACGCCTGGAGCCTGGCGCGTTGCAGGCTCTGCTGGAACGGCGCGAGGCGGGGACGCTTAATTTGTATGTGCTGGATGTGCGGCAGGTCGCGGAATTCGCCGCGGCCCATGTGCCGGGGTCTTCGGCGCTGCCGGGCGGCCTGGCGGTGCAGCGAACCGATGAGTTCATCGCGGTGCGTGCAGCTGCAATCGTTTTGGTCGACGATGACGAAACCCGGGCCTCGCTGACCGCCTATTGGCTGCGTGCCATGGGCTTGCCAAGGGTGGCTGTACTGGCCGGCGGCTTGCCGGCCTGGCAGGCGCAAGGTCTGCCAACCCGGGCCGGCCGCGACCGCCCCCGATCGCGTGATGACGCCATCGCGCAGCGCGAGATTGCCACGGCGTCGGCCGCTGAAGTCCGAGAGGCCTTGGCAGCAAATCGTCTGTGGTTCGTCGACACACAGTCCCGCTATCTGGCGTGCCGGCCCGCGGGCAGCCTCTGGGTGCCGTTCGGCGATCTCGAGTCGCGTCTGGCGAGCCTTGGCGAGGCGGCGAGCGAGCGTCCGCCGGTGCTGGTGGCCGAGCGAGAAGCCCTGGCGAGAACGGCGGCTCTCAATGCCGGGTTTGCTGGCTGGGACGGCATCAAGGTGATGGTTGACTGGCAGGGCGCGGAGGCTGATTTGGCCGCCGGGCCCACCGACGCGGTGCCCGCCGTGAGTGACGTGGTGGTGCAGCCGTATGACGCGGGGCTCGAGGCGATGCGCGAGTATCTGCGTTGGGAGCAGACCTTGACGCAAGACTGCCGCGAACAGCGATTTTTCACTCCATATGCCAGGCCGAGCCTCGGCCAGGAGCATTCAAACTTTGAGGAGACACCTTGATGAGCGAAGAGCAGATCGTCGCTACACGAGCGCAATGCATACGCGAGATGCTGGCCCGGGTGCGGGCAATCGCCGAGCCGGCGCTCAGTCGCGAGGGGCTGGAGCAGATTCGTCAGGAGTTATTGGCCTTGGCGGCGCGCCGCGACTTATTCCCGATTGCCGAGTTTCCGCCGATCGAGGGGGGCAACTCGAGCATGTATCGCCTGGCGGAAGATCCCGACCATCGCTACGCTCTCTACATGGTGGCGCCGGCCGCCGGGGGCTTTGCGCCACCGCACGATCACCAGACCTGGGTCGTTATCGCGGGCGTCCATGGCCGAGAGCACAATAAGGTGTACCGACGCTTGGACGACGGTTCGGTGGCCGGGCACGCAAGGCTCGAGGTGGCCGGCGAAATCGATATTGTGGCGGGCACGGCGTTGGCGTTGATGCCGGACGATATTCATTCCATTCACTTGGGCGACGATGGCCCGCACGGCAATCTGCATCTATACGGCTTGAGTGTGGAACATTGCCATGATCGGCATATGTATAGCGTGTCGAAGAGCACTTATAAGACCTTTCCCGCTGCAACCGGCGTTTTGCCGGCTCGCGGCGCTATTACCGGAGGAGACAACGCATGAAATCTACGACTTTGACCTTGGCGCTTAGCGCCAGCCTGGCAGTGTCTGCCTGGAGTGTGCCGGCGGCTGCGCAGCCGGCCGATTATCCGGAGCGGCCGATCCAGATGATCGTGCCCTTTCCCCCAGGCGGGAGTACCGACATTATGGCGAGAGTGCTTTCCGCCTCCCTGCAGGAGTCTTTGGGGCAGGCTGTGGTGATTCAGAATCGTTCCGGTGCCGGCGGCGTGATCGGAACCGAAGCGGCGGTGAAATCCGATCCCGACGGCTACACACTGTTGTTGTCGTCGTCGGCGCCGCTGGCGGTGGGCCTGGACCTGAATCCGAACATTGCTTACGACGTGCTGGCGGATCTGACGCCGGTGTCGATGGTGGGCGAGGTACCGCTAGTGCTGGTGACCCATCCCGACTATCCCGTGAGCAGTGTGGACGAGCTGATTGCACGCGCCAAGGCCCAGCCCGATGAAGTGACCTTTGCGCTCAACGCGCTCGGCTCGCAAAGCCACCTGCTGACGGAGTTGTTTCAGCTGCGCACGGAAACTTCCATCAATATGATTCCGTATAAGGGGTCGGGCCCAGCAGTGGTGGATCTGCTGGGTGGCGTGGTGTCGGCCAATATCGAGAACATGCCCGCGGTGCTGGAGCACATTCGAAACGGCCGCTTACGCCCCCTGGCGATTTTGTCGGCCGAGCGGTCGGAGTATCTGCCCGACGTGCCCACTTTTTCCGAGCTTGGCATGGAAGAGTTTGTTGCCTCGCCTTGGTTCGCCATGATGGCGCCCCACGGTACGGATCCGGCGATCGTGGCGATGCTCAATGAGCGCATCAATCAGGCGCTGGCGTCCGACGCTGTGATCGAGGCGTTTTCCCGCCAAGGTGCGGCGCCGGTGATCGCCACACCGGAAGAAACGAGCGCCTTCATCTCGGAAGAGATCCAGAAGTGGTCTGACATCGTCCGCGAAACCGGCGCGACTCTGCAATAAATCTATTTTGCGAACACCGCCCCGGCGCGCGTCAAAACGGCACGCGCCGGGGCGGTGTTCGCCTGTCAATTTTTCGAGAGTGAACCATGCCATCAAAGATGCTGCCTTTGGATGGGGTGCGCGTCATTGACATGTCGCGTGTTCTTGCCGGACCGGTATGTGGCGCTCTGTTGGCGGACATGGGCGCCGATGTGATCAAGATCGAGGATGTGCGCACCGGCGACGAGTCTCGGCACTGGGCGCCCCAGGTCAGTGGGCAATCGCCGGTGTTCATCGCCAACAACCGCAACAAGCGGTCGGTGGCCATCGATCTCAAGGCCGCCGACGGCCAACGTTGCGCGTTGGCCTTGTTGGATTCCGCCGATATCGTGATCGAGAACTTCGGAACCGGCGCCATGGAGCGTCTGGGCCTGGGGTTCGACACGCTGCGCGCCCGCAACCCGCGTTTGATCTTTGCCTCGATCGCCGCGTTTGGCCGCCGGGGGCCACGGGCCCAGGAAGCGGGTTACGAAGCCTTGATGCAGGCTTTCAGCGGTGTCATGTCGATTACCGGCGAGGCCGGTCGCGCACCGGTTCGCTGTGGCATCTCGGCGCTGGACATCTTTACCGGCACGATCACCGCGTTTGCCGTGGTCAACGCGGTGCTGTTGCGCCAACGCACGGGAGTTGGCCAGCGGATCGACAGTTCTCTGTTCGACTCCGCCTTGGGCCTGTTGAATTTTCAGGCGCAGACCCAGCTGTTATGCGGCATTGAGCCCAAACCCATGGGTTCGGCGCATCCGTCGCTGGTGCCATACCAGAGCTTTCGCTGCCAGGATGAGCGTTGGGTTTTCATCGCGGCCGGCAACGATCGGCTGTGGCGCCGTCTGGTCTTGGCGCTTGGCCAGCCCGATTGGGCCGAGGATCCGCGCTTTGCCGACAACGTGGGTCGAGTGACTCACCGCGATGAGCTGATCGAGCGCATCGAGCATCTGTTGCAGACGCTGCCAGCGGCCGAGGTCGTGGCGCGCTGTCGGCAAAGTGGTGTACCGGCGACATCGGTGAACTCGGTGTCGGAGGCATTGGCGGATGCGCAGGCCGCCCATGCCGCCACGATTCGACCCAGTCGGCATCCGGTATTGGGCCCGATCGACGTGGTGGGAATGCCGGTGGCTTTTTCCGACATGCCACAGCTACCCGCCCATCCTGCACCCGCCCTGGGTGAGCACACCTTGCCGGTGTTGCGATCCCTGGGTTTCAGCGAGGCCGACCTGGACGACTTGTGTCGTCGCGGTGTGTTGTACAGCGCTTCATCATCTTTTGATCATTCCACAACTGGAGACTTATCGTGACCCCTTCGTGGCTCAATTTTGGTACCTTCTGGCAAAGACTGGGCGCCGGCGCCTCGGTTGCGGTCGGCGTCGCCTTGAGCGCGACGCCGATGACCGCCGGCGCCGCCAGCGAGGCCGCCTTTCCGAATAAGCCGGTGCAACTGGTGATTCCGTTTGGCCCGGGCGGCCTGACCGATCTGATCGCCCGAACGCTGCAGCCGGCGCTCTCCGAGGAACTGGGCCAAACCGTGGTCATCAATAACCGTCCTGGCGCGGGGGGCGTGGTGGCCACCAATTATGTGGCGAATGCGGCGCCGGATGGGCATACCTTGTTTTTGTCCTGGGACACCCATACGATCAATTCGATCGCCATGAAAGAGCTCCCGTACGATATTTTTGAAGATTTCGCACCAGTTTCCTTGATGGTGAAATTGCCCTTGATCATGGGAGCCTGGGGCGATTTGCCGGCCGAGGATCTTCCGGCGTTTCTCGAACTGGCCAAGGACTCGCCTGGTCAATACAACTTTGCCTCGATTGGCGTTGGCAGTTCGAACCGGCTGCACGCCGAACTATTGAACAACCTGGCAGGTGTGGAGATCATGCACATCCCCTATGGCGGCGGCGGACCGGCGATCAACGCCATTCTTACCGGCGAAGTGGCCTATGGGTTTTTCTCTTACGGCGCTTTGCGCGGTTTTCTGCCATCGGGGCAGATCAAGCCGCTGGCGGTGACCGGCGCCCAGCGGGTGCCGGAGCTGCCTCAGGTTCCCACGTTGCAGGAGTTGGGCTTTGAAGGCTTCGAGGCCTACTCCTGGGTCGGTATCTATGCCCCGGCGGATACGCCGGAGTCCGCGATTGATACCTTGCACCAGGCTTTCGTGACGGTGCTGTCGGAGCCCGGGATGGAGCAGAAGCTGCGCGACCTCAGCGTGGAGGTCGTGGCCAGCACGCCGGAAGAGTTGCGGGCGTTCGAGCGCGAGGACTTCGAGAAATGGCAGGACTTTGTGCAAGTGATGCAGCTGCAGTTTGATTGAGTGGGATCCGGGCGCGCCGCCTTGCCTGGCGGCGCGCCGCGATCGAGAGTCTTCGGGAGATTGCCATGCCGGCAGCGGTAGTGAAGCCCCTGAGCGGGGTCAAGGTTCTTGAGTTTGCGGCGATTGGACCGGTACCGTGGGGGGTACACCTATTGGTTCAGCTCGGCGCCAGCGTAACCCGTATTCAACGCCCGGCTGGGACCAGGCCCCAGGTTGCAGTGAGAGCCTTGAGCGACATCGGGCGGGAAGATGTGATTCTGGATCTCAAGTCCGCCGATGGCGTGGCGCAGGCCAAGGCGCTGATCGCCCACGCGGATGTGCTGATCGAGGGGTTTCGGCCAGGCGTGCTCGAGCGCCTGGGACTGGGTCCCGAGGAAGCCTTCGCCGTGAATCCCGGGCTGGTTTATGCCCGTGTAACCGGCTGGGGTCAAAGCGGGCCGCTGGCCGAGCGGGCCGGGCACGACATCAATTACATCGCGCTCTCCGGCGCGTTGCACGCGATCGGCCGCTCGAACGAGCCGCCGGTGGTACCCTTGAATCTGATCGCCGATTACGGCGGCGGCGGTGCGTTTCTGGTGATCGGCGTGCTGGCGGCGTTGATTCAGGCCCGGGAGCGCGGCGAAGGCAGTGTGCTCGATGTGGCGATGCTCGATGGCGCGGCCAATCTGATGGCGGTGGCTTATGAGAGGCTCGGCAATGGGCAATGGCACGACGAGCGGGGCGCCAATCTGATCGATGGCGGCGCACCTTGGTACGACGTGTATCCCACGAAAGACGGCCGCTACGTTGCCGTGGGTGCCATCGAGGCCGCTTTCTACGATGCCTTGCTGGCAGGTCTGGCGCTGGAACCGTCGACCGTGCCCGACCGTGCCGACCTCGATCAGTGGCCGGCTCTGCGCCAGGTTTTTCGTGACGTCTTTGCCACGCGTACCCGCGATGAATGGGCCCGGGTTTTCGAAGGCACCGATGCCTGCGTGTCGCCAGTGCTGTCGCTCACCGAAGCGCCTTACCATCCACACAATCAGGCGCGAGCGGTGTTTCACGATGAGGAGGGCGTTGTTCGGCCGGCAGCCGTCCCGCGCTGGGCGCGCCCCACCGTATCGGCAGGACGCGCGGCGACCTAGCGCCCAAGCGCGATATAGCGGCTGAGATGATGGTCTTCGTCGCCATACCGGTGGTCAATCATCACCAGTCGTTTGGCGTAATGGCTCAAGGGCAATTCCCAGGTCATGCCGATACCGCCATGCAGTTGGATGCAGGTTTCGGCAAGGCGAATGCCAGCCTGGCCGATGGTGTATTTGGCGGCGGCAACGGCCTGCTGCCTTGCCGCATCGGCGCCCGAGAATCGCGAGGCCGCCAGTATCACGGAGGAGCGGGCTTGCTCGAGATCGATCAGCCGATCGGCGATCTGGTGTTGCAAAGCTTGAAAACTGCCGATCGGCACTCCGAACTGATGCCGCGTACGCAAGTATTCCAGCGTGTGCTCGCTGACAACGGTCATGATGCCCACGGCCTCGGCGCACAATGCAAGGCAGCCGGCGCTGATGGCCCGCTCCAGTATCGGATAGGCCTGACCCGCTTCGCCCAGCATGGCGGCCGCCGGCAGCTCGACGTTGCGCAATGACAGGTCGGCCGCGTAGCCGCCATCGATTAGTGCGTAGGGCGTGACGCTTACCCCGTCGGTTTCGCGGGGTAGCCAGAACAGGGTGATGCCGGCTGGATCGTCGTCAGTGCCCGCCGTGCGTGCGGATACCAGCCAGGCGTCGGCTGAGGCGCCGAACGGAACGAGGCACTTATCGCCACTGAGCCGCCACGTGTTGCCCAAGCGTTCGGCGCGCAGTGCCACGGTGTTCAGGTCATATCCGGACTGAATTTCGGTATGCGCCAAGGTAGCGACGCAGCGACCCGACAGCACCGCCTCCAACCGGTCACACCCGGCCTCGGGCGCCAAAGCGGCCAGAACGCCGCCCACGATAACCGCGCTATCGGCCACCGGCTCTACGACCAGGGAGCGCCCCAGATTCTCGAACACCACCATGAGGTCGAACGGCGAGCCGCCCAGCCCGCCGTGACGTTCGTCGAAGAGGGCGGCGAGAACCCCCAGGTCGCATAACCCTTGCCAGTGTGCGCGCGACCACCCGGGGGCCGAGTACGCCACCCGATGCCGTTCGTCGATGGGATAGACGTCGCTCAAGTAGCGCTGCAACGTTGCCGCGAGCATGTCCTGCTCGGCGCTCAGGGAAAAATTCATGGAATCTCCGTAAGGAAACCCGCGTTTTCTATTGCGGGAGGAATTGCGAGTGCGCGAAGCGCGCAATGTGCTGGCCTTACAGGCGCAATGCCATCCTTGCCAAGATGTTGCGTTGAATCTCGTTGGAGCCCCCGAAGATCGACAGCTTGCGATGGTTGAAGTAGCGGCTGGCCGCGCTTGCCGTTTCCGCGGAGGTCAGCGGCGTGGCGCCCTCGGCGGCTGCCAGGAAGTCCTCCAGATAAGGGCGCGCTTGCGGCCCCGCGGCGCGTCGTATGAGCGACAGAATCTCCTGACGAATTTCCGTGCCCCGAATCTTCAGCATGGAGCTCTCGGTGTCGGGCGCGCCGCCGTCCGCGGCCATGGCCAGCGTGCGGAGGTGAGTGATTTTCATGTTCTCGAGTTCGATCTCGACGCGTGCCAGGCGAGCGGCAAACAGGAAGTCGTCGCGCAAGGGGCGGCCGCCGCGCCGCACTTGTGTAGCTAGGGATTTGAGGAAGGCCAGATTGGCCGCCGAGAAGCCCACGCCGGCCAGATTGGTGCGCTCATAGGTCAAGAGGTACTTGGCGCAGGTCCAGCCTTCGTTTTCGGCGCCAATGCGATGATCCAGCGGTACGCGTACGTTGGTCAGAAACACCTCGTTGACCTCGTAGCCGCCATCGAGGATGCGTATCGGCCGCACTTCGACTCCCGGTTCGTTCATATCGATCAACAGGAAGCTGATGCCCGCCTGTTTTTTGACCGTGCGATCGGTTCTGACCAGGCAGAATATTTTGTTGGCATATTGACCATAGGTGGTCCAGGTTTTCTGGCCATTGACCACATAATGATTGCCTGACCGCTCCGCCGTGGTGCGTAGCGATGCCAGGTCCGAGCCGGCGCCGGGTTCGGAATAGCCCTGGCACCACCAGTCGCTGCCATCCAGAATGCGGGGCAGCCATTGCGCTTTTTGGGCGTCGGTGCCGAAACGGATGAGTACCGGCCCCAGCATGTTGACGCCAAACGGTACTATGCGTGGCGCATTGGCCAGGGCGCATTCGTCCTCGAAGATGAAGCGCTGCACCGGCGACCAGCCCGGGCCTCCGTAGGCCACAGGCCAGTGGCTGGCGAGCCAGCCACGGGCCTGTAGAGTCCGATGCCAGCTCGTCATGTCGGTGCGTGTTAGCGTCTGGCCGAGCCGCACTTTGTTGGCCAGGTCGGCGGACAACGAGGTTCGCAGAAAGTCCTGGACTTCGGCCTGAAATGCCGATTCTTCGGCAGTGAATTGCAAATTCATCGGGTACCTTTTTGCCTTGAGCTGGAGCCTTAGGATTGTCCGTTAACTCGTTTTGATTTGACAATACCCCGATTGATTGACATATTGGAAAGCCAAATTTACCAATTCCATGAATCCACAAGCGCTCGTCCTGCTTACTGAAGTCATCGAAGCGGGGAACTTCACGCTGGCCGCTCGTCGCCTGAAAATGACGCGGGCCAACCTCAGTTATCACTTGGCGCAACTCGAGCGCGAGACTGGCGTGCAGCTCGTTCGTCGCACAACGCGGCGTCTCGAGCCCACCGATGCCGGTTTACGAATGGCCGAGGCCGGGCGCAGCGTTCGGCAGGCCGTTATTGATGCCCAGGAGGCGATGTCGGACCTGCGCGACAGCCTCCGGGGGCGGGTTCGGCTGAGCGTGCCCAGCGGGTACGGGCAGTTTGTGATGGCCCCTTGGCTGTTGGGCTTCAAGCGTGAGTACCCGGGGGTTGTGCTGGATGTGACCTTTGAGAACCGCGTGCAGGATCTCCTGCAACACGAAGTGGACATCGCCGTGCGTGTCATGGGTGATCCGCCGCAGAGTCTGGTGGCGCGCGACATGGGCAGGGTGCGCTATGTGGCTTGTGCCACGCCCGAGTTTCTGCGCCGCCAACCCGTGCCGCAGCGCCTGGCCGATCTGTACGGCTTGCCGATCATCAGCGCCGATGCGGTGGGCAGGGAGCTACGCCTGACGGCCGAGCACGGGGGTGAGCGGTACGACCTGGCTGTTGAACCTACGTTGGTGTCCGAGAATTTCTCTTTCCTGCGTGATGCCATTCTGACCCACCTCGGCATCGGAATCGTGCCCGACTACCTGGTGGCTGATGCGCTCGTTTCCGGGCAGCTGCAAGCCATCCTTCCGGATTGGAAGCTGCGTATCTTCGGCACGCGATTGTGGATGCTGTATATGTCGAACCGCTCGCCCACACGGGCCATGGCAACCCTGGTCGGCCATTTGTTGGAACGTTGCCGCGCTGAGGTTGGCAACATGGATTCGCCGCAGCTAGAGCGGCGCTTTCGCCATGCGAATGCTAGGCCTTGAACGCCGTTGGCCTACCTATAATTGCGCCGACCGCAACGCTAGAGAACAATCCATGACGACGACCCGACACGCCAAAGTACTGATACTGGGGTCAGGCCCCGCCGGCTACACCGCGGCAGTCTATGCTGCGCGAGCCAATCTTCAGCCCATGCTGGTGACCGGCGTCGAACAAGGTGGCCAGCTCATGACCACCACCGACGTCGACAACTGGCCGGCCGATCATACCGGCGTGCAGGGCCCGGAGCTCATGGGGCGTTTTCGCCTGCACGCCGAGCGCTTTGACACCCACGTGGTTCTTGACCACATTCATACCGCCCGCCTTGGCCAGCGCTCCTTCACGCTCGAAGGCGACAATGCGATCTACACCTGCGACGCGCTGATTATCGCCACCGGCGCGTCGGCCAAGTATTTGGGTCTGCCCTCCGAGAAAACCTTCATGGGCAAAGGTGTCTCGGCCTGCGCCACCTGCGACGGCTTCTTCTACCGCAATCAAGACGTTGCCGTCATCGGCGGGGGTAACACCGCCGTCGAAGAAGCCCTCTACCTCGCCAACCTCTGCCGCAGCGTGACCGTGGTGCATCGGCGCGACCAGTTCCGGGCCGAGCCGATCCTCATCGACCGCCTCAAGGCCAAGGCCGAGGAAGGCAAGGTTCGCTTCGAGTACTTTCACGAACTCGACGAGATCCTCGGCGACGATTCCGGCGTGACCGGGCTCCAGGTCCGCGACAACCGCAGCGGCGAGCGCAAAATCTTGGCCGTAACCGGGGTCTTCATCGCCATCGGCCACGCCCCCAATACCTCCCTGTTCGACGGTCAGCTCGACATGCGCAATGGCTATATCGTGAGCCGCAGCGGCTTCGACGGCATGGCCACCATGACCTCCATCCCCGGCGTGTTCGCCGCTGGCGACGTGCAGGATCACGTCTATCGACAGGCCATTACCAGCGCCGCCACCGGCTGCATGGCCGCCCTCGACGCACAGCGGTGGTTGAACCAAGAGGAGACGCACTAAAACCCAACGGGCGCAGGCGCAGCGAGCCCCCGGACTACCAGGCGTAACCACCCCCGTCAAGTAGACATCGGTTTGTAGAGATTCGGAGCCAAGGTTAGCCGGGGTATGTACTGCACTGGCGGGACACCTCCCAGCGCCTCGTGCGGGCGGTATTCGCTGTATTCGACCAGCCACTGGTCGGTAATGGTCTGGAGCTGTTCGAGATTGGCGAACAAATGCGCGTCGAGCACCTCGATTCGGTAGGTGCGATTGAAGCGCTCGATAAAAGCATTCTGATTTGGCTTGCCTGGCTGGATATATCGGATAGCAATGCCTTTGCTGGCCGCCCACTCGGTGAACAAACCAGACACCATTTCCGGCCCATTATCCAGGCGTTTGGCATCCGGCGCTCCGTAGTAGTCGACCAGACGGCTTAGAACACGAATCAAGCGAGCCGAAGGGATTGAGGTGCCTAGCTCAATGGTTAGACATTCCCGGTTCGCTTCTTCGATGACGTTAAGCGTGCGGAATCGTCGGCCGCAGTACAAGGCGTCGTGCATAAAGTCCAAAGCCTAGCAACGGTTGGGTTCGGTCGCAAGGGCCAGTGGCTGCCGAGGCCTGTCTGGCAGTCGCTTCTTGGTGCGCCGAGGCAAGTTCAAACCCATATCGCAATACACCCGATGAACACGTTTCTTGTTCCAGCAATGGTCGTCAAGCCTGAGCCGGGTAAAGCACTTCCAGAACCCCCAACGTCCGTGCTTGGTTACGATGGCATTGAGTTCATCAATCACCTCGGCATCCCGTTCGGATCCCGGCATTGGCCTCTTGTAGTACGCCGCCCGCGATAGGCCTGAAATCTGACAGGAGCGGGTGATGGACAGTTTGGCTTGCACCAACTGCTCGACCACCTCCCGCCTGGCTGACGGCGTCAGGATTCTCGATTCAGGACATCCTTGATTGCGGCGTTCTCCAAAGCCAGCTCGCCATACATGCGTTTGAGCCGGGCATTCTCAGTCTCCAATTCACGCAAACGCTGCAGTTCCGAGACTTCAACACCCGAATACTTGCTCTTCCAATTGTAGTCGGTCGCCGAGCTGATGCCATGCTTACGGCACAGCTCCGCCACGGGCAGACCTGCTTCACCTTCCTTCAGCACCGCCACGATCTGGCTTTCTGTAAACTTGCTTTTCTTCAAGGAGTCTCCATATCGGGGAGGCTCCGAAATTCTATCGGCTATCGCCTAATCAGAGGGGGAGCTACCCCGGGTTCTTCGAGAGGCCCGACCAATCGGTCGGGCTTATTGTTTGGTGCGTCCAGTATGGGCGCACTCTTGTGGGTGCAAGTCCCACCGTAATTTGATCACAGCGAACGGAGCGAAGCCGATCGCGGCCCTGCGCAACTGCATGAGGGCGACCGAGTGTGGGGAGGAGGCGTGGAGTGAAACTGCGAGCCGATGAACAAGAATCGGATAGAAGGCGCTGCGGCGCAGGGCGAGCGACCTCATCACCCCGAAGTTCTCGTGATCAAGGCAAAGTGTAATCGATCCGGTGTTGCCCGGCCGAAGGCCGCCCCAACCGCCGCAGGGCGGGGTGGGGTTTGCTTTTTTCCAATGCCAAGCCAAAGGCCCGCGCCAAGCGGCCCCTGGCCGTTAGGCCAGCCCTGTCAGCCCTTGGGGCTTGTGTGGGGGAGGGTGGTTTGTGGGGGTATTGTGGGGGTGACTCGACGATTGGGCGAAAAAAAACCCGGCAGCTTGTGGCTACCGGGTTTCCTGGTCCGCTGAATTTCCCTTAGAAATCAAGCGTTTGTAATGGTCGGGGCGGCGGGATTCGAACTCGCGACCCCTTGCACCCCATGCAAGTGCGCTACCAGGCTGCGCTACGCCCCGAAAGACAGCTATCATAACAGGGTTTTGCCGGGCCTTGCAAACGCGATGCGGTGCCGCATTGCCTATCGTTTGCGTTTCGGTCATTTTCGTGTAAGGTTTGCGCGTTTTCCCTAGGTTACGTTGGTATTTCCCCAAATGCTGGCGTGCAGGGTTCCACTGCCATCGAGGTGACGTGAACGCATCCGGCTATTGCCATTGTCCAGCCATTCGGCCGCTGCTCGCGGCGTTGTTGAGCGGTGTTGTCGCCACGCTCATGATTTGTTCCCAGGCGCAAGCTGAGAAAGCAAGCCCAGCGTCGCCGGACTTCGGTTTTGGCGACGTGGCAGAACGGGCACGCGAGCTTGCCACGCAAAGCTTCGAGCCACCACCCCGAGCCTTGCCCGCCGAATTGAGTGAGTTGAATTTTGATACCTGGCGGGCGATCACTCACCGTCCGGAGCATTGGCTCTGGCGCGACGCCGCTCACGGTATTGAAGTGCAACTTGAGCACGTGGGGATGTTCTACACCGCGCCGGTTCGATTGAACCTGGTGCAGGACGGAGAGGTTCTGCCGGTGTCCTACGATGCCGCATCCTTCGATATGGGCGGTGTCGAGTTCGATCCCGACGACCTCGACACGGGCTCGGGCATCGCCGGCTTCAGTTTGCGTCACGGCGCGGGCGCCGCGGCCACCGAGTTGCTGGCCCGATTTCTCGGCGCCAGCCGATTTCAGGCGCTGGGGCAGGGGCAGGTGCCGGGTGCCGCGGCGCGCGGCCTGGCCATCAACACCGGCATCAATGCCGGCGAGCAGTATCCCTGGTTTCGCGAGTTCTGGCTCGTGGCGCCGGCCGCATCGGATGCCATGGTCGTGGTGTTCGCCTTGCTGGATGCGCCCGGCCTGACCGGTGCCTATCAGTTCGAGATTGCGCCGGGCGACACGGCCACGGTCAAGGTACGTGCCCAACTTTTCTTTCGACAGGACATCGAAAAGCTCGGTATTGCCCCCTTGGTAGGCACCTGGCTGCACGGCCCCATGCGGCACGCCCGTGAACCGGATTTTCGGCCGGCCGTGCACGACGTAGAGGGTTTGTCGGTACATCTGGGCAGTGGTGAGTGGCTCTGGCGTCCGCTGGACAACCCTCGACGCCTCTCCATCAGTGCAGTGGGTGCGGAAGCGCTGCGTGGGTTCGGCCTCATGCAGCGCCAACGCGCATTCCGTCATTTCGACGACCTCGAGGCCAGATTCGATCTGCGTCCTGGCGTATGGGTGGAGCCGGTGGGCGAGTGGGGCTCTGGCCACGTGGAGTTGCTCGAGATCCCGACGCCGGATGACACCAACGACAACATCATTGCCTTCTGGGTGCCGGCGAAGGCGCCCGAAGCCGGCGAGTCGCTCGAGATGGCGTGGCGCATGCGCTGGACGCGCGACGACGTGGCCGTGCTGCCCGAAGCGTTGGCATGGGTCAGCCAGAGTCGGCTCGAGCGCATTGCCGAGCCCGACGAGGATGGCGTCAACCGGGTGTTGCGGGTGGATTTCGCCCGTGCCGGGTTGTCGACGCTCGAAGAATCCGACCCACCCGAGCTCGAGGTGGTTGTGGCGGATGCCGTTGAAGTGCTGGATGCCAGATTGATGCCTCACCCCGAGGTCGACGGCTGGCGGGCCATCGTGCGCCTCAAGCACGCCACCGAGCAGCCGGCCGACGTGCGCCTGCGGTTGATGCAGGAGGGCGAGCCCTTGTCTGAAACCTGGACCTACCGACTTGCCGATGCCTCCTGACTCCCACTCCGCCCTCGATCGCGCCCACCTGGATCCCGCCGCGCGGGTGTTGCCCCCCGAAGATCGGCACAGGGTAGGCGAGCGGATCACGACCTTGCCGGACGGCTCGCCCTCGTTGCCGCACCAGCCGCCGTTGCAGCGTGCCGCCATGGTGCCTGAGCCGTGGCAAACCAATCCGTTGGTCGGTTGGTGGCAACGTTGGGTCGGACGGCGCCGGCAGCGTCGCGAGCGGCCGCGTGGCCCGGCCCATGGCGCGACCGACTGGCGCACGGTAGGGGCTCACCGACGATTGGTGCTGCTGATACTGGTGCTGGCGCAATCGGTGGCGGCCACGGCATATATGAGCAGCGTGCTGCCGTATCAAGGACGCGACCCGCTCGAGATCGCCATTCTGGTCGTGTTCGGCATTCTGTTTGCCTGGGTGTCGGCTGGCTTCTGGACGGCGCTTGCCGGCTTCTGGCAATTGCTGCGCGGGCGCGATCGTTTCAGCATTTCGGGGCGAACGCCGATACGCGACACCATCACCAACGATGCCCGCACGGCGCTGGTCATGCCGATCTGCAATGAAGACGTGACGCGAGTCTTCGCCGGGCTCCGGGCGACGATCGAGTCGTTGCAGCGTAGCGGGCAGGGCGACGCTTTCGATTGCTACATCTTGAGCGATACGTTCGATCCCGACCTGGTGGTGGCCGAAGAGGCGGCCTGGCTCGCGCTGCGCCGGCAACTGGGTCGCTTCGATCGGGTGTATTACCGACGTCGCCGACGCCGCGTCAAGCGCAAAAGCGGCAACATCGATGATTTCTGCCGGCGCTGGGGCAAGGCTTATCGCTACATGGTGGTGCTGGACGCCGACAGCGTGATGTCGGGCGCCTGTCTGGTGCGTCTGGTGCAACTGATGGAGGCCAACCCCGAAGCGGGCATCATCCAGACCGCGCCGGTGGCCAGTGGCATGCACACGCTCCATGCGCGGGCACAACAGTTCGCGACACGGGTGTACGGCCCCTTGTTCACGGCCGGGCTGCATTACTGGCAGTTGGGCGAGTCGCACTATTGGGGACACAACGCCATCATTCGCATGGCGCCGTTCATGGCCCATTGCGCCTTGGCGCCGC
Organism: Verticiella sp.; assembly: GCA_041690575.1. Classification (GTDB taxonomy): domain Bacteria; phylum Pseudomonadota; class Gammaproteobacteria; order Burkholderiales; family Burkholderiaceae_B; genus Verticiella. The sequence continues at coordinate 84,346 of JAWLHC010000001.1, forward strand.
TACCCGGCAAGGGCGCGTTCGCCGGTGCCATTCTGTCGCATGATTTCGTCGAGGCGGCATTGATGCGCCGGGCGGGTTGGGGCGTGTGGATTGCCTACGATCTGCCTGGCAGTTTCGAAGAGTTGCCGCCCAACCTGCTCGATGAACTCAAGCGCGATCAGCGCTGGTGTCACGGCAATCTGATGAACTTCCGGCTGTTCTTCATCGAAGGCATGCATCCGGTGCACCGCGCGGTGTTTCTGACCGGCGTGATGTCGTATCTGTCGGCACCGTTATGGTTTCTGTTCCTGTTGCTCTCGACCGTGCTGCTGGCCACGCATGTGCTGGTGGAACCGCAATATTTCGTGCAGCCCCATCAACTGTTTCCGATCTGGCCACAGTGGCAGCCGCTGAAAGCCCTGGGTCTGCTGGCGGCCACTGCCGTGCTGCTGTTTCTGCCCAAGATCCTGGCCGTGTTGCGGCTCATGGGTGCCGAGGCCGTGCACTACGGCGGCCGTCTGCGTTTGCTCGGCAGTCTGCTGCTCGAAACCTTGGTCTCCATGTTGATGGCGCCGGTTCGCATGCTGTTTCACACGAGGTTCATCGTGGCGGCGTTCGCTGGCAGTCAGGCGCGCTGGCAATCACCTGCCCGCGACAACGCCGGCACGCGCTGGTCCGAGGCCCTGCGGGCCCATGGCTCGCAAACTCTGCTGGGTGTGGTGTGGACGGCGCTCGTGGCTTATCTCAACCCGAGCTTCCTGGGGTGGATGCTCCCCATCCTCGGCGCGTGGATGCTGGCCGTTCCCGTGTCGGTGCTCAGCAGTCGGGTGGCCTTGCGATCCGGCAGGCGGCAAAGCGCCTGGTTCGGCATCCCGGAAGAGCGGCGCGAGCCGGCCGTGTTGCGGGCCATGCATCGATATCTGGCGGCGGGTCGACAACGTCAGCAAGTCGGCTTCGATCAGGTGTTGTCCGACCCCGATCTGAACCGGTTGGCTCGCGCCATGGCGCCACTACGGCACCCATCTCGAGGCGCGGTGAAGCGTGCACGCGAGCGTTGGCAGCAACGTCTGGCGCAGCAACCCATGGCCGAGCTCAGTGCGGCGGAGAGGTTGCAGGTGCTGGATGATCCCGTGTTGCTCGACATGGCCTTTCAGGCGGCACAACGACGAGGCGAGCGCTCTGTTTGCCCCGCATCCGGCAACAGTCTGGAGCCCACCACCGACGCGGCGGCCGTCGAAGGGGCTGGCCCATTGGTGCAACCGGCCGGCCTGGTGTCCCGGTTGGCTCGGGAGTGACCTTTCGGTGCCTGTGAATGCTACAATTCTGGCCATTCTCACCACATGTTCCGATACCCAACTGTCGAACCAGGCTTTTTTGAGCGAACTCCAAAACACTGCCGCCGCTGCGGCCACCCAGCCCGACGTCACGTTTGCCGACTTCGGCTTGCACCCGGATATCCAGCGCGCCCTGCGTCAATCCGGCTATACCGTTCCCACCCCGATCCAGTCTCAGGCCATTCCCATGGTCATGGCCGGGCGCGATGTCATGGGTGCGGCGCAAACGGGCACCGGCAAAACGGCAGCGTTCACGCTGCCCGTTCTGCAACGCCTGATGCCCATGGCCAATCACAGCGCATCGCCGGCTCGGCATCCTGTGCGGGCGCTCATTCTCACGCCCACGCGCGAGCTCGCCGATCAGGTGGCCGACAGCGTCAAGCGGTATGGCCAGTTCACGCCGCTGCGCTCGGCGGTGGTGTTTGGCGGGGTCGATATCAAGCCGCAGAAAGAGGCGCTGCGCCAGGGCTGCGAAGTGCTCATTGCCACCCCGGGTCGCTTGCTCGATCACGTGGAGCAGCGCACCGTCGATCTGGGGCAGGTGGGCATTCTGGTGCTCGACGAGGCCGACCGCATGCTCGACATGGGCTTTCTGCCCGATCTCGAGCGTATCGTGCGGCTGCTGCCGACTCAGCGGCAGGGCCTGTTGTTCTCGGCCACGTTCAGCAACGACATTCGCAAACTGGCGCGCACGTATCTGTCGCATCCGGTCGAGATCGAAGTGGCGGCACGCAACGCCACGGCCGAAAACGTCTCGCAAGTGGCGTATCCGCTCACTGGCGACAACAAGCGGGCCGCCGTGGTTCACCTGGTGAAGTCGCGCAATCTCAACCAGGTCATCGTGTTCTCCAACACCAAGATCGGCACCTCGCGTCTGGCGCGCCAATTGTCGCAAGACGGTATTCGGGCCGAGTCGATACACGGCGATAAATCCCAGGCCGAGCGCATGCGGGCACTGGAGGCCTTCAAGGCCGGCGAGCTCGAGGTGTTGGTAGCGACCGATGTGGCCGCCCGGGGTCTCGATGTGGCCGGCGTGCCTTGCGTGATCAACTACGACTTGCCCTACAACCCCGAAGACTACGTGCACCGAATCGGTCGTACGGGCCGTGCGGGCGCCTCGGGCGAAGCCATTGCCCTGTTCACGCCCGACGAAGAAAAATACCTGATCGAAGTCGAGAAGCTCATCGGTCGCAAAGTGCCGCGCGCTTCGCTCGATTTGCCCGCGGCTGCCGGGCGCGCGCCTCGGCCACGGGAAGGCGCGCCCAGCGCGGGTCGTCGGCCAGGGCGCCATCACCGCGCGCCCGAGGTCGTCGACGACTTCTTTCTCAAACCCTACGAGCCCGCGCCAACGGCCAGCGACACGTCAACGCCCGACACCACACGGCGCGACGTGGCCCGCCCCCCCCAGTTGGGTGTGCTGCTGGGCGGCAAGGGCAAGCCGGTATCCGGCTCGTAATTCGGTCGGGCGCATGCCTGTGCGCCCGTTCCTGGCCCCATCGCCATGGGGCGTCAAGGGTCTGAGTGGCCCGCCTCGTGGCCATCGCCGAAACGTTGCTGCCAGCGGATCATGGCTTGGCCATGAAAATCCGACACACTGGCCACATCCATCGCCGCAAAGCCCAATGCCTGCCATGCCGCCATGAGCGTGCTCACCGGACGAGTCTCGTCGATGGCCGGTGCACCATTCTGTTTCGAGAGTTTGCGGCCGTCGTCGGTACAAATCAGCGGCACGTGCATCACTCGAGGCCGGCTGGCCTGCAAGAGATCCCACAAGACGAACTGTCGTGCGGTGGAGCTGAGCAGGTCGGCACCTCGCACGATATCCGTGATCCCCTGATCCACATCGTCGGCCACCACCGCCAGTTGATAGGCAAACAGGCCATCGGCCCGGCGCACCACGAAGTCGCCCACCTCGAGGGCCACGTGCTGATGCTGCGGCCCGGCCCAACGGTCGTGAAATCGCACCACGCGATCGTCGGGCACGCGCAGGCGCCAGGATCGGGCCTGGCGGCCGTAGGGCAGGCCGTTGCGACAGGTGCCGGGGTAGGGGCGTTCGCCGGACGCGTTCACCGGCACTTGCTGCAGTTCGCGGCGCGTACACGCGCAGCCATAAACTTGCCCCTGATCTCGCCAACGACGAAACAGTTCGCGATAACGTTGTTGTCGGGCCTCGCTGGATTGCCGCCAGATCGGTCCGTCGGCCCGCATGCCCAGAGCCTCGAGTTGTCGCAGGATGGTCGCTTCGGCGCCCGCCACGGTGCGTGGTGTGTCGATGTCTTCTATACGCACCAGCCAGCGGCCAGCGCGACTGCGGGCGTCGAGATAGCTGGCCAGGGCCGCCACCACCGAGCCCAGGTGCAAGGGGCCGGATGGGCTGGGGGCAAATCGACCGACATAGGGCAGGGGGGCCGTCATGGCTGCGCAGTGTAGCCGAAGGCCGGCAGATGTCTGCGGATGTCTGTGGATCGCTGGACGGCCCGGCTACAATCGCAGCATGTCGCCCAATCCCGTTTCCTCCCCCGCTTTCGTGCATCTGCGTGTTCACACCGAGTTTTCGGTGGTCGACGGCATCGTGCGCATTCCCGACCTGCTCGACCGCGTGATCGAATTCGAGCAGCCTGCCGTGGCCATGACCGATCTGGCCAACCTGTTTGGCCTCATCCGGTTCTACAAGGCGGCGCGCGGCAAGGGAGTCAAGCCTATCGCGGGGTGCGATGTCTGGATCACCAATGAGGCCGATCGCGAGCAACCGTCGCGCTTGCTGCTGCTGGTGCGCAACCATCGCGGCTACCTCAATCTGTGCGAGCTGCTCACCCGAGCGTATCTGGAGAACGCCTGGCGCGGCCGGGTCGAGATTCGGCGCGAGTGGCTGGCCGCGCAATCCGAGGGTTTGATTGCCTTGTCGGGGGGGCGTGGTGGCGATGTCGGTCAGGCGCTGCTGGCGGGCAACCCCACGGCCGCTCGCAGCCTTGCCGAGGCCTGGGCACGAGTCTTCCCGGGCGCGTATTACCTCGAGCTGCAGCGTGCGGGGCTCGATGGCGACGAGGCCTGTGTGCAGGGCAGTCTGGAGCTGGCCCACGCCACGGGTATTCCCGTGGTGGCCACGCATCCGGTGCAATTCTTGCGTGCCGACGAGTTTCGGGCGCACGAGGCCCGGGTCTGCATCGCCGAAGGCGAGCTGCTGGCCAATCCACGCCGCGTCAAGCGCTTCACGCCGCAACAGTATCTGCTGTCCACCACCGAGATGCAGGAGCGTTTTGCCGACGTGCCCGCGGCGGTGGCCAATAGCGTCGAAATCGCCCGGCGCTGCAACCTCGAGCTCGAACTCGACAAGCCGCGCCTGCCCGACTTCCCCACGCCGGATGGCATGTCGCTCGAGCAATACCTTGTGCATTTGTCGGAAGAAGGCCTGGAGCAGCGGCTGCAAGAGCGCTTCCCCGATGCCACCGAGCGTGAGGCCCAGCGGCCTACCTACGAGGCGCGCCTCAAGCGTGAGTGCGACACCATCATCGGTATGGGCTTTCCGGGCTACTTCCTGATCGTGGCCGATTTCATCAACTGGGCCAAGCACAATGGCGTGCCGGTAGGCCCGGGGCGCGGTTCTGGTGCCGGCTCCCTGGTGGCCTGGTCGCTGGGCATCACCGATCTCGATCCGCTGCGCTACGACCTTCTTTTCGAGCGCTTTCTCAATCCCGAGCGGGTGTCGATGCCCGACTTCGATATCGACTTCTGCCAGGACAACCGCGATCGCGTGATCGACTACGTGAAAGAGAAGTACGGTCGCGACGCGGTCAGTCAGATTGCCACCTTCGGTACGCTGGGCGCCAAGGCGGTGGTGCGCGACGCTGGGCGCGTGCTCGACATGCCCTACCTGATGTGCGATGGGCTGTCCAAGCTCATTCCGCACAATCCCGCCGATCCCTGGACGCTCGATCGGGCCCTCGAAAACGAGCCGGCGTTTCGCGAGCGCTACGACCAGGAAGAAGAAGCCAGAGCGCTGATCGATCTGGCGCGACCCCTCGAAGGCCTCACGCGCAACGTAGGCATGCACGCCGGCGGCGTGCTCATCGCGCCCGGCAAGCTCACCGATTTCTGCCCCCTCTATTGCCAGCCAGGGTCGCAGGCCAGCGCGGTATCGCAATACGACAAGGACGACGTCGAAGCCGTCGGCCTGGTCAAGTTCGACTTTCTGGGCTTGCGCAACCTCACGATTCTCGACTGGGCCGTGCGCTATGTGCGCGAGTTCAACGCAGAGCGCGACTCGTTCGACCTCATGGCGCTGGAGCTGGATGATCCCGCCTCGTACGCGCTGCTGTCCGACGCCAACACCACCGCGGTGTTCCAGCTCGAATCGCGCGGCATGAAAGAGCTGCTGAAGAAACTCAAGCCAAGCACCTTCGAAGACATCATCGCCGTGCTGGCGCTCTACCGACCGGGCCCGCTGGGGTCGGGCATGGTAGACGACTTCGTCAATCGCAAGCATGGCCGTGCCCGCGCCGAGTACTTTCACGACGATCTCGAGCCCGTGCTCAAGAGCACCTATGGTGTGATTGTGTACCAGGAACAGGTCATGTTGATCTCGCAGATCATCGGTGGCTACACCCTGGGCGGCGCCGACCTGCTGCGGCGAGCCATGGGCAAGAAGAAGGTCGAGGAGATGGCGCGCCATCGCGAGATCTTCACCGAAGGCGCCAGGCAGAAGGGCTACGCCCCGGCGTTGGCCACCACGCTCTTCGACCTGATGGAAAAGTTTGCCGAGTATGGCTTCAACAAGAGTCATACCGCGGCCTACGCCCTCATCGCCTACCACACGGCCTGGCTCAAGGCGCATCACCCGGCCGAATTCATGGCGGCCACCTTGTCTTCCGATATGGATGACACCGACAAGGTGCAAATATTCTGGGCCGACACCCTGGCCAATGGCGTGGCCGTGCTGCCACCGGATGTGAACGAGTCGGCGTACCGCTTCATGCCGGTGCGCGATGAACACAGCGCAGCCGGTCGGCCTCCCCGCACCATTCGCTACGGCCTGGGTGCCGTGAAGGGCACGGGTCAGGGAGCGGTCGAAGAGATCCTGCGCGTGCGCCAGACCGGCCGGTTTACCGATCTGTTCGATTTCTGCCGTCGGGTAGATCGTCACACCGTCAACCGTCGCACCATCGAGGCCCTGATCAAGGCAGGTGCCTTCGATGCGCTGGAGAGCAACCGCGCGGCCTTGCTCGCCACACTGGGCACGGCGCTCGATGCGGCCGAGCAGGCCGATCGCTCCGCCAGCCAGGTGTCATTGTTTGGCGACGACGATCTGGCGGAGTCGGTACGGGGCGAATTGGCCAGCGTGGCGCCATGGGACCTGCGCGAGATGCTGGGTCACGAGAAGAGCGCGCTGGGCTTTTATTTCAGTGGTCATCTGTTTGACGCCTGGCGCGACGAAGTGCGCCGTTTGGTACCCATTCCGCTGAACCGCGTGCAGCCGCAACGCGATCCGCAATGGATGGCGGGCATCCTGCACGAAGTTCGCACGCAAATGACGCGACGGGGCAAGATGGTGTTTGCCGTGCTCGACGACGGCACGGCCCAGCTCGAGATCTCGGTGTTCAACGAGCTCTACGAGCAGCATCGCCGCACGCTGCGCGAAGACCAGCTGCTGATGGTGCAGGGCAAGGTCAGTCACGACGAATACTCGGGCAACATGCGCATCGTGGCCGATTCCTTGCACGATCTGGCCAGCGCACGCGCTGCGCGGGCGCGAGCCTTGCGCATCACCCTCAATGGCAATGCCGACGCCCGACGCCTGCGCGACATGCTCGAGCCCTATCGGGCCGCCGTGGCGTCGGGTGCCGGTGGCACCCCGGTCGAAGTGGTGTATCAAACCGAGGCGGCCTGCTGCACCGTGCGACTGGGCGACGACTGGCGAGTGCAGGTGCCCGACGAGCTGTTGCAGGCGCTGTCGGCCTGGGCCGGCGAGCCCGCCGTTCAGATCGAATACTGACGGTCGCGGTCCGGCTTCCATGCGGCTCTCCGTCATCCTCATCACGTGCAACGAAGCCAGCAATATTGTGGATTGTCTGGCTTCCGTGGCGTTTGCCGACGAATGCATCGTGCTCGACTCCGGCAGCACCGACGACACCGTGGCCCTGGCACGTGCGGCCGGAGCCCGCGTGGAAGTGGCTGCCGACTGGCCGGGTTTCGGGCCACAAAAGAACCGGGCGCTCGCGCTCGCCACCGGCGACTGGGTGTTGTCGATCGATGCCGACGAACGGGTGACCCCCGAGCTGGCACGCGAAATTCAGGCTGTGGTGGCCGGTCAAGGCGGCCATGCCGGCTACACCGTGCCGCGCTTGTCCAGTTTCTGCGGACGCTTCATTCGCCACAGCGGTTGGTGGCCCGATCGGGTGCTGCGCCTGTTTCGACGCGGAACCGCTCGTTTCAGTGATGCCGTCGTGCACGAGAAGGTGCTACCGCAGCAGCCGCCCGGGCAATTGCGTTCGCCCCTGCTGCACTACACCTACCCCGACCTCGACAGCGCCATCGCCAAGATGAACCGCTATTCCAGCGATGCGGCGCAAGCCATGCACGCACGTGGCAAGCGCGTCTCGCTGGCGGGGGTGTTGGGCCGCAGCCTTTGGACCTTCATTCGTATCTACGGATTGCGTCGTGGCTTTCTGGACGGGCGACACGGCTTGCTGCTGGCCCTGGTGGCCGCCATGGGGAGTTTTACCCGTTACGCCAAGTTGTGGCTGCTGCGGCGTCAGTTGCCACCCCGCCCACCGTATCGAGGGGATTGACGCATGCGGGTGGTGGAGATCAACCTCGAGAGGGGATGGCGAGGCGGCGAACGACAGACGCTCTGGACGGCAGAAGGTTTGCGCGACCGGGGCGTGGAGGTCGTGGTGCTGGCGCGTGCCGGTGAGGCGCTGGCTCGCGCTTGCCAGGCGGCCGGCATTGCCGTGGTGGAAGTGGCGGGCACCGGTTCGGCCTGGCGTTGGCTGATCACGCGGGGCCGAGATGCCGACGTTTGGCACGCGCAAACGGCGCATGCGCTCACGGCCTGCGCCCTGGCGCGTCGATTCGTCAAGGTGCGGCTGGTGGCCACCCGTCGCGTGGCCTTGCCCCCGCGTGGCCGACTGACACGCCTCAAGTACCGTCAGGCCGACGCGCTCGTAGCCATCAGCCAGGCCGCCGCCGCACCCTTTCACACCTGGGGTCTGGGGCCGGTCGCGGTGATTCGCTCGGCCGTGCGGCCGATGGTGGCCGACCCCGATGCCGTTGGGCGCCTTCGCGCCCGCCACGTGCCTCGGGGTTGGCGCGCCATGGGCACGGTGGCTGCCTTCACCGCCGAAAAGGATCCGCTCACGCTGGTGGCTGCCGTGGCGGCCCTCGTGCATCGCCATCGCGATGTGGTCGTGCATCACCTGGGTGATGGGCCCATGCGACCTCAGGTCGAGGCCGCCATCGAGCGCGCCGGCCTGCAGAAGCACTATCGCCTGCTCGGATTTCAGGAAGACATGGCGCCCTGGTTCGACCTTTGGGATGGCTACGTGGCCAGCTCGCGCAGCGAAGGCCTGGGCAGCAGCGTGCTCGATGCCATGCTGCACGAGGTGCCCGTGGTGGCCACGGCCGCCGGCGGACTCGTGGAAGCCCTGGCCGATGATCGCGGTCTCCTGGTCCCCCCCGGCAATGTGCATGCCCTTGCCGTGGGCCTCGAACGCCTGCTGTCGCGGGTGGAAGAGGGCGGCCCGCAACATCTCGATCGGCTCGCGCGCGCTCACGAGTGGGTGCAGACCGAGTGCAGCGTTGAAACCATGACGGCGCGCTACCTTGCCATTTTTCAGCGACGCCGCGAGGCGGCGTCTGCTGCCAGCTCTTGACCCCTCGTTTATGAATCTTGCCGATATCCCGCGATCCGCCGAGACAACGTCCTCGCCTCTCTCGCAACCTGCCGCTCATGCCGGGGCCCACGCCGGCCAGCCGACGACCCTGACAGACCCCCTGATGCTGCGCGTACCGCACCATGTCGCGCTGCTGGGGGCGATGGGGCTGCCGGTGCTGTCCCTGGGCGTGCAGGGCGGCGCCAACACGGCCTATTTCGTCATGCTGCTGGCTGCCGTGTGGGGCGCCGCAACCCTGGCGGTTCTGGCTGCCTCGCCGCAGTCGCCGTCGTGGTCGATCAGGCCGTGGTGGCGCTATCGCGCGGGAGTGAGCGTGGCGCTGGCATCGCCGCTACTTGCGGTGGCCTGGAATCAGCTGGTCACCGGCGACTTCAGCGACCGCGCGTTCGACGGCATGAGCCGCTTGTTGCTGGCCTCGGTGCTGGCATGGTGGCTCTGCCAACTTCCCGCAGAACGATTGCGGCATTGGCAATGGGCATTGATCCTGGGCGTTGGCGTGGGTGTGGGAATGATGCTGACCCACATTCCCGCGGGCGAAACGCGCCCCGATCTCGACTTCGCCACGGCCATAACCTTCGGCAATCTCACCTTGCTGATGGGAGCCATGGCCTTCCTGACACTCGGTTGGCAGATCACCCGACATTGGCTGGAGCCGGTCGTCAAGGTGCTGGCCGGTGTTCTGGGGGTGTATGGCTCGTTGCTGTCCCAGTCACGCGGGGGCTGGCTCGCCTTGCCGGCCATGATTCTGGTGTTGTTGCTTGTGTTGCGGCTGTCCTGGCGCGTCAAAGTCGGTGTGCTGGTACTCACCGCCGTGGCTTTGGGAGGTGCCTGGGCGTCGAGCCCGGTGATCCAGGAGCGTGTCGAGCTGGCTGCCATCGAGCTGCAGGATTATGCCGAAGGGCACAATCTCGAATCCTCCATCGGCATGCGGATGCAGTTCTGGCAAGCCTCATGGGAGATGTTCCGTGAAGCGCCCCTGACCGGAGTGGGTTCGCAGAACATCAATGCCGAGTTTCGCGAACGGGTGGCACGTGGTGAGATGGCACCGCTGGGCGCCAGCTACAACCACTCGCACAATGAGTGGTTCTGGTTCATGGCTTCGTTGGGCGTGCCCGGCATTATGGCCTTGCTGGCCGTTTACCTCGTGCCGTTTGCGGCCTTCGTTCAGGCGGCCCGCAGCCAGCAGCCGATTGCCGGCACGGCCGGCCGCATGGGCGTGGTGGTGGTGACGGCCTATGCCACTTTCGGCCTGACCGAAGCCATGTTTGCCATCACCATGAACGTGGCTTTCTATGCCGGGTCGGTGGCCATTCTGCTGGCCATCTGTCATGCGGCCTCCGTGCCGCGCCAATTGGCCACACGGAGGCAAAGCTGATGGCACGATTCCACACGGTGCCGGTACTGATGTACCACCACGTGTCGCCCAACAACGACATGATCACCACCACACCCGAGCGCTTCGAGTCGCAGATCCGCTGGTTGAGCGAAGCGGGGTTCCACACCTTGACCGCCGCCGAGTTTGCCGGCTTTCTGGCGGGTGAGCCCGTACCGGAACGCAGCGTGCTGCTCACCTTCGACGACGGCTACCTCGACAACTGGGTGTATGCCCACCCCGTGCTCGAGCGCTATCGCAAGCATGCCGTGCTGTTTCTCATCACCGGCCTGATGCACCATGGCGCGACGCGAGCGCTGGCGGGCCAGGGCGCCTCGGTGCCGACCACGCCCTCGCACCGGGATTGCGAAGCCGCGATCGAAGCGGGTCGGGCCGATGACGTGATGCTGCGCTGGAGCGAAGTTCACACCATGCGCGAAGCCGGAACCTTCGAGTTCCACAGCCATACTCATACCCACACGCGGTGGGACAAGCAATTTGCCGACGACCCCCGACAAAAGGCCGAACATTTGCGACAGGATCTGCTGCATTCGCGCGCCGCACTCGTCAGTGAACTGGGTGACGGCTCCGACCATCTGTGCTGGCCGCAGGGGTACTTCGACGACGACTACCTGGCCGTGGCACGTGAATTGGGCTTTCGGCATCTCTACACTACCGACCCTGTGGGTCAGAACGTACCGGGCACGCCGACCGCGCACATTCATCGCATCACCGCCAAAGATGAACCAGGCCGGTGGGTGGAACGCCGCCTGCGCCTGGCACGTAGTCGATGGTTGGGGCCCTTGTATGACAGGATGCGCTATGGCCGACGCAAGCGCTGACAAGCCACCCGAGGGGGCGCACGCCACCACCCGGCAGCGAGACCACTCAAGCTCACCCGAAGCGGGAACACCACTGCCCGTCGTGTTTCACGTACGGCATTTTGGTGTGGGTGGGGTGGAGGCAGCCCTGTTGGGATGGCTGCGCGGCCTCGACCGCCGACGCTTCACGCCTTCGTTGTCGATCTTTCTGCCGACCCGGGAATGGGAAGAGATCTGGCGCGCCCGAATCCCGAACGATGTAGCGGTGACTGTCGCGGTGCCCGCCGACGCCGCAGTTGCCCATCTCCATCAGGCGCGGCGCGACAACCGCTTGGGCCGCCTGGGTCGTGCCTGGCTGAGCGTCAAGCTGAAGCTGGCCCAACGGCGCTGGCTGGCTCCCCACTTGCGGCAGTTGCAGGCACAGAACGCACTGTTGGTGGATTTTGATCACACGCTGCGCAAGCAGCTTTCAGCCTTGCGTATCCCGGCCATCGCCGTTCGCCACTTTGCCTTCTGGAACACTCGCAACGCCAAGGCACGAAGGGTGGGGCGCGACCTCGCCGCCTACCAACGTGTGCTGGTGCTCAATGACGACATGCGCCGACAGGCCGAGGCTCTCTACGGCGCCTCCGGCGCGCTGGCACCGCGGTGTGTCACCGTGCCCAGCCTGTTCGATATCGAGGCGATTCGCACGGCGGGCCGGGAGCCCTTGTCTGCCCTCCAAGGCATCGACCCCGCCGCCGCATGGGCCGTGTGCGTGGCTCGCATCGACATTCCCACCAAGGGTCTCGACACGCTGCTTGAGGCCTGGCAGCGCCTGATCCAGCGCGTGCCCGACGCGCGATTGATCATTGTCGGCGGCGGCAATGACGAACTCGCCTTGCAGCGCGAGGTACACCGGTGCCAACTGCAGCACCATGTGCAGCTCTTGGGTATGCAGACCAACCCTCAACCCTGGATCGCCCGGGCCCGCCTTCTGGTATCGGCCAGCCGGTCGGAGGGTGCCTCCAACGTGATCGTCGAAGCCTTGATTCACGGCACACCGGTGGTGGCCACCGACTGTCGAGTGGGGCCCCGCGACATTCTGCAAGACGGCCATTGTGGTGCGCTGGTGCCGGTCGACGACGTGGCATCGCTGGTGGCAGCGCTGGAGCGTGGTTGGGAAGATGCCGAATGGCGTACCGAAATGCGGCGCCGTGGCCTCGAGCGAGCGGAAGATTTTGGTCGTGAGCGTGGCAACGAAAGGTTGGCTGCGGTGGTTGATGATGTGCGGCAAAGCTCAAGACTCACTACAAGATCGTAGTTGGCTGGTGCAGCGATTTCGACACGAACCGAATGCCTGGATTGCCAAGGGGTAGGTGCGCTGGCGCGCCAGGCAACCCTGCGAAGCGTTGCCACGCCTGCCCTGATCGTGCTCTGGCATGACCCGGCTTACGCTCTACGCTAGGTGCAGTACGAAATAGGACGGGCAATTGCAAAAGACGGAGGTAACTGAGCCACTTTAGGCTTGGTCTCATACGAAACTACAATCGTTGCATATATTTCAAGTTGATACTATGTTTGTATTTTCGTACTCCATCGAGTCTTGTCATGCCTGCCACGCAACACCACGCCGCCGAGTTGATCGCCCAAACCTTCATCGGATTTCTCGGTCGCGCGCCCGAGTACGAGGCGTTGAACTACTACACCGCCCGGTTCGACGCCTTGATGGCGCAATTGGGTGAGGGTGTCAGCCTGGACGACGGCCTGAAGGCTCTGGCCCGAGAGATCTATCACGCCGCACAACAAATCGACGAAGTGCCAGACGAGAGCACGTATTCAGCCGCCGAGTATGTTAGCGATATCTACGACACCGTGCTGGGGCGACCCGCGTCCGACGACGCCGATGGATGGGCCTATTGGGTGAAGGCCCTGGAAGCCGGTGAGCTGCAACGAGAAGACCTGCTCGCCGTCATGCTGGCTTCGGCGCGCGAAGCCGAAAGAGACGGCCAGTATCTGGCCAATCGCACCCAGGTGGCCCTCGAGTTTGCGCGCGAAGAGAACTCCGGCCCCGACGTCTTCGATCAACTGCAAATCAACGCGGCCCAAGTGCTGCAAGGCGTCGATCACACGCCCGAAAGTGTGACCGCGGCCATCGAACGACTCGAAGCCAATCAACCCCCCGCAGACCCCTCGGAGCCCGACGCGCCCGGCAACCCAACACCTGACGCCCCAGGTGGCAGCGACGGCGGAAACGGCGGAGGCAATGGCGGCGGAGGCCAGCAGCCTGATCTCAACCCGCCCACCGAGCCCGGCGTTCCCGAGATCACCCTCGGTGCGGCCCTCAGCCTCGCCCAGTTGCCCGCACACGGCTACCGCATCGACCCCGACCAGCCCTTCGTGCAATCGATGCAATCGGTCAACAGCGTGTGGCATACCCGCGAACAGGTCGAAAGCATCCTGGCCGGTGCCAGCAATGCCGATGAGCTTGAGCTGGATTCTCTGTATCAGTGGGGCATTCTGGGATCCACGCTTGACTTGCTCGAAGCCGCCCGTCGCGATGACGTGCGCGTTGTGCTCGAACAAGCGGAGCATATCTACGTCACGGAAATGTCGATCCGCTGGCCGGCCTACCAGGCGTTGCTGGAATTCGATGGCTTTCAGTTGGGGGCTACGGAGATTGCCTATGATCAAGTCAATTATTACTACATGGGGCAACCTTGGACAGACGGATCGGGGCCCTACGAGCTCTTCGATTATCGATACATGGATGTATTCTCGGTCGATAATGGCCAGCAACGATTGGACTATGCCAAGGCTTTATTTGACGGCGCCCGAAACTCAGATGAATTGAACTTTGAAGCTACCTTCGGCTGGACCCTAGAAGACAGCGCGGCCAAATTGCTGACGTTGTTGCAGGAAGACCCCGACTCATCCTTGCTTCGAGACGCAGATGAGGTCCGAGTCGCTGGCGATCGCGTATTGCAAAGTGATTGGGATGTGCTTTCGTCGCAATTGGACAATTTTGTGACGCAAGAGTGGCAGCAAGTCATCCCGGAGCTCGCTAAAGGCGACGAGTGGGTGCCGGTAGTCGTCGAAGGTTGGTACCCGCCTCACGTGGAGTGGGCTATCGAAGTAGAAGCTGGCAAGAGCTATGCAGTGATGCTTCCGAATCTCCCAATCGAGGATGGCAATTGGAGGGATTCCGTACCCTGGATCTCTTTCCGAGATAGTGTGAGCGGAGAGAATGTGGGATCAGGGTCCTTGCGCATGGATACGGAAGGTGTGCCTTACGTTGAAATTACCGCTGAAGAAACTGGGCACCTTATCGCTGAAATGAGTCTGTACTCTGGCGACGAGAACCGCCTTGAAGACTTCCGAATTGTTATGCGCGACGCCGAAGAAATCCAACCGGCAACGCCGCCTCAACCGGGGCCAGAGGCAGAGATTCGTCTCAATCTGGAGGATGACGAGTACGTGGGCTCTGCTACCTTGGACAACCTATTTATCGCGCCGATTGTCGCGGATCAGATGTCGTTGCGAGATGGCGTGTCGATTGATGGCGTGGATGGCGAGAATATATTGCTGGCAGATCTTTTGCCTGTCTCAGATTTGAATGAGCTGGCCCGTCCAGAGCTCCAGAATATAAATATAGTACGATTGATCGCGATTGATCAGCATAATCTCTCTGTCGTCAATTATGGTTTGAATCTTGGCGGCTCGTCGGGGATCGAAGAAGTCAGGTTAGATTCCAACGCTTGGAGGTTTTTGGGGGATTCTATCGTCTTGCAGGATTTTGGCAATATTTCTTCACTCGTGATCGAAGATATTGAGAGTTACCCAGAGAGTGTCCCGACGGTCAGGGTTGAAGGTATCGCAGGAGATCATTTTGACTTGATGTTTTTGTCAGGGTACAGCCAACACGTTGATGTGGAGTTGTTCGCTGCGGAGGGTATCGCAACGGGCACCCTGCTGGTGGAGAACGGCCGTAATATCCAATTCACTGAAGCCGAAAGTAATATGGGACGACAAGCGGCTGTCCTCGAGTTGAATCGAACATCAGATATTGGCCACGGCATAGTGTCACTAGGAAATTATCCACACCAGTTCTCCAAAGGTTTCAACCTCGAAAAGGTAATGATCCATGCCACCAGCGATTTGACGCTGGGGGTGGTGCATCTGGGAAGTGGTCAGTCAACAATTGACGGTGTCAATGACCGAGCCTTTCAGTTGCTCGATGCCAGCTCGTCCGTGGGCAATCTCACTATTGACGCCATGCTGGAGCGCGACGAGGGTGGCACCGAAGTGCAATCAACCCAATGGGACATTATGCTTGGCTCCGGAGATGACCGATTCGTTGTGTTGAATTCCCGTGTGAACGGTATCGCGGCTCCAAGTAACGAAAGCGTGCTATCTGGCGGAGAGGGCGACGACACGCTGGTGCTGCGAGCCGAAGTGTACGAGAGTTGGGTTTCTTCGCTGGTTGGCCTGGAAGGCGTGATTGAAGGTTTCGAAACACTCGAGATCGATGGCCCGATTCTTGATGGAATGAGTTTTTCGGCGACTATCGGCGGCAACCATATCAAAAATCTGATAATTTCCGATGCGTCCGCGTCAAGTCTTTCGGTGGTAATTTCGGGCATGAGTCTTGTTGACGTCAAGCACTCGCGAGGATCTCATGTTCATTTGGATGGCGGCGAGGGTACGGAGAGTGATGTCGGTGCTCTGATTGGCGAAGCAACCATTTCATATTATGACTTTGATTCTTATTACAATAACCCGGAATACTATTTTCAAGATTTCACTTCGATTTCAACTGTCTTGTCGTTGATTCAGCTGGCAGCGGATGAGGGATATTCTTGGGACGGTCAGGGGTACATTGTGAGCGATAGTGATGAACTTCGTTCTATCCTCCTGAAGTCCATTGTGGAGGAGGGCGCTGGAGAATCAAGGGTTGCCTTGATTCTGGATGAAACGCAGGTTGAAACGATAGAATCTCAGGATGTTGGAACTGCGCTTTTGAATCTTTCGGGTAACCTGAACGGCGTTAACGTTACGCTACCCGAGCAATTCGTCGTGGTCGGGTCCGATTATTCCGACACATTCTCCCTATCGGAGAACGACATCAATGCCAGCGAAATCCATTGGTCCAGCATGCCCGCCGACGACCCCATCCCCGCCCGCATCATCCGCGGTTTCGACACGACGGATGAACTTCGCCTGGATATCGAGGGCGGCGTGGGCAATATCTCGGAACTCTCCGTCACCTTCCCCCAGGGCGGCAACAGCACCGACGCCATGATCGAGGCGCTGGCATTGCTCTCAGCCAACGAAGCGGGCTGGTACGAATTTGAAGGCGATACCTATGTCATCGGCAAGGGCGATGCCTATTCCCAGGCCGAGTATCAGGGCGAATATCACTATCGCGATCTGCTCTTCGTCAAGCTGGAGGATTTCGTGGGCTTGGGTGAATCGCAAGTCTTGCCGGCGTAATCGCACCCATCACCCCACAATCGCCACCGCCTTCACCTGCACCGAAACCCGGTCGCCCATCCGAAGCTGCAGGTGATCCACGGCCTTCCAGGTCACCCGCGAGGTGAGCTGGCCAGCGCCGCAGCGCAGCTGTACGCGGGCGTGAGCGGGGTGGGCGTCGGCTTCGATGGCCACGATCTCGCCCGGCAGTTGGTTCTGCAGACTGTTCTGCTCGGGCGCAGGCGTGTTGGGCGCGGGCGCGGGCGCGGATGCGGAATCGGTGCGGGCTAGGCCTGCACTGTCGGCCGGGATGCGCAGGCGGATCCGGCTGCCGGGTGGCTGGCCGTCGTGCGCCATCACCAGATCGCCGATGGCGGTGCTCACGGTCATAAGATGCCATTGCTGGTCCACTTGCGTCACCAGCCCGTCGAGCAGGGTGGCCGTGTCGTGGCCGCCCAGGCCCGGGATGTCGCTGCGGGCGAGCACTTGCGATGCGGCTCCTTGCGCAGCAACCCTGCCGCGATCGAGCACCACCACGTGGTCGGCCAGGCGGGCCAGCTCCTCCACCGAATGCGTCACGTACAGCATCGGGGTTTGCAGCGAGTCGCGCAGCCGCTCGAGCCAGGGCAGGATTTCCTGGCGCCGGGCGGTGTCGATCGAGGCCAAAGGTTCGTCGAGCAGCAGCAACCGCGGTTCGGTGGCGAGCGCCCGGGCGATGGCCACGCGTTGGCGTTCACCGCCCGAAAGTTGCCCCGGGCTGCGTGGCAGCAGCTCGGTGATGCCGAGCAGATCGATCGCCTGATCCAGCGCGGCACGGCGGACGCGAGGCCGGGTGCGCTGCAAGCCATACTCGAGGTTGCGGGCCACGCTCATGTGTGAGAACAGGCTGGCTTCCTGAAACACATAGCCCAGGGGGCGTTGCCAGGTGGGCACAAAGCATGCGTGATGGTCGTCTTGCCAGGTCACGCCGGCAACACTCACCCGTGCGCGGGCAGCCGGTTCCAGACCTGCCACGGTGCGAAGCACGGAAGTTTTGCCTGATCCTGACGGGCCGAACCATACGGTGATGCCGGTGGCGGGGAGCGTGACATCGATGTCGAGGGCAAAGTCCGCTCGCGGCAGATGTATCTGCAGATGAATCTCGTGCAGATCCGTCGGAGGAAGGTTTCGTTCAGGCAGGCTCATCGGAGGACACTGCCGTTGCGTTTCAACAGCCCAAGGCACAGCAGAGTGCCGAACGAGAACGCCACCATACCGGCGGCCAGCCAATGTGCCTGGGCGTAATCCATGGCCTCCACGTGCCCGTAGATCAGTGTGGAGATCACCTGTGTTTGCCCGGGGATATTGCCCCCGATCATCAGGATCACGCCAAACTCCCCCACGGTGTGGGCAAAGGTGAGAATGGCTGCCGTGATCAGCCCCGAGCGGGCTTGTGGCAGTGCCACAGTCAAGAAGGCATCGAACGGGCGCGCACGTAACGTGGCGGCCACTTCCATGGGACGGTTTCCCATGAGTTCGAAAGCGTGCTGAACCGGCTGCACGGCGAATGGCAGCGAGAATACGATGGAGCCGAGGAGCAGGCCAGTAAAGGTGAACGACAGCGTGCCCAGGCCGAGGGCTTGTGTGAGCTGGCCCAGCGGTCCATCGGGTCCCATCAGCACGAGCAGATAAAAACCCAGCACGGTCGGTGGCAACACGAGGGGCAGAGTCGCGAGAGCGCTGATGGGGGCTCGCCAGCGCGAGCGGCTGCGCGCCAACCACCAGGCCAGTGGTGTGGCAATGAGAAGCAGTAGCAGGGTTGTGAGGCACGCCAGCTTGAGCGTGATCGCTACAGCCTGCCAGGTGGCGTCGTGCGGCATGCGGAGATTAAAAGTCGTAGCCGTAGGCGGCGATGATGTCGCGGGCGGCGGGGCTCTGAAGATACCGCATGAACGCAGGCGTTGCCGGGTGGTCGGCGCCATGGGTGAGGACAATGGCGTCTTGCCGGATGGGCTCATGCAATGGGGTGGGTACGATCCAACCGGAACCTTCAGCAAGGGTTGGGAGTTCATCGCTGGCGTGCGCTGCAGGGTCGATGACTTGCGATAGCGCTACGAAGCCCATGGGCGCGTTGCCGGTGGCCACGAACTGGTAGGCCTGGCTGATATTTTGGCCCTGTATGAACGTGGGGCTTAGCACTTCCGACAGGCCGAGAGATTGCAACGTTTGCAGTGCTGCCGCGCCATAGGGAGCCAGACGCGGGTTGGCCAGTGCCAGCCGGCTCAGCGATGGGGAGAGAAGGGCGGCCTCGGAATCCACGAGGTGAGGCTCACGGCTCCATAGCACCAGTCTGCCGATGGCGTAGGTGAGGCCACTGCCAGGCACGCCCTGGCCATTGTGTGTCAGTTCTGCAGGTGTGGCGGTGTCGGCGGCAAGCAGCACATCGAAGGGCGCACCATGACGAATCTGGGCGTATAGCTGGCCGGTCGACCCAAGTGACACCAAAAGACGATGTTCGCTGTTGCGTTCGAACTCGTCGCGCAGCGCCTCGAAGGGCGCTGCAAAATTCGACGCCACGGCCACGTGCAGCTCTGCGGCCTGAAGGGCGCAGCCCGCAAGGCCACAAAAGAGGAGCAGGGCGAAACGAAGACAAGTGTTCATGAACCGATGGGCGAGAGGCGTTCGAAACCGCTTGTGTCATGCAGCCGGCTATGTCGTGAGGTAAACGCACCGACTCTCAGAACTTGTACTGCAATCCCACCGCAAACAGGTTGTATCCCTGTCGTCCCAGGCTCACATCCCAGGGGTCCGTAGGCAAGTGCGGCGGCAGCGTTTCGCCGAAGGTGTATTGCGTGGCGTGAATGGAGAGGTATCGATACTCCGCAAACAGCGAAACATGCTTGTTCACCTCGCCCTTTACGCCTGCCTTGAGCTGCCAGGCGAATGCTGAGTCCGACGCGTTCGGGTTCGAGTCGAAATGATTGATGCCGGGTTCGTTGGGGTTGGCGGAGTCGGCGCCTTTGATGGAGACTCTGGCCAGGCCGATGCCTGCGCCGAGATAGGGGAAGACGCGGTTGGAGTAAGGCGTTTTCAGGGTGAATACGGCGTTTGCCAGCAGCACACCCGTGGTCATGGGAAGGGTGACGTATTGCGTGCCCAGCACCTGAGGATCGATCGGGAGCCCGCCCGCCAGCGAACGCTTGCCGAGGTAGAGGCCTTCGAGCTCAACCGCGGGTTTCAGCCCCCAGTCGGCATGCCCGAGGTTCATCCGTTGCCATTCATAGCCCGCCTGAATGCCACCAAAGGCCACGTGCTCGCTGCCGGCGTGGCCATTGGCGTCGACGGCCACGCGGCGGCCCAGTGGGCCGGGCAGGTAGAAGCCGCCTTGCTGGCGCAGGCTGGTCGAGGCTATCGAGCCGCCACCGCCGAATAACCCCAGGTAGGGGCCAGACGCGTCAGGAGTATCGGCCGCCAGGGTGGTTCCGGTTGTGCACGCGCATAAAAGCGCAAACAAGACAGGTTTCGACGTTCTCATGGACCAGGCTCCTGTTCGGTGATCTCGCCGACCGGAGCGTAACCCGGAAGTGGGAGAGCCGAAACAAAAAACCCCCGGTGAAGACCAGGGGTTTCGAGGGTGAACCATGCCGCGGCATGGCGCCTTGCCAATGGCTTACAGCACCGCCGCAATGGCTTTGGCCACCACGTCGATATTCTTGCTGTTGAGCGCGGCCACGCAGATGCGGCCGGTGTTGACCACATAGATGCCGTGCTCTTCGCGCAGGCGATCCACCTGGGCCTCGGTGAGGCCGGTGTACGAGAACATGCCGCGCTGCTGAATCACGAAGCTGAAGTCGCGTTGGGCGCCCAGGCCGTTGAGGCGTTCTACCAGGCCGGTGCGCATTTCGCGGATGCGGTTGCGCATGTGGGCCAGTTCGTCTTCCCATTGCTGGCGAAGGTTGGGGGTGGTGAGCACGGTGGCCACCACGGCGCCGCCATGGGTAGGCGGGCTGGAGTAGTTGGCGCGGATGACGCGCTTGACCTGGCTTTGCGTGGCCTTGGCTTCGTCGGTCGTGGCGGCCACGAGGGTGATGGCGCCGACGCGCTCGCCATACAGCGAGAACGATTTGGAGAACGACGAGCTGACGAGGAACGACAGGCCGGAATCGGCAAAGCGGCGCACGGCCGTGCCGTCGGCATCGAGGCCGTCGCCGAAGCCCTGGTAGGCGATGTCGAGAAAGGGCACGAGCTTGCGATCTTTCACCAGCTCCACCACTTGCGCCCATTGCTCGTCGGTGAGGTCGACGCCGGTGGGGTTGTGGCAGCAGGCGTGCAGCACGACGATGGTCTGCTCGGGCAGGGCGCGCAGGCCGGCCATCATGTCGTCGAAACGCAGGCCCTGGGTGGCTGGGTCGTAGTAGGGATAGGTGACCACCTCGAAGCCGGCGCCTTCGAAGATGGCGCGATGGTTTTCCCAGCTGGGATCGCTGAGGGCCACCTTGGCTTGCGGCAGCAGTCGCTTGAGGAAGTCGGCGCCGATCTTGAGGCCACCAGTGCCGCCCAGCGACTGGGCGGTAATGGCACGACCGCTCTCGATAAGGGTCGAACCCTTGCCGAACAGCAGCTCCTGCACGGCCTTGTTGTAGCCGGGGTTGCCGTCGATGGGCTGGTAGCCTCGCGGCGCGGCCAGCGCCACGCGCTCCTGTTCAGCGGCGCGCACGGCCTTGAGCAGAGGGATGCGGCCATCGTCGTCGTAGTACACGCCCACGCCCAGGTTCACTTTCTGGGGGCGGGTGTCGGCGTTGTATTGTTCGGTGAGGCCAAGGATCGGGTCGCGGGGTGCCATCGCGACCGAGGCAAAGAGTGAGCTCATGAGAACCTTGTGTGGGCAATGAAACGGATAAGTGCCCCGGTTGGCTCCACGCTGCTGCAAGCAAGCATCCGCTGGTGGCAGCGGTTGAGTGCCCGGGGCTAACGCAACCGGCTTTGCCACCTGGCGACGCGACTTGAATCTGCAGCCGCTGCGCGCGAGAATGGCAGGTTACGTTGATGATAAGAGTCTAGCATGTCCGAATCCGGCTTCGTGCGCTTTCCCGAGAGCCCATTTCAGCTGTTTCAGCCTTATCTTCCGGCCGGCGACCAGCCCAACGCCATTGCTGCGCTCACCGATGGCGTGCGCGATGGTCTGATGTATCAAACCCTGCTTGGGGTCACCGGCTCGGGCAAGACTTACACCATGGCCAACGTGATCGCCCGCATAGGTCGCCCGGCGTTGGTGCTGGCGCCCAACAAGACGCTGGCCGCCCAGCTGTACTCCGAAATGCGTGAGTTTTTCCCGCGCAATGCGGTGGAATACTTTGTGTCGTACTACGACTACTACCAGCCCGAGGCTTACGTGCCGTCGCGCGATCTCTTCATCGAGAAGGATTCGTCGGTGAACGAGCATATCGAGCAGATGCGCTTGTCGGCCACCAAGAGCCTGCTGGAACGCCGCGACACCATTATCGTTGGCACGGTGTCGTGCATTTACGGTATTGGTAACCCCTCCGATTACCACGCCATGGTGCTCACATTGCGCACCGGCGACATCATGGGCCAGCGCGACATTCTGCGTCGCCTGGTGGCCATGCAATACACCCGCAACGATGTCGAATTTCTGCGCGGCGCGTTTCGGGTGCGCGGCGAAACCATCGACATTTTCCCGGCTGAACACGCCGAGCTGGCCGTACGCATCACGCTGTTCGACGATGAGGTGGAGTCGCTCGAACTGTTCGACCCGCTCACTGGCAAGATTCGGCAGAAGATTCCCCGATTCACGATTTATCCCGGCTCGCATTACGTCACCCCGCGCGAAACCGTGCTGCGTGCCATCGAGAACATCAAGGTCGAGTTGAGCGATCGCATACGTCATTTTCAGGATGCCGGCAAATTGGTGGAGGCCCAGCGTATCGAACAACGCACGCGCTTCGACCTCGAAATGCTCAACGAACTGGGCTTCTGCAAGGGCATCGAGAACTACAGCCGTCATCTCTCGGGTGCGCAACCGGGCGAGCCGCCGCCCACGCTGGTGGATTATCTGCCGCAGGATGCCCTGATGTTCATCGACGAGAGTCACGTCACCATGGGGCAGCTGGGTGGCATGTATCGCGGCGACCGGGCGCGCAAGCAGAATCTGGTGGAATACGGTTTTCGGCTGCCATCGGCCCTCGATAACCGGCCGCTCAAGCTCGAGGAGTTCGAGTCTCGCATGCGTCAAACGGTGTTCGTGTCGGCCACGCCGGCCGACTACGAAAATCGTCATGCCGATCAGGTGGTGGAGCAGGTGGCTCGCCCCACGGGCCTGGTCGACCCGATGGTGGAGGTGCGGCCGGCCACGGCGCAGGTCGACGACGTGCTCACCGAGATCCACGATCGTGTCTCGCGCCACGAGCGGGTGCTCATCACCACGCTGACCAAGCGCATGGCCGAAGACCTCACCGATTTTCTCGGCGAGCACGGCGTGCGGGTGCGATACCTGCACTCCGATGTGGATACCGTGGAACGCGTGGAGATCATCCGCGACTTGCGCCTGGGCACCTTCGACGTTCTGGTGGGCATCAACCTCTTGCGCGAAGGCTTGGATCTCCCCGAGGTGTCGCTGGTGGCCATTCTCGATGCCGACAAAGAAGGCTTCTTGCGCTCGGAGCGCAGTCTGATTCAAACCATTGGCCGGGCGGCGCGCAATCTCAACGGTCGCGCGATTCTCTACGCCGATCGTATTACCGACTCCATGCATCGCGCCATGTCCGAAACCGAGCGGCGGCGCGAAAAGCAGGTGCGTTTCAACGAGGAGCATGGCATTACGCCGGTCGGCGTGAGCAAGCAGGTGCGCGACCTCATCGATGGTGTGGTGTCCAGCCCTGATCCGGCCGATGCCTGGGCGCTGGCCCACGAGCTGCAGGATCTCGACGAAAAGCAGTTGGCCCGCGAAATCAAGCGGCTCGAGAAGGCCATGGTCGAACACGCCCGCAACCTCGAGTTCGAGGCGGCGGCCCGGGCGCGCGACCAGCTGTTTCAGTTGCGTCAGCGGGTGCTCGGGGCCGGCAGCCACGATGCCATCGCCGAGTCGCCCCCGCCCGCGCCGGACGCACCATAAAAGGGTTGCATCGTGGTGGTGCGTGTTGTATTTTTGCAGTGCACAAAGTCACGATTGGGGTGCATCGCGCACCCTCGGGTCTTGTGCGGCCTGCAACCTTCAAAACTCTCGATATTTCGGCGGCATTCTTAAAAAATGCTTGAAATATATCGGGTTTTCCCGCACACTCTCAGCCATGATGACCAAGGTTCTTTTCGTATGCATGGGTAACGTCTGCCGTTCCCCCAGCGCGCAGGCCGTGTTCCACCACCTCGTCGGTGAGGCCGGACTCACCGATCTGGTGCAGGCCGATTCGGCCGGTACCCATACCTTCCATATTGGGGAAGCCCCTGACGCTCGTGCGCAGGCCGCAGCTCGCAAGCGCGGCTACGACATTACCGGCCATGTTGCGCGCCAGGTCAGGCCCGATGATTTCCACGAAGCCGATCTCATTCTCGCGATGGATTGGGACAATCTTGCTGCGTTGCAGCAGCAATGCCCCAAGGCGTATCAGCACAAGCTCATGCTGCTCATGCGTTTCTCCAACGAGTATGAAGAGGCCACCGTGCCCGACCCCTACTATGGCGGGCCCGAGGGCTTCAACAAGGCACTCGACTACATCGAAGACTCCTGCCAGGGTGTCCTCGAAATGGTTCGAAAGCGCGCCCTGCAATACCAGGCGGCCTAGCCGGAGGGAGTGGCCGAGCTGCCGTGAGTCACGGTGGCCGGCCAGCTTGCCAATGGTTGGTGCCAGGCGGCACTTTCTTCTTTCTTTTCAACCCGAACTTCAGGCCGCGCCCCAGGGCGCGGCATTTTTTTGGGCATACCCTACTAATTTAGTCGGAATTCCGTTATACTTGACCAAATTGTTAGGGAATTGCCATGCGGCTTACGACCAAAGGACGATTCGCGGTCACGGCCATGATCGATCTCACACTGCGACAGCAGGGCGGTCCGGTTCCATTGGCCACGATCAGCGAGCGGCAGAATATTTCGCTTTCTTACCTCGAGCAGTTGTTCGGCAAGTTGCGTCGTCACGCGCTGGTCGAAAGCACTCGAGGGCCGGGCGGTGGCTATGTGCTGGCGCGCACGGCGCGGCAGGTCACGGTGGCCGAGATCATCGTGGCGGTCGACGAACCCCTCGATGCCACCGACTGCGGCGGCAAGGAAGATTGCACGCGCGGCACGGATGGCCTGCCCGGCAAATGCATGACGCACGAGTTGTGGTCCACGCTCAATCACAAGATGTTTGAGTACCTCAACTCGGTCTCGCTGCAAGATCTCGCCGATCAGCAGCGCATGCGAGAGCTCGAGGCCGGCACTCAGGCCCGCACGGTCAGGGTGGCCCGCTCGGTATCGCGAGGCGTCAGCCCCACGGTGGCGCTGTAACCGCAACGGATCCCGTCAGGTTTTTACAAGGATGTTCCCCATGAGTACCGCACCCATTTATTTCGACTACTCCGCCACCACGCCGGTCGATCCGCGGGTGGCCGAGGTCATGATCCCCTGGATCACCGAGCACTATGGCAACCCGGCGTCGCGCAGCCACGCCATCGGCTGGGAGGCCGAGGAGGCCGTTGAAAACGCCCGGGTCCAGGTGGCCGAGCTGGTCAACGCCGATCCTCGCGAAATCATCTGGACGTCCGGTGCCACCGAATCCAACAACCTCGCCATCAAGGGCGCGGCCAATTTCTATGCCGAGCGTGGCAAGCACATCATCACGGTAAAGACCGAGCACAAGGCTGTGCTCGACACCTGCCGTGAGCTCGAGCGCCAGGGTTTCGAGGTCACCTATCTCGACGTCAACGAGAACGGCCTGCTCGATCCCGAAGCCTTTGCCAAGGCCATTCGTCCCGACACCATCCTGGCCTCGGTCATGATGGTCAACAACGAGATCGGCGTGATTCAGGATATCGCCGCGCTGGGCGAAATCTGCCGCGAGCGCAAGGTGATCTTTCATGTCGACGCCGCCCAGGCCACCGGCAAGGTTGAAATCGATCTGCAAGCGCTCAAGGTCGACCTGATGTCGTTCTCGGCCCATAAAACGTACGGCCCCAAGGGCATCGGTGCGCTCTACATCCGGCGCAAGCCGCGCGTGCGCATCGAGGCCCAGATGCATGGCGGTGGCCACGAGCGAGGTTTCCGCTCGGGCACGCTTGCGCCGCACCAGATTGTGGGCATGGGCGAGGCCTTCCGGCTGGCGCGCGAAGACATGGCCACCGAGAACGAACGGGTGCGCATGCTGCGTGACCGCCTCTGGCAGGGCGTGGCCGACATCGAAGAGGTCTACCTCAACGGCGACTTCGAGCAACGCGTGCCGCACAACCTCAATGTCAGCTTCAATTATGTCGAGGGCGAGTCGCTCATCATGGGCATCAAGGAGCTGGCCGTGTCCAGCGGTTCGGCCTGTACGTCAGCCAGTCTCGAACCCTCTTACGTGCTGCGCGCCCTGGGCCGCAACGACGAGCTGGCACACAGTTCGATCCGGTTCACTCTGGGTCGCTTCACTACCGAGCAACACGTGGATTTCGCCATCGGCGTCATCAAGCACCGCGTGGCCAAACTGCGCGACATGTCCCCACTCTGGGAGATGGCACAGGAAGGCATCGATCTGAACACCGTGCAGTGGTCTGCGCACTAAGGAGAGCATCATGGCATACAGCAACAAGGTTCTCGATCACTACGAAAACCCCCGCAACGTGGGTGGCTTTGAAAAAGGCGACGACGGCGTCGGTACCGGCATGGTCGGTGCACCGGCCTGTGGCGACGTCATGAAGCTGCAGATCAAGGTGGGCGCCAACGGCCTCATCGAAGATGCGCGCTTCAAAACCTACGGGTGTGGTTCGGCCATTGCGTCGAGCTCGCTGATCACCGAGTGGGTCAAGGGCAAGTCCCTCGACGAAGCGATGACCATTCGCAACTCGGACATCGCTCAGGAGCTGGCGTTGCCGCCGGTCAAGATCCACTGTTCGATCCTGGCCGAAGACGCCATCAAGGCCGCCGTACAGGATTACCGCGAGAAGCATCAGTCGTAATCCGTTCTACCTCCAGGAATTCGTCATGTCAGTCACTCTTACCGAGAACGCGGCGCAACACGTCGAACGCTACTTGCAGAAGCGCGGCAAGGGGCTGGGGCTGCGTGTGGGCATTACCACCACAGGCTGCTCTGGCCTGGCCTACAAGCTCGAGTACGTCGACGACATCGCGCCCGAAGATCAGATGTTTGAAAGCCACGGCGTGAAGGTTTTCATCGATCCCAAGAGCCTGGTGTATCTCAGTGGCACCGAGCTCGATTACACCCGCGAGGGCCTGAACGAAGGGTTTCGCTTCAGTAATCCCAACGAGAAGGCGCAGTGCGGCTGCGGCGAGTCGTTCACCATCTGATGTCTACCGCCACCGCCACCTTGCCGCAGGTCGGTTTCGATGCCGACCATTTCGCGCTGCTGGGCTTGCCCCGAAGCTTCGTGCTGGATCGCGAGGCGCTCGAGCATGCTTGGCGTGAGCTTCAGGGGCGCGTGCACCCCGATCGCTTCGCCACTGGCTCCCAGGCCGAGCGTCGCATCGCCATGCAATGGGCGTCGCGCGTCAACGAGGCTCATCGCGTGCTGCGTTCGCCGTTGCGACGGGCGCGCTACCTGTGTGAGCTGGCCGGTCACGACGTCAGCGCCGAGACCAACACGGCCATGGCGCCGGCGTTTCTCATGCAGCAGCTCGAGTGGCGCGAGGCCCTCGACGACGCACGTCAGGCGGGTGATGCCGACGCACTCGATGCGCTCGAGCGCGAGCTGCAGGAAGCCCGTGCCCACATTCACGACGCCGTGGCGCGCGAGCTCCACGAACCCGACCAGCATGCGCCCAACTACGAGCTGGTGGTGGCGCGGGTGCGCGAATGGATGTTCATCGAGCGTCTGTTCGAAGAAGTCGATGACGCCCGGCCTTGAGGCCGTGCCGTGCGGCCTGTGCCGCGCGGTTTGTGCCAACCCTTGATTCCATGATCCGGCATTCGGGCCCGTGAGGTCCGGGTGCCGGGCAAGACCCGAACGACCCGAATATGGCCTTATTGCAGATTTCCGAGCCCGGCATGGCGCCGGCGCCTCACCAGCGTCGCATTGCCGTTGGTATCGACCTGGGCACGACGCATTCGCTGGTGGCCGCTGTGCGCAGCGGTGTTGCCGAAGTGCTGCACGATGCCGAAGGGCACGCCTTGCTGCCTTCAGTGGTGCGCTATCTCGAGGATGGCGGCGTGCAGATTGGTCGCAGCGCCCGCGAGGCCCTGGCCACCGACCCCAACAACACCGTGGCGTCGGTCAAGCGCTTCATGGGCCGTGCGCACGCCGACCTCACGGGCCGCAGTGGCGGCTACGAGCTGGTTGAAGGCGAAGGGCTGGTGCGCTTGCGCACGGTGCAGGGCGACATCACGCCGGTCGAGGTGTCGGCACAAATCCTGGCCAAATTGCGGCAGCTGGCAGAAGATGTCATGAACGACGATCTGGTGGGCGCGGTCATCACCGTGCCGGCCTATTTCGACGACGCCCAGCGTCAGGCCACCAAGGATGCCGCCCGCCTGGCCAATATCAACGTGTTGCGTCTGCTCAACGAACCCACGGCGGCGGCCGTCGCCTACGGTCTCGATCATGGTTCCGAGGGCATTTACGCCGTCTACGATCTTGGCGGGGGCACGTTCGATGTGTCCATTCTGCGCCTGTCCAAAGGCGTGTTCGAAGTGGTGGCCACTGGCGGCGACACGGCCCTGGGGGGCGACGACTTCGACGAGTTGCTGGTCGACTGGTTCAAGGCGGAGCAGGGGCTTGATGCCCTGTCACCCGTCGCCGCCCGTACGCTGTTGGTGGCCGCGCGTCGCGCCCGCGAGGCGCTGACCGACCACGACAACGTTGATATGCGCGTCACCCTCGATGGTGCCGAGCATGCCGTCGAACTCACTCGGGCCACACTGGCCGAGCTGGGAGAGCCGCTGGTGCGCCGTACGCTGCAAACCGCGCGCCGGGCCTTGCGGGATGCCGAGCTCGAAGTGACCGATGTGAAGGGCGTGGTCATGGTGGGTGGTGCCACCCGCATGCCGTTGATCCGTGAGGCCGTCGGGCAGTTCTTTCGGCAAGAACCCCTGATCGATCTCGACCCGGACGAAGTGGTGGCGCTGGGTGCTGCCAAGCAGGCCGACCTTCTGGCGGGCAATGCGGCGCCGGGCGAAGACTGGCTGTTGCTCGACGTCATTCCGCTATCGCTCGGGCTCGAAACCATGGGGGGGCTGGTGGAGCGTCTGATTCCACGCAACACCACGATCCCGGTGGCGCGTGCCCAGGAGTTCACCACCTTCAAGGACGGCCAGACCGCGATGGCCATCCATGTGGTGCAGGGCGAGCGCGAGCTGGTGAGCGATTGCCGCTCACTGGCCCGGTTCGAGCTGCGCGGCATCCCGCCCATGGCGGCCGGTGCTGCACGCATCGAGGTCACCTTCCAGGTAGACGCCGACGGCATGCTGGCGGTCACGGCACGTGAGCAGAGTACCGGCGTCGAGGCGTCGATTGCGGTCAAGCCGTCTTACGGTTTGTCGGACGACGAAGTGGCCAACATGCTGGCCGACGGCATGCGCAGTGCCGAATCCGACATGAAGGCGCGCGCCCTGCGGGAGCAGCAAGTGGAGGCACGACGCCTGGTCGAGGCGGTGGAGGCCGCGCTGGCCGTGGATGCCGATTTGTTGAATGACGAGGAGCAGCGCGACGTGCGCCACGGCCTGCAGCAGCTTGCCAATCTGGCCGAGGGCGAGGATTCCGAAGCCATTCGACTGCAGATCGAGGCCGTATCGGCCGCCACCGAAGCGTTTGCCGCTCGCCGTATGGATCGCAATATTCGGGCCGCCCTGCGCGGCCGCAACCTGGACGAACTGGCCTGATGCCCAAGATTACCGTTTTGCCCCATCCCGAGATCTGTCCGGAAGGCGCCACCATCGAAGACGCGCCCAAGGGCGTGTCGGTGTGCCGGACGCTACTCGACCATCACATCGAAATCGAGCACGCCTGCGAACTTTCGTGCGCCTGCACCACGTGCCACGTGGTCGTGCGCGAAGGCTTTGATTCCCTCGAAGAAGCCAGTGACGACGAAGAAGACATGCTCGATCGCGCCTGGGGTCTGGCGGCGCAATCGCGGTTGTCGTGTCAGGCCATCCTCGAGGATGAGGATCTCGTGATTGAAATCCCGCGCTACACCATCAACCACGCACGCGAGAATCACTGACCTCCTCCTCCCCATTGACGTCAAGCGAGGCGTGCCATCGCCCATGCCTGAGGCGTTGCATGATTGACGCGCCAGCGCCGTGTTGCAGGAAAGCTACGCGGGCCCGTTCGGATGCGTTACGATTCATGCATCCAGCGCGGCGCGTCGTCGTCGCCTGATTCGAGTTGCCTTTGCTTGATCAGGAGGAGCCATGACCACGGAATCCGGCGTGTCGACCGGCACGCGTTCGACGCTCGCGGTGCAGCGCCAAGAGAAGTCGCAGATGGTGCGCTCGATGTACGAGCTGCTCGATCTTGCCGACATTCGCCTCGACGGCGATCGCCCATACGACATCCATATCCACGATCCCAAGCGCCTGGCCGAGCGCGTCTTCGCCCAGGGCAATCTGGGCCTGGGCGAGGCCTACTTGGACGGTATCTGGGATGCCAATCAGCTCGATGCCTTCTTCGAACGTCTGCTCAGCGCTCGTCTGCAAGATCGTGTGAAGCCGTTGCGCCTCATCTTTCATGCCTTGCGCGTGCGGCTGCTCAATCGGCAAAACTTCAAGCGCGCCTGGAAGGTGGGCGAGGCCCACTACGACCTGGGCAACGATTTCTATCAGGCCATGCTGGATCCGCGCCTTACCTACACCTGCGGATATTGGTCGGGCGGTGCCACCACGCTGGCCGAGGCACAAGAAGCCAAGCTCGATCTCATCTGCCGCAAGCTCGAGCTCAAGCCGGGCATGCGACTGCTCGACATCGGCTGCGGCTGGGGCAGCCTCATGGGCTATGCCGCCGAGCACTACGGCGTGGAGTGTGTGGGCGTGACCATTTCACGCGAGCAGGCGGCGTGGGCAAAAGAACGATACGCCGGTCTGCCCATCGAGTTCCGCCTGCAGGATTACCGCGATCTGTCGGAAACCTTCGACC
Organism: Verticiella sp.; assembly: GCA_041690575.1. Lineage (GTDB taxonomy): Bacteria > Pseudomonadota > Gammaproteobacteria > Burkholderiales > Burkholderiaceae_B > Verticiella. The sequence continues at coordinate 115,445 of JAWLHC010000001.1, forward strand.
GTATCGCCAGCGTGGGCATGTTCGAGCACGTGGGCCGCAAGAATCATCGCACCTATATGGACGTGGCGCAGCGCTGCCTGGCCGACGACGGTCTGTTCCTGCTGCACACCATTGGCAAGAACGTGCGCGACTCCACGCCGGATCCGTGGATCGACAAGTACATCTTCCCCAACGGCGATTTGCCCTCCATGGGCCAGATAGGCGACGCTTGCGACGGCTTGTTCGTGGTCGAAGATGTGCACAATTTCGGCGCCGACTACGACAAGACGCTCATGGCCTGGCACGCCAACTTCGAGGCGGCCTGGCCACGTTTTGCCGAGCAGCTCGGTGAACGCTTCCAGCGCATGTGGCGCTACTACCTGCTGTCGTGTGCCGGTGCATTCCGGGCGCGCGATATCCAGCTCTGGCAGTGGGTGCTCAGCAAGCGAGGCGTGGTGGGGGGCTATCACCGCCCCGCCAATTGATGCGCAAGCCCACCAGCACCACGCTTTCAAGCGTCGTTGGCTGCGGCCATCGACGGTGCGCCACGCAACAGGCGTTGTAGTCGTTCCGCGGGCCAATCGAGGTGCCGCAACAACACCTCGGCCGTATGCTGCCCGAGCAGGGGCGGCGCGTGGCGATACTCCACCGGGGTGGCCGAAAACCGCATGGGGCTCGCCACGGTAGGGGCTTTGCTACCCAGGGCATGCGGGATCTCGCGCCAGATATTGCGAGCTTGCACTTGTGGATCGGCGAACACCTGATCCAGGGTATTGATCGGACCACAGGGCACACCGGCCGCCTCGAGGGCGGTCAGCCATTCGTCGCGCGAACGCCGAAGCATCTCGGCTTCGAGTTCGGGAATCAGGATGTTGCGGTGCACCAGGCGCTGTGAGTTGGTGGCAAAACGCGGGTCGTCGGCCAGCTCGGGGCGTTCGAGCGTGATGCAGAACGCTCGAAACTGGCTGTCGTTGCCCACGGCCACGATCAAATGGCCATCGCTGGAAGCGAACACCTGATAGGGCACCACGTTCTGATGCGCATTGCCGGCGCGTTGGGGCGCCTCGCCACTGGTCATGAAGTTGAGGTTCTGGTTGGCCAGCATGGCCACATGACAATCGAGCAGCGCCAGATCGATGTGCTGCCCCTCGCCACTGCGATCGCGCTCGCGCAGCGCCGCCACGATGGCCAGCGCACCATACATGCCGGTGAACAGATCCGACACCGCCACGCCGGCCTTTTGCGGGCCGGCGCCGGGCAGGCCGTCGCGCTCGCCGGTGATGCTCATGAGCCCACCCATGCCCTGGATCATGAAGTCGTAGCCCGGGCGATGGGCATAGGGGCCGTTCTGGCCAAAACCCGTGATCGAGCAGTAGACCAGGCGGGGATTGATGGCCTTCAGGCTGTCGTAGTCCAGCCCATAGCGCTTCAGGCCGCCGACCTTGAAGTTCTCAACCACCACGTCGCAATGGCGCGCCAGCTCGCGTACCGCTTCGGCGCCTTCCGGGTCGGCCATGTCGAGCGCGACCGACTGCTTGTTGCGATTGGTGCTGAGAAAGTAGGCGGCTTCCCGCGTGGGCTGGCCGTGATCGTCGCGCAGATAGGGGGGACCCCAGCCGCGCGTGTCGTCGCCGCTGCCGGGGCGTTCGATCTTGATCACCTCCGCGCCGAGATCGGCGAGGTTCTGCGTGCACCAGGGGCCGGCCAGCACCCGGGAGAGATCCAGCACACGAATGCCGCTCAGCGGCGCCTGGCGCGACGAGGTCATGGTCAGATCGGATCCCAGCTGATGACTTCGGGCGAACGCTCGAGCTTGAAGAAGCTGTTGCGCATGGCCGGAATGGCGGTCTCGGCGATGTCTTCCGGCGTCCAGCCCTGGCTCTGATGCACCGAGCGAATGGGGCGGGGCTGGCTGAACAGCATGATTTCGTTGGCGCGCACGCCGAAAATCTGGGCCGTGACCTCTTTGGCAGCGTCGCTGGCCAGGTACACCGCCATGGGAGCGATCTTTTCCACTTCCATGCGTTGCAGCTTGGCCACGCGGGCCTTCTCTTCAGGCGTCTCGGCCGGGATCGAGCTGGTCATGCGGCTCCAGGCGAAGGGCGCAATGCAGTTCGAGCGCACGTTGTAGCGGCTCATGTCGAGCGCGATCGACTTCGACATGGCCACGATGCCCAGTTTGGCCGCCGAGTAATTGGCCTGGCCGAAGTTGCCGATCAGTCCCGAGGTGGACGTCATGTGCACGAAGGCGCCGTTTTCCTGGTCGCGGAAGTAGGGCGCTGCGGCCCGGCTGACGAAGAAGCTGCCCATCAGGTGAACGTCGATCACCTGACGCCATTCTTCTTCGCTCATCTTGTGAAACATGCGGTCGCGCAGATTGCCGGCGTTGTTCACCACGGCATCGATGCGACCGAAGGTGTCGATACCGCACTGCACGATCTGGGCAGCCTTGGCCGATTCGGCCACGCTGTCGGTGTTGGCAACGGCTTCGCCACCGGCCGCATGGATTTCGTCGACCACTTTCTGGGCCGGGCCCACATCGCCGCCCTGGCCGTCAAGCCCGACGCCGATATCGTTGACCACCACTTTGGCGCCGGCCTGGGCCATGCCCAACGCCACGGCACGTCCGATGCCGCCACCGGCACCGGTGACCACGACTACCTTGCCTTCCATCATTCCGCTCATGTTCTGGACTCCTTTTCGTTCGAGGTTCGGGCCATACCACCGATCTGCCCGGATGCGGCAGGATGCCGTGGCCCAAATTGATTGACAACTAAAGTATTGTGACAAGATCCCGGGGGGTGATGCAAGCGCGTCGTAGCCGGCCCGGCCCGACGCCGCATGCGCTCACGGGGTGTCTCGTTTCAGCAGCTTCATGCTGGCTCGGGCCACCACCAGGGGTTTGCCGCTGTCGGCCGACAGCACGGTGCCATCGCAAAATGCAATGGAACGACCCCGCCGCAGGCAGCGCGCTTCGATCACCACGTCGCCCATGGCGCTGGCCATGAAGTGCGTGGACATCTCGATGGTGGCCACACCCACGGTGAGGGGCGCGTGGCCGCGAGCAGCGCCACTGAGCGTGAAATCGAGCACACTCATCAGGGTGCCGCCATGCAGCTCGCCACGACTGTTGGTGAGGTCGGGGCGGGCAACCAGCCGGGTGCGGCAGAAGTCGTGTTCGAGGGTTTCGGGCAGCAGACCCAGAAACGTCATGAAGGGGACTTCGATACCGAAATAGTCGGTTGGCAGCGGGGCAGCAGACATGGCGCAGATGCCGGGCCGCTCGGGCCCCGCATGAAGTTCGGAAGGCTGTGATTGTAGGCCAGTCGGGCCGACACTGCGCGACGTTAGCGGTCCCCGATCGGCTCGAACAGCGCGATGACTTTGGAAAGATCTTCGTCGGTCGCCACGCCAGGGGTGTCGGCGATGCGGGCATAGAGCTCGCGGACGCGATCGAGTAGCGGCGTGGTGGCGCCCACCTCGGCCGCCACGCCGGCGGCCAGGCCGGCGTCCTTGCCCATGAGTGAAATGGCACCCAGTCGGGGTTCGAACTGGTGGCCTGCCATGCGCGGGCCAAAGATCTGGAAGGGCGTGGAATCGGCAAAGCCACCCCGCAGCGCCTCGGGCAGACGTTCGACCGCCACGCCAGCCTTGCGGGCGAGGGCAATGGCTTCAGCCATGGCCAGCATATTGCAGGCCACCATCATCTGGTTGCAGATCTTGGTCATCTGGCCGCTGCCGCTGGGCCCCATGTGCGAGGTGCGCTGGCCAACGGCTTCGAGCAGGGGAGCCGCCTGCGCCACGTGCTCGGCATCGCCGCCGGCAAACAGGATGAGCTTGCCGGCTTCGGCGGCGGGCACGCCGCCGCTCACCGGGCAGTCGAGCCAGCCGGCACCGGCCTCGGCAGTGCGGGCGGCAAAGTGACGCGCGGCATCGGCGGCACCGGTGGAGAAGTCGACGATCACGCGGCCGGCAGGCACGGCCGACGCGCTGAACAGGCCATCCGGCCCCCAGCCGACGGCCTCGACGGTTTCGTGCGAGGTGAGGCACATGCCGATGAGGTTGGCGCGGGCCATCACGTCGGCAGGCGTCGCGGCCGCCTCGGCGCCTTCGGCGACCAGCGTTTGCACCTTGCCCGGCGAACGATTCCACGCCACCACGGGATGACCTGTGGCCAGCAGGCGACGCGCCATGGGCAAGCCCATGTCGCCGAGCCCGATGAAGCCAAAGACTGGAGCTTGTGTCATGCGCGCGTCTCCTCGACGGGGACACCACTGTGGGTGACAGCGCCCAGGTGGGCGGAGCCGACCGTGGCGGCGTATTTTTCCAGCAGACCGCCGAGGCGGCGATTTTCGGCCGGACGCTCCAGCAATTCGCGGCGGCGTTGCGCGAGGGTGGCGTCGTCGAGTTCCACCGCCAGCCGCAATTGATCGGGGCGGGCGTCGATATCCACGAGGTCGCCGTCGCGCAGCAGGGCAATGGGGCCATCGGCGGCAGCTTCGGGCGACACGTAGCCGATGCACATGCCGCGAGTGGCACCGGAAAACCGGCCGTCGGTGATGAGGGCGACTTTTTCGCCCAGGCCCTGACCGTAGAGCAGGGCGGTGATGCCCAGCATTTCGCGCATGCCCGGCCCGCCGCGTGGACCTTCGTTGCGAATGACGAGGACGTCGCCGGCATCGTAGGCCATGGCCTGGACGGCCACCAGGCAGTGCTCTTCGGATTCGAACACGCGCACCTTGCCGCGATGCTGCAGACGCTTGAGACCGGCAACCTTGAGCAAGGCACCGTCGGGCGCGAGATTGCCCTTGAGCACCACCACGCCGCCGGTGGCGGCGAGCGGGGCATCGGTGGGATGCACCACGTCGCCGTCGGGGCCTTCTTCGTGGGCCAGCGCCTCGGCCAGGGTGGCACCGCTGAACGTGAGGCAGTCGCCATGCAGATAGCCGCCGTCGAGCAGCGCCTTGAGGATGCGCGGCGCGCCGCCGGCATAGAAGACATCGCGTGCCAGGTAGCGGCCACCGGGCTTGAGGTCGGCAATCAGCGGAGTGCGGGCCAGCACCTCGGCCACGTCGTCGAGCGTGAAGCGGACGCCCGCTTCGTGGGCAATGGCGGGCAGATGCAGGGGGGCGTTGGTGGAGCCTCCCGTGGCCGCCACCACGGCGCAGGCGTTTTCGAGGGCCTTGCGGGTGACGATGTCGCGCGGCAGGGGACCACCGGCCATCACCGCCTGCATGAGCGCCTTGCCGGCGCGGCGTGCCAGTGGCGCGCGCGCCGAGAAGACCGCCGGCATCATGGAGGACCCCAGGGGCGCCAGACCCAAAGCCTCGGACACCATGCCCATGGTGTTGGCGGTGTATTGGCCCGGGCAGGAGCCCGCGGTGGGCAGGCACACCCGACTCATGGCTTCGAGGTCGGCCGGCGTCTTGGTGCCGGCGATCACCTCACCCACCATCTCGTAGGTGTCGAGCACGTTGACGTCGTGGCCATCGGCCTGCCCCGGAATGGCCGAGCCGCCGTAGAGAAACACCGAAGGCACATTGCACCGCACCATGCCCATCATCAGACCGGGCATGTTCTTGTCGCAACCGCCGAGCGCGAAGATGCCGTCCCAGAGATGGCCGCGCACCGTGGCTTCGACACTGTCGGCGATGAGTTCGCGCGAGATCAGCGAAAATCGCATGCCGGGATGCGCCACCGACAAGCCGTCGGACACCGACACCACCGGGCATTCGTGGGTGGTGCCGCCGCCAGCATAGATGCCGGTGGCCGCGTGCTGGGCCTGTTCTTGCAGGGTGCGGTTGCAGGGGCTCATCTGGCCACCGGTGTGAATGACGCCGATATGAGGCTTGGCGATGTCTTCGTCGTCCTGGCCCAGGCCGCGCAAAAAGGCCCGAGTGGGCGCGCGCAGGTCGCCGGCGTGCATCCCGGCCGATCGGAAACGTGGGGGAGGTTGTGTCATGATCTCCTCTTGGCTCAATGTGGCGGTCGTTATCGTCCGTCACAGTGTATCTGGAAACTTCTCGAATCATGACTGCTTCCCAGCTTGCCAGCCAGCAGGATCCTGCTGCCTGGATTGGTCGCACCGAGCGTGTGGCCGATGCCCTCGATCCTGCCCTGGCCGAACGCATTGCGGCCACATTGGCGCAAGCTGCGCCCGTCGCCAACGCCCCGTTGCCGCCGCTGTGGCACTGGGCGTTCTTTCAGAATCCGCTGCCCCCTGCGCAACTGGGCGCCGATGGCCACCCCGCTCGGGGCGGATTCCTGCCGCCCGCCGATGGCCGCAACCGCATGTGGGCGGGCGGCGTGGTGGAGTTTCATCGGCCCTTGCGGGTGGCCGTGCCGGCCGAGCGCCGCACCGAGATCGAGGCGGTGGAAGACAAAACCGGCCGTACCGGCGATCTCCGCTTCGTGACCTTGCGGCACGATTACCGTCAGGCGGATCAACTGGCCGTGCGCGAGTGGCAACATGTGGTGTATCGGGCGCCCAGCCCGCCCCGAACCTCGCATCCCGATCCCGTGCCCGAGGGTCAATGGTCGCTCGACGTCGAACCCGACGCCACGCTGCTGTTTCGCTATTCGGCCGTTACCTTCAACGGGCATCGCATTCATTACGACCATCCCTATGCCACCGGGGTCGAAGGCTACGCCGGCCTGGTGGTGCACGGGCCGTTGCTCGCTACCCTGGCCATGCAGGCCTTCACCGCGGCAAACCCCGAGGCGACGCCGCTGCGCCTGAGTTATCGCGGTTTGCGCCCGCTGGTGGTGCCTGATGCCTTTCAGGTGGCGGGGCGTCTGCTCGACGCCGGCCGGGCCGAATTGTGGACGGCCAATGCCGCGGGCATGGCGCAGCACGCCGAGCTCACGTTTCGTTGATACCCCAGCCGGGCGCCTGCCCGGAGGCCGCCGGCCGATCTGTTACCCGGAGAGACTGCATGACTGTCGGAACCTCACTCCCGCTCGCCTCGCACGCGCGATCCATGCTTTTCGTGCCCGCGAGCCGGCCCGACCGAATCCCCAAAGCGATTGCCAGTGGCGCCGATCTGGTGGTGGTCGACCTCGAAGATGCCGTGGAGCCGGCGGCCAAACCGACCGCTCGAGAGGCCCTCGAAGCCTGGTTTGCCGAGAACCCCACGGCGCGGCTGCTGGTCCGGGTGAACGGCTGTGATACCGATTGGCACGACACCGATCTGGCGCTCTGTGCCCGCCTGCCCGGGGTCGCCGGTATCGTGCTGCCCAAGGCAGACGCTGCCGCCGACGCCAGCCGGGTGGCGTCGGTCAAGCCCCTGTGGCCCATCATCGAGTCGGCGGCCGGCCTGGCCGGTCTGTCCGCCCTGATGCGTGTGCCCGGCGTGCAACGCGCGCTGCTGGGCACCCTGGATCTGGGGGTCGACCTCGGCCTGGCGCCCGATACCGAAGCGGCCACCATCCTGTTGAATCAGGCACGGTTTCAGCTGCTGTTGCACAGCCGGGCTGCCGGCCTGGCGGCACCCCTCGATGGCACGCACCCGCATATCGACGACCTCGACGGGCTGCGGGCGCACGTGCGGCGGGCTCGTGACATGGGATTTGCCGGCGTGGGCTGCATTCATCCTCGCCAGGTGATCGAGGTGCACCAGGCCATGGCACCCGAGCCCGACGACGTGCGCTGGGCACGCGGCGCGCTGGCGGCGGCCGCAGCCTCGGGGGCCGGGGCCTTCAAGTTTGAGGGCGCGATGATCGATGCGCCGGTACTGGCGCGAGCCAGGCAGGTACTGGCCCGCGCCGAGCCTACTCTTCGCGACGCAAATGCGGAAACAGAATGACGTCGCGGATGCTGGGTGAGTCGGTGAGCAGCATCACCAGACGATCGATGCCAATGCCGCAGCCCCCGGTGGGCGGCATGCCGTATTCCAGGGCGCGGATGTAATCCGCGTCGTAGTACATGGCTTCTTCGTCGCCGGCATCCTTGGCGGCGGCCTGTTGCTGAAAGCGCTGTGCCTGGTCTTCGGGGTCGTTGAGCTCGGCAAAACCATTGGCCATCTCGCGGCCCGTGATGAAGAGCTCGAAGCGTTCAGTGACCTCCGGGTCGGCATCCGACGCCCGGGCCAGCGGTGACACCTCAACGGGATAATCCACGATGAAGGTGGGCTCCCACAGCTCGGCTTCGGCGGTTTCTTCGAACAGGGCCAGCTGCAGGGCGCCCAGCCCGGCGTTGGCCAGGTTGGGTTGCGAGAGGTCGACGCCCCGTTGCCGCAAGGCCTGACGCACGAAGTCGATATTTGCCAGCTTGTCGGCGGTGTAATCGGGCACCTGCCGCATGATGGCCTGCACGATGGTCATGCGCGCAAATGGCTCGCCCAGATCGAGTTCGCGGCCTTGATACGTGAGTTTGGTATCGCCGGTGGCGGCGCGCGTGACTTCGCGCAACACGAACTCGGTGAAGTCCATCAGCCACACGTGGTCGGCCCAGGCGGCATAGAACTCCATCATGGTGAACTCGGGGTTGTGCCGTGGGCTCACCCCCTCGTTGCGAAAACTGCGATTGATCTCGAACACGCGTTCGAAGCCACCCACGATGAGTCGCTTGAGATACAGCTCCGGCGCAATGCGCAGGAACATTTCCATGTCGAGCGCGTTGTGGTGCGTGACGAATGGCTTGGCCGTGGCACCCCCGGGAATGGGATGCAGCATGGGCGTCTCGACCTCGAGAAAGCCGGCATCGGTCATGCACTGCCGCAAGGCCGAAATGGCTCGGCTGCGCAACTGGAAGGTATGGCGCGTGCCCTCGTTCATGATGAGATCGACGTAGCGCTGCCGATAGCGCAGCTCCTGGTCGGCCAGACCATGAAATTTATCGGGCAGCGGGCGCAAGGATTTGGACAGCAGCCGCAGGCGGCTGGCGTGCACCGAGAGCTCACCCTTGTTGGTCTTGAAGATTGTGCCTTCCACGCCAATGATGTCGCCGATGTCCCAGTGCTTGAAGGCGTTGTAGACGTCTTCGCCCAGGGTGTTGCGCTCGAGATAGATCTGGATGCGCCCGGAGCCATCCTGCAGGGTGGCAAAACTGGCCTTGCCCATCACACGTTTGAGCATCATGCGGCCGCCCACCATCACGTGTACCGGCTCGGCCTCGGCGATGGTCGGCTTGTCGAGCGCGTCGAACGCCTTGTGAAGCGCCGCCGCCTGGTTGGCCGGCACGAAATCGTTGGGGTAGGGCTGGCCTTGTTCGCGCAGGCGGGTCAGTTTGCTGCGGCGCTCGGCAATCAGGCGATTCTCGTCTGCGCCGTCGGGGGTATGGGTATCGGTCATGGAGGGATCAGACGCCGTGCTTGAGGCTGGCAAGGATGAACGGATCGAGGTCGCCGTCGAGCACTTTCTGGGTGTTGGAGATTTCGACGTTGGTGCGCAGGTCCTTGATGCGGCTCTGGTCGAGCACATACGAACGGATCTGGTGGCCCCAGCCCACGTCGGTCTTCGAGTCTTCGAGCTTCTGCTGCTCGGCCTGGCGCGTGCGCAGCTCCTGCTCATAGAGTTTGGAGCGCAACATGTCCATCGCGGCGGCACGGTTGCGGTGCTGCGATCGATCGTTCTGGCACTGCACCACGATGCCCGAGGGCAGGTGGGTGATGCGCACCGCCGAGTCGGTCTTGTTGATGTGCTGGCCACCGGCGCCGCTGGCGCGGTAGGTGTCTACCTTGAGGTCGGCCGGATTGATGTCGACCTCGAACGAATCGTCGATTTCGGGGTAGACGAATACGCTGGCAAATGAGGTGTGGCGGCCGCCGGCCGAGTCGAAGGGGCTCTTGCGCACCAGGCGGTGCACGCCGGTTTCGGTGCGCAAATGACCGAAGGCGTACTCGCCCTCAACGCGGATCGTGGCCGACTTGATGCCAGCGATGTCGCCATCGGATTCTTCCAGCACTTCGGTCTTGAAGCCCTTGCGCTCGCAATACTTCAGGTACTGGCGCAACAGCATCGACGCCCAGTCTTGCGCTTCGGTGCCGCCGGCGCCGGCCTGGATGTCGACAAAACAATTGAACGGGTCGGCCTCGTGGGCAAACATGCGGCGGAACTCGAGTGCCTCGATGCTTTCACCAAAGCCGGCCACATCGCCCTCGATAGCTTCGATGGTGGCAGAGTCGTTGTCGCTGCGCGCCAGCTCGAGCAGCTCTGCGGCGTCGCTCAGGCCCTGCTCGATCTCGTCGAGCGTGGTCACCACGCCATCGAGCGATTTTTTCTCGCGGCCGAGATCCTGGGCGCGCTTGGGGTCGTTCCAGACGTTGGGGTCTTCAAGTTCGGCGTTGACAACATGCAGACGATCGCTTTTGACAGCGTAGTCAAAGATAGCTCCTGAGAGCCCGCTCGCGCTCGATGAGATCGGCGAGTCGGGCAACCAGTTGATTCTGACGTTCGGCTTCCATGGGCTATCCTTCAGTTCGTGTTCGATAAAGACGGTTCAGACGGTTCTCGTCTGGCAACCCGCTATTGTAAAGCCCTCGTGCCACGCCTGCCTTCGGCGTGTTCGCCGCCAACCGGAATCCCTTCATGCCCGATTTTCTATTGATTCAGGCGGGCAATCCGCCGCAAGCCGTGCGCGACCGATTCGGCACTTTTGCCGATATGTTTCGACCGCTGTTGGGCAGCCTGGGCGGTGGCATGCAGGTGGTGCGGGCCTATGCCGACGAATCCCTGCCGCCGCCAGCCAGTGTGGCTGGTGCCCTGATCACCGGCTCACCCGGCAATCTCACCGACGATGCCCCCTGGATGCGGGCCGCGGCCGATTGGGTGTGCGCCGCCATGGATTGCGATCTGCCACTGCTCGGCGTGTGCTTCGGCCACCAGCTGATGGCGCAGGCCTTGGGGGGGCGAGTGGACTTTCATCCGGCGGGGCGTGAAGTGGGCACACGACGCATCGAGCTGCTCGCCGCCGCGCAAGACGACGCCTGGCTGGCCGACATGCCTGCCACGTTCAACGCCCAACTGCTGCACGAACAGAGCGTGATGGAGCCGCCACCCGGAGCGAAAGTGCTGGGGCGCAATGGGCACGATGCCTATCAGATCCTGCGGTATACGGCGCGCGCGGCCAGCATGCAGTTTCATCCCGAGTTCACGCTGCCCATCATGCAGGCGTATCTGGATGTCATGGGCGAGCGCCTGAGCGCCGAAGGGCTGGATGTGCCTGCCTTGCGGCAGGGGCTCAACCACACGCCCGAGGCCACCGCCTGCGTGCTGGCATTTCTGCGCTCCTGCGAATTGGCCACCGAAGTCTGAACCCGTTCAGCCGGCTTCGGCGTGCTCGATCACCAGCTGCACATTCACCATGCCATTCCAGTCGTTGCGCTCGAGGCGATAGGCAGCCAGCACCGAGTCGGGCAAGGGGTCGGTACGACCAAACCAGATCGCGTCGTAGCGTTGCCGGTCGCGCTCGAGCCACAATTTGAGGTGCTTGCCACCGACCAGACGTTGATGCCGTACCTGAAATTGATCGGTAAACAGTGGCGGCGGGAATCCGGCACCCCACACTTCGCTCGCCAGCAGATTGGCAACGTCGACCGTGATCTCGTGGGTGTCCAGTGAGCCGTCGGTGGCAATGTCCGGCTCGAAACGATCGCGGCCGGTGAGCTCGCGCACGGCCGCATCAAATGCCGGTACAAAATTGGCAAACTGATCGCGCGCCAGCGTCAGGCCGGCGGCCATGGCATGACCGCCGAACTTCTCGATGAGGCCGGGATGTCGTTTGCTCACCAGGTCGAGGGCATCGCGCAAGTGCACGTCGGGGATCGAGCGGCCCGATCCTCGCAGCCAGGTGTCGTCGGCGGGCGCGAAAGCCAGCGCGGGGCACCAGAACCGTTCTTTCAGGCGTGAGGCCACCAGGCCCACCACGCCCTGATGCCAATCGTCACGAAACACACAGACGCTGGCCTGACCCGAGCGATCGAGCTCGTCGCAGGCCGCCAGGGCCTGATCGCGCATGGTGGATTCGATGTCGCGGCGCTCGCGGTTGATGGCATCGAGCTGCTGTGCCAGTGCCAGGGCTTCGGTATCGTCGTCGCTGAGCAGGCAGCGGATGCCCAACCCCATGTCGGCAAGTCGGCCGGCGGCATTGATGCGCGGGCCCAGGGCAAAGCCGAGATCGAAGGCGCCGGCGTTGCGCCACTCCCGACCGGCAACCTGAAACAGGGCGCGCACGCCGGCCTGCATCTGCCCCTGGCGCATGCGCTGCAGTCCTTGCGTGACCAGCACGCGATTGTTGTCGTCCAGTCGCACCACATCGGCCACAGTGCCCAGGGCGACCAGGTCGGCCAGGGTGTGGAGGCGGGGCCCGCCGTCGGCCGGGTACACGCCACGGCGCCGCAACTCGGCGCGCAAGGCGAGCATCACGTAGAAGATCACGCCAACTCCCGCCAGATTCTTGGAGGGAAAGCCGCAAGCCGTTTGATTGGGATTGACGATGATGCAATCTTGCGGCAAGGCCGGGCCGGGCAGGTGATGATCCGTCACCAGCACGTCGATGCCTGCCGCGCGCGCGGCCGCCACGCCGTCGATGCTGGCAATGCCGTTATCCACGGTAATCAGCAGATCGGGGCGGCCTTCGTCGCGCGCCAGAGCCAGGTCGACCACCGCTGGCGACAGCCCATACCCGGTTTCAAATCGGTTGGGCACGAAAAAATCCACCACGGCCCCCATCATGCGCAGGGCGCGCACCGCCACCGCGCAGGCCGTGGCGCCATCGCAGTCGTAGTCGGCCACCACCAGCATGCGCTCGCGACGGGCGATGGCGTCAGCCAGGCGCGCAGCCGCCAGTTCCCCTTGCGTCAACTGATTGGGGGGAACCAGGGCGCCCCAGTTGCGCCGCAGCGAGTCGACATCGCGAACCCCACGTGCCGCCCAGAGCCGGGCCAGCAAGGGGTGAATGCCGGCGCGCAGCAGGGCGTCTCGGGCTTGGGCGTCGACGGGACGCGAACTCAGGCGGGGGGAGGGCAAGCGAAAACTCCGGTAAAGACAAGGCAGCGGGTGGCAGGCAAGACCACGACATCCGGAGACGCCGCGGCTGCGGCCGTTTCAGGGGGCCAGAAAGGCATCGCGCCAGGCCTGACGCCGGCCGGGCCAGAGTCGTCGCCAGGCCGACCGTGAGCCAGGCTCCAACGTGACGATCACGTCGGCCCCCGTCAACACCACACGAGAAGGGGTTTGCGGCAGCGTGGCCAGGCGCTCCTGATCGAGCTGCTGCAGGCGTTGCTGCCACTGATGCCAATCGCCCTGGCGAGCGGGTTCGACGAGTTCGTCGAACCGCACGGTGGCGCGAGCCACGGCGGGCTGAGGCAAATCGGCCTGCGCGGCGCCGCCCCACAGCCAGATACTGTTCATCGGCAATTGCTGGCTGGCCTCGCGGGCCAGGTTCACCGGATGATCATGCCACACCATCTGCACCAGATTGAGCAGGCGCCGCCAGGGGCGTGCTCCCGCCTGTTGCGGCCACCAATGCTGAATCTCTTCACCGGTGGCGCATTCCGGGGTGGGCGCCCACGGCGCCCAATCGAGTGGCAGACTCCACAACCATGGCAGACGCTCGGGGGGCGAGAGCAGGCTGACACCCGCAGCCCGAAGGTCGTCGGCCATGGCGGCGTGAAGCTCGCTCACTTCGTTCGGCTGCACGTTCAGCGACGCCGGATCGGTGAGCGCAATCCCGCTGGTGGATACCTCCAGATGGCAGGGCATGGCCTGCCACACCGCCTGGTGCAGCGGCAGATTCGCCGGGTTGTCCAACGCCAGGGCGGGCCAGGCCGAGCCGAGCGGTTGCGGCGGCCGGGCATGAAAGCCCGCACGCTCGATCAGCCACGCCTGATCCGGTGTGCAGAAGTGCACGGCAGGGTCGGCCTCGCGACGATGCACCCGACTGCGTTGCAGCCAGTCGATCAGGTGGGGCGCCAGCCGTGGCAAGTCGTTCACCATGGCCTGTGCCACCGGAGCGGGTGGCAAGGCGTGCGCAATCAGCAATTCCATGGCTCGCGATTGTAGGCTGGTTCACGCCTGCGGCCACGCGTCTCGCGCAGCTCTGCGATAATGCCGTCGTGAATATCGCATATGAACTCTGGATCGGCTGGCGCTACACGCGCGCCGGCGGCGGACGGCGCCGTGATCGCTTCCTCTCCTTTATCTCCGGCTCGTCGATGGTGGGCATCGCCTTGGGCGTGGCAGCACTCATCATCGTGCTGTCCGTCATGAACGGATTCCAGAAAGAAGTGCGTGATCGCATGCTGTCGGTGCTGCCGCACATCGAGCTGTTCAGTCGCGACACCAGCGCGCTCGATCAATGGCAGGAGCTCGCGCAGCTGGCCGAGGAGCATCCCGAGGTTCAGGCCGGGGCGCCATTTGTGACGGCGCAGGCCATGTTGGCGCGCGATCAAACGTTGCGCGGCGTGCAGGTCAATGGCATCGATCCCGCGGCCGAATCTGCGGTGTCCGATCTTGCTCAACAGATGGTGGTGGGTGAACTCACCGACCTCGAGCCGGGTGGATTTGGCATCGTGTTGGGGCAAACGCTGGCGCGAACGCTGGGGCTGGAGCCTGGCGACCCGGTGTTGCTGATGGCCCCACAGGGTTCGGTGAGCCCTGCCGGGTTCACGCCTCGCATGCGGCAGATGACCGTGGCCGGTCTGTTTTCGTCGGGCCACTTCGAGTACGACTCGTCGCTGGCGTTTGTGCATGTGGAAGACGCGCGTCGTTTGTTCCGCCAGAGCGCCCAGGCGGGTGTGCGTTTGCGTATCGACGACATGCTCGCGGCGCCTCGGGTGGCACAGGAGCTCGCGCCGCTGTTGCCCGCCGGGCTCTATCTCACCGATTGGTCGCGCAACAATCGCACCTGGTTTGCCGCCGTGCAAACCGAGAAGCGCATGATGTTCATCATTCTGGCGTTGATCGTTGCCGTGGCGGCGTTCAACCTGCTGTCGTCGCTGGTGATGGCGGTGAACGACAAGCAGGCCGATATCGCCATTCTGCGAACACTGGGTGCGCCGCCGGGCGCCGTGGCGCGCATTTTCGTGGTGCAGGGCGCGCTCATTGGCGTGATCGGCACGTTGGCGGGTGTGGGCCTGGGCTGCCTGGTGGCGTTCAACGTCGATGTGATCGTGCCCTTCATCGAGGGGGTGCTCGGCATCGAGTTTCTGCCGCAGCAGATCTATTTCATCTCCGATCTTCCGTCCGACCCGCGCTGGAGCGATATCGGCACCATCGCTGGCACCGCTTTGGCCCTGGCGCTGGCCGCCACGCTGTATCCGAGCTGGCGGGCGTCACGCCTGCAACCTGCCGAGGTGCTGCGCCATGACTGATGCCTTTGCCGATCAGCCCGTTGTGCTCGAGGCGCGCGACGTCTGCCGACATTACGACGAAGGCGAGCGCCGGGTCGATGTGCTGCGCGGTGTGAACCTGCAGGTTCGTGCCGGCGAGATGGTGGCCATCGTGGGCGCTTCCGGCTCGGGCAAGAGCACGCTGTTGCACGTGTTGGGACTGCTCGATCGGCCCGATGCGGGGTACGTGGAGGTGGTGGGGCAGCCGGGGCTGGATGCCAGTGAGCGCGAACGCAGCCGCTTGCGCAATCGGCACCTGGGCTTCGTGTATCAGTTTCATCACCTCTTGCCCGAGTTCAGTGCGCTCGATAACGTGGCCATGCCGCTCATCCTGCGCCGCATGCGACGCGATGCCGCGCGCGAGCCGGCGCGTCGCATGCTCGAGCAAGTGGGCCTGGCCGAGCGCGCCAGCCACACGCCCGGTCAGTTGTCTGGTGGCGAGCGTCAACGCGTGGCGCTGGCGCGGGCACTGGTCTCGGTGCCCGCTTGTGTGCTGGCCGACGAGCCCACCGGCAACCTCGATCGCCAAACCGCGCGCGAGGTGTTCGCCGTGCTGCGGCAGGTCAATCGGCAGCAAGGGGCCGCCTTCGTCATCGTCACGCACGATACCGAGCTGGCGGCCCAGGCCGATCGGCAGCTGCGCATGGTGGACGGCGTGTTGTCCGAGACGCCCGACGCGAGCCGCGCCACTGCCCACTCATAGTCGGCGGGGCAGGGCGGAATTTCCCGCCACTTCTGCAGTCTCATTGCCATGTTGATCGATACGCATTGTCATCTCGATGCCGCCGAGTTTTCCCCGGATCGGGCAGAGGTTGTCGCGGCCGCCGGCGCGGCTGGAGTCCGGGCGATTGTCATTCCCGCCATCGCGCCCCATAACTTCGACGCGGTCCGATCGCTGGCCCATGCCACGCCGGGGGGCGTTTACGCCCTGGGCATTCATCCGCTGTGTGTGGCGAGCTGCGGCGACGACGCCCTCGAGGTACTGCATGCGGCGTTGACGAGGCATCGCCACGATCCGCGCCTGGTGGCGGTTGGCGAAATCGGGCTCGATCGATTCGAGCCCGATATTGCCGAAGGCGAAGCCTGGAATCGTCAATGGCGGTTCTATGAGGCGCAACTCCGCCTGGCGGTCGAGTTCGATCTGCCTGTGCTGCTGCACGTGCGGCGGGCCGTGGATTTCATTCTGAAAGGGCTGCGGCGGGTGCCCGTGAGCAGCGGAATCGCCCATGCCTTCAACGGCAGCCAACAGCAAGCCGATGAGCTGGTGCGGCGCCACATCGCTCTGGGGATGGGCGGTGCCATGACATTCACGCGCGCGCGCCAGATCCGGCGTCTGGCCCACGACGTGGCTCTGCAGCACCTGGTGCTCGAAACCGATGCGCCCGATATTCCGCCCGCCTGGCTGCACGGTCGGCAGCCGCGAAATCAGCCGGCCGAAGTGGCCGGCGTTGCCAGCTCGTTGGCCGAGCTGCGCGAGGTGGACCGCGACGCCGTGGTCGCCGCAACCGGTGCGGCCGCCCTGGCACATCTGCCGCGCCTGCGGCTGTTGCCGGAACTGGCCGGGGGGATTGCGGGTTAACCCGAAATGCGGTAAATTAAGTCATTGTTTTTATTAATAAAATATCCGTATTTGGATATTACGGAATCTTTGGTTATGGCGGCTTTCAACACCGAACGCGTGCTCAGCGTGCATCACTGGAACGACACGCTCTTCAGTTTCAAGACCACACGCGACCCGGCGTTGCGTTTTCACAATGGCCATTTCGTGATGATCGGGCTCGAGATCGAGGGCAAGCCCCTCATGCGCGCCTACAGCATCGCCAGTGCCAACTACGAAGAGAACCTCGAGTTTCTCAGCATCAAGGTGCCAAACGGCCCGCTCACCTCGCGCTTGCAACACCTGCAGGAGGGTGATTCGGTGCTGGTCAGCCGCAAGCCGGTGGGCACCCTGGTGGTGGATGATCTCCTGCCGGGCAAACATCTGTATCTGTTTGCCACCGGCACCGGGCTGGCTCCCTTCATGAGCATCATCAAGGATCCCGAGGTGTACGAGCGCTTCGAGAAGGTCATCCTCGTGCATGGCGTGCGCTGGGTGAGTGAGCTGGCCTATGCCGATTTCATCCAGAACGAGCTACCGGCCAACGAGTTCTTTGGCGACATGGTGCAGGGCAAGCTGGTGTACTACCCGCTGGTCACGCGCGAGCCCTTCCGTCATTCGGGGCGCATTACGCACGCCATCGAAACCGGCAAGTTGTGGCAAGACCTCGGCCTGCCTGCGCTCGATCCAGCGCAGGATCGCGCCATGCTTTGCGGCAGTCCGCACATGCTGGCAGACGTGGGCGCCATGCTCGATGCGCGCGGCTTCAAGGTGTCTGGTGGCATCGGTCAACCGGGCGATTACGTGATCGAACGCGCCTTCGTCGAGAAGTGACGCCGCCGCGGGGGCGGGGGCTTTCACGCTAAACTATGGGGTTTGTTTCTCAGCGAGCTGCCCATGACCACAGTGCGTGCCAACGACATCGTGCAATCCATCGCCGATGCCGTTCAGTTCATCAGCTTCTATCACCCCGCCGATTACATCCGTCATCTGGCCAAGGCCTATGAGCGCGAGCAGAACCCGGCCGCGCGCGATGCCATCGCCCAGATCCTCACCAACTCGCGCATGAGCGCCGAGGGGCGTCGACCCATCTGCCAGGACACCGGCGTGGTCAACGTCTTCCTGAAGGTGGGTACCGACGTTCGACTCGAGCTTGGCGAGCAAACGCTGCAGGAAGTGTGCGACGAAGGCGTGCGCCGTGGTTATCTCGACCCCAGCAATCCCCTGCGGGCGTCGATCGTGGGCGATCCCATTTTCGAGCGCCGCAATACGCGCGACAACACGCCCTGTGTGCTGAGCGTTGAGCTGGTGCCCGGCAACACGGTCGATGTGCAAGTGGCGGCCAAGGGCGGCGGCTCCGAAAACAAGACCAAATTTGCCATGCTCAACCCGGGTCAGTCGATCACCGACTGGGTGCTCGAGCAGCTGCCCAAGATGGGCGCAGGCTGGTGCCCGCCGGGCATGCTGG
The DNA here is from genome assembly GCA_041690575.1 of Verticiella sp. Lineage (GTDB taxonomy): Bacteria > Pseudomonadota > Gammaproteobacteria > Burkholderiales > Burkholderiaceae_B > Verticiella. Next base: position 133,818 of record JAWLHC010000001.1, read on the forward strand.
GCATCGGTGTGGGCGGCACGGCCGAAAAAGCCATGCTCATGGCCAAGCAGTCGCTGATGGAAGACATCGACATGTCCGAGCTGCTGGCGCGTGGCCCGCAAACGCCGCTGGAAGCGTTGCGCGTCGAACTCTACAACAAGGTCAATGCCCTCGGCATCGGCGCGCAGGGCCTGGGCGGCCTGACCACGGTGCTCGACGTCAAGATCCACACCTCGCCCACTCATGCCGCGTCCAAGCCGATCGCAATGATCCCCAACTGTGCGGCAACCCGCCACGTGCATTTCGTGCTCGATGGCAGCGGCCCGGCGCACCTCGAACCCCCGAGCCTCGACGATTGGCCCAAGGTCGACTGGGTGCCCGACTACGACAACTCCCGTCGCATCGAGCTCGATGCGCTCACGCCCGAAGAAGTGGCCTCCTGGCAGCCTGGGCAAACCCTGCTGCTCAGCGGCAAGCTGCTCACGGGTCGCGATGCGGCCCACATGCGCATGAAGAAGCTGCAAGACGCCGGCGAGTCGTTCCCGGTGGATTTCAAGAACCGGGTGATCTACTACGTGGGCCCGGTGGATGCCGTGCGCGACGAGGCCGTGGGCCCGGCCGGCCCCACCACCTCCACCCGTATGGATGCCTACACCGACATGATGCTCGACACCGGCCTGCTGGCCATGGTGGGCAAGGCCGAACGCGGCCCCGTGGCCATCGAGTCGATCAAGCGCCACGGTGCGGCCTATCTCATGGCCGTGGGTGGCGCAGCCTATCTGGTGTCGCGCGCCATTCGCTCGGCACGTGTGGTGGCGTTCGACGACCTCGGCATGGAAGCCATTCACGAGTTTGAAGTCAAAGACATGCCGGTCACGGTGGCGGTAGACGCCCGGGGCGTTTCGGTGCACGACACCGGTCCGCGCATCTGGAAAGCCCGGATCGAAGCCATTGCCGCCGAGCAACCCGCCCCCAGCGCGGCCTGATTCTCACATAGGAGTACACCATGGAAGCCTTCATCTGCGACGCAGTCCGCACTCCCATCGGTCGCTACGGTGGCTCGCTGTCGTCGGTTCGCACCGACGACCTGGCCGCCAAGCCCCTCATTGCCCTCATGGAGCGCAACCCCAAGGTGGATTGGGCTGCCATCGAAGACGTGGTCTATGGCTGTGCCAACCAGGCCGGCGAAGACAACCGCAACGTGGCCCGCATGGCCTTGTTGCTCGCCGGCATTCCCCACACGGTACCGGGCAGCACCGTGAATCGGTTGTGCGGCTCCAGTCTCGACGCGCTCGGCATCGTTTCTCGTGCCATCAAGGCGGGCGAAATCGATTTCGGTATCGCCGGCGGCGTCGAAAGCATGAGCCGTGCGCCGTTCGTCATGGCCAAGGCCGAGTCGGCTTTCTCGCGCTCGGCAAAGATCGAAGACACCACCATAGGCTGGCGCTTCGTCAATCCGGTGATGAAGCAGAAATTCGGCATCGATTCCATGCCCGAAACCGCCGAGAACGTGGCCGAGCAGTTCGGCATCGCTCGTGCCGACCAGGACGCCTTTGCCCTGCGCAGCCAGCAGCGCTGGGCAGCGGCCAACGAACGCGGCTTTTTCGATGCCGAGCTCATTCAGGTGAGCATCCCCCAGCGCAAGGGCGAGCCCCTGCTGCTCGATCGCGACGAGCACCCGCGCCCCAATACCACGATCGAACAGCTGAACAAGCTCAAGGGGGTGGTCAAGGCCGATGGCACGGTCACCGCCGGCAACGCGTCGGGTGTCAACGACGGTTCGGCCGCACTGCTGGTCGCCACCGAGGCGGCGGCCGCAAAGCACGGGCTCACGCCGCGGGCCCGCATCGTGGCTGCTGCTGCCAGTGGCGTTGAGCCGCGCATCATGGGTATCGGGCCGATCGACGCGTCGCGCAAGGCGCTGGCCAAGGCGGGGCTTTCGATCGACCAGATGGATGTCATCGAGCTCAACGAGGCCTTTGCGGCGCAGGCGCTGGCCGTCACCCGCGATCTCGGGCTTGCCGACGACGACCCTCGCGTCAATCCCAATGGGGGCGCCATCGCCATCGGCCATCCGCTGGGTGCCTCGGGCGCCCGTCTGGCCACCACTGCCATGTACCAGTTGCAGGCCACGGGTGGCCGTTACGCTCTGTGCACCATGTGCATCGGCGTGGGGCAGGGCATCGCTCTGATCATCGAGCGCGTGTAGAAGGTTGTGCGGGGTGGCACCGGACGCCCGTTGCAGGCGTTCGGCGCCGCCTTTCGCACTCAGTGAAATTGCGGTGGGGTAAATTCCGCGTCTTCGGGCATTTCGGCATGCACCATCTCGCCCAGCGGGTTGGGGAAGAACGGCGCGCCACAATCTTCACAGAACTCCGGCGGCAGTAGCCCCGGCAGACGACGTATCTCGGCCAGGCCATTTACCCGCAGGAGCTCCACGATGCGATCCATGGTGTCGAGGGGCACGCCGTGCTCGGTTTCGGCCACGGTATCGTCGGCGCCTTCCCGGCCGAACAGCGGCCAGATACAGCCATAGAGCACGTCGTTGCTGTTGCGAGGCGTGAAGCCGATACGGTATTCGTCGATGTGCTGTTCGCCACAGCCAGCCACCACCGCGCGCAACTGATCGGCGCCGGTGTCCAGCGCCCCCTCGAGCCATGTCACTGCCGCGCGAATGGCCAGCGGGCGCACGCGCCGGTCGGCTTCGCGATTGCCCACGTACCAGGCGTCGGGCAGCAGGATCTCGAGCCCACAGCCCGGCATCAGAGTGGTCAGCGTGGGCTCGGCTTGCGCCGCCCAGAGTTCGAGACACTGGCGTCGCATGGCCACGGCATCTTCGGGATACTCCTGCCAGCGAAACATGGGTTCGCCCTCGGGCACGGCAATGGCGCCCACCACATAACGCGTGTCGGCCAGCATGCCGGGCATGTCTTCCATGGCCGGGATCACCAGCTTCTGCGTGGTGTTCTTGCCCATCGCCAGCGCGCCCAGACGCATCAACCATTGTTGGGTGGCCGAGAAGGTGCGGGGCATCTGGTCGATGGAGAGCAGGGCAGGGGCCAGCGCCAGCCGGGCCTGTGCCGACAGCACGTGGCCATGCAGCTGGGCCTGCAGGGCTTCCAGGGCCTCACCCCGAATCGGGCCGGCGGGAATCTGATAGCGAGTCCAGGCGGCCACCGGCGCCACGATGAGCAGAACGTCGTGACGCTGCCCGTCGTGCTCGATGACGGTGGCCTCGGAGAGGGTCTCGCACAGTTCGATCAGCACTTCGTAGGCGTTGGCATCGGCCATCAGCAGATGATCGAGCGCGATTTCCACTGCCTGATCCTGGCCGCTGCGTAGCAGTCGGCCCAGCACCGCCTCGAGTTGGCGTTCCCAGAAGCGGTCTTCGGTGCGGCTGCCGGACGCGCTGAGGGCCGCTGCCAGCTGAATGAGACGTTCGGCTTCTCGATTGCTGCGAGTGGAGCGGGTAAGTCGGGTACGAGGCATGGTGCGAGACGGAATGAATCAAGAGACAGTGTAACGCAGCCCGGGGCGGCAGGCCTTGGGTGGCCGGCCGCGCAGGGCTGTCGGGTGCCGGACGAAATCCGTTACCATGACGGGTTCCAGTCCGGCCGACGCAGGGGGCGTCTGCCATTGCCGTTTTACGGTCGTGTTCGAGGAGAACTCATGTACGAACAGCTTGCACTCTATATCGATGGCGAATTCATCGATTCTGGCCGCCAGACCCAGGATGTGATCAACCCGGCCACGGGTGAGGTCATTGGGCAGTTGCCACACGCCAGCCAGGCCGATCTCGATCGGGCCCTCGCGGCCGCGCAACGGGCGTTCACCAGCTGGCGCAAGAGTTCGCCGCTCGAACGTTCGCGCATCCTGCGCCGCGTGGGCGAGTTGGCTCGCGAGCGGGCCAACGATATCGGCCGCAACATTACCCTCGATCAGGGCAAGCCCGTGCGTGAGGGTGTGGCCGAGGTGCAGATGTGTGCCGACCATGCCGACTGGCACGCCGAAGAGGCTCGCCGTATCTATGGGCGGGTGGTACCCGCCCGCGATCCTGCCGTGCGCCAGATGGTGGTGCGCGAGCCGGTGGGCGTGTGCGCAGCCTTCACCCCCTGGAACTTCCCCTTCAATCAGGCCATCCGCAAAGTCAGCGCCGCCATCGGTGCAGGTTGTACCATCATTCTCAAGGGTCCTGAAGACGCGCCCAGTGCCGTGGTGGCCATGGCCCGGCTGTTTCATGAGGCCGGCCTGCCTCCAGGGGTGCTGAACATCGTCTGGGGCGTGCCCAGCGAGATTTCCACCTACCTCATCGAATCACCCATCGTGCGCAAGATTTCGTTCACCGGCTCGGTGCCGGTGGGCAAGCAGCTCGCCGCCATGGCCGGTGCCCACATGAAGCGCGTCACACTCGAGTTGGGTGGGCATTCGCCGGTGCTGGTGTTCGACGATGCCGACCTCGATGCCGCGGCCAAGCAACTGGCTCGCTTCAAGATTCGAAATGCGGGTCAGGTATGCATCTCGCCCACGCGTTTTTACGTACAAGAGGGTGTGTTCGATGCCTTCGCCGACAAGTTCGTCGCCGAGATGAAAAAGATCCAGGTGGGTAGCGGGCTCGAAGACGCCACTCACATGGGTCCATTGGCGCATGAGCGTCGTGTCGACGCCATGCAGGCTTTCGTTGACGACGCCCGCACCTGCGGTGGCGACATCCTGATGGGTGGCGAGCGGCTGGATCTGGCCGGCGGCAAGGGCAACTTCTACGCGCCCACGGTGGTGGCCAACCTGCCCGATACCGCCAAACTGATGACCGAAGAACCCTTCGGCCCGATTGCACCGTTGGCCAGGTTCCGCGAGGTCGACGAAGTGATCGCGCGAGCCAACAGCCTGCCATTCGGCCTGGCGTCTTACGCCTTCACTACCTCGCTGCGCACGGCGCATCGGGTGTCGAGCGAACTCGAGGCCGGCATGGTCAGCATCAACCATTTCGGCGTGGGTCTCGCCGAGCTGCCGTTTGGTGGCGTGAAAGATAGTGGTGTGGGCAGCGAAGGCGGCGAAGAAACCTTCGATGGTTATCTGGTCACCAAGCTGATCACGCAGGTGTAAGCGGCTCCGTGGCAGGGCAGAGCGTGGTCCTGTCAGGTAGCGTGCCTGCCAACTGCCGGACGCCCTGACAGGCGCCGAGCGTAAAAAAAGCCCGTCGGTGTGACCCGACGGGCTTTTTTTGGGGTACAAGCCCGGCTGTATCGACAAGACCCGTCGGCATCTGATGCCAGACGGGCCTGAGCCGGACCGTTTACGCCAGCAACTGGCGCAGCACGAACGGCAGAATGCCACCGTGACGGTAGTACTCCACTTCGATCGGAGTGTCGATGCGCAGCAGGAGCGAGACTTCTTGCTCCACGCCGTCGTCGCGCTTGATCACCAGCGTGACGTCTTGTTGCGGCTTGATGCCGTTTTCGAGCCCACGGATGTCGTAGGTTTCGGTGCCGCTGATATTGAGCGACTCCACGCTGTCGGCGTTCTTGAATTGCAGCGGCAGCACGCCCATGCCCACCAGGTTGCTGCGGTGGATGCGTTCGAAGCTGCGTGCGATCACGGCCTGTACGCCCAGCAATTGGGTGCCCTTGGCCGCCCAGTCGCGCGAGGAGCCGGTGCCGTACTCTTCGCCGCCGAACACCACGGTGGGTGTGCCGGCAGCCACGTACTTCATGGCTGCGTCGTAGATCGACATTTGCTCGCCGGACGGCTGGAAGAGCGTTTCGCCACCCTCGAAGCGGCCGCCATCGCTCTTGGGCGGAATCATCTCGTTCTTGATGCGCACATTGGCAAATGTGCCACGCATCATGATCTCGTGATTGCCGCGGCGCGAGCCGTAGCTGTTGAAGTCGACCTTGCTCACACCGTGCTCGGCCAGCCAGCGGCCGGCAGGTGACGACTCCTTGATGGCACCGGCCGGCGAGATGTGGTCGGTGGTGATGGAGTCGCCGAACACGGCCAGGGCGCGGGCATCGCGCACCTGCGGCATGACGGTTGGCTCCATGGTGAAGTTCTCGAAGAACGGCGGCTCGGCAATATAGGTGGACGTTGGCCAGGTGTAGGTGTCGCCTTTGACGCCCTTGATCTTTTCCCAGAGTTTGCCGGGGTTTTCTTTGACCTGGCTGTAGTTCTCTTTGTAGGCACCGGCGTTGAGCGCGGTCTTGAGCAAGGCGTTGATTTCGTCGGAGCTGGGCCAGATGTCGCCCAGGTAGATGTCGCCATCGCGGCCGCGGCCCACCGGTTCGGTCATGAGATCGCGCAGCACGGTGCCGGCCAGGGCATAGGCCACCACCAGGGGCGGCGACGCCAGGAAGTTGGCCTTGATGTTGGGATGAATGCGAGCTTCGAAGTTGCGGTTGCCCGACAGCACGGCCGAGCAGATCAGATCGTTGTCGGTGATGGCCTGGTTCAACTCGGGGGTGAGGTCGCCAGCATTGCCGATACAGGTGGTGCAACCGTAGGCTGCCACATTGAACCCGAGTTTTTCGAGGTAGGGCAGCAGGCCGGTCTTTTCGAGGTAGCCGGTGACCACGCGAGAGCCGGGAGCCAGCGACGTCTTGATGTGTTTGGGAACCTTGAGGCCGGCTTCGACGGCCTTCTTGGCCACCAGGCCGGCGGCCAGCATCACACTGGGGTTGGACGTGTTGGTGCAGGAGGTAATGGCCGCGATGAGAACATCGCCATTGCGCAGCGGCACCTTGCTGTCGGCCACCGGGTAATCCTGGTCGAATTTGCTGGCCGCCTGGGCAAAGCCGTTCTCGGCCATGGGCTTGGTGAAGAGATCCTTGAAGGTGCTCTTGACGTCGCCGATCTCGATGCGATCTTGCGGCCGCTTGGGGCCGGCAAGCGAAGGGGCGACCGTGCCCAGATCGAGCGTGACCACCTTGGTGTAGTCGATATCCTTGGCCTTGGGTACGCCAAACATCTTCTGGGCCTTGAAGTAGGCTTCGAAGGCGGCGATTTCACCCTTGGAGCGCCCGGTGCCCTTGAAGTAGTCGATGGTGCGCTCGTCTACCGGGAAGAAGCCCATGGTGGCACCGTATTCGGGTGCCATGTTGCCGAGGGTGGCGCGGTCGGTGACCGTGAGGCTGGCGGTACCTTCGCCGCAGAATTCCACGAACTTGCCCACTACCTTTTCTTGACGGAGCATTTCGGTGACGCGCAACACCAGGTCGGTGGCGGTAACGCCTTCGCGCAGCTTGCCGGTTAGCTCCACGCCCACCACATCGGGCGTGAGGAGATACACAGGCTGGCCCAGCATGCCGGCCTCGGCCTCGATGCCGCCAACGCCCCAGCCCACCACGCCGATGCCGTTGATCATGGTGGTGTGGCTGTCGGTACCCACCAGAGTGTCGGGATAATAGACCTTGTCTTTCTTGTTGACGTGCACGCCGCGCGCCAGGTATTCCAGGTTCACCTGGTGCACGATGCCGAAGCCCGGAGGCACCACCTTGAAGGTGTCGAACGCCTGCATGCCCCATTTCAGGAACTGATAGCGCTCTTCGTTGCGCTTGAACTCGAGCTTCATGTTGAGGTCGAGTGACTTCTTCGTGCCGAAGTAATCGATCATGATGGAGTGATCCACCACCAGATCCACCGGCACGAGCGGCTCGATGCGCTTGGGGTTCTTGCCGGCGCGTTCGGCCACGCTGCGCATGGCGGCGATGTCGGCCAGCAAAGGCACCCCGGTGAAATCCTGCAGCACGACACGCGACACGACGAACGGAATCTCGTGCTCGCGATCATCGTTGGGCTGCCAGTTGGCCAGCTGGCGCACGTGTTCTTCGGTGACCTTCTGGCCATCGCAGTTGCGCAATACCGACTCGAGCACGATGCGGATCGATACCGGCAGGCGCTTGATGTCGACATCGAGAGCCTTGCCCAATGCGGGCAAGGAGTAGTAATGGCCCGACTTGGTGTCGCTGATCTTGAGTTTCTTGAGCGTGTTGAAGCTGTTGTGCGGCATGATGGGCTCCGGGGAACAGATAGGCGAAATCTACCATTTATGGGCAGCGAAAGGGCGTCCGCGCCTCATGAAAAAACGCCCCGGCACGGCGTGGGTACGCTCGTGCACGGGGCGATGGGCAGATCATTGGGCCGGCAATGGCAGGAATCCGGCAAAGACACCGAATGGCTGGCAACTGCCGGCGGAAACTGCAATGCGCTTGACCGGGGTCAGGCCTGCACCTGCTCGGCCACGGTTCGATAGTCGTCGATCTGATCGAAATTGAGGTAACGATACACCTCGGCACTGCTGGTGTTGATCACCCCGATATCGGCCATATATTCCTCTTTGGTGGGAATGCGACCCAGTCGGGAGCAGATGGCGGCCAGCTCGGCTGAACCCAGATACACATTGGTGTTGCGGCCGAGTCGGTTGGGGAAGTTGCGCGTGCTGGTGGACATGACCGTGGCGCCTTCACGCACCTGCGCCTGGTTGCCCATGCACAACGAGCAGCCCGGCATCTCGGTGCGCGCACCGGCCGTACCGAACACGCCGTAGTGGCCTTCTTCGGTCAGTTGCTTTTCGTCCATCTTGGTGGGCGGTGCCACCCAGAGCTTCACCGGAATGTCGCGCTTGCCTTCCAGCAATTTGGAAGCGGCCCGGAAATGGCCGATGTTGGTCATGCAGCTGCCGATGAACACTTCGTCGATGGTGGCGCCGGACACGTCCGACAGCGTCTTGACGTCGTCGGGGTCGTTGGGGCAGGCCACGATGGGCTCGTGGATCTCGGCCAGATCGATCTCGATCACTTCGGCGTAATCGGCGTCGGCATCGGGCTGGAGCAACTGCGGGTCGGCCAGCCAGGCTTCCATACCCTCGATGCGCCGAGCCAGCGTACGCTTGTCTTCGTAGCCATTGGCGATCATCCATTTGAGCATCACGATGTTGCTCCGGATGTATTCGATGATGGGCTCATCGTTCAGGCGCACCGTGCAGCCGGCCGCCGAGCGCTCGGCGGAAGCATCCGACAATTCGAAAGCCTGCTCCACCTTGAGGTCGGGCAAGCCTTCGATTTCGAGAATGCGGCCCGAGAAAATGTTCTTCTTGCCCTTTTTCTCGACGGTCAGCAGGCCCTTCTTGATGGCGTAGAGCGGAATGGCATTGACCAGATCGCGCAGGGTCACGCCGGGCTGCATCTTGCCCTTGAAGCGCACCAGAACGGATTCGGGCATGTCGAGCGGCATCACGCCGGTGGCCGCAGCAAAGGCCACCAGACCCGAACCGGCGGGGAACGAAATGCCGATCGGGAAGCGCGTGTGCGAATCGCCACCCGTACCCACAGTGTCGGGCAGCAGCATGCGGTTGAGCCAGGAGTGAATCACGCCATCGCCCGGGCGCAGCGATACGCCGCCGCGCGTGCTGATGAAGTCGGGCAGGGTGTGATGCGTTTGCACGTCGACCGGCTTGGGGTAGGCCGCGGTGTGGCAGAACGACTGCATGACGAGGTCGGCCGAGAAGCCCAGGCAGGCCAGGTCTTTCAGTTCGTCGCGGGTCATGGGGCCAGTGGTGTCCTGGCTGCCCACCGACGTCATGCGCGGCTCGCAGTAGGTGCCGGGGCGAACGCCCTGACCTTCGGGCATGCCACAGGCGCGTCCGACCATCTTTTGCGCGAGCGTGAAGCCCTTGCCGCTGTCGCTCGGGTTTTGCGGCAGACGGAACAGCGTGGAGGCGGGCAGGCCAAGCGCTTCGCGCGCCTTGGTCGTGAGGCCACGGCCAATGATGAGCGGAATGCGGCCGCCGGCGCGAACTTCGTCGAACAGAACCTCCGACTTCACCGAGAACTCGGCGATCACTTCGCCGTTCTTCAGCGCCTTGCCTTCATAGGGGCGCAGCTCGATGGTGTCGCCCATCTCCATCTGGCCGACGTCCAGCTCGATCGGCAGCGCACCGGCGTCTTCCATCGTGTTGTAGAAAATGGGGGCAATCTTGCTGCCCAGGCAGATGCCGCCAAAACGCTTGTTGGGCACGTAGGGGATATTCTGGCCGGTGAACCAGAGCACCGAGTTGGTGGCCGACTTGCGCGACGAGCCTGTGCCCACCACATCGCCCACATAGGCAATCTGGTGACCCTTGGCCTTGAGGTCGGCCAGCAGCTTGAGCGGGCCGATCTTGCCGGGCTCATCGGGCTCGATGCCCGGCCGCGGGTTCTTGAGCATGGCCAGGGCATGCAACGGAATGTCGGGACGGCTCCAGGCATCGGGGGCCGGCGACAGGTCGTCGGTGTTGGTTTCGCCGGGTACCTTGAATACCGTGACGGTGATCGACTCCGGCACTTCGGGCCGGCTGGTGAACCATTCGGCGTCCGCCCAGCTCTGCAACACGGCGCGCGCATTGGCATTGCCCTGGTCGGCTTTTTCTTTCACGTCGTGGAAGGCGTCGAACATCAGCAGCGTTTTCTTGAGCGCGGCGGCCGCAAGCTCGCCCAGCTCGGCGTCGTCGAGCAGCTCGACCAGCGGGCCGATGTTGTAGCCGCCCAGCATGGTACCGAGCAGTTCGGTGGCCTGAACGCGATTGATCAGCGCGCAGGTGTCGCGCTGCTGCGCGATGGCTGCCAGAAAGGTGGCCTTGACCTTGGCGGCATCGTCGACACCAGCGGGCACGCGCTCGGTGAGCAGCTCAAGCAGGAAGGCTTCCTCACCGGCAGGAGGTGCTTGCAGCAGCTTGACCAGCTCGGCCGTTTGTGCGGCAGACAGGGGGAGGGGCGGGATACCCAGCGCAGCGCGCTCGGCAACGTGTTGACGATAGGATTCCAGCATGATGGATGGCCGTAGAGAAGGATGAAGATCAGCGGCGCATTGTAGTGGCAGCTTGCGCAATCGGGCAAACTCTTTTGTCTTATATAAGACAACGGCTTGCAACTCGACAAACGTGGGTCCGTCGGAGCTCCGCGCGCACGTTGTCCGTTGTCCGTTCTCTCACGATGAGAAAAGGGGCGGTATGATCGACGTTTTGGCAGCGACTCGCGCCATCACGGATCCCGTAACAGGCCAATCTGGCAACATCGAAGGAGAGACAATGTCGTCGCAAAAGGCGTCCAAACCCAACATCGTGTTCATCATGGCTGACGACCTCGGCTGGGCAGACCTGAGTGTGTACGGGCAGCGTGATTTCGAAACCCCGCACCTCGATCGGCTGGCGAACCAGGGGGTTCGCTTTACGCAGGCGTATGCCAATTCGGCAGTGTGCTCGGCCACGCGTTTTGGCCTGATGACCGGCCGTTACCAGTATCGGCTGCGCGGCGGGCTCGAAGAGCCGCTGGCCTCGGTGGCCAATCGGCATGGTCTGCCGCCCGAGCATCCCACGCTGCCGTCGCTGCTGCGAGAGCAGGGTTATGCCACGGCCCTGATCGGCAAGTGGCACCTGGGCAAGCCGCCGCAGTATGGTCCGCTCAAGAGCGGTTACGACTACTTTCTGGGCAATTATTCGGGCGCGGTCGATTATTTCGACTACCACTCCAGTGCCGGTAAGGAGCCCGATCTCTGGGAAAACGAAGTGCCGGTGCATCGCGTGGGTTACTACACCTATTTGATCGGCGACGAAGCCTGCAAGTATGTTAACAACGCCAAGGCCGATCAGCCGTTCTTCCTGTCGCTGCATTTCACGGCCCCCCACTGGCCCTGGGTGGGGCCCGACGACGAAGACATCGCCAAGGGGGTCGAGAAGCTCACGCACTACGACGGCGGTAACCTGCGCGTATACGCCAAGATGGTCAAGGCGCTCGACGAAACCGTCGGCAAGGTGCTGGCCAAGCTCGACGAGCGTGGCATGACCGACAACACCATCATCATTTTCACCAGCGACAACGGTGGCGAGCGATTCTCCAAGGTGTGGCCGTTTGTGGGTCAGAAAACCGAACTGCTCGAGGGGGGGCTGCGGGTACCCACCCTCATGCGCTGGCCGGCCCGTCTCAAGCCGCAGGTGAGCGAACAGGTCACCATCACGATGGACTGGGTGCCGACGCTACTCGACGCGGCAGGCGGGCAGGGGCATCCCGATTACCCCTTCGATGGCGACGACATCCTGCCGGTGCTCGAGGGCCAGAAGTCGGTGTATCCGCGCACGCTCTACTGGCGCTATACCGCCAACAAGCAGCGTGCCGTGCGCGACGACAACTGGAAATACCTGCGCATACACGACAACGAGTTTCTGTTCGATCTGAGCTATGACGAACGTGAACGGGCCAACCTGAAGGCCAAGCATCCCGAGGTCTTCGAACGCCTCAAGCGGCAGTGGGTGGAGTGGGCAGATTCGATGTTGCCGATCACCGACGACGTGTACAGCCATGGTGTCGATGCATCGCTGCAGGCCGATCATTACGCCCCCGAGCCGCAGCAGCGGCCGCGCTGATCCGGTGCGGGCAGCCCCCGCCATTGAGGGGGCTGCCGTGTTGCCTGTCAGTAAGGTCGATGGCAGCGTGTTGCTCCGGTGACCCGGTGTGCCGCAGGCTTGCGAAAGGGGGCGCCCGGTCCGGGGGCCGGCGGGCAGTGAGCCTGATCAGCCGCAACGTACCGAGCGTACGTTGCCGTCGTCGTTCACAACCATCGTGAGGCGTTCGGGACGGTACTCCATGGTCATCACCTGGTCCGGCATGACCACCCGCAGGTCGCCCGCGCCGGCTCGGTTGCGGGCATCGGCGGCCACGCTCTCGGAATAGGCCTGCCCCACCAGCGACTGCACGCTGCTGGCATCGCAGGTTGCGGCTGTGTTGCGCGATGGCGCAGGGTCCGAACTGCTGGATTCTCCGCCAGGTGTGGCGCAGCCCGCTGCGATCAGTGCCACGCCGGCTAGGCCAATGCGAAAATGCATCATGGTTCTTGGCTCCTCTGAAATGACTTCGGTACGTCGCGTCCCGCAAGTGTAATGGCGATTCGCATGCAACCCATCATCGGCAGTCTGCTCGACACCGACCTCTACAAGTTCACCATGTGGCAGGCCATGCTGCACCGGCACCCCGAGAATCGGGCGGTGTACCGGTTCGTGTGCCGCAATCAGCCACAGTTTCCGCTGGCTCGGCTGGCCGAGCAGGTCAGTGCCGAACTGGATGCGCTCTGTCAGCTGTCGTTTCGCGAAGACGAACTCGATTATCTCGCGGGCCTGCGGTTCATGAAGTCGGATTTCATCGACTTTCTGCGCATCTTTCATTTGCAGCGCGACTTCATCCATGTGTCCACGCAGGGTGATCGTCTCGAGATCGAAGCGCGTGGCCCGCAGGTGCACGTCATGGGCTTCGAGATCTACGTGCTTGCCATTGTGAACGAACTGTATTTTCGGCAGTTCGATCAGGCCGACGCGATTGCCGAAGGCCGGCGGCGGTTGAATCAGAAGGTCCGGCGCCTGCACAGCCTGGCCGAGGATCCTGGCTGGCTGCGCCGTCGCCATCCCTTCGAATTCTTCGATTTCGGGGTGCGACGCCGTTTCTCGGGAGCCTGGCAGAGCGAACTGCTGCAAACACTCAAACACGAGGTGCCGCAATACTTCAAGGGCACATCCAATGTGAAGTTGGCGCGCGAGCTTGGTCTGGTGCCTATCGGTACCATGGCGCACGAGTACCTGCAGTCGTATCAGGCGCAGCGCGTGCGCCTGCGCGACTTCCAGAAGGCCGCGCTCGAGGATTGGGTGCAGGAGTATCGCGGGGATCTGGGCGTGGCCCTGACCGACGTGGTGGGGATGGACGCCTTTCTGGCCGATTTCGATCTCTATTTTGCCAAGCTGTTCGACGGCCTGAGACACGACTCGGGCGACCCTTTCGTCTGGGGCGAAAAAGCCCTGCAGCACTACGCCGAACTACGCATCGATCCTCACAGCAAGCGTCTGGTGTTCTCCGATGGCCTCGACCTCGATCGGGCGCTGGCCATTTACGATCACTTCTGCGAGCGCATCCAGCTCGGGTTCGGTATTGGCACGCACCTGACCAACGACGTCGGGCTCGAGCCCCTGAATATCGTGATGAAGCTGGTGCACTGCAACGACCAGCCCGTGGCCAAGTTGTCGGACACGCCCGGCAAGGCGATGCATGTCGACGAAACCTTCCTCGCCTACCTGCGGCAGGTCTTTCGGGTCGAAGACCTCACCCTGGTCAGTCAGGAAAGCTGAGCCCGCGGCCGGCGAGCGTGTCGCGTTGATGCCCTGGCCTCGCCATATCCCAGACGAAAAAACGGCCCCATGCGGGGCCGTTTTGCGGTGCGTGGCAGGATCACCTTACTTCAGCAGATCCTTCACGCCATCGCGCTCTTCCTCGAGCTCTTTCAGGGTGGCGTCCATGCGCTCACGCGAGAAAGCGTCGATCTCGAGATCGGTGACGCGGGTGTATTCGCCATTGGCCGTGGTGACCGGCACACCGTAGATGATGCCCTCGGGGATGCCGTAGGAGCCGTCGGACGGCACGCCCATGGTGACCCATTCGCCATTGGAGCCCAGCACCCAGTCGCGCACGTGGTCGATGGCGGCGTTGGCTGCCGAAGCGGCCGACGACAGACCCCGGGCTTCGATGATGGCAGCGCCGCGCTTGCCGACGGTGGGGATGAAGGTGTCGCGATTCCAGACATCGTCGTTGACCATGTCTTTCAGGCTCTTGCCGTTGACCGTGGCGAAGCGGATGTCGGGGTACATGGTGGGCGAGTGGTTGCCCCACACGATGAGGTTCTTGATGTCGGCCACGGCCACGCCGGCCTTGGCAGCCAGTTGCGACAGGGCGCGGTTGTGGTCGAGGCGCAGCATGGCAGTGAAGTTCTTCGCCGGCAGGTCGGGGGCCGACTTCATGGCGATGTAGGCGTTGGTGTTGGCCGGGTTGCCCACCACCAGCACCTTGACGTTGCGGCTGGCCGCCTCGTTGAGTGCCTTGCCCTGGGCCGTGAAGATCTGGGCATTGGCGCTGAGCAGATCCTTGCGCTCCATGCCGGGACCGCGCGGACGCGCACCCACCAGCAGGGCGACGTCGGCATCCTTGAAGGCTTCGCGGGCATCGCTATGTGCCGACATGCCCTGCAGCAGCGGGAACGCGCAGTCGTCAAGCTCCATCATGACGCCCTTGAGGGCTTTCTGGGCTTTTTCGTCGGCCAGCTCGAGCAGTTGCAGGATCACGGGCTGATCCTTGCCGAGCATTTCGCCCGAGGCAATGCGGAACAGAAGGGCGTAACCGATCTGGCCGGCGGCGCCGGTGACGGCGACACGCATGGCGGGTTTGGTCATAAGTGATCTCCAGTTGATGGGAAAAAGGCGGTGCGGCGTTGCCGTGGCGAGGGCCGCCACAGCCCGAAAATTCAAAGGCCGGCACGACCTGACACGACGGGCGTGCAAAGGCGGGCAGCGACTAACCCGGCAGTTTAACCTTTGCAGCCCGTGTTGGAAAATCTGCCGGCACCGCCGTGCGGGGCAGCATGGGCATGTCTCGCTGGCGTGGGCCGCGAGATCAACCTCTCAATGCCCGTGTGGCCGGGCTGGGCGGCCAGGGGTCGGGTGGTTGCAGGGTGGGGATATTCGCCGTGACCCGTGGCTCGGGCGCAGGTGCCTGGACAGCTGTCTTATATAAGATATCAATTCACGTGTTCTTTGGACAGCTTTTGCGGTTCTATGCGAAAATTCATACATTATGGCCGGCTCACAGCGTCCCTCGTGGCATCCCCGTCAAGCTCAGGAAGATCTTCCTGCGGCAGGGGCGGGCGCGCCCGCCGCGGGGCAGGCTGCGTTCAGCCCGTTATACCGCCAGATCAAGGGTCTGCTGGTGCAGGGCCTCGACCGCGGTGAATGGAAGCCGGGCGAAGCCATCCCCAGCGAGCTCGAGTTGGCCGCGCGTTTTCAGGTCAGTCAGGGCACCGTGCGCAAGGCGATCGACGAGTTGGCCGCCGAGAACATGCTGGTGCGTCGGCAGGGCAAGGGCACCTTCGTGGCCACGCACAACGAAGCGCGCGTGCGGTATCGATTTCTACGCCTCACCCCCGACCACGAAACCGAAGCCGCGCCAGCCCAAAGCCGGATCATCGATTGCCGGCGGCAGCGGGCCTCCACGGAAGTGGCGCGATGGCTGGATCTGCGGGCCGGTGACAGTGTGGTGCAGATTCGCCGGGTGTTGAGTTTCGGCAACGTGCCCACGGTGTACGACGAAATCTGGCTGCCGGGCGCGCCGTTTCGCGGCCTGACACTCGATCGGCTCGTGCGCAACGAAGGGCCGCTGTACGCCTTCTTCGAAACCGCGTTTGGCGTTAGCATGCTGCGTGCCGATGAGCGGCTGCGTGCGGTGGCAGCCAGTGGTGATGCTGCCGACGTGCTCGAAGTGAGCCGCGACACCCCCTTGCTTCAAGTTGACCGTTTGTCTTATACATACGGTGGACGTCCGATCGAGATGCGACGAGGTCTGTACCGCACCGATCGCCATCATTATCGAACCCGGGTCGACTGACCCGCTGCACGACATGCCACATCGCACACAGTGCGCGGCGGGCCCGCGCTGCGTCACGAGTTGATCGGGTTGGCCGGAATGCGCGAAAATAGCGTGTTGCGCCCGCATATCGGCCAAAAACAGGTTTGCCATTTCCAATAAGAGGTTGT
The DNA here is from genome assembly GCA_041690575.1 of Verticiella sp. Lineage (GTDB taxonomy): Bacteria > Pseudomonadota > Gammaproteobacteria > Burkholderiales > Burkholderiaceae_B > Verticiella. The sequence continues at coordinate 150,382 of JAWLHC010000001.1, forward strand.
CATGTCAGAAACCAGCGCAAGGGCTTCGAGGCCACGCAAAGAGTTCCGTAATATCGGCCTGGCCGACATACTCACGAGGTATCGCCTGCCGCTAGCCGGACGGGCGTCGATTCTGCACCGGGTCAGCGGCGCGCTGCTGTTTCTTGCGCTGCCGGTCATCATCTTGCCGCTCTTTGCCATGAGCGTCGCCTCGCCGGCCGGCTTTGCGGCCTTTGCCCAGGTGGCAGGGCACCCCATCGTCAAGCTCATTCTGCTGGTTCTGATCTGGGCCTATTTGCACCACTTCTGTGCGGGCATCCGTTACCTGGCGCTGGACCTCCACAAGGGCGTCGATAAAGAATCGGCCAAGCGCAGCGCTGGCATCGTGTTCGGTGTGAGCCTGGCACTCACCGTCGTTTTCGGTCTCAAACTGTTCGGGGCGTTCTGATCATGTCGTCAAGTCACAACAACATCGGCACTCGTCGTCTGGTGGTCGGCGCGCACTACGGCGTGAAAGATTTCATCGCGCAGCGCGTCACCGCCGTCATTCTGGTGGTCTACACCCTCATTCTGGGCATCATGGCGCTGCTCACGCCCTCGTTTACCTACGAGAACTGGGTCGGCCTGTTCAACTATCGTTGGGGCGGCTTCCCCGCCGGTCAGCTCATCGCCACGCTGGCTGTCATCGCCGTGGCCTGGCACGCCTGGATCGGTGTGCGCGACATCTGGATGGACTACGTCCGGGCGGCTGGCCTGCGGCTCCTGCTGCAAGTGCTGACCATCCTGTGGCTGATCGCCGTCGTCGTCTACGCCGCTCAAATTCTCTGGAGTCTCTGAACGTGGTCGCTGTCAAATCATCTCTGCCGCGCCGTCAATTCGATGTGGTCGTCGTCGGCGCAGGCGGCGCAGGTATGCGCTGTTCGCTGCAACTGGCTCAGGCTGGCCTGTCGGTTGCTGTCCTTTCCAAGGTTTTTCCCACCCGCTCGCACACCGTGGCAGCGCAGGGTGGGGTCAGTGCCTCGCTCGGCAACATGAGCGAAGACCACTGGCTCTGGCACATGTACGACACCATCAAGGGTTCCGACTGGCTCGGCGACCAGGATGCCATCGAGTTCATGTGCCGTGAGGCACCCAATGCCGTCTACGAGCTCGAACACTTCGGCATGCCGTTCGACCGCAACGCCGACGGCACCATCTACCAGCGCCCCTTCGGTGGCCACACGGCCAATTTCGGCGAGAAGCCCGTGCAGCGCGCCTGTGCCGCGGCCGACCGTACCGGCCACGCCATGTTGCACACGCTGTATCAGCGCAACGTGGCGGCGCGTACGCAGTTCCTGGTGGAGTGGATGGCGCTCGACCTCCTGCGCAACGAAGAGGGCGACGTACTCGGCGTCACCGCGCTCGAGATGGAAACCGGCGATATCTACGTGCTCGAAGCCAAGACCACGGTGCTGGCCACCGGCGGTGCCGGTCGCATCTGGGCGGCCTCCACCAACGCCTTCATCAACACCGGCGATGGCCTCGGCATGGCCGCCCGCGCCGGCATCCCGCTGATGGACATGGAGTTCTGGCAGTTCCACCCCACTGGGGTGGCCGGTGCCGGCGTGCTCATTACCGAAGGGGTGAGGGGCGAAGGCGGCATTCTGCTCAACAAGGATGGTGAGCGGTTCATGGAGCGCTATGCGCCCACCCTCAAGGATCTGGCCCCACGCGACTTCGTGTCGCGTTCGATGGACCAGGAAATCAAGGAAGGCCGCGGTTGTGGACCCGACGGCAGCTACGTGGTGCTCAAGCTCGATCACCTCGGTGCCGAAACCATCAACAAGCGCCTGCCCTCGATTCGTGAAATCGCCATCAAGTTCGGCAACGTCGATCCCATCAAGGATCCGATCCCGGTGGTGCCCACCATCCATTATCAGATGGGTGGCATTCCGGCCAACTATCATGGCCAGGTCACCAGCTATCAGAACGGCGAGACCAAAGTGGTCAACGGCCTTTATGCCGTGGGCGAGTGTGCCGCAGTGTCGGTGCACGGTGCCAACCGCCTGGGTACCAATTCGCTGCTCGACCTCATCGTGTTCGGCCGCGCCACGGGCAACCATATCGTCGAGTCGCACCTCGAACGGCAGCATTCCCACCAGAATGTGCCCGAAGCGGCCATCGATTACTCCCTCGATCGCGTCAACCAGCTCGAGTCGCGGACGTCTGGCGAAAAGACCCAGGATGTGGGCAACGCCATTCGCAATTCGATGCAGGCGCACTGCGGTGTGTTTCGTACGCTCAAGCTGCTCAACGAAGGTGTTGGCCAGATCGAGCAGCTGGCCGAGCAGGCCAATCACATTGCCTTCCAGGATAAATCCAAGGTCTTCAACACGGCCCGCATCGAGGCGCTCGAACTCTCCAACATGGTCGAAGTGGCCCGCGCCACGATCAAGTCGGCGGCCAATCGCACCGAAAGCCGTGGCGCCCATGCGCTCGACGACCACCCCGATCGCGACGACGAGAACTGGCTCAAGCACACGCTCTGGTTCTCCGACGGCGGCCACATCGAATACAAGCCGGTCAACATGAAGCCGCTTACCGTCGAATCCTTCCCGCCCAAGGTTCGCACTTTCTAAGCAGGATGCCCGAATGAGCACCAAACGAATCGTCAAGTTCGAAATCTACCGCTACGATCCCGACAAGGACGAGCGTCCGTACATGCAAAAGCTCGAAGTCGAGCTCGAGCCCACCGACAAGATGCTGCTCGATGCGCTGGTGCGCATCAAGAACCAGTACGACGACAGCCTGGCCCTCCGGCGCTCGTGCCGCGAGGGCGTGTGCGGCTCCGATGCGATGAACATCAACGGCAAGAACGGGTTGGCCTGCACCACCAACCTGCTCGAGCTCAAGGAGCCCATCGTGTTGCGTCCGCTGCCCGGCCTGCCGGTCGTGCGCGATCTCATTGTCGACATGACGCACTTCTTCAACCAGTATCACTCGGTGCGGCCCTTCCTCATCAACGACACGCCGCCGCCCGAGCGTGAGCGCCTGCAAACGCCCGAGGCACGCGACGAACTCAACGGCCTCTACGAGTGCATTCTTTGCGCGTGCTGTTCCACCGCGTGCCCGTCGTTCTGGTGGAATCCCGACAAATACGTCGGCCCGGCGGGGCTGCTGCAGGCGTATCGGTTCCTGGCCGACAGCCGCGACGATGCCACTGCCAGCCGTCTCGACGATCTCGACGACCCTTATCGCCTGTTCCGCTGCCACACCATCATGAACTGCACGGATGTCTGTCCCAAAGGGCTGAATCCCGCGCTGGCCATTGGCAAGATCAAGGAGATGCTGGTTCGGCGCACCATCTGATGAACGGCTCGCCCAACGGCACTCCGCTGGATCCCCGCGATCGTATCCGGCTGCGTTGGCGCTCGCGCCGTGGCATGCTCGAGAACGACCTCATCGTCACGAGGTTTCTCGACGCCCACGAGCACGAGCTGACCGACGCCGACGTAGCCACGCTCAGCGCCTTGATGGCGCTGGGCGATAACGAACTGCTGGATCTTTTGCTGGCCCGCAAGGAGCCTGAAGGCGCTCTCGACACGCCGGCCATCCAAACGATGCTGGCGCGTCTGCGGGCCGCCTAATTCTTACGTATAGGAAGCACCCCATGAATCTCTCCGACAAAAAGGTCACGCTGTCTGTTTCGGGCAGCGACGAAAAGCTTGAATTTCCGGTGTATCAGGGTTCGGTAGGCCCGGACGTCATCGACATCCGCAAGCTCTATGCGCAAACCGGCATGTTCACGTACGACCCCGGGTTCCTGTCCACGGCGTCGTGCGCTTCGGCCATCACCTATATCGATGGCGACAAGGGCGAACTGCTGTATCGCGGCTACCCGATCGACCAGATTGCGGTCAATTGCGACTTCCTGGAAACCTGCTACCTCATTCTCAACGGCGAGCTGCCCAACGCCGAACAGAAAGCCGATTTCGATGGCCAGGTGACTCGTCACACGATGGTCAACGAGCAGATGCACACGTTTCTGCGCGGCTTCCGTCGAGACGCTCACCCCATGGCCATCCTGACGGGCCTGGTGGGCGGCATGTCGGCCTTCTATCACGACTCCACCGACATCAACAATCCGGAGCATCGCCACATTTCGGCCATCCGCCTGATTGCCAAGATGCCTACCATGGTGGCCATGGCCTATAAGTACTCCCAGGGCCAGCCATACATGTATCCGCGCAACGATCTGTCGTACACCGGCAATTTCCTGCGCATGATGTTCGCCAATCCTTGCGAAGACTACGAAGTGAACGACGTGGTCGAGCGCGCGCTCGATCGCATCTTCATCCTGCATGCCGATCACGAGCAGAACGCCTCTACCTCCACGGTGCGCCTGTGCGGTTCGTCGGGTACCAACCCGTTTGCTGCCATTGCAGCCGGTGTTGCCTGCCTGTGGGGCCCGGCCCACGGTGGCGCCAACGAAGCCTGCCTGCAGATGCTCGAAGACCTCCAGGCCAATGGCGGCGTGGCCAAGGTTGGCGAGTTCATGGAGCAGGTGAAAGACAAGAACTCGGGCGTTCGCCTCATGGGCTTTGGCCATCGGGTCTACAAGAACTACGATCCGCGTGCCAAGCTCATGCAGGAAACCTGCAAGGAAGTGCTGCAGGCGCTCGGCCTCGAGAACGACCCGCTGTTCAAGTTGGCCATGGAGCTCGAGCGCATCGCTCTCGAAGATCCGTACTTCGTCGAGCGCAAGCTGTACCCCAACGTGGACTTCTACTCGGGTATCGTGCAGCGCGCCATCGGTATCCCCACCTCGCTGTTCACGGCCATCTTTGCGCTGGCCCGCACGGTTGGCTGGATTGCTCAGTGGAACGAAATGTTGTCGGACCCCGAGTTCAAGATCGGCCGTCCGCGTCAGCTCTACACCGGTCAGGAGCCGCGCGACGTCAAGAAAATTGCCGATCGTTGATGCCACTGTCGGTTTCCTGCAAAACCGTCCCGTTCGCGGGACGGTTTTTTTCCATCCCGCGACTGCGGGTGGTATCCTTACAGGGTTGTTACGTATTGGGGTCTACCGACTCCGCCGGGTTTCCGGTTTTGGCCGCCTTCTGCTCCAACTTGCTATCCGCTATTCGGTCTGGCCGTGTCGCGGAAGGTTTTCCTGCATCGAATACGGGTGAAGCACCCGATAGGTGAAGCGTCGCATGTCCAACTTTTCCGATAATCTTTCGGTTTCATACCTCTTTGGCGGCAACGCGCCGTATGTCGAGGAGCTCTACGAAGCCTATCTCGACAACCCCGGCTCGGTACCCGAGAACTGGCGAACCTATTTCGACCAGCTGCAGCTGCAGCCGGCCCCTGGTGGCCGCGAAGGTCAGCGCGATCAGCGCCACGCTCCCATCGTGCAGTCGTTTGCCGATCGCGCACGCGCCAACGGTTTCGCGCCGCGCGTCGGCGAGGCCGATCTCACCATCGCCAGCAAGCAGGTCCACGTACAGTCGATCATCGCGGCCTACCGTTCACTCGGTTCGCGCTGGGCCGACCTCGACCCGCTCAAGCGCCAGGAGCGACTGCGCATCCCCGAGCTCGAACCCGAGTTCTACGGCCTGACCGAGTCCGACATGGACAACGTCTATTCGGCCACCAACACCTATTTCAGCACCGCCGAGCACATGACCCTGCGCGACATCGTGGGGGCGTTGCGCGACACCTACTGTCGTTCGATCGGTGCCGAGTTCATGTATATGTCCAATCCGGTGCAAAAGCGCTGGATTCAGCAACGCCTCGAGAGCACGTTCTCCACGCCCAGCTTCACCCCTGAAAAGCGTCGCCACATCCTGCAGCAGCTCACCGAAGCCGAAGGCCTCGAGCGCTTCTTGCACACCAAGTATGTCGGCCAGAAGCGCTTCTCGCTCGAAGGCGGCGAGAGCTTCATCGCAGCCATGGACGAAGTCGTGCTGCACGCCGGCGCAACCGAGGTGCAAGAGATCGTCATCGGGATGGCGCACCGCGGGCGTCTCAACCTGCTGGTCAACATTCTGGGCAAGATGCCCGGCGATCTCTTCGCCGAATTCGAAGGCAAGCACAAGAACGACCTCGCCGATGGCGACGTGAAGTACCACAACGGCTTCTCGTCCGATGTTTCCACCCCTGGTGGTCCGGTGCACCTGTCGCTGGCGTTCAACCCGTCTCACCTCGAGATCGTCAATCCGGTGGTCGAGGGCAGCGTGCGGGCCCGTCAGGAGCGTCGGGGCGACGACGACGGCAGCGAAGTGTTGCCGGTTCTGGTGCACGGCGATGCGGCTTTCGCCGGCCAGGGTGTCGTGATGGAAACCCTCAACCTGGCCCAGACCCGGGGCTATGGCACGGGTGGCACGCTGCACATCGTGATCAACAACCAGATCGGTTTCACCACCTCCGATCCGCGCGATTCCCGCTCCACCATTTATTGTTCCGACGTCGTCAAGATGATCGAGGCGCCGGTGTTTCATGTGAACGGCGACGACCCCGATGCGGTGGTGTTTGCCACGCAACTGGCACTCGACTTCCGCCGCGAGTTCAAACACGATGTGGTGGTGGATATCGTCTGCTTCCGCAAGCTCGGCCACAATGAGCAGGATACCCCTGCCATCACGCAGCCGCTCATGTACAAGCGCATCGCCCAGCATCCCGGCACGCGCAAGGTCTATGCCGATCGCCTCGAAGCCCAGGGCGTGATCTCGGCCGAAGACGCCGAAGAAATGGTGCTCGAATATCGCCGGCTGATGGATGACGGCCAGCGCACCATCGAGCCCGTGCTCACCGATTACAAGGGCAAGTACGCCGTCGACTGGTCGCCCTTCCTCAATCGCAAGTGGACCGACGCGGCCGACACCGCCGTGCCCATGGCCGAGATCAAGCGTCTGGCCGAGCGCATCACCACCATACCTGACGACTTCAATCTGCACCCCATCGTGCAGCGGGTGATCAACGATCGTCGCAAGATGGCTGCCGGCGAACAGAATCTCGATTGGGGCATGGGCGAACACCTGGCGTTTGCATCGCTGGTGGCGTCGGGCTATCCGGTGCGGATCACCGGTCAGGATTCCGGCCGCGGCACGTTCTCGCATCGGCACTCGGTTCTGCACTCACAGAAGCGTGAGCGCTGGGACGACGGCACCTACATCCCCCTGCAGAACGTGGCCGACAACCAGGCCCCGTTCACCGTGATCGACTCGGTCCTTTCCGAAGAAGCGGTGCTGGCGTTCGAATATGGCTACTCCACGGCCGAGCCCAACACGCTCGTGGTCTGGGAGGCGCAGTTCGGTGATTTCGTCAATGGCGCGCAGGTGGTCATCGATCAGTTCATCAGCTCGGGCGAAGCCAAGTGGGGCCGCCAATCCGGCCTTACCCTGATGCTGCCGCATGGCTACGAAGGGCAGGGCCCCGAGCACTCGTCGGCCCGCATCGAACGCTTCCTGCAGGCCTGTGCCGACAACAACATGCAGGTGGTGCAGCCCACCAATGGCGCCCAGATCTTCCACTTGCTGCGTCGCCAGATGATCCGGCCCTTCCGCAAGCCGCTGGTCATCTTCACGCCCAAGTCGTTGTTGCGCAACAAGGATGCCGGCTTCACCCTGGCCGAGCTGGCCGACGGTCAGTTCCGCACGGTCATCGGCGAGGTGGATTCCAACCTGGTGCCCGACGACGTCAAGCGCGTGCTGCTCTGCTCGGGCAAGGTGTACTACGACCTCATTCATGCTCGCACCGAGCGTGAGGCCAACGATGTCGCCATCATTCGTGTCGAGCAACTGTATCCGTTCTCGCACAAGGCCCTGGCCGAAGAACTCAAGCGCTATCCCAACGCCAAGGAGCTGGTGTGGGTGCAGGACGAACCGCAGAATCAAGGCCCGTGGTTCTACATCCAGCATCATCTCTTCGAGAACATGGTGGCCGGCCAACGCCTGGGCTATGCTGGGCGTGCTCCCTCGGCCTCGCCGGCGGTGGGCTACATGGCCAAACACATCGACCAATTAAAGTCCCTGATCGAACAGGCATTCGGCAAGTTCAAGGGCGTGGCGCTCACGCGCTGAGCCTGCAGCCGCGGCTCCGCTCCGGTGATCCGGTGTGGGGCCGCTTGGCGCGGTTCTTCAACCTCCGGTTACAGTATTCAAATCAAGGAAACTCTCATGTCCATGAAAGACGTCGTCGTTCCCCAGCTCTCCGAGTCCGTTGCCGAAGCCGCACTCCTCGAGTGGAAGAAGCAGCCCGGTGAAGCGGTGACTGCCGACGAGATTCTCATCGAGATCGAAACCGACAAGGTTGTGCTCGAAGTGCCGGCCCCGGCCAGCGGTGTCCTCGCCGAGATCGTCAAGGGCGACGGCAGCACGGTCACGGCCGACGAGGTGATTGCCCGCATCGACACCGAAGGCAAGGCCGCGGCGCCGGCCGCCAAGGCAGCCGACGCCAAAGAAGACAAAGCCGAAGCCAAGGCTGAGCCGGCGCCTGCCGCGGAAGCGCCGGCAGAGCCTGCTGCCGCCAGTTCGAGCGGCGGCAAGGGTTCGGGCGTGGCCTCGCCGGCCGCCGCCAAGATTCTGTCCGAGAAGGGTATCGAGCCCTCCAGCGTGGCGGGTAGCGGCCGTGACGGCCGTGTGACCAAATCCGATGCCCAGTCGGCCGGCAGCGGGAGCAGCGCCCCGGCCAAGGCGGCCAGCGCGCCGGCACCGTCGGTGGGCTTGGATGGCCGGCCCGAGCAGCGTGTGCCCATGAGCCGACTGCGTGCCCGAGTGGCCGAGCGCCTGCTGCAGTCGCAACAAGAAAACGCCATTCTCACGACCTTCAACGAGGTCAACATGCAGGGCGTGATGGATCTGCGCAACCGCTACAAGGAGAAGTTCGAGAAGGAGCACGGCGTCAAGCTCGGCTTCATGTCGTTTTTCGTCAAGGCTGCGGTGGCTGCGCTCAAGAAGTACCCGGTGGTCAACGCCTCGGTCGATGGTAAAGACATCCTCTATCACGGCTATTTCGATGTCGGTATTGCGGTAGGCACCCCGCGTGGCCTGGTTGTGCCCATTCTGCGCAATGCCGACCAAATGACCATCGCCGACATCGAAAAGCAGATTGCCGATTTCGGCAATCGCGCTCGCGACGGCAAGCTGGGGCTCGAAGAGCTCACCGGTGGCACGTTCTCCATTTCCAATGGCGGCGTGTTCGGTTCCATGCTGTCCACGCCCATCATCAACCCGCCGCAGTCGGCCATCCTGGGCATTCATGCCACCAAGGATCGTCCCGTGGTCGAAAACGGCCAGATCGTGATTCGTCCCATGAACTACCTGGCGCTGTCATACGATCACCGTATCATCGACGGGCGTGAGGCCGTTCTGGCGCTGGTTGCCATCAAAGAGGCGCTCGAAGATCCCCAGCGTTTGCTGCTCGACGTCTGAGCGTGGCCTGATGGCAGGGTGGGGCGTGAGCGCTGCCCGTCATCATGGCCCGATCGGGTGCTCAACGGCGCCCGCCATCCGCATTCATGACGAGTTGCCCGGTGTCCGGGCAACTCGTGATTGCCCCGGGCAGGCCCAACACCTGTCCGGCAGCACAGCACTCAAGGAACATCATGGCCAAATCATTCGATGTTGTCGTCATTGGCGCCGGTCCCGGCGGTTATATCTCTGCCATTCGCGCGGCCCAACTCGGGTTTTCGGTCGCTTGCGTCGACGCCTGGGAGAACCCCAAGGGTGGGCCGGCACTCGGTGGCACCTGCACCAACGTGGGTTGCATTCCCTCCAAGGCGTTGTTGCAGTCGTCCGAGCACTACGAACATGCCGGCAAGCATTTTGCCGAGCACGGCATTGGCATCAAGGGCCTGTCGCTCGATGTCGACCAGTTCCTCAAGCGCAAGAACGACGTCGTCAAGCAGAACAACGACGGCATCCTGTACCTGTTCAAGAAGAACAAGGTCACGTTCTTTCACGGCAAGGCCGCTTTTTCGGGTCATGTGGAGGGCGGCTGGAGCATCAAGGTCAGCGAACCTGCCAGCGAAGAGCTCATCGGCAAGCATGTGATCGTGGCCACCGGCTCGGCGGCCCGCGCCTTGCCCGACCTGCCGTTCGACGAGAAGCAGGTCCTGTCGAACGAAGGTGCACTGGCACTCACCAGCGTGCCCAAGAAACTGGGCATCATCGGCGCCGGTGTGATTGGCCTCGAGCTCGGCAGCGTCTGGCGCCGTCTGGGCGCCGAGGTCACCATCCTCGAAGCCATGCCGCAGTTTCTGTCGGCGGCCGACGAGCAGGTGGCCAAAGAGGCGCTCAAGGTCTTTACCAAGCAGGGGCTCGATATCCAGCTGAGTGTAAAGACGGGTGAGATCAAGGCCACCAGCAAGACGGTTACCGTCAAGTACACCGACAGCAAGGGCGAAGAGCAGAGCCTGGGCGTCGATAAACTCATCGTGTCGATCGGTCGGGTGCCGGCCACCGCCGGGCTCAACGCCGATGCCGTGGGTCTCAAGCTCGATGAGCGCGGCTTTGTCGTGGTCGACGACGATTGCCGCACCAGCCTGCCCAATGTGTGGGCCGTGGGCGACGTCGTTCGTGGGCCCATGCTGGCTCACAAGGCAGAAGAAGAGGGCGTTGCCGTGGCCGAGCGCATTGCCGGCCAGCATGGTCACGTCAATTTCAACACGGTCCCGTGGGTGATCTACACCTCGCCCGAGATCGCCTGGGTGGGTCAAACCGAACAGGCGCTCAAGAAAGCCGGTCGCGATATCCGGGTCGGGTCGTTCCCCTACATGGCCAATGGTCGGGCACGGGCGTTGGGCGACACCACCGGCTTCGTCAAGATCATTGCCGATGCCAAGACGGACGAAGTGCTGGGCGTGCATATCATTGGTGCCCAGGCCTCCGAGCTGATTGGTGAGGCGACCGTGGCCATGGAGTTCCGGGCGGCGTCGGAAGACATCGCGCGCATCTGCCACGCTCATCCCACGCTGTCGGAGTCGCTCAAGGAAGCCGCGCTGGCCGTGGACAAGCGCACGCTCAATTTCTGATGGTGTTCTTGTTGCCGTGTGTGGGTTGCACGGCAATTTGTGCCCGAAGGCGGGGTGAGCGTGAGGCTCCCCCGCCTTTGCCTTGTCGGTCGCCAGCTGGGCGAACGCAACTGCAGCCAGGGTTACGCCCGATTTCATGAACGTCATTGAATACTACGAAAATGCCCTGGCCGAGCGCGGCTATGCCGCCGATGCGGCGCAGCGCCAGGCCGTCGAGCGCTTGCAGGCTTACTACGACGATTGGGTGCGCTTCAAGGCCATGCGCTCCAACGTGCTCAAGAAGTGGCTCAATCGCCCGGATGTGCCGCGTGGCGTCTATCTGTGGGGTGGCGTGGGCCGCGGCAAGAGCTTCATCATGGATGCCTTCTACGCCACGGTGCCGGTGCGACGCAAGACCCGCCTGCATTTTCACGAGTTCATGCGCGGTGTGCATCGCGAACTCGATGCCGTCAAGGGCATGGCCGACCCGCTGGACGAGGTGGCACGTCGCGTGGCGCGCAAGTATCGGCTGATCTGCTTCGACGAGTTTCATGTGTCGGATATTGCCGACGCCATGATTCTGTATCGTCTGCTCGTCGGTCTGTTCGAGCATGGCACGTCGTTCGTGATGACATCCAACTACGAACCCTCCACCCTGTATCCCGACGGACTGCATCGCGATCGCATCCTGCCGGCCATTGCCCTCATCGAACATCGCATGGACGTGCTCAATGTGGATGCCGGCGTGGATTATCGTCGACGCACACTCGAGCAGGTGGCGCTGTATCACGTGCCGGTGGATGACAAGAGCGAAGCGGCGTTGCAGGAGGCCTTCGAGCGTATTGCCGAGACGCCACCCCAGTCGCCCGTGCTGCGTATTGAAAATCGCGAGGTAAAAGCCCGAAAACTGGCCGGCGGTGTGGTGTGGTTCGACTTTGCCACACTGTGTGGTGGCCCGCGCTCACAGAATGATTATCTTGAACTGGCCAGCCGGTTTCATACGGTGCTGGTGTCGGGCGTGCCGTGCATGGGCCCGCGCCAGGCGTCTGAAGCCCGTCGTTTTACCTGGCTGGTCGACGTGCTCTACGACCACAAGGTGAAGTTGATTCTGTCGGCCGAAGGGCCACCCGAATCGCTATACGCCGGCGGCGTGCTGGCCAATGAATTTCAGCGCACGGTGTCGCGTTTGGTAGAGATGCAGTCGCGCGAGTATCTCGACTCGGGTCACCGCGTGGCGGTGACCCTGTAGCGGCCCGGGGCCGGCAGAGCGCCGGCCCGCTCACGACTCGCTTCGGTTCAGCGGTTGTTGCTGTGCACCAGGCTGAGGAATTCGGAGCGGGTGGCCGGGTTGTCGCGAAACTCGCCGAGCATCATGGAGCTGACCATGACCGAGTTCTGCTTCTCGATGCCGCGCATCATCATGCACATGTGCTGGGCCTCGATCACCACCGCCACCCCCAGGGCGCCGGTAACCTGCTGAACGGCTTCGGCCACCTCGCGGCAGAGGTTCTCCTGGATTTGCAGGCGGCGGGCGTACATCTCGATGATGCGGGCCACCTTGGAGACGCCGAGCACCTTGCCATTGGGGATGTAGGCCACGTGGGCCTTGCCCACGAAGGGCAGCAAGTGGTGCTCGCACAGCGAATAGAGCTCGATGCTCTTGACCAGCACCATTTCGCTGTTGTCGGACGTGAACAGCGCGCCGTTGACAATATCGTGCAGGCTTTCGTTGTAGCCCTTGCACAGGTATTGCATGGCCTTGGCGGCGCGCTTGGGCGTATCCTTGAGACCCTCGCGCTGGATGTCTTCGCCCAGGGCGGTGAGGATGTCGGCGTAGTTCTGTTCGATGGACATGATGGGTACGGCACAACCGGAAGGTAACGTCGGGATCATCATAACCCGACTCGCCCGGTGGCACGGCGATGCCGGCAATGGCGGTAAACTGATGCCTTCGTTTTTTGGGTAGCAGTCATGCGCACTCGTGTCCTTACCGGCATCACCACCACCGGCACACCGCATCTTGGCAATTATGTGGGGGCAATTCGTCCGGCCGTTGCGGCCAGCACCCAGGCCGATGTCGATGCCTTCTTCTTTCTGGCCGACTACCACGCACTGATCAAATGCGAGGATCCGGCTCGGGTGTCGCGTTCGCGCCTCGAAATCGCGGCCACCTGGCTGGCGGCGGGGCTGGATCCCGAGCGCGTCATCTTCTATCGGCAATCCGATGTGCCCGAGGTGCCCGAGTTGTGCTGGGTGTTGTCATGCGTCACGGCCAAGGGTTTGATGAACCGGGCGCATGCCTACAAGGCGGCGGTGGATCAGAACACGGCGGCGGGGCAGGAAACCGACGATGGCATCACCATGGGCCTGTTCAGCTATCCCGTGCTGATGGCCGCCGATATTCTCATCTTCAATGCCCATCGCGTGCCGGTGGGGCGCGATCAGATCCAGCACCTGGAAATGGCGCGCGACATCGCCCAGCGGTTCAACCACATGTACGGTGCCGGCAAGGAGATCTTCACCTTGCCCGATGCCGAGGTCGACGATCAGGTGGCCACGCTGCCAGGCCTCGACGGCCGCAAGATGTCCAAGAGCTACCACAACACCATTCCCCTGTTCGAAGGCGGGAGCAAGGGCTTGCGCGAAGCCGTGTCGCGTATCGTCACCGACTCACGTGGGCCGGGCGAAGCCAAGGAGGCGGCCGATTCGCACCTGCACCCCGTCTATCGTGCCTTCTCCTCGGCCGAGCAGTTGCAGGCATTCGAGCAGGCCTTGCACGACGGCATGAGCTGGGGCGAGGCCAAACAGCAGCTGGTCGATCGCATCGAAGCCGTCATTGGGCCCATGCGCGAGCATTACCAGGATCTCATGGCCCACCCCGATCGCATCGAAGAGGCCTTGCAGCAGGGTGCCGTCAAGGCCCGCGCGCTGGCTGCACCGCTCATGGACGAGGTGCGAGCTGCCGTGGGTCTGCGCACCGGGCATGTGGCACCGGTCAATACACCGGCACGCAAGCGCGATGCTCGTCGCCCCCGGTTCGTGAGCTTCCGCGATACCGACGGCCTGTTCCGATTCCGCTTGCTGGCAGCCGACGGCAACGAGCTTCTGCTCTCGGCCGGGCATGCCGACCCCAAGGCCGCAGGCGCCGTCATCCGGCAGATCCAGGATCTTGCCGGCGAGGGTGTGGAGCCCGTTGGCGACAGCGCGTTGGCTGTGTGGATCGACGGCGTTGCCGTGGCGTCGGCCGGGGGGTTCGGGTCGGCGGCCGAGCGCGACGAAGCGTGCGAACGAGTGCGCGAGGCCTTGTTGCGCCTGGCCGAAGCGTGATTGGCAGGCAAGAGGCCGGCCAGCGTTGAGCGGCGGCAGGCGCCCAGGCGCTGGCCCGGTGGGTCAGGGCGAGACCCTTGCTGCCTTTCGGCAAGTGCCAATCACCCGCGCAAACCTCAGTTGCCGCCCTTGAGTTTGGCAAATGCCGCGGCCATGGCCCCGTCGGTTGCCGGGGCGGCACCCGTGGGCTTGCGCTCGCGGCGACGGTCACCGCGACCGCCAGCGTCCGGGCCGGCATTGCTGCGCCGGGCGGCCAATACGTCGTCATCCAGCCGCATGGTGAGGGCAATGCGGCGACGGGCCTGATCCACCTCGATCACCTTCACGCTTACGGTTTGGCCCACCCGCACCACGTCGCGCGGATCCTTGACGAATTGTCGGGACAAGGCCGAGATGTGAACCAGGCCGTCCTGGTGCACGCCGATATCGACAAACGCGCCGAAATTGGCCACGTTGGTCACCACACCTTCGAGCACCATGCCCAGTTCGAGGTCGGCCAGGCTTTCGATGCCTTCCTTGAACTGGGCGGTCTTGAATTCGGGGCGGGGATCTCGCCCCGGCTTCTCGAGCTCCTGCAGGATGTCCTGAATGGTGGGCAGGCCGAAGCGGTCATCCACGAAGCGGCTGGGCGCCACCTTGCGCAGAAGATCCTGGTTGCCCATGATCTTCCGGACATCTGCCTGAATATCGGCCAGGATTCTTTGCACCAGCGGGTAGGCCTCGGGATGCACGGCGGAGGCGTCGAGCGGGTTCTCGCCCCCGGCAATGCGCAGGAAGCCGGCGGCCTGTTCAAACGACTTGTCGCCAAAACGCGGCACTTCGCGCAGGCCCTTCCGGCTGGGGAAGGCGCCATGACGGTCGCGCCAGGTAACGATGTTGCGCGCCAGCGTGGTATTCAGCCCCGACACCCGGGCGAGCAGCGCAGCCGAGGCGGTGTTGACGTCCACGCCCACGGCATTCACGCAATCTTCCACCACGGCATCGAGCATGCGCGCGAGGTCGCGCTGATTGACATCGTGCTGATACTGCCCCACGCCGATCGCCTTGGGATCGATCTTGACCAGTTCGGCGAGCGGATCCTGCAGGCGTCGTGCAATCGATACCGCGCCCCGCAGGCTGACGTCGAGGTCCGGAAACTCGGCCGCGGCCGTGGCGGACGCCGAATAGATCGAGGCACCGGATTCGGATACCACCACCCGCTGCAGCTTGAGCTCGGGATGACGCTGCATCAGGTCGCCGGCCAGTTTTTCGGTTTCGCGCGAGGCCGTGCCATTGCCGATGGCGATGAGTTCGATGCCGTGTTGTTTGGCGAGCCGGGCCAGGGTATGGATGGCCCCGTCCCAGTCGCGGCGCGGTTCGTGAGGGTAGATGGTGGCGGTGTCGAGCAACTTGCCGGTGCGGTCGATGGCGGCCACCTTGACGCCCGTGCGGATGCCGGGGTCCAGACCCAGCACCGCGCGAGGGCCAGCGGGCGCCGCCAGCAGGAGATCCTTGAGGTTGGCAGCGAACACCCGAATGGCTTCGGCTTCGGCCATGTCTCGCAGCCGGCCGGTGAGCTCGGTTTCGAAGGCGGGGAGCAGCTTGACGCGCCATGTCCAGCGGCACACTTCGGCCAGCCAGCGGTTGCGCGGCGTCACGTTGCCTTCCCAGAGCGGGCCGGGCAGTTGCAGACGATGGGCAAGGCGAGCCATGCAGGGATGCGGCACGGCATTCTCGCGTTCCTCGTCGAGCACCACCCGCAAATCGAGCACGCCTTGCTGGCGCCCGCGCAGCAGGGCCAACACTCGGTGCGAGGGCAGGGTGCGCAGATTCTCGGAAAAATCGAACCAGTCGCGGAAATTGGCCCCCTCGGCTTCCTTGCCGCTGACGACGCTGGAGCGCAGCTGGGCTTGCTGCCACAGAAACTCACGTAGGTCGGCCAGCACCTCGGCGTTCTCGGCGAACCGTTCGGCCAGGATATCGCGCGCGCCGTTGAGCGTGGCGCGGGCGTCGGCGAAGCCGGCGTCGGCATTCACGAAACCTTCGGCCAGCAATGCCGGGTCGGCGTCGGCCTGTGCCAGCAGTTGGTCGGCCAGCGGCTCCAGGCCGGCCTCGCGGGCGATCTGGGCACGCGTGCGCCGCTTGGGCTTGTAAGGGGCGTAGAGGTCTTCCAGCCGCTGCTTGGTGTCGGCGGCCACCAGTTCGGCCTGCAGCGACCGGGTGAGCTTGCCTTGCTCGGCGATGGATTGCAGCACGCTGAGCCGACGCTGGTCGAGTTCGCGCAGATACGCCAGCCGCGCTTCGAGTTCGCGCAGCGTGGTGTCGTCGAGTCCGCCGGTGACTTCCTTGCGGTAGCGGGCGATGAACGGCACGGTGGCGCCGCCGTCGATCAGGGCCACCGTGGCTTCGACCTGGGCGGTACGGACCCCCAGTTCGGTGGCCAGGCGGGCGTGCCGCTGGGCAGGATCGGTCGGTGTAATGGCTTCGGGGGCGACGAGCGAATCGGCGGTGGCGTGGCTGGGTTGGCTGACAGTCATCCGTTGGTGCAGGGAGGTGAGCGAAGTGCGGCATTTTGCCATGTCTGCAGCTTGCTCCTGTCACCACCGAATGCGAAAATGGCAACTTTGTTTCTTCAAACGGTCATGTCGTGACGCTCCAACCACCCCCGACCAGTCTGGATGCCCTGCGGGCTCGTCTGGCCGCCATGCGCCAGGAGCACCGCGATCTCGATCTCACCGTGCAGCGGCTCCAGGGCGATCCGGTCATGGATCAGCTCGCGATCAAGCGTCTCAAGAAGCGCAAGCTCTTGCTCAAAGACCAGATCGAACACCTTGAAATGATGCTGGTGCCCGATATCCATGCCTGAAGCCGACGTGGCGTCGTCTGCCGTCAGCGACACCGAAGATTCTGCCGCAGAATTGCCCCACACCGTACCCGCCCTGGTGGCCCAGGTGGAAGACGCCTTTGGGCCCGGCGGCGCGCTGGCTCGGCGCTTGCCGGGTTATCGCCTGCGTCAGCAGCAGCGTGAGCTGGCAGTGGCCGTGGCCCATGCCCTGGCCACCGGCGGCACCCTGGTGGCCGAAGCGGGCACGGGCACCGGCAAAACCTATGCCTATCTCGTGCCCGCGCTGCTGCATGGGGGCAAGGTGCTGATCTCCACCGGCACCAAACCCCTGCAGGATCAGCTGTACGCGCGCGACATCCCGCAAGTGCTCAAGGCGCTGCAAATGCCGGCCCAGGTGGCCTTGCTCAAGGGTCGCAACAATTACGTATGTCACTGGCATCTCGAGCGCCTGCAGGAAGACGAACGCGGCCTCGCCAATCGTCACGAAGTGGCGCAGTTGCAGCATATCGTGAGGTTTGCGCAACGCAGTCGATCCGGCGACCGGGCCGAGCTTGAGGCCGTCCCCGAAACGGCACCCATCTGGCAGCGCGTCACCTCCACTCGCGACACCTGCCTGGGCACCGATTGCGCGCATTATCGCGACTGTTTCGTGGTCAAGGCGCGCAAGGCGGCACAGGAGGCCGAAGTGGTCGTGATCAACCACGCCCTGTTCCTGGCCGATCTCGCGCTCAAGGAAGACGGCGTGACCGATCTTTTGCCCGCGGCCGATTGCGTCGTGTTCGACGAGGCCCATCAGCTGCCGGATGTGGCCACCCGGTTTCTGGGCGAATCGCTCTCCAGCCTGCAGTTGCTCGATCTGGCGCGCGACGTGCTCACCGTGGGCACGGCTCAGG
Source organism: Verticiella sp. (assembly GCA_041690575.1). Taxonomy (GTDB): domain Bacteria; phylum Pseudomonadota; class Gammaproteobacteria; order Burkholderiales; family Burkholderiaceae_B; genus Verticiella. The sequence continues at coordinate 168,398 of JAWLHC010000001.1, forward strand.
CGGCCGAAAGCGCCGATTGGACGCAACTGTCGCGAGACATCGAGCAGAGCGCCCGCGATTTTCGGCTCTGGGCCTTGCATCTCGAGCATCTTCCGGGCATGAAATGCGCCCACGAGGCCTTGCCCGAACGCGACGAGTTCAATGCCCTGGCGCTGGCGCTCAACGATTGTCTGGGCAAGGTGGCAGGCATCGCCCGCGCGCTGCGCGAACGTCACCCCGATCTCGATCTGCTTGCCCGTCGCGTCCTGGAGCTGCGCGGTCGTTTGCGGCGCTGGCTGCCGGCACAGGCGATCGAAGGGTCGTCGGACGACGAACTTGCCTGGCAAACGCCCAACGCACCGACCGACGAGGCCAACGAGTCGGCGCCCGGCACGGCGGAGGATGGCGATCGTGGTGCCGTGGTCGATACTTCCGAATCCCCCCAGACTGACGCCCCCGACACCGACGCGGCTCCTCGCCAGGAGCTGGAGGCCGACGAGATCGAATGGGTGCGGTGGGCCGAATTCAGTGGCAGCAATCTGCGCCTGCAGTCGGCGCCGTTGTCGGTGGCCCGCACCTTCGCCCGTGCCCGTCCGTCAGGACAAGCCTGGGTATTGACCTCGGCCACCTTGGCGGTACGTGAGGATTTTCGACACTTCACCCGGCAACTGGGCCTGGGCGCTGCCACCACGGGGCGCTGGGAATCTCCCTTTCAGTATGCCGAGCGCGGACGTCTCTACGTGCCCGACACTTTGCCGCAGCCGCAACACCCCGAGTTCCTGCAGGCTTTCGTGGCCGATCTGTTGCTCCTGCTCGAAGCCAGTGTCGGCAGTGCGCTGGTGTTGTGTACCACCTTGCGGGCGGTCGACATCGTGCATGGCTTGTTGCAGAGCGCGTTTGCCGAACGCGGCTGGGATTGGCCGCTGTTGAAGCAGGGCACCCGTTCGCGTCCCGAGCTGCTCGAGGCCCTGCGAACGCAACGACATGCCGTGCTGGTGGGTAGTGCCAGTTTCTGGGAGGGCATCGACGTGCCCGGCGATGCGCTCACGCTGGTGGCCATCGACAAGCTGCCGTTCGCCCCGCCGGATGATCCGGTGATCGATGCGCGCATCCGCGAGAGCCGCAAGCGGGGCGGCAACCCCTTCGTCGAGTTTCAGTTGCCGCATGCGGCCATCGCACTCAAGCAGGGCGCAGGCCGTCTGATCCGCGCCGAGTCGGATTGGGGGGTCCTGATGGTGGGCGATCGTCGTCTGGTCGACAAGCCCTACGGCAAACAGCTCTGGCGAGGCCTGCCCCCCTTCGGCCGCACGCGCCGTCGGGACGACGTCGTGGCTTTTCTTCGGGCCTGGCGAGAAGACGGGGAGTTGGGGGAGACGGATTAGACGTTGTCGCCTGGATCTGTCGAATGACGTTACCCCGGACCGCGTAGCGGATCCGGGGTCTCTTTGCAGGGCTCGGGTGGCTCGGGTGGCTTGGGTAGCTCAGGTGGCTTGGCACGGACCCCGGCTCTCGCTTTGCGAGGCCGGGGTGACGGGGTCGCCTTTGGGCGACCCCGTCAGTTGCTGCGGCCCCAGGTGATGGGGTTCCACCAGGTGAAGTCGTCTTCGGGGAAGCCGTCTTCCAGGATGGTGGTGTCGGGGAAGTTGGACACCAGCACGCGGCGGGCGTCGTCGCGGAGGTCGGGCATGTCCATTTCGTCGTAGGAAAGATACATGATGTACAGGGCCTGCTCGACGGCTTCGGTGCCCTGAAAATCGGCGATGACGGTTTCGGCCCGATTGATGGCGGCCACGTAGGCCTCGCGGTCGAAATAATAGCGGGCCGTGTAGATTTCGCCCATGGCAATGGTGTTGAGCAACCAGTTCATGCGCAGCCTCGCGTCGCGCGCGTAGCGACTGTCGGGATACCGCGTGACAAGCTCGCGAAAGGCCTCGAACGATTCGCGGGCACCGGTGGGGTCGCGTTCGGCCATATCCTGGCCGACCAGCCGGTTGATGAAGGCGTTTTCGGGGGCGAAGGTAACCAGGCCTTCGAGGTAGAGCATGTAGTCGTTGGCCTGGTTGTTGGGGTATTGCTGCTTGAAGCGCTGAATGGTGGCCAGCGCCTTTTCGGGCTCTTCGTAGCGCCACTGTGAGTAGGCGAGATCGAGCATGGCTTGCTGGGCATAGACGCCGAATGGATAGCGGGCCTGAATGCGTTCGAGCTGCGTGATGGCTGCAGGCCAGTTGCCCGCAGACATGTCGGCCTGGGCCTCCCGGTACAATTGCTCTACGCTCCAGCCGACCGTTTCGTCGTACTCCTCGGGGTCGTTACCCAGCGAGCTGCAACCGCTCGCCAGCAGGGCGAGCAAGGCAACGAGGATCAATCCCGCCCGCCAGCGTGCCGCCGCAGCGCGTACGGTATCGGCAAAGGAGGGTGGGGCAACAGCAGTCAGCGGCATCTCGGCGTTCCCGGGAAAAAAGGCTTGCAATCAAGCCTTCGATTATATCTGCGCAATCCACTCCGCGTTCTCGCCATTTTCTGCCATGCATCGATTGCCTCCCTTGCCCCCCCTTCCCGACATCGACGACGACCTTCCCGAATCCGATGCCACGCTGCAATTGCAAGTGCTGCCAGGGGTTGAAGGCCGGCTCGACAAAGTGCTGTCTACGCTGATTCCCGAGCACTCGCGCGGTCGCATCCAGGGGTGGATCGAGGCAGGCCACGTGGCGGTCAATGGCCGGATCGAAACCCGCGTGCGGCACGGCGTGGCGGCGGGTGATCGTTTGCGGGTCGAACCGCAGCCGGCTCCCGAAGCGATGGCCTTCGTGGCCGAAGCCATGAGCCTGCAGGTGCTGGCCGAAACCGCAGACTTCGTGGTGTTGAACAAGCCGGTAGGATTGGTGGTGCATCCGGGCGCCGGCAATTGGCAGGGCACCTTGCTCAATGGCCTGTTGCATCGCTATCCCGAGTTGCGTCAGGTGGCGCGAGCCGGCATCGTGCATCGGCTCGACAAGGACACGTCGGGCCTGCTGGTCGTGGCGCGTACCGAAGTGGCTCAAACGGCACTGGTAAGGCAATTGCAGGCCCGAACCGTCAAGCGCGAGTACGTGGCATTGGTTCAGGGCATCCTCACACGCCAGCAAAGCCTGGATGCCGCCATTGGGCGCGATGCCCGCGTGCCGGTGCGGATGTCGGCACAGCGTCCGGTGGCAGCCAAGCCGGCGCTCACGCACGTATTTCCCGTGGCGCACGGGATCTACCAGGGGCAGGACGTCACACGCGTGCTTTGCCGACTGGCCACCGGCCGCACCCATCAGATTCGAGTACACCTCAGCCATGCCGGGTTCCCCCTGCTGGGCGATGACCTTTATGGTGGCCGATCGTTGGGCGATGCCCGACGCCAGATGCTGCACGCCTGGCGGCTGGGCTTCGACGACCCCATGTCTGGTGAGCCCAGGCACTTCGAATGTGAACTGCCGGACGACATGCGCGCCGTGGTTGACGCCATAACATGGCAGGACGACGCCTCGGGAGACGAGGCCACGGCAGGGTTGGACGAGGCCAGCGATGAATCTTGACGACAACGACGACAACCCCGTCAGCAGCGTGCCCGACTGGATCTCGGGCCCCCTGTGGCCGGGCGTTTCGGTGCGCACCACAACCCGGGCCTGGGGCGTTGGCCTGCCACCGTTCGATCGCGGCAATGTCGGCACCCACGTGGGCGACGACCCGGCAGCAGTGAGTCACAACCGGCAGGTGTTGTCGCAAGCGCTGCCCGATGAGCCCCTCTGGCTCGATCAAGTGCACGGGACATCTCTGTTGAATGCTGATGATCCTCGTACGCAGGCGGGGATGACGGCTGACGGTTCGTTCAGCTGTCGGTCGGGCCGGGTGCTGGCCATCATGACGGCAGACTGCCTGCCGGTCGTGCTGGCCGAGTCGTCGGGCAAGGGCGTCCTGGTGATGCACGCGGGTTGGCGAGGTCTGGCCGACGGCATCCTGCAGCAAGGCGTGAAGACCCTGAGCCGCACGCTGGCCATGCCGGCCAGTGCCTTCGAAGCGTGGCTGGGTCCGGCTATCGGCGCGGCGGCGTATCAGGTGGGCAACGAAGTGCGCTCGGCGCTGGGGTGGGCCGGCGAAGCGCATGCCACCCCGGATGCCCATGAACCGGGCAAGTGGCGCCTGCACCTTGCCGGTGCGGCCAGCGACTTGCTCCGACAAGCCGGCGTCGCCAGAGTGCACGATTCGGCGCTGTGCACGTATGAAGATCCACACTGGTTCTCGTATCGGCGCGACGGTCGTACGGGTCGCTTCGTGACTCTCGCCTGGCTCAACGAGCCTTCCCCGGGGAACCGGGCATCCTTTTTGCCTGTCTCCCCGTGAGCCGCAAGTCTGACGCCATTGGTAGTTTCCCCCCTGTTTTGTGGTTGACGCTGTCACGGCGCTTATGCACCATTGCTGTCCCGGTGTGTCCCCATTCTGTCGAGGTTCAATGTTCATGATGCCCAATTCCGCCATGCCTGCCTTTCCGGCCATGTCGTGGCTGCAGGCCAATGTGCCCGTCGAGGCCCTGGCCCGGATTCAGCAGTCCTTCACCGAGGAATGGATGGCGGTGATGCAGGCCCCCGAGCGACCGCCCATCAAGGATCGTCGCTTCAGCGCCGCAGCCTGGCACGACAACCCGGCCAGTTACTACACGGCACAAGCCTATTTGCTGTCGTGTCGCACGCTCATGCGCATGGTCGAGTCGCTGCAGGTCGAGCCCGCCGTCCGCGAACGGGTGCGCTTTGCCGTGGAGCAATGGGTGGATGCCATGTCGCCCGCCAACTTTCTGGCACTCAATCCCGACGCCCAGCGCAGCCTGGTCGAGTCTAGCGGCGAAACCCTGCGGCAAGGCATGGCCAATTTGCTCGAAGACATGCAGAAGGGGCGAATCTCGCAAACCGACGAAAGCCAGTTCGAGGTGGGCCGCAACGTGGCTGTCACGCCGGGCAGCGTGATCTTCGAGAACCGGCTCATGCAGCTGATTCAGTACGCGCCGCGCACCGAAACCGTGCATGCACGGCCGTTGGTCATCGTGCCGCCCTGCATCAACAAGTATTACATTCTCGATCTGCAACCGCACAACTCGCTGGTGGCATGGCTGGTGGAGCAGGGCCACACGGTATTTCTCGTGTCATGGCGCAATCCGCTGCCAGCCGACACCGACGGCATTTTGCAGGCCACCTGGGACGACTACGTGCGTGAAGGCGTGCTTACCGGTCTGGCCGTGGCGGGCGCCGTCTCCGGCCAGAAACAGGTCAATGCCATGGGCTTCTGTGTGGGTGGCACGCTGCTGTCGTCCGCGCTGGCGGTTGCTCGGGCGCAGGGCCTCGATCCCGTGGCGTCGCTCAGTCTGCTCACCTCATTTCTCGATTTCTCCGAGACGGGGATACTGAATGTCTTCATCGACGAGGCCCACGTGGCCATGCGTGAGCAGCAATTGGGGCTGGGTGGCCTGCTCTCGGCTCGAGAGCTGACTACCACGTTCTCGTTCCTGCGGCCCAACGAACTGGTGTGGAACTACGTGGTGGGCAACTACCTGAAGGGCGAAAAGCCACGCGCCTTCGATCTGCTGTACTGGAATTCCGACAGCACCAATCTGCCGGGGCCGTTTTTTACGTGGTATCTCCGCAATACCTATCTCGAAAACAATCTGGTCAAGCCGGGCGAACTCCAGATCGCCGGGACTCCCCTCGATCTGCAGCATCTCGATCTGCCCACCTATCTCTACGCCTCGCGCGAGGATCACATCGTGCCGTGGAAGTCGGCCTATGCCTCCACGCACGTGTTGCCGGGCAGCAAACGCTTCGTGCTGGGCGCATCGGGCCATATCGCCGGGGTGATCAACCCGCCGGCCGCCGGCAAGCGGAGTCATTGGGTGTATCAGCCCGAGGGCGAGTTTCCCGAGGCCGAGGCGTGGTTCGAGGCCGCCGAGGAGCAGCGCGGCAGCTGGTGGCCCGATTGGGCCCAGTGGCTGGCGGGTCACGCCGGGCGCCGTGTCAAGGCGCCCGCTCAGGTCGGCAGTGCCGATTATCCCGCCATCGAAGCCGCTCCGGGTCGTTACGTACGCGTGCGTGCCGTTTGAGTCGGGCCGGCGCCGTCGTGGCGCCCAGGCCCTTGTTCGTTTACCGTCCCGCTCCCATCAATGGAGTCGGGCACAACCAGGAGAAGTTCCCATGAACGGGAAAGTGGCATACGTAACCGGTGGTATGGGTGGCATTGGCACTTCCATCTGTCACCGTCTGGCCCGGCAGGGGTTCACGGTGATTGCTGGCTGCGGGCCAAACCGGGATTACGACCGCTGGCTCAAGGAGCAGGCCGATCAGGGCTATACGTTCTATGCGTCGGTGGGCAATGTGTCGGATTGGGACTCCACGGTCGAGGCCTTCGGGCGCGTCAAGGCCGAGCATGGTCCGGTCGATGTGCTGGTGAACAACGCCGGCATCACGCGCGACGTGGTGTTTCGCAAGATGACCCGCGAAGACTGGAACGCGGTGATCAACACCAACCTCAACAGCCTGTTCAACGTCACCAAGCAAGTGATCGAAGACATGGTCGAACGGCAGTGGGGTCGCATCATCAACATCAGCTCGGTCAACGGCCAGAAGGGCCAGTTTGGCCAGGCCAACTATTCCACGGCCAAGGCAGGGATCCACGGCTTTACCATGGCCTTGGCACAGGAGGTTGCCGCCAAGGGCGTGACGGTGAACACCATCTCGCCCGGGTACATTGGCACCGACATGGTTCGTGCCATGCGGCCGGAGGTGCTCGAGAAGATCGTGGCCACCATTCCGGTCAAGCGTCTGGGGACACCCGACGAGATCGGGGCCATGGTGACCTGGCTGGCGTCGGATGATGCCGGCTTCGCCACCGGCGCAGATTTTTCGCTCAACGGCGGTTTGCACATGGGCTGATGCCGCCGGTTTCGGCGGCGGGTGGGTGGGCGCAGCGCGCCTGCCGCTCACGCGCGTTATCATGAAGCATGACGTCCGGGGGTCCCTGCCCGGGCGCGGCACCTCCCACCCGGTACAGTCCACTATGCAGAAGCCCAGCGCCACGGATGTCCGCCTGATCAAGAAGTACCCCAACCGGCGGCTCTACGATACCCAAACCAGCATCTACATCACGCTTGCCGATGTCAAGCAGCTGGTGCTCGACAACCAGTCGTTTCAGGTGGTCGATGCCAAGTCGGGCGAAGACCTCACCCGCAGTATTTTGCTGCAGATCATCCTCGAGGAAGAAACCGGTGGCGTGCCGATGTTCACTTCCACCATGCTCGAACAGATCATTCGCTTCTACGGCGATGCGATGCAGGGGGTGATGGGCTCCTACCTCGAGAAGAACATCCAGGCGTTCATGGAGATCCAGAATCGTCTGGCCGAGCAATCACGTTCGATGTACGGCAATCCGCAGTTTGGTCCCGAGGTGTGGGCACAATTCATGAACGTGCAGACGCCCATGCTGCAGAACATGATGAACAGCTACATCGATCAGAGCAAGAACCTGTTTGTACAAATGCAGGATCAATTGCAGGATCAAACCCGCAGCATGCTCAAGACTTTTCCGTTTCCGCCGCCAGAGTCGAACGACAAATAAAGAAAACCCGCCGGATGAACAGCCCCCAGGAATGGGACACCGATCCAACCTCTGGAGGTCGATTCATCGGGCGGTTTCATGATGGCGGATGCAGGCTCGGGCGTCAGGCAGACGCGCCAGCGCTGCCATCGGTGCGGCGCGATTGCCGGGGCGATACCGTGTCGTCAAACCATCCCAGCAGCGCATCCAGGCCGCCGTACCGGATGGCCTGATCGGTGGCTTGCTGCACGGCGGGTTTGGCGTGATAGGCCACGCTCAACGCCGACTCGGCGAGCATCTTGAGGTCGTTGGCGCCATCGCCGATGGCAATCGCATGCTGCTTCGGCTGGGCGCCGATGGCGTGGCATGCAGCTATCAGTTGCCTGGCCTTGCCGGCCGCATCGAGCACGTCGCCCAGCACGCGGCCGGTCAGGCGGCCTTGCCGGATCTCCAGCGTATTGGCGTGCGCGTGATCGAGCCCGAGGCGCTCACGCAGACGCTCGGTGAAGAAGGTGAAGCCACCCGACACCAACAGTGTGACCAGGCCTGCCTCACGGGCGGCCGCAAGCAGGGTTTCGGCGCCCGGATTGAGTTGCAGGCGCTTCTCGTACACCTCGGTCAGGGCCGACTCCGGCACGCCCTCGAGCAGTGCCACCCGACGTCGCAGGCTCTCGGCAAAGTCGGCGATCTCGCCGCGCATGGCAGCTTCGGTGATGGCCGCCACCTCGGCCTTGCGGCCCACGGCATCGGCGATCTCGTCGATGCATTCGATGTTGATCAGGGTGGAGTCCATATCCATCGCCAGCACGCGGTAATCGCTCAAACGCTCGCCGGGGACGAGCCAGGCGGCGTCCACCCGATGCTGCACGCACCAGTTGTCGAGAATGGCGGCGAGATCGGGCGAGGGTGGCGTGATCTGCAATGCACGGAAGCCGCCGTTATCGAGTGACTGCCACGATTGATTGGCCAGCGGTTGCGGCAGCGTGGCCAACATGGCGTCATTGAGCAAAGGGCCCTGAAGAACAAGAGTGCGATTCATGATGAAAACGACATGGGGTGAACAAGGAAGGAGTGCCGCGCGGCGGCAGGCGGTTGCCATACCACCCGGGAGGGCTCGAAGCGGGACGCGTCAGGCATCGCGCGTGACCCGAATGATCTCTTCGGGCGAGCTGGCGCCCGTGCGTACCCAGCGATCGCCGTCTTCACGCATCGTACGCATGCCCAGCCCCGAAGCGGTGCTGCGCAACTGCTGTTCGCCCGCGCCTTCGTGAATCAGTCGACGCAGATCGTCGTCGATCACGAAGAGCTCGTGGATACCGGTACGGCCCTGATAACCGGAGTTCTGGCAGACAGGGCAGCCGCGCGCACGCCAGCGAACCACATTGCCGGCATCGTCGTGTTCGGCGGGCTCTCGACAGTGCGTGCACAATTTGCGCACGAGGCGTTGGGCCAGCACGCCCAGTAGCGACGACGACAGCAGAAAGGGCTCGATACCCATATCGGTGAGTCGGGTAACGGCCGACACGGCGTCGTTGGTGTGCAGGGTGGCCAGCACCAGGTGACCGGTGAGCGACGCCTGCACCGCAATCTGCGCCGTTTCGAGATCGCGAATCTCGCCGATCATCACCACGTCGGGATCCTGCCGCAGGATGGCGCGCAACGCCGTGGCGAAATGCATGTCGATGCGCGCGTTCACCTGCGTCTGGCTGATGCCCGGCAGGTCGTACTCGATGGGGTCTTCCACCGTGAGAATGTTGGTGGTGGCGGCGTCGAGCCGGCCCAGCGCGGCATACAGCGTGGTGGTCTTGCCGCTGCCGGTGGGCCCCGTGACCAGCACGATGCCGTGTGGCTGATGGATGAGGCGATCGAGCGTTTTCAGGGTATCCGCGGCCATGCCCAGCCGCTCGAGTTCCAGCCGTCCTGCCTGTTTGTCGAGCAGGCGAAGCACGGCGCGTTCGCCGTGCCCGGTGGGCAGTGTGGATACCCGCACGTCGATGGGGCGGCCACCCACGCGCAAGGCAATGCGACCGTCTTGCGGCAGACGCTTCTCGGCGATGTCGAGCTGGGCCATGATCTTGATGCGCGAAATCAGCGCGGCGTGCAGCGCGCGCCGGGGGCTGACCACGTCGCGCAGCGTGCCATCCACCCGGTAGCGCACGGTCGAGTGTGTTTCGAAGGGCTCGATGTGAATATCGCTGGCGCCATCGCGCGCGGCCTGGGTGAACAACGCGTTGATCATGCGGATCACCGGCGCGTCGTCCTGGGTCTCGAGCAGATCCTCGATTTCGGGGATCTCTTGCATGAGACGGTCGAGATCGATCTCGTTTTCGGCGGCATCCATCACCGCGGCCGCATCGCCCGTGAGGTCGGCATAGGCCGCGGCCAGTCGTGTCTCGAGTTCGCTGTCGGCCACCCGCACGAGGGCAATCCGGCCATATTGCCGCTGCACCTCGCTGATGGCCCAGGCCGGCGTGCGCGGGCTGATCACGAGCGTGCTGCCCTCGGGCTTCTGGGTGAGCAGGGCGCGCTGGCTGCGCGCCCAGGAGTACGGCAGAGGGTGCATGCGATCTTGGGTGGTGTCAGGGTCGGACCAGCAGCTCCGGGCGGAAGCCCAGCTGACGCAGGGCGTTGACCACGGTGTCGGTGGATGCAGCGTCGCGGGACGCGCGCACGTACACCTGATAGTAGGGGTTGCCGTCGCGACGCACGACCTGCACATAGGGGGCAAAACCCGCCCGCCGGATCTGATCCATGGCCTGCTCGGCCTGGTTCTCGGCCGCCACGCTTTCCGCCAGAATGATGTTTGAACCCCGACTGCTGTAGATGGCGGCGGGGTCTTGCGGCACCACCATGGCGTTCTCGGCACCGGTGCGCTCCACGCTGGTGGGCAGGAGGTCGCCTTCGCCCGTCAGGCGTGGCGGCAGGGCGGGCAGGCCGAGGTCGGGCAGCAGCCAGTGATCGGGCGGCATGTTCTCGGGCTGCAGCTCGCGCATGAGGTCGTAGCGTTGCGCCGTGATGCGGGAGGCGTCGGCATCGCGCACGATATATGGCCGCAGGAAGATCATCAGGTTGGTTTTGGTGCGCGAACGGGTGTCGTAGCGGAACAGGTTGCCGAAAAAGGGAATGTCGCCCAAACCGGGCACCTGTTCGCGGTTGCCGCTCACGCTGTCTTCGAGCAGGCCGCCCAATACGATGATCTGGCCGTCGTCGACCAGCACGTTGGTATTGACTTCGCGCTTGTTGGTGACCACACCCAGATCCGACGATACGGCCGAGGCCGAGGCGTCGACACTGCTCACCTCCTGGTGGATGGCCAGCTTGATGGTGCCGCCTTCGGACACCTGTGGCTTGATGCGCAGTTGCAGGCCGACGTCCTGGCGCTCGATGGTTTGAAAGGGGTTGACGCCGCCGACGCCGGGCTGGGTGTATTGACCCGTGGGGAAGGGGATGTTCTGGCCCACCATGATGTGGGCTTCTTCGTTGTTGAGCGTGAGCAGGTTGGGCGTGGACAGAATGTTGGCATTGCCACGGCTTTCGAGGGCCCGCGCCAGAAAGCCCAGATTGAGAATGCGCCCGACACCGGGCAGATTCACCGTGCCGTCTACCACGCCCAGCGTGAGGCCTTCGCCGATGCTGGCTGGATTGGCCGCGATGCCGAGCAGATTGGTGCCCTGGCCGCCAAAATTGGTGCCACCCAGACCACTCACGCCACCGCGGTCGATGTTGCCCAGGCCGGCCATCCATTGAATGCCGAACTCGGCCGCGTCGTTGCTGATGATCTCGACGATGAGACTCTCGACGAACACCTGCGGGCGGCGGACATCGAGCTGCTCGATGATGGAGCGCAGATTGCGGTACACGGGCGGCGGCGCCGTGATGATGAGCGTATTGGTGGTGGCGTCGGCGTGCACATTGGCGCCGCCGCCGCTGAACGAGCGGGACCCACTCTGGCCGTCCGACCCATTCCCCGAGCCGCCGCCGCCTTCACTGCCCGACGACGAGCGGCTATTGGCCGCGCCCAGGCCACTCATGCCCGAACTGCCGCCGCCGGAGAGGCCGCTGTCGGACGAGCCGCCGAGACCTGCCGAAGTGCTGCCGCCGTCGTCGCTCAACCCGGTGTCGACGCTCTCGCCGCCTTGCCCGGTGAGCACGCCACGCAGGACCTCGGCCAGACGCACCGCCTCGGCGTTGCGCAGCGAGACTACATGCATATTGGACGCACCGGCTTCCGGCGTGTCGAGTTCGCGGATGAGTTTGCGGGCCAGTTCGGTGCGTGCCGGGCTGGCAGAGCGCAGCATGAGGCTGTTGCTGCGAGGCTCGGCCACCACCACCACCCGTTGCGTCGATTCGCGGCCACCGGTGTTGAGCAGACGATTGAGCTGGTCGGCCAGGTCGATGGCGACGGCGTGGCGCAGGCGAACCACATCGGTATCGGTGGACGTGGGGTTGTCGACCGACCGGATGACTTCAGCGATGCGATTGAGATTGCTGGCGTAGTCGGTGACGACGAGCGTATTGTTGCTTGGGTAGGCGTTGATCGGGTTGTTGGGTGAAATCATGGGCCGTAACACCGGAACCAGATCGGCCGCGTTCTCGTATTCGAGGTCGAACACTCGGGTCACGAGCTGGTCGCCCTCGACCCGATCCATCCCGGTGGCGACGTCACCGCCCTGCAATTTGGCATCGGCCTCGGGCACCACGCGCGCGATGCCGTCGTCTTCGACCACGGCAAATCCCTGCATGCGCAGGGCGCCCAGCAGCATGCGATACGCGACATCGCGTGTGACCGGCTGCTCGGATACCAGCGTGAGCTCGCCTTGCACGCGCGGATCGATCAAGAAGGTAGTGCCGGTGAAATGCCCCAGAGCCCGCACCACCGCCGTGAGATCGGCTTCCACGAAATTGAGCGTGACTTCGCCATTCTCGGTTTGCAGATCGCTCGCAGACTGCGCCAGGGCAGGCAGCGGTGCCACCGCGATGGCGCTGGCCAGAGCCAGTGTCAGCCTGGCGCCACCGCGCCGCAGCGTCGGGAAGGAGAAGAGTTGACGGCTGTGGGGAAGGTTTACGGGCATGAGGGATCAGGTGAGGGGCACAGGAACAAAATCAGAGTCGACCGAATTGCAGAAGTGTAGCCTCTCCGGACCGTTGACCGATACCCGATAGCAAAGTTTGCAGCCCAGCCACCGTGGCCTCGTCGGCGTTGGGGGCGGGACGACCCTCGCCACGGAAGGCAAAGCCCGACCGGGGATGCCAGCGGCCCTCGCCTTCGAGCTGGAATGGCCCCGATTCGGTTTGCAGGTCTACCTGTATCTGGGCGCTGTCGCTGGCAAGCATCACCCGATAGTGGCCCAGCGGCCGCACATTCGACAAGCTGGTGCCGGCATCGCTCCAGTCGAGCTGCAGCAACTGACCGCTGGCCGGCAATTGCTGATAGGGCAGTTGCAGCGCGGGCCAGGTCAGGGCCAGTTCGCCGGCCGGCTTCAGCGTGTTGAGCGGGGCACCCAGTGTCACCAGGGCCGTGGCGGGCAGACGCAGCGTACAGGGTGAGAGCCCCAGCTGGCGGATGCCCGGAGCCAGCGCCAGACGACAGTTGAGCCACGGATGTTGCAGGGTGAGTCGTGGCCCGTTCTGCCAGCCGGTTTGCCAGGACACCGGCTGCGGCAAGGTGGTGCGATCGCCGGGCGGGCCCAGTGCCACCAGCGCCTGGCCGCGCCACATCGAGCCCGACGCATCGATCACGGCCACCGGCCAGCTCGACGGAATCAGCGAGATCATCCAGCGCGCCGGCAGGACGGCGAGCGCCGCCGCGACGGCCACCAAAAGCAGAACGATGGCGCCAGCCAGGCGCCGCCACCAGAGGGCGTATCTCATGCACCGCCCTCGTTGGGAAAGGCCACCACGATGCGACCGGTGAGGCGGCCGGCAAGTTGCCGACCTTCAGCGTTCTCGGCCCGCGCCAGTTCCACTTGAGGGGTGGCAAGTCGGAGTTCGTAGGGCAGTGTCTGCAGCCACTGCAGCACGGGTGATACCGGGGCTTCGTTCAGGTGGACGTCCCAGGTATCGGGTGTGGCCTGACTGACGGTTGCCGTGGCGTCCAGCCCTGCGCGGCGCAGACTGTCTTCCAGTGCTGCCGGCACCTCGGCCACTGGCAGGGCACCCGACGTGGTGCCAGCCTGCAATTCGCGAATCTCGGTCAGGATGGTGTCGAGCTGGGCCGATTGTGCACGCAACTGGGGCAAGCGATCGCGCAAGGTTTGCACCGTATTCCAGGCAGGCTCGAACGCCAGCATCCATAGCAGGGCCGCGCCGGCCACCAGCGCGGCGAGCGACACCAAGCGTTGCTCGCGCGGCGCCAGACGTTGCCACTCGCGCGAGGCGCGTTGACGAGCCGAGGTCCATGCCTGGGGAGCCGCGGGCAGCGAGGGTGACTTCCACAGCTTCAACGGTTGCCTCCGGTGAGATCCTGCATGCGGCGCGACGTGGCGCGCCCCGGTTCGATGCTGACTGCGCCGTTGGCGTTCCTGTCGCTATTGCCTTGAGGCTCGATCGTCAGACCCCCTTCCGTGTCGGCGACCTGCAGGCCGAGTTCCTGAGCGCGCGTGAGCAGGGTCGTGTCGAGGGCATCGAGGTCGGCCGCCGCCGAGCCGCGCAGATCGAGTGTGAGCATGCCATTGTCGTAGACCAGGCCGCGCAGCGATTGCGCGTCGTCGGGCAGCAGTTGGGCGGCGGCCAACGCCAGCGGCAGAAAATCGTGGTCGTTGCTCGAGCCACCGGCGCTGCGCAAGGCGTCGCGCTGTTGGGTGGCCTGACGCAGAGGGTCGAGCACCACCGGCAGTTGCGGCAATGCCTGACGCACACGTTCGGTCATGCCGGTTTCGAGGGAACTGGCTTCTTGTCGAAGTTGCATGGCATGCAGATTGAGACCCACCAGCCAGATGGCCGTCGCCGCCGCCAGCCATTGCAGCGGCCGGTGCCAGGCCGATCCCTGCAGGCGTTTGGGGCGCAGTGCCGGCAACGCCAGCGACCAGTCGGGTAGCGGCCCCACCCAGATCGCCTCCGCACCCAGTGGGGCGGTCAGTTCAGGGGGGGCGAGAACCTCGCCCGAGGCGAGTTGCTGGGCCCAGACCGGGTACCAGGCCGGCCGGGGATCCACCCAGGTCACGGCCGGCTGTTCGGCCAACAGTTGATCGAGCCAGAGCCGGCCGGCTTCATCGAGTTCATCGTCGGCCAGCAAGGGGTCGAGTGCCAGCGTGCTGCCGGAGCCGTCGGCCCGGCGGGCCAGCAAGTGGTGATCCTGGTGAGCCAGCACAATGCCCTGAGCAGGAAGGGGCAGGGCCAGCGGCGCCGGCACCAGCGCCTTGGCCGGCAGGCGGTGTTCCACCAGGATCTCCCAAGCGCGCATCAGGGCGCGGCGGTCGGCCCACGCCACCACGACACGACCGTCGGCCTTGCGGGGCCCGTGAGCGATGGCCAGCCCGCTGGTGTCGCCCAGCAGCAAGGGTTCAAGCGCGCTGCTGACACCCGCGGCCATCTGGTGCGAGGCCAGCGGCGGCACGGTCACTTCGGCAAGGTTGGCGTCGGCCGGATGCAGAATGGCCACCACGGGCTGTGGTGGCACGGCTTCGGCGAGCTTGCGCAAGGGCAGAAGGCCGCTGCGACGCGCACGGTCGCCTTCGACCAGGGCGAAGGCGATCTCGCTGTCGGGCTGGAGCTCCGCCAGCCGGGGCAGCCTGAGGCGCAAGGTGGTCTTCAATGAAACTCCCGAATCCAGACAAGCTGGACGTTGTCGCGGTTGCTGCGCTGGAGCAGGGCGCGGGTGGCTACCACGGCGTGGTCCAAAGTCACTGCGCCTTTTACCAGAAACCATTCGCTGTTGACTACGACGGCGCCGGGCGACGCCGAAAGCTCGGGGCTGGCCAGACGGTTGCTGAAGTCGGCGGCATCGCGAAACCACACGCCGCGGTCGCGCTCGGCCACCAATGCCCGTGCCTGACCCAGGCTCAGCCCGGGCACGGCGGCAGTCAGGGCTTCGGGCGTGGCCGTGTTCACGTTGATGCCGGTCGGCTCGGGTAACACGGTAACGTGTGGCTCAAGAACTTCCAGCACCCGCGGGGTGACGGCCTCGAGCAACAGGAGGTCGTCGAGCGATTGCGGCATGGGCGCCTGGGCGGCCCGGCCGGTGCCGCCGTCGTCGCCCATCGCAGCCTGCGACAGCGCGATGCGTTCGCCCAAGGTCTGTGCCAGTCCGCCAGGCAGGCCGAGCGAGGGCAGCAAGCGCCGCAGGCCATCCACGGCCACCGGCTGCAACACACCGGATTCCGCGAGGTTGGTGAGATTGAACTTGCCTTGCTCATCGACGATGCGGCCCGAGAACACCGCCACGCGGCCCGTGTCCGGGCTGCTGATACGCGTGTCTTCCACAGGAATCGACCAGAGCTGGCCGGCATGCGTGGCGTTGTAGCGGCGCCCATCGAAACGGAGCACCATCGACGCCCAGTCCATGCCGCCGCGCAGCAGCCACTCACCCTGCGCCTGCAGATAGCGGTTCTGGGCGGCACGCACATCGACATCCTGGCGCTGCAGCAAACCCGTGACCAGCACGGTGGCCACCAGCACGATCAGCAGGGCGCCCACGACGGCCATGCCGCGGGCCTGCGGTAAGGAAGGTATGGGAGCACTCATTGGAAGGCGATGATACGACGATAGGTTTCGGGCATGTCGCCGGTGCCGCGCTCGATCAGGATCTGGAGGCCTTCGACCGGGGTGGTGGCGTCGGCCGGCCGGGGCAGGGGCAGCCAGCCATTGGGTGGCACCCAGCCCAGCACCACAAGGGCCTGCACGTCGTCGAGTACCACGGCCGCCTGCTCGAGATTGACGGAGGGGATCGGATAGGTGCCCGTGATGTCGCCGGTGGCGCGCATGAGCCGGTTGCCTTCCAGCCACCAGCGCACGGCAAACCAGCGGCCCGGGCCCTGGGGGGCGGCACGAATGATATCCAGACGTGCCTGGTCGGCGCCTGGCCGCACCGGTGCCACCTCCACGGCGAGTGGCATGGCGCGCGCCCGGCGGGGTTGCCCCGGGGTCGCGGTTGGGTCCAGGCGAGCGGCCAGCACCATGTCGGGCGCGCGCAGGGTGAGATCGCGCTCGAGTTGTCCGAGCATGCGCATTAGGGCGTCGGTCTGCTCGGCGCGTACTTCGAGGTGATCGCGCAGCCGCGTGATGCTGTCGAGTCCGCGCCAGGCCATCAGGCTCACGATGGCCATGAGCGTGATGGCCACCAGCAATTCGATGAGAGTGAAGCCGCCGGTCGACGCGCGAACCTTGCCTGGCGTCATCGGCCGCGCTCCATCAGTCCGCCCAGCGACACCAGCGACTGGGTTCGGTCGTTGTCGGGGTGAACGCGTATGGTGACCAGGCGTATGTTGGGGTTGACCGACGTGCTGACGGTTTGTTCGCAGGTCATGGCCTGGCGGCCCAGGGTGCAGTCGGAATTGCTGCGGCCAATCGCCGGAAATTCGTCGCGCAGGCGCAGTTCGGCCAGCCGGTTCTCGGCGGCCACCGTGGCCAGAGCACGCTGGCGCAGGGCATCGTCGGTGCCGGCAATCACGCCGGTGGCCCGGATGGCCGCGCCCAGGGCGACGGCCACGATGGCCAGGGCCACCAACACCTCGATGAGGGTAAAGCCCCGGTCATTCGATGTCATAGCGGCCGCTGGCGTCGCGCTGAATCATCACGCGACCCTGATCGTTGGACAAGGTAATGCGCATGGGGGGCAGAATCCACTCGTGGGTGAACACCACAGGCCCGTCGGGGCGCACCGAAACCGTGACCGGCGCACTCGACCAGGCTCGGGGCCGCAAGCTGTTGTCGTGGGCAAAGACATCTGGCGGCGCACCGGCCACGGTGGTGGGCAGGGGCTCGCCAGGTTCGAATTGCCGCTGCTGGCGCTCGAACCGGAAGCCGTCGCGATCGGCGCGCCAGGTAATGGGGCGACCATCCATGCGCACCTCGGTTTGCGCCAGGGCAAACAAGTGTGCCAGACGCTCGGCGTCGGTGCGCAGATCGTTGCTGCGCGGCATAGCCGTGATGCTGACGGCAGTGGCCATGATCCCAATGATCACCACCACCACCATCAGTTCGATCAGGGTGAAACCACCGTGAGGCCGGGTGGACGTTACAGGTTCCATGAACCGATATCGGCGTCGGCGCCTTCACCCCCGGGCGAGCCGTCGGCACCCAGCGAGAACACATCGATCTCTCCGTTCACGCCCGGGTTGAGATACTGATAGGGCTGGCCCCAGGGGTCTTGCGGCAATCGCTCGAGGGTTTGTCGCCAGCTCGACGACACCGGCCCGGCCGAAGGGCGGGCGATGAGGGCCTGCAGCCCCTGCTCGCTGGTGGGATAGCGGCCGTTATCCAGACGATAGAGCTTGAGCGCCTGCATGATGGTGGAGATGTCCTGGCGAGCCGCCACGGCCCGGGCCTGATCCGGCCGATCGAGCAGTCGGGGCACGACCAGGGCGGCGAGAATCCCCATGATCACGACGACGACCATGATTTCGATCAGGGTGAAGCCGCGGGCAGAACGGCGAGGCGGGCGGCGGGCAGCAAGTGGCGACACGGTGGCAAGCTCCGAAAGGGCACAGACGAAAGACCGGTATTATGGCGGCTGTCACGCCCCGCCGTCATCTTCTGGCCAACTTGTTTTCACATGGTACGTAACTGGAACCCCGACTGGGAAGCCACCTCTCGCCGCAGCGTGCAATGGCTGGGCATGCTGGCCTGTGCCGCCGGCATCGGCGTGTGGTCGGCCATCCTGCTGGCGCCAGCGCCGCGCCCCGCGCCGCCCGCCATGGCCACGTCATCGGCGGCGGGCACCGATATCTCGCCGGTGGCAGGCTGGTTTGGCGGTGGCCCGGCCAGCCGGGTCAAGATTGTGCCCAGCGGGCTCATTGCCGCCGGGCGTTCCGGTACGGCCATCCTGGCCGTGGATGGTGGCCGCGCCCAGGCGTTTGCCGTTGGCCAGCCGCTGGCGCACGACATGGTGCTCGAAGCCGTATTGCCGCACGGCGTGGTGGTGAGTCAGGGCGGGCAAGAGGTGGAGCTGGCCATTCCCGAGTTGCCACGCTCGGATGGCATTCGACCGGTCGCGGTGAACCCGGCACCGGTGTCGTTGTCGGCCGAATAAGGGCCGGGCGGCACTGCCACCCGCCTACTGCACCAGCTGATTGATCTCGATGATCGGCAGCAGCACGGCCAGCACGATGAGCAGCACAAACCCTCCCATCACCAGAATCAGCACGGGCTCCAGCAGCGCCGTGAGCGCCATGGCCCGGCGCTCGAGCTCGCGCCCCAGCGTTTGCGCAGCACGTTCCAGCAGTTCGGGCAGCGTGCCGGTTTTTTCGCCACTGGCGGTGAGGTGAATCAGCAACGGCGGGAAGCTCTTCTGCACCTGCAGTGCCTGTGCCAGCGAGGTGCCTTCTCGCACGCGCGTGATGGCATCGGCCACATCGGTTTGCAGTTTCATGTTCGATAGGGTTTGCCGGGCGGCCTCGAGCGAGCGCAACAGCGGCACACCACTGCCGGTGAGGATGGCGAGCGTGGAGGCAAAGCGGGCCGCGTTCATGCCCAGCGAGAAGCGGCCCGCCAGCGGCATGCGCAGGATGCGCCGGTGCCACGCCAGCCGGGTGACGGGGTTGCGCAGCAGGGCGCGCCATACCAGCGCCGCCAGCACCAGCGCGGCGCCCAGCGCCAGCCCCCATTCCCGGACAAAATCGCTCAGACCCAGCATGATGCGGGTGAGCAGGGGCAGGCTCTGTTCGGCCTGCGAAAAGGCGCTGACCACCTGCGGGACCACGTAGCCCAACAGAAAGATCACGATACCCACCGACACCAGACTCACGATGGCCGGGTAAATGAAGGCGGTCTTGACCTTGCTCTGCAGCGTGTTGCGCTCTTCGATGTAGTCGGCCAGGCGTTCCATCACATTGGCCAGATCGCCCGACTCCTCCCCGGCGGCCACCAGGGCCCGATAAATATCGGGAAAGTCGCGGGGTCGGGTCGAGAGGGCGTCGGCCAGGCGGTGCCCCGAGCGCACCTCGGCCCGGATCGCGCTGATCACTTCCGATACGTGCTTGCGTTCGGCCTGCTCGGCCGTGGCGCTGAGCGCGGCATCGAGCGGCAACCGGGCCGAGAGCAGGCTGGCCAGCTGGCGCGTGGCCCAGGCCAGTTCGGTGTCGGTGAGCCGGGGGGCAAACCACGAGGGCGCGGCACCGCCGCGCGGGCTGAGGGCCTCCACCTGCAGTGGCAGCAGGCCGCGGGCCCGCAACTGACCGCGCGCCGCGCGTTCGCTGTCGGCTTCGATCAAACCGCGTTCGGCCTTGCCGGCCGCATCGACCGCCTCGAAACGAAACGATGGCATGTTGCGCTCCTGAAGCGATCAGCTCTTGACGTTCTGCTTCATGATGCGGTCTTTTTCGCGCTTCCAGTCGCGATCGCGCTCGGTATTGCGCTTGTCGTGCTGCTTCTTGCCTCGTGCCAGGGCCATGTCGAGCTTGATGCGACCGTTCTTGAAATGCAGGTTGATCGGCACCAGGGTGTAGCCGCGTTGCTCGACCTTGCCGATGAGCTTGCTGATTTCGCTCGCCTTGAGCAGCAGCTTGCGAGTGCGCGTGGCATCAGGGTGAATGTGCGTGGACGCCGTGGGCAACGGGCTGATGTGCATGCCGATGATGAACAGCTCACCCTCGCGCACGATGATATGGCTCTCTTTGATCTGCACCCGCCCGGCGCGGATCGACTTCACTTCCCAGCCTTCGAGCACCATGCCGGCCTCGAAGCGATCTTCGATGAAGTAGTCGTGAAACGCCTTGCGGTTGTCGATGATGCTCATGTGTCCAAGCCGGTAAAATCACTCGATTCTACCCTTTACGTTGCTGTCTTATGCACAAGGTTCAACGGTCGGTACTGGTGCCCTATTCGGCAGAGCGAATGTTCGATCTGGTGGCGGCGGTCGACCAATACCCGCAGTTCATGCCCTGGTGTGGCGGTGCCACGATTCTCGAGCGCTACGAGCACGGCATGAAAGCCTCCATCAGCATTCATTTTGCCGGTGTGCGGCAGAGCTTCACCACGCAGAACACGCACGATTACCCGCGCGCCATCCATCTGTCGTTGGTCGATGGCCCGTTTTCCATGCTCGAAGGGCACTGGGAGTTTCAGGCGCTCGACGACCATGCCTGCAAGGTGTTGTTTACGCTGGAGTATTCGTTCTCCAGCCGCATGCTCGAGCGCGTGGTGGGGCCGGTCTTCAACCGCATCGCCTCGAGCTTCATCGATGCCTTCACCCAGCGAGCCGAACAGATCTATGGCTGAGCCAACGGCGGCGGGCGCTGCGGGCGGAGACCACGCCGAGCAATCGCCGGCGCGCGCCCAACGCCAAGTGGCGGGGAGCCCCCGAATTCACGTGCAAGTGGTGTATGCCATGCCCGATCGGGTGTGGCAACACGACGTGACGCTGGCCGAAGGCAGTACCGTGGCTGATGCCATCGCTGCCAGTGGCTTTGCCAAGGCCTTCCCGCAGGTGGAGCCGTTGGCTGCCGGCGTGGGCGTGTTTGGCGTGCGGCGTGAGCCAGGCTACCGCCTGGCCGATGGCGATCGCGTCGAAATCTATCGCCCGCTGGTGTTCGACCCCATGGAGTCGCGCCGCCGCCGGGCACAGCACAAGGCGCGTCGCCGGCAGGGTTGAGCACTCCGGGCTCGCGAGCGACCGCGGGCGTTACACCAGGCCGCGGCGGGCTGCCTCGTGCGCGGCTTCGGCGCGCGACGACACATTCAACTTGCGATACAACGATTTCACGTACCCGGCCACCGTGTTCTCGGTGAGCTCGAGCAGGCGGGCAGTTTCGGCCACACGCAAGCCCCGGCCGATGTAGCGCAGCACCTCGAGCTCGCGCGGCGTGAGTGGCGTCAGATCGCCCACCGCAGATGGCGGCGGCGCGGCCACCGGTGATGTCTGCCGAAAATGCTCCAGCATGCGTCGCGCAATGGCCGGTGACAGCGGCGGCGCACCCGTCTGGATCGCATCGAGATGTTCCATCAATTCGTCTGCCGGCAGGCCCTTGAGCAGGTAACCATCGGCGCCGGCGGCCAACGCACCGAACAGATGGGCGTCGTCGTCGAAGATCGTGGTCACCACCGCCCGGGCCTGCGGATGGCGTGCCGCGACCATGGCGATCAGCTCGATCCCCGGCCCGTCGGGCAACGAGAGATCGATCAGGGCAAGACGAAAATGGGGTGGTGCCTGTTGCAGCCAGGCCCGTGCCGCAGCCAGCGTGGTAACGGCGTGTACTTGAGCATCGGGCCAGGCACTCATGAGGGTGCGTTGCAGCCATACGCTGTATTCGGGCAGGTCTTCTACCACCAGAACAGCACGGCGAGTATTCATGGGCCGGCCTCGGCCTGATCGGCGCTATCCCGGGAGGGGATGGCGGTGTCGGGCAAAGGCAGCGTGAGCACGACGCGACTGCCATCGGCATCCAACTGGATCGTGGCATCACCGCCGGCTTCGTTCAGGCGTTGGCGGATGAAGTCCAGCCCAAGCTGATCGGACGGCAAGGCGTTTGTCTGCGCGCCAGCCGACGGGGCCGCCGGGTTCGGGTGATCGCAGGTATCGACATGCAGCATGCCGCCGTGCCACCCGATCTGCACGGTCACAGCGCCAGTGGTGCTGTGGCGGATGATGTTGCTGATCACCTCCCGGTGGGCCGAGATCAGATTCTTGTACACGCCGTACCGAACGGGTCGGTCGGGCAGCTTGGTCGGGCTCACCCAGCGCAGCTCGATCCCGGCGGCCTGCAGGCGCTCCTGGCTCTCGGCTTGCAGGCGATCGAGCAGCTGCGGCACGGTGAGGGAATCGCCAGCCAGGCCGGTCAGGATGATGCGCAAGTCTTGCAGCGTTTGCCGCAGCAGGTTCTGCACCCCCGGCTCGCTGGCCAGGTGCAGGCTGGTGACCAGGCGGGCACCGATGTCATCGTGCAGGTCGCGACGGATGCGGGCCCGTTCCTGCGTCACGCCGCGTTGATAGTCGGCGCGCGCAATGTCGGCCTGCGCCAGAAATGCCAGGATGCGCCGCGCCTGGCGTTCATGAACCCGGTTGAATAGCCCGCGGCCACGCCAGGGGTAACGCAGGGTAAGGGGCGGCGATCCCGCCGCAGCCGGCAGCTCCAGGGCAAGACCGTCTTCCGTCAGACGGATCGCCTGTGGGTTGCGCGGCAGGTTGCCGTCGAGGTCAGCGTTGGCGTGCTCGCGGATCTCGAGCGGTGCGAACAGGTTCTGCAACAGCTGGTGGTAGCGTTGCCGACGATCGGCTTCCTGCGGTTCCAGCACCACGTCGAGTACGCTCCGAAACAAGGCGTCTTCGCCCAGGGCAGGGCGGCTCACCAGCCGCTCCCAGAGCCGGTTGCGCAAGGGCAGATACAAAAAGCCCACCACCAGCAGGGCCAGGCCGAGCGACAACGCCGGCGTGAGGTGCAACACCCAGATCAGCAGGGCGTCGACCGCCAGGAGCAACAGCACGCCCAACACCCAGATCAGAATCCGGAATGCCCATTCGTCGAGCTCGAACAGGCGGTAGCGAGCCACGCCCAGCGCGATACCGGCGTACATGATGAGGAAAAAGGCGAAGCCCAGACCCTGGGAAACGGGCGGTGCCGTGCCGATCAGCGGCGCCGCGGCCTGTGGCACCACGAAGAGGGCTGCACCCAGCAGGGCCGACAACCCCACCCAGCGCAACGCCGCGCGCGCCGTGGGGTCGCTGCGATTGGCGCGCCATTGCCAGAGCGCACAACCCACGGCCACCAAGGTTTGCGCCAGAGTGATCAGGTTGCCCATGGGGCGCGGCCACCACTGCAGCAATTCGGCCACCAGCAAGCTGCCGAACACAACCGGGAGCCACACCAGTTGTGCGGGTCGAACCAGTTGCCGGGGAAAACTCAGAAAAATGGCGATGAGCGCACAGCCGAACAGGATGGCGCCGCTGATGTTGATGCCACTCAACCAGCCGAACAGCGTGGCCTCGAGTGCCAGCTCCCGGGTGCTGTACCAAGCGGCCGGGAGGGTGAACACGAGCATCATGGCGCCGGTTACGGCAAACCAGCGCGCAGCCCAATCGTGCGGCCGCAGCACCCAGACCCAGCAGCCCATGGCCAGGCCCAGCACGCCCGACAGCACCTGCACCCAGAATACGGCCGGCAGGCTGCTCAGGGGGCGAGTCGGTAGTGGCGTGAGTGTGCCGGTCTGCAAACTGCCGGAGGGGGTGACCCAGTCGAGCTGCACCCGGTCGCCTTGCAGCGTGTCGTGCAGAATCGCCTGACGATGATAGAACTCGTGCACGGCGGCAAACGAAGGCAGCATGCCGGGGTCTTCGATGGCATCGCTGGCGCGCAGCTCGATTCGATGCGGCACCGAACCGGGCGCATCCAGACGAAAACCGGCCGGGCTCACACTGAGCAGCAAGCTGCCGGGTGTCACGATTACCCCAGGGCCGTCGCTGTGGGCAACGTGCAGGCCGTTGGCTGGTGTGGCGGGGGTCAGCTGCAGGCCCAGCCACGGGGTGCGCAGGCTCAACGCCGTTACGCAGGCGGCGGCCACGATGCCCAGCGCAATGATCAGCAGCAGGCGAAAGCCCGGGGCGGCGAGTTGTTGGTGCACATGGGCCACGAACCGGGCGGGCGAGGTCATCAGGTGGGTCGCTGTTGTCAAGGGGTCAGGGAGGGAGCGGGGCAAGCATAGCGCCCGACTTGAGGCTTGCGCAATTTTTCCTAGTGCCGCTTGATCGGCTTGGAAACCCCCTGTTCAGGGGGTGTGAGACACGGTGACTCATTTCTACACTGGGTTTGCCGAGTGTGGTACTCGCAAAATCCCTGTTGTCCCGGAGGAGTCTTATGCAGAAGCGCTTGTTGGTTGCGGCCGTGATGGCCAGTTTGAGTTTGGGTCTTGCCGCCTGCGGCGGCGACGATGACCCGGCACCGGCGCCCACGCCCACGCCGGATCCCGGACCCGGCCCGTCGCCCGATCCGGGTCCATCACCCGATCCGGGTCCCGGTCCGTCGCCCGACCCCGGTCCATCGCCGGATCCCGATCCCGGCCCCACGCCCGACCCGGGTGGCGATACGGCGGCGGCGTGTCTGCCCGACCATATGTACGCCGTGGGCAACAGCTGGACGCTCGATTACGCCGTCAGTGGTGTGGTCAGCGGCACCTCGTCGTCCGAGGCCGAAGTGCTCGGCACCACCACCTTCAATGGCTACAACGCTTTCGAAACCCAGGTGGACACCACCACGAGCTACGAAGGTATCGGTACGGCAGAGACCTCGGTGCTCAACTATGGCAACCTGTTGAGCGACAACGTGCTCGAGGAGTACGGCAACCAGTCGACGGTCGAGGTGATGGGTATGACCACCACCACCGTGGCCCGGTATGAGCCGCCCTGGCAGA
The DNA here is from genome assembly GCA_041690575.1 of Verticiella sp. Taxonomy (GTDB): domain Bacteria; phylum Pseudomonadota; class Gammaproteobacteria; order Burkholderiales; family Burkholderiaceae_B; genus Verticiella. The sequence goes on from JAWLHC010000001.1 coordinate 193,472, forward strand.
TCATGATGTGGACCCTCGCACCGGGTGAGGTTTACAACTACACGTACACCATGATCACCGAAACCACCATCACGGGTGGGCCGGTGCCCATTCCGCCGCAGGAGAACGAAAACACCGCGTCGGGCAGCTACCGCTACGATGGTCGCGTGGATGTGACGGTGCCCGTCGGTACCTTCAACGCCTGCAAGATCACGCAGATGGAAGAGGGCACGGTGAACGAGATGTGGTACGCCCCGGGCTCTGGCGTGATGGTCAAATCTCTCAGCACCAGCGCGGAAGACGAGGTCATCATGCTCGAAATGACCGCCGCCACCATCAACGGCAGCCCGATCGCACCCTGATCGTCGCTTAACCGCGGGCTTCGGTTCGCACAAGTCCCCCTGGCGCAATATAATTCGGCTTTGCGCCAAGGGGCTTTTTTCTATGCGTCTCGTCAAACAAGCGCTCACCTTCGACGATGTGTTGCTGGTGCCCGCGTTTTCCGACGTGTTGCCACGCGACACAAGTCTGGTTACTCGCCTCACCCGCGAGATTTCACTCAACATCCCGCTGGTCTCGGCGGCCATGGATACCGTCACCGAAGCGCGCCTGGCCATTGCCATGGCGCAAGAGGGCGGCATCGGCATCGTTCACAAGAACCTCACGCCTGAACAGCAGGCGCACGAGGTATCGCAAGTCAAGCGTCACGAATCCGGCGTGGTGTCCGATCCGGTCACCCTCACGCCGCAAATGCGCGTGCGCGACGCGCTCGCGCTGCAGCGCGAGCATGGTATCTCCGGCCTGCCCGTGGTCGAGGGCCGTCAGGTAGTGGGCATCGTCACCAATCGCGACCTCCGCTTCGAGGATCGCTTCGACGAACCCATCGCCAACGTGATGACCCCACGCGATCGGCTGGTGACCGTGCGCGAAGGCGCCACGCCGGCCGAGGCCCAGGTGCTGATGCACAAGCACCGGCTCGAGCGCGTGCTGGTGGTCAACGAGCAGTTCGAGCTGCGCGGCCTCATGACGGTGAAAGACATCACCAAGAACACCGCTCACCCCAATGCTTGCAAGGATCAGCACGGCAAGCTGCGTGCGGGCGCCGCCGTGGGCGTGGGCGAAGGCACCGAAGATCGCGTGGAGCGCCTGGTGGCCGCCGGCGTGGATGTGATCGTGGTGGATACCGCCCACGGCCATTCGCAGGGCGTGATCGACCGCGTGCGCTGGGTCAAGCAGCACTACCCGAAAGTGCAGGTGATGGGCGGCAACATTGCCACCGCCGAGGCCGCGCTGGCGCTGGTGGAGGCCGGTGCCGACGCGGTGAAAGTGGGCATCGGCCCGGGCTCCATCTGCACCACCCGCATCGTGGCCGGCGTGGGCGTGCCGCAGATCACCGCCATTTCCGACGTGGCCACCGCGCTCGACGGCACCGGCGTGCCGCTCATCGCCGACGGCGGCGTGCGTTTCTCGGGCGACATCGCCAAGGCGCTGGCCGCTGGCGCGCACACCGTGATGATGGGCAGCATGTTTGCCGGCACCGAAGAATCACCCGGCGAAGTGGTGCTCTACCAGGGCCGCTCGTACAAATCGTATCGTGGCATGGGCAGCCTGGGCGCCATGGCCGATGGCTCGGCCGATCGCTACTTCCAGGATCCCGCCAACAACGCCGACAAGCTCGTGCCCGAAGGCATCGAAGGCCGTGTGGCCTACAAAGGCAGCGTGCTCGCCATCATCTACCAGCTGGTGGGCGGCATTCGTGCCTCCATGGGTTACTGCGGCTGCCGCAGCATCGAAGAGATGCGCAGCAAGCCCAGCTTCGTGCAGATCACGGCCGCCGGCGTGCACGAATCCCACGTGCACGACGTGCAAATCACCAAAGAAGCGCCCAACTACCGCGCCGGGTAACGGCCCGTTCCGGCCGTTACACCGCCTCCGGCTCGGGGCGTGCCACCCGCGGGCACGCCCCGAGCGTTTTTCAGACAGCCAAAAAGTTCAGCCATGCACGAGCGCATCCTCATTCTCGATTACGGATCCCAGGTTACCCAGCTCATCGCGCGCCGCGTGCGCGAAGCCCAGGTGTATTGCGAGATCCACCCCGGCGACGTGACCGAAGCCTTCATCCGCGAGCAGGTGCAAGCGGGCGTGAAAGGCATCATCCTCTCGGGTGGCCACGCCTCGGTGTACGCCGAAGGCGCCTCGGCCGTGCCCCACGTCGTGTTCGAGCTGGGCGTGCCCGTGCTCGGCATCTGCTACGGCATGCAGGCCATGGCGCACCAGCTGGGCGGCGAAGTGAGCTTCAGCGACCACCGCGAATTCGGCTACGCCGAAGTGCGCGCCCACGGCCACACCCGCCTGCTCAACGGCATCGAAGACTTCCGCACCGCCGACAGCCACGGCATGCTCAAAGTTTGGATGAGCCATGGCGACAAAGTGCTGCGCCTGCCCGAAGGCTTCGTGCTCATGGCCTCCACCCCCTCGTGCCCGATCGCCGGCATGGCCGACGAAACCCGCCACTTCTACGGCCTGCAGTTTCACCCCGAAGTGACCCACACCCACCAGGGCCAGGCCATCCTCTCGCGCTTCGTGCACGAAATCTGCGGCTGCACCCACGGCTGGAACATGCCCGACTACGTGGAAGAAGCCGTGGCCCGCATCCGTGAGCAGGTAGGCAGCGAGAACGTGCTCCTCGGCCTCTCGGGCGGTGTGGACTCCTCCGTGGCCGCCGCGCTGCTGCACCGCGCCATCGGCGACCAGCTCACCTGCGTGTTCGTTGACCACGGCCTGCTGCGCCTCAACGAAGCCGAACAGGTGATGCAAACCTTCGCCCTCAACATGGGCGTGAACATCATCCACGTGGACGCCAGCGAACGCTTCATGGAACAACTCCATGGCGTGACCGACCCCGAAGCCAAACGCAAGATCATCGGCCGCGAATTCATCGAAGTCTTCCAGACCGAATCCGCCCGCCTCGACAACGTGCAATGGCTGGCCCAGGGCACCATCTACCCCGACGTGATCGAGTCGGCCGGCGCCAAAACCGGCAAAGCCGCCAGCATCAAATCGCACCACAACGTGGGCGGCCTGCCCGACACCCTCCACCTCAAATTGCTCGAGCCCCTGCGCGAACTCTTCAAGGACGAAGTGCGCAAACTCGGCGTAGCCCTCGGCCTGCCGCCCGACATGGTGTACCGCCACCCATTCCCGGGCCCCGGCCTGGGCGTGCGCATCCTCGGCGAAGTGAAAATGGAATACGCCAACCTGCTGCGCCAGGCCGACGCCATCTTCATCGAAGAACTGCGCAATACCCGCGACGAGGCTACCGGCAAGTCGTGGTATGAGCTCACGTCACAGGCTTTTGCCGTGTTCCTGCCGGTGAAATCGGTGGGGGTGATGGGCGATGGGCGGACTTACGAGTATGTGGTGGCGCTGCGCGCGGTGGAGACGACCGACTTCATGACGGCGGGGTGGGCGGAGTTGCCGCACTCGTTGTTGGGACGGGTGTCGGGGCGGATCATTAATGAGGTGAAGGGGGTGAATCGGGTGGTTTATGACGTTTCCAGCAAGCCGCCGGCGACTATTGAGTGGGAGTGAGGGGAGACGGGTACTGGGTTGCCACTCATCCGTGGTGAGCCGAGTTGCTGGATTTCGTGCAGAAGGATGATGCATTGACGTCGATGCCGTATCGACCTGACGGCTCCACCTGGTAGCAGAGTCACTGAAACCTATGAACGCCGTAGAAATCGAACAAGCGATCACAGACCTTGCGGAGCAGCCCTTTAACCCGGCGGAGTTCCCCTACGCCTTTCTTGAAGCCTTTGGCAACAAGCCGACAACCATCAAGCGCCTGCGTGCGGGGGCGTCAAACAAGTCCGACCTGGGCGGCGTTCTCCAGACCAGCAACATCCACATCCTCACCTGCGACGCAGGGCAGGTGACGCAGGCGCTGGCCAAGCTCAAGACCAGCCCCGCCACGGCCAAAGCCAAGGCCAAGTTCATCCTCGCCACCGACGGTACGGACTTCGAGGCCGAAGACCTGAGCAGCGGCGAGACTGTCGCCTGTGCCTTCAGGGACTTCCCGGACCACTTCGGCTTCTTCCTGCCGCTGGCGGGTATCAGCACCGTTCGTCAGATCAGCGAAAACGCCTTCGATATTCGGGCCACCAGCCGCCTGAATCGCCTGTACGTTGAGCTGCTGAAAGACAACCCTGAATGGGGTACGGCGCAGCGTCGCCACGACATGAATCACTTCATGGCGCGGCTGATCTTCTGCTTCTTTGCCGAAGACACCGACATCTTTGTCGGCAAGGGTCGATTTACCGACACCGTCGCGCAAATGAGTGCCAAGGATTCGTCGAACACGCACGAAGTCATCGCCACTTTGTTTCGCGCCATGAACACCGAGCGCGAAGATCGGGCCGCCGTCGACATTCCACGTTGGGCGGCTGAGTTTCCCTACGTCAATGGGCAGTTGTTCGCAGGCAGCGTGGTGGTGCCGCGATTCAGCCGGATTGCCCGATCGTACCTGCTGCACGTCGGTGGGCTGGATTGGACGAAGATCAACCCTGACATCTTCGGTTCAATGATCCAGGCCGTTGCCGAAGATGAAGAGCGCGGCGAGCTGGGGATGCACTACACCAGTGTCCCCAACATCCTGAAGGTGCTGAATCCGCTGTTCCTCGACGACCTACGCGCCAAGCTGGAAGAGGCGGGCGACAACCCTCGCATGTTGCTCAACCTGCGCAAGCGCATGGCGAAGTTCAGGGTCTTCGACCCCGCCTGCGGGTCGGGCAACTTCCTGGTGATCGCTTACAAGGAAATGCGCGCCATCGAGGCCGAGATCAACCGGCGGCGCGGCGAGCCGGATCGTGCATCAGAAATTCCGGTCACCAATTTTCGCGGGATCGAGCTACGCGATTTCCCGGCAGAGATCGCCCGCCTTGCGCTGGTTATCGCCGAGTACCAGTGCGACGTGCTCTATCGGGGGCAGAAGCTGGCGCTGGCTGAGTTTCTGCCTCTGTACAACGAAAACTGGATCACCTGCGGAAACGCGCTGTGGCGCGACTGGTTGAGCATTTGCCCGCCGACTGGAACCGGCGTAAAGATGCAGGCCAATGACCTGTTTGAGACACCGCTCCACCAAGCGGAGATTGACTTCGAGAACGAAGGCGGCGAGACGTATATCTGCGGGAATCCGCCTTATGTCGGAGACAAGAAGCAAACGCCAGCGCAAAAGTCAGACATGGCGCACGTCTTTGACAGATTGACCTCTCGCTGGAGGTCGTTCGACTACATCTGTGCCTTTGTCTTCAAGGCAGCCGAGTATATTCATACCACGAGCAACTCTGCCTCCGCGCTCGTGTCAACGAACTCCATTTCCCAAGGGATGCAGGTTGCACAGTTCTGGCCTCTCGTCCTTGAACGTGCCCGGATCTCTTTTGCCACGCTTTCTTTCAAGTGGTCAAATTTGGCAACGAACAACGCGGGCGTCACCTGCGTCATAGTCGGCCTCGCACCCGTGAACCAAAGCGGGCAATGCAAGATTGTTGACGGTGATGTTGTACGCGAGGTCGAGGCAATCTCTCCCTATCTGACAGCAGGCACGACCATCTATGTCGCAGCACGCCAGGAGCCAATCAAATGCTCCTAGGCAACTTTGCAAAGGATGGTGGCAACCTCATCCTGTCGGGCACAGAAGCGAAGGCATTGGATGGTTTCGCGGCGCCCTTCGTGCGCCCGATCTATGGTGCACAGGAGTTCATAAGCGGGGTGCAACGTTTCTGTCTTTGGATGGGCGACGGCGATGTTGAGCATGCGAGCCGAAGTGATGAGGTTAAAGCGAGGCTTCGGCGGGTTGCAGAGGTGAGGGCAGGGAGCAAGAAGGCGGCGACACAGGAATGGAGCAAGCGACCACACCGTTTTGTCGAAATTCGCTCGCCCGACTACAGCAATGCCATCCTTGTGCCCCGCGTTAGTTCGGAGGAGCGCCCTTATCTGCCCGTTGGATTGTTGCCTCAGAAATCCGTCGTGACCGAAGCCTTTGCCCTATACGACGCTCCGCTTTGGAGTATGGCCTTGGTCGCATCGAGAATGCATCTCGTTTGGATCGCCACAGTTTGTGGTCAACTGGAAACACGCTACCGCTATTCCAACACGCTCGGCTGGAACACGTTCCCCGTGCCCACGCTCACGGACAAGAACAAGTCCGATCTCACGCGCTGCGCAGAAGACATCCTGCTGGCCCGTGAACATCACTTCCCCGCAACCATCGCAGACCTCTACGACGCAGAGACCATGCCCGCTGACCTGCGCTCTGCCCATGAGCGCAACGACGAAGTGCTGGAGCGCATCTACATCGGTCGTCGCTTCAAGAACGACACCGAGCGGCTGGAAAAGCTGTTTGACCTCTATACCAAGATGACCGCTTCGGCTGCACCCGCCAAGAGCAAGAAGCGCAAAGCGGGAGCCCAGTCATGAGCGATAAACCCGTCAAGCTGACCACTCCACCCGAAGGCTATACCGACTGGCTGGCTGACCTCAAAACCCGCATCCATACCGCCCAGCAACGCGCCACGCTGGCGGTCAACCGTGAACTGGTGCTGCTGTATTGGCAGATCGGCCAGGACATCCTTGCACGGCAGGCCGCGCAGGGCTGGGGTTCGAAAGTCATTGAGCGGTTGTCGCAGGACTTGCGCTCGGCTTTCCCGGAGATGAAAGGCTTTTCCCGCGCCAACCTGATGTATATGCGGGCGTTTGCCGCAGCCTGGCCCGACGAGAAGATTGTCCAACAGGCTGTTGGACAATTGCCCTGGGGGCACAATCTGGTGCTGCTGACGCAGTTGAAAGACCCGGCACAGCGGCTGGCCTACGCCGAGAGTGCCATTCAGCACGGCTGGTCGCGAAACGTTCTGAACATCCATATTGAAACCCGTTTGCTGGAGCGCAGTGGCAAGGCTGTTACCAATTTCGAGTTGACCTTGCCCGAGCCGCAATCCGATCTGGCGCGTGAATCGCTGAAAGATCCCTATCGCTTCGACTTCCTCGGCCTAGGCGATGAGGCGCAGGAACGTGCGGTGGAAGGCGCATTGGTCAAGCATGTCACCGAGTTTCTGCTGGAGCTGGGCGCTGGTTTTGCCTTCGTCGGGCGGCAGGTGTTGCTGAATGTGGGTGGCGACGAGTTTTTCATCGACCTGCTGTTCTACCACCTCAAGCTGCGCTGTTACGTGGTTATCGAACTCAAGGGCGGCAAGTTCAAGCCCGAGCATCTGGGCCAACTGAGCTTTTACCTGACGGCCGTTGATGAGCAGGTCAAACACGCTCAGGACAACCCGACCATCGGCTTGCTGCTATGCAAGAGCAAGAACAAGGTGGTGGCGGAATATGCCCTGCGCCAGAACACCCAGCCACTGGGCGTGGCCGAATACAAGCTGATTGAATCCCTGCCGCCCGAACTGGCGACAGATTTGCCGAGCATCGAACAGATCGAACGGGAATTGATGGGTGATCATGCAGATACAGCCAATGCAGACGACAAGTCATGACCGATAACACCACTAACCAGCGTGCTGTTCCAGCCGTTTCCGTCACCTACGCCCGCAACGGCGCATCGACTAAAGCCAATGCGCTTGGGATGCGGCCCATGCAGGAGCGGGTCTACGAGAAGCGGGGCGAGCAATACCTGCTCATCAAGTCGCCGCCCGCATCGGGCAAGAGCCGTGCGCTGATGTTCGTGGCACTCGACAAGCTCAAGAACCAGGGCTTGAAGCAGGCCATCATCGTTGTGCCGGAGAAATCCATCGGGGCCAGCTTTAACGACGAACCGCTGTCGACGTACGGCTTCTGGACCGACTGGCAGGTCGAACCCAAGTGGAATCTGTGCAACGCGCCGGGCAACGACAACGGCGGCAAGGTCAAGTCGCTGGGCGCGTTCCTCGAAGGCGACGACAAGGTGCTGGTCTGCACCCATGCGACCTTCCGCTTCGCGGTCGATGCCTACGGCGTAGAGGCGTTCGACGACCGCCTGATCGCGGTCGATGAGTTTCACCACGTTTCAGCGAACCCGGACAACAAGCTCGGCTTGCACCTGGGGCAGTTCTTCGCGCGGGGCAAGACGCACATCGTTGCCATGACCGGCTCCTACTTCCGTGGCGACGCCGAGGCCGTGCTCGCACCGCAGGATGAGTCGAAGTTCGATACCGTCACCTACACCTACTACGAGCAGCTCAACGGCTACGAGTACCTCAAGCAACTCGACATCGGCTACTTCTTCTACAGCGGGCCTTACGTCGATGACATCCTCAATGTCCTCGATCCCGCCGAGAAGACCATCATTCACATCCCGAATGTCAATTCGCGCGAGAGCACGAAGGACAAGATGCGGGAAGTGGAGCACATCATCGAGGCGCTGGGTGAATGGCAAGGCATCGACCCTGCGACCGGCTTCCAACGTGTCAAGCGCCCCGATGGCCGCGTGCTGCGGATCGCCGATCTCGTCGATGACGATGCCACCAGACGCGACCGCGTGTCCGCCTCGCTCAAAGACCCGGCGCAGAAGAACAACCGCGACCATGTGGACATCATCATCGCGTTGGGCATGGCGAAGGAAGGCTTCGATTGGATTTGGTGCGAACATGCGCTGACCGTGGGCTACCGCGCCAGCCTGACCGAGATCGTGCAGATCATCGGCCGAGCTACCCGCGACGCGCCCGGCAAGACCCGCGCGAGGTTCACCAACCTGATCGCCGAGCCGGATGCAGCCGAGGATGCTGTCACCGAGGCCGTCAACGATACGTTGAAGGCCATCGCGGCGAGCCTGCTGATGGAGCAGGTTCTTGCTCCACGCTTCGAGTTCAAGCCCAAGAACCCCGAAAGCGGCCCGACGCCGGGCTTTGACTACGGGGAAGGTGGCTACGACGCGGACCGCTGCAATGTCGGTGTCAATGAGCAGACAGGGGCGTACCAAATCGAGATCAAGGGCCTCGCCGATCCCAAGAGCAAGGAGGCAGCGCGAATCTGTCAGGAGGACCTGAACGAAGTCATCGCGGCCTTCGTGCAGGACAAGCCCACCATCGAGCGTGGCCTGTTCGATGAGGAGCTGGTGCCCGAGGAGCTGACGCAAGTTCGCATGGGCAAGATCATCAAGGACAAGTATCCCGAGCTTGTCGCCGAAGATCAGGAGGCCGTGCGCCAGCACGCCATCGCCGCCCTCAACCTCACGCAGCAGGCCAAGCGGCTTGTCACCGAAGGCGAGAGCGATGGGCCGCCCAACACCGCCCTGATCGACGGCGTGCGCCGCTTCGCGATGGACATGCGCGAGTTGGACATCGACCTGATCGACCGCATCAACCCCTTCGGGGAAGCCTACGCCATCCTTGCCAAGACCATGAGCGAGGACAGCTTGAAGCAGGTCGCGGCGGCCATCTCGGCCAAGCGCACGAGCCTGACGCCGGACGAGGCGAAGGAGATGGCCGTGCGCGCCGTCCAGTTCAAGAAGGAGCGCGGCCGCATTCCGACGCTCGATTCTCAGGATGCCTGGGAGCGACGCATGGCCGAAGGCGCTGCCGCTTTCATGCGCTTCAAGGCGGAGGGACGCTATGAGTAACTCCGATCTTGACGAACTCGCTGCGGAGCTTGCCGAGTTCGCACCGCCTGAGAAGAAGGGCGGACGGCCGGCCAGTGAGGAGCGCGTCATCGCGGGCTTCGAGGAAATCCAACGCTTCACCGAAAAGCACGGCCGTGCGCCGCAGCACGGTGAAGACCGCGACATATTCGAGCGCCTTTACGCCGTGCGTCTGGACCGTTTGCGCGCGCTCCCGGACTGCCGCGCCCTGCTGGAGCCGCTGGACCATCAGAGCTTGCTTGCTGGGGCGCCTACCGTTGCCGCTTCGGCAGACGAAGCCATCGACATCGACGACCTGGCCGCCGAGCTGGCGGGCGTAGCCGACGCGGACGACATCACGGTCCTACGCCATGTCCGCACCAGCGCCGACAAGCGCGCCGCCGAGGAGATCGCGGATCGCAAGCCTTGCGAAGACTTCGAGGCGTTCAAACCACTGTTCGAGCGCGTAGGGACGGAAGTCAAGACCGGCTTACGCCAATCCCAGCCCATAGAGGCGGGCCGCCGCGCGATTGAGGCCGGGGACTTTTTCGTTCTCGATGGCATCACGCTCTACGTCGCAGAGGTCGGCGAACCGCTGAAAACCACCGCCGGGGAAGTGGACCGCCGCCTGCGCCTCATCTTCTCCAACGGCACCGAAAGCAATCTGCTGCTGCGCTCGCTCCAGCGAGCATTCTACAACGACCCCGCCGCGCGGCGGCTGGCCTCGCCCGAGAGCGGGCAACTCTCTTTCGGCGGTGAGCTTGAGGCCGATGATGTCGAAAGCGGCACGATCTACGTCTTGCGCTCCCTCTCCGATCATCCCTATGTCGCGCAGCACCGCGACATCATTCACAAGATGGGCGTGACCGGGGGCAGGGTGGAGACGCGCATTGCCAACGCCGAACACGACTCCACCTACCTGCTGGCGAAGGTCGAAGTGGTGGCGACCTACAAGCTCGCGGGCATCAACCGCACCCGGATGGAGAACCTGTTCCACAGGCTGTTCGCATCCGCGCGATTGAGCATCACCATCAACGACCGCTTTGGTCACCCCGTGCAGCCCGAGGAATGGTTTCTCGTTCCGCTGTTCGTGATCGACGAGGCCGTCGCGCGCATCAAGGATGGCAGCATCACCGGCTACACCTACGATCCCAGTGCCGCGAAGCTGGTGAAGGCATAGGACAGCCCAAATGCATGAATAGCCCTGGCCGCCTGCCAGGATGAACGCCAGGAGGAAGCAGCATGACGAAGCCCCATCAGGAAGACCAGGCCGAGCCGTTTTTCATCACCGAGGACGTGGCGGCCGAGTTGACCGCCGCTGGCTACGAGTTCGTGCCGCCGGGCCATGCGCGAACGGCGAGCATCCGCGATCTGTTCGGCTGGCAGCCCGGCGAGACGCTATCCGAGGCCGTGAGCAGGCAGCTGGAGAAGGCTGGTACAGATAGCGGGCGCGAACCGAGAGGCGAAGGTGTATGACAACGGAAGCAGAGGCGCTCGCCAACATCCTTGCGTGGTCTGCTGATAGTCCCGGCTGGCAACGCGACGCACTGCGCCGACTTGCAACGCAAGCGGCCCTGGAGCCGGCCGAGATCGACGAGCTGGCTTCCATCTGCAAGGGCGACAATCCGGCGGTCCCGCTGGAAGCGGGGCACCTTCGCGGCCCGAACCGCGATCAGGGGGAAGTCTATCTGCGACAGGTGCATGGAGTCCTGCATGTCAATGCCCTGGCTCCCGACCAAAGGCTGACGCTCCACCGTGTCGGTTTGACGATCATCTATGGCGACAATGGATCGGGAAAATCCGGCTACGCGCGGATTCTCAAGAAGGTATGTCGCGCCCGTATGCCTGGCCGAGCCGAGGAGATCGCCCCCGACATCTATGACGCTGCACCAGGCACGCCGAGCGCCACGATTGAATACGCGATCAGCGGTCAGAACCGCACTTGCGCTTGGCAGCTTGGTCAGGCTGCCGACAACGCGCTTTCAGGCATCAGCGTGTTCGATTCCCGTACCGCGAACGTCCACGTGGACGATACGAATGACGTGGCTTACACGCCGTTTCCGCTCAAGCTGCTAGGTGCGCTGGCGCAGCTCTGCAAGTCGGTCAAGGATAAGCTGGCAGCCGAGATCGCGCAGATAAAGGCGCAAACGCCCGAAGCGATCAGGGCCCCGGCATGCAGCCGGGACACAGCGGTCGGCAAGCTCATGGCCCGAATCACCGCCAACACTGCGCCGGCGACGGTCGAAGCGTTGACAACGCTCACGCAAGCAGAGCAAGACCGATTGGCGCAGCTCACGGCGGACCTGGCAGGTGATCCGGCTCGCGCGGCGCGCCAGCTTGCGGCGATGAAGGCCAAGGTTGACGGGCACATTGCGCGCCTGGATCGGCTCTTTGCTTCAATCAGCGACGATTCCGCCAATAACCTGCGCCGCCTTGCCGTTGATAGCGATGCCGCCCGCCGGGCGGCAGAAGCTGCTTCCAGTGCGCTTTTCCGCGACGAACCGTTGCCGCAGATTGGGTCGGAGGTTTGGCAGGCGCTATGGGCCAGTGCCCGAGCATTTTCTGACGCGGAAGCCTATCCCGAACGGCGATTCCCCGTCACAGACCCCGGCAGCGTATGCGTGCTTTGCCAGCAGGAATTGACGCCCGTCGCCGCTGATCGGCTCAATCGCTTTGAGGCTTTTGTTCGCGACGACAGCCAGCAACGTGCCGACGCTGCGCGCGTCGCATACGACAGGGCGCTGGCAACGTTCAAGGGTGAGGCTGTTTCGTTGGCCGAGTTGGCGAACATTGTGGCAACCGTCCGCGACGAACTGCGCCAGGATGCCTTGGCGATGGAGATCAGGGGCGCGACCCTTCGCGCCCTGTGGCGTCATCGCCAGATCAGGCGACGCCACGCAAATCCAAGCGCCGCTATTGACGTGCCCGTTACGGAATATTCGCCTCAGGCGCTGGTCGATCAAGCAGCGGGCATTGAGACTCGGGCGAACGTCCTTGCCGCGGAGGCTGGCTCTCCAGCCCGCGCCGCCTTGCTTGGCGAAAAGGCCGAGCTTGCGGATCGGCAATGGCTTGGTGGCATCAAAGCTGATGTTCTCGCCGAAATCGAACGCGAGAAGAAAATCGCACGGCTTGAGGCGGCCCAGCGGGACACCGCTACCAACCGCGTCACCACAAAGAGCACGGAGATCGCTCAGGCTTTGGTGACGGACGCGCTACGTGCGCAATTTGCTCGTGAGGTGGCGAGCTTCGAGATTGCTGGCCTCGCTGTTGAGCTTCGGCAGCAAAACAGCGTTCAGGGCATCCCTCGCTTCAAGGTCGCACTTACACGGAAGCCCACGGCTGCGGTGGGACAGGTCTTGAGCGAAGGCGAGCATCGCTGCGTTGCCTTGGCCGCGTTCATGGCCGAACTCGCCACCACCGAAAACAAGTCCGGCATCGTCTTTGACGATCCCGTCTCCTCGCTCGACCACATGCACCGGGAGGCCGTAGCTAAACGCCTGGTTGCTGAGGCCGCTCATCGCCAGGTCATCGTATTCACCCATGACCTTGCGTTCCTGTTCGAGCTGAATCGCGCGGCTGACGATGCGCAGCCTAAGCCGCCGGTTGCGATTAGCTCCATCAGCCGGGGTGCTGACAAGGCAGGCTTCTGCCGCAGCGAGCCGCCATTCAAAGCACGTCGGGTCAGTGACATCACCACAAGTCTGAGCAATCAGCTTGCGGGTGAACGCTACCATTTCGAGCAAGGCAATCACGACGAGTGGCGAAAGTCCGTCAAATCCATCGCCGCAACGTTGCGCGATACGTGGGAGATCGCGGTTGAAGAAGCTGTCGGGCACGTCATCCGGCGACTGTCCAACGAAGTGAAGACGCCAGGGTTGGTCAAGCTGACCGCGATCACGGTTCCCGACTGCGAGGTCATGCGTGACGGCTTTGGCCGCTGTTCCGAGCTGCTGCACAGCGCCGCCGCTGCGTTGAACCGCCCTCTGCCGAGGCCAGAAGCCCTGACGGCCGAGATTGAGGCCTTGGCGGCCTGGGCGGACAGCCTTCGGCAGCGCCAGGGCGCTGCGAGGCTGCCCTGAATTTCGGGGTCAACGCATTGCTGAGAGGATGAGAATAGTATCGCTGCTAGCGCGGCCATAGAATTATTTGGTAACGTATGACCTCACCCCAAGAAACTGGACAACCCATAACTGGAGAATTCCGGCGACACTACGGCCCAAGGAGGGCGCGCGCCATGAGGAAGTCCAAATTCACCGAAGAGCAGATTGCGTTTGCACTGCATCAGGCCGATACAGGTGTCTCGATCGAGGAAGTTTGTCGCAAGGTTGGCGTCTCGCAGGCTACCTTCTACGCCTGGAAGAAGAAGTACGCGGGTGTCGGGGTCAGCGAGTTGCGGCGTTTGCGCCAGCTCGAGGACGAGAACAAGAAGCTCAAGCAGCTGGTCGCCGATTTGTCGCTGGACAAGGTGATGCTGCAGGATGTGCTGAGAAAAAAGCTCTAAGGCCGGCGCAGCGCAAGCAGCTCGTCGGCCACCTGATTGAACGCTACCGCGTGAGTGTGAACCGGGCCTGCCAGGTCTGTCAGCAGAGCCGGGCGGGTTGGTACCAGAAGCTTAAGCCCAAGGTGCTTGATGCACCGCTCAAAGTGCGCATGCATGAGATCGCCAGTACCCGCGTGCGGTACGGCTTCTGGCGCATCTACGTGCTCATTCGTCGCGACGGCTGGCACGTCAATCACAAGCGCATCTACCGCCTGTACAAGGAGGAAGGCTTGAATCTGCGCAGCAAACGACCCCATCGTCGCAAGGCAGCAGCCCATCGCTTGGAGCGACCGACGTTGATCGCGCCTGACCAGAGCTGGAGCATGGACTTTGTTTCGGATGCTTTGTTCAATGGCGTGCGGTTCCGAGCGTTGACTCTTGTGGACAACTTCACCCGCGAATGTCTTGCCATTGAATCAGGCCAGTCATTAACGGGGCAGGATGTCGTACAGGCATTAACCCGCGTCGTGGCAGAGCGCGCGATGCTACCTCGTCGTATCCAAGCCGATAATGGCCCCGAATTCGTATCGTTGGCACTCGATAAGTGGGCGTACGAGAATGGGGTGGTGCTAGATTATTCTCGTCCAGGCAAGCCCACAGACAATCCGTTCATTGAGTCATTCAACGGCAGTCTGCGTGATGAATGCCTGAATACGACGTGGTTCATGTCTTTGGATGACGCACGCCGCAAGCTCGAAAACTGGAGGCAGGATTACAATGATTTCCGGCCCCACTCGTCGCTGGCCGACACCCCGCCAGCACTATTTGCCAAGCAGTTTGCAGTTCACCCTAACTCGCCGGTTTCTCTAGCATGAACTTGTCCAGTTCGTGGGAGGGGGTCACGTATATCGATTTATATAGTTCTATTTTGACCATTGATCGGGTGAAGTGGGAAGAAGAAATCTTCCTATAACTCAACAGCTCGGAAAAGGCAGCGAACCGGGCGGGGTAGATCTGCTGACCGCGCACGTCCCTTCTGCTAAACCCAGAAACGCCTTTATAGCACCACAGTCTGAGACGTTGTTCAGTCTCGTACAAAACTAAGAGTTATGCGGGCTGCCGTTTAACGGGGCAAGCCGATAAAAAAAGGTGATTGGTTTTGATGATAGTCGACGCTTGGCGAGGAGCCACATGGTAACGATAGGCTACCTCGGCCTTGATATTCATCGCCCGACACGGGAGTCGGTTTCGATACTCGTTGGACCAAACGGATCAGGCAAGAGTTCGTTTCTTCGTGACGTGGCTGCATCGCACTGCGGCGATCGCAACGTCGTGATCGTGTGTAACACCCCTCACGATCGGTTTGCAGGCCTACGCGGCGCGCGGCGCATTTCGGTCGGAAAGACCGCGGGTTCCCCGCGGGTCATTGTCAAGAAGGCAGTTGCACAGTCGCTTGCAGGGTCCGGCGCGGCGTTCTATCAGATCAGTTCCACACTCGAATACTGTGGCTACCGCGCGCGCTTCGCCTTCCGCTTGGAGGGGTCCGCTCTCTACGGCAGAACGCTTGATGAAATCAGGCAGCAGCCTGGGCCGTCCGGTCACGAATTCGACAGTATCCAGGAGAATGGTTCGCTGCTGGATGAGGTGGACGGTCCGGAGCGGGCGGATGTGGAACTGGCATTGGCGTTTCTGCGGCGACACGATCCATTAGAGCCCATCTGGATTGATGCGTCTGAGAAGGTTCTGGAATTCAGCCGCGCGCGAGAGTTCGCATCTGTGCTGAAGCTCGAATCGAGGTTGCGCGTCTGGAATGTCCTGCGTGGCATTCGAGTTTATCTACAGCGGGTCGATGATGGCGACGCTATCGAGATACAGCATGCGAGTTCTGGACAGCTCGCGCTCATCTCGTCGCTTCTGTTCCTGATCGCAAACTCGGGCGAGCATCCAATCGTCATCATCGATGAGCCCGAGAACAGCTTGCACCCCAAGTGGCAGCGTGAGTATATCGAGAGGATCATGACTGCCTTGAACTACCGCAATGCGACGATCATCGTCGCCACCCATGCCCCGCTCGTGGTCTCGGGGGCCCTTGCGGACAGTCCGGAGCTCGTATCAGTGTTCGAGGTTCGGAATGGCCGCCCGCAGCGTTTGCTGATTGACCGCTTAGGCAGCTCGCCGGGTAGCATCGAGGAATTACTGTGGCGTGCCTTCGAGGTTGTGACGCCGGCAAACCATTTCGTCAGCGAGGAGATCGTTGACGAGGTCTCGCGTTTCGAAAAAGGGGAGGTGAGGAAGGAGGAGGTACTGGCGCTCATTGAGAGGATGGAGGGCGAGAGCTTTGACGAGCGACAACGGGAATTTTTCAAGGCAGTGCGCGTGCTTCTTGACAAGGTTGAGGCCGGGCAGGATGAGGGCGATCAGTGATAGTCGATAGATACTTGCCTGCGCTCGATGCGTTTGTGCTAACCCCTGATGAGCAGAGTGTGGTGACGTCCGCCCTTGCGAGCGCCGATCCGTGGAACTGGAATCCGGGTGGCACACAATCCACCGCGATAGCTAGCGTCAAGACGAAGCTTCGCGACTATCATCTCGCGCGCCACGGCAACAAATGTTGCTACTGCCGGGTCAATCTCCATGGCGGCGGCCCATTCATGACAGATAGGGAGCATGTGCTGCCTAAATCGGTCGCTGACTACCGGTCCTTGTCTTACACGATCTGGAACCTGGGCATCGCCTGCAAGCGGTGCAACATGGAATACAAGAAGAATCGGACTGATTTCGTCGTGGCTTTGGACGACGCTTCATTGCTTCAAGAAGGGGCGACTTACCGCTTCATCCACCCCAACTTTGATTTGTACCGTGAACACCTGTCGCGCTTCGCCCAAGAGGTAGATGAGGCGGTAATCGTCAAATATACGGTCGTTGCCGGGAGTCCGAAGGGAGCATACACCTACGAGTACTTCAACCTTCGCGGGCTGGAGGTGAACACCTTCGACGGGGCGCAGGGCCTAGAGACGCTGAAGGCTCTGGGCGAGGCAGCTCAAGCGGTCAGGTCGCTTGCCGCTTCCTTCGGCCAGTGAGCACTCGGGGAATCTCGCCGACTCGGTACCATAGGACATCAATGAACGGAGCCGCCTTGGAAACGCTCTTCGCCAATCGAAACCGCAGTGATTGCCTGCGAATGCGTTGCTCACACGAAAAGATGATTGCCGAATCTCCAGCATCGAGCCGACATAGAACGAAACGGCAAGCCAACAGGGAGGCCGCACAATATTCTAGCTGTACGCTTGGCGTGGATCCAGAATGGTATTCTTCATGGCACTGAGCCGACAGAGGCCTTCAAGAGATTGAAATAAAACGAATTTGGTCCGCTATCGATCATCGAGTGGGAGTGATCCCGTGTCTGGCACTGGCTGGTGACCTCCTCCTGCGAACGTCTGCCTAATGTCCTGTCGAATGCACGGCTTGTTCCAGGCGTACTCGGCTGGAGGCCCGCAGTTGCTGAAGGCCCAGTTTCCGCGCCATTGCGTAATACACGGCTTCGCCTTCCGTCCCTTGCGCGATCACGGCACGGGCCAGAGAAGCCAGTTCCGGAAGACTGATCTCGTTAGCCGCCCGGACGCTGTCCTCGTCGGCGGGGCCGCGGAAGGGAGGCTCTGCAGCAGGATCAAGATGTTCGGGCCAGTAGAACGTGCCGACCTCTTCATCGGTCGTTCGGTAGCGGGCGCGCGCGATCTGGAAAACGCGCTCTCGGATGCGTGCGCCGGTACGCAGCCAGCCGTGGGCGCGGGCGATGCGGCGGGCCAGCAGGGCGTCGAGCACGGGGCCTTCTTGATCGACGACATGGGCGATCATGGCCGACAGGATGTCGTTGTACTCACCGTCGAAAAAGCGATCGGGATTGGCGCCGGCGACAGCTTCGGTGGGATCGGTGATCCGATAGAGCGAGGCTTCCGGTGGCGTTGTTTCTTCAGCATCGGCATGGGCTGCTTCCGCGAAGACCTGGCGAGCAAAGACGTCCTCGACTTGCTGTGATCGAGCTGTAGTGGCGACTTCCGGTGCGATCGGGTCCGCACCCTGGATAGGGGCTGCCGTGTCCTCGTCTGGCTTCGTCGCTGACACCATAGCTTGCGCGATGGCCGCTTGCGCCACGCGCTCGGCCTCGGCTGCGCGCTGGGCCTCTTCGACGCGCCGCTCGCGCTGGGCCGCGAGCACAGCCTGCAGCCGGGCATCCAGTCGGTCGAGCGTGCCGGCCGAATCGATCCACCAATCGGTGGACCAGACCCGCACGATGTCCCATCCCAGGCCGCGCAGGACTTGCTCGCGCAGTTTGTCGCGGTCGCGTGCGGTGGCGCTGCGATGGTAGGTGGCGCCATCGCATTCCACACCGGCCAGGTAGCGTCCAGGCGCGTCGGGATCGACGATGCCGAGGTCGACGCGGAACGAGGAGGCGCCGATCTGCGGCTGGACGTGCCAGCCGCGCCGGGCCAGGGCTGTGGCCACGGCCTGTTCAAAGGGACTCTCGAAGCCACCCAGGCTGCCGCGGTTGGCTTCTGCCAGCGCACGGGCACCTCGTTCGGCGAATTCCAGGAAGTGTTTGAGGTCGCGCACGCCGATGGCCTGGGTGCGCGCCAGGTCCATCTGCTCGGCCCGGAAGCTGGCGAATACACGCAGTTCGTGACGCGCGCGTGTAATAGCCACGTTGAGCCGGCGTTCGCCACCTTGGCGGTTGAGCGGACCAAAGTTCATGGCCAGTTGGCCTGCGGGGTCCGGGCCGTAGGTGATGGAGAAATAGATGAGATCGCGCTCGTCGCCCTGCACGCTCTCCAGGTTCTTGACGAACAGCGGCTCCAACTCGTCCTCGGCGAAGTAGGGCTCCAGACGTGGGTCCTTGCGTCGTGCGTCGTCGAGCAGGTCCTCGATCAGCTTCTGCTGCTCGGCATTGAAGGTGACCACCCCAATCGTGAGCCCGCTTTCTCGGAAACCGGGGGTCGTCAGCCGTGCCACGACATCGGCGACCAGCGCCTTGGCCTCTGCGGGGTTGGTCCGCGTGCCTCCCTTCTGATAGGCACCCGACACCAATTGCAAGCTGACCGCGCGATCATTGGTGACGGGGGAAGGAAAGGTGACCAGTCCGCCGTCGTAGTAGGCATGGTTGGAGAACGCGATCAGACTTTCATGTCGGGAGCGGTAGTGCCAGTTCAGATTCCGCGTTGGCAGGTTGGCACCTATGCACTCGTCGAGGATGCTCTCCAGGTCGACCTCGACGTCTTCGTCGTCCAGCCCGGATTCGGTGCGGTCGAAGAAGGAAGTCGGCGGCAACTGTTTGGGGTCGCCGACCATCACCACCTGGCGGCCGCGGGCGATGGCGCCGATCGCATCCCAGACTGGGATCTGTGAGGCTTCGTCGAAGATCACCAGGTCGAAGGCGTTGGTCTCGGCCTGGAGGTACTGTGCGATGGACAGCGGGCTCATCAGCAGGCAGGGCGTGAGTTTGGTCAGCGCCTCGGGAATCTGGGCTATCAGTTCGCGCAAGGGCAGATGCGCGCGCTTCTTGCCCATCTCGTGCCGTAGTAGCCCCCATTCGGAGTTGCGGCTGACGTCGTCCAGGGAGGGCAGGTCGGCGCACAGGCGGGCGCGCAGCCAGTCCCGCGTCAGGGCGGTGAAGCGCTCGTCGAGTTCGCGGAAATCGCGGATGCGCTGTTCGTGCTCGGCGCTGACGAAGCCGCGGATGGCTGGCTCGTGATCCACCACGGCGTTGAGCCACCAGCGCGCGTAGTTGGTCTCGAAGGTTCGGCGTGCCTGGTCCCGGCCGACCTGGCCTTGCTCGATGCCCTGGACCAGGGTGGCCAGCCCGAGTGCCAGCGCCTCGTCCCGCGCCTGGCGCCAGGCGCACCAGCTGCGCAGCCCCTGTTCGGCGCGCACGATGGACTGGCTTTGCTCGATCAGCCCGTCGAGTGACAGGGACTGCCACTGCGTCTGAGCGACCTCGGCAAAATGTCCGGTTGCCGCCAGTGCCTCGAGCCGGGGTAGCAGCTGTTCCCATTTCTCCAAATATCGGGCGCCGGCCAGCGCGATTCGACCCCCTGGCTCCAGCAGTGCATTGGCATCGCCCAATAACGTATGTAGCGGTGCCTTGCAGGCAGAAATCTGTTCGGGCGTAGTGGCCAGGCGGGCCAGCACGGCTGCCAGATCGTCTCGGAGCTGGCAGGCCTGTTCGAGGTCATCCAGGTTGGTGGCGAGACCTTTCCACAAGCCCGCGGTGGACTCTCGCAAGTCGTCCAGGGCGGCAAGTGCTTGCTTCATGTCGTCCTGAAGCTGCTGACGCAAGGCGAATATGGCGCTCCAATGCTGCAGATCGTTGGCAACTTCGGGCTTTGCCCCACTTTTGGTGGCGCTGGACAGTTGCGCCTCAATCTTGCGTTTGCCCAGCCAGGATCTGGGCCAGAGCGACTGTACGGCCTGTTCCCACATGCGCTGCAGCTCGGCGATGTCGAGTTGTTCGATGGATTCGTCATAAGGGGCCGACAGCGCCGCCTGGTGTTGCGCGATCTGGGTGAGTAGAGCGTCGAACTCGTCGTTGCCAGCAGTCACGCTAGAAGCACACCATGGTTCGGAGAGCTGCGCATTCAGTTCGGCATGGCGGCGCACCAGTGCCGCGCCTTCCTGCAAGCGTTGGCTCAGGCTGCGTGCGTCGGGCCGCAGGACAAAGCGCCAATCGTGTCCCGCCGCTAGGGGCAGGCGTTGGGCAAGGAGCAGCAGCGCTTCGCAGGTTTCGGGCGTCAATGTGAGCGAGGGAAGGCCGATGGCCTGGGTAAACGCGTGGGCGGACTCGATTGTCGCCTGGGCGGCGGGAAGCACATCACGGGCAGCAGCGATCAGTTGCTGTTGCCAAGTGGGCGACCAGTCTCCCTGGCCGACCGGCGCCAAGGGGTGCTGAGCCAGCGCGGCATGACCGATGGCCTGTGCATTGACTTCCAGGCGGTCCACGGCACTGCGCAACTGTTCGATGTCGGCAAGATCGTGCTGATCGGCCGACGGCCAGGCCAAGGGGAGTGTCGGGACGTCAAGTTCCGCGCTGACGGTTCCGATGGCATCGAACAGGCTCAAGCCGTTGCGGCGACGCTGGTGAAGACGTTCCACATAGATGTTCAGCGCATCGCGTAGGCGTTTGAGCTTATCGGCTTCAGCCCGCCACTGCTCGGCATCAGCTTGGCCGCTGCTGGACCAGGCCGATTGCAGCTGCGCCAGTACGTCGAGTTTGCGGGCCTTACTCGAGTGCAGCTCCAGGCAGAACTCGCCCAGGCCGATTTCGCGCAGGCGCCGGTAGACGACGTCCAGCGCCGCGATCTTCTCGGATACGAAGAGGACGCGTCGGCCCTGTGCCAGGGATTGGGCGATCAGGTTGGCGATGGTCTGGCTCTTGCCGGTTCCCGGTGGGCCAATCAGGACGAAGTCCTTGCCCTGCGAGGCAGCCAGCACTGCTGACAACTGCGAGGAGTCCGCCGGCAGGGGGCAGAACACCTGTTTGGGGTCGAAGTGCTGGTCCAGTTCGCGCACCTGCGGGAATGGCGCGCCTGGTGGATAGGCATCGCGCGGGGTGTCCAGCAGATGGCGCACGACCGGGTTCTCGCGCAATTGCTCGCTGCGCTCGGCCAGGTCTTTCCACATCAAATATTTAGCAAACGAGAACATGGACAACACCACGTCCTCGGTCACTTCCCAACCCTTGATGTCCTTGATGGCGTGGCCGACAGCCTTCCAAACGGCGGCGACATCCAGGCCGGCATCGTCCCGTGGCAGTTCGCCTTCGAGCGTGCCCAGGTTCAGTTCGAAGTCTTGGCGCAGCATTTCGATCAAGGTCGGATTGAAGCGGGGCTCATCGTCGTGCAAGCTGAGTGTGAAGCCCGAGCGAGCGCTCTTGCGCTGCAGGCTGATTGGCACCAGAATCAAGGGGGCACGGTAGCGCTGACCGTCACGGTCGTCTCGGGTCCAGGAAAGGAAGCCTAGCGCGAGATAAAGCGTGTTGGCGCCGCCTTCCTGCAAGGTCGTGCGAGCGCTGCGAAACAAATCAACCAGACGTGAGTCGAGCTCGGTTTCGGGAACGCCAACGAAAACCTCGCGTTTCTGCAGGGCTTCCAGCGCGTGCGCACGGCGCACGTTCTCGTGTTCACGGGCTTCGTAGATGGCCTGATCGCGTGGATCGGCGCCGTCCATCAGGTCCGGGCGCGGGCGCAGCTTCAGGGACTGGCCGCTGGCCAGCAGGTCTTCCAGCGTGCTGGGGTCCGGTGCTTCCAGCTTGAGTGCCTTCTTGCCGGCCTTGAAGTTAAGCAGGTTGTTGCGCAGCGAAAGGTCCAGCAGCTTGCGCTGCCAGCGAAGGAGCCGGTCCTTGGGATCGAATTGGCTGGCGTCTTCTGTATTGGCTGGCGCACTGTCGGGCAGGTCAGGCGCGTCTTCGATCACTGGTACGGCGGGTGAAGGCGGCGTCGCTGCACTGTCTGGCACCGCACCAACTCCCGCTTCTGCACTGGCCAATGGCTTGATGCGCTGCAGCCGCGCCCGGCGGATGTCCACGGCCAGGCGAAATCCCGCATCCTGAGATTCGTCAACCTGCTGGGCACCGCGTTCGGTGGCATAGCTGAAGGGAACGGTGGGACGGTGGTGGGTGATCAGGGTGGTCTCGAACAGCACCAGTTCCTTTAGCCTGAGGCGCTTGCGCAAAGCGGTGACGTCGTCGACGACCGTGGTGGAGAACTCCTCCGGTTGCAGCCAGACACCGGCAAAGGCATGGCCCTCGGTGAAGATCAGCAGGGGGTTCAAGCCTGCCTGCTCGAGTGCGGCGCAGAACAACAACGTAAGGTCGAAACACGTTCCCAGGCCCGAGCTTTCGATCTGGCTGGGGCTGCGCACCTTCTGGCCCGATTGCTCGAAGCTGGCGGGGGGCAGGGCATAGTCGAGTTGCATGCCAGTCGTGGCCCCCCAGAGGGCCGAGGCCAGTTCCCAGGCGCGCTTGGCGCCTCCGGTGTAGCCATCCAGTGCGGGGTTGCGATCGTTCTGACGCAACACCTCGGCGGTTCGTTTGAGCAGCCGATCCACGGCCGGATCATTGGGTTGGACGAAGGCGGCGACCAAGTCCGGCAGATGCGAGATGCCGCCCCATTGATTGCGTGGCAGCAGCTCCAGATGGCTGTCGCGCTGTGCTAGGGCAGGGGTGGACGCATCCGCGTTAACGGAACGCAACGCCAGAGAGACTGTGGCTGTCTCGGCTTCGGTCAGCCGAGCCAGCAGTCCGCCGTCCAGGTTCACATCCAGATCGCGGATGGGATATCGGGAGCCCGCTGCCAGCGCATCAATCCGCCAACGGCGCGGCTTAAGAAAAGGCGGATCGGACGTCAGGACTAGCTCGACGTGCTCATGGGCCTGATCGGTTTCGTTGATCAGCCAGATGTCCCGGACCAGTGGAACCGCATTCTGAAAGTCCGCCAGGTTCAATTTGGCGATCAGGGTTACGTCTATCTTCAGTTCGGCAGCGACGGCCGAACCTTGCGGTTGTGTCTCGTCCATGGAATCCCCTGTGGTGCCCCGCCGTAACATGCATTACGCCCTGTTACGCCAAGCCACGATATTACCGCTAGTTGCCTGATATTTCGGCAGATAAGAGCCATGGCGGCGTGGGAGGCAGATCGGGCCGACGGATCCGGTTCTGGCAGGTCATGGCAGGCAGGCGGAATATGTCAAAAATCTCAGACAAGTTATTTGCTTTCTATCTGTCCTGAATCTCATCGATATCCGCCATGCTGTGCAGACCCGGCGCTCTGAACTGGGCCTGGACAGTCCTAAGTTGGATCCCCAGGGGCGGCGCAAGAAGCGCGGACTGTGGATGGTGGCCAAGACCGCCAGGGTTAGCTATGCACAAGAACTGGCGCCCGAGACGCTGGAGCAAGCCCTGGCGAGTGGTGAAGTGCCTTCTTCATTTGTTCCGCACCTGACTCATTTGCTGGACGAAGCCCCCTTACCTCTCATCGTCATGGCCGCGGAGGAAGCTGCCTCGCATACGCACCAACCGCCAAAGCAAGTCTGGCGCAATGTGTGGCGAAGCTGGCCGGATCTTTGTCCGTGCACCGTCGCACGCTGTGGGCATGAATTCCGAAGCATTACCCATCGGTCCGTGGGAAAAGCTGTTCCCGCGGGCGCTGGCGCTGATCGACGAAATCGGCTGATACGGTGGCATCACGGATCCGTTCTGCACCCTGGGTGGCGGAACGGTACTGATGTTCCGTTACCGCCATCGGCTGAGCTAAGACATCGACTTGGCGCGCAACGCATGACCGTGAATTGCTCGGTAAGAAGATGGTCGTTCTAGATGATTTCACGAAACAAAGTTTATGAGGCCGCCCGTACTGTGTTAGAGCAACCACCCAAAGCGCCACCCCATGGGATTGCCATGGAGTTTGGCTACTACCCCAAGCCCTGCGACGTCGCGACCGGCCGCTTTTCTGTCCAGACGCTCCCTAATCATGCAAGCAGCGTGGCCATCGTTACCGGGGACCCCAATATCTTCAAGGACTGGATCTATCCGGGTGCGCAGGAGCAGTGGGACTTCATGAGCGGAAACGTTCATTCGATGCCGTACAACGCCCGCGTCTTCGGCCTGCCCAAGACCCATGTCCTGACGCTTCATGAAGGCAGGAGCCGAGAGGAGCTCGATTTCGTGGTGTGGTGTTTGTCCTTCTTCATCGGCATGCGGCTGACGACAACAGAGGTGGGCTTTCTCGATGCGACGCCTATCAAACCTGGGACGCTTGTTGATTTCTCCCTGGTTCGCTGCACTGTGGTTGACGTCATCGAGCTGGCACTGCACTACCTGGACTCGGAACGCGGCGATCCACGTGCGCCCAGGCGGGTTGAGGCTGTCATTCATGCCTTGTTCCTGGCGCAGTATCCGCAGAGCCTGCCATTCGAGCAGTTCCAATACCTTTACATGGCGCTGGACGCCTGCTTCAAACTAGCCGAAGTCAAGGAGGCGAAAAAGCCTTCTGTGCCGCATGCAGATCGTGTCCAGTGGATGTGCGAAAAATTCGATATGCCCGTACCCGATTGGGTCAGGAGCGACAAGGCGACGCCGTCGTCGCTATCCGTCGTCCGAAACGACACCTTTCACGAAGCCTTGTTCTTCGATGGGCCGCTGGGCTTTTCACTCTACGGCGGCAACCAACCCGCGGCAGATCCGGGCAACACCACGCTGCAAATGCAGCTGATGGTGTGCCGGTTACTAGTTGCTATTCTTGGAAATCCGGGAATCAGTTACGTAAAGACGCCCGTCGACACCTATCAGCATCAGGCGCTTGAACTACAGGGGTGAACTCCGCGGCGGCGGCTTCAGCACAGCAGGGGTTGAGCCTTTCCTGAATCCCCGATCGTCCGCGATGAGCGCCTCAAGCATGTAGAGAATGCTTGCTAGAACACGGCGAACAGTTACCGCTGGCTAGGCAGGCCGAACAGGGCTGGGGGGCAAAGGTCATAGAGCGGCTGTCGCAGGACTTGCGCTCAGCTCTCCCCGAGATGAAGGGCTATTCACCCCGCGATCTCAAGTACATGCGCGCTTTTGCCGAAGCATGACCGGAGCCGGAGTTTGTGCAAGAGGTGCTTGCACAAACTCCCGTGGTATCACCAGTTGGAGCTGCTGGATAAACTGCCGGCCCGCAAACCCGCAAGTGGTACGCGGCCAAAGCCATTGAGCACAATTGGTCTCGCAACGTGCTGGTGGTGCAGATCGAAACCCGTTTGCTGGAGCGCAGCGGCAAGGCCGCCACCAACTTCGTTGGCAGTGCAGTTGTCAACGCCGGTTGAAATCTGACCCTGAACCGCCCCAGGTATCGCGGAGGCTCCGACTCTTGAGGGAATGGAGCCATGAGCAAGAACAATGCGAACAAGTTTTCCCCTGAAGTACGCGAGCGTGCCGTGCGGCTGGTGCAGGAGCACCGAGGCGAGTATCCATCGCTGTGGGTAGCGGTCGAATCCATCGCGCCCAAGATCGGATGCTCGACGCAGACATTGCTAACTTGGGTCAAGCGCCACGAAGTCGGCAGCGGGCAGGGCGAAGGCGTTACCACTGGCGAGCGCGGTCGGATCAAGGAGCTGGAGCGAGAGAACCGTGAACTGCGTCGTGCCAATGACATCTTGCGTACGGCCAGCGCTTTTTTCGCGCAGGCGGCGCTCGACCGCAAGCTGAAGTCGTAAACGCCTATATCGACCAGCATCGGGAGGTCTACGGGGTCGAGCCGATCTGCAAGGTGTTGCAGGTTGCCTCGTCGGCCTATCGGCTGCGCGAGCCCGCTCTACAGGCACTGATTCTGGTGCGTTCGACCCATCAATGGCCCGATGACGGTTGGCCGGTAGATCGCGTGGATCAAATCGTTTTCAGCGATCTGGACGATGCGCCCCTGTTTCGGGCCGACACGCCGGCAGCGCTCCAATGGTTCCAGGAGCTCGCGGCCTTTGCCGCAACCGACACATGGCGAATGCATGCCGCCGCTCCCGGGTCCTGGCAGCAGCTCGTGGCGCAACACCATCCGGCTGCCGGCGTGCCGTTGTCAAATGACGAGCTCACAGGGGCATGGGCGGATTTCGTGGAACTGGATCTCGGGCCTCGCCAACGCTGAACCGGCGTTACCTACGCTCCGCCCTCCAACCACCGCAAGTATCCCGCGCGCGTCACCTCTGACACCGATTCCACCACTTTCTGCGGCGTCAGCTTGTGGCGAACCTGCAGCCGCGCGTCGGCCACCATGCGCGACTTGCAGAACCAGTGGCAGCTGTGCTGAAAGAGGTACAGCTCGGCCGACAAGTGAAACGCGCGGGTCTTCGGGTCCCATTGGGCTTCGTTCTCGGCTGCGTAAAGAAAGCCGCGCGCATGCACCTGCAGCAGCTGGCGAAAGTCGCGCATACCAACGGGCAAAAGCCGCTCGGCATAGGGCACGCAGAACGAGAACATTGGCATGGCGGTGGCCTGACGGTCGGCCTTTTGCATGGCGTCTGCCAGCGTCTGGATCTGGGCGGCGGCGGCTCGTTCGGCCGGTGCGAAGGTTTCGAGGATCTGTAATTGCCGGTTCTGGTCCTGCTCCTGGATGGCGCGAGCGTAGCCCAGGGTTAGCGTCTCCATGTGCCGCTCGAGGTGCAGGCCAGCGACATGTTTTCCGAGAAAGGCGATGCGCTCGCGCTGGTAGCGCACGCGAAGCAATTGCCAGACGATGAATGCTGTCAGCAGGAGGATGAATGCAGAATCCATGGCGAAAGGAAAAACCTGTGGATACGCGTGGCGTCTGTCGGAGGACGCCAGGCGTAAGATGTGGTGGTCAGGGGAAGCAAAGCCGAGGGGCAGGGCAGCAGCAGATCCACGTCGCATCCGATCCGCGACATCGCCGAACATACTACAACTCCTGTTGTGGAAAGCGCGGCGCCACGGCTTGCTGCGCGAGGAAGTCACTGTGAGCGGACAACAGCGGCTGGCGGTCGACGACCTCAGCCGTGTCGGGGCACTGCGCCTGCGCCATTCAGGGCGGCACCTGGCAGCGCACCGTGCCGAAAAGGGGGGCGCAAAACTCCGCCCCTGATCGAAATGGAGCATATCTTCCAGGCCAGCCGCGCAGTCGAGCGCGGACAGGAAACGACCGAGGACTTGCGCTATTTGCAGGGCGGGGCAACCTCGCTTGGCGGCATGCGGACCAAGTGCACGATGGTGGATGAGGACGGCTGGCTCTCTATCGGCAAGTTCCCCAGCGTGGGCGACAGCCGCAGCGTCACGCGCGGCGAGGTGTTGGCTCTGAAGCTGGCGGGCAAAGCCGGCATTGAGGCGGCGCCGGCTCGGATCGTGGCGCTGTCCGATGTGCCGGTGGCGGTCATCCGCCGCTTCGACCGCGATGACACCGGTGGCCGCATTCCCTACCAGTCGGCCACCTCGTTGCTGCAGGCTTCGCGCGAGGAGGACCGCAGCTACACGGAAATTGCCGATGCCATCCGCTCCCACGGTCATGTTCCCACCCAGGATGTGCGCGAGCTCTGGCGCCGGCTGCTGTTCAACCTTTTGATCACCAACGTGGACGACCATCTGCAAAACCACGGCTTCCTGCATGTGGCACATGGCCAGTGGCGGCTGGCGCCCGCCTTCGACATCAATCCGTTTCCCGACAAGGAGCGGGAATCCCAGACGTGGCTGTCCGAGCAGGATGGCCCGCTCACCGATGTTCGGATGCTGTTGGCGCGTGCGTCCTACTTCTCGCTGACGCATGAGGAAGTCCTGGCCGTTCTGGCGGACGTTTACGCTGCGGTGGCAACCTGGCGCGAGGTCGCGCTCAGTCCGGAAGTCGGCTTGCGGGCGGAGGAACTGGCGGATTTTGCGCCGGCGTTCAAGCATGAGCAGGTGGCGGCAGCGGCGGAATTGCTCAAGTGATGGAGGGGAAAAGCTAGTTTGGGCATGAGTTACTTCTGGAAACAGGCTTTACCTATGACAGAGGACTGCAATCGACCCACAGCAGTCAGTCGGCTTTGAACAATCTCCTAAAACCCGACGTTCGGCATTGGTAAAGGCAAGCGGCTCCTCTCGCAGCGACGCTTCCTCTGGCGCGGCGAGGTCGAATGACAGCTCGACCGGCGCCGCTCACTACCACTACCTGGTTTCGGGTTCCAACCTCAGCGCTCACATTGCGGATTACCCGCACTGATACAAAGTACTTGCGCTCAGAGCAATCGACAAAGCGTCGCAGGGCTTGCAGTCGCCGCGTTATTGCAACTCGGGCTCGCGAACTCAGGCTGTCGACGGCGGGTTCAACCGGTCGTTCAACGAGCCCAAGAGCGTGATGCGGCGGTCGCTGCAAAGTTAGTGAGGAATAGGCTGGCCGATTACGTGAGCTGATCATCGTTATTGGATGTCTGTTCGCCGAGGGACATCGTCTCTCCAGCGCTGTGTGCGCTGCGAGGACGGCAATGGGGAATCGGCTCAGGCCGTTGTCCTGGAGGTTGCCGCGATCGTCACGCGCATTGTAGCCTTCTGCGTCAGGCGACTGGCCAGGTGCGCTGTAAACTGGAGTTTGTTTGAGCGAGGCTTCGCCGGCTTGATCACACTTTGGAGGCCACCTTTGAATACCTTCGAGTTCTTCAAACTGGACTTTATGTCCGCGCTTTTCCCGCTAAAGATCAACAAACTGATGATGGAAAATGCCGGGCCTGAACTGGTAGAGTACGTACGGCGAGCGCTTTCTGACCTCCCGGGCGATGAGCCCTACAATTTCCTCGGGCAGGAACGCGCACACGCCGTAAAGCCGAATCATCATCTTAGGAGGACGATCGTCCTTGATCCGGTCTGCACCTTTTTCATCTATGACCTGGTGTACCGCAATCGGCGTGCCTTCGACAGCCGCAGGAAAGCTGATCGAGTGTCGTTTGGATACCGATTTATGGAGGGCTCGCCGATCGCGGTGCACAAGGCATTCGGTGAATACACCAAAGCTGTCGACATCAAGCGCGCCGATTTCAAACATGCGCTCAGTTTCGACATCGCTTCGTATTTCAATACGATCTATCACCACGACCTGGCCCACTGGTTTGCTAAGCTGAGGAACATCACCCAGGAGGACGCAAAGGCGTTCGTTATCTTCATGCGAGAGATAAATTCTGGAAGATCAATCGACTTCCTCCCGCATGGGCTGTACCCAACAAAAATGATCGGGGCCAGCTTTTTGAGCTTCGTCGAAAGTTCCGGCGAAATCAAGTCCGCATGCTCCTTGCGGTTCATGGATGACATCCACCTGTTTGACGATTCCCGAGAGACGCTCGTGAACGATTTCTTGAAAATTCAGGAATTGTTTGGTGGTATCGGACTCAACGTAAATGTAGCGAAGACAAGCTTCGATTTTGGCCTAGGGACCGTCAACGACTCAGCATCCGCAATTCGCATTCGGCTGAGTGAAATTCTGGATGATGAGCAACCTCGTGCTTATTTCGGATCGGGCAGCGATTCGTCAGACCAAGACGACAAAGATGAGGATGACTACGACGATGAGATCTCGGGCGAAAAGATTTCTGAGCTCGAAGAGCTGCTGCTCGATGCCCGAGCAGACGAAGCAGACGTTGAACTCATCCTCGGCATCCTCCAAGAATATGACGCAGTTCCCGCCGCGTCAATTCCAACGCTCTATGCTCGCTTTCCCAACATCGCAAAGCAACTGTACAAGTTGGTCGCGGCGTCGGACGATAGGGACGTCATCGCCGAAGGCTTCGCGGATCTGCTAGATTCGGATGCGAAACTGCTGGAGTACCAGCTCTTTTGGCTGGCCGTCATTGCTGAGGATCACCTAGGTGAGTTCGATGAGTTCGGGCGATTGGTTATGGGAATCTACGAGCGGTCTGATGCATACGAGATCGCCGCAGCGAAGGTACTGGAGATCCCGGATCAGACCTTCGGGCTTAATGCCATCCGAGCACGCATTCTAAAGTCCGGAGCCTCCAATTGGAGAAGTTGGGCGTCTGCGATGGGAGCGCGGACGTTACCGGCCGCTGAGCGTAACTATATTCTTGGATATTTCGCAAATGCTTCGCCCATGAATCACCTTATTGCGACCTGCGTGAAGAAGCTCTAACGGGTCACATGAATCAGCCTGAGGCCGAGGTATGCCTGGGCCTCGTCGGATGGACAGGCGTCACCCTCTTCCACTTCAGGAGAACCATGATGGATGCTACCTCTACTACCCCGTTTGCACGTGTTCCTTGAAACTGGGGTAAGATCCTCGGCCAGAAAGCTCCCTTCAAGCCCAAGGACATCGGGTCCCTCCGCGTGCGGCTACAAATGCAGCATCGCACAATAAAGCTTGCTCTGTTCAACCTTAGCTTTGATAGCAAACTTCGAGGCTGCGACTTGGTGGGGCTCCGCGTCAGTGATCTTTGCCACGGTGGCCAACTCGCCAATCGGGCGATTGAGATGCAGCAGAAGATCCCTCGACCGGTCCAATTCGAGATCACCCCGACAACGCGAGAGAGCGTTGATGCGTGGACTCGAAAGGCCGGTCTGTGCCCGAAGAATTACCTCTTTCCCAGCCGAATTCGTAAGTCGCTCCACAACGGAACACGCCAGTACGCGCGGATTCGGCATGGTTGGGAGGAGGAAATCGGGCTTGATACGACCGCCTACGGCACGCATTCAATGCTCCGAAGCAAGGCGTCCATCATCTACAAAAAGACCAAAAATCTCCGGGCAGTGCAAATTCTGCTTGGCCGCACCAAGCTGGAGAGCATAATTCGCTATTTGGGTATCGAAGTCGACGACACGCTTGACTTGGCAGAGCAATTGGAGGTCTAGCGGTCTTACTATCGGATGGCGACGCTTCGTCGCTGTCCGACCCTTTGCAGTATTGCCAATAATAGGTCGACCACCGCAAGTGGACATCTGAAGAATCAGCGATAAGATCGAATGCCCCTTCTTCGTCTAGAAAAGGTCTTCCATCTTGATGACGCCAAAGTTGGCCGGATTCAACAGCCGTGACCTCTTGCTCTTGATGTGCACGTCGCCGTCAACCTTGACGAGTTCGGAGTTGTCGTGGGCAAGGACAGCCATGTGGTAGTCGTCGCCAGACAATTCCACCTGGACACTGCGTTCGACATCGCCAACTTGCGCTTGAAGCGTGACAGTTCCTGAAGTCTCATGCTTTGGCCTGCTTAGTTTACGTATGTATCCCACCAACGTCCGCTGATGAAGCACGTAATCGTCCTTGTAATAGCCCGTCGCTTTTTCAAGCAGTTCCACATGCTTGGCATCAAATTGAAAAGTCTTGGGCTCACCCTCAAATAGCGGGCCAGGAGCTGCGGCAACGGTGATCTCAAACGTACGGTTGTGTTTTTCACCACTAAAGCCGAGAAGCGCGTCACACATGTTGGCACTCGCGCCAGATAGGATGGCCACGTCGAAGGCCTTGAGATCTCCCAGCTCTTCGTATACTACACTTGCCTTTTTGAGAGCTTCGAGGCCCGTTACCAATTTCAGTGTGATCGCTTGAGCAAGCGGGACATTGGCCGCCGTGGCCTGATCGACGACGAGGCTATCCTGGATTGGAGCAATTACGTTGACCACATAGCTGCCAATCTCAGTTTGCCCAAGAAGAAGAGTATCGAGGTATGACTTTGCCTCCTTAGGCGTCGGTCCGATGAAATGCTTCCTTTTCGAATACATCGATTGCGCCGCTGCGAGCAATAAGTCCTTTGCTTTGGCAATAAGCAACACGCCATCGTTGATGGGAATCGTGCCGTCCGCCGTGTCATCGTGGATGACGCGAACCGTTATTACGTTTGAGAAGAACCGCTTGATGTCGTTCAGCACATCGAGGACGCCACGCCCCTCGAACGACGCGATGGCAAAGAGTGCGTCGCGAAGCCGCTGCCGATAGTCCTTAACATAGGAGAACGGAAGAATCACTTCCGCCTCAACGTGCTCTTCTTCGCGTCGGTGCCAGATAGTAGCAACACTGCGTATCTTGCCGTCTTCGAACCATTGTTTAGACTGCAAGTACGTTTGGAGTTGTTCAGTTGACACCCCAGGTTCGCGGCGGTCACGGCGATCTGACTCGTTCATAGCCACTCTCCGTCGCTCGCGCGATCCATCATGTCGCGAAGTATCTCACTCGTCAGCCGCTGCGCTAACGGCACTTCAACGGTAATCGATACTATGTTTTCAGTCGGCGCCGCATTCCGTAACGAAAGCCAGTAGCAATTGTTGTACAAAGCGATGTGCTCTGCGTTGTGAGCAATCCACTCGTTGGTGTTCACGGGGACAAGGAGCACCGCAAGATATCGCGGTGAGGCAAAGTCGTCTCCTCGCAGGTCGTCATAATTCTTGCGTGGCAGTGAAAATTTGATCACATCGCCATCCACAAGGTCTTGAGATGTGCACTTGAGCTGGAACTCGATCTGAGGACTACGAACGAGACGGCCAATGTAGCCCTTGCTCTTGAAAGACACATCAATGCTGTCGTCGTCGACGGCCGATGAAGTGCGGTTCAGCCCGGCGTGTGCAGCGAGTGCGCACATGTATGCGTAGTTGAATTCCTCCTTCTGCTTCTGCGGGTCCATGTGTCTGCGGTCACTCTTCTGATCCCGTAATGTTACACGTGTAAGTCTCGGAACTCGCGAATTATATGCAGTGCCATGATTTCCCCCGATTGACGGACGAAAACACCCCATGAGCCGTTCAGCTACAGCAGGCCTATGCACCGGCATCCGGGAGGGAGATCTATCGTGGCTCATCGCGCGAAGGGATGGCGTTTGCCCCTACAAGCGATCGAAGCAGACGTTTGTAAGGGACCGCTTGGCTTGGCATTCCACTGCGCCTGGTGTGGATGCCCTGGTGTGCTCGACGCCAGAGCGGGCCATGCTGGAACTGTGCGACTGTGTAGCGGATGCGGCGGGGGTCTACGAGGCCGATACGCCGATGCAGGCCATGACCACCCTGCGCCCGCAGCGCGTCGGCCTGCTGCTGCGTCACTTTCCCAGCATCAAGGCGAAGCGGCTGTTCCTGGCCGTGGCCGATCGCCAATGGCGTGCGTGGTTGGCCCACGTGCCGATGGAGGGCGTTGATCTGGGCCGGGGCAAGCGCTCGCTGATGCCCGGTGGGCGCCTGCATCCGTTCTACCAAATCACCTTGCCGGGAGATCTCGATTAGCACCTGGCTTGAGCGATGGGACCGGCGCTACACGGACCGCGTGCGGCTGCTGGTCGAGATCCTTCCGGTGTTGGCCTCGGAGCCGTGTTTCGCGCTCAAAGGCGGCACGGCCAAGAAGCGATTGAGCGGCTATGCGCATGATTCGCACCTGACCGGACGGATCGCTGTCTGATTCCGCAGCGGTGTCGCAAAATGCGCCTTTTGCGCATTGGACATCCGCTGTCCTAAAGTCTCCCTTCTGACGGGGAGCAAGGCCATGACCGATTCGACGGTGCGCCGCGATACGGCGTCAAGATTCATTCAGGCGTCGCCGCAGGCGATCTACGACACCTTCGTGGTGCGCGAAGCCGTGACGCAGTGGCTGCCGCCGCAGGGTGCGACAATGGAAATTGAGGTTTTCGAGCCGCGTATCGGCGGGCGGTTCCAGATGACGCTGATCTTCGCTTCGGCGCCTGGCAAATCAACGACCAACACGGATGTGGTGGTCGGGCGTTTCGTTGAGTTGGTGCCGCAGCAGCGCATCGTCCAGGCGTTCGAGTTCGATTCGCCTGATCCTGCTTTCGCCGGGACGATGTCGATGCAATGGGTGTTGGAGGCAGTAGCGGGTGGTACGACGGTCGTAGTCACTGCGGAGAATGTGCCTCCGGGCATTTCTCCTGCAGACCATGAGATCGGCCTGAATTCCTCACTCGCCAACCTCGCGGCCTATATCGAATGAAGTGCTGCCAACGGGCAGCGACCGGCCGCGGCGGCACATACTCCAGGAGTGAGCCGACATGGTGGAGGCAGGGATCGACGGGCCTCGCCGGACCTCGATATGCTTTCATGGTTGCGATTCCGGCCGAAAGGCAGACGCTGGTACAAAATGGCGGAGCTGCCGAGTCATTCGGGTGGGGGATGTGCCCGAGGGAGGCGGTCGTCTTCGGAGTTTCATTCCCAACGGGCTAAAGTGGTCGGGGCACGGGCTCTGCACCGGGTATTGTGTCCCTTGTCGATCAACGCACCATGGCCGAAGTCGGGCAAAGCGACTCAAGGAGTGTGAGTGATGGTTGCATCCGCAGCGCTATCCGTGCCTTCATCCGGCTCTTCTGGTCGGGTTGAACTCATCGCGGACAGCCGTTGGGTCCCGGGTTTTTGGCCCGGCAGGTCCGAGCCCTGCCATCGGCTCCGTCTGCATCCGCTTCCTGTCTGCTTTCAAGAATTCCGTATGTCGCGCTTGATCGAGGCCTGGGTTGCCGCTACCGGTGTCAACCCGGCGGACACGCTGCCAGAAGCGGATCTTGACGCCCACGTGTCGCCCTGGCTGGCGTTGGCATCGCTTTCCACGGCCTGGCTTCGCGTCGCCGGGCTGCCGATCTCGGAGTCGCCCACCTTTGGTGCTTCCGATAACGGCGGTGGTCTTCTTGTGTTGCCGGCCTGGACACCTCAAAGGCGGACCAACCCCGAAACCTTGCTCACTTTGGCCAGCGTCGGACATCAGCTGGCGTTGGGCGCTGCCATCGATCGTGTCATTCCGTCGTTGCGGGCACACCACGAACGCCTGGGCCGGTACGCGCCGAGAGGCAGCAATACACCGCGCTTCGTTCGGGCTGCCTATACCTTGGGCGTTCCTCGCATTTGGCTTGCTGCGGAGTTGCACCAGTACGGCATGGGTTCGCGACAACGCTGGCTGGACTCAACGTTTACCGACACCACACCCTCGGTGAGCGTGCGTATCGCCCGTTACAAACCTTTGGCCCATCAGGTGCTGACCGGTGCTGGTCTGCCAGTGGCACAGCAACAACAGGTTGGCAACGCGGATCAGGCTGTCGAAGTCGCACAGTCCTGGGGTTGGCCGGTCGTGATCAAGCCGGCCGATCTCGATGGGGGCCGCGGCGTGGCCGCCGACCTTCGCGATGCCGATGAAGTGCGCCTGGCGTATGCCGAGGCAGCTCGGATTTCAAAGAATATTCTGATCGAACCGCACATACCGGGGCGGGATTACCGGCTCACCGTGGTGGATGGCGAGTTGTTCTGGGCGGTACAGAGAATCCCCGGCGGGGTGACCGGCGATGGTCGACACACGGTGCGACACTTGTTGGATGCCCTGAATCGCGAGCCGACTCGCGGCAAGGGTCCTCACGCTCCGCTCAAGCCGATCGTTGCAGATGCCGAGGCCAACGCAAAGCTTGGCCACGCTGGGTTGGGTTGGGACGACGTGCCCGCAGCAGGTCAGTTCGTGGCGCTACGCCGGATTGCCAATACGTCTACCGGGGGCACGCCAGTTGCCGTACTGCCGCAGGTTCACCCCGACAATGCCGCGCTCGCGGTGCGCGCCGCTGCCGCATTGCGTCTGGATGTCGCCGGCGTTGATCTTCTGATTCCCGATATTGCGATTTCGTGGCGAGAGTCCGGAGCCACGATCTGCGAGGTGAATGCACAACCCCACCTCGGCGGCACCATCACCGGGCCGCACATATACGGCGACCTGCTCGAACGCTGGTTTCCCGCTGGCGCGCGCGTGCCGGTGATCGTGCTGCTGGGGCGCACGAGTGCTCTTGCGTTGTGTGATCGCCTCATGCAGGCGTTGCAACACCGCGGCGTGCTTGCGGGCTACGTCAACGATGACAGTCATGGTTTGGGCAGACAAGGGCAAGAACCTTGGGCCAACCGATTCGCGGCGGAGCAACGACTCTTGCGCGAGCCCGCTCTACAGGCCCTGATTCTGGTGCGGTCGACCCATCAATGGCCCGATGATGGTTGGCCGGTAGATCGCGTGGATCAGATCGTTTTCAGCGACCTGGCCGATGCGCCCCGGTCTCGGGCCGACACACTGGCAGCGCTCCAATGGTTCCAGGAGCTCGCGGCCTTTGCCGCAACCGACACATGGCGAATGCACGCCGCCGCTCCCGGGTCCTGGCAGAAGATGGTGGCGCAACAGCATCCGGCTGCCGGCGCGCCGTTGTCGAATGACGAGCTCACAGGGGCATGGGTGGATTTCGTGGAGCGGGATGTCGGGCGTCGCCAACGCTGAACATGACTCCACCGTCCTGCTGGCCAAGGTCGAAGTGGTAGCGACCTACTGGCTCGCGGTCGTCAACCAAACCCGAGAAGCTGGTGACGGCATGGCGCAGTGGATATTCATGTTGTCAAGAACGACATGATTGCCATACGTGTCGCTATTTCCTTGAAATAAGAACATGATTCGTTGACGCGTCGCCGGCCGCGACGTAAGCTAATAACATGTCGCCAAAATGATACTTTTGCATCATGAATGATCGTGTACGCGCCTGGCATCCAGAGCAACCCAACAACCAGCTGCCAGCGCTCCCCCCGGCGCAGGTGTTGGAGACCCGGCCCGTGCTCAAGGCCTGCATCGAGGCCCGCGCCGCGTTGGCCGAACTCAAGCAGGCAGCCGAGTTGATTCCCAACCAGGCGATGCTGATCAACACCCTTCCGTTGCTGGAGGCCAAAGACAGCTCGGAAATCGAGAACATCGTTACGACGACCGACCAACTGTTTCGGTACGCGCACGGCCACGACAACGCCGATTCTGCCACCAAAGAGGCGCTGCGTTACCGTACCGCGCTGCACCAAGGTTTTCAGTCGCTCAAGACGCGGCCGTTGTGTACTGCCACTGCCGTGGATGTCTGTCGTACCCTCAAAGGGGTGGACATGGACATCCGCCGCACTCCGGGGACTCAGCTCGCCAACGACCGCACGGGGGAGGTGGTCTACACCCCGCCCGAAGGCGAGGCCCGCTTGCGTGACATGCTGGCCAACTGGGAGCGCTTTCTGCACAACGAGGTTGAGCTCGACCCCTTGGTCCGCATGGCGGTGGGCCACTACCAGTTCGAGGCCATACACCCATTCACAGACGGCAACGGTCGTACCGGCCGCGTACTTAACATCCTGTACCTTATCCAGGAAGAGTTGTTGCACCTGCCGATCCTGTACCTCAGTCGCCATGTGATCACCCATAAGGCCGACTACTACCGCCTACTGCTCAGTGTGACGCGAGATGGAGCCTGGGAACCCTGGTTGCTTTTCATGCTGCAGGCCGTAGCCCACACGTCACAATGGACCACCGGGAAAATCGCTGCCATTCGTGGGCTGGCCGAACACACCACCGAGTACGTGCGTACACGCTTGCCCAAGATCTACACCCGCGAATTGGTGGACGTCATCTTCGAGCAGCCCTATTGCCGCATCGGAAACCTGGTAGACAAAGGTATTGCCCAACGTCAGGCCGCTTCACGCTACCTGCACGACTTGGCCAGCCTGGGTGTGCTGCGCGAAATGCCGTTTGGCAAAGAAAAGCTCTTTATCCATCCCAAGCTGATGCAATTGCTCAGTAGGGACAATAACCACTTCCAGCCTTACGCCTGAAAGCGCCAGAACGGGAACCGCTTCTGGCAGGCAGACCAAGGGCTGTATTGATCCCGAAGAAATCACTCAGCGTCCGCAACGCATCGGTCTCGCTTCGCCGGCGCTACCTACGCGCTGCCCTCCAACCATCGCAAGTATCCCGCGCGCGTCACCTCTGACACCGATTCCACCACTTTCTGGGGCGTGAGCTTGTGGCGAACCTGCAGCCGCGCGTCGGCCACCATGCGCGACTTGCAGAACCAGTGGCAGCTGTGCTGAAAGAGGTACAGCTCGGCCGACAAGTGAAACGCGCGGGTCTTCGGGTCCCATTGGGCTTCGTTCTCGGCTGCGTAAAGAAAGCCGCGCGCATGCACCTGCAGCAACTGGCGGAAGTCGCGCGTAGCCACGGGCAAGATTCGCTCGGCATACGGCACGCAGAACGAGAACTTTGGCATGGCGGTGGCCTGACGGTCGGCCTTTTGCATGGCGTCTGCCAGCGTCTGGATCTGGGCGGCGGCGGCTCGTTCGGCCGGTGCGAAAGTTTCGAGGATCTGCAATTGCCGGCTCTCGTCCTGCGCCTGGATGGCGCGGGCGTAGCCCTGGGTGAGCGTCTCCATGTGCCGCTCGAGGTGCAGGCCGGCGACATGTTTTCCGAGAAAGGCGATGCGCTCGCGCTGGTAGCGCACGCGAAACCATTGCCAGACGATGAAGGCTGTCAGCAGGAAGATGAATGCAGAATCCATGACGAAAGGGAAAGCCTGTGGATACGTCTGGTGTCTGTCGGAGGACGCCAGGCGTAAGATGTGGTGGTTGGAGGAAGGCAAAGCCGAGGGGCAGGGCAGCAACTGGTTCACGTCGCATTCGGTCCGCGACATCGGCGAACATACTACAACGACTGTTGTGAAAAGCGCGGCGCCACGGCCAGAGGGTGAGACCTGCTCGCGTGACGGAACAGGGTTTGAAAAAGTCGATAAAAGATCACTCTGGATGATCTTTTCAACCCTTTATCAAACTGGATATTCTTGGCGGCAGTTTGTATATCTGATAATTTAAGCACTATGGGTGCTCAAAATTCAGGAAAATTGAACCGCTTGTTGGCTGAACTGGGCGACACGCGCCTGGTATCCAGCCGCTGGCTACGTGCTCGCGGCTACTCCAACAGCCTAGTCGCGCGCTATGTGGGCAGCGGCTGGCTGGTGTCGCCGGCGCGTGGCGTGTACAGGCGCGCGGGCGGGCGGCTGCAATGGGACGGCGTGGTTCGCAGCCTGCAGCTCGGAGAAGGCCTGTCACTGCATGTTGGCGGACGCTTCGCACTGGCCTTGCAGGGGCACGAGCACTACTTGCGTCTGGGCGAGGCCGGGACGATCACACTCTATGGCCCGAGGCCTCCGCCGGGCTGGGTCGGCAAACTGCCCATGGAGCAGCGCTTCGTATACGAGGGCAAGGGACCGTTCGATCTGCCGGCGTTGCTTTTCACGGTGGAGATCTCCGAGAAGGCATTGTTCGAGGCGGGCTTGGCCTGGCATTCCGCTGCGCCTGGTGTGGACGCCCTGGTGTGCTCGACGACTGAGCGAGCCATGCTGGAGTTGTGTGATGGCGTGTCGGATGCGGCAGAGGTCTATGAGGCCGATGCGCTGATGCAGGCCATGACTACCCTGCGGCCGCAGCGGGTTGGCCTGCTGCTGCGTCACTGCCGCAGCATCAAGGCCAAGCGGCTGTTCCTGGCACTGGCCGAGCGCCATCGGCATGCGTGGCTGTCGCACGTGCCCCAGGAGGGCGTTGAGCTGGGCCGTGGCAAGCGCGCCTTGGTGCCCGGTGGGCGCCTGCATCCAATCTACCAGATCACCTTGCCGGGAGACCTCGATGAACACCTGGCTTGACCACAGGGGTCGGAGCTACACGGACCGCGTGCGGCTACTGGTCGAGATTCTGCCGGTGCTGACGCTGGAGCCGCGTTTCGCGCGTTACGCCGCATCCCGACCATGATCCGCAACCCTTGCATCGAGAGACGCATGGTGGAAGATTTCAAGAAATCTCTGGTTCGCAATTCTGATCTTTGCGGCCGCCATCACGCTCGCTGCGCTGGCGCTCAGGCTGTCGTTGGGGTAGCCCGGCCCGTCAACCCTTCCGCCGCCACCAACAATCGTTCCGTTTCCGCCGGCGTGCCAATACTGATCCGTACCCACTCGGGCAGTCCATAATTGCCCACCGGCCGCACGATGAGCGCTTGCTGGGTCATGGCCCGGGCCCATCCGGCGCCGTCGCCCACGTGAGCCAACACGAAATTGGTGGCCGAGGGCAATACCCGGTACCCGAGTTGCTCCAGGCCGGCGCGCAGCCTGGCACCGGATTGGGCGTTGTTCGCCAGCGTTTGCGCCAGAAACTCCTGATCGGTGAGGGCGGCCTGGGCGGCCACCTGGGCGAGGGCGGTGACGGTGAAGGGCGAGCGCACGCGGCGCAGCAGGTCGGCGAGCGGGGGTTGGGTGATGGCGTAGCCCACGCGCAATCCGGCCAGGCCATAGGCTTTGGAGAAGGTGCGGGTCACGATGAGGTTGGGGTACTGCTTCACCCACGAGATCGAATCGCCCTGCGAGCCCGGGGGCAGGAATTCGAAGTAGGCTTCGTCGAGCAGCACCACGACATGCGGCGGCACGGCCACGAGCAGCCGCTCCAGGGCCTCGGGCTCCACCCAGGTGCCGGTGGGGTTGCCGGGGTTGGGCACGTAGATCACGTGGGGCTCGGAGCCCAGCGCACGAATCATGGCGTCGATGTCGACGGTGAGCTGGGGTTCATCCACCACGATGCCGGTGGCGCCCACTTTTTGCACGGCGTTCACGAAGGCCTGAAACGCGTGGCGCGGATAGATCGCGCGGCGGCCGGGGCAGAGCAGGCCTGTGGCCACGTAGCCCAGCAGGCTTTCAGAGCCGGCGGCTACCACCACCCAGTTCTCGGGCACATCGTGCCAGGCGGCCAGGTCGGCGGTGAGTTCGGCGCAGTCGGTGTCGGGGTAGCGCGAGAGATCGATGGCAGCCTCGGCCAAGGCGCACAGGGCGCGCGGGCTGGGCCCCAGCGGGTTCTCGTTGGAGGCCAGTTTGGCGATGCGCTCGG
Organism: Verticiella sp.; assembly: GCA_041690575.1. Lineage (GTDB taxonomy): Bacteria > Pseudomonadota > Gammaproteobacteria > Burkholderiales > Burkholderiaceae_B > Verticiella. The sequence continues at coordinate 234,683 of JAWLHC010000001.1, forward strand.
GGGCCACTTTCAGGCGCCGGGCCAGGGTGCTCATGGGCATGCCGGGCACGTAGGGTTTCAGGGCTTCAATGGGTGTGGGGAGGTGGGGAAAGTCGGGCAAGGGATGGGGCTTGGCGGACATGATGATGCTGGCAGTGAAGGGATGGACTCTGATGATCGCGTTCTCTGCGCTCCGGGCCAAGGCCGGCTGGCTGTTCGTGATCGCCTTTGGTCATCACCGGGCGGCAGCGCAGGCGCGGGCCAGGCCGGTACGCCCTGTATCATGCGGGCCAGTTCAGGATGCCTGTCATGACCTTGCAACAACTCCGGGATCTGTTGTCCGTCGTTTCGCACGGGGGCTTTCGTGCGGCGGCACGGGCGCAGGGCGTATCCCAAGCCGGGCTCACCAAAAGTCTGGCCCGTCTCGAGGAAGAGCACGGCGTGGCGCTGCTGGATCGCCGGGCTCGCGGGGTGGTACTCACGGCCGCTGGTCAGCAGTTTCTGGCGCACGCTCAGGCGGTGCTGATCGAAGCCGATCGGGCCGAAACCTGGTTGGCAGGGCTGCGTTCACCGCAAGCGAGCGAGGTCACGCTGGGCCTTTCGGTGGAGCCGTCGTTGCAATTGGCGCCCGCGGTGCTGGCCGATTTTCGTCGGGCTTTGCCCGATACCACGGTACATTTGCATCAGGGTTCCACCTCTGCCTTGTTGGGCGCCTTGCGCGAGAATCGGGTGGAGTTTGCCGTGATGCGCTTGCCGCGCCAACGCGACGCCAAGGATCTGTTGGTGGATGTGCTGTACGAATCCACGGCAGCGGTCATGGCGCGGCGCGAGCACCCGCTGAAGTCGGCCCGTTCCATCCGCGAACTCTGCCACCTCGAATGGGTGGTGGTGGGCGACCCTTTTCAATCGGCTCAGCACGACGAAGGCATTCGCGAACTGTTCCTCGATCAGCAGCTGGGGCGACCGCGCCTGGCGGCGGTGTCGGATTCTCTGTTCGGGGCGGTATCGATGCTGCTGGAATCGGACTGCGTGGCGCGCCTGCCGCGCCCACTGTTGAGCCACCCGCTCACGGGCCATTTGTTGGTGGAAATCCCGATTCGCGAGCAACTGGATCAAGTGCACGAGATTGGCCTGGTGTCGCGCGTGAGCCGGCCGCTGGGCCCGGAGGCCCGGCTGCTGGCTTCCATGCTCAAGTCGTATGCCCGGGTGAGCCGGGCCGTGGCGGGCGCCCAGTCGATCAGGGCTTGAAGCCCGATTCCTCGATCACCGGGCCCCATTGGTCCAGTTCATCGGCCTGGAGTTGGGTGAATTCGTCGTGCGGCAGGTAGCTCACGTCGAGCATCAGCTGATTGAGACGCTTTTGCATGGCCGGATCCTGCACCACCGCGGCAAGGGCCTCATCCAGGCGATCCACGGCGGCGGGATCGGTGCCGGCCGGCACGAAGGCGCCGAACCAGCCTTCTACGGTTGGCACGTTGTCAACGCCTTGCTCGGCCATGGTGGGGATGTTGGGGGCCAACGAATAACGTTCGGGGCTGAAAATGGCCAGGATGCGCAACTTGCCGGCACGCTGGTATTCCACGTGATCCACCACGGTATCGATGCCTACCGCGATGTGGCCGCCGATCAGGTCGTTGACCAGCGGAGCGCCACCCTTGAACGGCACGTGGGTCCAGTCGATGTCGGCCGCGTCACCGAGCATCAGCCCGGCAAAGTGCGCCATGCCGCCGGCACCGGACGTGCCGTAGTTGGCCATTTCGGGATTGTCTTGCATCGCGGCCTTGAGGTCGTCCATGTTGAGAATGGGCGAGTCTGCCGCGACCGACACCCCGATCGGGAACGACACCAGCCGCGACACGGGCTGAAAATCGGTTCGCACGTCGTAGTCGATCTGATCCGCGTAAATCACGCTTTGCAGGGTGGTGAGGGCGTTGGGCGCAATCAGCACCGTGGTGCCGTCCTTGGCTTCGCGCGGCAGGGAGGCGGCGGCGATACGGCCGCCGGCGCCCGGCCGATTCTCCACGATGACGTCGGTTTGAAGCTGCGCTTGCAGGGGTTGCTGCAGCAGGCGGGCGAGGGTGTCCACACTGCCGCCGGCGGGGTAGGGCACCACGAGGCGTACGGGGGCAGACGATTGCGCGGCAACGGTGAGCGGCGCGGTCACGGCCAGTGCCAGTGCGGCGCCGACGGTGGCGCGCAGTACCGCGCGACGGGAGGATTGAGGCATGTGTTGTCTCCAGAGGGAATGGGTATGGGGCTTGCTCTACAAGCGCTGCCTATCATCGCGCCGGTGGGTCGTCGGGTTCTAGCTGCGCCCATTGATCACGATTGCTTTTGGTGATCGAAAGGGCGAGGCGGTGGCCAAAGTACGGCGCCTCGGGTCTCGGTCGCGTTGACAGGGGGCGAGCGGATTCCCACAATTCGTCGCAGTGCTGCAATTTGACAGTCCGGCCTGAGCAGCCGTCGCCCAAAATCGGTTTCGCCCAGCGTCCCATCCCATTCCAACGAGACACTCCTATGTCCGCACCTTCCCAGCCCACCGGCGGCCAGATTCTGGTCGACAGCCTCGTCCAGCACGGTGTTACCGACATTTTCCTGATCCCGGGTATTCAGCTCGATTGGGCGGTGGATGCCCTGCGTCAGCGCCAGGACGACATCCGCCTGTTCGTGCCTCGGCACGAGCAAAGCACCACATACATGGCCGACGGCTATTACCGGGCCTCGGGCAAGGTGGGCACGGCCATGGTCGTGCCTGGCCCCGGTGCGCTCAATGCCGGTGCCGGCCTGGCCACGGCGTATGCCTCCAACTCCAAGGTGATGTTTCTGGCCGGCCAGGTTCATGCCACTGGCGTGGGCAAGGGCTATGGGCTGTTGCACGAGATCAAGGATCAAACGGGCTTTATCGCGGGTTTGACCAAGGCCCATCATTTCGTGAGCGGCGCCGATCAGATTGCCGGCACGCTGGCAAAGGCCTTTGCCGACCTGCATGCCGGGCGCGCACGCCCGGTGGGCGTGGAAGTTCCGCACAATTACCTGAGCACCCGCCTGGAGGCCATGCCCGATACCACGCCCCTGGCGGCGGCGCCTGCGGCCGAGCTCGATGTAGCCAGCCTGGAGCAAGCCGCCAGTCTGCTCAACAACGCCCGTTTGCCTGTGTTGTACGTGGGTGGCGGTATTGTGGCGGCCAACGCCAGCGAGGCCTTGCGCGAACTGGCAGAGAAGATGGGCGCTCCCGTGGTGATGAGCGACAACGGCCGGGGTGCCATCAGCGACCGGCATCCACTGGCCATGAACTCACTGGCGGGCCGCGCGGTGTTCGAGCACGCCGATGTGGTGTTCGTGATCGGCAGCCGCTTCATGGATTCGCTCACCCCCACGCCGTCGTGGACCGGCTCGGGTGTGCGCTATATCTACCTCAATATTGATCCTGCCGATCTCACGGCGCCCCGCCAAGTCGAAGTGTCGATCGTGGCCGATGCGGCGGTGGCCTTGCCGGCTTTGACCGACCGTTTGACACCGCGCCAGGCGATGTCGGCGAGTGACTTGCAGGCAGTGCGGCAATGGGCGCAAGCTCAGATCGATCAGGTGCAGCCTCAGGCCGGCTTCATCACGGCCATCCGCGACACGATGGACGACGATGCCATTTTTGTGAATGAACTCACGCAAGTGGGCTATCTGGCGCGGGTGGCTTTTCCGGTGTATCAACCCCGCACCTACATCGGCCCCGGCTATCAGGGCACGCTGGGTTATGCCTTCCCTACGGCGCTGGGCGCCGCGGTGGCGGCAGGCGGCAAGCGGGTGGTGGCGGTCACCGGCGACGGCGGCTTCGGCTGGAGCCTGCAGGAGCTGGCCACCGCACGCCGCTATCAATTGCCGGTGACATTGATCGTGTTCAACGATGGCCACTATGGCAACGTGCGCGCCATCCAGAAGCGCCAGTTCGGCGCCGAGGTGGCCGTGGAGCTGACCAACCCCGACTTCAGCCATCTGGCCAGGGCGTTCGACGTGGGCTATGCCCGCGCCGACACACCCGAGGCCTTGCGCGCGGCGCTGCGCGAGGCCAATGGTCAGGCCGGCCCGGTGCTGGTGGAAGTGAAATTGGGCGAGATGCCCAGCCCCTGGCACCTGTTGCGCCTGCAGCCCATGCCGGGCATGGGCAGTGGCGAGGCCCCGGCCAATCCTCTGGGGGAGCCGCGGGCATGAAGCAAATCACGCACTTCTACGCCGGTGGGCGATATCACGCGAGCCAGGGCGATCAGCACTACACCTGCGTGAGCCCGGTGGATGGCCAACCGGTGGGCCGTGTCACCTTGTGCAGCCAGGCCGACGTCGATCGTGCCATCGCCAGCGCGCAGGAGGGTCTGACGGCCTGGGCGGCCAGCTCGCGCAACGATCGTCGCGAGGCCTTGCAACGCCTGCACGCCGAGTTGACGGCCCGTACCGAGGCGGTGGTGGAATCGCTGGCGGCCGAGATCGGATGCCCGGTGTGGCTGGGACGATTGATGCAGGTGCCGATGCCGCTGAAAGGCCTGGAACTGGCCCGCGCCGGTCTGGATGAGATCGTGTGGCAGGAGCGCATTGGCAATGGCTTGGTCGAGCGGGTGCCCAGCGGAGTGGTGGCGGCCATCACGCCGTGGAATTTTCCGCTGCACCAGATGGTGGCCAAGGTGGCCGCGGCGCTCGGCGCGGGTTGCAGCATCGTGCTCAAGCCCAGCGAAGTCACACCCGGAGCGGCCGAGTTGCTGTTCGAAGCTTTGCACGCCTGCAGCCTACCCGCCGGGGTGGTGAATCTGGTGTGGGGCGGCCCCGAGGTCGGGCAGCAACTGGTCACACACCCGGTGGTTCGTCATGTGAGCTTCACGGGTTCCACCCACGTGGGGCGGCGCATCATGGCCGCCGCCGCCGAACAACTCAAGCCGGTGACCCTGGAGCTGGGCGGCAAGTCGGCCGCGGTGCTGCTCGACGATGCCGATCTGGATCAAGCCATTCCGGCGGTGGTGCGCATGAGTCTGGCCAACTCGGGCCAGGCCTGCGTCAGCCAGTCGCGCCTGATCGTGCCGCATCATCAGCGCGACGAGGTGGTGGAGCGGTTTCGCGCCGTCGCGGCCACCTGGCCCCTGGGTGACCCGCGTGACGACGCCACCCGACTGGGGCCTGTCGCCACCGTCAATCAGTACCGCCACGTGCGTGGCATGATCGAGCGTGCCCGCGCTGCCGGTGCCCGTTTGTTGCTGGGTGACGAAGCGCTACCCGACGCGTTGGCTGGCGGCTGTTACGTGGCACCCACCTTGCTCGACCAGGTGACGCCCGAACACGAGATCGCGCAACAGGAAGTGTTCGGCCCCGTGGTCGCGTTGTTCACTGCCAGCGACGACGACGAAGCGGCGGCGTTGGCCAACGCCACGCGATACGGCTTGTCGGGCGCCGTCTGGTCGGCAGATACCGAACGCGCCACCACCTTCGCACGCCGCTTGCATACTGGCCAGGTGGTGATCAACGGTGCCGCCCAGAATCTCGCCACACCGTTCGGGGGCTGGGGCGATTCGGGCTTTGGCCGCGAGAACGGCCGCTTCGGCATCGAGGATCTGCTCACGTATCGATCGTTGCAGGGTGCGGCGACGTAATCGTCTCTTCGAACACCGTAACTCATCGCTTGCCACGCCAGCGAATGCGCGATCGGCCCCCTGGGGTCCAAGCCGTTTATCGCGTCATCGCGTGGCGACCAGGAACAAGCGCGGGAACGGCAACAGCACGGTGCCGTCGTCGAGTGCGGGGTACTCGCGGGTGATGGCCTGGTGATAGCCTGCGAGGAACTCGTGTCGTTCGTCGGGCGTGAGGGGAGCCAGGTAGGGCCGTAATGCCGAGCCCTTGAACCATTCCACGATGGCCTGCGGGTTCGGCAGCGGGTGAAAGTAGGTCGTGCGCCATACCTCCACGCGCGAACAGATCGGTTTGAGCAGGGCGTAGTACCCGTCGGAAGCATGCCGGTCGGGGTGCCGGACACTCTCAAGTTTGGGAGCCCAGTGTCTTGTGGCAGCGAGCTCGCGCGCAAGACGGTGAGACGGCTCGCTCATATTGTCTGGTGTTTGTATCGCAAGGCATCCCCCTGGCGCGAGTTGGTCTACCAGTGCGGGGTACAGGGTGTGATGGTCGGGGAGCCATTGCAACGAAGCATTGGCAAGAATCACATCCATGGGCTGTGCCGCCTGCCAATCGGCGATGTCGGCCATGTGAAACGGGATTTGAGGCAGGCGCCGGCGCGCCGCCTCGAGCATGTCGGCCGAGTTGTCCACTCCCGTGATCGCCGCCGACGGGTAGCGCTGGGCGAGCACTTCGGTGGAATTGCCGGGCCCGCATCCTAGATCCACGGCGGTGGCGATCCGGTCAAGCGGGATGGCGTTGACCAGATCGCGCACGGGGCGGGTGCGTTCTGCTTCGAAAGTGCGGTACTGCGTTGCCGACCACGTCATGGTTCGCGCCAGTCTGGTGATGATCAGGGCAGATTGTATGCGGCGGGACGGTTTGTGGTGGGCGGGCAAGGCCCCGATGGGCCGAACGACGGGCAGAATGTCCACTCGTTCCTGACGGCAAATGACTGGCCGTCAACCCACTCGCGGCGAGCTGCCATAAAGCGTTAAAGTGCAAAAGCTGGCGTCCCGGAGCCTCACTCATGACTTCACATCCCGCCATTGCCCGCGCCGAACGCTTCGCGCAAGCGCTGGGTGTTCCTCTGCCCGTTTTTCTGGCGCCGATGGCGGGCGCGTGTCCGCCATCGCTTTCCATTGCCGTGGCCAAGGCGGGTGGCTTGGGGGCCTGCGGTGCGCTCCTGATGTCGGCCGACGAGATCAAGGCCTGGGCGGCCGAGGTGAGGGCGGCCACGCCGGGCGGGTTTCAGTTGAATCTCTGGGTTCCCGACCCCGACCCGGTGCGGGATGCGCGAGCGGAATCTGCCATACGCACCTTTCTGGGTCAATGGGGGCCCGACGTGGCGCCCGCGGCGGGCGATGCCATACCCCTGGATTTTTCGACACAGTGCACGGCCATGCTGGATGTCCGACCGGTGGCGATGTCCTCGATTATGGGGTTATACCCGCCGGAGGTTGTGAGCGAGATGAAGGGCCGGGGCATTCGATGGTTCGCCACGGCAACGACCGTGGCCGAGGCCGTGCTGGCGGAGCAGGCCGGCGCCGACGCGATCATCGCCCAGGGCATGGAGGCTGGCGGACATCGTGGCAGCTTCGACGCCGACCAGGCCGAGGTGCGCATGGTGGGCTTGTTCTCCCTGGTGCCGGCAATCGTGGATGCGGTGTCGGTTCCGGTGATCGCCACCGGCGGCATCGCCGATGCGCGGGGTGTGGCCGCAGCCCTCTTGCTGGGTGCCTCGGCGGTTCAGATCGGAACCGGCTTTCTGCGTTGCCCAGAGGCTGGGTTGCCATCGGCCTGGTCAGAGGCGCTCGCGGCGTGTCGCCCGGAACAGACGACGGTGAGCCGGGCGTTTTCGGGGCGGGCTGGGCGCAGCATCGATACGGCCTATGTGCGTGCGGCCCGGGCCCCGAATGCGCCACCGCCGGCGCCGTATCCGGTGCAGCGCGGGCTCACGCAGGCGATGCGGGGAGCCGCGGTGCGGACGAACGATATCGACCGGCTTCAGGCCTGGGCGGGGCAGTCGGCCGCCCTGGCGCGTTCGATGCCCGCCAGCGAATTGACGGGTTCGATCTGGGCCGACGCTCGGCAGATGCTGGCGTAGCGATGCCGCGGGGATCACCCGGGCCGCCCCGGCGCGCCATGCGCTTCGCCCGGTTGTGCCACTCAATCCGATGGTGAGTGAAGCGCCTCGAGAAGTTCAATGGCGGACGCCACACCGCGGTCCGTCTCGATTGCAGCCGCGAGTCTCGCTGCGCTGGCTCTCATGGCGGGAGCGTCCATCGCCACCAGGGCTTCTGCCAACCCGACCGCGCTGAGATTCCTACGATCCAGTGGTGCGGGCCCGGCACCCAGCGTCGCGACTCGTCTGCCCCAGAATGGCTGGTCGCCAAAGAAGGGAACACTTTGCGTGGGGAGCCCGGCGCGCAGACTGGCCGCCGTTGTGCCGGCCCCGCCGTGATGGACGGCGGCGTGGGTTCGCGGCAGCAATCGGTCGTGTGGTGCGCTGGTCAGAAAAAATGCGCGATGGCTTGCCTTGTCGGGGCCAATGGCGCCGCCGCCAACGGTCAACAGACCACGCTTGCCCGTGATATCCAACGCCTCCAGAATCACGTCTCTCATTGCCGCGGCGTTGACGCCTGGCATGCTGCCAAAACCAAAGTACACCGGTGGCGATCCGGCGTTCAAGAAGGCCTCCAGGGCCTCGTCCGCCTGCCATTCGGGGCTGTCAAGAAACCAGTAACCCGTGACCCGCACCTCCGGCCCCCAGTCGTTCGGCACTGGCAGCACGGCCGGACTGTAGGCGTAGAGTGTGCCTGCCGGCGGCCTGCGGGTCGTCTTTCCTGTTAGTTGGAGCGTGTTATGGCGCCACGCCTTCAGGTCTTTCGCGAACAGCAGTCGCGCCGCATGGATGGCGAAAGCATGGCTCATTCTGTTGAATGGCCCGAGCGACCTGAACGGCAGCATCGGCGTCGGAAACGCAGCGGTCGGCGTAAAGCCGGGTATCGGCGACGCCAGGACATGCGGCACACCGAGGGCCGCGGCCATGTCCGGTGCGCCGAGTGCTTTGGGATGGTAGACCAGCACATCGGGCTGGAAGCTGTTGGCCGCCCGCCACGCCTCGTCGAGCAGTCGTTTCATCAGCGGGCGCATAGGCTTGAGCAGCTTGACGCCGGCGCTGAATCCTTTGCCGCCCGTGATGGCGGCCTTGGCTTCCGGTGTATCCAGGAGAGCCAGGAACTCGCCTGGCAGGGCGGCGAACGGTACCCCATGCTCGGCGGCCAGATCGGCGAACTGGGCGGGAGCGGCCAGCTGCACCTCATGCCCACGGGCAATAAGGCCCAGAGCCAACGCCAGGTAGGGCTGGACATCTCCGCGGGTGCCGAGGGTTTCGATCGCAACACGCATGCGCGTGCCACGAGCCGTTCGCGCTTGAGGCTCGCGTCGCGGTCCAGATGAATAGAGCGCGGCGGGAGGGTTCATCGCACTTGCTCGATGGCGTGGGATCTGGACGGCCTACAGGCCCGAGGTATATCTTTTGGGCTTTTCAGCCTTACTCCGTCACCCATGATCGACACCTCCCCCGGCCCGGATGGCCAGCCGCGTTGCCGCTGGTGCGCGGCAACGCCCGATTTTCTGCCCTACCATGATACCGAGTGGGGCTTTCCGGAACGCGACGACCGCCGGCTGTTCGAGAAGCTCTGCCTGGAAGGCTTTCAATCGGGCTTGAGCTGGCGCACCATCCTGGCAAAGCGCGAGAACTTTCGAGCGGCTTTTGCCAACTTCGATTTCGAGCGGGTGGCGGAATTTACTGAGGACGACGTGGAACGACTGATGCAGGACGCCGGCATCGTGCGCCATCGTGGCAAGATCGAAGCGGTGGTGAACAATGCGCGCCGAGCCGTCGAGATGGTCCACAAAGAAGGTTCTCTGGCCACCTTTGTTTGGCGCTACGAGCCCTCGCCCAACGCCTTGCCCAGGGCGCAAACCGTGTCGACGTCGGCGGAGTCCGAGAGGTTGTCCAAAGACTTGAAGACGCTGGGCTGGAAATTTGTGGGGCCAACCACCGTGTATGCCTTCATGCAGGCCATGGGACTCGTAAACGATCATGCCGAAGGCTGCGTGATTCGCCACCAAGTGGCTCAGGCGAGGCAGCGATTTGCTCGCCCGTGAGGAGCAGTGAGGAGGGCGCGTGGTGTTACGCCCGTGCGCGAATTGCCAAGCTCCGGCAGAAGATCGTGAAAGCGCCTGGCGAGAGGCGGAAGCGAATCAGTAATAGTGCGGATCTGCCTGTGCCATCCAGGCCCGGTAGGCCTCCAGCCCCAACTCACGTTCGAAGTTTGGCGTTGCCTTGATGCCTTTGCGCTGCCCCCAGGGCAAGGCAAAATCTTCGTACTGGAAGGCGTCGCTGAAGCCGATGCTGCTGGTGTCTTCGAGGCTGGCGGCAAAATAGAGGTGGTCGATTCTGGCGCCAATAGATGGCGCTCATGCACATCGGGCAGGGAGCGGCGTTCACGTAGATTTCGCAACCCGCCAGCATTCGAGCCCGTTGCTCAACGAGATCGGGCGAGCCGGGCGGACGCGGAATGCGCTCGAGCAAGGTGCCATCTTCGACTCCTGCGCCCAGGAGCGGCTTCGGGTTCAGGCGTTGTGAGGCGTCGATGATGGCGGTGATCTCGGCGTGATATACCGGTACGCCGGTGAGCAATACGCGATTCTGCCCACGACCGATGATTTCGCCGTCTTTCACGACCACGGCACCGAACGGTCCGCCCCAGCCTTTTTCGACGGATTCGGTGGCCAAGCGGCTGGCTTCTTCCATGAACTTGCGACGATCGGGCGAGACTGCGGCCGATGGGGAGGCCGAGGCCGCCATGGCGGAGGCCGGTACACCCGCGGCCATGGCGGCGCCGGCCACCGAGACTGTGGCCAGACGGCAGAAGTCGCGGCGACTGTGGTCGTGCGGGGGGTGAGGGTGGTGGTGTTGGCAGTGATGGTCGTGCTCTTTCATGGGCGGCTCCGGGGTATCGGTCGGTGTCGGAATGAAAGACTACAACGGAATCTTGCCGGGCGACAGCAGGGCGAGCCCGATGCCGCTCAGAGAATCCAGTCGGCCGCCTTGCCGTTGTCTTGCCGTGGCAGCTGATGGCCGAAGGTGAAGACTAGCGGTCGCTCAACCGGGCTCAGCACCTGTCGGGCAAAGACGGCCAGTTCCTCCGCCAGGGCAGGGCTTCCATCATGATCGGGGTGCGGCACCACGAAGGCTTTCAAGCGCGTGCCCTCGTCGGGACGCATGAGGCGCACGCTCGCTGCCTGTACTGCAGGGTGACTCTCCAGGATGCGTATCACTTTCGAGGGGAACACGTTGATTCCGCCCACCTGCACACCATCGTCCCGGCGGCTAGTGGGTGCGAAATGGTGCTCGTCGTACCAGTGCAGATGGTCCTGCAGGGGGAATGCGCGCTTACTGCCGTCGGGCAGATGACGGTCAAGCGCAGTGCCATCACGCTGCCTCTGCCAATGGGGCAGGCATCGGTAGGGCGCGTCTTCATGGTCGCGCCAGCCAATGCCGGCGGTCTCGCTGCTGCCGAACATCTGCACGAGCCGCAGGCCAGATGTGCGCAGATTCAGGGCGAGGGCGTGTGAACAAGGGGCGCCAGAAGAGACGCCAATAACCCCCGCCGGCAAATGTGCCAACGAAGCGCTTGCCGCTTGCCAGTAATCGGGATGGGCCACGATCAGATCGCCCGGCCTGACCATGCCGGCGAGTGCTGCCGGACTGCTGGCCCGCACGTCGACCACGGGTTCGCCGTCGAGCCCGAGCGCCTGCGGCAGCAGGACGGTGAACAGAAATCCGTAGATGTGGTGTGCGGGCACAGCAGTGAGCACGCGCCGCCGCTCCGGGAACAGCGTGCTCAGGGCCTGGACTTCCTGCCACAGCCACGCCAACTCGTGAGTGCAAGGTTTGGGCTGCCCGCTGCTGCCCGAGGTGCAAAACGTGATCTGCGCCGAGTATTGCCGCAGGCTGGTGTATGCCACGGCAACCCAGTCATCCAGTTGTTGTCTGACAAGCAGGTAGTCTTCGATGCCAGCCTGATGCAGATGCAGCATGGCGGACAGGCCGGTAGCCAGCGATATCTGCTCCAGCGAATCGACATCGAGATCGTCGGTCAGGCTCGTGGTGGCCGCCCAGGGAAGGGCGAGTGGTGGTTGACGCCGGCGCAAGGCGGCAAGCTCGGCGCACAGATGATCACTCACCAGGCGATGGAGCACGCCGGCGGGCTCCCACCAGGCAGGGTTTTCGGACAGACCTGGCGGCACGGAGGGGTCGCTCAGAGGCGCTTCACGAAGATCCAGTACGAGTCACCACTGATGGCGCGTTTCATGTGCACCTTCACCTTGGTGGGCTTCATGTTGTAGTCGAACACGTACTCGAACATGGTATTGAGGTCGTTGGCCTTCACGCCGGCGTCGAACACACCCTTGAAGCTGGCTTTGGAGGTGCAGGGGGCGACATCGCGAAAGAAGTTCTTGCCGATCACGGCCGATGGGTCACGACCGGTGATGGCACCTTCGGCAGAGTTGTACTTCAAGATGGTGCCGGTCTTGTCGAGCTCGATCGCGCCGAAGGCAAGCTTGTCGATATCGCCTGGCGACATCTTTTCGAGGGTGTTTTCGATATCCGACTTGCCAAAGGCCACGACGTCGAGTTCTTTCATGGGGAAGTCTCCATCCGGTTGCAGAAAATGGGGCGGCACGAGGGGTGAGAGGATTTGCGTCGCCGGGTGCGCGAATCGACACCGTAGCGAGAGCATACGACGATTCTTTTATTTTGTCTACGACAAACAATAGTCAAAATGGAGAGAAATCCCCGTTGAATTGAAACGGTGCGGAGAATGCGAGACCCTAGGCGCGTGTACTTCAGCCTGCCAGGTGCTTATGCAGCGAGACTCCCGACAGTGGCCACCATTGCCGATTCGAAGCCACGTCCCCGAGCCACCCACCGGCAAGCGCCGATGGTCGTGGTATGGGCCCGGGCTGTTATGGATGCCGTCAGCGGTAGGCAGCGGCTTGATCCTGTTCACCCCGCGAGTGGACTCGGTTCACGGTTACGAGCTGCTCTGGCTATTGTTGGTGGCGGTGTTCTTCATGTGGGTGATGATCCGCGAGATGGCGAGGTTCACCATCGTGACCGACCGCACCATTCTCGATGGTAGGTCCACGCTGTCTGGCCCCAGGGGTTGGGCGATCTGGTTGATCGCATCAAGCGCGGCGCCATTTCCTGGCGGTTTCAGCGCCGCACGGACTATGCTCGCCAGATCGCGCTGAACCAGGCCACATTGAGGAAGACCATATTGAACGAACTTCGCCCCTATCTGGAACTGTTGCCGGCGATGGATTTCGTCGCATCGCTCGCGCTGGTACTGGTGCTTTTCGTCATCCGTTTCGTGGCCGGACACGCAATCCGAAGCCGGACGACGGCCGCCCCTCATGTTCAGCGCCGCTGGATCGCGTCGGTCAGAAATTCGCTGTTTCTTCTGGGCCTGTTCGGGCTGGTCTTGATCTGGGCGCCGCAACTTCGCACCGTTGCCATCTCGCTCACGGCCGTGGCGGTGGCCGTCGTCATTGCCACCAAGGAGCTGATTCTGTGTTTCTCGGGGGCATTGATGCGAGTGTCGTCGAGTGCCTTTGCCGTTGGCGACTGGATCGAGGTAAACGGCATCCACGGCGAGGTGATTGATCACAACATGTTTGCAACGACGCTGCACGAGTTTGCCCCGGGGTCGTTCAACTTCACCGGCCGCACGGCGGTGATTCCGAACAGTGCGTTTCTTGTGCAGGCAATGCGCAACGATAGTCTCACCAGAAACCATGTCTATCACCATTTTGCGCTCACGCTGGATCGCCTTGTAGACATCTATTCCGAACGTGCGAAGGTCGAAGAGCTCGTGGCACGGCATTACGAGCCGTTTCGCGAGGAGGCCTTGCGAGCCAACCAGATGCTTGAACGCAGATTCGGCGTGGATCTGATGGATACCTTGTTGCGAGTCGATTTTCGAACCAGCGACATTGGCAAGCCCAGGGTCGAGATCACATTGTTTTGCGCCACACATTCGACCGAGGCGTTGCAGAACGACATCACCTGCGCCGTGATGGCGTATTGGCATGCGGTTGCCTCGCGCGAGGGGCTGGGCGATCCTGCGGTCGACGCCTCCGAAGATGCCAGGGCGGCGGTCGCTGGCTGACTTCCCGGTGGTGGGAGCCCGCTTGAAGTGATCGGCTGAATGCGAGACCCTGTGCGCAGTTCAGCATCGCAGGTAGACCATGGAGCCCGATAACCGCCATACCCATCGCCTTCCGATACGCGAACATGTCCCGGAGCCACCCACCGGCAAGCGCCGATGGTCGTGGTATGGGCCCGGGCTGTTATGGATGCTGTCAGCGGTAGGCACCGGCTCGATCCTGTTCACCCCGCGGGTGGGCTCGGTTTACGGCTACGAGCTGCTCTGGCTGTTGTTGGTGGTGGTGTTCTTCATGTGGGTGATGATCCGCGAGATGGCGAGGTTCACCATCGTGACCGGCCGCACCATTCTCGATGGCATGTCCACGCTGCCTGGCCCCAAGGGTTGGGCGATCTGGTTGATCTTCATTCCACAGCTGCTGGCTGCCTCGGTGGGCATTGCCGGGCTCTCGGCCGTGGTGGGCAGTGCCTTTGCGGTCTCGTTGCCCGGCTCCAACCAGGTTTACGCCGAGCTGATCCTGCTGCTGTGCGTGGTGCTCACCACCACTGGGCAATATGGCCGTGTCGAGCAATTGTCCCGTTATATGGCGATCGTGTTGATGGTGATCGCGGTGGTGTCGGCAGTGGCAGTGATGCCGTCACTGGGAACGCTCGGCTCCGGCCTGGTGCCGCAGTGGCCGGATGACCCCGATCTGTATGTGATCGCGCCATGGGTAGGGACGATTCTGGCCGGCTCCATGGGCATCGTGTGGTTCTCTTACTGGACGGCGACCCGCGGCTATGGCGGCGGCCTGGAGACGCGAGAACCACGACACGGTGATGACGCCGACGATGAAACCGATGATGAACAAGCGTCCGGTACGCGTCCCGAGTCCGAATGCATCGAACCGGCGGAGCCGTCGGCGAAAGAAGCTCCGGGCGACGAGCCGTCACGGACTCGCGCAATCGTTTCCTGGCTCGGCACGATGACAGGGGCCGCCACGCTGGGTGTGGTGGGCGGCGGAATCGTGATCACGGCCTTCCTGATTCTGGGCGCGGAGTTGTTGGGCCCGGCAGGCATTGTGCCGGAAGGAGCGGCAGTGGCCGAGGACCTGACCCGACTGTTTTCCGAAGTGTGGGGCGAGGCCGGGCGCTACCTGATTCTGGTCGCCATTATCGTGGCGATCGGCGGCAGTGTGTTGGCCAATCAGGACGGCTGGGGACGCAGCTTCGCCGATATGCTGCTGATCCTGAGTCGAAGCCAGCGCCAGTCGCGTCAGGGTTCGGTGTATGGCGCCATGCGCTGGGCCACCGAGCGCACTGGTTGGTCGTTCTTTCGACGGCGCAACCTCAAGCGTCTGTTCATCATCACGGTCACCGGTTTGATCCCGGCGGTGATTGTGTGGATCTTTGAAGACCCGGTGCAAGTGATGTCGGTGTCGGGAATCATTGCTGCGGTGCATACGCCGTTCATCGTGCTGACCGCGCTGTTGGTCAATCTGTTGCGTCTGCCGCCGGGCCTGCGGCCGGGGGCGTTTCATATCGGCGCCATGTCGCTCTCGGGCCTGTTCTATCTGGGTTTTGCCGTGCTGTACTTCTGGAACCTCGCGACTGGCCAGTAAGCTGTCGGCAGCAAGGTCGGTGGTCATCAGCCCAGGTACTGCTCGGCAAACTCGGCACTGGGCTCGATCGGCGTGATCACGTCGATCAGGATGCCATTCGGGTCTTCCGTGATGAAATGGCGCTGGCCAAAGGGTTCATCGCGCAAGTCGAGACGAATGGGCAGGCCGGCAGCCTTGAGCCGCGCGAATTCGGCGGCCGCGTCGGCCACCTCAAAGTTGAGGAGCACGCCTTGGGCCACGCTGCGGAGCAGTGTTGGCCAGCAAATCGCGTAACGCCGTCCAGTCGAAGGGTTCGAACCCGGCGAATGTGACGTCGCGGGCGGCCATGGCCTGAATCACGCTGCGCTGCGTGGCGGCAATGGCCTCGCTCATGTGTGGCGGCAGCCCGGCATCACCCACGGTTTCGGCCACTTCGTCCATCTCTTCGGCGCGGCGCCGGCCGTGTTCGGCGATGCGGCTGATGAGGTAGTGGGGCAGGGCGGCGTCCCAGCCCATCTCGGGGAAACTCTGATGCAGCGAGGCCAATACCTCGGTTTCGGCCTGATAGTGTCGGGCGGTGGCCAGGCATTCCCAGGCAAGCGCTTCCAGGCCCTTGATCATCACGCTGCGGCACATCTTGATGGCCGACGCCACGCCCACCTCGGCGCTGACGGCACGGGTGGCGAAGCCCAGCGCGTTGAGCTGTGGCGATAGCGATGCGGCGTATTGGCCACCCAGCAACATGGGGGTTTGCAGGCGACGGGGCGGCACCGGAGCCATGACGGCCGTATCGACATAGTGCGCCCGGACGGCCTCGACGGCCGACGATGCGGCCACTTTGGTGGCGGGTGCCACCGAGTTGATGTCGAGATAGATCTGGTCGGGTGCCATGGCGTCGGCGGCCTGCCGGGCCACGGCCAGTGCCGAGCCGGCGGTGACGGCGGAGATCACGACATGCGCATTGGCGATGGCGCTGGCCAGGTTGGGGGCTGTGGCTACGCCATGCCGCTCGGCCTTGAGTTGCATGGCGGGGCGAGACGACTCGGCGGCGAGCAGGCGATCGTAGGTTTGTACGCGACAACCTTGTTTGACGAGGTCGGCACCGAGAATGGTGCCGGCTTCGCCGAAGCCGATCAGGGCAATGTGCTGCAATGTCATGCAATCTCCGGAGGGTGACCCGGCCAGATGGCGTGGGGAATGAGCACCTGGCCGTCGAACAGGGCCCGGGCCGTGCGCAACAGGCCGCAGGCGACAATGGTGCTGCCTTGCGCGTGCACGGCAACGGTGAACTCACCACCCGGGTGTTCGATGGGCAGGTGATGCTGCGGGCCGGGGCCATGGTGCGCCAGTGCATGAGCGACCGAACCCTCAAGCAAACAGGCGGTGGCCACGCTGACGGCACCGAAAACACCAATGGCCTCGTGGCAGTGATGCGGAATGAAGGTGCGCGTATGGATGGCGCCGCCGTGAAGCGCGGGTGACACCAGACACATCTTGGGCACCGTACGGGAGGTGACATCGCCGAGATGCATTGCCTTGCCGGCTTTCTGGCGGATGGCTTCGAGTTGTGCCTTGAGCGCCGCGTTGGCATCCAGGCTGGCCGGGCTTTCTTTGCCGGTCAGGCCAAAGGCATCGGCGCGCAGTATGACCACCGGCATGCCGTTGTCGATGCACGTGACGGCGATGTTCTCGAACATATCCTGCACCCGACCGGTGGGCAACAGGGCACCGCAGGTGGCGCCCGCCACGTCGGCAAACTCGATGGTTTGCCCCGCCGCTGTGCCCGGCACACCGTCGATGCGCGCATCCCCGTGATACACCACATTGCCACACGGCGTGGGCACATGGGCAATGGCGAGTTGGCCGGTGTTGCGCATGCGAATACGCACGGGCGTGATCGGATCGCGGGCAGTCAGCAGACCGCGCTCGAGAGCAAATGGCCCCACGCCCGCCAGGATGTTGCCGCAGTTCTGGCCAAAATCGACTCGCGCTTCATCCACGACCACCTGCGCAAACAGGTAATTGACGTCGGCATCGGTATCGTGCGGATCGGCGGGTGACACGATGGCCACCTTGCTGGTGAGCGGGGTGCCGCCGCCAATACCGTCGATCTGGCGCGGGTCGGGCGAGCCCAGAGCGGCCAGCAAGACCTGGTTGCGCACCACGGGATCGGTGGGCAGGTCGGCCTCGAGAAAGTAGGCCCCCTTGGACGTGCCACCACGCATCCAGAGGCAGGGCAGGCGAGTTTGCTTCATGGCGAACCTCAGGCCAGGCTGGTGGTGACGCGGGGGAAGACACTCTGAAAGCCCTCGGCGTACACGATGTTGCGCTGGCTGGTGATGCCGATGTTGCGTTTGGCCTGTACGCCGCGTTGCAGGGCAACGCGGGTGTAGTACTCCCACAGATGCTCCTGCCCGGCCATGCACTGGATGGCGGCGTATTTCTTCTGCCACACCGGGGTGATGTCGAGGAATGTGTCGGGCCGCCATTCGCATTGCTCGGGCTGGTGCGGCTCAAAGGCGTACACCGGGGGTGCTCCCACGATGGTTTGCCCAGGGTTGTGGCCTTCAGCCTGAGCAATGATGCGGGCCTCCTGGGCGAGGTTCATGGCCAGTGGGTGATCGTAATTGTAGGGATCTTTAAGAGAGTGGCTCAGCACGAAGGCGGGTTGCACCTGGCGAAAGACGTTGGCCAGACGCAGCAGTGTGTCGGTGTCGGCCCGCATGGGATAGTCGCCCAGGTCGAAAAACTCGATGGTGGCGCCCAGCACGGAGGCGGCGGCTTCGGCTTCCTGGCGGCGGGCGGCTTTCACACGGTTGAGCGTCATGCCCTCCTGGCGCCAGAGCCTGGCCGATTCGCCCCGCTCGCCATACGACAGGCAGACGATGTGCACGGCCATGCCCTGTTCGGTATGCAACGCGATGGCGCCGGCGGCACGCCACACGAAATCGGCAGAATGGGCGCTGACGACCAGCGCTGAGGACGACGAAGACAACATGAATGAACTCCGCAAGAGGGGGGGCACACGCCATACGCTTCAGAATGACATCGACCCTCCGGCAAGGCCAGTGCCAAGCCGTGTACCAGTCATGCGTTTTGCTTATTGCCCGACACGCGATTCGGCGGCATAGTGGGTGTCTTTCGCTGGCCTCACGACACCATGACCGCCGAGTTGCCCAACCTGATGCAGGTGCGTGCCTTTGTTGGCGTGGCCGAGAGTGGCAGCGCCTCACGGGCGGCCCTGCCATTGTTTCGGGCCCAGTCGGCCGTGACCCGAGCGGTGGCCGAGCTCGAGCGGCGTCTGGGCGCCACCCTGTTCGAGCGTCGTGCCAGCGGCATGCGGCTCACCCCGGAAGGACAAGCCCTGCTGCCGCGTGCCCACCGTGTGATGGGCGAACTCGCCAACGCGGCACGCATCACCGGCCGCACGGCCGAGCCCATGCACCTGTTTCAATCGCGTCGACTGTCGCTCTTCGTCGCGCTGTGCCAGACGCATCACATGCAAACGGTGGCATCGTTGTTCGGTCTCAGTCAGCCGGCGGTCAGTGCGGCCATCAAGATGCTGGAAGACGGTTGTGGCAAGCCTTTGTTCGAGCGCACGCCACGGGGCTTGCTGCCCACCGCCCTGGGTCGGGAGGTGGTGTTTCCGATCCGTCGTGCGCTGGCCGAGTTGCAGCGGCTCGACGATGATCTGGCCGCCTACCGACAGCACTTGCAGGGCGTGGTTCGGGTGGGCGCCTTGCCCCTGGGTCGAACCCGCATTCTGCCAGCGGCCGTGGTGCGGCTGCTGCGCGATCATCCCGCGGTGCAGGTGACAACGATAGAGAGTCCGTTCGAGGCACTGGCCACCGAGCTGCGCGCCGGCGGCGTGGATTTCATCCTGGGCGCGTTGCGGCCGCCCGATTATTCGAGTGACCTGCACCGTGAAGTGCTGTTCGAAGAGGCCATGGTGGTGGTGGGGCGCAGCGCTCACCCGCTGCGGCAATCGGGTTGCGCGCCACTGATGGCACGCGATCTGGCCGATGCTCGTTGGGTGTTGCCGCGAGCCGGTTCACCGGCACGCCGTGTGCTGCAACGACTGTTTGTGGCCAACGGCCTGCCGGCACCCGTGCCTCAGGTGGAAACCGGAGACATGGCGATGATTCACGGGCTGTTGATGCAATCGGACATGCTGGCGGTGGTGTCGGCGCATCAGCTGTCGTTTGCGCTGGCCAGAGAGGAGCTTGCCATCCTGCCCTGGCCCTTGCCCGGTTCGGAGCGTGAGATCGGCCTCACCATGCGTGTCGGTGGTTTGCACGCACCGGCGAGTGTGGCCCTCATGGCGGCCATACGCGCCGTGGTGGCCGAGAGCGCCTCCGCGAGTTGACGCCGGGGCGTCAGTGTCTTGCCTTGCCGGCCACCGAGTAGCGCACCGCCTGATTGCGGGTCTTGAGGAAATCGTCGAGCGACTGGCCGCGCATGGCCGCGTAGACGTCGAGGTTGGAGATGCCCAGCACTGCCGCGAGTTTTTCGAGCCCGAAGAAGATGGCGCCGTAATGGATCATGCCGCGCCAGTCGCGTTGCCGCAGCAGTTCGCGTTCCTCGTCGTTGAGCCCGGCTTCCTGAAACAGGCCTTCGGGGTCGTCGAGGAAACGGCGGCGCCAGTCGGGTTGCGTCATGCGTTGCAGAAACTTGTTGAGCCGATACCCCTTGGCACTGCGCGCCAGGGTGTAGGGATAGGTGCCGTCGAGCCCCTCGACGCCGGCCAACTGGTGCTGCATGTGCGCGCGATGGCGAGCATTCACGTCCACCGGCAGGGGTTGCGCCATGTTTTCGAGCACCAGGGTGGCGATGCCGGTCATCGACGGCAGATAGTAGGCCTGATGCAGCGGTTTGACCTGCGAGGACAGCGCGCCGCGCATGGTGAGCCAGGTGACGATCTCGGCACCTTCCAGGCCGCCCAGGGTGGCGTACTCGGCCAGGGTCATTTCGGCCAGGCGTTCGGGGTCGTGAATGAGTTGCTCCACGAAGCGGGCGTCCCATTCGGGGTTGTTGAAGCCGCAGCGCTCGCCATGCACCTGATGCGACAGCCCTCCGGTGGCGCAGATCACCACCTTGAGGTCGGACGGAAAGCTTTCGATGGCTCGGCGCAAGGCGCGACCCAGTTGGTAACAGCGCCGCGCCGTGGGGATGGGAAACTGCAGCACGCCCACCTGCAACGGCACGATGCTCACAGGCCAGCCCTCGACGTGCGGCAACAGGGCCGACATGGGCGAGAAAAAGCCGTGATCCAGCGGTTTGTCGCGAAAGAAACTCATGTCGAACTCGTCGGCCATGAGGCTTTCGCCAATGTGGCGAGCCAGGGCAGCGTGGCCATCGATGGCGGGCAGATCTCGCGGTTCACCGCCCTCGTCGGCCACGGCGTAGTGGTCGTCGACGCCCAGACAGAAGGCGCTGTAGTGATCGAAGAAGAAACTGGTGACGTGATCGTTGAAAATGTAGAAGAGCACGTCGGGCTGTTGCGCCTGCAGCCAGGCACGCACCGGCTCGAAACCGGTAAAGATGGGCTCCCAGGCCGGATCGTTCTGCTTGTTGTGATCGACGGCAAAGCCGATGGTGGGCGTGTGGGAGACGGCCAGACCGCCAAGAATGCGTGCCATGAGGTTTCTCGGAGTGAGCGCAGCGTATTGTCACTCTAGCGCGAGAAGGGAGGCGAGCGCTTGCGGCAAATGCTTAAACAGGTATCTGATCTGTTTATGGCAGCGGGGTCGCGTCGTTCACCGTTACCACACGAAAACTGCCCGATGCAGCATCGAAGTCGTGGCGCTCCACCCGACACCGCCGCGGTTGATCGGCTGAACTCACGATGCGGTTGAACGAGTTGGGGATGCGACCGCGCACGCGAGTGGAAACCGCCGTGCCGGCTTGTGCCAGCCAGCCAGTGTCGGGTTGCGTGGCGTCCAGCGGCACCACGTAGGGCAGATGGATGTGACCACCCAGCACCAGGTCGACGCCCGCATCGCGCCAGGCCCGACAGGCCTCGGCATGGCCGCGCGCCAGATTCTGCTGGTCGTTCGGGTCGACGGCGCGCAAGGGATGATGCAGTGTCACGATGCGCAGCTGATCCGGCCCGGCGCTCTGCAGTCGCTCCGCGACACGCCGAATCTGGCTGGTACTCAGCTCACCATGCTTGTGGCGATGAGGTCGGGTGGAATTCACCCCCAGCACCAGCAGGTGCGGGCTCTGCCATTCTGGCTCCAGCGTGTGCCCCAGGGCCCGTCGATAGTTGGCGTACGGCGCGAACAGCCGTGCCGCCAGATTGAACAGGGGGATATCGTGATTGCCCGGGATGGCGAGCCACGGCAACGCGGTGCGATCCAGAAAGTCGCGGGCCGCGGCAAACTGATGGCGCCGGGCACGCTGGGTGATGTCGCCCGAGAGCACCACGAGATCGGGTTGCAACTGGTGCAGGGTGCTTAGCAGTGCCGGCACCACGTCGTGATTCTCGGTGCCGAAATGGGGGTCGGACAAATGAATCACCTGCGTCATGCGGTGTCCTTGGCAGGCTCGAGGCCCGCCGGTTGGTGACCGGGGGGCACCATGAGTTGCAACGGGTGGGGTGCCACCTGGATGGTCAGCGGCATGGATTCATAAAAGATCTCGCCATCCAGCGCCACCTTGATGGCGCGGTTGCCACGATGGCGTTTCGACATCACCTGCAATTGCTCGAAGTCAAAACACACGAGGTCTTCGGCTGCTCCCAGTTGGCGCACGGCACCGCGCAACAACATGCCGTATAGCGCCATCAGGCCCACGGGTCGTGGGGCCAGGGCCACCAGCCGACCTTCGCCCAGTGCCGAGCGTTGCTCGATACCGATTTGTTCGAGTTGCAGCGGATTGTTGTCGACCACCAGCGTGGGGGTCACGAGCGAGCGGGGCTGCCCGTCGCAATCCAGCTGCAGTTGCAGCGGGCGATGATGGTGCAGCAAGGCGGTGAGCGCCGAACCCAATGCCACCCATCGACTGCGGCCAAAGCGGCGTTTGTCGAGCTCGCGTTCTTCAAGCAGGTGAGGGTAAAGACCGATGCTGGCGTTGATGAGAAAGAGGCGCTCATTGACGCGACCCACCTGCACGGCTCTGGGCTCGGCCTCGAGCAGCAGGCGGCTGGCTTCGCCGGCATCGGCCGGAATGCCCCACGTGCGACCAAAGTAATTGAACGTGCCTTGGGGCAGGATGCCGAAGGGCAGCTGATGGCGCCAGGCCAGTTGCGCCACGGCGTTGAGCGTGCCGTCGCCACCGCACGCCACCAGCACGCCGTTGGCCTCACGTGCCTGGTGCGCCGCGCGCCTGGCCAGCTCGGGCAATTGCTGGCCACTGGCCGCCGCGAAGATATGGCAGCCCCGGTTGGCGGCGCCAAAGGCCTCTTCGATGGCGAGCCTGGCGGCATCGGCCTCGCCGCGCCCCGAACCGGCATTGTGCACGATGTAACAAGGGGCATCAGCAAGAGATGACATGGCAGTACCCGAGGGTTATGTGCCGGTCATCATACCGTGCCCACCGGGCCCGACAAGGCGCAGCGCCATGGCGGCGCGTCGTTCAGGAGGCCGGGATGGTCACACCACGGGCTACCGCCGGGCGGGCCATGAAGGCGTCGAACGCCCGCTGCACATGGGCAAAGTCGTTCATCCCGACGAGGTCGCCGGCGTCATAGGTTTGAACGATGGAGCGTACCCAGGGCAGCACAGACATGTCGGCGATGGTATAGGCGTCGCCCACCAGCCATTCGTGTGCACCGTAGCGCTCATTGAGTACGCCAAGAAGTCGGCGAGTTTCGTTCACGTACCGATCGCGCGGGCGCTTGTCTTCGATTTCCTTGCCGGCAAAGCGATGGAAGTAGCCCAACTGACCGAACATCGGCCCGACGCCGCCCATCTGAAACATCAGCCATTGCAGCGTTTGCCAGCGCATGGCCGGCTCCTGCGGCACGAATTGTCCCGTCTTTTCTGCCAGATAGAGCAGGATGGCTCCCGATTCGAACAGCGGCAGCGGTACGCCACCAGGGCCGTGCGGATCAATGATGGCCGGAATCTTGTTGTTGGGGTTGAGGGAGAGAAATTCGCTTGTGAGCTGATCCTTGTCATCGAAACTGATGGCATGGGCATCGTAGGGCAAGCCGGTTTCTTCGAGCATCACCGACACCTTGATGCCATTGGGCGTCGGGCGGGAATACAGCTGGATGCGTTCGGGATGTTGCGCCGGCCAGCGCCGGGTGATGGGAAATTGCGAAAGGTCGGTCACTTCAGAGACTCCAGGGATAGCGTTCGACGATCAGAGGTCAGGCCGTAGTGTACTGATCGTGTTCCGTCTTGTTTTCGGCCCGCAGCGTGTGTGCGGCCGAAACCATTTGCCGCAGGGCCGGTTCCACCTCTTCCCAGCGACGGGTTTTGAGGCCGCAGTCGGGATTCACCCACAAGCGTTCGGCCGGTATGGCGCGCGCCGCCTCGCGCAAGAGCGCCACGATGTCGTCGGCCTCGGGAATGCGGGGCGAGTGGATGTCGTACACCCCCGGCCCGATCGCGTTGGGATAGGCGAAATCCCGAAAGGCGCGCAGCAGTTCGCGGTGCGAGCGGGCGGTTTCGATGGTGATCACGTCGGCATCCATGGCCGCGATGGCGGGCAGAATGTCGTGAAAATCCGAATAACACATGTGGGTGTGAATCTGTGTTGCGTCGCTCACGCCACTGGCGGTCAGCCGAAATGCGCTCACTGCCCAGTCGAGGTGTTCGTCCCATTCGCTGCGTCGCAAGGGTAAGCCTTCGCGCAGGGCCGCCTCGTCGATCTGGATGATGGCGACGCCAGCCTGTTCGAGGTCGACCACTTCGTCTCGAATCGCCAGGGCCAACTGCCGGCAGGTATCGCGGCGTGGCTGGTCGTCTCGCACGAACGACCAGTTGAGCAGCGTGACCGGGCCCGTGAGCATGCCCTTCACTGGCCGGGCAGTGAGGCTCTGTGCATAGTTCACCCAGCGGCGAGTGATCGCGTGAGGTCGCCGGATGTCGCCATACAGAATGGGGGGTTTGACGCAACGCGATCCGTACGACTGCACCCAGCCGTGTCGTGTGAAGGCGAAGCCCTCGAGGTGCTCGGCAAAGTACTCCACCATGTCGTTGCGCTCGGCCTCGCCATGCACCAGCACATCCAGGCCCAGGGCCTCCTGCACGTCGATGCAATGAGCGATGGCCTGGCGCATGGCGGCGTCGTAGGCATCGCGGTCGATCTCGCCGGCCCGGAACTGTCGGCGAGACTCCCGGATGTCTGCGGTTTGTGGAAACGAACCAATCGTGGTGGTGGGCCAGGACGGCAGCCTCAGCCTGCGGGCCTGCAAGGCCGCACGCTCGGGCCAGGCGCTGGCGCGGTGCTCCCAGGCCGGGGTGACGGCGCGGAGCCGGTTGCGCACGTTGTGATCGTGCACGTCCGGATGGCTTTGGCGCGCGCGCAGGTGGCGGGCGTTGTCGGCCAGGTCTGGCTCGATGGCGTGGCGCCCGGCCACGAGCGCAGTGCGCAGGGTTTGCAATTCGGCCAGCTTCTGCCGGGCAAAGGCAAGGTTGTGGCGCAACGTGGCGTCGAGCTCGGGTTCCAGTTCGAGGTCGACCGGCACGTGCAGCAAGGAGCATGAGGGTGCCAGCCAGAGTCGGTCTCCCAGCCGTTGATGCACGGGCTCGAGCCAGTCGAGGGTAGGGGCCAGCGGTGTGCGCCACACGTTGCGGCCATCGATCACGCCCAGCGAAAGCACCTTGTGGGCCGGCAACAGGCCAAGCAGGGGTTCGACGTCGGCGCGGCCGCGCACGGCGTCAATGTGCAGGCCGGCGGTGGGCAAGGTAGCTGCCAGGTAGCGGTTGAGGCCCAGATGACCAAAGTACGTGGCCAGCAGAATGCGGCACCGGGAGCTGCGCAATTGGTGATACGCCACGCGCAGGGCATGTTGCCATTCGTCGTCGAGGTCGGTGGCCAGGATGGGTTCATCCAGTTGCACCCAGTGCACACCGGCATCCGCCATCGCTTCGAGCCATTGGCCGTACGCGGCCAGTAATGCCGGTAGATGCTCCAGACGGTGGGTGCCGTCGACCGACTTTGCCAGCCATAACCAGGTGACGGGACCGATCAGTACCGGTTTCACCTGAGCCTGATGAGTCTGCGCCTGACGAATCTGGCCGAGCAGGTCGTCGATTTGCAGGCTGAAAATCGTGTGGCGATCGAGTTCGGGGACCAGATAGTGATAATTGGTATCGAACCATTTGGTCATTTCGGCCGCTTCGATGGCTGCGCCCGTCTCCGGGTGTTGCCCGCCGCGTGCCAGCAGAAACTCCGCCTCGCGCGGGCGATCGGCCAGATCACGAACTCGGGCGGGCAGGGCGCCCAGGCGACGGGTGTGCTCCAACACGCCGTCGTACAGGGCAAAGTCGCCCACGGGTAGCCAGTCGAGCCCTTGCTGCATGCGCCAATGTTCGTCGCGCAAGTCATGGCCGCGGTTCTCGAGCGCGGTCAGAGAGATCTCGCCGCGCCAGAAGGCTTCGAGCGCAAACTTGAGTTCACGTTGGCGACCGATGCGAGGAAAGCCGGAAATATGAATGATTGTCATGACGATGTTGCCTTGCCGGGTTCGTAGAGGAGAGACCGCTATCCTAGGCAGGCTTTTGCATGAAGTAAAATGATGTTTTCTAAATAAAGTATGAATCTTACTCAGAGGCAGTGATTATGACCGGTCGGTTGGAGCGGTCTCATTTGTTGCTGATCCGGACCTTGCACGAAGAAGGTTCGCTCACGGCGGCAGCCAACGCGTTGTGTCTCACCCAGTCGGCGCTCAGCCATTCAGTGCGCAAACTGGAAGACCACCTGGGCACGCCGCTGTGGCAGCGCGAAGGTCGTCGTTTGCGTCTCACGCAGGCCGGTCGCTATCTGTTGCGTGTGGCTGAACGACTCCTGCCGCAATTCGAGCACGCCGAGCAACAACTGTCCGGGTTTGCCGAAGGGCTGCGCGGCAGCCTGCGCATCGGCATGGAATGTCATCCCTGCTACGAATGGCTGTTGCCTGTCATTTCGCCCTATCTCGAGGCGTGGCCAGACGTCGACGTCGATGTTCGGCAACGGTTCCGTTTCGGCGGCATGGCGGCGCTGCTACAGCACGATATCGACGTGCTGGTCACACCGGATCCTCTGGTGCATGCCGGGCTGGTGTTCGAGCCCGTGTTCGATTTCGAATTGGTGCTGGCCGTCAGCCAGCGCCACCCTCTGGCCAACGTCGCGAGCATTGTGCCCGGGCACCTGGCTGATCAGACGCTGCTCACCTACCCGGTGGAAACCGATCGGCTCGACGTCTTCACGCAATTCCTGTTGCCGGCGGGGGTGCGGCCGCGTCATCATCGAACGGTGGAGGCCACCGAAATTCTGCTGCAACTGGTGGGCGCGGGTCGCGGTGTGGCCGTGCTGCCACGCTGGATGGTCCAGGCGCATCGGCAAACCTTCAAGCTCGGTGCGGTGCGGCTGGGCGCCTCGGGTATCGCCAAGCAGATCTGTTTGGGGCTGCGGCGAGAAGACCTCGATATCGAGTATTTGCGAGGCTTTGTCGACATGGCGCGACACTCCGCCGGCGTGCCGGTCACCGTCACACCGACTGCGCCTTGACACGCCTTCACCCTGCAGCGCAATGTGAGCATCCTGCGCCAGTTCGTTCGGTATTTCGATCTCCCACCATGCCTCAATCCCCGTTCCCTTCCCCCCGTGCCCGCGATCCCCTGCAGTTGGCCAGAATCACCATCTGGTGCACGCTGATTCTGGCCCTGGCCGGATCGATCACCGGCTTGACGCTCGGTCATGCCGTGGGCGCGGTGACCGGATTTGAACGCATCCTGGTCGCGGGGGCTGCGCTGTTTTGCGGCATTCTCATCGTCATTCTGGCGATCCGGCCATTCGATCGACTGCGCTGGCTGGCACCACTGATCAGTGCGGTGTTTCTCGCGTATCTCGTGCTGGGTGGGCTGGCGTCGCTGCACAAACCGTCGATTGTCGACAGCTTTCTGGTGTACCTGCTGTGGTTCTTTCCCCTGCTGGCATTCAACCGCTTTGCCAACCTGACGACGAGCCAGGTGCCGCTCACCTGGCTTATCTGGGGAGCTGCCCTGGCCCTGAGCGTTGGCGCCCTGATGGTGCAGTCGCTGCCGGAACGCGAGGTTCCCGTATTGCTGGTCTATGGCATGAGCCTCACCACCTTTACCCTGTTGCTGAGTCTGTTCGCCTGGTATCGCGAGGCCCTGATCAAGGCACTCGAGCGCGAGCAGGCCGCTGCCGCGGCCCATCAAACCGTCCTTGCCAGCGAGCGGCGGTTTCGTGATCTGTTCGTCAATGCCGCGAGCGGCATTGGTTGGCTGGACGCCGATGGCGTGTTGCATCAAGTCAATGCCACCTTCGCGCGCATGTTGAATCGATCGGTCGCGAATCTTGAACAGGTGCCCTTTGTTCACCTCGTGGCGGCCGAATCCCGCGACACCTGGGACCACGACTGGCTGCGGCTTTCGTCTGGCGCCGACACCGAGTTGCTCACCGAATTGCGTTTGCGGGGCAATGACGGCGCCCAGCCCTGGACCCGCATCAGTCTGGCCGTACGACGCAACCCCGACGCCAATTTGCACGAAGTGGTCTTTGTGTGTCTCGACAACACCGAGGTGCACGATATGTCGGCCCGGCTGCATCAGGCGCAACGCCTGGAGGCTGTGGGCCAGCTCACGGGGGGCGTGGCACACGATTTCAATAATCTGCTCACCGTGATTCTGGGCAATGCGGATGTCTTGGTGGAAGATCTCGCGGGCCGCTCACGACAGAGCGACCTGGCCAGGATGATTCGAGACGCCGCCATGCGAGGGCACGATCTCGTGCAGCGCCTACTGGCCTTTGCCCGGCGTCAGGTGCTCGACCCTCGGCACGTTCGGGTGGCGCGGCAGCTCGACACCATGTTGCCGTTATTGCGCCGATCGATCGGCGAGGACATTGCCGTGGATTACCACGCCGACGACCGCGATGGCGTGGTGTTGCTGGATCCGGCCCAGTTCGAAAGTGCCGTGCTCAATCTTTGCCTGAATGCGCGCGACGCCATGCCGCTGGGCGGGCAACTCTCCATCGCTGTGGGTCGGCAGTACCTGGCGGCGCGCAGCTTCGCCGACGCTCCCGATCTGCCTGCCGGAAATTATCTGCAGGTTACGGTGACCGACACGGGGCAAGGCATCGAACCTGAAGCGCTCGGCCGGCTTTTCGAACCTTTCTACACCACCAAGGCGCTGGGCAAGGGCACCGGCCTGGGTTTGCCCATGGTGCACGGTTTCATGCAGCAATCCGGGGGTCACATCACGGTGGAGTCGGTGCTCGGCCAGGGCACCGCCGTCCACCTTTGGCTGCCATTGGTGAGCGTCGAGGAGTCACGGGTCGGCCCAGCGCCAATCGCCGTGTCGACCGAAGCCGTGCCGGGGGGTACCGAAACCATCCTGCTGGTCGAAGATGATCCCCTGGTGCGCGACCACGCGCGCGGACAGCTCGAGAGCCTGGGGTACCGCGTGCACGTGGCGAGCGACGGTGTCGAAGCGCTGGCCGCCCTGCGCGACGATGATGCCGTGGCCCTGTTGTTCACCGACGTCATCATGCCGGAGATGAGTGGCGTGGAGCTGGCGCAACGGGTGCAGGCGCGACATCCCGGTATCCGCGTACTCTTTACCTCGGGCTATGCCGAGAACGTTCTGGTGCATCGGGGCCAGCTACCGGAGGGCGTGCGGCTGCTCAGCAAGCCATATCGACGCCAGGATCTGGCCCGCAAGATACGCGATGCCCTCGAGGCCGACCGCGAGCCGATTCAGCCGTTGGGGGGCGCGGCGACGGCCTCGTGAGGGCGCAGCAGAAGCTGTCGTACCTCGGCTCGAAGCCAGTGCAGTCCGGCGTCGTGATCCGACCGCGAGTGATGACACATTTGCAGGGTATAGGGCGGCAGGTCGATCGGCATGGGCAGTGACACCAGTTGCTCATGGTGCCACGCTGCCAGACGAGCGGGCATCACCGCGGCAAAGGTGCCCGCGCTGACCAGGTCGACGAGCTGCAAGCTGGTGGCCACTGTGAGCCAGGTGCGGCGCTGACGGCTGGCACGGGCCAGGGCATCGTCGATCAGGGTGTCGAGCTTGAACGTGCCGCTACCCAGCACTGCCTGAGGCAATTGACAGAACGTATCGAGGTCGATGGTATCGGCGTCGGCCAGGGGATGCCGATGACCCAGGGTGAGTACATAAGGATCGGTAAACAAGCTTTCGTTGAACGCATCGTGACGTGGCGCCACCCGGGGAACCAGCGCCAGATCGAGTTCACCGCGGGCCAATTGCTGGTCCACTTCGACAAAGTCGAGCGTGAGCCAATGTAGTTGGATGGCACGAGTCTGCTCGTGGAGTTTGTGCGCCAGCGCGGGCAAAAGGGCATGGAACGAGTAGTCGCCCCCGGCAAGTCGGAACACTCGTCGTGCCGTGGCGGGATGAAACCCACCTGCGGCGTCCTCAAGGACGCGTTCCACGTCGGCCAGGATTCCGGCAATCGGGTCAGCCAGGGCGTTGGCCTTGGCAGTGGGCGTGACGCCGTGCGGATTGCGAGTGAAAAGGGGGTCGTTGAACACCCGCCGCAAACGTGCCAACGATTGGCTCACCGCCGGTTGGCTCAGGAACAGACGAGTGGCCGCACGCGACACGCTGCGTTCGCGCATCAGGGCGTCGAATGTGCGCAGCATGCCGATATCGAGATTGCGGATATTGCTACCGGTCATATCTCATATTCAAAAAACGAACTGGCTTGCGTTGCGGGGCATCTCTAGCATAGCCGGCTCTATCCACAACAAGGATTCCACAGGAGGCTCATCATGCCAGCATTTTTCGACGGCTGTCGCCGTGCCCTTCGGGCGCCCATGGTTGCGTTGTGTGCACTCGCCGCTACAGGTGCGGCCAGCGTGCAGGCCAGCGAAGGCGATTTCCCGGATCAGGTGATTCGCATTGTGCCGTTTGGTACCAGTGGTGGCCCCATCGGCACCATCGCGCGCGCCTATGCCGAACACGTGAACAACGCCTGGGACAACCCCGTGATCGTGGACGCCAAGCCGGGTGCCAGCGGAATCCTCGCTGCCGACGAAGTCGCCAAGTCCCGACCTGATGGCCATACCATCATGATCACGTTGTCGATCTCGCATATCAATGTGCCCATCCTGCATGAAGAGCTGCCGTTTGACCCCGTGGAAGATTTTCAGCCGCTGTCACAGCTGGCCTTTGGTGGCCCCGTGCTGGTAGCTCCGGCCGATGCGCCGTTCAACGATATGCAGGAATTCGTGGCATACGCTCGCGAGAACACCGGCATTTCGTATGGCACCTGGGGCAATGGTTCCACCGCTCATTTGTACGGTGAATTGCTGAGCCGGCAGCATGATCTCGACCTGTTGCATGTGCCGTACAAGGGCGAATCCACTGCTCACGTCGACATGCTTGGCGGATCGCTCGACATTTCGTGGGCAAACCCGGCCACCGCCATAGGCCTCGAAAAGGATGGCCGCATCAAGATACTTGGCCTTGCGGCCTCGAAGCGCTTGTCCATTCTGCCGGAAGTTCCCACGTTTTCCGAGCAGGGTCTGAAGGGCTTCGAAATGGACAGCTGGATTGGTGCCTATGCGCCGGCTGGCACGCCGCAACCGATCGTCGACGCCTGGGTCAGCGTGTTGCAAGAAGCCACGCAATCGGAAGCGGTTCTGGATCTGCTCACTCGCATGGGCTTCGAACCGTTGGCCAATACGCCCGACGAGTTCATGGCGTCGTACGAGGCCGACTATCCTCGTGTCGCCGACCTCATCAAGGCGGCGGGTGTCACGATTCAGTAGGACGCCGACCCGGCGGCTGCGGGAAACGGCCGCCTGGCTTTCGATAGGGTGTCTGCAGCCAACAGGCTGGCTGGCGAGTTTTCATTCTTTGGTTCTTCAACATGACGCAAATTCAAACTGCGGCCGATCGGCGCCAACCCGACGGTCGCGCTTATGGTCGCCCACAGGCCCAGCATGATCCCTTCTTGACTGAAGTGGGTCCTGGAACCCCCATGGGGGAGCTGCTGCGCCGCTACTGGCACCCTGTAGGCCTGAGCCAGGATGCTGGCGCCACACCCAGAAGAGTTCGGGTGCTGGGCGAGGATCTCATTCTGTTTCGCGATGGTGAAGGTCGCCCGGGACTGGTGACCGAGCACTGCACCCATCGCGGGACTTCGCTGTATTACGGCAAAGTTGAACGCGCAGGGATTCGTTGTTGCTATCACGGCTGGTTGTTCGACGTAGCGGGTCGCTGCGTTGAGCAAGCCTGCGAACCTGAAGGCGGGCGTGCCCGTCACAAGGTGCGGCAACCCTGGTATCCGCTCGAAGAGCGTTACGGGCTCATTTTTGCCTACTTGGGGCCGGCCGACCGCCAACCCGTGCTGCCCCACTACGAGGCGCTTGAACAACTGGAAGAAGGCGAGTTCATCGAAACCAATGACCAGAGCATTGGGGGTGGCGGTCCGCGGATCATTCCGTGCAACTGGCTGCAGCATTACGAGAATCTTGTGGACGCCTTTCATGTCGTGGTGCTGCACAGCACCTTCAGTGGCACCCAGTTTGTCGACAGTATGGCCGTAATGCCGGAGGTCGAATGGGATGTGTCGCCGCTGGGAGTACGCACGATCTCGCGTCGTGAGTTGCCGAGTGGCGAGACCTTTCTGCGCGTCAGCGAAGCCGCACTGCCGACGTTGCGGGTCATCCCGAGTCCTCGTATCGGTCGTTATGGCCCGGTCGAGTCGCTCGGCTGGGTTTTGCCGATTGACGATACCCATTTCCGCATCTATGTAGCAGGTCGGGTTCGTGAGGCGGGCGAGTTGGCAGGCATGCGCTCGCGGCAGAACGGCAAACTGTGGGAGGAGCTCACGGAGGCCGAGCATCAGCAATTTCCCGGCGACTACGAGGCGCAAGTGAGCCAACGTCCGATCGCCGTGCACGCAGAAGAGCATCTGTCCACCACTGATCGTGGCATCGTCATGGTGCGCAGACGTTTGCGTGAAGCCGTGGAGCAGGTACAACGCGGTGAAGATCCGCCCGGAACGGCTTTCGATGAGGCGGTCGGACTCGTGTCGTTTACCGCGGGAAACTTCTTGCTCGACGGCGAGGACAAGGCGAAACGCGAGGCGGAGTTGCTGGCTTTCTGACCGACCCCCGGCGCGCCGATGGCCGCCTCAGCCGGGTCGACCATCCCGTCGAGGGCGAATCAGCCAGGGCAGGAACTGACCGAGATACACGGCGAAGGCTGCGCACCAGAGCAGGGCAGACGCCTGCATGGCCAGCCAGGTCCAGGAGGTTGGCAGCAAGGCGAGCTGACGCATGGCCACTGCCAACAACACCAGGGCATAGCTCGCCACCATCCAGGCATCGGCTTGCAGGGGTCGGCCGAGATGGCCGAGCGCGGTGCGGGTCATCATCCCGATGATCAACACGCCAAAGCCACCCATACCGATCAGGTGGAGCGCGCCCACCGGGCGCCACGGCAGGCCAGCCAGTGTGGCGCCAAACACCACCAGCCCCAGCCCCAGGAGCGCGTAACCGGCATACAGCACCCAAAGCAGGGGGTATCCCAGTACGGCACGCGGCTGCCATTGCCACAATTGCCAAAGCGCGATGGCACCCGCTGCCACCAGCAACACCCCCGCCGGCACTGGGGCCTGAACGACCCAGAGCAGCAGGGCCAGGCCAGTGAGCCACAGCTGCAGCTGGCCCGAGCGGGTGAGCATGGGGATTTGCAGGCCCGAGACCGCACGCATGGCGAAGAACGGCAGCACCCGGCGTGCGATCAGCAAGGCGATCAGTGCCATCACGCCCATGCCGGCCCGCACCCACTGCAGCAGCCCGGCGATATCGTGTTGCGCTACGGCCCAGAGAGCCGCTGCGTCGAGCAGACCCAGCCCCAGGACGGCAATAGGTAGCCCATACTGTCGTCGCAACCTGGCACGGAACAGCACCCTGGCCAACACAAATGCCGCAAACAGAAAGAAACCCACGCTGGCGATGCTGCCGATGGTCCAGGCGTACGACCCGGGCAGCAACAGACCGATTCGGGCGATGAGCCAAACCAGACACAGGGCACCCAATGGCCAGCCACGCAAGGGATTGCGGCCGGCCCAATTGGCGCTGGCTGTCAGCAGGAAGCCGACGGCCACTGTGGCGACAAACCCCCACAGCATTTCGTGGGCATGCCATGCCACGCCCTGCAGGCGGCCTTGTAGCCATTGGGGCTGGAAGATCCAGATCGCCACGGCCACGATGGCCCACACCGATGCCAGGGGATACAGCGGCCGAAAGCCCATCTGCAACCAGGCGTGCAACCCGGCCCCACGAGGGGTCCTGCTCGGCGGCTCTTGTATGGATACCGGAATTTCCATGCCTACGTCCTTGATGGGAAGCGGAGCAGAGGCGCGGGCATGGCTCGGTAGGAGAGAGCGAGACGATCATGTCCACGCGCCACTCAGGTTCTCTCCATAACCTGCATTTTATAGGAATCTTATTCCGTGGCCGATGGGGTCCAGAGACGCTCCCAACCGGCGACGCCCAGGCGGCGCAAGGTATCGATATTGCGCCGATAAATGGCGTCGGGATCGCGCAGACTGGCCGTGGCTGTCGCCACACTGGCTTCGCGCAGCAGGTGCAGGCACGGCACCGGTGCACGGTTGGTGTAGTTGTCGATGGCGTCGGGTTCGCTGTGGGCAAACTGGTAGGCCGGATGAAAACTGGCGATCTGAAGCGTGCCGCGCAGGCCCAGTTGTTGCAGGGCAAGGTCGGCCAGGGGCAAGAACTCGACGAATTCGTTGAAGTCATGCAATACGCCAGGATGCGCCAGCAGCGTGGTCTCCAGCGTTTGCGGCGCGGTGTCACGCAGACGCGTCAGTTCGTGCTCCAGATCGCCGAGCAAAGCCTCTGCGCCGGTGGCCCGGCTCACCACGATGTCGAGACGGCCGCCACGAACCGGATCGGCGGCGAACGGACAAAGGTTGAGACCGATCACGGCTCGCTGTATCCAGCGTTCCAGGTCTGCCGTCACGCGGGCGGCGTCGATCGGCGCACTGGCCGACTCGACCGACAAGGTGTTGGTGCCATGCGTGTCAGGGGTCATGGAGTTCCAGAGCATCGGGTGGCAGGCGGAAACGCCAGGTTTCGCTCACCGGGTGGTCGTTGTGCTCCAGCCTGGCGCTCACCGTGGCCGCACGCTTGGGGTCTGGCACATCGACGTGCAGGGTGAGGCGCCAACCGGGGAGGGCGGGATGATGTTGCAGCGACACACGGCGCAACTTGGTATTCTCGCCGGTTTCAGTTTTCACGTCGGGTTTTGGCTCGGGTGGCCCGAGTGCCCCGCCCGTGAAATCCACATGCAGTGCCAGGCTGCCGTCGGGCTGCCAGACGAGATCGTTGCGGCGCTCTTCGCCAGGAGCCAGAAAGGTCTGGTCGACCCAGGCCAGGTTTTCGCCCATCAAGGCGGGTTCGTCGAGTGTCCAGCGCATGCGGTAGTCGTACGACAGCACTTCGCCAACGGCTGCGGGCTCGGTCGGTGACCAGAACGCCACCATGTTGTCGTGGGTTTCGTCGGGTGACGACAGCTCGAACAGGCGAATCCGGCCCGGCCCCCAGTCGTTGGTGGGGGTGACCCAGGCACTGGGGCGGCGATCGTAGCGGTCGGCGAGATCCTGGTAGCGCCAGAACTCATGGCCGCGCTGCAGCAAGCCAAACCCCCGGAAATCTGCCGCGACGTCGAATTCGCTCATGTGGCTGCGCGCGGGGCGCTGCAGGGGTCGCCAGAGCCAGTCGGTTTCGTCGAATTGTATGGCCAATCCGTTGGAGTCATGGATGGCAGGCCGAAAATTGGGGTCGCCTGCCGGTTGCTGCGGTCCGAATAGAAACATGCTGGTGAGTGGCGCGATGCCGAGCCGCTCGACGGGTTTGCGCAGAACGATGCGCGATTGCACGTCAAGAACGGTGTCTCGCCCCGGCACCAGAGTGTAGCGGTAGGCACCGGTGGCGCTGGGCGAGTCGAGCAGTGCCAGAAAGGTGAGCTCGTTGGCCCCAGGCTCGGGTGGCTGAAGCCAGAACTCCCGAAAGGCCGGAAACTCCTCCGGACGATCGAGTCCGGTGTCGATGGCCAGTCCGCGCCCCGACAGGCCGTACACCTGATCTTCGCCGATGACTCGAAAATAGCTTGCGCCCAGCACGCTCATGATTTCGTCGAACTTGTCGGGCTCGTTGATGGGGTAGAGGATACGAAAGCCGGCGTGGCCTTCCAGTGCCTCGGCCAACTCGGCATGCTCTGCCGTTGCAAACTGAAAATCGGCCGGGTCGTAGTCGATCGTCTCCGCCGTGTCATTCGAGACTTCATGCATGATCACGGGCGCATCAAAATGCATGCCCTGATGATGAAACGTCAGTCGAAAGGGCGTATCGAGATCGCGCCAGCGGAAGCGATCGCGACGGGGTTGGATTTCGGCAAAATCTGCCCAGCTCATGTCTTGAAAAACAGGCGGCAATGCGGTGTCGGGCGCGCTCCAGGGGCGGGAAGCCAGAGCCTGGGCTTTTTCGGTCAATTCGTCAAAGGTCATCGCCAGGGCGGGCGCCCAGAGCAAGGCACCGCAGGCCCCTGCCAACGCGCCTAGCCCGATACGCCGGGCCACTGACCCACGATGGGATCTTGCTGAGAACACGAAAG
Source organism: Verticiella sp. (assembly GCA_041690575.1). Lineage (GTDB taxonomy): Bacteria > Pseudomonadota > Gammaproteobacteria > Burkholderiales > Burkholderiaceae_B > Verticiella. The sequence goes on from JAWLHC010000001.1 coordinate 270,922, forward strand.
CTCCTTGAAGAACCTGAAACATACGGCATCGACAGCGTGGACAAATCGGCGAGCTTACACCAAACTTGCGAATCGACCGCAAATGAAGGGAGGGCTTGTCTCGTGAAACCCGATGGTGCAGGGGTGCTGAACGCGTGGACGTTGTTCGGTACAGACGGCATGCCCACATGGCATGGACGGCGGTTGGCGACCGCGATGATGCTGGCCATGGCCGTTTTTCTGCCCCTCAAGGGGTATGGCCAGGCGGAGCGCGCGAGTGGCCGGGAACCGGCGTTGGCGGAGGCGTTGGAACGCGATGCCCGGATGGAAAGCTTGTTGGCCGCCATGACGCTGGAAGAAAAGACCGGCCAGCTGCGCTTGCTCAGCATTGGAGCGGATCTGCCACGCGATCGCATGCTCGAGGCGATTGCCCAGGGGCAAGTGGGGGCCGTATTCAATTCGGTCACGCCAGCAGGTAACCGCGAACTGCAGCAGGCGGCAGTCGGTCACAGCCGCCTCGGCATCCCGCTCTTCTTTGCCTACGACGTGGTGCATGGCCATCGCACGCAGTTTCCGACAGGCCCCGGGCTGGCGTCTACCTGGGATCCCGAACAGGTGCGCCACGCCGCCAGCGTGATGGCACGCGAAGCCAGTGCCGACGGCATCGACATGACCTTTGCCCCGGTCGTGGACATCAGTCGTGATCCTCGCTGGGGCCGGATTGGCGAAGGTTTTGGCGAAGACCCCTACCTCGCCTCGCAAATGGCGCAGGCCATGGTGGCCGGTTTGCAGGGTGACGATCTGGCCGACCGTGATCGCATCATGGCCACGGTCAAACACTTTGCCCTTTACGGTGCCGTGGAAGGCGGGCGCGACTACAACGTGGTGGACATGAGCCCGCTACGAATGCACCAGGACTTCTTGCCACCCTACCGGGCCGCCGTGGCGGCAGGAGCCGGTGCAGTGATGACGGCCCTCAATACGGTCAATGGTGTGCCAGCCAGCGCCAATCGCTGGCTGTTGCGCGATTTGCTGCGCGACGACTGGGGGTTCGACGGTCTGGTGCTCAGTGATCACGGGGCGATCGATGAACTCATGCGCCACGGCGTGGCGCGCGATGGCGCGGATGCGGCTGGCCTGGCGCTGGGCGCAGGACTGGACATGAGCATGGCCGATCAGCATTACGCGCAATCCCTGCCGGCGCTGGTGACAAGCGGCCAGATTGATGAAGCCACGCTTGACGAGGCGGTGCGGCGCGTGCTGCGAGCCAAATGGCAATTGGGTCTGTTTCACGATCCTTTCCTTCGCATCGGTACGCCGGGCGACGATCCGCCGGAGATTCATCACGAGTCGCGCCTGCACCGTGAGGCAGCACGCGCCGTGGCGCGTCAGTCACTGGTGTTGCTGGAGAACCGGAGCGAGACTCTACCCCTGGCAGCCAATGCCACCGTGGCGCTGGTGGGGCCGCTGGCCGACTCTGCGATCGACATCATGGGCAGCTGGTCGGCAGCGGGCGTGGCCGCACAGGCGGTGACCGTGAAGCAGGGCATGCTGGCCCAAGCCGACAAAGGGGGCGGCACCGTGCAATATGCGCGTGGCGCCAACGTGGTGGCTGACCCCGACGTGGTCGACTACCTCAACCGCCTCAACTGGGACCAGCCCGAAGTGCTGCAGGATGAGCGACCCGCGTCAGCGATGATCGACGAAGCCTTGCAGCTGGCACGCCGCGCCGACGTGGTGGTGGCCGTGGTGGGCGAGGCCCGCGGCATGTCGCACGAATCGTCGAGCCGGACCTCGCTGACGTTGCCAGGCCATCAGCAACGCCTGATCGATGCCTTGGCGGCCACCGGCAAGCCATTGGTCGTGGTGGTGATGAGCGGTCGTCCGCTGGCCCTGGGTCACGTCGCCCAGGCGGCCGATGCCCTGATTCAGGCGTGGTATCCCGGTACCGAAGGCGGCCATGCCGTGGCCGACGTACTGTACGGCGTGGTGAATCCATCCGGGCATCTGCCCCTGTCATTGCCACGATCGGTGGGACATTTGCCCAGTCACTACAACGCCTTGCGACTGGGCCGACCCTATGCGGGGTCGGGGCCTGGCAATTACACCTCGCATTATTTCGATGCCGACAATGGGGCGTTGTACCCTTTCGGTCACGGCCTGAGCTACAGCGATTTCTCCTTGTCGCCGATTCGGCTGTCTGCCGATCAACTCGGGCCGGGTGACACCGTCCGCTTGTCGGTCACCCTGCGCAATCCGAGCACTCGCCGTGGCGCGACCGTGGTTCAGTTATACGTGCGCGACGAGGTCGCGTCGGTCGTTCAGCCGGTTCGATCACTGCGTGGCTTCGAGCGGGTGGAGCTGGCAGCAGGCGAGTCGCGCGAGGTCGTCTTCGAGGTCGGTGCCGACACCCTGGCGATGGTGGACGCCTCGTTGGCCCAGGTGGTGGAGCCCGGTATGTTCTCGCTGCAGGTGGGGCTGAGCTCGGCGGCGGGGCCGCAGGCCACGCTGGAATGGACCGGACCACGCATGACCGTGAACAACGGATCAGGTGTCGATTGGTGAGGCCGTGGGTCGGGCGTCGTCGTCATCGCCAAACAGACCCTTGGCATCGAGCAGGGCGAAGGCGATTTCAGGACGTGTCTGCATGGCCCGGCGGATGGCCGTGGGGATCGACTGCCGCAATTTGCGGCACAAACCGGTGCGTTGCGCCACCTGCACCTGGATGCCACGCACCGTGCGCACTTCGTTGCGGCCGGGCGCCACCGTGACCTCGATGCCGACCTGATCGTAGAGTCGTCGCTGCATGTGGCGAAGGTCGTCGAGGCTTTGCAATTGTTCGAGCCGGGCGATGAGTCGCTTTTCTTCTTCGCGTGTGAGGCGCAGCACGCGCCAATCGGCATCGGGATCGTCGAGCAGGCGCTCGCGCTCGCAGTCGCATGCGCCCGGCGGGCAGGGCTGACGGAGAGGAATGGTGGAATTCATGGCTGCCGACAGTATACGGCCGGCGTGCAACGGCCGGCGCGTCGGCTTCAGCCAGGCGGAAACAACACGGTGACGAGCAGGCAAGTGTCTGCCGTGGCCTTGACCGCGTGCGGCTTGCCGGGCGACAGATGCACCCAATCGTTTCGGGTCATGGGTTGCTGTCGATCGGAGAATATCAATTGAATGGCGCCCTCGAGAACATGGATGGTGGCCACACCCTCGACCTGATGACGAGGCATTTCCAGACCGGCGGGCAACACCAGTTGCATGGTTTCGAAGGTGTCGGTCTTGACCAGCGCGTGACTTTGCGCGCGCTCGGGCCGCTCAGCCAGCGGTGCCAGGTGTACGGGCTGGTTGGCGGGGGCGTGTTTCAGAGCCATGTGTGAGTATCCCCTCCAGGGCAAGACGAGTTGGCGCCATCAGGCGGCCAGTGCAGCAGCATGGGTGGCTTGGGCTTCATGGTGCAGGAGCCTCTGCTTGCGGGCAAGCCCCCAGCGGTATCCGCCCAGACCGCCGTCGCGACGAATCACGCGATGGCAGGGCACAAGGATCGCCAACGGGTTGGCGGCGCAAGCGCTGGCCACCGCGCGCGTGGCGGTGGGCCGACCGACGCGCTCGGCCAGTTCGGCGTAGCTGAGCGTGTGACCCACGGGGATCTGTTGCAGTTGTTGCCACACGGCCCGCTGCAAGGTTGTGCCCTGGGATGGCAAAGACCAGCCTCGGGCCTCCGGAGGGGGGGCCGAGGGATCGGACAGCCAGTGTGCCATCGTGGTGGCCAGGGTCTGTAGTGCCGAATCCGCGGGAGACGTTTGGTCTCCTGCCGCCTGCTCGGCCTGTTGCCGGGCTTCGACGTCGTGGTCGGCGAGGCCCGCGGCGAGCAAGGTGCGGTTCCGGGCGGCCAGCCAGAGGTATCCGAGGGGAGTGTGGCAGCAGGCCACTTGCACGTGCTGCGATGAACGGGTGGATGTCATGGTGAGCCTCCGTAGCTTGGCGCTACCGTGGGGGAGTCAACGGGCTGCGCCGGTTGAGCCGGCACGAGCTGCCTGCCGATGGCGGCGGTGAGCTCGTCGCGCCGGTAGGGCTTGGGCAGGACGGTGTGTTTGAGGTCGGCTGACTCGAGCCTCGCCTGGTCTTCGTAGCCCGTGGTGAGGAGTATCTTGAGATCGGGGCGCAGATGCAGGGCTTCGCGCGCCAGCTCTCGACCGTTCATGCCTGGCATGATGATATCGCTGAACAGGAGGTCGACGGGAGTCTCGGCCCGTAGGTGGAACAACGCGGCGCTGGCATTGGCTGCGGCCAGAACTTGGCAGCCCAGCTGGGTGAGGTGCTGGCGCGCGAAGTCGCGGACCAGTTCGTCGTCTTCAACCAGCAAGATCACCGCACCGGTGAGGGGGCGCGATTCGGGTGATGTTCTGTTCTGCCGGGGGGCTGTCGATTCCGCACTGTCGCTTTGCGAGAAGGGTTCGGCTGCCGGCAGGTAGAGCGTGAACTCGCTGCCGCGACCCGGCTGCGTTGTCACCGTCAGCAAACCGCCACATTGGCGCGCGAAGCTGTAGGCCATGGGCAGGCCCAGGCCCGAGCCCTTGCCGTCGTTCTTTGTCGTGTAGAAGGGATCGAAGATTCGCGGGAGATGCTGGGGAGAAATCCCCGAGCCATTGTCGCTTACCCGCACCGCCAGATACCGGCCCCGTTCGAGTGCCGCCGGCAGGCTGCCATCGGCGGCCGGTACATTCACCAACTGCGTATGGATGCGGATCACGCCATCCCGGTGAATGGCGTCACGGGCGTTGAGGCACAGATTGAGCAGAGCCTGTTCGAAGGGGTTGAGGTCGATCAGGGCTGGCGGCAAGGCATCGGCCAGGTCGCACTCCAGGCGGATATCGGCCCCCACGGCCTTTTGCAGCAGAGGGAGGACGTGGCGGATGGCCGTGGCGAGCGCGTGCGGCTCGGCGCTCAATTGTCTGGGTCGGGCAAAGTGCAGCAAGCGTCGGGTGATGTCGGTGCCGCGTTCGGCGGCCGCTTCGATCATGCTGGCCGATTCGCGCCATTCGTCGTGGTGATTCAGGCTTTCGGCGAGGAATTGTGCATTGCCCAGCACAACCGTGAGCAGGTTGTTGAAATCGTGGGCCAGGCCACCAGTGAGCTGGCCCACGGCTTCCATGCGTTGCGCCTGTTGCAGTTGCTCCTCGAGCACCATCTGTTGGTGGATATCGGCCAGGCCGCCCACCATTCGCGTGGGCTGCCCCTGAGCATTGCGTATCAGCCGGGCACGCTCCTCGACCCAACGCCATTGACCCTCGCCGACACGCAGTCGATAGCGATATTGCCAGCGCAACCCATCGCCGGCCAGAAGCGCACTGCGGTCGTCAAGCAGGCGCACCACATCGTCGGGATGAACCTGGGCCTGCCAGGCCCGGTCGTGGTTGAGTTGTTCTGGTGCCAGGCCGAATTCATGTTGCAGACCTTCGTTCCACCAGCGCACGTCGCTGTCGATCTGCCAGTCGAAGATGGCATCGTTGGTGGCCAACGCGAGCAGACGCAATCGTTCTTCACTCTGCCGCAAGGCAGACTCGATCGATTGTCGTCTGGCCACGTCGCGCTCGAGCGATCGACGGGCCTGTTCCAGCGCGTGACTGCGCTCTTCGAGTTTGCGGATCAGGACCTGGTTGTAGTTCTCGAGCAGTACGCCGGGCGTCGTGTCGGCTGCCACGGGTGGCGGCCGATCGCGGGCAGGGTTGCGCAACACCTTGTGCACATGCTGCAGCAAGACGTCGGGTTCGAGTGGCTTCACCAGAAAGCTATCGGCCCCCAGGTCGAGCGCGAGGCGCTCGTCTTCGGCATCGGTATAGGTGGCGGTATAGACGATGAACGGCAAATGCTGCAGCTGCGGGTCGGCTCGCCAGTGCCGCAGCAACGTATAGCCATCCATGACCGGCATGAGAAGGTCGGCGATGACGAGGTCGGGAGGTGTCTGGCGAGCGAGTTCGAGCGCTTCGGCGCCATGGGCCGCCGTGCGTACCGTGTATTGGCTCGCGCGCAACAGCACCTCGAGGTAATAGCGATTCTGAGGCTCGTCGTCGACGATCAGGAGGCCGCTCATGGGTGTGGCTCGTTGGGGCGGAACCTGGCGAAGCTCTCCACCTGGTACACGAAGGTTTCGGGATCGATGGGCTTCTCGATGTAGCCATCACAACCCGACTCGAGCGCCTTTTCGCGATCGCCGGGCATGGCATACGACGTGACCGCCACTATGGGGGTCGTGGCCAGGGCGGGGATCCGGCGCAGGGCTTCGGCCACGGCGTAACCGTGCATGGTGGGTAACTGGATGTCGAGCAGAATGATGTCGGGCTGCAGGGCGCCCGCCTGCGCGATGCCGGCCGGCCCATCGTTGGCCGCCTGCACCTGATGGCCGTGGCGCTCGAGCAGGAATGTGAGCAGATAGCGATTCTGCTCATTGTCTTCGATCAGCAAGATGGAGAGCGGACTGCGGGTCATTGGAGTTCCATGGGGATCACCACCGTGAAGCTGCTGCCTTGCCCCCATTGGCTGTGCGCCGTGATCCGACCGCCCAGCAGCAGGGCCAGGCGGTGGCAGATGGCCAGACCGAGGCCGGTACCATCGTGCTGGCGCGAGATACCGGTGTCGACCTGACTGAACGGCTGAAACAACAGACGCATATCTTCGGCCTTGATGCCGATACCGGTATCGGACACGGTAATGCGCAGCGCTTGCACAGGTGCGGCCTGGGGGTGGGCCTGATTTATCGGGTCGATGTCGGCCTCGAGCACCACGTCGCCATTCACCGTGAACTTGATGGCATTGTGCAGAAGATTGAGCAGAATCTGTTCGACGCGGCGGCGATCACTGACCATGTGGGCCACTGAGGGGGAAATATGCCCACGCAGATGAAGGCCCTTGCGTTCCGCCAGGGGTCGAACGCTGGCCAGACTGCGCTCGATGGCAGCGCGCAGGTCGAAGTTTTCGGCCTTGACTTGTAGCTGCCCGGCTTCGATGCGAGACAGATCCAGCACGTCGTTGATCAGCTCGAGCAGGTGTCTGGCGCTGGTGCGAACCATGCCGAGCTGCTTTTGCTGCTCGTCGTTGAGGGGTCCGGCCAGCCCTTGCAGCACGATGCCGGTGAAGCCGATGATCGAGTTCAGGGGAGTGCGCAGCTCGTGGGACATGGTGGCCAGGAATGCCGTCTTGAGCCGGTCGGCCGCTTCGGCGCGCTCGACGGCGGCGGCCAGCTCCTGCGTGCGTTGCGCCACGTTGTGTTCAAGGTTGGCGTTGAGTGCCGCGAGCGCCGCATTGGCGCGGGCGAGATCCTGAAAGGCCCGCATGATCAACCAGAACAGCACCAGGGTGGTTACCAGAACGAAGCCCCAGCCCTTGACCACACTCCAGCGCCCGTAAGTGGTGGCGTCGGGCGCCAGTGCCAGCAGGGCGCGGTCGGAGAAGTAGATCCAGGCCGTGGCCAGCACGGCATACAACAGCGCAATGTTGAGCGCACGGCGCCAGGGCGCGGACCGGGATGAGCGCGGCACGACGGTTTGGCTGCGGACCGTCGCTGGCGCTTCGGCAGAGTTCATGAGACGGGTGCAGGCGAAGGCGACACTGCAGCATAGAGCGCTGTGCGAACGGCGGTCAATGTAAAGCTTCGAGGGGGCTTTGGGCCCATGACGGGTGCTCGGCGTCGAGTGTGAGGCAACGAGCCGCCAGGGCCTGAATGGCGGGATCGTCCAGGCTGTGGGTCGTGAGGCGCTGGCGCTGGCCCCATTGCCGAAAATGCTTCGCTTGCGATCGCTCGTAGCTGGGGTCGTAGTGGTCTGTCATGAGTGCTTCGAACAGCGGCGCGAGCTGCTTGTCGAGCGCCCATTGTTGCCATTGTGCTACCCGTTCGCCGCCGCGCAGCGCGCGGAGATAACCCAGCTGCCGAGCCAGGCGTTCGGCATCCTGGCCCAAGTAGGCGTAATCGCGCAGCAGAAACTGCAGACGCGCTTCGGGCGTGGCCACGATCTCCAGGCAGGGCGCCTCACGCATGGGCTCGATCAACGACATCGGCAGGCTCACCTGGCCGATGCGCGGGCTTTCGCCTTCGACGAAAACCGGGCGGTCGACCTCGAATGTCTCCAGGCGTGCGGCCAGCTGGGTTTCGAAGCGCTTCTGCGAGGGCTGGGGTGTGTGGGGCAGAGCTCCCAGCAGCGAGCCCTTGTGGCAGGCCAGGCCTTCGAGGTCGAGCACCTGGCCGCCTTGCGCCTCGATGGCGTGCAGCACCCGGGTTTTGGCGCTACCGGTGGCACCGCAGATCACGCGCCATTGCAGGGGAGGGCAACGGGATTCGAGCACGCGAATTACGTGGCGGCGCCAGGCCTTGTAGCCTCCGGCCAGCGCCTGAGCGTCCCAGCCCACCAGGCGCAGCCAGGTCACCATCGAGCCACTGCGCATGCCTCCGCGCCAGCAATACACCAGCGGCTTCCAGTTGGCTTGCCGATCGGCCAGCGGCCCGCGCAGATGGGCAGCGAGGTTCTCGGCCACCATGGCGCCGCCGACGCGCTTGGCCTCGAATGCGCCCACTTGCTTGAACATTGTGCCTACAATTCGGCGTTGCTCGTCGTACAGCACCGGACAATTGATGGCCCCGGGGATGTGATCGAGCGCAAACTCCGATGGCGAACGGGCATCGATGAGGGTGTCGAACTGGTCGAGATCGTCGACGCGAATGGGCTGGCGCTGAGTCATTTTTGGGGTGGATCGCACTCGGTTTGACGGGAGAAGCTGGCACAATGGAGGCCGTTTGGTCGTATTCACACGAATGACGCCGCGATCGTACCAGCCCGGCAGCAGGAACCCATGACAGAAATAGCACTGACCGAGCTCGCCCATGGTGGCGGCTGCGGATGCAAGATTGCCCCCGGTTTGCTTGCCGAGATTTTGGCACAAACTCCTCAGGGGGTGATTCCGCCCGAACTGATGGTAGGCCTCGAGAGCAACGACGATGCTGCCGTGTGGCGGCTCAACGATCAGCAGGCGTTGGTGGCCACCACCGATTTCTTCACGCCGATCGTCGACGATCCCAGCGATTTTGGTCGCATTGCCGCCACCAACGCACTCTCAGATATTTACGCCATGGGTGGCCAGCCGATCATGGCCCTGGCCATCGTGGGCATGCCCATCGCGCGCTTGTCGCCCGAGATGATCGGCCACGTCCTGGAGGGCGGTGCCGCCATGTGTCGTGCGGCCGGCATTCCCATCGCCGGGGGCCACAGCATCGACGTCATGGAGCCCATCTATGGTCTGGTGGTCATGGGGCTCGTGCACCCCGATCACGTGCGTCGCAATCGCGATGCCCGCGACGGCGACCGGCTGATCCTGGGCAAGCCGCTGGGGGTAGGGGTGTTGTCGGCGGCCCTCAAGCAGCGCCGGCTCTCGCCCGAAGGTTACGCCGCCATGCTGCAGCAAACCACGCAACTCAACCGCATCGGAGTCGACCTGGCCCAGCTCGAAGCCGTGCATGCCATGACCGACGTCACCGGCTTTGGCCTGGCCGGTCATCTGCTCGAGATGTGCCGCGGTGCCGATCTGGGCGCCACCCTCGATCTGGCGAATCTGCCCTGGATCGACGGTGTGGTCGATCTGGCCCGGCAAGGGGTGGTCACCGGGGCGTCGGCGCGCAATTGGGCCAGCTATGGCAGCAGCGTGCAAATGCCCGGCGATGCCGAACCCTGGGAGCAAGCCCTGCTGAGCGATCCGCAAACGAGTGGCGGCCTGTTGGTCAGCTGTGCGCCCGAAGCGGTAGAAGACATACTGCGACAGTTTCATGAGGCCGGCTATGCTGACGCCAGCGTGGTGGGCGAGTTGACGGCACATCGCCCCGGTACGCCGCGGCTCCAGACCCGTCGCGGGTGAGCGCGGCCTCGTGTCGGCACCATGCGTACCCATCGTGTCCTTGAGCGTCCTGATTGACTACCTGGCGAGGGAGCTTGCGTTCCATGAACTACCAGCAAATATTCGAACTTCGAGGCGCGGCCTACGATCAGGCGATGCTGACCTGTCCCGACAGTCGGGCCGAAGAATTTGTGCAGGCCGTACGTCGTGCAGATCTGACGCCTGGCATGCGGGTGGGCGACGTGCCGTCAGGCGGAGGGTATCTGCAACGATGGTTGCCTGAGGGTGTCACGTGGTTGGGGCACGACCCGTGCGGTGAGTTTCTGGCTCATCGCACCGAGTCGACCGTAGAAGGGACAGCCTTGCTGCCGCTACCCTGGGCCGATGGCGAGCTGGATTGCGTCATCAGCCTGGCGGGTGTGCATCACCTTGAAGACAAGCAACCCCTGTGGCGCGAGATTCACCGATGTTTGCGGCCAGGCGGCAGGGTGGTGGTGTCGGACGTGGCCGAAGGATCTGCCGTGGCGCGGTTTCTCGACGACTATGTCGGAGCCCATAACAGTACGGGGCACGATGGCCATTTTCTGACTGAGGCATTGATCCACGAGCTTGAGCGTGCCGGTTTCATCGACATCACGGCCAGTCTCGAACCGGTGTTGTGGCGATTTGCCGACGAACCGACGATGGCAAAATTTTGTCAACGACTGTTCGATCTCGGCAGAACGCCATGGCAACACACGTTGGCGGAGATCCATCGGCGTCTCGGGGTGGTTCGTGTGCCTGAGGGGGTGGGGATGCGTTGGGAGTTGCTTACATTTTCGGCTCGTCGCGGCTGAACACTGCCTCGAGACGGGCGCGATCGCCAGGATGCGTCAGGGCCCGCATGGCTCGCTCATGGATGTCGTCAAGGTGAGCCCGGGCGGCAGCGCGGAACTCCTCGCTGCCCATGCTGGCCAGGGCTTGCAAGCCCTTGACCAAACGCATCTGCACCTCGACCAGGCCGGCGCCATCTCGGGCAATGGGCCGGAAGGCATCGTTGAACAGATCGGGGATGTCGAGCGGCGCCAACCGTAGCCGTGAGCATGGTGCATTGACGTCCGGTTGTTCGTCATGCCAGGCACGCAGCGCCAGCAGTCGGAGCTGTCGGCCGATGACGTCGATGGCTGTGCCGGAGTCGTTGATTGCCGGCGACAATGCCCGCGAGGCAATCTCGGCCAGTACGGCCAGGCCAAAGCGTGGGTCTTGTTCGAAGGTGCGCTCATCGGCCAGCGTGTAGGCCTGTCGCACGGCGGCGGTGGCCTGTTCGATATCCACGGGCCCGTCAGCCTCCAGCCAGCCGAGGGGGCGAGTGTCGTGGACCAGGGTGCCGGGCGGTGCCGTGAGATACAGCGTGGCGTCGTGAGCGTCGGCCCATTCCTGCAGCGCCGCGGTGTCGATGTGCTGCACATAGCCGATGGTGCCAGCCAGGAGGCCGCGCGCCTGCGGGGGGACATCACCGGCCAGCAACTGGCAGCCGAGGCAAGGGTTGGCGAGTCGCTGCTCGAGGGCAAGCCTCGTTGCCTCTTCGACCCGACGCGTGGTCTCGCCCACGCGACCCAGGCTAGACAAGTGACTGATCCATCGCAAGAGGGCCACCACGATGAGCACCAGCACGAACAGGGTCACCAGAAATAACACCACGTGCGCGTTGCCCTGATCGAGGTTGGCACCCAATGCAATGATGCCTACCAGGCTGTACAGGAACGAGCCGATGAATGTCGCCAGCACATTCTGTGTGGTGCGGTCTTCCGTCAGCAGTTTGGCGGCCCGCGGCGTGGCACTGCTGGTGACTGCGGTATAGGCGTTCAGCATCACCCCAAGAGAAAAGGTGGTGACGGCCAGCATGCTCGAGGCGACGATCTTCAAGATGTCCACCACGGTTTCTACTGAGATATGTTCGGCCAGCGCCTGCGGCACGAACGGATCGAAAACAAGGCTGAGCAGGGCGGCGCCTACGCCCAGCACAACGAACAGACTGGCCCGGAGCCAGAGCTGACGGGACAGATGCGCGGCCAGCCAGTGCCATTTCGAAATCATGGGGACTCGCACGAAGGGATGGGGCAGGATTGGTAAGATGAGCTTACTTCAACTGGCGCGGATTGCACCGAACCGAGGTTTCGGCGCATCGGGTGCCTGCCTTTGTCCTTCGCGGGTTCTTGTCCATGTCCCCTTCAGTCATTCCCGATGCCGCTCAGGACACTGCGAACCGCCAGCGCGGTGTGATCGAGGTCAGTCAGTGGCTACCCGGATTCTGGCCGGGTCGCAACGAACCCTGTCACCGACTGGTCGTGCGAGAGTTGCCTTGTGCGGTTCGGGATGCCGACCTGACCTCGTTGCTGAGACGTGTGGCCTCTGTCGCCGATGTCGAGGCCGACGCGTTGCTGCCCACAACCCTCCTGGGCGCCGACACGTCCAACTGGCTGCGCCTGGCATGGTTGTCCACCCAATGGTTGCGTGTGGCTGGCATGCCCATCGTCGGGACGCCATCTGTCGAGGCATTGCCCCAAGGTGGCACCATTCTGATGTTGCCTGCCTGGTTGCAGCAGCGCCGTGCCAATCCGGAAACCTTGTTGCGATTGGTGCAATGGATGCACGATCTGCAATCGGGCACCTCGTTGCAGAGTCTTGTCGACCCTGTATCAAAGTGGCAGGAACACCTGTCCCGCATGGCTCCGGCCGGGAGCAACACCCCCAGGTTCGTGTTGGCTGCGCAGGCACTCGGCATCCCCCGACTGTGGCTGGGCGCCGAGATTTATCAGTACGGCCTGGGTTGGCGTCAGCGTTGGCTGGATTCCACTTTCACTGAATCAACGCCCACGCTCGGCGTACGGATGGCTCGCCAGAAGGTTCTGGCCAATCAGGTGCTCGCCGGGGCGGGGCTGCCGGTGGCACGTCAGAAAATCGTGACCAGTGAGGCCCAGGCGCTTGCCGTTGCCGAGTCCTGGGGGTGGCCGGTGGTCATCAAGCCAGCCGACCAGGACGGAGGTCGCGGCGTGGCCGCCGGTTTGCGCGATCCGGCCGCATTGCGCGCGGCCTACGCGGCTGCGGCGCAGCATTCGCGATCCGTGCTGATCGAGCCGCACATGCCTGGCCGAGACTACCGCCTGACAGTCGTCGAGGGCAAACTGCTCTGGGCTGTGGAACGAGTGCCGGGCGGAGTCACGGGCGATGGTCGCCATTCCATCCGCCAGCTGCTCGAACAACTCAACAACGAGCCCACCCGTGGCAGCGGACGGCATTCGGCCTTGAAGCGCATCGCGTTCGACGACGAGGCGCAGGCGCTCCTTCGTGAGGCTCGGCTGCAGTGGGAGAGTGTGCCGGAGGCGGGGCGGTTTGTGCCGCTTCGTCGCATTGCCAACGTCACGACCGGGGGTAGACCGGTTGCGGTACTGCCCGACGTCCATCCCGACAATGCGGCCCTTGCAGTGCGAGCCGCCACGGCGTTGCGGCTCGACATCGCGGGCGTGGATCTGTTGATTCCCGATATCGCCGTTTCCTGGCAAACCTGTGGTGCCACCATTTGCGAGGTGAATGCTCAGCCGCAATTGGGGGCCACGACCGGCCCGCACCTCTACCAACAACTCCTGGAGCACTGGTTTCCCGATGGTGGGCGGATTCCCGTGGTGGTGGTCTGGGGCCAGGAAGGCGCACGTCAGTTGTGTGCTACCTGGGTGAGCGAGCTTGCTGCCCGGGGCATTCGGGCCGGGTTTGTCGATGACCACTGCCACGGCATGGCCGACGAATGGCGCGAACCGTGGCGCAATCGCCTGCAGGCCGAGTGGCGCCTGTTGCGTGAGCAGGATCTGCATGTGCTGATTCTGGTGCACGGCACATGCCAATGGCCGCAAGAGGGCTGGCCGGTGGCGCAGGTGAGTCAGGTGGTTTTCAGCGACGTGCCTGAAACGCCCCATTTGCCTGACACGCCGACCTCGCTGAACCCTTGGCTCGAGGTTCTCTCACAGTGGGCTCCTGCCGAGCAATGGTGGCTCCACGATGCGGCGCCGGCCTCCCTGCGTTCTGCCTTGGCCTCGCGTCTGCCCGCCGGGCGCCCCTCGGTCGATGCGGATCACCTGCTGCAGCATTGCCTGAACGAGTGGGAAGCGCGGCGTGCGCTGCCGCCACGAACTCGCACCCTGTCGGGAGGTCAGTCCTGAAGCCACTCACAACGACTCCGAATCCACCGTGACTTCGCCTTCAACCCTTGCGCTCTTGAGATATTCCCGATGATAGAAACCTTGGCCCTGATCACCGCCATGGGTGCCGGACTGGTGGTGATCTCGCTGCTCAGCAGCATGATCTCGTTTCGTGCCGGGGTGCCGTTGCTGCTGGTTTTTTTGCTGGTGGGGCTGTTGGCTGGTGAAGACGGCATCGGCGGTATCCCTTTCGATAGTGCCGAAGCCGCCTATTTCGTGGGGAGTGTGGCGCTGGCCGTGATCCTGTTCGACAGTGGCTTCGGTACGTCAATCAAGTCGTTCCGAACGGCAGCAGCGCCAGCGGTGACACTGGCCACCGTGGGTGTGGCGGCCACCGCTGCGGTACTGGCCGTTCCGGCGCACTACTTGCTGGGCCTGCCCTGGCTCGAGGCCATGCTCCTGGGAGCCATTGTGGGCTCCACCGATGCGGCGGCCGTGTTCTTCTTGCTGCGGGTCGGTAACATTCGCATCCGCGAGCGGGTGCGAGCCACGCTCGAGGTGGAATCGGGCTCCAACGACCCCATGGCCATCTTTCTGGTGATCACCTTGCTCGAAGTGTTGCTGGCACCGGAGTCGGGCGGTGGCGGATTGTTGGGCCAGTTTGTCCTCGCGTTCTTGCAGCAGATGGGGCTGGGAGCCTTGCTGGGATTGGGTGTTGGTTGGTTGCTGGTGCGCCTGCTCAACCGTTTCCCGCTCGAATCCGGCATGTATCCGGTGATGGTGCTGGCGCTGGCCTTGTTGCTGTACGCCGGCACCACCGCGGCGGGCGGCAGCGGATTCCTGGCGGTGTATCTGGCCGGTCTGGTGATGGGGAATCTGCGCTTTCGGGGTGGCACCACCTTGCGACGCTTTCAGGAAGGGCTCACCTGGCTCGCCCAGATCACGATGTTTCTGGTGCTGGGGCTGCTGGCCACGCCTTCGGAGTTTCATGCCATTGCCTGGCAGGGCGTGCTGCTCGGCCTGTTGTTGATTCTGGTGGCCCGGCCGTTGGCGGTGTGGCTGTGTCTGCTGCCCTTTGGCTTTACCCGCGCCGAAACCACCTTCATTGCCTGGGTTGGCTTGCGGGGCGCGGTATCCATTCTGTTGGCCATTCTGCCGATCATGATGTGGATCGACGCCGGGCAATTGCTGTTCAATACGGCGTTCATCGTGGTGCTGGTATCCCTGGTGGTGCAGGGCTGGACCATCCGACCCATGGCGCGCTGGCTGGGCCTGATCGTGCCGCCACGCTATGGCGCAGTGGAGCGTATCGATCTCGAACTGCCAGGGCAGGCCGATCATGAATTGCTGGTGTATCGGATCGTTCCCGGCAGCCCGGTCGCCGAGGGCGAGCGCATCCCACGCTGGGCCAGACCATCGCTCATCATCCGCCATGGCCAGTCGATGCGCGTGCACGAAGCGGGGCGCCCGCAAGTGGGCGATTACCTCTACCTGTTTGCCACACCCCGGGTGGCCGAGCTCCTCGACCGCTTGTTCGCCGAGCCTGCCCACCTGTCGAGCAAAGACCAGCGCTACTTTGGCGAATTTGCCATCGCGCCGGATCAGCCGGTTGCCGATCTGGCTATGGTGTACGGACTCGCGTTGCCGGACGCCGCTGCCGATATGACGGTGGGTCGCTGGATGCAACACCGGCTGGGCGGTCGCGCCGGCAGGGGCGACCGCGTGCTGTGGCAGCGCATCGAGCTGGTGGTGCGCGACGCTGATGCTCAGGGCATGCCCACGGCGATCGGGCTGACACTCGAACCCAGCCCCGAATCCAATCGTCGCTTGCCCATCTTTCAGAATGCGCGGGAAATGACGGCGGCCCTGCGTGATCGGTGGCACCGATGGCGGGCGCAACGCGACGGCCACGCGGACTAGCGCAAGCCCGATGTTCTGGTGCTTGCCGCAAGCGCGTGCGCCTGCGGCGTCGACTTATCGATGGGGTGTGGTCAACCCGCTCAGCCGATGTCGGGTGGCACCCAGAAATGCCAGGGCGCCCAAGGCAATCAACGTGCCCGCCAGCGGCGGCCAGTGGCTGCCGCTCTCGATCGTGAGGCCGCCGATGAGCGTGCCCAGCCCGATGCCGATGTAGATGCCGGCGGCGTTGAGAGCCACCAGCAGCGGCGCTTGCTCTGGCGCTGCGGCAAACAGGCGATGCTGTTGTGGCGGTGTTTGCGACCAGCTGCTGCCACCCCACAGCAGCATGCACAATGCCACGGCCCAGACCCACGACAATTCCAGCCAGAGCAGGGTGGCCAGACCCGCCAGCGCCACGGCCATGACGCCATAGGCCCAGGCGAGCACTTCGCCGGGACTGCGCCGATCGGTGCCGTATCCCGATAGTGTGACGCCGATGAACGCGCCAGCGCCATAGAGGAACAGCATGACGGCCGTGATACTGCTGCCAATGTCGAGATCTCGCATCAGGCTCACACTGTAGACGTACGGTGTGTAGCTGGCGCCCATGCCCAGCCAGGTGAGGGGCAGGATCGCGCGCACGCTGGGAATATTGAGTACGGCCAATCGTTGTCGTAGCGGAATGCCAGGAGAACCGGCAACCGGCGGCATCACCACGCGCACCCCCAGGGCGGCGAGCATGGCCAGCACCGCCACCAACCCGATGGCCATGCGCCAGCCCAGCCATTGGCTGGCGAGCAGACCGAGCGGCACGCCAATGGCCGTGGCAATGGTAAGCCCGCTGATCACGATCGCGAGCGCGCGGCCTCGCAGTTCCGGTCGCACAAGAATGGCGGCCACCGAACCGGCGTTGGGAGTGAAAACCGCAGCCCCGGTGGCCGCCAGAATGCGCGACGCGATCAGCACGCCGAGGTTGGGTGAAAGCGCCGTGAGCACATTGGCCACACCCAGCAGCAACAGTGCGGAGACAAGGAGCGCTCGTCGGGGAACTCGTGACGTGAGCGAGGTGAGAACTGGCGCCAGCACCGCATAGGTGATGGCAAACGCCGTGAGTGACTGGCCAGCCGCCGAGGTGGAGACATCGAGGCTCTCTGCCATCTCGGGCAGAAAGCCGGTGACCACGAAAGCGTCGGTGCCGACGGCAAAAGTGCCGGCGGCCAGGATACCGGCAGCAAGCAGGCCACCGGCGGGCGGGTTCTGGGAAGCGGTCGAGGGTCGTGTCATGGCAGGCAGCGGAAGCCGCCTACTATAACCGACCGTTGGGGGGGCGGGGGTGGGCGCGCGCCCCCCGGGGCCGCGCAACGCATGGGATCCTGAGGCTCCGCCAGAGGCGGCGTGGCGTAGCGACCGCGGTAAAAGAGCAGCGGCTGATGATCGCGCGTGTGAAATGTGAGCACACGACCCAGCAGGATCACATGGTCGCCACCATCGTGGCAGGCTTCGGTGGCACATTGCAGCACCGCCGCGCAGTCGGGCAGCAAGGGGATATCGCCCACGCCGCGTTCAATGGCCAGGTCGGCAAACTTGTCGGCTCCGGCACGGGCAAACCGGTCGGACAAACTGCGCTGATGTGCCGAGAGAATATGCACGGCGAAATGACCGTGCTGAGTGAAGGCTGGCAGACTGTAGGCTTGCCGGGCCAGGCTCCAGAGAATCAGCGGCGGCTCGAGCGACACCGAATTGAAGCTGTTCACCGTCACGCCCACGTCGTGGCCCGCGCTGTCCCGAGTGGTCATGATGGTCACGCCCGTGGCGAAATGGCCCAGGGCATGGCGCAAGGTGCGATTTTCAGACATTGGCAACTCCTGCAGAATGTGGCTCGACTGGGCTGTCGATTCGGGCGCTGACGATGCACCTCACCCCGTCGATATCGTGCTTGCGATCAGGCGGCCTTGGGTGCGGCGGCCTGGGCAATGGCCGCTTCGGCGCCGCTGGCATCGAACCAGAACTGGCGATAGTCACGCGGATCGTTGAAGCCGTTGGCAATGCGGCGGGCGAGTTCGGGCAGCTCCTGAGCGGCGCCCAGCAGTTGCACCACGTGCTCGGGCGGCGGCGTGAGCAGGCTGTTGGTCCAGTCCACCACGGCAGAGCCGTAGCCCTCATAGAAGGCGTCGAAGGTGTGCTGCATCCACTCGGCATCGAAGGCCTGCGCGCCACGCGCCATGATGGCGTCGTAGTAATGTCGGGCGGCCTTGGTGGCATTGTTGGAGCCCTGGCCGGTCACCGGATCGTTCACGATCACGGCATCGCCCAGGCCCATCACCTTGCGGCCCGAGGGCAGTGTGAGCACCGGGTGTCTCACCGTGGGTGTTACCCGGCCGGCCAGGATGCCGTTGTCGTCGGTCAACTGACAGTCGCGACTGCGCTCGAATTCCCACGGCACGAACTTCTGCAGAATCTCCAGGCTGCGCTCGAGGTGCTGTGCGGGCGACTTCACGTCGTGCCAGCAGTCCATCGGGCCGCCCGGTACGCCTTCGAACACCATGATGTCGCAGGCCTGGGTGCCGCCGTTGGGGGCGGTGGTGAGTGCCGGGAACACGAAGTACTCGCCCACCCCCGGAATCAGGTTGAAGTTGACGCACTCGTAGTAGTCGTGGCGTTTCATGCCGGTCACGTAGGTGAGCGCCAACTGGCGCATGGGCTGAGTCATGGGCGAACGCGTCTCATCACGCCCCAGCAGTTTCACGATGTCGCCCTTGCCTCCAGCCAGCAACACCAGCTCATGTTGGGTGGCCAGTGCCTCGAGCTCGCTGACGCCCACGTCGGCAATGCGCAAGGTGCCGCCACGCCGTTCGAACTCGGCCATCCAGCCCGGCATCTTGACGCGCTGATCCACCGACTGCCCCGGCGCATAAAGGCGGGCGTGCCAGTGCAGGGCCTGTTCGCCACTGCCGTCGGGTTTGGGAATGCTGAAGCCGATGCCATTGGTGTCGGGGCACTCGGTTTCCCACTGATTCATGCCGAAATCGCGTTCGATCTGCAAGCCCGGGTCGAAGATGAACTGCGACGACATCACCTTGCCTTGCCAGACGTCTTCCGGCGAACGGTTGGTGACGAGCGTGACGGCATGGCCCTGCTGCAGCAGGCCGCAGCCCAATAGCAGGCCGGCCTGGCCGGCGCCTACGATGGCAATGTCGCGCGGGGTGGTGGTCTGGGTCATGATGAGTCTCCTGAAATGTGGGTGAAATGTTTCGTGCACCACGACGATAGGCAGGTGTGTCGCGGTGTTGCTTTCGGCAGATCAGTCGGTCAAACGCGCGATGGCGGCGCTTCGGCCTTCGGGACCGAGTGCGCGATAGCCGCCGTCGCAGGGATAGTCGGCGCCGGTCACGCCCGAGGCATCGCTGGAGAGCAGGAAGGCCACCACATTGGCCACCTCTTCGGGCAGGCCGAGCCGGCCCAGGATGTGATAATCGGCAGCCACGGTGTCGGCCTTCTCGCGATTGCCGCCCGAAAGGTTGTCGATCACCGACGACCAGGTCCACCCGGGCGAGACGGCATTCACGCGAATGCCGTCGGGGGCGAGGTCGAGCGCGGCCGTGCGGGTCAGTTGCTGCATGGCGGCCTTGCTCACCGGGTAGAGCCAGCGTCCCGCCTGCGCCACGCCGGCCGAAATCGATGCGAAGTTGACCACCGCCCCCCCGCCGCGGCGAGCCATCTGAGGGCGGCAGGCTTGCAGCATCATGGCAGCGCCCACCAGGTTCACATTGAGCGCCTCGTGCCACTCGTCGCGGGTGGAGTCGGCGCCGTTATCGAGGTAGGTGCAGGCGCAGTTCACCAGAAAGTCGACGCCGCCAAACACTTCGGTGGTCTGACCAATGCACTGCGCCACGTCGTTGTCGTTACCCACATCGGTATGCACGAAGCGAACGTTGTCGTTGTGGCGGTCAGCCACTTTCTGGCCGTTGCTGTCGTCGATATCCGCAATCACCACCCGGGCGCCGAGGCCGGCCAGCCGGTCTACGATGGCGGCGCCGATCCGCGTGGCGCCACCCGTGACGATGGCTACCTTGTTGTCGATCCCTTGCATTGCTGTCCTCCAGGCGTGTCTCGATGGTGTTTGCTTGGATCAAACACCTGGAGCACAGTGTGCGAGGAGAGGAGGGCAGCGACTATCCGCTGGGCGCGGAGATGCATCCGGAAAACGCGTCGCCCGAGTTCAGTGCGCCTGCAGACGGCGCCTGACGGTGGCAGAGGGAGACTCGCCGAATCGCGCCTTGTAGTAGGCCGCGAACCGGCCGAGATGGATGAAACCGTACTGATGGGCCAGCAGAGTGATGGCGGGAGGTTCGCCGATGCCGCCGCTCAGGCGCTGGTGGATGACATCGAGCCGGCGATTGCGCAGATACTGCATGGGCGTGCACTGGCAATGACGTTTGAAGCCTTCTTCGAGGGCACGAATGCTGACGCAGGCGGCAGCGGCGAGGTTGGCCACCGACACGGCATCCTGCAAGTGAGCTTCGATGTACTCGATGGCGCGCTGCACGTGCCGGGGCAGGGCCGCTGCCGCCGGTTGGTTCAGCTGGTTGGAATAATTGTGCTGATGCAGCTGCAGCAGGCCGCGCATGAGCGAGTCTTCGAGCCCTGCCACGGTGGCCTGAAACTGCAGCCAGCCGGTGCCGGCCTCGTCGATGGTGCTGACCAGATGCTTGAGCATCTGGCACCAGGCCTGGGTGTGGCCCTCGCGCTGCGGCAAAGCGACCTGAAACCGCAGGGGTTCGATGAGCGGGTGGCCCAGATGCTCGGCCAGGCGGTCTTCAAGGGCCTGGCGAGGCACCCAGAGCAAGAGTTGCTGATTGCCTTCGTGCCAGCGCATGCGGGTGTCGTCGGCCGGATTGAGCAGGCTTGCCGTGGCTGGGTCGGACCACACGTATTGCTGGCCGCAGGTGATCTCGGCTGCACCCCGCAGCGGCATTTGCACCAGATAAAAATGCTCGAGACAGCCGGGCTCGATACGAACATCGGTGCCATAGGTGAGAAAGTTGAGACCCGTTTGCCCAAGCCTCACCATGTTGTGATGGGCATCGAGTCGTTGCCGGGCACGCCGTGGCTGCAGGGCATGCGGGCAGAACACCTGCGCCACGCTGTCGCGCACCTCGGCGGCATCGCGGGAGCGCAGCCTGGCATGCTGGGCGAGCGGTTCGGTCGCTTTGCGGAGTTGGGCCATGACACGAACAGCCATAAGCGGAGAATGCCGAAATATGCCTCGGCTTTGAACTGCAGGCAAGTCGTGGAATCCCGGATGCCGTGCGGTCAGGCCACTCCGCGCCAGTTGCCACTCTGATCGGCCATGGCTTCGGCCAGTGCGTGGGCGGGCGCAAAGGAATCGGCGCGTGCCATGGGCCAGACCACCCGGAACAACTGCAGATCAGTGAGATCGTCGTGCAGCAGGGCGCCGGGCTTGAGCGCCGGAAACAGGGTAGACAGCAGGCGGATTTCGGCGGGCGAGACCCGGCGAACGATGTGGTGGGTGGAGAGCTCGTCGGGGTGCTCGAGCCCGGCGGATTCGAGCAATTCCTTGAGCGCTCGCAAGGTATTGCGGTGAAACTGCTCCACGCGTTCGGCCTTGTCGGGCACCACCAGCGCTCGTTGACGGGCGGGATCCTGGGTGGTCACGCCAGTCGGGCAGCGTCCGGTGTGACAGGTTTGCGCCTGGATGCAGCCCACGGCCATCATGAACGCCCGGGCGCTGTTGCACCAGTCGGCCCCCAAGGCAAATGCGCGAGCCATGTCGAACGCCGACACGATCTTGCCGGCCGCGCCGATGCGCACCCGGTCGCGCAGGTTCAAGCCAACCAGTGTGTTGTGCACCAGCCAGAGGGCTTCGCGCATGGGCATACCCACATGATCCACCAGTTCGATGGGCGCCGCCCCGGTGCCGCCCTCGGCGCCGTCGACCACGATGAAATCGGGCGTGACCCCAGTTTCGATCATGGCCTTGGCAATCGCAAACCACTCCCACGGATGGCCGATACACAGCTTGAAACCTACCGGTTTGCCTTGTGCCAGATCGCGCAGGCGGGCCACGAAATGCATCATTTCGATGGGCGTATCGAAGGCCGAGTGTCGCGCTGGCGAGTTGCAGTCCTGGCCGGCGGGCACACCGCGCGCCTCGGCGATTTCGGGGGTTACCTTGGGGCCGGGCAAGATGCCGCCATGGCCAGGTTTGGCGCCTTGCGACAATTTGAGCTCGATCATGCGCACCTGAGGCAGGCCAGCCTGTTCGGCAAAGCGCTCGGCACTGAAATGACCCTGCTCGTCGCGGCAGCCGAAGTAGCCGGAGCCGATGTTCCAGATGAGATCACCGCCGCCTTCCTTGTGGTAGCGGCTGATGCCGCCTTCGCCGGTGTCGTGGGCAAAGCCGCCGGCCCTGGCGCCCAGATTGAGCGCCCGGATGGCGTTGGCCGACAGGGCGCCGAAACTCATGGCCGAAATGTTGAGCACCGACAGTGACATCGGCTGCCGGCAGGCCGGCCCGCCGACCGTAATGCGGAAGTTGCTGTCGGGGAGATGGCTGGGGTGCATGGAATGGTTGATCCATTCGTAGCGATCCTGATAGACATCTTGCTGAGTGCCGAAAGGGCGCTTGTCCATCACCTGTTTGGCACGCTGATACACCATGGCGCGCTGCACGCGCGAGAACGGTTGTGCCTCGTTGTCGTCTTCGAACAGATACTGGCGCAGTTCGGGTCGGACCGACTCCACCAGATAGCGGACATTGCCGGTGACAGGGTAGTTTCGTCTGACGGCGTGATGCGTTTGCAGCAGATCGTAGATGCCGATGAGCGTGAGCACCAGGGCCGGCGCTGCCAACCACCACCAGACCGGGTGCCACCAGGCCAGCGGTATCCCCACCACGGTGGCAAGGATGCAAAGCACGAAGACGGTATGACGACCAAACAGGATGGACATCGACGTGAATTCCTCGAAAGGGGCAAAAGGGCGACGCCACGTCGCATGGCGGCAGGCGTCGCCGCGGCGGGCTCAACCTTACCAGACGACTCCGCGGTTCGGCAGTGCGCCCGCTTTGCGCTACATTGCCTGAAGCTTCACCACTTTTCCCGAGGGCAAGAATCATGACGCAATCCATTGAAGATATCCCGGTCCAACGTATCGACGGCGCACCTGCCACGCTGGGCGAGCACCATGGCAAAGTACGCTTGGTGGTCAATGTGGCCTCGCAGTGTGGCCTCACGCCGCAATACGAAGGCCTGCAGGCACTCTACGAGCAATATCGTGATCAGGGCCTCGATGTCATGGGCTTTCCGGCAAACGATTTCAAGGCCCAGGAACCCGGTTCCAACGAAGACATCGCCGCGTTCTGCAGCGGCCAGTTTGGCGTCACTTTTCCGATGTTCGCCAAGATTTCGGTCAAGGGCGATACCCGCCATCCCTTGTACAACGCTCTGGTGGCAGCACAGCCGCAGGCCATCACGCAGGGCAGCGGGCTGAAGGATCGCCTGGCGCAACATGGTCTGGTGCCCGACGACCCCGCCGAGGTGATGTGGAACTTCGAAAAGTTCCTGATCAACCGTCAAGGTCAGGTGGTTGCCCGGTTTGCGCCCGATGTGGCACCGCAGGATCCCCTGGTCGTCACGGCGGTCGAGAAGGCGCTGAACGAGCCGGCAACCTGAGGCGCTTGAATTTGGCGGTCAACTGCCTCATCTGTCGGGTTGGCAAGCTGCCATCACCCGATACCACCGCTTTCGCAAGGGAGTGACATGAAGCGACCTGATGTGCGGGCCTGGATGTGGGCCGACGCCATTCACACCGTGGCGCGAGCCGATCGGCTCCAGCGCCAGATGTTTCAGCCGGCGGCAAGCGGCCCGCGACGAACGCCTACCTGGGAGCCGCCGGTCGATGTCTTCGAAACGGCCACCGATCTGCGGGTGCTGGCTGCTCTGCCGGGCATTGATCCCGGGCAGATTCAGGTGGTGATCGACGACGGGGTGCTGGTGATTGCCGGCGAGCGCCGTCTGCGACCCGAATTGCAAGGGGCTGTCATCCACCGTCTGGAATTACCGCAAGGGCGGTTCGAACGGCGGCTCGCGCTGCCATCGGGGCGTTTCGAAATCGAGCCGCCGCGGCTCGAGAGCGGTTGTCTGGTGGTCGTGTTGCGCAAGCTGGCCTGAAGGAGGGAACATGACCGAATCGAATCTTCGCGAACTGACCGCCGCAACACCCGCCCCGACGCCGACAGCGTCGGAAGCGCCAGCGCAAGATCATGCCGCCGCGGGCGACGACACCGACGTGCTCGCCTTGGTGCCGGTGCGTCAGTTCGTGCTGTTTCCCGGCGTGGTGATGCCGATCACGCTGAAAGACGACGTGGCCATCGCGGCGGCCCAGCATGCCGTGCGGCAAGGGCTGCCGCTGGGACTGATCATGCAGCGTGGCGACGCCGGCAATGATCCCTTCTCGCCGGTCAACTTGCACCGCGTCGGCACCGTGGCCAACGTGTTGCGTTATGTCACGTCGCCCGACGGAGAGCACCACCTGGTGTGTCAGGGCGAACAACGTTTTCGTGTGGCAGCCTTCACGCAGGAGCGACCGTTTCTGCAGGCCCGCATCGATCGGGTCGAAGATGTCGGCGAAGCCGATTCGTCCGACCTGCAGGCGCGCTTCATTCATCTGCAGGGTCAGGCCATGGAAGCCTTGCAGTTGCTGCCGCAATCATCGCCCGAACTGCTCTCGGCCGTGCGCAGCATGACATCGGCATCGGCTCTGGCCGACTTCATTGCGGCCTACACCGACATGCCCGCCGACGACAAGCAGAACGTGCTTGAAACTCTCGACCTGCCTCGGCGCTGCGAGTTGCTGTCGTCGTATCTGGCTCAGCGCATCGAGGTCCTGCGGCTGTCGCACGAAATCGGCCGCCAAACCCGCGCCTCACTCGACGAGCGCCAGCGCGAAGTGTTGTTGCGCGAGCAGCTTGCCACCATCCAGCGCCAACTGGGTGACGATGAAAACGATGGCAAGGCTCGCGAGATCGCCGAGCTTGCCGAGGCCATCAACAAGGCTGCGATGCCCGAAGAAGTGGACAAGGCAGCGCGCAAGGAGCTGCGTCGACTCGAACGCATGCCCGAAGCGTCGGCCGAATTCGGCATGGTGCGCACCTACCTCGACTGGCTGATCGAATTGCCCTGGTCGCTCACCAGCGAGCCTCCGGTGGATCTGGCCAAGGCCCGTTCGGTACTCGAGGCCGATCATCATGGTCTGGAGCGGATCAAGGAGCGCATTGTCGAATTTCTGGCGGTGCGCAAGTTGGCACCCGAAGGCAAGGCGCCCATCCTGTGCTTTGCCGGGCCTCCCGGGGTGGGCAAGACCTCGCTTGGCCAATCGATCGCCCGCGCCATGCAACGGCCCTTCGTGCGCGTCAGTCTGGGCGGGGTGCACGACGAGGCCGAAATCCGCGGTCATCGCCGCACCTATCTGGGCGCCTTGCCGGGCAATATCATTCAAGGCCTTCGCAAGGCGGGTAGCCGGCAGTGCGTGATGATGCTCGACGAGATCGACAAGATGGGCTCTGGTATCCAGGGCGATCCCTCGGCGGCCATGCTCGAAGTGCTCGACCCCGAGCAGAATCACACGTTTCGCGACAACTACCTGGCCGTGCCCTTCGACTTGTCGCGAGTGGTGTTCATTGCCACCGCCAACATGCTCGAGAACATCCCGGGGCCATTGCGTGATCGCATGGAGGTGATTCACCTCGGCGGCTATACCGACGCCGAGAAGCTCGAGATCGCGCGCCGCTACCTGGTGCCAAGAGCGCTCGAGAGCAACGGCCTCACGGCCGAGCAGGCCAGTTTCGACGACGACGCCATTCGCCAGATCATCCGCCACTACACCCGGGAGGCGGGCGTTCGCCAGCTCGAACGCGAGCTGAGCCGGGCCTTGCGCAAGCTTGCCGTTCGCGTGGCCGAAGGGCAGAACGAGTCGGTGAACATCGCCGCTGCGCAACTGCAAGAACTCCTGGGCGCTGCCCGCTTCGAAGATGAAGTGGCCATGCGGGTCAGCATGCCCGGGGTGGCCACAGGCATGGCCTGGACGCCGGTGGGCGGCGATATTCTTTTCATTGAGGCCGCGCTCGCGGCCGGTAGCGGCAAGCTCACGCTCACCGGCCAATTGGGTGATGTCATGCGCGAAAGCGTGCAGGCAGCGCTCAGCCTGGTGAAGAGTCGTGCCCCAGACCTCGATATCAGTGCCGATCGGCTCGACAAGAGCGACCTGCACGTTCACGTCCCCGCGGGTGCCACGCCCAAAGACGGGCCCAGCGCAGGGGTGGCCATGTATCTGGCGCTGGTGTCGATTCTCACGGGGCGTGTGGTGCGCTCCGACACCGCCATGACCGGCGAAATCAGCCTGCGGGGCCTGGTGCTGCCCGTTGGCGGCATCAAGGAGAAAGTCGTGGCGGCGGCACGTGCGGGGTTGTCACGTGTCATGCTGCCCGCGCGCAATCGTCGCGATTTCGACGACATCCCGCAAGACGTGCGCGATCAACTCACGTTCATCTGGCTCGAGAGCGTTGACGACGCCTTGCGTGAAGGCCTGTTGCCGGCCGACGCTCCAGCCCCTGCTGTCTCCCGTCAGGACAGCTCGCAACACGATACCGGAGCCACGGCATGATCCCATCGCAACGCAAGTCGAGTGGCGCCCGGCGTCCCGGTCGTCAGCGCGCCGCTCGCTGCCTGGCTGTCGCCGTTGGCGCGTTTGCCCTCACCGCGGGCCTGCCGGTGCACGCCGACCCGGCGCTCGAGCGCTGTCTCGATCGCCTGCGTCAACAGGCTCCGCAACATGGTGTCAGTCGGGCCGATTTCGACCGACACACGGCGCAAGCCCAATTGCTCGAAGCCACCGTCAAGGCCGCCCGCAATCAACCCGAACAACGCATCGAGTGGTGGGATTACATCGCCCGCGTGGTGGACGACGAGCGTGTACGCGAGGGGCGGGCGCTCCTGCAGGAAGAAGCGGAGGCTCTGGCCAGCATTGCACGGCAGTATCAGGTGGATCCCGAGGTGGTGGTTGCCATCTTCGGCATCGAGACCAATTATGGCGGCCAGATGGGCAGTACGCCGGTGCTCGATGCGTGGCTCACACGCGCCTGCACCGAGCAGCGCAACCTCTGGACGAGCAACGTCTTTGCCTCGATTCGTCTGCTGCGCGACGAAGTGGTCGATCCCGCCACCTTCACGGGCTCCTGGAGTGGGGCTTTCGGCATGACACAGTTCATCCCCACCTCGTTCTACGAACTCGCGGTGGATGGCGATGGCGACGCCGAGGTAGACCTCTATCACTCGCTGCCCGATGCCCTGGCCTCCGCGGCCAATCACCTGCGTCAGCGCGGGGCGCGCTGGCGTGCCGGTCTTCCTGCCGCCATCGAAGTGACGCTGCCCGCCGCATTGCAAGCCACCTTGCCGTCCGATCGCCGCACCGAGGTGTTCCAACGCAATGACACGCGATCGCTGAATCAGTGGCGTGAGCGCGGGGTGACACTGGCCACGGGCGATTGGGGGCGACTCCCCGAGGCAGCCGGCGCCCGGCTGTTTGCGCCGGCCGGGCGGCACGGTCCGGTGTTTCTGGTCACGGCCAATTTCGACGCGCTGCTGCAATACAACCAGTCCACGCGCTACGCCCTGGCCGTGGCATTGCTGGCTCAGGAGCTCACGGGCCAGCCCGGATTGCAGACCGCCTGGCCCACCGAGGATCCGGGGCTGTCGCGTGAAGAGGTGCGCGAGTTGCAGCAAGGTCTGAACGACGCCGGCTACGACGCCGGACCGCCCGACGGCATCCCTGGGGGGCGCACACGTGAGGCGCTCGCGTTGGCCCTGCACGACGATCCTTCGACACCGGTGCGCGTGGGGCGTGCCGCACTCGAGGCCGTGCGCAGCTTGTCACCGGCATCACCGTCGACCGCACCATGAACCTGCCCTGGCAACGACATGCGCTGCTCACCGCTCACGAGATGGCGGCGGCCGACCGTGCGGCCGTCAGCGCCGGCGTTGCCGGCGAGCGGCTCATGGCCCGGGCAGGAGCGGCCGTGGCGCGGGTGATCCGGCAACGTTGGCCCGTGCAACCGGTGCTGGTGTTGTGTGGGCCCGGCAACAATGGCGGCGACGGCTTCGTGGTGGCGCGGCTGCTGGCCGAATCGGGTTGGTCGGTACGATTGATGTTGTTGGGCGATGTCGCGCGTTTGCAGGGCGATGCAGCCGAGGCAGCGGCGCGCTGGACGGGCGATATCCTGCCCTGGGAGCCCACCGCCGTAGGTGACGTCGGTCTGGTGGTCGATGCCATTCTGGGTGCCGGCCTGATGCGCGAGCTGGGTGAGCCGGTGCTGGCCATGCTCGATGCGGTGCGGCGCAGTGGCGCTGCTGTGTGTGCGGTGGATGTGCCGAGCGGTGTCGATGGCAGCACTGGGGCTGTGCGGGGCGATGCCCTGCAGGCCGACTGCACCGTCACGTTCTTTCGACGCAAACCGGGTCACCTGCTGTACCCGGGGCGCGGGCTTTGCGGTCAGGTGAAGTTGGCCGATATCGGCGTTCCGGAGTCGATCTGGCCCGCATTGTCGCCTGTGATCACGGCAGCCAACCATCCTGATCTTTGGCTTGACGGTCTGCCGGGTGCCAAAGCCAGCGGGCACAAGTACGATCGCGGCCACTTGCTGGTGCTGGGCGGTGAGTCGATGACTGGCGCGGCGCGCCTGGCGGCTCGGGCCGCCCAGCGCATGGGTGCCGGGCTGGTGACCGTGGCCGCGCCGCCGGCGGTCTGGCCAGTCTATGCCTCGGCACTCGAGAGCATCATGGTCGCGACGTGTGGGCACGACGGCGCAGACGACTGGCCCGACCTGCTGGCCGATACGCGACGCAACGCCTTGCTGCTGGGGCCCGGCCTCGGCATCGGCTCACTGCAGCGGGCTCGCGTGCTGGCTGCGCTGGCGACACAACGAGCTTGCGTGCTGGATGCCGACGCCCTGAGCGCGTTCGCCCACGAGCCTCAAACCCTGCTGTCACGATTGCATGATCGCGTGGTGCTCACCCCGCATGAAGGCGAGTTCGCTCGTCTGTTCGGTCAAGAGCCTTCGAACAAGCTCGAGCGGGCGCGCCGCGCCGCCGCCCTTGGCGGCGCGGTGGTGGTGCTCAAGGGCGCCGACACGGTCATTGCCGCGCCGGATGGTCGGGCCATCATCAATCACAACGCGCCTCCCGCACTCGCCACCGGAGGGACGGGCGATGTGCTGGCCGGCATGATCGCGGGCCTTCTGGCAAAGGGGGCAGAACCCTTCGTGGCCGCCAGCGCTGCGGTTTGGATGCACGGACGGGCGGCTGGCCGAATCGGTTCCGGCTTGATCGCCGACGACTTGCTTGCCGTGTTGCAGGAGGTTCAGGCCGAATTGGCGGGCGATCATGCACCGCATCCGGTCCCGAACACCCCGTTCCCTCCCTTGGTGGCGCGAGCATGAGGCGAGCCCATCGAATGATCCCGACCACTTGGGACCCTGCGCAACGCTGTATACAATCCTTGCAGTTCCACATGAACCTCCCGGGTTGATCGCGCGGTATTGCATCTTGCCGATCCCGTCGGGCCTGGTTCGTTACCCTCGGTTTTCTGCGTCCAATCTCGATCAAGGTCATGTCCACACTTGCCACCAACCCGGTACCCGAGTCCGCTCCGGCTGCATCGCAGGCCTTGCGCGCCCAATTGGGGCTACGTGAACTCATTCTCGATGGCGAGCTCGCGGCGGGTTCGCGCATCTCGGAGCTGTGGGTGGTGGAGCGGCTGGGCGTATCGCGTACCCCGGTGCGCGCCGCCTTGCTGCGCTTGCAGGAAGAAGGCTTTCTTGAGCCCATCCCCTCGGGCGGCTTCGCCGTGCGCTCGTTTTCCGAAAGCGACGTATGGGATGCCATCGAGGTGCGTGGCACGCTGGAAGGGTTGGCCGCGAGGCTGGCAGCCGAACGGGGCGTCGCCCTGAGAACCCTGCGCGAACTGCAGCGTTGTGTCGATCGTATCGATGAGGTGCTGCAAGGCGAGCTTACCGAAGATCGATTTACCGACTACGTCGAAGCCAACGAGGCCTTTCATCGCTTGCTGGCAGGGGCCTGCGGCAGCGCGGTGATCGAGCGGCAGCTCGAAAAGGCCATGGCGTCGCCCTTTGCTTCGCCCAGCGGGTTTGTGCGAGTGCAGGCGGTCACGCCCGATGCCCACGAAACCCTGGTGCTGGCGCAGGCTCAGCACCGCGCCGTGATCGACGCCCTCGAGCGACGCGAGGGAGCTCGCGCCGAGGCCCTGATGCGTGAGCATGCCCGCATTGCCCATCGCAACCTGCAGCGGGCCCTCGACAGCCAGAAGGCCATGAATCGCCTTCAAGGCGGCGCCCTGATTCGCCGCTGATTTTGTCGCGATGAGGGCCGTGTCGGCCCCATGGACTTCGCGCGAACATCCTGTATACAATGTGTATTCAGGATGGATCCCGTACTGCTGGCTGCCGCCAAGGCATCGTCAAGCGGCTGCCTTCAGCGCCCGCCGGGCCAAGTGCTTCGGGATCTCCTCCCTCACTCACGTCAACGACCTCGTTGCGAGGTCCGGAGGTAGATCGCATGTATCCCGTCAATACCTGGTATGTTGCCGCCACGGCCGACGATATCGCCGAGAAGCCGCTGGGTCGTCGCATCTGTGGCCAGCGCATGGTGTTCTTCCGTGGTCCGGACGGCAAGGCGGCCGCCCTTGAAGATTTCTGTCCCCATCGTGGCGCTCCGCTGTCGCTGGGCTTTGTGCGCGACGGTCATCTGGTGTGTGGCTACCATGGCCTGACGATGGCGGCCGATGGCAGCTGCCACAGCATGCCCCAGCAACGGGTGGGTGGCTTCCCGTCGGTGCGACGCTATCCGGTGGTCGAACGTTTCGGCTTCATCTGGGTGTGGCCCGGCGACGAGCGGCAGGCCGATGCCTCGCTCATTCCGGATTTCAGCTGGTTCGACAGCCCCGAGTGGGCCTACGGCGGCGGCATGTACCACATCGCCTGTGATTATCGGCTGATGATCGACAACCTCATGGATCTCACGCACGAAACTTACGTGCACGCCAGCAGCATCGGTCAGCCCGAAATCGAAGAATCCCTGCCCACCACCAAGGTGGAGGGCAACCAGGTGATCACCAGCCGCCACATGGAGAACATCACCCCGCCGCCGTTTTGGCAAGCGGCGCTGCGCGGCAACGGCCTGGCGCACGACGTGCCCTGCGATCGCTGGCAGATTTGCCGTTTCACGCCGCCGAGCCACGTGATGATCGAGGTGGGGGTGGCCCATGCCGGCAAGGGCGGCTATGATGCCGCCCCCGAACACAAGGCCTCCAGTATTGTTGTAGACTTCATAACCCCGGAAACCGAAACATCCATCTGGTACTTCTGGGGTATGGCGCGCAACTTCAACGTCAAGGATGCCGCCCTTACACAAACCATTCGCGAAGGCCAGGGCAAAATCTTCGCCGAAGACCTCGACATGCTCGAATCCCAGCAGCGGAATCTGCTCGACAACCCCGATCGCAGAATTCTCAGCCTGAATATCGATGCCGGCGGGGTGCAGTCGCGGCGAATCCTGGATCGCCTCATTCAAGAAGAGCAGGGCACGCGCGCGGCCGCCTGAGCAGCCGGGCCACGGCCCTGCCCCACGGAGTCAGTCACACGATGAAAGTGCAGGTCAAGAAAAAAATCGACGAAGCCCAGGACATCGTGGCGCTGGAGCTGGCCGACCCCAACGGCCACCCGCTGCCCACGTTTTCGGCGGGCGCCCATATCGACGTAAACCTCGGGCCGGGGCTGACTCGTCAGTATTCGCTCTGCAACAACCCGGTGGATCGCACCCGTTACGTGCTGGGTGTGCTGCTCGAGCCCGAATCCCGTGGCGGCTCCAAGGCCGTGCACGCCCTCAACGAGGGCGATCTGCTCGATGTCTCCGAGCCCAAGAACCACTTCCCGCTCGATCCGCATGCCAAGCAGTCGGTGCTCATGGCCGGCGGTATCGGCATCACGCCCATTCTGTGCATGGCCGAACGGCTGGCGCACATCGGCTCGGGCTTCAAGCTGCATTACTGCACGCGATCTCCCGAGCGCACGGCGTTCAAAGCCCGTCTTGATGCCGAGGGCATCAAGGAGCATGCTCGCGTCTACTACGACAACGCCGCCAAGGAAGAGTGCATCGACTTCCGTCAGGCCATTGGCGAGCCGGCCGATGACAAGCACTTGTACGTTTGTGGTCCGGCCGGTTTCATCGATGTGGTGTTGAAAACGGCGCGCGAGCTGGGCTGGCCCGAGTCGCGTGTGCATCGCGAATACTTCACCGGTGTCGAAACCGCCACCGCCGACGACGGCGCCTTTCAGGTCAAGGTGGCGAGCAGCGGCCAGGTGATCGACATCGATCCCGAGCAATCGATCACCGACGCGTTGGCTGCCAATGGCATCGACATCCCGGTGTCGTGCGAGCAAGGCGTTTGTGGCACCTGCCTCACGCGCGTGCTTGAGGGCGAGCCCGATCACCGCGATCTGTACCTCACCGACGCCGAGCGCGAGGCCAACGATCAGATGCTGCCGTGCTGCTCACGCTCGAAGTCGCCCATGCTGGTGCTCGATCTGTAATTTACTTGCCGTTCTCAGGCACTGCGCCCGGCCTCATCGGCCGGGTTTTTTGTTGCGGTTGCGTTGTCGGTGTCGGCTTCGCGATGCGTGGCCTGCGGTGCGGGGCCTGGCTTGCCCTCCGGCTCAGGCGGGGTTTCGGTCGCGGGGTCTTCGGGGGCAGCCTCGGGCTCGGGTTGTGTGGCGTCGGCAGTCGTGGTTCTGGGCGGCTCGGCGTCTTCGCTGGGCGCCATCCAGGCAATCAGTGACGAGCGCATGGCTTCTTCCACGGTCATGTTGATCGGATGCGTCCATTCGGCCGGCAAGAACATCGTGTAGCCGCCGATCATGTAACCCATGGGCAGATACACGGCCACACGCTCCCCCGGCAGGAAGCCCTCGGGCAGGTCGCGCATGTGACGTCGGGTCACGAGGCCGACCACTTCGACGGGATAGTTGGGGTGGCGCACGATCACCACCTGCTGCGTGTCTGGCTTGTCGTTGGGCGAAAAGTAATCGGCAAAGCTCTTGAGTGACGAATAGATGCTTTTGATGACGGGTATGTTGGTGAATGGCCGCTCGATGAACTGGACGATCCCCCGGATGCTCTGCTTCGAGACCAGATAGCCGATGACCACGATGAACAGGATGCCGAGCAGCAGCCCCAGGCCGGGAAAATAGAATTCGCCGATGAAGGGCCGCAGCACGCTCACCGTGAGGTCTTCGCTCCAGGTGAGAAAGATGAACAGCAGATACAGCGTGAGCGCCACCGGCAAAATGGTGATCAAGCCGCGAAAGAAGTAGATATGAAGGCGAGACATGGAAAAACGGATTCGGCTCATCGAGGGCTCCGTAAACCGGGGTAACGACATGATAGACGACCCACACGTGCAGTGGTTCGAGCAGAACGAGCCGCGCGTCGCGCGCTGGCTGTCTCGTCAATTTGCGCCGCCACGCCGGATCGTGCTGGCCGACGATGGCATGCGTGCCGATCAGGCGATGCGACACATGACCCAGGGCACGGCCTTGCTGTGGCGTGGGGATTACCATAACGCCCGCAATCTGCTGCAGGCCGTGGGCCGTCGCCTGCAGTCGCGGATTCGCCCCTTGCCAGCCGAGGCCACGCTGCTCGAACGATTTCATGCCGGGCGCCAGCAGTCGGCACAGCAGGCTGCAGTGCTGGCGCGTCTGTTGCTGCCCGTGGGGCCGGGCTACCAATTGCCGGTGTCACGGGCGCCAGATATTACCGAGGCCGCCGCGGCAGCCTGGGGGCCCTTCAGCGAGACTGGCCTCTTGCCCCTGCGAGAAGTCCTTGGCCTGATCGGCGCCTGGCAGTGGCAGCAACGGGGTGTGCCGGTACCGGCACTGGGCGGGGCCACGATTCATCCCCACTACGGTGTATTTGCGCCCATACGCAGTGAGTACCTCGATCTGGTGGCGCGCGCACCCCTGCCACGCGACGTGCAACTGGCCTGGGACATCGGTACCGGAACCGGCGTGATCGCGGCGATTCTTGCGCGGCGTGGTGTGCCGCGGGTGTTGGCCACCGACCTGCATCCGGCGGCCCTCGACTGTGCTGCCGACAACCTGCAACGGCTCGGTCTGACGCCAAGGGTGGAGGTGCTGCGCGCCGACGGCCTGCCGCCAACCGGGCAGGCCGACCTCATCGTGTGCAATCCGCCCTGGTTGCCGGGCAAGGCAAGTGGCGGCCTCGACGCCGCAATCTACGATCCCGATTCGGCCATGCTCAAGGGCTTCTTGCGTCACGTGGGGCAACGACTTTCCGCCAGTGGCGAAGCCTGGTTGATCCTGTCGGACCTGGCCGAGCGCATCGGCTTGCGCCAGCCTGGCGAACTGGCAAACGAGATCGCGGCAGGCGGGCTGAAGGTGGTGGAGCGCCTCGATACCCGCCCACGACACCCGCGCAGTCGCGATGCTGCCGACCCGCTGCACGCGGCCCGGGCCGGCGAGATCACAACGCTGTGGCGGCTGCAGCCGGTGTAGCGCGCAGCCCCTGGCGCACCTCCGCCAGGATTTCGTAGGATCGCAAGCGATCTTCGATGCGGTAGAAGTCGGACACCACCATCACTTCGTCGGCTTCAGTCTGCTCCACGATGGCCTGCAGTCGCCGGGCCACGCGCTCTGGCCCGCCCACGATGGCAGCGCCGAGACGCTGCATCACGGCAGCCTTCTCGGCAGGGCTCCACAAGGCGTCCATGTTGTCGACGGGGGGCTGGGTCTGCAAACGATGGCCGCGCACCAGCGAGAGAAACTTCTGTTGCTGCGTGGTGGCCTGGTGTTCGGCTTCGGCGTCGGTATCGGCAGCGACCACCGGCACGCCAATCATGGCGTAAGGGCGATCCAGGAAGGCCGAGGGTTGAAACAGGTGCCGGTACAGCCGCATCGCGGCCATGCCTTCGGGCGAAAAATGCCCGGCAAACGAGAACGGCAACCCGAGTTGCGCTGCCAGGCGGGCACTGAAGTCGCTGGAGCCCAGCAACCAGATCGGGACGTTCAGGCCCGCCCCGGGGATGGCGCGTACGGCCTGGCCCGGTCTGGGGGATGCAAAATAGGCCAACAATTCTTGCAGCAGCTCCGGAAACCTTTGCCCGCTGTAGGGGTCGCGACCCAGCGCCCGCAAGGTGACGCCGTCGGTGCCGGGCGCGCGCCCCAGACCCAGATCGATGCGTCCGGGGTATAGGGTCTCGAGGGTGCCGAAATGTTCGGCAATGATCAGCGGTGCGTGGTTGGGCAGCATCACACCGCCCGAGCCGACGCGAAGGGTGTTGGTGTGTGCGGCGACATGACCTATCAGCACGGACGTGGCGCTGCTCGCCACGCCGGTGATGTTGTGATGCTCGGCCAGCCAGAAGCGGCGGTAACCCAGAGACTCCACATGTTGGGCCAGACGCACGGTGTTGCGAAAGGCGTCGGCGGCAGTGCCATCCTGGGCGATGGGAGCCAGGTCGAGGACAGAAAGCGGAATATCGGCAAGTCGTGTCATGGGGCTAGGGCGGTATCGTAAGGGAGGCAGGAAGGCTGGCGTTGGGCAATGAGGCGAGCCAGACGGAACAGACGCTCGCGTCGGAGAGCATCGACCAGCTCGGGTGCCCGCGGACGTCCGGCGGCGGCCAGTTCGGCCAGCGTCTGGCGCAGCACGGCCTCCACGGTATCGGCGTCATGTTGCCACCAGCGTACCAGCAAGCGGTCGGGATCCGTCAGGGTCAACCCCAGCCGGCGCAACTCGGCACGGCGAAAATCCTTGATGTTCCAGGTCAGAACGCCGGCGTCGAGCGCCGCACCCGGCCAGCGGGCACGTGCTGCCAGGCCGGCGGCAATGACGTGCCAGTCTTTGGCATCGCTCTCGCGCAACCCTTGAAGGTAAGGCGTGACGTCGCCGGCGTCCGCCCGGGGGCAGCGGTATTGCATGTGCTGCCATTCGGCCTGGAGGACGTCGGCGTCCACCTCCCAGATGCGGTTGGCATTGCGGCGCCATTCGTGGCCAATGCGTTCGCTCCAGATCGGTTGAAACCAGCCGAGGTCGGCAAGCTTGAGCAGGGCAGGGCGCAGAACGCCCGACATCAGGATGCAGGCATCGAGCACGAATGCCTCGGTGCGGCGCGGTGCCGCCACGGCAGAAGAGTCCATGCCTCAGTGTAGCCCGAGGCGCCACGGTCGTCGCCGCGCGAGTACAATGCGCGTCCGGCCGAGGCCGGCGCACCTGACTGCCGCCGAGCCGCCGCCTGCATAGGGTATGCCATCCTCGTGAACCAAGCCGATACGTCCTGGATGCGCCTGGCAATGAGCCAGGCCGAGTTGGCTGCGCGCAGCGGCGAAGTGCCGGTGGGCGCCGTGGTGGTGGCGCAAGATGGCCGTTGCCTCGGCGTCGGTCACAACCGTCCCGTGAGTGCCAGCGATCCCACGGCCCACGCCGAGATTCAGGCGCTGCGAGCCGCCTGTACCGAAGCAGGCAACTATCGGCTCCCCGGCGCCACGCTGTACGTCACCCTCGAGCCCTGTCTCATGTGCCTCGGCGCCATGCTGCATGCACGGCTGGCGCGCATCGTCTACGGCGCGGCCGATCCCAAGACAGGGGCGTGCGGGCAGTTGTTTGCCGTCGCCAACGAGATGCATCTGAATCACCAGACCGAGGTTCACGGCGGCATCCTGGCCGAGCCCTGTGGTGCGTTGTTGCAAGAATTCTTTCGGGCGCGACGCGAAGCCCGGCGGGCCGAACGGGACAAGCGCGGCAACGGCGACATGACCCCATGAGGTCAACTCCGAGCGTGACACGACCACCTCTCGCCCGAGTCATGAGCGCGCTCCGGGCCACACCCGGCCCCATCACCGGTCGCGGATAATGTGATGCAATAACATTGCATTTGTTCGGCCGTGGCGCTATCATTCTCCGTATCGTGATCCCTGTGCCCGCCATGCGTTCGCTCTCTTCCGCCCTTGTTGCCAGCCACCGCAAAACCTCTGTGCTTTGCGGTTCGGTGCCGTCCCGCCTTTGGCTGGCTGCGCCCTGGGTGCTCGCCCTGTGGGGCGCGGTATTCTGGGCTTGGGGGGGAGCGTGAGCCCGTCCGTCATCGAATATCGGCAACTCACCGTACGCTTTCACGGGCGCACGGTGCTGCATCAGATCGATGGCCGGGTCGAGGCCGGCAGCCTGACGGCCATCGTGGGCGCCAACGGTGCCGGCAAGAGCACCTTGCTGCGGGCCACGCTGGGTCTGGTGCCCTGGGCATCCGGCAGCGTGCAGTTGCATGTGCCCCGTCAGCGAGTGGCCTACCTGGCCCAGCGCAGCGACATCCAGCAGGGTTTTCCCATCGCCGTCCTCGATTGCGTCATGCTGGGTTTCTGGCCCAGCCGCCGCTGGTGGCAAGGAGTGGGGGCGCTGCAGCGCGAGCAGGCCCTGCAGGCGCTCGACGCGGCCGGTCTGTCCAGTGTGGCGCATCGGCCGGTAGGCGAGCTGTCAGCCGGGCAGTTTCAGCGCATGCTGTTCGTGCGCGCCATCCTGCAAGATGCCCAGCTCATCCTGCTCGACGAGCCCTTCAATGCCGTCGATACCGACACCACCCGGCATTTGCTGTCGGTGATCCGGCAATGGCACGACGAGGGGCGAACCGTACTGGCCGTGCTGCACGATCCCGAGCAGGTGCGGCGCTGGTTTCCTCGTACCTTGCACCTCGACGACGGTCATCTGGCGTCGTGGGGCAATACTCCCGAGGTTCTGGCCGAAGCCGATGCCTTCCGGCCCGCAGCGCTGGCTGCCTGACGCCGCCCGCATCGGCATGTACGACTATCTGGTTGCTCCTTTCGTCGATTTCGTCTTCATGCGGCGTGCCCTGGTGGCCACCCTTGCGGTGGCGGCAGGGTGTGCGCCACTTGGTGTACTGCTCACGTTACGACGCATGAGCCTGGTGGGCGATGCCCTGGCCCATGCCGTACTGCCCGGCGTGGCCGTGGCTTTTACCTGGTTCGGCCTGGCCATCCCGGCCCTGAGCCTGGGTGGTTTTGTGGCCGGTGTGCTCGTGGTGCTGCTTGCCGTGTGGGTGAGCCGGCGCACCACGCTGCAAGAAGACGCTACCTTCGCGGCGGGCTACCTGGTGGCCCTGGCCGCGGGCGTGCTGCTGATTTCGGCGCAAGGCACGCAACTCGATCTCTTGCACATTCTGTTCGGCAATATCCTGGGGGTGGATCGCATCGGGCTGATGCTGGTCACCCTCATTGCCAGTGTCACGCTGATAAGCCTTGCCGTGTTCTACCGGGGATTCTTGCTCGAAGCCTTCGATCCGGCCTTCCTGCAAGCAGTCAGTGGGCGCGGCGGTGGTATCCAGATTCTCTTTCTGCTGCTGGTGGTGGCAAATCTGGTCGCGGCCTTCCAGGTGCTGGGCACCCTGATGGCGGTGGGGCTGCTCATGCTGCCGGCCGTTTCGGCCCGCCTGTGGCATCGCCTTCTGCCGGGGCAATTGCTCAACGCCGCCTTGCAAGCCATGCTGGCCGGATACGCCGGGCTGGTGCTCTCGTTCCATTACGACTGGCCGTCGGGCCCGGTGATCGTACTGTGCGCCGGTGCGCTCTATGGCGGCTCGTTGCTGCTGGCGCCGCAGGGTTGGCTGGGCCGGCATCGTGCCATCCTTGGCGCCTCGGGCCGTGAATCCTGAGTCGCCGTGGCTTCATGCCCTATCGATTCGATAGGGTCGTTTTGGGAGTGTTTTGAATGAATCTGCCGATTCGTCGCAGCCTGCTCGTTCTGGGCCTGTTCGCCTGGCTTGTGCCCCTCGGTGGGGCGACAAGCCATGCCACGGGAAACGCGCCCGTGATCGATACGCCGCCCGTTCAGGTGATCGCGAGCTTCAGCATCCTCGCCGACCTGGTCGCGGCGGTGGGCGGTGAGCATGTCGAGGTGCACAGTCTGATCGGGCGTGAACAGGATGGTCATGTGTATCAGCCCCGACCTTCCGAATTGCGCCAATTGCAGGCCGCCGATCTGGTGGTGGTCAACGGCCTGGGCTTCGAAGGCTGGCTCACACGCGTGCTGCAGGCTTCGGGGCATGAGGGTCGTGTCGTGGTGGCGAGTGATCGCATCGACCCCCGTCGTCAGTCGGAGGACGCGCACACCGCACACGACCCCGTGCATGCCGCCGAGTCAGGCCACGATCACGAACACCATTCGCCCTCCAGCGATCTCCCTGATCCCCATGCCTGGCAAGACCCGCAACACGTCAAGCAATATGTGACGGCGATCGCGGCGGGGTTGGCCGAGGTCGATCCGGGCCGGGCCGACACGTATCGGCAGCGCGCAGCGGCCTACCAGGCGCAGCTCGACACGCTCGACGACTGGATCCACCGGCAGTTTGCGCCCTTTGCGTCCACCACCACACCGGTGTTCATCAGTCCGCACGCGGCCATGCAGTACTTTGGCGAGCGCTATGGTGTGGTGTTTCTGGCTGCGCAGGGCGTGTCGGGAGGCGATGCGTCCGCCGGCCGATTGGCGGAGCTGATTCGTATGGCCGAGTCGCGGGGAGCGGCAGGGATTGTGGTGGAAGGGCCCGACGTGCCTGCCGTGATGCGACAGCTGGCTGAAGAATCCGGCATCCCGATCACTGGCCGGCTCTACAGCGACACCTTGTCAGCTGTCGAAGGTCCGGCCGCCACCTATATCGACATGATGCGGCACAACACGCAGGTGCTGGCAAGCGCCCTGGTCGCCACCGACAGCCCTGCTGCCGTGACGCCCTGACAGGACAGCTCGCGCCAAACATGCAGCAACTCGCGCAGGGTCGCTGTCCGCGAGGTGCAGCGTGTGCGGAACGGCAGCGCCGCCTTGCCCTCAATACCCCTGGGTGGTATATTGTCCAGCATACCCCTCCCCGGTATGGAGACACGCATGAAAGCTTCCACCCTGTCGGTTCCTCCGGCATCGGCCGCCACCGATCCGGCCGGCGGTCCCCGGCGTCATGTGTCATTGGCTCTCAAGGGCATGACCTGCGCCGCCTGCGCGGCTCGCATCGAGAAAGTGCTCAATCGCGTGCCCGAGGTCTCGGCCAACGTCAATTTCGCGACCGAAACCGCCGAGGTTGACGTACCCGCGCAAGGGTTTGATGCGCAGCAGCTGATCGAACGTGTGCGCAAGAGTGGCTACGATGCCGAGCTGGTGTCGCAGCCCGGTCAGGCACCGGCCGACGCGGGTGATGCGGCACGGGCCGATGCCCGCCGGCTCTGGCTGGCCCTTATCTTCACCTTGCCCCTGATGTTCGAGATGGTCGGCATGCTGGGTTTTGGCCAGCATGGCTGGGTGCCACGAGGCTGGCAGTGGTTGCTGGCCACGCCGGTGCAATTCGTTGCGGGCTGGCGCTTCTATCGCAGTGCCTGGCACAGCGTGCGCGGCGGCTCGGCCAATATGGATGTCCTGATCGCGCTGGGTACCTCCATGGCCTATGGCTACAGCGCCGTGGTCACCGGCCTGGGCTGGCACGATCAACACGTCTACTTTGAAGCCAGTGCGGCCATCATCACGCTCGTACTGCTGGGCAAGTGGATGGAGCAGCGCGCCAAGGGCAGGGCATCCGGTGCCATCGCCCATCTGCTCAACATGCAGCCGCGCACGGCACGTGTCCAGGTGGGCGACGAGATCCGTGAAGTCCCGATTGGCGAGGTCAAGGTGGGCGACACCGTGGTCGTGCGTCACGGCGAAGTGATCGCCGTGGATGGCGACGTTCTGCACGGTCGCGCTGCCGTCGACGAAAGCATGCTCACCGGCGAGAGCCTGCCGGTCGAGAAGCAGACCGGCGATCGCGTGTTTGCCGCCACGCGCAATCGCAGTGGTTCGCTCACCTTGCGTGCTGCCAGCGTGGGCACGGCCACCCAACTTGCCCAGATCGTGCGACTGGTCGCCGAGGCTCAGGGATCGCGTGCCCCCATTCAGCGAATGGCCGACCGTATCTCGGCCGTGTTTGTGCCGGTCGTGCTGGGCATTGCACTGCTCACCTTCATGCTCACCTGGTGGTGGCTGTCCGACCCGGCCATCGCGCTGATCCATGCCGTGGCCGTCCTGGTCATTGCCTGCCCCTGTGCGTTGGGTCTGGCCACGCCCACCGCCATCATGGTGGGCATCGGGCGTGGTGCCACGCATGGCATTCTGTTTCGCAGTGCGGGGGCCCTCGAACTCGCTGGCAAGGTCGACACGCTGGTGGTCGACAAGACCGGCACGCTCACGCAAGGACAGCCGCGGGTGGTCGATGTCACGGCCATGGGCGAGGCTGAGGCCAGCCAGGTGCTGCAGGTGGCGGCCAGCCTGGAAGCGGGCTCCGAGCATCCGCTCGGCGTCGCCATCCTCGAGGCCGCCGCTGAACGTCAGATCGATCGCACGACCATCGACGACTTCGAAGTGGTCGAAGGCGTGGGCGTCAAGGGCCGGCTGGCGGGTCGCAGCGCCAGAGTCGGAGCGCCGCATTGGGCGCTCACCGGCACGCCCGATGCCGACCGCGCCGATGCCCTGATCGAGGCGCACGCCGGTGCCGGTCACAGTCTGGTGGCCGTGGTGGTGGACGAGGCCTTGCTGGGTCTGGTGGCCATCGCCGATCCCGTCCGCGAGACCTCGCGCGATGCCATCGAGCGCCTGCATGCGCAGGGCGTCGAGGTCATCATG
Organism: Verticiella sp.; assembly: GCA_041690575.1. Lineage (GTDB taxonomy): Bacteria > Pseudomonadota > Gammaproteobacteria > Burkholderiales > Burkholderiaceae_B > Verticiella. The sequence goes on from JAWLHC010000001.1 coordinate 312,653, forward strand.
CTCACGGGCGACAACCCCCAGACGGCAGCGGCAGTGGCGAAGCAAGTGGGTATACGCAACTTTCGGGCACAAACGCTGCCTCAGCACAAGGCGGCTTACGTGCGCGAACTGCATGCGGCGGGCCGAGTGGTGGCCATGGTGGGCGACGGCGTCAACGACGCGCCGGCCCTGGCGGCTGCCGATGTGGGCTTTGCCATGGGGGCGGGCAGCGATGTCGCACTCGAGGCCGGGGCGGTGACGCTCATGCGCAATGATCTGCGCTCCGTGGCCGAGGCATTCGACCTGTCGCGGGCCACGGTGCGAAAGATCCGCCAGAATCTGTTCTTTGCCTTTTTCTACAACTCATGCGGGATACCGCTGGCCGCCATCGGTCTGCTCAATCCCATTCTGGCCGGTGCCGCCATGGCGATGAGCTCGGTATCGGTCGTCAGCAATTCGCTACTGCTCAAGCGGTGGCGTGGTATTACGGGAGAAAACTCATGACTCAGGCCCAAAACGGAACCATCACCACCCTGCAGGTCGACGGCATCACCTGTGGCGGCTGCGTGAGCACGCTCACGCGGGTTCTCATGGGGCTGCCGGGTGTGGCAGACGTCGAGATCGATCAGGAGTCCGGGCGCACTCAGGTGCGCCACGATCCGGCACAGGTCAACGAAGCCCGGTTTCGTGAGGCGATCGAGGACGCCGGCTATGACGTCGAATAATGGCGTTTCGTCCGGACGGGGCGCGGCAAAAGGAGCCGACTCCTGCCCGGACAGCGACCCGATGTCGACGGCAGCAGACGCCTGCGAGTCGGGCCCGCCGGTGGTTCAGCCCGACAAGGCCCGATTGCTGGCGCGACTCAATCGGGTTGGTGGTCAGGTGCAGGGTGTGGCCCGCATGATCGAAGACGATCGCTACTGCATCGACGTGCTCACGCAGCTCGCCGCCGTGAAGTCGGCGCTCAACCAGGTGTCGATGCAATTGCTCGAGAACCACGCCAGAGGCTGTGTGTCGCGTGCCTTGAGCGAGGGCGACGGCGAGGCGTCGATCGACGAGTTGCTGCAGGTGCTGAGGCGGCTCGACGGCAAGGCCTTCAACTGATGCCGTGGCATCCGGCCTGGCAACGGGGGAGCGCGTACGGCCACTGCCTGCTGGCCAGCTGGGTCAGGAGTGCGGTCGGCCTCGCGGTACACTGACAGGTTTGGCGCAACGGCAGGGCTCGACGCCCGACTCTCCATGACCGCATCCAGCAAGCAGACCTCGGGTTCGACCGCAGGCCGCCCGCGTCGTCCGGGCATCTATCTGATGTCGCCGGCGGGCCGCATTACCGAACCGGCACGGATCGAGCAGGCGCGCGCGCATCTCAAGCAGATGGGCTATCGCACCGCGGTCGATCGTACGGCGCTGGCCGCCCATCAACGCTTTGCCGGCACCGACGCCCAACGGGCCGCCGCCTTTGGCCGTGCCCTGCGGCACGACGCCGAGATCGTGATGGCCACGCGAGGCGGTTACGGCATGACGCGCTTGCTGCCGCACCTCGATTGGCGGGCATTGGCCGACAGCGGCAAGCGATTCGTGGGGCACAGCGATTTCACGGCGTTTCAACTGGCCTTGCTGGCGCAGACTGGGGCCACGAGCTGGGCCGGCCCCATGGCGTCGTACGACTTCGGTGGCAAACGGGTCAATGCGCTGACTGCCGATCTGTTTGGCGAAGCGATGCGCAACGAGCTGGATCTGCTCAGCTTTGAAACCGACGACGCCGACCCGGTGGATGCTCGCGGCATACTCTGGGGCGGCAATCTGGCCCTGGTATCGGCGTTGGTGGGTACGCCCTGGATGCCGCGCGTGCGGGGTATCCTGTTTCTCGAAGACGTCAACGAGTCGGCCTACCGGATCGAGCGCATGTTGATCCAGTTGCTGCAGGCCGGCATTCTGGCCAGACAGAAGGCCATTGTGTTGGGTCGCTTCACCGACATGCCCGACAGCCCGCTGGATGCGGGCTACAACCTGCCATCGGTGATCGCATGGCTGCGCAGCCAGATCGACACGCCGATCATCACGGGCCTGCCATTTGGCCACGTGGCACTCAAGGCCACCTTGCCGGTGGGGGCCAGCATTGGTATCGCCACCGAACCCGGTATGGCGCATCTGCTGTTTCATGAGCATTGAATTGAATATCGATCTGCATTGTCATTCCCACGTATCCGATGGCGCCATGGCGCCCGCGGCCCTCGTGACGCGAGCCGCAGAGCAGGGTGTCGATGTGCTGGCGCTCACGGACCACGATGAAGTGAGCGGGCTGGCCGAGGCAGCTGCCGCGGCGGCCGCACACCGCATGGTGTTCGTGCCCGGTGTGGAGATTTCGGTCACCTGGGCCAATCGTGGCGTGCATATTGTGGGTTTGCACGTCGATCCGGCCAGCCAGACGCTGCAAGCCGGGCTGGCCGCGACCCGCTCTGGTCGCTACGATCGAGCGCGTCGTATTGCCGAGGCGCTGGAGCTGGCGGGCTGGTCGGGCGGGTTGTCGGCAGCAGAGCGTCTGGCTGGCAACCCCGAGATGATCAGCCGTACGCACTTCGCCCGTTTCCTGGTGGAAGCGGGCGCTGCGCCCACCGTCAGCGCCGTGTTCGATCATTATCTGGCACCCGGCAAGCCGGGCTTCGTGCCCATGCAATGGGCGAGCCTGAGCGATGCCGTGGGCTGGATCCGCGACGCCGGAGGTCAGGCCGTGGTGGCGCATCCGGGGCGTTACACCTACGACAGCACCACATTTGACGCCTTCTTTGCCGAGTTCCTCGACCTGGGAGGCGTGGGTGTCGAAGTGGTCACCGGGAGTCACTCGCCGGGCGAGTATGCCACCTGGGCCGCGGTGGCCAGGCGTTTCGGCTTGCTGGCTTCGCGCGGCTCGGATTTTCACGCCCCCAACGAGAGCCGTGCCGATCTGGGCGCTTTGCCCAACTTGCCCCTTGGGCTCAAGCCGATCTGGCACGACTGGTGGTAGCAGGAGATCGCCATGAGCAAGGCCTTTACGAGAGAGAACGACGCCGACGACGATGATGACGTCGACACCCCCGAGACTGCATTGCCCAAGGGGGTGCGCAACTATCTCACGCCCCAGGGGTACGCGCGGCTGCACGACGAGTTCACGCAATTGCTGCAGGTCGAGCGCCCGAAAGTCGTGGAAACCGTGTCGTGGGCAGCCTCCAATGGCGACCGCTCCGAAAACGGTGACTACATCTATGGCAAGAAGCGCTTGCGCGAGATCGATCGTCGCGTGCGCTTTCTCACCCGACGTCTCGAACGGGCCGAAGTGGTCGATCCGCTGCAGCAGCAGGGTCAGGAGCAGATCTTCTTCGGTGCCACGGTGGATTATCTCGACGACAAGGGCAAAGAACACCGGATCAAGATCGTCGGCGTGGACGAGGCCGAGCCTCTGCGCCAGCGCATCAGCTGGATCTCGCCCGTGGCCCGCGCCATGATGCGGGCCCGCGAAGGCGACACGGTGAGTCTGCGCACACCCGCAGGCGTGCAGCATCTGGAAGTGATCGGAGTGCGCTACGTGAGCGAAGACCCCTGAGCCGAATCGGCCCGGGGCATTCGAGCGCTAACCCTTGAGCCGAATGATGCGTTGCACCTGCGGAATACGGCGCAAGTAACGAAATACCCGGGCGAGGTGTTCACGACCTTCGACCTGCACGGTGAAGTGCAGCACGACAGTTGCGGCTGCGTCGTCGCGCGTCGTGATTTGCGCGATGTTGGCATCCGAGGCACTGACTTCGGCGGCAATGCGGCCCAGCACGCCACGCTCGTTGCGCGCCATCACGTCGATGCGCACATTGAAATGATGGGCAGGTTCGTCGTCCCAGGCCACGCTCTGGATCCAGCGTTCCGGCTCGCGCTCGCGCTGCCGGGCCGCACTGGGGCAGTCGGCCGTGTGAACCACCAGCCCGTGACCGGTGCGTATGCAGGCAATGAGCGGATCGCCGGGAATGGGCGAGCAGCACGAGGCCAGTTGCACCGATTGACCTTCATTGCCCTGGATGAGGATGGAGGCACTGCGCACGGCCGTGACTTCATCCACGGCGGCGGCGGTGAGCGCCACCACGTCGGCGTTGGGGGCAAAGCGACGTGCCACCACGGCCGCCAGGCGCTTGCCCAGGCCTATGTCGGCGAGGATCTCGTCGCGCGAGCTGGCGCCGCTGCTACGGGCAAGCTTCTCCCAGGTAGCGTCGCTGACATCGCTCAGGGCCAGCCCGAGGTGATGAAGCTCCTGGTCGAGCAGACGTTCACCGAAAGTGACCGACTCGGCATACTGAACCGTGCGCAGATAGTGACGGATCTCGGAACGTGCCCGGCCGGTACGCACGAAACTCAGCCACTGGCTGCTGGGCCGGGCGGCCATGGACGTGAGAATGTCGACGGTGTCGCCACTTTTGAGCTCGGTGTGGAGCGGCACCTGCTCGCCGTTGACCTTGGCCCCCGAGGCCTGATTGCCCACGTCGGTATGGATGTGATACGCAAAATCGAGCGGTGTGGCGCCACGTGGCAGTGAAATGATCTTGCCGCGCGGCGTGAACACATACACGGCATCGGGAAAGAGATCGACCTTGACGTGCTCGATGAACTCGCCCGAATCGCCGGTTTGCTGCTGAATGTCGAGCAGGGATTGCAGCCACTGGTGGGTGCGCTTCTGCAAGTCGTTGAGCGTGACGTCGATGGATTTGTACAGCCAATGCGCCGCCACGCCGCTTTCGGCAATGTGGTGCATGTCGCGGGTACGAATCTGGAATTCGATGGGCGTGCCGTAGGGCCCCACCAGCGTGGTGTGCAAGGACTGATAGCCGTTCATCTTGGGAATGGCGATGTAGTCCTTGAACTTGCCTGGCACCGGGCGATAGAGCTGATGCAGCGCGCCCAGCGCCAGATAACAATCGGCCTGGGTATGCACCACCACACGAAAACCGTAGATGTCGAGCACTTCGGAGAATGATTTCTCCTGATCGATCATCTTGCGATAGATGCCGAAAAGATTCTTTTCGCGACCATACACCTGCGCTTCGATGCCGGCGGCAGGCAATGCCGCACTGACTGCCTCGGTGACCCGCCCGATCACCTCGCGCCGATTGCCCCGCGCGGCTCGTACGGCCTTCTTGAGAACCAGGTAGCGATTGGGATACATGGCCTCGAAACAGCGATCCTGCAGCTCTCGATACAGCAGGTTGAGGCCCAGCCGGTGCGCAATGGGCGAATAGATGTCGAGGGTTTCGCGGGCCACGCGCCGACGTTTGTCGGCCGATACCGGCCCGAGTGTGCGCATGTTGTGCAGGCGATCGGCCAGCTTGATGAGAATGACCCGGACATCGCGCGCCATGGCCAGCAGCATCTTGCGAAAGCTTTCGGCCTGTTGCTCGGACTTGCTGGCAAACTCGAGACGATCCAGTTTGGAGAGACCGTCGACCAGCTCGGCCACCTCGGCCCCGAAATGTTCCGCCAGTTCGTGCTTGGGCACGCCCTGATCTTCCATCACGTCGTGGAGCAGGGCCGCCATGAGGGCATTGACGTCGAGCTTCCAGTTTGCGCAGATCTCGGTGACGGCAATGGGGTGCGTAATGTAGGGCTCGCCGCTGGCGCGGAACTGGCCCAGATGCGCGGCATCCGCAAAGCGGAAGGCTTCGCGCACCTGTTGCACTTCGGGGGCTGACAGATACTGCGAAATCTGTTCGGTCAGCGGGGCAATGCTCACCCCTCCGCCGACGGGGGCGGCGTCGGTTGCGGTGGAGGAGGGGGCATCCATGAGCGAGAAAACCGAAGGCGGGCGGGTCAAAGACCAGGCCGCGCGATCACGTGGGAACCTTGCGGAGCATCTCGATGCCGGTGGCACCCTGGGCGATCTCGCGCAGGGCCGTGACCGTGGGTTTGTCCTTGCTGTCGAGGCGCGGTACGTGACCTTGAGCCAGCTCGCGGGCACGATAGGTGGCGGCCAGTGTGAGCTGGAATCGGTTGGGAATCCGATGCAGACAGTCTTCGACGGTGATACGGGCCATGTGGGGCTCCTGATGGTGCTTGGGGATGAACGACACGAGCCGGAACCCACCTGAAGGGCCCGGCCACCGACGACACTTACACGATGATGCCGAGCTGCTGGAAAAGCTCGTTGTGGCGGGCCGATTGCGCGCCGAAGCGCAGACGACCTACCCGAACGATCTCGCAGAGCTCGCCAAGTGCGATGGTAAAGTCTTGATTAATAATAACATATTCGAACTCGCTGGCATGCGACATCTCGCTGCCCGCGGCCAGCAAACGCTGCGCGATCACGGCCGGGTCATCGGTGCCGCGCAGATGCAGCCGCTGTTCGAGTTCTTCGATGGAGGGCGGCAGAATGAACACCCCAATGGCCGAGGCATAACGCTCGCGCACCTGGCGTGCGCCTTGCCAGTCGATCTCGAGTATGACGTCGTGTCCGCGCCGCGTGGCGTCGAGAATGGGCTGGCGTGGCGTGCCGTAATAATTGCCGTGCACGCGGGCCCATTCGAGCAAATCGTTGTTGTCGCGCAGGCGTTCGAACTCCGCCAGGCTCACAAAGTGGTAATCGCGGCCGTCGACTTCGCCGGGGCGGGGCGGGCGTGTGGTGCACGACACCGACAGGCGAAGTTCGGGGTCGCGGGCGATCAACCCCTTGACCAGGCTCGACTTGCCCGCGCCGCTGGGTGCCGCCACCAGCAACACCGAACCGGCGCGCGGGGCATCGTCTTGGATGGAGTTCGTGCTCATCCTCATAGTTTACCCGGCGCCGCGAGACGGCTCCGCACCGCCAGCGAAGTCGTCGCACAAACACGGCATAATCGGGGGGTCACCCGGCGGCCACCGCGCCCGTCCTGCCCTGCCGGGCCAGGGCAGGCCGCCGGCCCTTTCCTTGAATGCCCGCACGACTCACGCCCATGACCGACGCCCGTTCCCCTCGCCAGTCTGCCGATCTCGAAGCTGCCCGTGTGGGCCATGCCGATGTGGCCTTGCGTCCGGCCGCTCTGGTCGTGCCGGTCCGTCAGGGCCCCTCGGGGCCTGAGGTTTTCATGATGCAGCGCGATCCCAGGGCCGCATTCGTGCCGGGCGTGTATGTGTTTCCGGGCGGCGCGGTGGATGCCGCCGACGGCGCCGATGCCTTGTCGGCCTGTCTGATGGGTCGCGATGCGCAGGGGGCCTGCGAGCGCCTGGCACTCACCGAAAACGGCCTGGCCTATTGGGTGGCGGCCGTGCGCGAGTGCTTTGAAGAATCCGGCCTGCTGCTGGCTCGGCACACCGATGGGCGCTGGCCGCAGGCGCAAGGCGAGCGCACTCGGCGCTGGCTCGAATTGCGGCATCAGTTGCACGCGGGTGAGATCTCTCTGGCCGACGTGTGCCGCGAGCTCGACGTTCGGCTGGCGCTCGATCATCTGCATTATCTCAGTCACTGGATCACGCCGCGCGGCCAACGGCGCCGCTTCGATACGCGTTTCTTTCTGGCCGAAGCGCCGGAGGCGCAAGAGGCCGAGCACGATGGCGCCGAAGCGGTGGCCAGTTGCTGGGTCCGGCCGGCCCAGGCGCTGGATGCGCACAAGAGGGGCGAATTTCCGCTGGTGTTCGCCACCCGAACCACGCTCGAACTGCTGGCCTCGTTCGACGACACCCGACGTCTGCTCGAGCATGTGGCCCGACTCGACCACATTCCCGCGGTGATGCCACGCATGGCCAACGGCCGGCGCGGCGTGCAGGCGGTTGGGCCGCGCGACCCGGCCTGGGCCGAAATCGGTCGGATCGATCCCGCCGGTGCCGGCATGGCCCGCTACGACATCGAACCGGGCGTGGCGGTGGCCATCGCCCCGAATGTGTGGCGGCTCACCTGTGCCAATCCCGGTTACATGACCGGGCCGGGCACCAATACCTATCTGCTGGGCAATGAAGACGGCGTGACCGTGATTGATCCCGGCCCTGCCGACGACGCTCATGTTCAGGCCATCCTGACGGCCAGCCCGGGGCCGATCCGGCAGATTCTGGTCACGCATACGCACGCTGATCATTCACCCGCTGTCCAGTTGTTGCGTACCCACCACCAGGCCCGGGTCATCGGCTGGGCGCCGCATAACCCGGGGCAGGATGACACCTTCCAGCCCGATCACGAGCCCAGCGATGGCGACTGGATCCCCACCGGGGCGGGCCGACTCAAGGTGCTCCACACGCCAGGCCACGCAGCCAATCATTTGTGTTACTGGCTCGAGCCCGAGCGCCTGCTCTTTACCGGCGATCACGTCATGCAAGGTTCCACGGTGGTGATCAGCCCGCCCGACGGCAACATGGCCGACTACCTTCGGTCGCTGGAGCGATTGCTCGACGAGCCGCTGGAGTGGCTGGCGCCCGCTCACGGCTTCTTGATGGATGAGCCGCATCGCGTCATTCGGGAGCTGATCGATCACCGATTGCGACGCGAAGCGCTGGTATGGCGTGCCTTGTCGAGCGAGGGTGTGTCGGAAGGGGATCTGCTGTCGCGGGTGTACACCCAGCTGGTGCCGGCGCTCAAACCCGTGGCGGCACGTTCGCTGCAGGCTCACTTGCTCAAATTGCAGGAAGACGGCCGGGCCGAACCGGTGGCTCAGGGTGTGTGGAGGCGGATGGGCTGACCCCCCTCGAGCAAACGCTGCCAGGTTGGGCTGGTGCCTGGTACCGGAAGAATATCCGCCAGGGTGTGGCGTTGCAGCTCGGCCATGAACGCAGCCTGCGCCCTCTCCATCACGTTGGCCAGCAGGCAATCGCCACTGAGTCGGCATTGGTCGTTGGTGCCAAAGCACTCCACCAGCGCAAAATCGGGTTCGGTATCCCGCAATACCGCGCCCAGCGGAATGTCGGCGGGAGGCCGCGCCAGACGCATGCCGCCGCCCTTGCCGCGCACCGTATCGACCCAGCCGCGCTGGCCCAGGCGATGCACCACCTTGGTGAGGTGGGCTTGCGACACGTCGAACGCCGTGGCCACTTCGTGCACCGTGCACAATCGATGGGGGTGCGAGGCCAGATACATCAGCAAGCGCATGGCGTAGTCGCTCATCAGGCTCAGACGCATGATGCAAGGGTCTCCCGTTGGGGTTCAGGCCGGCTGTGGAACGTCGAGATCGGCAGCCAGCTGTTGCGGAAAATTGTGTGTTTGATACCCCATCCACAAGCTGCGTGCAATGCGTGCGGCCAGGGCGTTGGCGCGTTGTCGCAGTGCCGCATTGGGGTGCTCGGCCGTGGTGGCATGAAACAGCGTGAGCCAGTGCCGGAAGTGGTCGGCCGACAGTTCGGGCAGCGTGACGTGACGTGTCATGGGATTGCCACTATAGCGCGCCGTGCCACGCAGCAGTGACGACCAGAAATCGACCATGCGGTCGAGATGCTGTGGCCACTGGTCGTCGGCAATGCGCAGACCAAAAATGGGGCCGAGGCGCTCATCGGCCTGTATGCGACCGTAAAAGCTCTCGACCAGCCAACGGACGTCGGCTTCCGAAATGGATTTGTCGTCGATCATGGCGGCGGGTTCCTGTGTCGGGAAAATCAGCGGGCGGCGTGGCCGCCGCGCTCGCGTGCGCGGTCTGCAACGCTACCTTTCTAATCTCTATTTTAAATGAAGGTTTAAACCGGATGCGTTTGGCGCAAGTGTCGCGAGGCGCCGTTGGCATCGCCGCTATTGCGCTCGCTTCGGCGAGGACCGAGAATAGTCGTTTTGCGTCGCGCCAGGCCCATTCTGGTCGTGGTGCCAGCGCTGTTGCCGGGCGCGTGGCGGCGCCGTCGCCTCATGTGTTCAACCCAAAATCGGAGACCCCATGTCCATTCCGCTCAATCCGCCGTTTCGTGCCGACCATGTCGGCAGTTTTCTGCGTCCGAAGTTTCTGCTCGAAGCTCGCGAGCGTCATGCGCGTGGCGAGCTCTCGGCTGCCGAATTGCGCAAGGTCGAAGACCAGGCCATCTCCGAGGTAGTGCGCTTCCAGGAAGATGTCGGTCTCAAATCCATCACCGACGGTGAATATCGCCGCACGTACTTTCACATCGACTTTCTGCAGCAACTTGGCGGTGTGGACACCGACGTGCCCGTGATCGTCAAGCGTCCCGATGGCAAGGAAGAGCTTGCGCCGCCTGCCATCCGGGTGATCGACAAGGTGCGCCACGAAGTCAACATCCAGCTGGCCGACTTCGAATACCTCAAATCACAGATCCAGGCGCCTGGTGCCATTCCCAAGGTGTGCATCCCGTCGCCCACCATGCTGCATTTTCGGGGCGGGCGAGCCGGTATCAGCAAGGCCGCCTATCCCGAGCTCGATCCCGAGTTCTACGACGACGTGGCGCGCGCCTATGGCGACGAACTCCACGCCTTGGCCCGGGCCGGCTGCAAGTACGTCCAGATGGACGACACCAACCTGGCCTATCTGTGCGACGAGAAAATGCGCGAGGCAGCGCGGCAACGCGGCGACGACCCCAACGAACTGCCGCATCGCTACGCCTGGTTCATCAACAAGGTGGTGGCGCACAAGCCTGAAGGCATGACACTCGCCATTCATTTGTGTCGGGGCAATTTCCGCAGCACACATGCGGCGGCCGGCAACTATGAGCCCGTGGCCGAGGCGTTGTTGTCCGAGATGAACGTCGACGCGTACTTTCTCGAATACGACGACGATCGCTCCGGCGACTTCCGGCCCTTGCGCTATCTGCCCAAGAACAAGCTGGCCGTGCTGGGTCTGGTCACCACCAAGTTTGGTCAGCTCGAGAGCAAGGACGACCTCAAGCGCCGCATCGATGAAGCCGCGCAGTTTGCGCCGCTCGAGCAACTGGCGTTGTCGCCGCAGTGCGGTTTCTCCAGCACCGTGCACGGCAACGACATTGCCGTCGAAGACCAGCGCAAGAAGCTGCAACTGGTGCTCGAAACTGCCCGGGAGGTATGGGGCGACTGATCCGACATGTTTGCCGAAGCCCGGGCCCTGGCGCAGCAGGCGTGTCTGCTGGTTGTCATCACTGCCGGCCTGGTGCTGGGCGGCATGGCGCTGCTCGCCATCGTCATGGTGGTCCCCTCGGGCCGCCTGTTCGTGCCGGTGTCGGCTGCCGGTTCGGCTGCGACGGTGCTGGCGGCCCTGGCCATTCTGGCGCATTTGCGGGGCTGGCGTTGGGTTCGCCTGTTGGCCGCATCGTCGGTATCCATCGTCGGGTTGGCCGTGTTGCTCGTCATGGCCTTGCGTCACGTGGAGGCGGCAGGCCTGGAAACGGCGGTTCGCCTGCCTTCGCCCTGGCAGGCCGTGGTGTTTGTTCTCCTTGGCGCCACGCTGGCCGTCGACCCCCGCGCAGGCTGGCGACGCCAGCTCTGGCGCGGCGTAGGGTGTGGCTTGCTGGTGGCCGGCAGTATTCTTCTGGTGCTGCAATGGCTCAATGTCAGCAGCAACTGGCTCGCGCCGCACCCCGTGCCCGCCAGTCTGGCACATGTGGGTTTGCTGCTGTTCGGGATTGCCCTGCTGGCGGCTGCGCCGCCACTACCCCAAGAACCGCGTGTCGGTATGGCGGGCTGGTTGGCCGGTGTGCTGGGCGTGAGCCTCACGGCCGTCACCTGGTTCTACCTCAGCGTGGATCAGTTGCAAGAGATCCGCCGCCAGGGCGAGCGCATGACCACCAACGTGCAGCACGCCATCACCCAGCTCACCAATCAGGAGATCCAGCGGCTGCAACGCTTGCAGGATCGCTGGCAGGTGTTTGGCGGTAATCCGCCTCCTGCCTTGCGCGAGGCCGATATCTACGCCTTGCTGCGCGACGTCATCAGCCTCGAGGGCGTTGCCCAGATGGGCGCCGATGGCACGCTGCAATGGTTGCAGGTGCGCAATCCGCGCTACCCCACCTGGCAGAATCTGCTGGCCCGCCAGGCGGTGCGCAACTGGCTCAGTGCCAGCGGCAGTACCCCCCGACTCGCCCTGCTGCAGCACTTGTTGCCGGGCGAATCCGGTTCGGTGCTGGGGTTGGTGCGCCTGGCGCCCTGGCCACAATCGGCCGAAGGGGATTTTTTGCTGGGTGTCTTCAATCTCGAAGCCCTGCTCGAGCAGCAGATGCAGGTGTCGGTCGCACCCTTCATGATGCATGTGGTGCTGGCGGATGGTCGCGAGATCGACATCGCCGAGTCCAGCCACCGCCATACCACCGCATTGCCCCTGGCGCAGGCCCCTCTGGTATTGCCCTTTGGCCCCACGTTGCAGCTGCACACTTACCTGGTGGACTTCGATCATCTGGCCGGCACGGTGAATCTGCGCCAACTCATGCTGGTGGTCGGAATGCTGCTCAGCTTTCTGCTGGTGGTCGCGGTGGAGCTGAGCCGGGTCACAGCGTGGCGCAATCGTGAGCTGTTGCACAGTCAGCAGACGCTCGAAGCCCAGGGGGGCATGGCCGAACGGATTGCGCGCGGCGAGCCCCTGACGGTGGTGCTGGATCGCCTGGCGCGGCTGGCTGAACACGAAGTGAGTCAGGCCTGGTGCCTGATACGCCAGCCCTGGCGCGACGGCAAGCGCATGCGGGTGGCGGCGGCACCGAGTGTCCCGCCCGCCTGGGCAGGGCATCTGCTGCCCGAACGCCAGGGTGAGCTTGGTTTGCCCGACACGGTGGCCGCCATCGAGGCCTTGCCCCAGGGCCAGCAGGCGATTGCGGGCAGCCAGTCGGTCGAAGCTGTCCCGATGGCCCGACCCTGGCGTGATGTCTGGTGCTTTCCGGTGCGCTCTTCAGGCGGAGAGCTGCTGGGTACGGTCGACCTCCTTTGCCTGGCGCCGGCGCAGGGCGGGGCAAGCCCGGCGCCGGTGTTGCAGCCGGTGCTGCGACTGGTGCAGCTGGCCTTGCAACGTGACCGCGATCTGGGTCGCATACTCGAGAACGAGCAACGCTACCGTTCACTCTTCACGCATAACTCCGACGCGGTGTTTGCGCTGGATCCGCGCGGCCGGTTCACCGACGTGAACGAAGTCACCTGCAAGGTGCTGGGGTTGGCGCGCGAGGATATCCTGGGTCGGCTGCACACCGAAGTGATCGAGGCGGACAACTGGGAAGGCGCCGAACAGCCCTTTGCCGATGCCCTGGCCGGCAAGCCGAGACGTTACGAGCTCACCACGCGCAATCTCGGCCAGAGGCGTGTGTTCGATGTGATGCATCTGCCCATCGTGATCGGTGATCGGGTGATCGGCGTGCACGGCATTGCCAAGGACATCACGCCCGAACGCCAGCGCGAAGCCGAGCTGCAGCTGTTGTTGCGCAGTGTCGAGGCCAGCCGCAACGGTATCGTCATTGCCGACGCTCGCTCAAGCGATCTTCCCATCGAATACGCCAACCCGGCCTTCGAGCGGATCACGGGCTACAGCCGTACCGAAATCCTGGGGCGCAATTGCCGGGTGTTGCAAGGCCCGGGAACCTCGGGTGCCGATCTGGCACTCATCCGTGAAGCGCTTGCCGCGCGTCGCGAGGTGAATGTCACGCTGCTCAACTATCGCAAGAGTGGTGAAGCTTTCTGGAACGATCTGTCCATTTCGCCGGTGCGCGACGAACAGGGCGACGTCAGCCATTTCATCGGCATCCAGAACGACATTTCCAACCTCAAGGCCCAGGAAGCACAACTGGCGCACCATGCGCACCACGACGCGCTCACGGGTCTGCCCAATCGGGCCTTGTTGCTCGAGCGGCTGGCACTGAGCTGCGACAACGCTCGCCGCCACAACAGCCAGCTGGCAGTGGTGTTCATCGACCTCGACGGTTTCAAGCCCATCAATGACAGCCTGGGGCATACCGTGGGCGATGACATTCTGGTAGACGTGGCGTGCCGGCTGCAAGCCCTGGTGGCACCAGGCGATACCGTGGCGCGTTTTGGGGGCGACGAGTTCGTGGTCATTGCCACCGATCTGCAACGCCCCGACGATGTCGTGCCGCTCCTTGAAAAGATCCTGCAACGGATCGCCTTGCCGTATCGAAACGAAGGCCGTGACCTCTTTCTCACGGCCAGCCTGGGCATCGTGCACAGTCACGGCGAGGTGGAGTCGCCCGCGTTGCTGATCCAGCAAGCCGACATGGCCATGTATCGTGCCAAGGAGCAAGGGCGCAACAATTATCAATGGTTCACCCAGGCGCTCAACGCCCGCATGGTGGAGCAACTGGCCTTGCGGCACGATCTGCAACGCGCCATCGAACACGGCCAATTTTCACTGCACTACCAGCCGATGGTCGATGCCCAGGGTCGATGGCGTGGCGGTGAGGCCCTGCTGCGCTGGTGCCATCCGCAGCGTGGCGAGGTGCTGCCGGGCGAGTTCATCGCCCTGGCCGAGCAGACGGGGCAGATCGTGGCGATCGGACACTGGGTATTGCGTCACGTGTGCCGCGACCTGCAGGAAAACCTGGCGTTGCCCGCCGGTTTTCGGGTGTCGCTCAACCTGTCGCCCATGCAGTTTCATCGCCCCGATTTTCTGCCCATGTTCGAGCAGCTTGCCGCCGATTTTCCGCTGGCCTTTGCCCATCTCGAGATCGAGATTACCGAGGGCGTGCTGATGGGCGATCTCGAGCAGGCCGTGGGCATCTTGTCTCGTTTGCGCGAGTTGGGCATGTCGGTGGCGCTCGACGACTTCGGCACCGGGTTTTCGAGTCTGAGCTATCTCAAGCAGTTGCCGCTCGATCGCCTCAAGATCGACCGCAGTTTCGTCAATGATGTGGCGCACGATGCCCACGACGCGGCCATTACCCACGGGATCGTGGTCATGGCCCATCAACTCGGCCTCGAAGTGGTGGCCGAGGGGGTGGAAACCGAGGCACAATTTGTTCGCTTGCAGGCCCTCGGGTGCGATCTGTTTCAAGGGTTTCGCTTTGGTCATCCCGTGCCGCTGGCGGTGTGGCGAGAACGTTTCGAGGTGCCGGATTCGGCTCACAGGAGATCGACATGATGCAACGCGTTGCCATGGTTGTTTCGACAGGGTTCTGGTCAGAGTTTGCCCGCGGGTGCGGGCGCCACCAGATCGCCCAGGGAGTTCGTTCCCGCCTGGCCGTGTCGTTGGCGGCAGTGGCGCTGGTGGCAGTTTCACCGGTGCAAGCCGCCGACCCACCCGCAGTCGTGGCGCGGCCCGTGCTCGACACCACCACTACCTGGGCGGGGCAGCCCATTCGTTATCCCGAAGGCCAGGCGAGGGTGGTGGCGCTCGAAATCGAGATTGCGCCCGGTGAACAAACCGGCTGGCACTCGCATCCGGTAGGCTCTTTTGCCTACCTGCTGGAAGGCGAGCTCGAGGTCGGCACCCGCGACGGGCGCAGCCATCGTGTCAAGGCCGGCCAGGCTTTGGCCGAGGTGGTGGGCCTGGAACACAATGGCCATAACGTGGGCTCGGGCCCGGTACGGCTGGTGGTGTTTTACACGGCAGCCGAAGGCGAAGACGAGCTCACCCGGTTGGCGCCCGAGTCGTCGCCCTGAAGCGACACCAGCTCGGCCAGGTCACAGCGCACCACACGGTTGCGGCCCTGCTGTTTGGCGGCGTACAGGGCGTTGTCGGCGGCGTGCACCACATCACGCATGGTGTTGCCTGCGCGGAACGTGGTGACGCCAAGGCTGATGGTGAGTGTCTGGCCCGTGGGGAAACTGGCACTGGCTACGGTGTGGCGCAGCTTTTCGGCAGCCTGCACCGCGCCGTCAAGCGAAGTTTGCGGCAGCAGCCATAAGAATTCTTCGCCCCCCCAGCGTGCCACTTGATCCACCCGTCGCTTGTGGGTATCGACGATTCCGGCCAGCATGCGCAGCACATCGTCGCCCAGCTCGTGGCCAAAGGTATCGTTCACGCGCTTGAAGTGGTCGATGTCGAACATCACCAGCGAGAACGTGCCGCCGTAACGCAGGATCCGATCCACTTCGTCGCCCAGCAGTTGTTCGAATTTGCGCCGGTTGTACAGGCTCGTGAGCGGATCGTGATCGGCATCGTGGCGCAGGGCATCGACCAACTGTTGCCGAATCACCGCATTCACCAGCAGATCGGCGCCGAGCTGCACCAGAGTGATGATGTTGCTCTCCCAGCGCCGGGGCACGCGAACGGCATCGAAGCCGAGCAGACCGATCAGCGTGTGGTGATGAATCAGGGGCACCAGCAACATCGATTGAATGCCGCCTTCCTGCAGAATGCGCGTCCATCGCGGGTTGGCGGGCAATTCGTCGGGCCGGTTCAAGACCAGCTGATGATTCTCTTGCAGGATATCCAGCCAACTTTGCATTTCGGGCGCAGGTATGCCCTGCAGATCGTCGATTTGCGGGGCAATGCCGGGAGCACACCATTCCACCGTGTTGTCGATCACGTCGTCGTCGGGCGAGTGCTGCATCACATAGCAGCGATCGGCGCCGATGAATTCGCCCAGCAGCCGCAGCACTTTGTGGATGCTCTCGTGGCTGGCGCCTTCCGGATTGCTCAGCAGGTGCACGCTGATGCGTCGCACCACGCGTTCGAGCTCCATGCGGCGGTCGAGATCGCCACGATCACGATCGCGGTCAATGGCCAGCGCCGTGAGCGACACCACTTCGGCAAGACGCTGCCGATCTGCCACATCGGGCTCGAAGCGTAAAGGATGATAGAGGGCCAGCGTGCCCAGCAACTTGCCGCTGGCACTGTACACGGGCTCCGACCAGCAGGCGCGCACGCCGGCGGCCGCCACGATATCGCGGGCAGATTCCCAGGATGGATCGATGAGCAGATCGTCGCTGACGATGCTGTGGCCGCGCGCAGCTGCGGTACCGCAGGTGCCCGAACCATCACGCAGCGGGAAGCGGCGGGTGAGCTCGCGCAAGGGCTCGGGCAAGTCGGGGCCTGCGGCCAATTCGAGCCATTCGCCATCGTCACTCAGGACCAGGATGCTGGCCATGCCCCGGTCGGTGTCGGCCTGAGCCAATTTCGCGATGGCATCGAGCACGTCGTTCAGCGGTGCGCCACGCGCCATTGCCATCAGCACGGCATTGCGTCGCGAGTCACGTTGCGTCGAGAGCTTTTGAGCGGAAATATCGAAGGAGGCCGAGATGATGCAACGGCGGTTTTCGAGCCAGATCTGTTGTAAAAATACCTCTTCCCAGACGAGATTCCCGTTGGCGGCTTCGGTGAGCCACTCGAATCGTTGCGGACCGATGTCGATGGTGGAGCGAAACCAGCGGCGGATGTCGTCCAGGCTGTAGGGCGCCGGTTGCCAATGTTGCGAACTTTCGACATAGATCTGGTTGAGGTGCGGGACAGACTCCACCGCATAGAGCCGCAAGGCGCGCTGGTTGGCATACAGCACCTTGAGCGACTCGGCGTCGTGCACCATCACGGCCACTGGCGCCTGTTCCATCAGATGACGCAATTGGAGTTCGGTCAGTTCGCCGCCCGCGGGCGGGAGCTCCCAGGCACCCGAGCCTCCGCTTTCGGCGGGCACCACCAAGCGACGCCATTGCCAAACGGCAGGGGCGGCCAGGGCCAGCACGACCCCCAGTACAGGCCACAACCAGACTGTCATTAGCCACACTCATTGCAAATTCAACAAAAACTCCGCACTGGCCGTGCGGATGCACCCTCTGACGTGGACGGCGCGCCCGGAGTATGCGAGGCTGAAACCAACTTGGCAATCCGTAACAACGCCTGATTGGGTCTGCCAGTCGTTCGGAAGTCCCTTGCCTCTCGCCCCGGGTGAGATTGACTCTCGCTGAGGTGGCGCATCGGAGGGGGCCACAAAATCGTTAAACTGTTAACGAAATGGCGACGCCCTACGTTGCTGTCCTCCCTGTTTCTTACCTGCCAGGAGCTTGTTCATGACGTCTCACACCTCTCCGCTTCCCGATCTCGAGCTCGGCCAGGGCCGCCTATGGATCGCCGGTGAATGGCGCGACGCCCGCCAGCGCGATGCCATCGCCGTGAGCAACCCTGCCGATGGCAGTACGCTGACGACCGTGGCCAATGCCACTCCCGAAGAAGCCATGGCGGCGGTGGACGCCGCCGCCGCCGCCGCGCGCACCGTGGCCAGTACCCCACCGCGCCAGCGCGGCGAATGGCTGCGTCGCTGCTTCGAACTGATGATCGCCCGCAAAGATGAACTGGCCCGCCTCATTTCCCTGGAGAACGGCAAAGCCTTAAGCGATGCGCAGGGCGAAGTGGCCTACGCCGCCGAGTTCTTTCGCTGGTTCGCCGAAGAAGCCGTGCGAATTCCGGGCGAACTGGGTACAGCCCCGGCAGGCGGTAATCAGATGATGGTGCGCTACCAGCCCATCGGTGTGGCGTTGCTCATTACGCCGTGGAACTTTCCGGCCGCCATGGCCACCCGCAAGATCGCGCCGGCACTGGCCGCTGGCTGCACCTGCGTGCTCAAGCCCGCCGGCGAAACTCCCCTCACGGCCTATGCGATGGCAGCCATCCTGCACGAAGCTGGTGTGCCGGCCGGCGCCGTGAACGTGATCACCACCAGCACCTCGGGCAAGGTGATCAGCCACCTGCTGGCCGACGATCGCGTGCGCAAGCTGTCGTTCACCGGCTCCACCGAGGTGGGCCGCGTGCTGCTCAAGCAGGCCGCCGACAACATCGTGCATTGCTCCATGGAGCTGGGCGGCAACGCGCCTTTCGTGGTGTTCGACGATGCCGACCTCGACGCCGCCATCGACGGCGCCATGGTGGCCAAGATGCGCAACGGTGGTGAGGCCTGCACGGCCGCCAACCGATTCTACGTGCAGCGCGGCGTGTATGAGGCCTTTGCCGAGCGCCTGACCGAGCGCATGGCAGCGCTCAAGCTGGGCCCGGGCGTGGAAGCGGACACCGGTTGCGGGCCGCTCATCAACCCGCAGGCGGTCAACACCGTGCGCGAGATGGTGGACGACGCCGTGGCGCGTGGTGCCAAGGTGCGCACCGGCGGCAAGGCGCTCGAGGGCGCGGGGCATTTCTATCAGCCCACCGTGCTCACCGACGTGCCGCATGATGCTCGTGTGCTGCGCGAAGAGATCTTCGGCCCGGTGGCCCCCCTCGTGGTGTTCGACGACGAAGCCGAAGCCATTGCCCAAGCCAACAATACCGAGTTCGGTCTGGTGTCTTACGTGTACACCCGCGATCTGGCCCGCGGCCTGCGCGTGTGCGAAGCCATCGAAAGCGGCATGGTGGCGCTCAATCGCGGCCTGGTCTCCGACCCGGCCGCGCCTTTTGGCGGCATGAAGCAGAGCGGTTTGGGGCGCGAGGGTAGCCACCACGGTGTGCTGGAGTTCATGGAGGCTAAATACATCGCTACGCAGTGGTGATTTGGGGCAAAGGGTGACGAACTGAGCTTGGCAGCGGCTGGGTGTTCTGGTCACGTCGCAACGGACACTTTCTCAAGCGCCAACTGCCAGTTCACCCCTCGACGTTTGGTAGCCCAGGATCGAGTGGCGTCGGCAACTGTTGTACTCCTTCTTGATGTACTCGATCACATCACGGCGTGCTTGCAATCGGGTGGCGTAGCGTCGATCGGCCAGCCACTCGCTCTTTAGGGAGCCGAAGAAGCGCTCCATCAAAGAGTTGTCATCGGCTTTGTCACGCCGGCATGCCTTCGAAATCGGCGGATGATCGAGGTGCCCATGACAGGCACCGTGGGTACTCAGTTGGGAGCCTCGAAAAGCCTCGGTTTAGAAAAAAATCCCCATTAAAAATCAGCAACTTGCGGTACCCAGAGGACCAAAGTGGGGCGCGTCCAGTTCTGTGTATGAGTGATTAAATGTGGAATACGCGGTGCAATCGTCTCAAGGCGGGAAAGAGTTCAATGAAGACCCCGTGCGGGTTGCCGTGAGGGGGAGTTGACCCGCTGAAATTCTGGTAACGAGCAGCGTGAGAAAAAGGAAGTTGCTGTTCCCAAAATCTCACCCTTTCGGTTACGATGCGTTATGTAACTTATAGTGTTTGTAAGGGTCGTCAGAAGCAGGCCACAAGGAGATGCGTAAATGTTCGTTTGGTGTCGACGGTTAAGGTCCTCAGGATTGGCACGCAGAACGCATACCAAATCAAGATCGCGGACTTCAATGGTGATGGACGCGTGGATTATGTGGTTACTCACATCGACCTGGCCTCCCTTGGGGATGTCCCTCCCTGGTTTCAGATGTTTATCGGTGACGGGCAAGGAAATTTCACCGGTCATTCACAAGGCTACTTTGCCGTGCGCCGTGGGTAAATTACGTGTCCAGGATGATTGTTGACGACTTTAATGGCGATGGTCGCCCTGACATCTTTGGCATCGATAACGGTATCGACAAGATGCCGTTCACAAGGGACCAGAAAAAGCTTTTCTTGTCCAGTGCAGGCCAGTTGGTCGATGCAACCAGGAACTTTTCTCAAGCCATACTGAACAATCACGGCAGCCTCTGCCGGATACACTGATAACGATGGCGATCTGGGTTTGCTTGTCAACGCACTAATGTTCGATATAAATTTCCCGTACCTGAATAATGGCCTGGGTGTTCGTTTGGTCTGATCAAGCCCGAGAGGCTGCTAGTTGCTTGATACCCTGAATTTCTCATGCCTCCATCGGAATCAATCGCTATCTCGCAAGGTTTTTCAAGGTAAATTATGTTTTGCTTGATAAATAATGCAGAAAAGGATGGGTTGGGAAAAATCGTCCAGGTGCAGGGATCGAAGGGGGTCGTCGAGTATTTCGATTCGCCCGCCAACGGAGTCCGTCACAGGGTATCGGTCCCGGTATCGTCCATCCGGCGGAAGCGCTTGGGACGTAATACGCGTGTATTCACTTTCGACGAGATGTCGAACCAATGGACTATCGGCAGGGTTCGCGACGACGACGGGGAGGGCGTCGAAGTCCGTTTGGCCCACAAGCAAGACGTCTATCTGCCTTACGAAAGGGTTTTCGTTCGATGGAGGCGGCCCATTGAGGATCCGGTGAGTTTCCTGGGGAGTCTCGTGACGGAAACACCCCAGTATGCAGAAGCCCGTTCACGATTCATGAGAAATTACGTTTTCCAGAGGGGAGCTGCTTTCGGGATTTCCGCCCTGCTTTCTTCTTCCATAGAATTAGAACCACACCAAGTCGAAGTCGTTCGGCGGGTCCTGACTGACCACACGCAGCGCTATTTGCTAGCCGACGAGGTTGGATTGGGAAAGACCATCGAAGCCGGAATCGTAATTCGTCAAACCGTGCTCGACGACATTCGCGGGCACAGGATACTTGTCCTTGTTCCTGGCGAGTTGGTACGGCAGTGGCGAGAAGAGTTGACCGTCCGCTTCGGGCTTTCGGATTTCCTCGATGTGTCGTTATTCGTCCTACCACAGGAAGACAGCCCTGAATTGAGGGATGTATCGCGAAACCTTTCGTTGCTCGTCATCGACGAGGCACACCACCTGACCGCGTCGAATGCGAATGAATCCGTTCTATCCCTTTACGGCCTAGTGGGGGAGATTGCCCAACGGTCCGAAAGGCTCCTGTTGCTCTCCGCAACACCGATCCTGCGAAACGAAAGCGGCTTTCTACGGATGCTAAACCTTCTGGATCCGGTGGTTTATCCGCTTGACGACCTGGAAGGATTCCGGACGAAGGTTTCTAACAGGCAGGCGCTTGCCGAAAGCGTCGCCGCGCTTGATCCTAGCAATTCGCTGTTCATGGATTCCGTGCTTGACGATCTGTTGGATCGTCTTCCGAACGATCCGCGCTTGAGCGATTTGTCTCTAGCCCTGAAGGAGCGGTTGCTTGATCTGCCGGATGAGTCTGATCCGGAGTTCTGCGCTTCAGTAAGGCAACTGAGAGCACATATTTCCGAGACCTACCGACTCAACCGACGCATCTTACGGAACCGCAGGACGCAGGTCGAAGGATTGACGCCGGGGCGCAAAGGAGCCGAATTGTGGTCGGTGGAGTACTCCTCGATGGACCGGATCGAGTCCGCTCTGGAGGATTGGCGGGTCTGTGCATCGCTCGCTGCGAGCGAGATAAGGGGCGAAGGTGGTTCAGAAGTCGGAGATTTCTACTGGAGTGCCGTCCTTTCGCTTTCCGAGGGTCCAGCAGGGCTCTCGCGGGTCTGTGCAGAGCGGCAAAAGCGGATCGCAAGCGGTGGTCTGGAACCGTTCGAAGGCGAGGACGACTTTCTCGATACTATCCTCCGGACTGCGGACCATGATACTTGGATGGAGCGCCGTTCAGAGAGGCTGTGCCAGGGTTTGGAAACGTTGCCGGACGCTACCAAGGCCGTTATATTCTGCGCCACCGAAGGGAATGCGGACCGGGTCTTCCGTTACCTGAAAGACCGCAGGATAAAAGTTGTTCGGCATGGCGATGGGGATGACCAGGATATTTTGGAAGCGGGTTCGTGGCGGGACTTCTTGGACGTTCCGAATGTCCGAGCCATTGTTTGTGGCCCGCGCGCTGAAGAGGGTATCAATCTTCAAGGCGGAAACAAGGCAATCGTCCATTTCGACCTACCGCTGCAACCGAACCGTGTAGAGCAGCGTATGGGACGATTGGACCGCTACGGGGCAGGGAAGGCGGTACCATCCTTGGTGCTGGTCGACGGAAATGCGCCCCTCCAAATGGCCTGGTTCCGCATCCTTAACGAAGGCCTGGGCGTATTTGACCGCTCGATATCGAGCTTGCAGTACTTGGTCGAAGGTGAAATCGGCACTCTAGCACGATCGTTGGTCCATGAGGGTGCCGAAGGGTTTGACTCCCTGTGCGACCGCTTGGCCGGCCCCTCTGGGGAAGTAACTCGAGAACTGCGTCTGATAGACCAGCAGGATGCCTTGGACCAGTTGTCGCCGGTCCAGGAGGAGGAGTTGGACGATCTGTTTGATGCCGACGCCGATTGGCGGGAAATCCACGAGGCCATGACGTACTGGATCGAGGAAACGCTTCTCTTCGACCAGGTGAAATTGCCTCGCCCGAACGGAAACCCATCGGTCGACGACCCATTCAGATTCCATTATTGCCCTCCCGATACCGGAACAGGCCGGCGGACGCTGATCCCTCTCTCCGAGTTCCTCGAGGAGTTTCTAGGAGCCATCGATTTCGATGCCCCGGGCAACCGTTCGAGCAGGCCGCAGTCATATCCCTACGTCGCCCACCGTCCTTCAGCCGTCAAGCGCCGAGTGCGGCCTTTACGTTACGGAACCGAGTTTGTGGAGTCGATCAGGTCGTTCTCGGAGTTGGACGTCCGCGGCCGGAGTTACGCGATGTGGCGGCAGTTTCCCGGCGAGTTTCCGCCTAAGGAGATCCGCACGTGCTTCCGCTTCGACTTCCTGATCGAAACGTACCTGGACGGAGCGCTGGAGGTGCTCGCCCAAAAACGTGACAGTACGAACGCATCTGCCCGTTCGTCGCTCGCCAGACGGGGTGATATGTTGTTTCGTCCGACCGTGATCCAGGTTTGGCTGGATGAAGAGGGCGATGAATTGCCGGCGGAATTTGTCGAAAGGTACCTCTCCCCTGAATACGCTAAGGACGGCGGGGCCGGCTATGTTGACAAGAACTTGGACGCGTCATTTCTGGCCGCTTTCAGACTCTGGTCGCCGGATACCCTGGCGAACTGGGGCAAGCGCTGCGAACGCATGCGCGACAAGGCGAAAGCCATCGCCGAGGCGAAGCCGGAACTGCTAGAGAGACAAAAGGACTCGCTCGGTAGGGCATTGGCCGAAGACGAGATCCGTTACGCGCAACTCCGGACACGTATTCAGTCGCTTGATGGACGTGAGGCGGTCGCCGAGGCGGAGCAACTCGCGCTCGAATCGTCCATCAACGAAGCGCTCCACCGGGGAATATCATCGCCTTCGATCAGGGTCGATGTAGCGGGAGCGGTCTTCCTGACTAGCGAACCGGTGTCACTCTTGGAAGGATTCTTAAGGGTGAACGAATGAGCTTCGGCCTTAACGAACTGCAGGCTCTTCTGACGGATTGGCCTTCACCAGGCGAGTTTCCCGATACGCTCGGGGACAGCCTCATGGACCGGATTTGCCAGGTCCTCCGAACCGCCCAAGAGGCCTGTGGCCGGGGTGGATGGCATGCCGATTTGCAGCCATTGCTGCGGCATGCCCTGTTGCGATCTGGAAAGGATGCGGGAAAGGCACTCAGGCTGAAGGTGCCGGCCGGGCATGGCTGGCCAGACCGCCAAAGCTGGGAAGAGCACGGGTTCGAGGTGCTGGAGGCAGGTCCTTCCGCCTATTTGCTGAATGCGCTTGAATGGCATCCTGATTGGCTCGGGAGCGGCGAGGGTGGGGTTTTTTCCGACGCCTTCTCGAACAGTGTCGTTCGGAGGAGGAAGCCGTGCCCGGCGGATCCGTTCGTACGTGATGCGACGGGCTTCGAAAGTTATTCTTCCCCCGGTCAGCGCGAAGCTGTCCGCGCCGCCTTCCTGGTGCCGGAGGGGGATACGCTGGTGGTCAACCTTCCAACTGGTTCGGGAAAGAGCTTGGTAGGACAGGCTCCCGCGCTCGTATACCGCGAAGAAGGGCACCTGACCTTTTTTGTGGTACCGACGGTCGCTCTTGCTCTAGATCAGGAGCGGGCGATGCGTGCGCTTTTCCGACGGCAGGATCCTACACGCCCCGACTGGCCGCTAGCGTGGTTCGGGGGCTTGCCGCAGGAAAAACGTTCCGAAATCCGTAAGCGGTTGCGCAACGGTACCCAGCGGATTCTTTTCACGTCTCCCGAGGCACTGACGACCTCATTGCTCCGAGCCGTCCTGGATGCGGCAGGGGCCGGCATGCTACGTTACCTCGTGATAGACGAGGCGCATCTCGTTACCCAGTGGGGGGATGAGTTCCGGCCGTCCTTCCAAGCCCTGGCAGGATTGCGCAACAGCATGCTGAAACTCGCTCCGCGAGGGTTTCGGACCCTGCTCATGAGTGCGACTTTCACGGAAGAGACGGTTGAGACGCTGGCAGGCCTTTTCGGACCGAGGGAACGCGTGCAGATGGTTTCTGCGGTTCATCTCCGTCCCGAGCCGCAGTATTGGTTTTACAGAGCGAAATCCTCGGAAGAGAAGCGGGAACGGGTATTGGAAGCTTTGAGGCACGCGCCACGGCCCTTCATCCTATACGTGACCAAGCGGGAAGAAGTCGCACAATGGGACGAGATCCTTCGTAATAGGGCGGGTTTGTCGAGGATAGCGACTTTCCATGGTGAGACGCCCGACAAGGAGCGGCTGAGGATCATCGGGGAATGGTCGGAAAATCGACTCGACGGCATTGTGGCGACCTCGGCTTTCGGAGTCGGCCTCGACAAGAACGACGTGCGGACGGTGATACATGCGACGATTCCCGAAACGCTGGACCGTTACTATCAGGAGGTGGGCCGGGGTGGTCGAGACGGAAAACCATCCGTGAGCCTCCTTGTTTTCGAACCTTCAGACTGGGCCTCACCCGAGTACCTCGCGAGGCCTAAGATCATTACGGACCATTTGGGTATCAAACGCTGGAAGGCCATGTACCAGTCGCGCCGGGAAACGGGCGAAGAGGATTTGTGGGGCATAGATATTGATGCTGTCCACGAAGGACTGTCCGGTGGCAGCGAATACAACGTCAACTGGAACATGCGGACGCTCATCCTCATGGCAAGGGCTGGCCTCCTATCCCTCGAGATCGAGAACAACCCCGTCGATCCCGTTGACGATCCGGAGGAGAGCGCTTCCTCGTTGCTAGCAGCGGCAGCAAACGTCCGAGTCCGAATCCTCGATAACGGGCACCTCATTTCCAATCGGTGGGAACATGCAGTCAGCGCTTCTCGCGTCGCCACCCAAAATGCCGCCGGGCGCAATTTGGAGATGATGCGCCAGCTCCTCCCCGATAACTCCGGGGAAGGGGAGTTAGTCGGACGCGAAGTGGGAGATACCCTCGCCGAGTTGTACCGCGTTAAGTCCCACCGTTGGCCGGTCCATGTCAGCCACTCGTGCGGAGGGT
The DNA here is from genome assembly GCA_041690575.1 of Verticiella sp. Lineage (GTDB taxonomy): Bacteria > Pseudomonadota > Gammaproteobacteria > Burkholderiales > Burkholderiaceae_B > Verticiella. Next base: position 338,533 of record JAWLHC010000001.1, read on the forward strand.
GCCCGCGAGACCGCTTCGAGGATGTCACGCCAACTTACTACGCTGAACCCGTCACGACCGCGGTCGGCCGCGTGATCCCCTTCTCGGCCGAATCCTGGACGGAAAGGTTCGCTTGGCTAGATCCCTCCTTTGTTTTCGTTTTTTACGACGAAGACCGGGATGGTGGAACGCTTCGGAGAGAGATGGTCCAGTTTGCCTCATGGCTCGTACTGTGTTGCGGGGTTCGCGAGATTTCGATCGATCCGGCGTCCCCCTTCGCTCGATACTCTGAATGGAACCGCCTTTACAGGCGCACGCGGGACAAGGTCCTCTTGTACCGCCCGCCGCAAGAGTCTGACATGGAGCCCTATTCTCCACTTGCACGTCTGACGGTTCTTGATCCAGGGGTGTCGAAAAATCTCATTCTGGAAACCCAGATGCTACAAAGACCCTTCCATATTGTTCTACTGCCACTAGGCATTCCGGATCCGAGTAACGATCTTCGCCTCCTATCGGAGGTGAGTCCGAATAGCATTAAACTAGAAGCCTTGATAGAAGTGATTGCTCAATGACCATTCTTAACTTAGCTTCTGATGGCCTACCTTCGATACTCATAACTTTGGTTAGATTAGTCGCGCACAGTAAAGATATCTCACGCGAGGACTTGATCAAAATTTCGGCACCTCAATCTGGATCGGAAAATCAAACCGACTATCGCTCTAGGGTACAAGCAACTTTGTCACGCTGGACTAAGTTAGGGCTATTTGTCGAAGATGGGGAAAGTGTTCGCCTATCTGTCGAACCGGTTCGCGGTGAGTCCGTTGACCAATTTGCAGACCGTCTGCCAACAATTTGTCGGGACATAGTGCTGCGTAGAGAGCATTGCGACCCAATGTGGTCTGCCGACGGAACAGAAAAATCAACGGGAAATACCTCCGACCTTTGTCGCGCATTGGCTTGGTGGTTAGCGCAAGACATTTATGATCTTCCTACTTCACATGAGGATATAGAAAGCTTATCTGCCGCCCAGACAAAGCCCGGGTATTTCATTTTCATGAATAAATCGAATCGCCTGCCAGGGTTTCGTGCATGGGCTAAGTTTCTTGGGTTTGCAGTAGGTGACGATGCCAGTTCGTTTTGCGATATAACCGGAGTCTTACGCCATGAAGTAGCCAAAGTCCTCAAAGTTGGGCCTTCGATTTCTGCATCTGAGTTTATCTCGCTATTGGCCGCGCGTTTGCCTGTACTAGATTCTGGTTCTTATAGGATCGAGGTTGAAGCCGCTTTAAAGCCCGAAGTATGGTCCAAACCTCCTGTCGGGTATATATCCACTTCATTATCTTTTGCCCTACGGCGCCTGCAGAAAGAGGGGATGATAGGCTTAGCTACGCTTTCTGACGCAGGTTCCCGTATGACGCTTACCAGGCAAAGAGGTCGTGCATGGGAGAGTTTCACCCACGTTAGCCTATTGAGGAATGTGCCATGAGCCTATTGCAGTACTGGCCCACAATCGAAGAGATCAACGCCTGCATAAAGCACGAGGCCGAAGGCGCGCACGATGCTGTGCTGCTCGCGGTCCACCGGCCATCTCCTCTCAGCTATAAACTAGTTTCTTCAGGCGAGAAATTCGATGCCAGCGAAGAAGAGCTATTCGAAGACTTGGTTACCGGGAACGTACCCACCGGAGCTCACGTTATTCCCATCACGGGAAGTTCAGGCGTCGGCAAATCGCACATGGTGCGAATCCTGAACGCCCGCCTGCAACGCCTGAACGAGGACGGCAGGTACGTGGTAATTCGCATTCCGAAGAGCGCCAGCCTGCGTCGAGTCGTCGAACTCATCCTAGAGAAGCTACCGGATGAAGAGTACGCCCAAGTGAGGGCGGAGTTTGCCAAGGCCCTGACAGAGGATCTCGATGTCGAGACGGCGGCAATCCGATTCCAACGTGAACTGGACATTGCTTTGGGCCAGTTGGCGAGGGAATTGGAAACCAAGGTGAGGGCCAATCCCCGCGATTCGGCCCTGAAGGAAGAATGGGGACATGCTGCGTCTCTCTCGAAATTCATGGGGGATCCGGTTCTCGTTGACCATTTTCGCCGGAAAGTGTTTCCGCGGTTCGTCGAGAGGGCTATCGCCGGACAGCATAAGGTAGAGCATGGGGAGATGGTAAAGGACTTTGTTCCGGACGACTTGCTCCTACCCGAATCAATAGACCTTTCCAAGTCCGCTTACCAGACATACGCCTACTACAACAGGAACCTGCTGGGCAGGGAAGGCGAGGGGTTGCGGGCAGCAGCCCGCCTCCTGAACGAGAAAAGGGTCGTGGACCGGGCGATCCGCCAGTTGTTCAGCCTGCACCAATCGTTGGGCGGGATGACTCTCCAGGAAGTCATACTCGAGATCCGCCGCCGTTTGTTCGCACAGGGACGCGAACTGGTTGTTTTCGTGGAAGACTTTAAGGCATTGACCGGAATTCAGGATATTCTCCTCAAGATCCTTATACAGGAGGGTGTCCGAGACAACGTCCAAGAGTTGGCCACAATGCGCTCAGTAATCGCAGTTACGGACGGGTACTTGGATACGGAGGACACGATCGCAACGCGCGCCCAGCGCGAATGGAAGGTGGAAAGCGAACTGTCCAGTCCAGAGGAAGTGCTGAACCGGACCAGGATACTGGTAGCGGCGTACCTGAATGCGGCCCGGTGGGGGTTCAAGGAACTGGTAAGGCACTTCGAAACGAGCGGAGAAAATGGTGGGCAGGGCGATTGGATTGGCGTATACGCGGCCCCCGGCGACAGCGGGGATTCGAATGTCCTTTCCGCATTCGGACGCGAGGACGGCATACCTCTTTTCCCTTACACGGAGGCGGCCATCGAACAATTGGCCAGAGCAGCGCTCACCCGTAATAAAGCTCTGGTTTTCACCCCGCGATTCATCATCGATAACGTTCTAAGGTCGCTGTTGCTACAAGGTAGGCCAGCCTTCGAACAGGGGCTGTTTCCCCCGTCGGGCATCAACGCGCCTGTCACGACGGCGGAGGTGGCCCAGTGGTTGGCGTCGTTGCCGGTGTCAACGGAACTCCGCGAAAGGTACCGGCGTGTCGTATCAATCTGGGGTAATGCCCCCCGGGCCGTAGCAGAAGTCAGATATATCCCCGCGGAAGTGTTCGATGCCTTCAACTTAGCGCGACCATCCGTCGAGTTCAAAAATGCGCCGAGGACGGATCCGGTCGATTCAACTCCGGCGCCGCCCGCATCAGCCACCCTGCCGCGGCCTGACGACGACTCGCTCAAGGAAGCCCTGGAGAATTGGGTTAAAGGGGAACGTATGCCCCAGACCATAGCGAACCAAATCCGAAAATCCGTCGCAAATGCACTTAATGATCGCATCGACTGGAACGCCGAACGTTGCAAGAAGGTGCCCATACAACCGACTCAGATTTCGATTCCGAACGCCGGAGGGGAGGCGGGTCTGGCAGCGAATCCCATCAAGGTGGCCGAGGACCATTCCGACCAAAGCGGTCAGGTCCGTTCCGAACTGGCGGCCGTAACCAGACTCTATCACCTGAACGCCGGAAAGCGATCCTACGAGGATGCCGACGACGACATGGTGTGGGTGGGAAATCTCGCTGATCGATTGATGCCGCAGGCAATTACATCCGTCCGGGCGGGAATCAACCGGAAACTGGGAGCCGCGGCGCGGTTGCTGCACACGAACAGCCAGATGCTCGGTTTGGCTGCACGCGGGAGGACGCCCGCTAGTCTCGCCCCATTCCTCTTTGGTGAAGCAGGCATTCCCCCAGGAGTGCCAGCGGGATCGAGCGATGCATTCGTCGAATGGCGCGCTATACAGGAGCAGGCCCTGCGGCTTCGCACCGAACTGATTCAATTGGTCGCGTCGTACAGTGGCAGTTTCCAAGGTGCCGGCAAGACTCCCTATGCCGTAGACATGGTGAGGGTGACGAATGCGCTGCAAGCTGAAAGCGGGACACTAGAGGAGTTCGACCTGATGCCCGATCAGAAATCGGCACTCGTCGCGATGAAAGAAACACGCATTGCGCCCTCTGCCCGCAAGGTTCTCAAGGAAGCAACCTCCATCAGCAACAAGTTGGTCGCGGAGTTCGGGGAAGATTTTGACAAGAACGAGATCGTCGACGAACTAAAGGGACTGGCTGACCAATGGGGGGAAATGGGTACCTGGCCGACGCAGGATATTGGCATGGGTGCTGTCATGTTCAAAAAAAGGTGCGACGAATTTCGGGTTGCCGCGGTAGGGATGTCGCTCGCCACTCTCGCGAACGCTGTTGAAGAAGGAAAGGAGCAAGGCGATGCGCAATTGCTCAGCAAAATGGGCCGTCTCGACGTGAATCCGCTCATTGTCGCGTCCGGGTTCGCGGATGTCGCGCGAAAGGTGGTGCGCGCCGCCGAAAGGCATGCGTCCGCGTTGGAGGCGCAATTCGAAGGGGTGGATCCCCAAGCGCAAGCGGCTGAGATACAAGAACTGTTCCAGAATCTGTTGGACGAGTTGGATTCCTTTTCGGCGGAAGGAGAGTCACCGTGATACGCGAAGAAGCGAGGAAAGCGTGCGAACGTCTGGTACGCGCAGACGCGGCTATGAACAGCGTCGAGGAAGCGGAGGAACTCTCCAGGAAAAAAAGCGAGTTGCGAGACTTGGTCGCCAAAGTTACGGCCTTGGCAGAGCGCCGTTGCATGCTACGGCAGGGAGGCATTCAGCTATCTCAGCCTCCTGACGTGAAGAAAGCCAAGGAATCGTGCCGCATGATACTTGCTAGGTTCACGGAGTCGCCTAAGGCGGCAACCCTCAAAGACAAGCAGCGATGGACCAAACTGACCGAGTCGCTCACCGAGCTCAACACCGTGGAAGATACCCTCCAGAGACAGGATTGGAAGGGGTATTACGGTACGAAGCTCTTCGGAGGGGTGTCTCCAGAGCAGCGTGAGCAGACGATCCTGATGACCCTTCCGGAAAACCGGGACGCATTGACGCTATACAAGAGCCTTTATAAGCGGATGTCCCTGCACCGGGCCACGGTTCCCAGCACCGCGGTAGAGTTGGAAGAAGTTCAGGAATGCTCCAGACAACTGTCCGGGATCCGGTTCGTTGAGAACAAAGACGTTCCATCCGCGGTACGGGAATTCTTCAACGCCACTTCTACTGGAAGCGGTGCCAATCTGGAGTTGCTGACGGCGGAGGTAGTCGATTGGCTCCGCTCGAACGGCATGCTTAACCATTTCGCCGTACGGGCGAGGTAGTCAGAAAGAACCATGTCAGAACCACGCGAGAGCTTTCTTGGCGCCACGTTGGACCACATCGAGGAGAGGGAGGCGAGACTCCTCGCTTGGGGTATCGTCGATGGCGCGTTCAGCCAAACCGAGATTTTCGGGATCATCGACCCGCTCATCGAAGAGGCCCTTGAGCGCTGCATGGAGGATTTCCTCAGCGCTGACGATGTGCTCGACGAGTTGTTAGGGCGCAAGTGGATAACGGAGGTGCCGCTCGGCGACGGATCTACGGGTTACCGGTCACGCATGGCGGAGACAGTTCGCTTGCTCCAGAGGCTCAGGCAGCTTTTTCCCAAGCATGCCGGGGTATCTGGATGGCAACGCGCCCCAGGCCTGGTCGCCGACTTCCGTTTCCTTCGCCGAAGGCGCCGCTATCCGGCACGTAACATTCCCGCTGAGCAAGCTCTAGCCATGATAGGCGAGGTTGCCGAGAGCCCGGCGCTTCTGACTGCGGTCAAGGCCCTCTTGGCACCTGGCGGACGCACCGTAAGGTTATCCGGGTTCCAAGTGAGGGCCGCCCAGAGGACCCTCCGGGCGATCGAATCGGATTCAGACTTGTCGACTATCGTTTGCGCTGGCACCGGTAGCGGTAAGACTCTAGCCTTCTACCTGCCTGCTCTGGCAACTGTTTGCCGCCACGTGCTGATAGAGGGTAAGAATTCGGGATGGGTCAAGGCGGTGGCTCTCTACCCGCGTACAGAACTACTCAAAGACCAGTTGCGCGAGGTGCTGCAGCGCATCCGTGCCCTGCGGGCGGATTTGCCGGGAGGGGAGGAGGTTAGGATACGTATCGGGTCCCTCTATGGCGATACCCCTCATTCCGCGAGGTACTGCGAATGGCCGAAGGCAGGCAAGGATCGGATCTGTCCGATCCTTGCCTGCCCCGACTGCGGCGGCGAGCTTCGCTGGCTCCAGAAGGACAGAGAAGAGGGTATCGAGCGCCTGGTATGCTCTGCCTGCCGGGGTGCTCTGGAGGGTGCAGAGTTCGCCATAACCCGGGAATCCATGAAGGAAAGCGTTCCGGACATCCTGTTCACCACTACGGAGATGCTCAACCAACGCCTCTCGGATACGTCGACGGCGCACATCTTCGGCGTTGGCCCGAAAGCCTCGCGGGCCCCGGAACTGGTACTGATGGATGAAGTGCACACCTACGAGGGGAAGCACGGTGCGCAAGTCGCTTACCTGATGCGCCGTTGGCAGCGGTTGTTGGACCAGCGCTTGCGTTTCGTCGGACTGTCCGCCACGTTGCGGGAAGCGGCACAGTTTTTCTCGGCGCTGACCGGGTGCCGCAGCAACCTAATAGACGAGGTGTCGCCACGCTCCGACGAGATCGAGTCGGAAGGCGCTGAGTACATGCTCGCGTTACGAGGAGATCCCGTGTCGCGCGCGGCTTTGCTGTCTACCACGATCCAAACGAGCATGGTGCTGCAGCGGTGCCTTGATCCAAAGGCCGACAAGCCTGGCGATTCCGTCAGCCGCGGGGTTTTCGGTCAGCGGACCTTCGTCTTCACCGACAACCTGGACGTGATCAACCGCCTGTATTTCGACCTCCTGAGCGCGGAAGGTAGGAACAGTTACGGCGACCCAGACATGCGCAATGCACCGGACGGAGGACTGGCGGTACTCCGGGAAACAGGCACTTCGTACGCCCGGTACGCGAACGGCCAGGACTGGCGTTTCTGCGAAGACCTGCACGGCAGCCTGAACCGGCGCTTGGCGGTCAAGCGTGTCAGTTCGCAGGACCGCGGCGTTGATCCCGCCGCGGACGTGGTCGTCGCTACCGCGGTGCTGGAAGTCGGTTTTGACGATCCCGCGGTCGGAGCGGTGATACAGCACAAGGCTCCACGGGGAATGGCCGGTTTCCTGCAACGGAAGGGTCGCGGCGGTCGTACGCGCGGCATGAGGCCTTGGACGGTCGTAGTGCTATCTGATTACGGTCGAGACCGCGCAACCTACCAAAGTTACGACCTGTTGTTCGATCCGGAGTTGCCGGTCAGGACCTTGCCTTTGGGGAACCGTTACGTGACCAGGATGCAAGCGGTGTTCGCCACGATCGATTATCTCGGTTCGAAGTTGGACGGAGCCCCAGAGGGTAGCGTTTGGGGCGACCTGTGCGGAGGAGAGGAGCGTAGCGTGGTTCGTCGGCAGCGACTGCTTCGCGAACTGCGCAATCTAGTCGAGACGGAAGCAGGTGGTCGGCGCCTCGGGACTTACCTTAAAAGCGCTCTTGAGATTTCTAAAGAAGACCTATCTGCGATCCTTTGGGAGTTTCCAAGGCCCCTCCTTACGACAGTCCTGCCCACAGCGATAAGGCGCCTGGCGACGGACTGGACTGCTGGTGGGCAACCGAAGCAGGATTTCCGTTCCTTCAACAATCCGCTTCCCGATTTCATTCCCGGCTCGCTTTTCGCCGACCTCAATTTGGCCGAGGTCGTCATCGATCTCTCGGGAACGGGTTCCTCTGAGCGTTTCGACGCACCGGCGATGCCCGTGTTCGCGGCCATGCGGGAGTTCGCGCCCGGCCGCGTCAGCCGCCGTTACGGCATCAAACACCGCGCCGAAAGATATTGGATCGCACCATCGCCGGATTTTCCGAACGGATCTGGCATCTTCGATCTCGAACTCGGGTCGATCGGGAGCCACCAGCCACTTGGTGATTACCAGATCTGGTCGGGAAACGAAACGGTATCGCTCCCGGTTTTCCGTCCGGTCCGCCTGGCGACTGCGGCGCCGCCGAAAGGGGTGGCTGACTCCTCTAACGCGTCCATGAAATGGCACAGTCAAATCGTAGCGGCGGTAGAGCCCTGTTGGCTATCGCCACCAGAGGGTGGCATGTGGTCCGGGATAGTTCCCCGTATTGGCTTCTTCACACACGCCCGTCACGCTCCGGTCGAGGTCCGCCGGTTCGCCACTGGAGCCTCGGCGGAAATCGGTCTTGGCGCCGAGAAGGTCCGGGCTGACACCACCTTCAGGGCCGATGGCAAGGTGGCTGGGCTAGGAGCCAGGTTCGCTGCCGACGGCGTCGTGTTCAAAATAAGGATTCCCTCCTGCTTGCACTTGTCCCAGGATGCTGGGACAAGCGAGAAATGGCGTGCGCTACGCGCCGCCAGGTTCGCTGACCTTGCTTGGCGTGGAGAGCGGCTGGCGGCTGTCCAGAGCCCATTCATGCGTGAATGGCTCGCCCAGATCTACCTTTCGGCGCTGACCTACGAGGCGATGAGTTGCGGGGTGGGATTGGCCGACGCCGGCACACGTATTCGGGAAGGTCGGGCCAGCATATCCCTGCAGGATGTGCTCGGCCTACTTTTCCAGTCTCAGATCGTGGAAGAGCGTGAGGATTCCGGATCCCCAGGAGGCACCGACAAGCTCCGACAGGAACTGGACGCCTGCCTGCAGGATACGGCGGTGCTCGAAGAATTGCACGGTTCCGGCGCGACGCTTTGGGAACCGGTCGGGGCCGATTGGGAGCCCTGGCTAAGGGGGGTTTACCACTCTACCGTGGCGGCCGCGTTGCTTCGTTCGGTAACCGATCTCTGTCCAGGAATAGACCCGGATGACCTGACGGTCGATTTGGACCGGGGGCCGACTCCCGATGGGCAAGCCGTTGGCTTGCTGCCCGATCCGGTCGAGGTCTGGTTGACCGAGCGGAATCCTGGCGGGAACGGACTCATCGAGGAGTTCATGCGACGTTACGCGGAAGATCCGCGTCGTTTTTTCTCTACGGTACGCTCGAATCTCGGAATGGGCGAGTTCGAACTCATTGAGCACCAACTCGGCAAGATCGTCACCGTTTTGGCCGAAGATGGGGATTACGGCGCTTCGGAAAGCGCCGAATTGGTCCGCAGGTTCAGGACTGCCGGAGGCCATGAAGAAATGACGCGCTCGTTCAAGTCCCTCCGTCGTTCGCTCAAGCTAGAGGGATTTTCACCTTTCCACGGCTTCTTGGTCGCACTGGGGAACCGCGTTCTTCGCCCCGGGTCGGGATCTGCGACGGACAATTACCTGTACCGGGTTATGCGGCACTGGCAGAATGAGGAAGAGCGCCTTGGGATCGAGGTCGACCTCCGTGTAATGACCTACTACCTTAGCCAATCTGACGAGATCGAGCGCGTCGTTTCCGACGTGGGCGGTCCTCCGACCGGTGACAGGAGCGCTTGGCGTAGCAGCGCTATCGGGGGGCTCTTGTGGCCACGCGGTCAAGCGATACGTCGTTCCGGCCTGCAGATCAGGAACCCCTTTGCCGAACTTCCAATTGTCGAGCGCCTGTTGGTCTCCGAAACCATAGGCGACGACCGCGTCTGCGTCTCTATGCTGGACCAAGAGTGGTTAGAGAAGGCGTCCACGCAACTCGCGGCCGGCCGCCAAGTGACGCTTACGTGTCCGGAAACCGGGCGCAGTAAACTAGCCGCGGCCCTCAACGCCTTGGTGACGAACCCAATCGAATCCGGTTACCTCCGCGCTTATGCCCGTCTCCAAGGAGTCCGCCAGGCGCGCTCCCTCATTGAGGCCGATCTCGAACTCGTGGAAGCTGTGCAATGAGTGTTCTGTACCGGCGAATTTTCAAGACGCAGACTACCGGGGTGGCTACCATACAGGAACTGATGCAGACGATGTTCGTGGCGGAGTTGCTGCAACCGGGCGGGGAGATCTGGATCGTTTCACCCTGGATCAGCAATGTCGTGCTGATTGACAACAGGTCAGGGAGCTTCGACGCCCTCAACCCGGAGTGGGGACGGCGCGAGATCCGTCTCGCGGATGTGCTGGTGACCTTGATAAGCCACGGCACGAGAGCGCACGTCATCACGCGCAACGAGAGCAGTAACGACTCGTTCCGTACGAAGATTGCCGACCTGGCCAACGAACACGACTTGGAAGACCTCCTGAGCGTCCGTATCCACGACCAACTACACACGAAGGGCATATTGCTTACGGGGGGGTTGCTGATGGGATCGATGAACCTAACCTACAACGGGATGACCATCAACGACGAGTGGTTGGAGTTTTCTATCGACCCTTCTGACCTGAGTCGGACGCGACTCGAATTCGCGCGTTACAGCGTAACGAGATGATTGGTGCCCTGAACGCGGCTGATAAGGCCTGGCTCGAAAGGTTCTTCTCTGGTCGGAACGCATTGACATGGGAAGCGGTAACCGCTCGCACTGCTCCTTCGGTTTGGTTGGAGCAAGTCCTACCGTGGATTGCCGCGTTCTCTGGTTCCGGAGATAGGTTGCCCATCGTCTTACCCGTATTCGGTTCAGACGGACCCGAACAATGGTATGCCATGGCGTCCGACGAGAGCGGAGCGAACGCCTTGTCCCATGAACTGACAGCATTCGTCGGTCCGAGTTTCAGCGATTTCCGTGGCCAGTTTCTCCAACCTGACCAGGATGATGACATCGAGAAGGCCTTGTACGAACGTTTCGGACGGTTCGTCTTTCGATTTGTACCAGTTAACGCGGGGGATGCTGCGGCAATAGCCGACGCGCTCCAGATGTACCTTGGCTTGCTGCGTCGCCGTCCCGATGTGCCGGACCGTACCCAGCGGCCTTTCGGCAAAGTACGCGCCGAGTTCGACCGGGCCTTGCTCGCCGGGAACGAACCGGACGCGGTGCAGTTGCGCTGGGAATTAGTAGGCAGCGGCCGCGTCGACGCCGAACAGGAAAAGTACCTGGACATCCGGATGCTTGCCGGCTTGGGCCGCCAATTCCAATTGGCGCACGATTACCCTCTTGTGAAATCGGTACTCGGACTGTCGCTACCGGCACAAACCATAGCGGACCTGGTTGGAGCGCTGTACTCGACCTATATCGCGGACATTGAGGATTGCGGCGATGACGAGGCAGTCCTGTCGGCCTTCCGAAAGGAGATCGCCGACAAATACAGCCCTCTTTTCCTCGAGCGAAAAGGCGTCATGCACCCCGGCGTGCTCAAGGCCTTCATGCTCTACGAACTCGTGCAACCCGAGCCCAACAGGGAGCGTTACCAAGCGATCGTTGCCGCTTACCCGGAGGACAGCGGAAAGACTGTGGTAGAACGTTGGTCGGGGCGCCTGTCGGCCCCGGATTCACCGACTAAGCGCGACCTTGTAGAATTGGCCCGCCAGGCTTTGGCTGACGAGGATTACGGGTTGGCTCTCCGACTCTCCTTCGAAGCGTTCCCGGATTATTGGACGTACAGCGCGCTGCTACGTTGCGCTGTAGAAATTGACGATGCGGAAATAGCCCTCAGGGTTCTAGCGGCGGTGGATGACGCGCCCGAGGCAGAACGCCTGAAATGGACAAAGAGGGACCTAGCCAGACTCCAGAAACTCCGCGCGGATACCGCCGGGCACCAAGGGGGCGCCGACGGCCATCCGACCAGGATGATCCGTCCGGAAGGGGATTGGCTGTCGTGGGTGGCCTACGTCGAATCCGGGAGCCATGGCCGGCACCCGCTCCAGATCCTGGAGAACGCCCTTCCTCGCTGGAGCGTCGATTCCTATGCCTCTGATCCGGCGGCATGCGTCGAATTGGCCGATAGGATCGGAAACGCAGGAGGGGCCGCCGAACGTGCATTCCGCGATGCTTTCGCTCCCTTGGTCGAGTTCTTCGTGGACCGGCCTGAACGACCGGTCCGAGCTTTCGCTCCGATTTACTCGATGCTGGTCCGGATCGTCGCCTGGAACGGCATAGTCACCGCCAATGAACTCGAGCTAGCTTCCGCCGTAGTCCAAGCTCTGGTTGGCCTGGCGCCCTCGAGGGATGAGTACGCCGAAGCGGTCGACGCTTACTCGGAGGTACTCTGCGCGAACAGCGGTCCGGGGAACTTGGACTGGGCGCTCAACGCAGCAGAAATGCTCGCCCTCGAAGCGTCTCCGGACAAGGAATCGCGTCTCCGGTTTTTCATGGCGGTCATAGAAATGGCCCGCTCGTGGTCTCACCGAGTCAGCCCCGTACAGTACGAGTTACTTTCCTTGCTAGCCTTGGATTACGGATGCTCCGGGTTGTTGGAATCGTTCTCATGCGGGGATAGTGCCGGAGGAGATCTGGCGCAGGGCGTCGACTACACCGGATTGATCGGCATCTATACCCTGACCGAACAGGCCGGGCAAAGGGCCCGGCAGTTCCTCAGAAAGGTGTTTCCGAAAGCCAGGGTGGAACTGAATGCCGACCACGTAGCAACCAACAAGTTAAAGGGCCTCGCGTCCAACGCCGACATCTTCGTATTCGCCTGGAAGAGTAGCAAGCACCAAGCTTATTTTGCGGCGAAGGAGGCAAGGGGTTCCCGGCCGACGCTGCTTCCCTTGGGCAAGGGAAGCGCCAGCATCCTCGAATGTGTGCTAAGGGAAATTGGTGTGCAAGGGTGATTTGGTACCACCAGCTTGGTGTCGGCTGCCCTCGAACATCTTAAGCTCGGCGGGCGTTAGCGTATCCCCAGCGCTTTGTGCGTTTGTACAGACAAGCGCCATTTCGGGTTTGCCTGACAGTAGTCTATAGCAGCGACCGTATTTTGTGCAGCGACCGGACCATCCATAGGTTGCAACAGGTAATTCTCGAAATTCAGTTTATACCAAGGCAGGGCATCCGGCATCAGTGTCGGTTGTGGATACACCAGTTTCAACTCATGGCCGCGGGTCTGCACCCAAGGTGCGCCGGCTTTGGGGCTGACGCAGATCCAGTCGATGCCTTCAGGCGCTGCGACCGTTCCGTTGGTCTCCACAGCGATGCGAAAGCCGCGTGCATGCAGGGCATCGATCAGAGGGGTGTCCAGTTGCAGCAGGGGTTCGCCGCCGGTCATGACAACCAGTCGGTGCTGATTGTCTGTTGCCGGCCAAAGTGACAAGATCAGGTTGGCTAGGTCATCAGCCGTGACATACTTTCCTCCAAGGGTACCGTCTGTGCCCACGAAATCGGTATCGCAGAAGCGGCATACGGCCGCCTCTCGATCTTCCTCGCACCCATTCCACAGGTTGCATCCCGCGAAACGGCAGAATACGGCGGGTTTGCCAGCCTGCAGGCCTTCACCCTGCAGCGTGTAGAACACTTCTTTGACGGAATATGTCATTGCATCATACCGGCAAGGCCGGCCCTCTTAAGTCATTGCCTACCAGCGAACCACAGCCCTCGGACTCGAACAGGTCGACGCGCACCAGTTGGGGCAACTCGCGTCGGGTGGTCTCATGCAGCCAGCGTGCAATGGTGTTGGTGTCGCCGTCTGCCAAATCGGCTTTTTCGTGCAGAGGATGGTGGTCGATCGACTTGAAAATCGGATCGAAGACCGCTTTGACGTCCCCGAAGTCGACTGTCCATCCCATCAACTGGTCGAGCGGTGCCTGCAGGTGCAGACGCAGCGTGTAGGTGTGTCCATGTATGGCACGCCGTGGGTCGCTAGCCGGAGCGTGACGGTAGCGCACGGCGCTATCAATGGTGAAATCCTTCCAGATTCTGTAGATTGATCCGTCGAATGTGGCGCCGCAGGACGCCGTCTCGTAGACCGTCACCCAAGACAGCGTCGGCAGAGCCGGTTTGAGGCTTTCCCATATCCAGGACGAGATCATCTCGCTGGTGGGGTTCTCAAGCCCGGGTATCTCGTTGAGGCAACGGTAGTTAAGTTGCGCCGCTATCGGCGCCCAGAGTGCGTCCAGATGGTCGTAGTCTATGCTCAGGTCAGCCCCTGCCAGATCCTGGTTGGCATGCACGATAACTTCGAAGCCATGGCCGTGCAGGCGTCCACATTTGTGTCCAGGTGGCACGTGGGGCAGTTGGTGCGCAGCCTTAAAACGGTATCGCCGCCAGACATGCGCGTGGTCCCGTGCGTCAACCTCTACGCCCTGATGTGCCGTACTTTGCACGGCCACCCGGTCGACACCCGGAGCCCCGAGGTGCTCGCGAATCCAGCGTGCCAGGTTTTCGTCTGTTGGCTGTGCTAGCCGTTCGTTCAGCACGACATAGTCCAGCATCTCGGTGCAGCGATCGATTTCGCGCTGCAGCGCAACTACCTCGCTGCCCGGATAAGCCGCCCAATCTGCCGGTACGGCGGCATAGGCCGTGGCGATAAAGCCGTGACCGTGCATGCGACTGCAGCGATGGTCCTTCAGCAACATATCAACCTGACGAGCGGCCTCAAAGCGACTGCTCGCGGCATGCAGGGTTTGAAGGACTGGTGTGGCGACGCTCATGCGGCCCCCGACAGCGCGTAGGCGTCGTAGCCTTTGCTTCGCAATTCGCAAGCCGGGCAGTGGCCGCAGCCATAGCCCCAGCGATGCAGTTGTGTGCGATCGCCCAGGTAACAGGTATGGGTTTCGGTGCGAACAAGTTCAACGAATTCAGCGCCGCCCAGTTGCTCCGCCAACTCCCAGGTCTTTTCTTTGTCCAGCCACATCAGCGGCGTTTCCACGACCATCGGCGCATCCAGGCCCAGGCTCATCGCCACTTGCAAAGCCTTCAGTGTGTTGTCACGGCAATCCGGGTAGCCGGAGTAGTCCGTCTCGCACATGCCGCCTATCAGTGCCGTCAGCCCGCGCCGATAAGCAATGGCCGACGCGAAGGTAAAGAACAGCAGGTTGCGTCCAGGCACGAAGGTGGAAGGTAGGCCTGATACTTTGAATGCAATCTCCTGATCTTGCGTGAGCGCCGTATCGCTGATCTGCCCAAGCAGGGCTAAGTCGAGCATATGGTCTTGGCCCAGTCGTGTGGACCAATCGGGGAACTGTTCCCTAAGGCGCTTGAGAACCAGATCGCGGCATTCGATTTCCACGGCGTGGCGTTGCCCGTAATTAAAGCCGATGGTCTCGACGTACGTGTAGTGGTGTAGTGCCCACGCCAGGCAAGTAGCAGAATCCTGTCCACCGGAAAATAGTACCAATGCTTTGCGTTCCATTGCTTTATCCATTAACGACTTGGCGCGATTTTCGAAGAGCTTTCTTAAGAGAACTGACCAAATAGCGAGTCAGCAGGTCGATGTCACTTGGAGTGTTCTGTACTCCGTTCCAAGGCCGTGTGTCCCAAGACTGCAGTTGCCACTGTCCACTGGTCCAGGCTGTATATTCTTCAAGCAATCCTAGAGCCGGCTCAAACTGGTGCCGTTCAGTCGCCCCTTCTGTGCTGTACAAGTGGTCCATTACGAAACCCATAGCAACGATACCTGCCCCGTGCCTAAGTCGCGAAAATCGCGGCGTCATGCCTATCCAAGCCGGCCCGTACACTTTGGCTACCGCATGGAAGAACTCGCTGACGAGATGGAATGCACGCACATCACGATCTTCGTACTGTATAAAGCTGCGGATAGCACCATCCGACGCAGAATTCATAACTAATCGCTGCATGGCAGTGTCACTAATCACACCTTTTGGGTTGGTGTGTTGGCGTATCTCGCCGTACAGCGAACTTTCGCGAGTAAAGTTAAGTAGGTCGACGATACGGGCAGAAAACTTTCGCTGCGTGAATCGTTCTGGCAAGCCCTCTACGTTGGGAAGCAACTCGTAGATTAGCGTTTTTGGCAGGGGTCGGGTGTTATTGATCAATACAAACTGTTGACGTAGCTCGTTATAATCGTTGCAAATTAACGCTGACACAAAAACCTGAAAATTTGGCTTGTCTATCCCGGATAGTGCTGTCAGTCTCTGCTGCCCATCAACCACAAAGCCGGGTTTTTTGCCGTCTGGGGCAGAGATTTCGACTTCCACCACGCCATCGGTTCGATCCTTGACCTTTACGCCATCGATAAATGCTACGATCACTGCATTGGGCAAGATTGCGTCATCACGCGACAGGTAGTCACGAATATCGCGGATGTGTGAGGCTACCTGGTGACGTTGAAATCCCTTTAGTTGCCCGTCATCGGCACGGGAGACCCGTTCGATCTCAGCGAATGACAAAACGTCTGAAGGATTCGCCGCGAATACGAAGACATCATGGCCTGCCGCTTGGTTGGCCCATACGGCGTTAAATCGGTAGGTAGTCACGCTGCTTCTCTCAAGGTTTTACTTAGATGGCGGTGGTACACACCCAGATTGTGGAAGCCACGGCGCTTATTGCGGTTGCTTGATCTAAAGATGATCACCTCAACGCCGATGGTACGGCATATGTCGCACTTGCAACGCTTCCAGGGTCGGTGTTCAAGCGTACGCTGAACAAGCGTGGCGGTCTTCTGCGAAGCCTTGTTTTGTCGCTCTATACTGGTGCCGTCGCCGCGCACTAAGAATTGGTGATAGTCCATAACGGCATTCAGCGTTGCGTCCACAGTCGAAGCGCCCTGATCGTACGCGCGCAGTTCATTGAGGGCCTTGCGCTCGCGCTGAAGTAGATCCTCTGCGCTGAATACGCCTCGCTTGATGCCTTGCATCAGGCGGGGATTTTCGATGGCTTGGGGAATGCGTATAGCAGTGTAGTACTCTAGTTTGCCGTCCGGTCCTTCGCTGTAATAGTTTGACTTTTCGTCCTTGAAGGCACGGATGAGGGGCGACGTAGAGTCAAAACTAGTAATGCCGAAGCCCGTAAAATCATGAATGCTGTCCGCCTTTGCGAAACCAAGCAAATGGATTTTCGTCTCAGGTCGAATCCGCTCGCGGATAGCCAACAGCACTTCTTTGATCACATCCACCTTTAGCGGTACCAATCCACCAATTGCCAGGTAGCGGTAACCCATGCGTTCGAGTCGGAAGGCGGCCTCAGCCATGCTCTTCGGTGACCAACCCTGTACGGATCCAAGTGGTTCGAATGGTTTGCCTTCGCGCCTCACCAACCCCAGGAACACCTCGGCATTCGCTAATGTAATCGCGTAGCGTTGTCGAACAGCGTCACCCATTGCTAGTTCGGAAGGGTTGCTTAAGTCGCAGTCAAAGATGATGTGGTCTGGTGACACTCCGTGCGTAAATCCGGCCTCGCTGTAAAACTCCATCACCTCTTCTGGAGTGTAGGCTGGCACTGGATGGTTGACGTATGCGAAGGCACCGCAGTCGCCCATCAACATTCCGTCTTTAAAATTCGGGCCTCCGTAGCGAAGGAACGTCCGAGCACCATCGCGGAGCATACGCTGCTCCTCGCGAGTGGAGTAACGCACCTTGGAGGAGGCAACCCCAGAGGCTTGCCTAACCGCACTCATGGATACCAGTAGGCCGTCATACGGTGCTGGCTGCATAAGTTCATGGGCGTAGACGTCAGACCAGTATCTTTCACGGCCAGGACTATTGCGGTCATTCTGAAAGTCGTACCCTGGGTCGACATAGTCTTGGGTGTCTGAATAGAGGAACTTCATGCTATTTTTTTTTGATGATTGCTGGTGGCATAGGCGCGCACCAGTGCGGTCTGAAGTTTCTTCACGTGTTGGGGCGTGTTTTGAATTTCGTTCCAAGCCAAACCCAGCGTGTCCCACGTTCCTCCTGTCCATCGGCACATTGGTGCTATTTTCTCAATTTCACGCTGTACTGCTTTAACGTCCGAATCGGGCGCTAAACGGGCGTAGATTGCGTCCATCAGAACGCCCATTGCGAGTATTCCTGCTGAGTGCATTAGACGGCTATGTTTTGGATCCATTCCCCAACTGTCCGGAAATACCGCCTTTACTGCCAACCAATACGTGTTAAGGGTACGGTACATTCCTTCAACGTCGCCGCTGCCTTCGCGCCCCACGGGCTTGAACGGTGTCAACGCGCCCAAAGGGTTAGATAGGCTGTGTTTGATCGTCGATAGGAGTGCAGTGTCTGTGACAATCGCGCTTGAGTTTGCTCGGTCTGATGCCCGCTTCACGAGTCGGTAGAATGGAGACGCAGGGTCTTGGTTTAGGAAATTCACTAGTTCTGCCGGCACTTTTCGAGAGGCTAAGTCGCGTGGTAGCACGATGTCAGCAGTTTCCGGCAGAAGTTCGTTGATGAGTCGCGTTGGCAGAGGTTTGGCTTTATTCACCAGAATAAACTGCTCCCGTTGAACCGATAGTTTGTCGGACACGAAGCCGATCACTGGCACCGCTAGATCTTTATGCTGCGCTTGGGCTAACGCGATAGATCTCTGCTGGCCGTCCACAATCCATGCGACGCGCCGCCCTTCATCGTAGATGGGAAGGGTAAGTGTCCCGCTCTCCGACACTCTGGCGTCCGCAGTCGGGCGAGTGCCGCGTGAGGCGGCGAACTTTACCTCAGACGACATCGCTAGAATGATGGCGTTAGGAAACAGCACATCCCCTTGATTGAGATAGTCAATGATCCCTTTGACGTGTTCGCGGATCTCCGGTCGCTGAAAGCCTTTGAGCGCATCTGTAGCATCTCGTTCGATGCGAGATATATCTGCCACACGTACGATGTCTCCGCCTTTAATAAAAAAAGCGTAAACATCGAGGCCTGCCCCCTGAGTGGTGTGTAGTGCACGTA
Organism: Verticiella sp.; assembly: GCA_041690575.1. Lineage (GTDB taxonomy): Bacteria > Pseudomonadota > Gammaproteobacteria > Burkholderiales > Burkholderiaceae_B > Verticiella. Next base: position 357,160 of record JAWLHC010000001.1, read on the forward strand.
CTACTAGAGTCTGCTGAGGTGATGGTGCCTTCATGGACGCAGCAACCTTTCTTGACGCCGTTCCGCCGCCAGCGCTTGCCAGATCCGGCTAAACCGCTTCTGTTCACAAGAGATCCGGGCTTCATCACGCAAGTACCGCAGCAATAGTGTGCTTCTGCCTCCATGGCGCTCCCATTGCGCCTTCAGAACTTGCCGGATCTCCTCGTCCGACATCCGTCGTCCCACCGATTTAGAGCGCCGAGGTTGAGGTACAAGCACTGCAGAAACCGCAGCACGTGCCGCGTCTAGCGACAATGGCACTGCCTCAAGCGCCTCCACAAAATGCCGCAGGGCGCGTTGAGCAAAATCTGTCTGTGTGCCTGCGTACTTGGTCACCGACTCTAATCTATCGTCGTACGGCAGTACACATCTGGCAAGATGCTTGGGTACCAATGCAGCACCTGCAGGTGAGGTGAAAATTCTCAGTTGCTCTGCTTTGGCATTTGGCACCTGGGCCAAGTCATCATGAACCATGTGCAGGTAAGTGCTAGGAAGCGCAAGGAGACACGGTGACCGCGATATCAATCGCGACAACGGTTGCGGGGAGCCAACAGTAATCTCATTCCACCAAGTCGCCGCCGTCCCTCCTGATGTCCTGAGTCGACTGTGGAGTTCCGAACCTGCTGCGACAGTGCAGTTGTAAGAAGGCACCAACTGCTCGGAGCGTATTAAGCCTAGGCCAGCTGACACAATGTACCAGTCCGATCCCAAATGCTCAGCGACAAATAATGTGTCGACAATTGAGCGCCCTTGATACAACAGCCTCGCCGGAAGGGTGGGCGAAGCGGACGCAACGAGTCTACGCCACGCAGCGGCCAGTTGCCCCACATCCTGCATGGCTGGCAGTTGCAACATGCCAACTCCGTCAGGCGGGGACTTGCGCTGAGTGCAGCTAGTGATTACTACCGGAGAAACTGCCATGACTTGGAGTGTTTGCTTTATGCAGTTTTATGTAATTTTTTGATTGTACATTAGTCAGTTATTGGTAGGGAAGTGAGAAGTGGCCCCGGAAAACTGAATAGGCAGGATAAAGTTGGTGCTGGCCCGCCATCTGGCCGATCACGGCTGGCTACAAGAAGCATTCATGAACCCCAAAGCATCCGATCGCAGGACCCGTCGTACGCTTTCCGCCCCCTTCAAGGCAAAGGTGGCTTTGGCTGCCGTTCGCGAAGACAAGACGTTGGCGGAGTTGCCCGATCAGTACGAGCTACACCCGACTCAGATCAACGAAGGAAGGTGTCAGTTGCACGAGCGTGCCGTGCAAGTATTCGAGGCCAGGCGATCCGGGGCCCGAGGAGCGCCAGAGGTGGATCTGAGCCCATTGCACGCCAAGATCGGGCAGCTTGCCTTGGAGAATAATTTTTTAGAACGTGCGCTCAACAAGGCGGGATTGCTGAGCGCAAAGCGATGATAGACCGTAAGCACCGACTGAGCCTGGTGTGTCAGGCGCGTCTTCTGGGCATCAGTCGAGGAGCCATCATTTACTACCAGCCTCGGAAGTGGTCCCGAAAAATGAACAGGCGCTCCTTGCGAGGCGTCGTGGCTGATGACTACGCTACCAAATAACGCCCCAGATGTGTACGGATTCTCGGAACCGGCAACAGCCGAGAGCATGTTCAGCGAGAAGCATCGCCCCGTTGGCCGCACCACCGGAGTCGAGCCGCGAAGCGACCAGGTGGTACCGGTGTGATAGTCGGAACGAAGCCCGGCCTCGTTGGCAAAATAGATGGTGGCGCCCTCGGCTTTGGCGCGTGCGCGGATCTTGGGGAAAATTTCTATCTCCCATGCGTTCACCAGCGCATCGTCTTGCTGCCAGGCACGGTAGAGAGGCTTCTGCGGGGTGAATCCCAGGTTGAGCACCACACGATGCAAGGTGGCCGGCGAGAGCTTCTTTCCGAGGTGATATTCGATCAGATGTCGGATCAGCGAGATCGTCCAGGGGCCAAAGTCGAACTGAAACTGCTGCGGTGAGTGGTTGGAGATGTTGCGGTACAGCCATTCAAGCTCGGCTTCCGTCAGAACCGAAGGGCGACCTGGAATCGGCCTGGCCAGCAAAGCGTTTTGGCCGCCCTCGTTGAAGGTCGCTATCCATCGATAGATGGTGCGGCGATTCATGCCCAATACCTTGGCCACCTCGGCCGGCGGCCGGCCCTCACGCACGGCCTTGACAGCGCGCTGGCGCATGGCTTGCAGCGTTTGATGATCGAGTTGGCGGCCGTCGGATTCGCGTTTTGCCCTCATGCCGAATTATCACATGATGAGACGTTTATTTTAATAAAGTTAGTAGGTGGGTAGATATCACTCGATATTCTGCGCCTGCTCACGCAACTGCTCGATGAGCAGCTTCAGATCCAGGGCGGCGCGCGTCATGTCGATGGCGCCGGCCTTGGAGCCCAGCGTGTTGGCTTCGCGGTTCATCTCTTGCAACAGGAAGTCCAGGCGTTTGCCAGTGGAGCCCGTGGTCTTGCCGCGCTTTGCTGCGGGCTTCGATGAGCCGGTCGCCTCTGGCGCGGTGCCAAGAATCTGACGCAGTTCTTCCAGGTGTGAGCGCAGGCGGGTGAGCTCTTCGGCCACGTCGATGCGCAGCGAGAAGAGGGCGGTTTCGTGCGCCAGCCGCTCCGAGATCTCGGTGCCGCTGATGTGTTGCAGGCCCTGGGGGAAAGCGGCCTCGAAAGTTTCGTGCAGCTTGCGTGCCTGCCGTTCGCGGTAGGCTTCGAGAATGCGCGGCATCTCGGCCTGCAGTTCGTCGGCGATGGTGTCGATCTGACCGGCCAGTTCGAGCATGGCGCGGGCGAGGCGGTCGCCTTCGTCGCAACGGGCAGTCTGCAGCTGCGTGATGGCCGCATCGAGCGCCAGAAATACCGCGGCGTCCCAGGTGGTGTCGGCGTCGCTTTCGGCCTGCACGCCGGGCCAGGCCAGCACTTCGGCCAGACGCGGCGCCTGCACATCGGGCACGACCGCCTGAACTTGCCGAAGGGTGGCGGTCAGGGCCTGCAGCGCGTCGGTGTTGAGGTTGGCCGCGCCGGCATGGGCGGCGCGCTGCAGGTTCACGCGGATCTCCACCTTGCCGCGTTGCAGCGCGGCCTGCAGGCGTTCGCGGCAACCGGTCTCGAGGTGGCGGATGTCTTCAGGCAGGCGAAAGTGCAGGTCGAGGTAGCGGCTGTTGACGCTGCGCAGTTCGAGCGCAACGGTGCCCAGGGTGTCGGTCTGAGTGGCACTGCCGAAGGCAGTCATGCTGCGGATCATGGGACGCCCGTAAAATAAGGGGTTGAGGTTGGCGATGCGTTCGCCGGCTACCCGTATTCTAGGGGCTTGCGACACCGCGTTTCAGTCAACGCCGGCAAGCCCTCATCTTTTTGGGGATGTCATGACACTTGCCAGTTCGCCCACCGCCCGACCCTCGGGCCGTGCGCCCAATCAGTTGCGCGAGGTCTCGATCCAGCGTGGCTACACCCGCCATGCCGAGGGTTCGGTGCTGGTGTCGTTTGGCGACACCCGGGTGCTGTGCACGGCCAGTGTGGAGGAGCGCGTGCCGCCCTTTCTCAAAGGACAGGGGCAGGGCTGGGTCACCGCCGAATACGGCATGCTGCCACGCGCCACACACACCCGCGGTTCGCGCGAAGCAGCCCGCGGCAAGCAGAGCGGCCGTACGCTCGAGATTCAGCGCCTCATCGGCCGCAGTTTGCGCGCCGTGGTGGACATGCACGCCTTGGGTGAGCGCACGATTCAACTCGATTGCGATGTGATTCAGGCCGATGGCGGTACGCGCACCGCCAGCATCACGGGTGCCTGGGTGGCGCTGGCTGATGCCGTGGCCTGGTTGCGCCAGCGCGGCACCCTCAGCGGCGACCCTTTGCGTGATCAGGTGGCGGCGGTGTCGGTGGGTCTTCATCAGGGCCAGCCCGTGCTCGATCTGGATTATGTGGAAGATTCCGCCTGCGACACCGACATGAACGTGGTGATGACAGGCCAGGGCGGCTTTGTCGAACTGCAGGGCACGGCCGAGGGCGTGCCATTTCGGCGCGAAGAACTCGACGCCCTCACGGCGTTGGCCGAAGCCGGTATTGCCGAACTGCTGGCTGCCCAGCGGGCAGCGTTGGCAGGAGGGTAAACATGGCCAATGCTCGTCTTTCCCCTCCCACTCGCCAACGCCTTGTGCTGGCGTCGCGCAATGCGGGCAAGCTGCGCGAGTTTCAGGCCTTGCTCGAACCGCTGGGCTGGCAGGTGATTCCGCAAGACGATCTCGGGGTCACCGAGGCTGAAGAACCCCACGCCACCTTCATCGAAAACGCTTTGGCCAAGGCGCGTCACGCCTCGCAAGCCACGGGCCTGCCGGCACTGGCCGATGATTCGGGGCTGTGCGTGACTGCCCTCAACGATGCCCCTGGCGTGTATTCGGCCCGGTTCGCCGCGCTGCATGGCGGCGAGCGGGGTGACGCGGCCAACAATGCCATGCTGGTGCAGCAACTCAAGGGTGTGGCCGATCGTCGCGCACGTTACATCGCCGTGCTGGCCCTGGTGCGTCACGCCGAGGATCCACAACCTCGGTTTGCCGAAGGAGTGTGGCACGGCGAAGTGCGCGATACACCCACCGGCGACAACGGCTTTGGCTACGATCCGCTGTTCTGGCTACCCGAGTGCGACTGTACGGTGGCCGAGCTCTCGGCCGAGGAAAAGAACGCGCGCAGTCACCGCGGTCAGGCCATGCGAGCGCTGCTGCAGCAATTGCAGTCGGCGCCATGACGCCGGACCCCACATGGTGATACCCATTCATCCGGCTGGCACGGAGGTTCGCCGCGGGCGGACATCCGGCCTGGGTCTCGACCTGCTGCCGCCGCTGGCGCTGTATGTGCACGTGCCCTGGTGCGTGCGCAAATGCCCTTATTGCGACTTCAACTCCCACGCCGTGCCCGACGACGGCCTGCCGGAAGCCGACTACCTCGATGCCATCGAGCGCGACCTCGAAGCCGCCTTGCCCGACATCTGGGGGCGACGCGTCGTTTCGGTGTTCATCGGGGGAGGCACGCCGAGTCTGCTGTCGGGCGCCGCGCTCGATCGGCTGCTCAACTCGATCCGCGCCCGCCTGCCGTTGCTGCCCGACGCCGAGATCACGCTCGAGGCCAATCCCGGCACGCTCGAGGCGGGCAAGTTTCGGGCGTTTGCCGATGCCGGCGTCAATCGCATCTCGCTGGGCATTCAGAGCTTCGACAACCGCTTCTTGCAGGCGCTGGGGCGAGTGCACGATGGCGAGCAGGCCCGTCGCGCGATCGAGGCCGCCCAGGCGGCGGTGCCGCGGGTGAACCTCGATCTCATGACCGGCCTGCCGGGCCAACGCATGGCCGATCTGCAGACCGATCTCGAGACGGCGCTGGGGTTTGGTACCGAGCACCTGTCGTGCTACGACCTCACGCTCGAACCCAACACGGTATTTGCCAAGTATCCACCCCAAGACTTGCCCGACGACGACTTGGCCGCCGACATGCAGGACGCCGTAGAAGAGCGTTTGGATGCGGCCGGTTTTCAGCGCTACGAGGTGTCGGCCTACGCCCGGCCCGGAGCGCGCTGCCTGCATAACCTGAATTACTGGGAGTTTGGCGACTATCTCGGCATCGGGCCGGGTGCGCACAGCAAGTTGTCATTTCCCGATCGCATCGTACGGCTGGCGCGCCTGCGCTCGCCGGAGCGCTGGTTGCAGCGTCTGCAGGCCACGGGCCGGCCGCCACTGGCCGAACAACGCGAGCTGGGCGCCGACGACCTGCCGTTCGAATTCATGCTCAACGCCTTGCGCTTGCGCGACGGTGTGCCCAGCAACCGCTTTGCCGAGCGCACCGGACTGTCGCTGGCCGACATCCAGCGCTCCCTGCGGGAAGCCACCGAACGCGGCCTGCTGCACGATGATCCCGCCCGGCTGGCACCCACCGCCCTGGGCTGGCGGTATCTCAACGACCTGCAAGCCCTGTTTCTGAACTAGCACGGCCGCCGCTGCCCGAGCGCGCCACTTGCTGCCCCACGTCAAGGAGTTCTGCCATGCTGCCTCGCGACTTGCCCGACGATGCCGACACGGATATGCGTACGCTGCATCAGCAGTTGTCGGCAGTCGAACACCGCATTACCGAAGCCTGTGAGCGGGCGGGGCGCGAGCGCAACGACGTGCGGCTGCTGCCGGTGTCCAAAACGGTGGCAGCGGAACGGCTGCGGCATGTGTATGCCCTGGGCTATCGCTGGCTGGGCGAAAACAAGGTGCAGGAGGCAATGGACAAGGCCGAGGCCATGGCCGACCTCGACGTGGCCTGGTGTGTCATTGGCCACCTGCAGACCAACAAGGCACGCCACGTGGCGCAGTTTGCCGCCGAGCTGCATTCGCTCGACAGCCTGAAGTTGGCCCGCGAGCTCGATCGTCGATTGCAGAAGGCCGATCGACGACTGCGCGTGCTGGTGCAGGTGAATACATCGAACGAAGACAACAAGTCGGGCGTGATGCCAGACGATGTGATGGCCTTGTTGCGCGAACTTCCTGCCTGCGATGCACTGGAGGTTGCCGGCTTCATGACGCTGGCCATGGCCAGTGACGATGAAACCGCGGTGCGCGGCTGCTTTCGTCGCTTGCGACAGGTGCAGGAGCGGGCCCGCCAGGACGCGCCGGCCGGCCTGCACTTCGACGAGTTGTCGATGGGCATGTCGGGCGACTTCGAATGGGCGATCGACGAAGGAGCCACCCTGGTTCGGGTGGGCTCGGCCATTTTTGGCGCGCGTCCGGTCACGACGATAGCCTGATGCGCCATAATGGCGCGCAGGCACCATAACGGTACCCGATATCCTTCATACGCACCCATCTGGTGCAAATGGGCAGGGCATTTCGTGCCCGTGCCCATGAATCGTGCCCATTTTTCGCACCAAAAAGTTGGCACGCGCTTTGCATTATCTCTTCCGTCCGTTTTGTTTCCGCCACCCTTCCCACAGGAGCTTTCATGGCAACCCCGCAAAAGGTACTCGACCTGATCGCCGAGCACGATGTCAAGTTTGTCGACCTGCGCTTTACCGATACCCAGGGCAAGGAACAGCATGTTTCCGTGCCCGCCCACACCATCGACGAAGACAAGCTCGAGTCCGGGCAAGCCTTCGACGGTTCGTCGATTGCCGGCTGGAAGGGAATCGAGGCATCCGACATGTTGCTGATGCCCGATGCCGACACCGCCCGCATGGATCCTTTCCGGGATTTGCCCACACTCATCCTCACCTGCGACGTGGTGGAGCCGGCCGACCTCAAGGGCTACGACCGCGACCCCCGTTCGCTGGCCAAGCGCGCTGAGGCATACCTCAAGTCCAGCGGCCTGGGCGACACCGCCTATTTCGGCCCCGAGCCCGAGTTCTTCGTGTTCGATGGCGTCACCTGGGGCGTGGATGCCTCGGGCAGCTTCTTCAAGGTCAAGGCTGAAGAGGCGCCCTGGTCGTCGGGCATCGACTACGAATTCGGCAACAGCGGTCATCGTCCGCGCCACAAGGGGGGTTACTTCCCTGTGCCGCCCACCGACTCCTTCCAGGATCTGCGCTCCGAGATCTGCACGCTGCTCGAGCAGCAAGGCGTGCCCGTTGAAGTGCACCACCACGAAGTGGCCTCGCCCGGCCAGCTCGAGATCGGTACCCTGTTCAACACGCTCGTGCGTCGCGCCGACTGGAACCAGATTCTCAAGTACACCGTGTGGAACGTGGCCGACAGCTACGGCAAGACCGCCACTTTCATGCCCAAGCCCATCGTGGGCGACAACGGTTCGGGCATGCACGTGCACCAGTCCATCTGGAAAGACGGCCAGAACCTGTTTGCAGGCAACGGTTACGCCGGTCTGTCCGAGTTTGCCCTGTTCTACATCGGCGGCATCATCAAGCACGCCCGTGCACTCAACGCGCTCACCAACCCCAGCACCAATTCGTACAAGCGTCTGGTGCCGCACTTCGAAGCCCCGGTCAAGCTGGCCTATTCGGCGCGCAACCGTTCGGCGTCGATCCGCATTCCGTATGTGAGCAACCCCAAGGCTCGCCGCATCGAAACCCGTTTCCCCGACCCCATGGCCAACCCCTATCTGGCGTTTTCGGCCCTGATGATGGCCGGCCTGGACGGCGTGATGAACAAGATTCACCCGGGCGATCCGGCCGACAAGAACCTGTACGATCTGCCGCCCGAAGAAGACGCCAAGATCCCCACCGTCTGCACCTCGCTCGAGCAGGCACTCGAGGCGCTCGACGAAGACCGCGAGTTCCTCACTCGAGGCGGCGTGTACAGCAACTCGATGATCGATGCCTACATCGGTCTCAAGATGGACGAAGTCAGCCGCCTGCGGATGACCACGCATCCGGTCGAGTTCGACATGTACTACGGGATGTAAATCATGTCCGGATCCCGAGTCGCAGCCCACTTGACCAGCAGCATCCCGTGTCAGGTGTCGGCGCTGCCGGCTCTGGATCTGCTGGCCAGCGCCGTGCTTTTGCTGGACGACCAAGGGGTCGTCCAGCATGCCAATGCCGCCGCCGAACAATTGTTCGGCATGTCGCAACGGCAATTGCTCGGCGTATCGGCGGCGCGCTGCTTCGTGGATGGCGAAATCCTGACGCAATCGCTGCAGGAAGGGCGCGAAGAGCGCTTCGCCGAAAAAGGTCAGCCGTTGGCCCTGCCTCGGGTCGGCGCCGATGCGCTGCATCTCGATGCGGTGCTGGTGGTCCTGCATGGGCAGCCGTGGGCCTTCCTCCTCGAGCTGCGAGAAATCGAGAATCGTCTGCGCATCGAGCGTGCGACCGAACAATGGGAGCAGGCTGATGCGCAACGCGAAGTGCTGCGCAATCTGGCACACGAGGTGAAGAATCCGCTGGGCGGCCTGCGCGGCGCGGCCCAGCTGCTGCAGGATGAGCTGGTCGACCCGAGTCTGGTGGAGTACACCGAAGTCATCATCGCCGAAGCCGATCGGCTGCACGGCCTGGTGGATCGGATCCTGGCGCCGCATCGCAAGGTACGCGAGATCAGCGCCGTGAACATTCACGAAGTGTGCGAGCGCGTGGCCGCTCTCGTGCTGGCCGAGTTTCCGGCCGGGCTCACCATCGAGCGCGATTACGACATTTCGGTGCCCGAGCTCGCGGCCGATCGCGAACAGCTCATCCAGGCGGTGCTCAACATCGTGCGCAACGCCGCCGAAGCCCTCGACGACCAACGGGCTCGGGGCACGGCGCTGATTACGCTGCGCACCCGGGTCACACGTCAGGTCACGCTGGCCGGTCAGCGTCACGCTCTGGCGGTGGAGCTGTCGATCGTCGATAACGGCCCGGGCATCCCCGAGGGCTTGCGCGAGCGCATTTTCCATCCGCTGGTGTCGGGCAAGGCCGACGGCACTGGCCTGGGCCTGTCGCTGGTGCAAACCACCGTTCAGCAACATGGCGGCCTGGTGGCTGTTGAAAGCCGCCCTGGCCACACCGAATTCCAACTGTTATTGCCACTGGCTCCGCCCGCCGGTTCCGGGAGTGAATCATGAAACCGATCTGGATCGTCGACGACGACCGTTCCATCCGCTGGGTGCTCGAAAAATCGCTCTCGCGGGCGGGCTGGGCCTGGCGCAGCTTCGCCAGTGCCGGCGACGCGTTGGCCGCTCTCGAGCACGAGATCCCGCAAGTGCTGGTGTCCGATGTCCGCATGCCGGGCACCGACGGACTCACCTTGTTGAAGCAGGTCAAGGAGCGTCATCCTCGCGTTCCCGTCATCATCATGACGGCCTACTCGGATCTCGACAGCGCGGTGGCATCCTTCCAGGGCGGCGCCTTCGATTACCTCGCCAAGCCGTTCGACGTGGAAGAAGCCCTGCAACTGATCGGCCGGGCCCTAGGGCGCGACGAGCAGACGGGCGACCCCTCGGCCGAGGCCGTCGAGTCGGGTCTGGACGCCGGCATGCAGGCAGGCATGCTGGGCCAGGCGCCCGCCATGCAGGAGCTCTTTCGGGCCATCGGACGGCTGTCGGCATCCAGTGCCACGGTGCTCATCACGGGCGAGTCGGGCAGCGGCAAGGAGCTGGTCGCGCGCGCGTTGCACCGGCATAGCCCGCGGGCCGACAAACCGTTCGTGGCCATCAACACGGCGGCGATCGCCGGCGAGCTGCTCGAATCCGAACTGTTCGGTCATGAGCGGGGTGCCTTTACGGGCGCCCATGCGCGCCGCGCGGGACGGTTCGAAGAGGCCGATGGCGGCACGCTGTTTCTCGACGAGATCGGCGATATGCCGGCCGAGTTGCAGACCCGCCTGCTACGCGTGTTGGGCGACGGCAGCTTCTATCGAGTGGGTGGGGTCACGCCCGTGAAGGTGAACGTGCGCGTGATTGCTGCCACCCATCAGCCGCTCGAAGAGCGCGTGCGGCAGGGCAGCTTTCGTGAAGATCTCTTTCACCGGCTGAACGTGATTCGCCTGCGTTTGCCGCCCTTGCGCGAACGGGCAGAAGACATCCCCATTCTCGCCAATCACTTCCTGCAGGCCAGTGCCCGCAGTCTGGGCGTCGAGCCCAAGAAACTGGGCAGCGGCGCCCTGGTCTTGCTCACGCGCTTTCCATTCCCCGGCAACGTGCGTCAGCTCGAGAACGTGTGTCACTGGCTCACGGTGATGGCGCCGTCGGCGGTGATCGATGAGTCGGATCTGCCGGCCGAGCTGACCCAGGTCGCCGCGAGGGCACCGGTGTCAGCGGCAGGGTCTGCCACCACGCCCATGCCGGCCTCGGCAAACGGGGCTATGGCGCCGACGTCGGCGTCAGGCGAGGGCGATACGCTGGCCGTGCCGGGCGACAGTCGCTGGTTGCAGGATCTCGAGGGCGTCGCCCTCGACCGCCTGCGCTCGGGCGACATGAACATCATGCACGACATGACACGCGACTTCGAACGCACGCTGATTCAGGCGGCGTTGCGTGCCACCGGCGGCAGGCGGGTGGATGCCGCCACCCGCCTGGGTCTGGGTCGCAATACCATCACCCGCAAGATGCGCGAACTGGGTATGGAATAGCCGATTCAGCGCCCGCGAAACCGGGGTGGGCGCTTTTCGGCAAAGGCGGTGCGGCCTTCCTGCAGGTCTTCGCTGTCGAGCAGGCGCTGCTGGGTCGCCAGTTCTTCGTCGAGCGAGCCGGTGAGCCCGGCGAGTTCGCGTGCCATCAGCCGGCGCAGGCCCGCCATCGCCAGCGGCGCGCGACGCAACAGCGCGGTGGCCACATCGAGCGCCTGGGGCAAGGCTTCGCCGTCACCCACGAGCTCTTCGACCAGCCCCCATTCGGCGGCCCTGGGCGCCGACACCACCAGGCCTTGCAGCATCATCTGTCGCGCCCGGCCGGCGCTGATGCGCAAGGGCAGGGTATAGGCGAGCCCGGTGTCGGGCACCAGGCCCACTCCCGTGAACGGGGCACAGAACCGGGCCGATTCGCCGGCCACCACGATGTCGCAGGCACTGGCGTACGAGAAGCCGGCACCGTACACATTGCCCTCGAGCGCACCGATGACGGGCTTGTCGCCAAACAGCATGAGCTTGAGGCAATCGTGCATCACCTTCAGGCGCAGTTCACCATTCGGGCCGGCGGGCGGGTCTTTCAGGTCGCCCCCGGTACAGAAGTGTGTGCCCGCGCCGGTGAGCACGAGCACGCGTACGTTGGGATCGGCCTGCAGGCGCTCGAGCGCGCCACGCCATTGGTCGAGCAACACGTAGTTGAGCGCGTTCATGCGCTCGGGCCGGTTGAGCGTGATGGTGGCAATGCCTTCGTTGATCGATACCAGAACCGGATCGGCGGCAGTCGTTGGGGTCATGTGGAGTCCTTGAAAGATCGGGTGAGTTCGCGGCAGCCGGCGGCGCCGGACGGCCTGCGCTCAGCCCAGCTCGGCGATGACGAGCGCGTGATCCGACGGCTGTGTGTTGCGTCGCGGCTCCTTGTCGATCACACAAGCTCGGCAATGGGGCTTGAGGGCATCGGAGAGCAGCACGTGATCGATACGCAGGCCGGCGTTGCGCCGGAAACCCAGCTGACGGTAGTCCCACCAGCTGAAGCTGCGCTCGGGCTGCTCGAACAGCCGAAAGCTGTCGTGCAGCCCCAGATCGAGCAGGGCCTGCAGCGCCTGACGTTCGGGCTTCGAGGCCAGAATCTTCTCGTGCCACTTCTCGGGGTCGTGAATGTCGCGATCTTCGGGCGCCACGTTGAAATCGCCCAGTAGCACCAGCCGTGGCCAGGTGGCAAGCTGTTGCGCCAGGTAATCTCGCAGGGCGGCATACCAGGCCAGCTTGTACTGGTATTTGTCGGAGCCCACTTCCTGGCCGTTGGGACAATAAGCGCTGATCACACGGATATCGCCCCAGGCACTGGGCACGGTGGCCGATAGCAGGCGTTGTTGCGGATCGTCGAAGCCAGGAATGTTGCGCTCCACACTGTGAGCGGGTTCGCGACTGAGGATGGCGACGCCATTGTAGGTGGGCTGCCCCGCAGCCACGGTGTGGTAGCCGGCCTCGCGCAGGGCATCCACTGGCACGCGCTCATCGGTGAGCTTGAGCTCCTGGAGGCAGAGCACGTCTACGGGGTTGTCGGCCAACCATTGCAATACCTGTGGCAGACGAATCTTGAGTGAGTTGACGTTCCAGGTGGCGAATTTCATCGGGCAATCCGGGGTGAGCGCTGCCGAATGTTAGCCCGGATCGGAGTCGTCTGCTGAGGCCTGATGATGCAGATACTTGTGATACAGCTCGAAGCGCGAGGTGACTTCGAGCTTGCGGTAGAGCTTCTTGCGGAAGGTTCTGATCGTGTTGGCCGATACGCCCAGATCCAGAGCGATGGCATCCACGCTGAGGCCGGCAAGAAGGCGCTGGAACACGGCCTTCTCGCGCGGCGACAGGCGCTCGAGCAGCGCCTGTCGCCGCAGCAGAGGCTGGGTGGCTGGCAGCCGGGGCTGGCTGTGTGTGGAGCCCAGCGCCACATGCTGACGCAACAGCGCGGCCAGCGTGCCCAGCCAGCGTTGCTGGCTGGCGAGGTCGGTGGCATGAAACGGTGCCGACGGCGCCTGGCGATAACCGTGACAGGCCACGACCATATCGCGCCAGCGGGTCACGATGGCCACGCGGTCCACCAAACGGCTGTGCTCGAAGAAAAACGACTTGTAGACCGAACTGGCCGGCACATCGAGGTTCATGCGGGTGAGGCGGGCGCCGTCTTCTTCCAGCACCCCCACTTCATCGGTGGTAGGGTCCATCAGGTGGTAGGCGTCGAGGTAGCGCTGGGTGAGCGATTGCGCCAGGCGTAACGGCATGCGCCCCACCGTGAACAGCGCTTCGCCTGGTCGCTCGGGCATCTGCGTAAACGCCACCAGCTGATCCACGGCACCCACATGCTGTTGCCAGAACCCCAGCAAATGCTCGCCAAAGCCCACTGAGCCGACCGCACGCACCAGTTGTGCCAGGCCCTCGGTGGCAGGGTCGGGCACGGGCCGAACGGCCAACTCGGCGGGCGACGCCCGCAGCAACGGCTTCATTCGTTGAGCTGGGCGGTTTCGGGCTGCACGCGGCCCGACGTCGGCGCCTTGGCCGCGGCGCCTCGCTCGGTCTCGAGGCGCTTGTTGATCATCCAGCGGAACCGATTGAGGGCCGCATCGAGCCCTACGGGCACCATCTCGAAATCGGGATCGAGCTGCAGATTCTTCTGCTGCGCGTGGATCATGTGGTGATCCTCGTGGAAGGCGTCGATGAGGATCTGGTGAATGGTGTCGGTGACCTTGGGGTCGTCGATGCAGAAATTGTGCGCCTGCGAGAAGAAATAATGGCAGCTGTCGGCCGTTTCCGGAGTGACCGCCTGTGCACTGCGGAATTCGACTGCGTTCTGGTAGTTGCCTTCTTGTGCCCCGGTGTTGGCCGGCGCACTGCCCGAGTGCATGAGCAGGATGCCGGGCACAAGAAAGTCGTAGACGTTCCAGCGATCGACGGGGTCGGTCCAGTCGGTGACCTTGCGCACAAACGGCGCCGGGGGTGACGACAGATGCCAGCGTGAGATGCGCATGCCGTCGGGCACGCTTTCGATCGTGGGCCGCAGATTGGCAAAGCTCTCGTCGCCGCCCACGGTGGTGGGGTGCACATAGGGCAGGTGGGAGAAGTCGAGCAGGTTGTCGGTGACAAGCAGGTAATTCACGCTGTAATGCAGGTAGCCCTCGCGATACTTCCATTCCGGATCTTCAAGCCAGAAGGTATCGGGGATGGTGGCCGGATCGGCCAGGTTGGGGTCGCCCATCCAGATCCATACCCATTGGGTTTTCTCAACCACGGGGTAGGCGCGTACGCGGGCATTGGGCGGAATGCGGTCTTGCGCGGGCACCTGGATGCACTCGCCTTCAGGGTTGAACAACAGCCCGTGATACATGCAGCGCACGTTGTCGTTCTCGAGGCGGCCGCGCGACAGCGGTGCACCGCGATGGCAGCAACGGTCTTCGAGCGCACGTACTTGCCCCTGGGCGTCGCGCCACAGCAGTACGGGCGTGTCGAGCAGTACGCGTGAAAACAGCGCGTCGCTGCGCACTTCGCTCGACCACGCGGCCACATACCAGCAGTTCTTCACGTACATGATAGGTCTCCTCCTCGGCAAGGCGCCCGCTCGGGTGGCAGACGTCGAATGGAATGATGCGATCGGCGGCCAGCCGGGCCCTGAGCCACACTCACCGCTCGCGACCCGGGTCGGCAGGATCCGGGGGCTCAGGCGGCTCCGGCCAGACGACTGGGCCCGCGTACCGGTTGAACATCGGCACGGTCGCGACGTTGCGCGGCCTCGGCTTCGGCCCGCGCCTTGAGATACTTGCGCATCTCGACCGAGGCACGATCGCTCGCGACCGAGATCTCGAAGAACGCATCATCGGCCTTTTCGAGCATGCGTTCAAGATGCTGCATGCCGTCGACGTCTTCCTGGAAGGCCTTGAAGAGCTCGTCGTGCATGAACTGCGTGATCCATTCCTGTTCTTGCGCGAAATCGCGGCCATGCACGATGAAGTAGTGCGTCGTGCCGTGAGTTTCGGGCGTGGGAATGTGGGCGGTACGAATACGAAATTCGGGCCGTCCGGCCTCTGGCAATGCGTTGTCGTAGAAGCGAACCGACACGGTATGCAGCGAGGGCGCCATGAACTCGGAGCGTACGATGCGAGCGGCCTGAGGATAGCCCTCCATTCCGGTGGGTTTGGCCCACACCGGCGGCAGGGTGGTGGGAACGACGTCGCGCAACAGGGCGAAATGGCCGTCGTTGATCTCGGCGCGGAACTTGGCGGCGGCGTAGTCGGGCGTGCCGAAACTCTTGGCATGCAGGAAACTGAGATGGGTGAGGTCGAGCAGGTTCTCGTGCAGGCTCACATAGTTGCCCTGGTGGTTGAAATACCCCTTGGAACAGACCCAGTCGGGGCTGGTGAGCCAGTCGTGCGGTGGCAGACGGGCAGGGTCGGCCTCATCGTCGCCCAACCATATCCACAGCAACGGGCCACGTTCCACGATGGGGTACTGGCGCACACCCACACCTTTGGGGCAGCGATCTTGCGACGGCACCTGCACCAGGGTGCCTTCGGCGTCGTAACGAAAGCCGTGATAACCACACACGACGGTGTCGCCGTCGAGAAAGCCTTCGGACAACGGAAACGAACGATGGATGCAACGGTTGTCGAGCGCCACGGCCTGGCCGGCCTCGGTGCGGTACAGGATCACGTCGTGGTCAAGCAAGGTGCGACGCAGCAGGCTACGCCCCACTTCGTCGGCAAACGCCGCCACGTACCATTCGTTGAGGATGAAGGGAGTGTCGCGATCGGCCATGCGGCTGCCGGCGGTGCGGGCAGCCTGCACGACCTCGGGGGATGCTTGTGACATGAGGGGGCTCCTGGATTGCGGTTGGCCTGCGCAGGCCAAAAAAGCCTGCGCCAATG
The DNA here is from genome assembly GCA_041690575.1 of Verticiella sp. Classification (GTDB taxonomy): domain Bacteria; phylum Pseudomonadota; class Gammaproteobacteria; order Burkholderiales; family Burkholderiaceae_B; genus Verticiella. Next base: position 373,126 of record JAWLHC010000001.1, read on the forward strand.
ACGCATAGTTTAGGCATCGCCCAGACGTCGGCAATCACCCCCATGGATGATGGGGAAACCCCTTATCCGGTGGTGGCGGTGTCGCTCATGCCGCTATGCCGCAACAGGGCCTCGATGTCGGCATCTCGGCCGCGGAATGCCCGAAAGGTGTCTTCGGCGGGGCGCGCACCACCCACCGCCAGCACTTCGCGTCGGAACTTCTGGCCCAGCTCGGGCACCAGCCGGCTACCCTGACGGGCCGCTTCCTCGAAGGCGGCATAGGCATCGGCCGACAGCACTTCTGCCCACTTGTAGCTGTAGTAGCCGGCACTGTAGCCGCCCGCAAAGATGTGCGAGAAGCTATGCGGAAAGCGGTGCCACTCTGGCGACTGGATCACCGCCACTTCCTCGCGCACGGTTTGCAGCGTGGCCAGAATATCGGCGGCCTCGGCCGGGTCGGGGCGTTGATGCAGCAGCATGTCGAACAGCGAGAACTCCACCTGCCGCAACATGCCCATGCCCGACAGGAAGTTGCGGGCCGCAGAGAGCTTGTCGAAGAGCTCGCGTGGCAGCGCTTCGTCTGTGTCCACATGGCCAGTCAGGCGCTGCAAGACGTCGAACTCCCAGACGAAGTTCTCCATGAACTGCGAGGGCAGCTCGATGGCATCCCACTCCACGCTGGTGAACGCCGAGGCGCCCACGTCGTCGACTTCGGAGAGCAGGGCATGCAGGGCGTGGCCCGATTCGTGAAACAGGGTGACCACGTCGTCGTGCGTGAGCTGGGACGGCCGGCCGCTCTGTGGCGCGGCGAAGTTGCAAGTGAGGAACACGATGGGGGTTTGCAGACCTTGCGGCTTGCGGCGGCGATGGCGATCCAGGTCGACCCAGGCTCCGGATTGCTTGCCGGTACGGGCGTAGAGGTCGAGATACAGATAGCCCACCGCGGTGCCATCGGGGTTGTTGACCTCGATCACTTCGACATCCTGGTGCCACACCGGCGCCGAACCGTGGCGCAGGCGCACGCCGAAAAGGGTTTCGATGATGTCGAACCAGCCCTGCAACACGCGAGGCAACGGGAAGTAGGGCCGCAAGGCTTCTTCGGAATAATGGAAGCGATGCTCGCGCAGGTGCTCCGACACGAAGGCGACGTCCCAGGGCTGCAGCTCCTGCATTCCGAGCTCGTTGGTGGCGTGGGCTTTCAATTCGGCGAGATCGCGTTCGGCCGACGGCCGCGCGCGACGCGCGAGTTCGCGCAGAAACTCGAGCACCTGGGTGGCAGAATGTGCCATGCGGGTTTGCAACTGACGGCTGGCGTAGGTATCGAACCCCAGCAGGGTGGCTTCTTCCTGGCGCATCTGCAGCAACTCGGCCATCAGGGTCGAGTTGTCGTAGCTCGCGTCACCCATGTCGGAAGCCCGTGTGGCGAATGCACGGTACATCTCGGCGCGCAGCGCGGCGTCTTCGGCGTACTGGATCACCGGGACATAGCAGGGTGCCTGCAGGGTGAGGCGCCAGCCTTGCACACCGGCCGCTTCAGCGGCGGCTCGCGCGCCAGTCCGAACGTCGTCGGGGATGCCGGCCAGCCGGGTTTCGTCGGTGATGTCGAGCGACCACGCATCGGTGGCGTCGAGGACATTCTCGGAGAACTTCTGGCTCAGGGCTGCCTGACGCTCCTGCAGCTCGGCGAAGCGCTCGCGGGCCTCGCCTTCAAGCTCCACGCCACTGAGGCGGAAATCGCGCAGGGCCAGCTCGATGATGCGTTGTCGGACAGCGGGCAACTGGCTGAAATCGCTGGCGTCGCGCAGGCGGCGATACTGCGCATACAAACCCTCGTGCAGGCCCAACCAGGTGCCGAACTCCACGACGTCGGGCAACACCTCGTTGTAGGCATCGCGCAACTCGGGGGTGTTGACCACGGCATTGAGGTGGCCCGCCGCCGACCAGGCGCGCCAGAGGGGCTCGGTGGCGTCATCCAGGGACTCGATCACAGCGTCCCAGGTGGCCGGGGTATCGGGATGGGCTGCGTGGTCGACCGCCGTACGCGCCTGCGCCAGCCAATGACGCACCGCCGGTCCGATGTGGGCGGGTTCGATGGCATCGTATGCGAGCAGGTCGCCCTGCTCGATCAGGGGGTTGGTCATGTTGTCTCCGGGGGCAGGTCGACGCTGCGCTGTGCGGCTTCCAGTGTGTTGACCAGCAACATGGCAATGGTCATGGGGCCCACTCCGCCGGGTACGGGTGTGATGGCACCTGCCACCTCGCGAGCGGAGTCGAAATCGACGTCGCCATGCAGTTTGCCATCGGCGCCACGATTGATGCCCACGTCGATGATCACGGCACCGGGCTTGATCATGTCGCCCGTGATCATGCCTTCACGGCCCACCGCCACGACCAGCACGTCGGCACGCCGGCAGTGCGCGGCCAGATCCCGGGTCTTGGAATTGCACAGTGTGACCGTGGCGCCGGCCTGCAACAGCAGCATGGCCATGGGCTTGCCCACAATGTTGCTGGCGCCCACTACCACGGCCTCGGCACCGCGCAACGGGGTACCGGTGGATTGCAGCATCTTCATCACGCCGTAGGGCGTGCAGGGAATGACCTGCGGCTGACCGGTCATGAGCAGGCCGGCGTTGGAAATGTGAAAGCCGTCGACATCCTTCTCAGGGGCGATGGCCTCGATGACGGCATGCGACGACATGCCGGCAGGCAGCGGCAGTTGCACCAGGATGCCGTGAATCGTGGCGTCGCGGTTGAGACGATCGACTTCGGCGAGCAACTCCGCCTGAGTGGTGTCGGTGGATAGCGTGATGAGCTCGGAATGCAGCCCGGCTTCCTTGCACGCCTTGACCTTGTTGCGCACGTAAACCTGCGAGGCGGGGTCGTCACCCACCAGAATGACCGCAAGCCCGGGAACCAGGCCGTGCTGCTGCTTGAGTTCGGCCACTTGCTGCGCGACTTCGGCGCGCAGCGAACGGGCCAGTTCGGTGCCGTTGATGAGCTGGGCTGTCATGAAATCTCGATTGGGTTGGCAGAAAGAGGGGGCATCACTGGCGGGCATCGCCCAGCGCCACTTTCATGAGGTCGGCCACGGTGGCCACCTGAAGCTTTTCCATGATGTTGGCGCGATGGGCTTCCACCGTCTTGATGCTGATGCCCAGGTCGTCGGCAATCTGCTTGTTGAGACGACCGGCCACAATGCGCTCGAGCACTTGCTGCTCACGCGAGGTGAGCCGGCCGAGCATCGCTTCGCGTTCGCGCCGCTGAGCGGCGAGCTCGGCCTGCTCCTGCGCCTTGATGAACATGTTGGCCACGATCACTCGCAGGTCCGCCTCGTTGAAAGGCTTCTCGAGAAAGTCGACAGCGCCGCGCTTGATGGTGCTGACGGCCATGGGAACGTCGCCATGTCCGGTGATGAACACGGTGGGCAAGGGCACCTTGCGGGCGATGAGAACTTCCTGCAGTTCGAGGCCGCTCATGCCGGGCATGCGCACGTCGACGATCAGAACCCCCACGACCTCCGGGTCGTACGTTTCGAGAAAGGCCTCGGCGCTGGCGTAATCCCGCACGCGATAGCCGTTGGCCTCGAGCAGCCAGCGCAGCGAGTCGCGCACGGCTTCGTCGTCGTCCACAATGAATACCGTGTTCGACGGAGAGGGATTCTTCATGCTTGTGGCTCCTTGTCATTGAACGCCAGTGCCGGGACGTTGCCCGCTTCGGTTTCGAGGTCGATGTCGTGGGCACTGGCCGGCGGCCGGGGCACTGCCGGTAGGGTAAAGCGGAAAATGGTACCGCCATCGGGGTTGGGCTCGGCCCAGAGTCGACCATGGTGCGACTCGATGATGGTGCGGCAGATATTCAGACCCATGCCCATGCCTTCGGATTTGGTGCTGAAGAATGGCTCGAACAGGCGGGCCGGATCGAGCTCGCCCAGGCCATGGCCACGGTCGATCACGGCCACTTCGAGCTGCTCGTGGCGGGCTTCCACCTTCACCATGACCTCGCGTTCGGTCGCTTCCGCCATGGCATCCATGCCATTCTTGATCAGGTTGAGCAGCACTTGCTCGATCAGGATGGGATCGGCCAGAACGTCCGGGAGTTCGGGCGGCAGCCATTTGGTGATCTCGATTCGGCGTTTCTGGGCATCGATCTCGGCAAAGCCCACGGCATTATCAATGACCGTGGTGATGTCTACCGCCTGTCGCCGAGGTTCGCTGCGCTTCACGAATTCGCGGATGCGACGAATGATCAGGCCAGCGCGTTCGGCCTGTGCGGCCGCCTTCTCGAGGGCCGGCAGCAGGCGTTCGGCGTCGGCGTTGCCGCTGCGCACCATGGCCACGGCGCCCATGCTGTAGTTGGCAATGGCCGTCAGCGGCTGATTGAGTTCGTGCGCCAGCGACGAGGCCATTTCGCCCATGGCGATGAGCCGGCTGGTGATCTGGATCTTCTCTTGCTGCAGCAACGAGGCCTCTTCCTGGGCACGACGTTCGGTGATGTCGCGCGCCACCTGGAGCCGCACGCGTCGGCCATCGGTCCAGGCCAGCATGCGATGATTCACTTCGAACCAGAGGCGGGTAGACGGCGAATACACCTCCACGGCTTCTTCCGTGTAGCGACCGCGTCGACCGGCCAGCAGCTCGGCGTGGCCGGTGGCCTGATGACCGAAGATACGGCGATAGGTTTTATTGGCAAAAAGCAGCTCGGGGCCATCACCCGCGTCGGCGGTGACGGAGATGGCGTCATCGAGGCCTTCGAGTACCGTCATGAAGCGTTCGTGCGCGGCGGCCAGGGTTTCGCGGATGCGCTTGGATTCGGTGATGTCGGTGATGGAGGTCATCCAGCCTGTCTGCACCCCGTTGTGATCGACCAACGGCGACACGTACATGCGGGTGGTGAGCCGGGAGCCGTCGCGTCGCTGCGCCTGCATCTCGAGACCGCTGGTGGGCGCGTTGCCGGCCAGGAGCATCGACATCATGCGCTGATGGGCGGCGTGCTGGCCGGGCACCCAATAGGGAAAGGGCGGCGTGCGCCCGATGAGATCGGATTCGTTCCAGCCGATGAGGCGACAGAAGGCCGGGTTCACATAGGTGATTCGGCCGTCCATGTCGAGCACGCGCATGCCGGTGAGCATGGAGTTTTCCATCGCGCGCCGGAAGGCGGTTTCGGCAATGAGTGCCTTTTCGGCCTTTTGTCGGAAGCGCATGTGGCGCCATAGTGCCACCAGGCTCCAGACGATCACCAGAGACAACGACGCCACCACCCACAACAGGGTACGGTGCGAATCCTGCAGGAGCGTGCGGTAGGGGTCTTCGAGGCTCTCGAGCCAGACGACCACGGCGATGACCACCCCGGCCAGAGCCACAATGGCGATGAGTGGCGCAAACCAATACAGGTAGCGCCGCAGACGCGAGGCGTCCGGCTCCGGAGGGAGACTGCCGTTGGAGGGTTGACGAGCCATAAGCTGAAGTGTAAATCGACTTGCGTTGTTTATATTTCATATCATGAAATGATGCATCGCAATATGAAATTTCGTTTGCCTTGACCCCTGGGAGGCCACTAGAATCTGGCGTCCGCTTCAACGATCGGAGACAGGTTCATGTCTGCACAACCCGCCTTTCTGGCCCCCGACGACGACTCTCAAGAGACCCAGGAATGGCTCGATGCCCTCGAAGCCGTACTGGATCGCGAGGGGCCGCAGCGGGCACATTATCTGCTGGAGCGCCTGATCGATCTGGCGCGCCGCTCGGGGGCGAACCTGCCCTACCGGGCGCAAACCGCCTACGTCAATACCATCCCTCCGCATCTCGAAGAGCCCTCACCCGGGCAGCACGACCTCGAAGAGCGTATCCGCTCGTATGTTCGTTGGAACGCCATGGCCATGGTGGTGAAGGCCAACCGCAAGACCCCACCGCACGACGGTGATCTGGGTGGCCACATTGCCTCGTTTGCCTCGCTGGCCACCATGATCGGCACGGGGCAAAACCATTTCTGGCACGCCGAGAACGAGAGCCACGGTGGCGACCTCGTTTACTTTCAAGGGCATTCGTCGCCGGGCATCTATGGCCGGGCGTATCTCGAGGGGCGGCTGACTGCCGAGCAGCTCGACCACTTCCGCCAGGAAGTCGACGGCAAGGGTCTGCCGTCGTATCCCCACCCCAAGCTCATGCCGGATTTCTGGCAGTTTCCCACAGTGTCGATGGGGCTGGGGCCCATCATGGCCATTTACCAGGCACGCTTCCTCAAATACCTGCATGCGCGCGGCATTGCCGACACCAGCCAGCGCAAGGTGTGGGTGTTCTGCGGCGATGGCGAGATGGACGAACCCGAATCCCTCGGTGCCATCAGTCTGGCCGCCCGCGAGAAACTCGACAACCTCATATTCGTGGTCAACTGCAATCTGCAGCGCCTGGATGGGCCGGTGCGGGGCAACAGCAAGGTGATCCAGGAGCTCGAAGGGGAGTTCCGCGGTAGCGGCTGGAACGTGATCAAGCTGATCTGGGGCGGCTACTGGGATCCTCTCCTGGCGCGCGACAAGGAAGGCATTCTGCGCCGCATCATGGAAGAAACCGTCGATGGCGAGTATCAGGCGTACAAGGCCAACGATGGCGCCTATGTTCGCGAAAAATTCTTCGGCAAGCATCCCAGGTTGCTCGAGATGGTGAGCCGTCTGAGCGACGAAGATGTATGGCGCCTCAACCGTGGTGGCCACGACCCGCACAAGGTGTATGCGGCGTTTCATTCGGCCGTCAACCACGCGGGCCAACCCACCGTCATCCTGGCCAAGACCATCAAGGGTTACGGCATGGGTCATGCGGGCGAAGCCAAGAACCCCACACACCAGCAAAAGAAACTGGATGCCGAGTCCATCCGCGAATTCCGCGACCGTTTCAACATTCCGGTGGCCGACGATCAGCTCGACGCGTTGCCGTACTACACGCCACCAGACGACTCCCCCGAGATGCAGTATCTGCACGAGCGGCGCAAGGCGCTGGGCGGCTATCTGCCGCATCGCCGTCGAAAAGCCGACGAATCGCTCCCGGTGCCGCCGTTGTCGGCCTTCAAGTCGGTGCTCGAACCCACGGCCGAAGGCCGCGAGATCTCCACCACCCAGGCCTTTGTGCGGGTGCTCACGCAACTGCTGCGCGACAAGACCCTCGGGCCCCGCGTGGTGCCTATCGTGGCCGACGAGTCACGCACTTTCGGCATGGAGGGCATGTTCCGACAAATCGGCATCTATGCCCCCGAGGGACAGAAGTACGAACCGGTCGATCGCGATCAGGTGATGTACTACAAGGAATCCAAAGACGGCCAGATTCTGCAGGAAGGCATCAACGAAGCGGGCGCATTCAGTTCGTGGATTGCCGCGGCCACGTCGTATTCGTCCAACAACCGCATCATGCTGCCGTTCTACATCTATTACTCGATGTTCGGCTTTCAGCGCGTCGGCGATCTGGCCTGGGCCGCCGGCGACATGCAGGCACGCGGTTTCCTGCTGGGCGGTACGGCCGGTCGCACCACGCTCAACGGCGAGGGCCTGCAGCATGAAGATGGTCACAGTCATGTTCTGGCCAGCACCATCCCCAACTGCGTGTCGTACGATCCGGCGTTTGGTCACGAGCTGGCCGTGATCATGCAGCACGGGCTCAAGCGCATGGTCGAGAACCAGGAAAACGTCTTCTATTACCTCACGGTGATGAACGAGAACTACGCGCAGCCCGGCCTGCGCGAAGGCGACGAAGAAGGCATTCTGCGCGGCATTTATCAGCTGCAGCCAGGCGATACCCCCAAGGGCAAGAACAAGGCCCCCCGCGTGCAACTGATGGGCTCCGGCACCATCCTGCGCGAGGTGCTGGCGGCCCAGCGTCTGCTGGCCGACGACTGGGGCGTGGTGGCCGATGTCTGGAGCGTGACCAGCTTTACCGAGCTGCGTCGCGACGGCATGGATTGCGAGCGCTACAACATGCTCCACCCGGAGGCCGATCGCAAGGTGCCTTACGTCACCGAGCAGCTCACGCCACACGAAGGCCCCATCATCGCGTCCACCGATTACATGAAGGCCTTTGCCGATCAGATCCGCGCCTGGCTGCCGCGCGACCGTGCCTATCACGTGCTCGGCACCGATGGTTTCGGTCGCTCGGATTTTCGCCGCAAATTGCGCGAACATTTCGAGGTGGATCGCCACTTCGTCACGCTGGCTGCCCTGTCGGCGCTGGTCGAAGAAGGCAAGATTTCGGCCAAAAAAGTGTCCGAAGCCATCAAGAAATACGATATCAACCCCGACAAGGTGAATCCGCATCACGCCTGAGGCAAGGAATCTGGGATGAGTCAGCAAATTGAATTGAAGGTGCCCGACATCGGTGATTTCGACGAGGTCGAGGTCATCGAGGTCCTGGTCGCCGAAGGCGATACCATCGAAGCCGAGCAGAGCTTGATCACGGTCGAGTCCGACAAGGCCTCGATGGAGATTCCAGCCGATCAGGGGGGGGTGATCAAGTCCCTCAAGATCAAGGTGGGCGACAAAGTCGCGCAGGGCACGGTGATGGTCGAGATCGAGCCGGCCGAGGCCAGCGCCGACAACAAGGCGAGCGATCCGGCGAAGGCCGAATCCAACGATGCCGGCAGCAGCGAAGCGGCCTCGGCATCCTCAGAGGCCGCATCCGACGCCAACGGCGGCGAAAAGAACGGCGCTTCGTCTGCCGCGTCGGCCGGATCCGACAGCGACGACGACGCGTCCGACGAGGGCGCCGCTTCGAAGGGCAAGCCCGCGGCGGCGCAGCGCCAAGAGGATGCGCCTGACAACAACCCTGCCAGCCAGGGCGCCGGCGACGCTGGCGCACGGCCCGGCCAGGCCGCGCGCACGCCGCCAGTGCCTCGAGCCGACACCGAAGGGCTGGTGCCCAAGCCGCATGCGTCGCCTTCGGTGCGCAAGTTTGCCCGGGAGCTGGGCGTGGATCTGCACCGCGTGCGCGGGTCGGGCCCCAAGCAGCGAATTACGAACGACGACGTGCGTCAGTTCGTGAAGTCGGCGCTGGCCGACGAGGCGGCTGCGCCGGGGGCGGCGGCCGGAAGCGGCGGTGGCGCAGGTCTCGGTCTGATTCCCTGGCCCAAGGTCGATTTCGAGAAGTTCGGGCCGATCGAGCGCAAGGATCTCAGCCGCATCCAGAAGCTCTCGGGGGCCAACCTGCATCGCAACTGGGTGATGATCCCGCACGTCACCAACAACGACGAGGCCGACATCACCGAACTCGAGGCCTTGCGCCAGCAGCTCAACCGCGAGAACGAGAAGGGCGGCATCAAGGTCACCATGCTGGCCTTCCTGATCAAGGCGGTGGTGGCCACGCTCAAGAAGTATCCGCAGTTCAACGCCTCGCTCGACGGCGAAACCCTGGTCTACAAGCAATACTTTCATATCGGTTTTGCGGCCGATACGCCCAACGGTCTGATGGTGCCGGTGATACGCGACGCCGACCGCAAGGGCGTGCTCGAACTGGCACAGGAAACGTCGGCGTTGGCTGGCAAGGCGCGCGACGGCAAGCTGTCGGCAGCCGAGATGCAGGGCGGCTGCTTCTCCATTTCGTCGCTGGGCGGCATCGGTGGCACGCACTTCACGCCCATCATCAATGCGCCCGAGGTGGCCATTCTCGGTGTGTCGCGGTCGTATCAGAAGCCGGTCTGGGATGGCGATGCCTTTGTGCCGCGGCTCACGCTGCCGTTGTCGCTTTCGTACGACCATCGCGTGATCGATGGCGCCGCGGCGGCCCGCTTCAATGTTCATCTGGCCAGCCTGCTGGCCGATTTCCGGCGCATCGCGCTTTGATCCGGAGGCGCCATGAGCCAAACCATTGAATTGAAAGTTCCCGACATCGGCGATTTCGACGCCGTTGAAGTGATCGAAGTGCTGGTGGCCGAGGGCGACACCATTGAAGCCGAACAAAGCCTGATCACCGTGGAGTCCGACAAGGCCTCCATGGAAATTCCGGCCGAGCAGGGCGGGGTGATCCGATCGCTCAAGATCAAGGTGGGCGACAAGATCTCGCAGGGCACGGTAATGCTCGAGCTGGAGCCCGTCGAGGGTGATGGCGCCGGCAAGAGCAAGGCCTCATCGACTGCGACCGAATCATCGCCAGGCTCGTCCGGGTCGCCTGATGATTCGGCTGACACCGATGCGGCTGGTGCCGCTGCCAGCGAGATCAAGCCGACCGATCAGACGCCGGCCCCCAAAGCCGCATCGTGGCAGGGCAAGGCCGATATCGAATGCGACGTGCTCGTTCTGGGTGCGGGCCCCGGGGGCTATTCAGCCGCCTTCCGTGCGGCAGATCTGGGCCTCAACGTGGTGCTGGTAGAGCGTTACCCCACCCTCGGCGGCGTTTGCCTCAACGTGGGGTGCATCCCGTCGAAGGCGTTGCTGCACTCGGCCAGCGTGATGGAATCGGCGCTGGCCATGGCCGAGCACGGCATCCGGTTTGCCAAACCCGAGATCGACCTCGACGCGCTGCGCGACTTCAAGTCGGGCGTGGTGGGCAAGCTCACGGGGGGGCTGGCCGGCATGGCCAAAGCGCGCAAGGTGAAAGTGCTGCAGGGCACGGGCCGCTTCGTCGACGACCATCACCTCAAAGTGTCGGGCGACGACGATACCGTGGTGGCATTTGGTCACGCCATCATTGCCGCCGGCAGCGAATCGGTCAAACTGCCATTCCTGCCCGACGACGAGCGGGTGGTGGACTCCACCGGTGCGCTCGAGCTGCGCCAGATCCCCCAGCGCATGCTGGTGATCGGCGGCGGCATCATCGGCCTCGAAATGGGCACGGTATATTCCGCCCTCGGCAGTCGCCTCGATGTCGTCGAAATGCAGGACGTGCTGATGCCCGGAGCCGATCGCGATCTGGTCAAGGTGTGGCAGAAGTTCAACGCCCATCGTTTCGATCAGATCATGCTCAACACCAGAACCGTCAGTGCCGAGGCCCGCGACGACGGCATCTGGGTCTCCTTCGAAGGCGACAATGCCCCCAAGGAGCCGCAACGCTACGATCTCGTGTTGCAAGCGGTCGGCCGCAAAGCCAACGGCGGTCGAATCGATGCCGACAAGGCTGGCGTGACCGTGGACGATCGCGGTTTCATTGCGGTCGACAAGCAGATGCGCACCAATGTGTCGCACATCTTTGCCATCGGCGATCTGGTGGGTCAGCCCATGTTGGCGCACAAGGCGGTGCACGAAGGACACGTGGCTGCCGAGGCCGCCGCCGGCGAGAAGAGTTTCTTCGACGCCCGGGTGATTCCGTCTGTGGCTTATACCGATCCCGAAGTGGCCTGGGTCGGCCTGACGGAAGAAGAGGCCAAGGCCCAGGGCGTGAAGGTTCGCAAGGGTGTGATGCCCTGGGCGGCATCTGGTCGCGCCATCGCCAACGGCCGCGACGAAGGCTTCACCAAGCTGCTGTTCGATGCCGACGACGGCCGCATTGTGGGTGGCGGTATTGTGGGTACCCATGCCGGCGACCTCATCAGCGAGGTGGCCCTGGCCATCGAGATGAATGCCGACTCGGTCGATATCGGCAAAACCATCCATCCGCATCCCACACTGGGCGAATCCATCGGATTGGCTGCCGAGGCGGCCGACGGTCATTGCACCGATCTGCCACCCGTGCGCAAGAAGTAGCAAATCCCCATCGCAGGGAGGCTCCCTCGCGATGGGGCGTGTGGCGGCCACGCGGCGCCGACCATTTCAGCACCGCGTGGCGAGCCAACGCGTTCCGTCAGGCGGGTAGATCCCAAGCTTCGGTCGCGGGCGCCCGTTCGGGCCCCATCATCCGGGAGACGACATATGCCAGTTTTCGCGAGCGCCCACGGGTGGGCATACGGGCTTGTTGCCGCCTGTCTGTTCACCATGGCACTACCGCATGCCGCGGCAGCAAGCGCGGCCGGATCCGAGAGCCTGCCACCCGGCTTCGTTGTCGTGCGCCAGGTGGTGCCCGGCGTGATCGAAGATATGCGTTACGCTGGCACCCGCAACTTCATCGGCGACCCCATTCGAGGATATGAAGCCGCGCACTGCATTCTCAGCGTGCCGGCAGCCAGGGCGCTGAAGCACGTGCAAGAGCGGGCGGCAGCGTTCGGTCTGAATCTGAAACTGTTCGATTGCTACCGACCGCAGCGCGCGGTGGATCACTTCGTGCAATGGGCGAAAGACCTGTCCGACCAGCGCCAGAAGGCGACCTATTACCCCGACGTGCCCAAGGAGCAGTTGTTTGCCGAAGGCTATATTGCCGAGCGGTCGGGGCACTCGCGCGGTTCCACGGTGGATCTCACGCTGGTCGATGCCACCAGCGGCGAGGCCCTCGACATGGGCACCCCCTTCGACTATTTCGGTCCTGAATCCTGGCCCTCGAACATGGATTTGCCGGCACCTGTACGCGCCAACCGGCTGCTCCTGCAAGAGCTGATGGAGAACGCCGGATTCGTGCACTATCCGGAAGAGTGGTGGCACTTTACGTTGGCCAACGAACCGTTCCCTGAAACCTACTTCGACTTTGTGGTGCGCTGAGCCGTCGGAGCATGTCCATGACGGAGCAGGGCGGTGAGATCGTCCGTCATCGCCTGCACCATGCCCTGCAGCAGCAACTGGCCAGCCGCCGCGCTCGCTTTTTCGGGAAAGCCGATAATGCCGGAGTCGGTGTAATGGCGCATGCCCAATGTTTGCAGCCAGGGGCGTTGGGTGGCTTCGTGGTCGCGACGTTCGGCCTCACGAACAACCTCGGGCATGGCGTGCATCAGCAATGAGGTTTCCAGGGCGCCACCGTGCATGTCGGCACTGATCGACACGGGAAGCCCTGACGCGTCGAGCCCTGCCTGCCAGTGCTGACGCTGCGGCAACACCATGACACGCACCTCATCCTGATTGAGCTCCTGGGCAATGTTGCCCAACACATAATTACCGCCATGGCCGTTGACCAGCACCGTGAACCGGATGCCGCTCCGCTCCAGAGAGCGCACGACGTCGTGAATCGCGGCGATCAGGGTACTGGCGCCAAACGATACCGACGCGGGAAAACCGGCGTGTTCGTGAGAGCAACTGAATGGCAGGGGTGGCAGCAGAAGGGCGTTGAACGGGCGAGCGAGCTGCTCGGCCAGCATTTGCGCAATCAGCGTATCGGTGGTGTAGGGCAGGTGAGCGCCGTGCTGCTCGAAAGAGCCAACAGGCAATATGGCAATGCGAGGCGGCTCGGCCTCGAGCTCGGGCAGCGTGCGGGGGTCGCCCATCATGACACGGGTACCACACGCACGGTTTGCGCCACTCGAGCGGCGCGCGCACGCGCGGCTTCGGTGGTGTCGGCGGTGGCCAGCGCCACGCCCATGCGGCGGCGCTCGAACGCCCGCGGCTTGCCGAACAGCCGAAGATCGGTGCCATTTTCGGCCAGGGCCTGGGCCACCTGCTCGAAGCGCACGGCCACGGCGTCGGTGCCCCCGTAGATCACGGCGCTGGCTCCCGGCTGACGCAGGGAGGTGTCGGTGGGCAAACCCAGCAGCGCCCGCGCATGCAGTTCAAATTCGCTCTGCACCTGGGTGGCGAGGGTGACCAGGCCGGTGTCGTGTGGCCGTGGGCTCACTTCCGAGAACCAGACGTTGTCACCCGCCACGAACAACTCCACGCCGAAAATGCCGAGACCTCCCAGCGCATCGGTGACCTTGCCGGCGATCTCGCGTGCACGCGTCAACGCCTTGGCGGACATGACCTGCGGCTGCCAGCTCTCGATGTAATCACCCTGCACCTGGGAGTGGCCGATGGGTTCGCAGAACGTGGTTTGCACCTGGCCGCTGGCGTTGAGCGAGCGCACGGTCAGCAACGTGATTTCGTAGTCGAAGCGCACGAAGCCCTCGACGATCACGCGCCCTGCTCCGGTACGGCCTCCCTCCTGGGCGTACCGCCAGGCTGCGTCGATATCCTCCGGACCGTCGATGCGGGACTGCCCCTTGCCCGACGAAGACATGATGGGTTTTACCAGACAGGGATAACCAATGTGCTCGGTAATGGCGGCGGCAAGTTCTTCGCGCCGATCGGCAAAGCGATAGGGCGATGTGGGCAGCCCCAGGGTTTCGGCCGCCAGGCGGCGTATGCCTTCGCGGTTCATGGTGAGCTGCGCGGCACGGGCGGTGGGAGTGACTCGCACGGTGCCGGCGGCCTCGAGTTCGGCCAGCACGTCGGTGGCGATGGCTTCGATCTCGGGGACCACAATGTGTGGCGCCTCGGCCTCGATCACCTGGCGCAAGGCCTGCGCATCGGTCATGTTCACCACATGTGAGCGGTGCGCCACCTGATGGCCGGGCGCGTCGGCGTAGCGATCCACCGCGATCACTTCGACGCCCAGACGCTGCAGGGCGATGATCACTTCCTTGCCGAGCTCGCCGGCACCGAGCAGCATGACGCGAACGGCGGCCGGAGACAACGGAGTGCCCAGAGCGGGCAGGGGAGCAGGAGACATGAGATGACTCGCGAAAACAGGCGGAATGTGGCGCCTCGGTCGATGACGGACGAACGGTGATGAGGCTGTCCGATAATTTTAGACCGCTGCGCTCAGTTCAGTGGCGGCACGGCCTGCCAGCGCAGCCAGCCCACGGTAAGCCACACCACGACCAGAATGGCGAGGCTCAGCCACACAGCGGCACTGCCCAGATCCTTGGCCCGGCCCAGCAGCTCATTACGTTCTACCGATAGCGCATCGGCCAGGGCCTCGATGGCGGAATTGAGCAACTCCACCACCAGCACCAGGGCCATGGGCAGCAGCAGCACCACGAATTCGAGCGAAGAGCGCGCCAGTGCCCAGGCCGCGGGTAACAGAAGCAGGGCGAGTAACAACTCCTGCCGAAACGCCGCCTCGTAACGAAAGGCCGCGCGCAAGCCCTGCCAAGAATAGCCCCACGCCGCACGCAGACGGTGCCAGCCGGGACGACTCTTGAAGGGGGAGGGCGGTGGTGGCGGGGGCAAGGTCATGGCAAGGCAGGGCGGCCGGCGGCAAGTTGCAAGGCGGAGTCGTCGGACGGCGGGGCCCCGGCAGCAGCCCGGACAAGGGCGGTCTCTTCCGGTGTGAGCAGGCGATATTGCTGGTCACGATAGGCCATTTCGGGCCACAGGGCGTGCGCTCGGGCGAGATGTGCCAACTCGCCGGCGCTTGGTGCCGGTTCGAGCGATTGATCGGCCATCACCTCGAACTGGCGGGGCTCGTGACCCGGACTCAGCACCGTCAGGTTGCCCGGCGTGAGAAAGCCAAAGTTATCGCCATATTGCATCATGGCTCGACCGCCCGTGTGCGGCAGCGTGAGATCTTGCCCGAGCATTGGGTGGGAGGTATCGATGCCAAGCAGCGACAGCAGGGTGGGGGCCAGATCGATCTGGCTTACCAGGCGATGGTCTTGCCGGGCCGGGATGCCCGCACCCAGCATCAGGGCAGGAATCCGGAAATGCTTCACGGGGATCAGGCTGGCGCCCCCCACGCGAGCGTCGTGATCGGCCACCACCACGAACAGCGTGTCGTCCCAGTAGGGAGCCTGGCGGGCCCGACGAAAGAAATCGCCCAATGCCCAATCGGCATAGCGAATGGCGTTGGCCTGGGTGGCGGGATCGCCCTCGGTGGCGATACGACCGGCGGGGTAATCCCAGGGTGTGTGGTGCGACACCGAAAATGCCACGGTGAGTGTGGCGGCGCCATCGGCCTGATCCTGACGCAGCAGCCGGTCTACCTGGGTGAGCATGTCTTCGTCGCTGGCGCCCCACGAACCCACAAAGACCGGATCGACAAACTTGTCGCGGTCCACCACCTCGTCAAAACCGTTGGCGAGAAAGAAACTGCTCATATTGTCGAAGTGGGCTTCGCCGCCGTATACGAATCGCGAGTGAAAGTCGTGCTGGCCCAGCAACGCTGCCAGGGTGAAGAAATTCTGCTGGGCGCGGGGCAACTTGAGCACGGCAGGTGCTGGCGTGGGCAAAAAGCCCGTGACGATGGCCTCGAGGCCTCGCGCCGAGCGCGTTCCGGTGGCGTAGGCCTGAGTGAACGTCCAGGCGTCGTTGGCGATGGCATCGAGTTCGGGTGTGAGCGCAGCGCCGCCCAGGTGGCCAACAAACTGCGCGCCGAGGCTCTCTTCCACGATGATCACCACGCGACGCGGTTGCCACCCGGCGTTCGGAACCATCGCCTGTGAATGCCAGGTGGGCACCGCCGGCACCGGCGAGGTTCCGGACAGCCCGGCGGCCGAACGCACGGTATCGATGATGTCGTTCCGGGGCAGGCTGCCGTAGATCGCCGACGACGAGCGCTCGTCTTTCATGCGATACATGGCGTAGGTGACGTGATAGAAGGAGGGTAGCGGCAACACGTTGACCATGGCATCGTTGCTGAACGCCACTGTGGCCGGATTGATCGGCCGGTGATCGAGCGTGCCCCGAATGCCCAGCACCACAAAGGCCAGCAAGACAAACGACGCCAGGCCGGCCTGCCACCAGGGCAAGCCCGCGTCGGGTGCGGGCGGACGAAACAGCCGTCGTGCCAGCAGCGCCGCTACGGCCACCAGGGCCAGAATGACTGCCACCGATGCGCCAAAACCCTGCCAAAGCATGCTCGCGACCTCGCGAGGATGCTCCAGGTATTCCACGAAGAGGCGGTTGGGCCGGGTGTCGTATTCGAGAATGAATGTGGGTGTGGAGGCTTCCATCAGCACCAGCAGCACCAGGGCAATGCCGTACCACACCGCACTGAATCGATTGGCTGCCCGAAAACGACCCAACCAGGGCGACAGCACGGCAATCGGTGCCGACATCATCAGGATGATGACGAGATCGAAGCGCAACCCCCCCAGCAGCACGGGCCAGAGCCCATCGACGGCGTCAACCCTGGGCCACTGCCACATCACCAGGCCCAGGCGACTGACGACGAGAACGACAAAGGCGGCGAGCCAGAAGCGCAGGGTAAGCGACCACATGAGTAGAGAATCCTTGTGCCGTGGAAAAATCGGCAAAGGCGCGATTATCGCGCAAGACGACAAGCTGCGCGGAATGATTCGCGCCGCAGGGGGCAGGCAACGGTGACGTGCCGCCGAGCCCGACCTCAGGTTACGCGCACGCCTCCGTCGTTGAGTTTACATAATATAGATTATGCGTATTATGGAGCGGCGGGTTTGTCCGAATGGACGGCTGGTCAGCGCTCTGACTCAATCCGGACATGTCCGAATTCTCCACCACTCAGGTCGCTCCTGCGAGCGCCACCGAACATTGGCATCGTGCGGTATGTGAAGCATTCGCGCGCCTTGATGTCGAGCCTGCTCGTGGTCGTTTCGCCGCGAAATTGTCGTGGCATGATCACGGTCGCCTTCGCATCGTTCATGCCACGGGTTCTGCGCAAACCATTTGGCGCAGCGAGACAATGATACGTTCGGATCATTCGGCACACATCATATTGATGGCCCATCGACAAGGCCATGGCACCCTGTTGCATCGGGGTCGTAGCGTGACGCTGGCTCCCGGCACCATGCTCGCCATGGATACTACCAGCCCCTATCGTCTGACCTTCCACAGCGCCTTTGCCCAAGACATCCTTCGGCTTCCCGTCGCCGCCTTGGATGGCGCTGAGTCCAACCTCGCACAACTCACCGCCGCGCCCGTGAATCCTGGTCTGGCGCGCGAATGGCTGGTGGCGGGTCTTTCCCAACATGTCTTCGCCAATGGCGATGAACCGGAGCTCGAAGCGCCCTTGCTTGATCTGGCGCGTATGGCACTCACCGGCCATGCAACCAGTGTGGGCCGCTTTCAACCGGCCCCTGACCGACTTACTCAGGCGCGTCACTACATTCGGTACAACCTGCGTTCGCAACAACTGTCGCCGGCCAGCGTGGCCTCGGCATTGGGAATTTCGCTACGCACGCTGCAAAAGGCCTTTGCCGACGTCGACGATCATCCATCAGCGTGTATCGCACGCGAGCGGTTGCAGCACGCAAGCGAGGACCTTGTCGATCCGAGGCGGAGTCATCGCGCCATCGCTCTGGTCGCGGCCGATTGGGGTTTTGCCGATGCCAGTCATTTCATCCGAGCCTTCCGCGCGCAGTTCGGTGTCACTCCCGGCCAATGGCGACGCAAGAGAATCGAGAAAAGTGGCGATGCGTCGCGCTGATGCCATGCTGTGGCGCAGTTCTTCCATTCCGGAATCGGGTTCTGCAGTGCAATGACTCCACCGGTTGGTACAGGCCGACGATGATTGTCGGCTCTGGACTCATGCCGGAACCCTCATGAGGAGATTGCCATGCAAGCCCATCAAAAAGTACTCAACGGTCGGCCCGCTGTGAAGGTAGCCATCGTACAGACACCACCGGCCTTTCTCGATAAGGATCGTACGCTCGACATTGCCTGTCAGCGAATCGCCGAAGCTGGCGCCCAGGGCGCCAATATCATCGCCTTCAGCGAGGCCTGGGTGTCCGGATACCCCTATTGGGGCGAAGGCTGGGAAAGTCATCTGCCCGATTGGATGGCCGTGCGGGCCGCATTCTTCGATAACGCGCTGATGATTCCCAGCGAAGATACGCAGCGTCTTTGCGATGCCGCGGCGCGCGCCAATGCGGTGGTCATCATGGGCTGCAACGAACTCGACAGTGATCCGGCGGTTCACACCATCTACAACACCTTGCTGTTCATCGACAATCACGGGCGCCTGATGGGGCGCCACCGTAAAACGATGCCCACGTATGTCGAGCGGGCGTTCTGGGGCTGTGGTGACGCCAGTGGCATGCGAGTATATGCCACTGATTTCGGCCGCATTGGGGGGCTGATCTGCGGAGAACACCTCATGACACTGGCCAGGGCACACATGATTGCTCAAGGCGAAGATATTCATCTCGGTGTGTTTCCCGGTGCCTTTCGGCTGCACACTGGCCCCAAGCTCGAGGAAGTCGACGATAGCGGCGACATGTTCTGGGGATACGCGTCAAGCCGTGCTCACGCCTTCGAGGCGGGCGCGTTCGTGATGACATCTTGCGGCATCATGACTGCAGATGCCCTTCCCCCAGAATTTCCCATGAAAGGGTCTCTGAATATCGATTATGCCAAGGGCGGCAGCGCCGTTTACGCGCCCATTGGCGTACCACTGGCGCCACCCGTGCTGGGCGATACCATCGTCTATGCCGACTGCCCGGCACAAATGATCAAGATCGCAAAGGCCATCATCGATACGCGTGGCCACTACGCTCGCCATGATTTGTTTGCCTTGCAGGTGCGCGACAATCCGCGCCTGGATGCGGTGCGCGCCATTGAAAGCCTGGCGCCGGGAGAGCTGGATTCGATCGCTGATACGCACGAGCTGTCTCGCGCCGAACTGCACGAGGCGGCTCAGCGTTTGTCAATCTGACGAGGATCAGCCCTGCGCAAGCCCGCCTTGACTCTGGATCAGAGTTGACCTCATGGCAATCAGCGCTGCGCCGCCTGCCGATTGATGTCGTCGTGCTTCTGTTGGATCTCTTCCGGCCACTGGGCCTTGATCCACGACAGCACGGCGATGATTTCGTGGTCGGTGAGCACGCCGTCGTAGGCCGGCATGTTGCTGGGATAGTCGGGTTGACCCACGGTTGGCCCGATGCCGTACTTGGTCAGGGCGAACAGCTGGGCATCGGGGTGGTGCCAGGTGTGGCCGCTGGGGTCGTGCGGTGGTGCCGGCAGGCGGCCATCGGCGCCGCGATCGCGCCAGTTCGGTTCGCCCTGCAGTTGCTCGCCGTGGCAGGCCGCGCATTGCGAAAAGTAGATCTGGCGCCCCACACTCAGCAAGGCGGAATTGTCGGGCTCGAGTTGCACCTGGCTGGCGCGCACAGCGTCGTCTTGTGTGGTGTTTTGCCACCAGACCATCAGGCCGGCGATCAGCAAGATAACACCCAGAATCAGGGCACCCAATCGAAACGAAGATGATGTCATGAAAGCCAGCCAAGGGTTCTTTTGGCTTGCGTGTCGGCAAGCCTTGCCCGGGATTTTACCGCCAGCTCCCCTGCTCCGCTCCCGGGCCTGTGCACGCCGATCGGTTACCATGCGCGGCGGCACGTGCGTGGCGCCCTCGCCTTCAGTGCCAAGGCTCTGACCTCTGGCGGTCAAGGCCGTCGTATCCCTCTTCATGCCACCTCGGGAGCTCTTGCCTTGGATCTGATGCACGTTCTGGTTCTGGCCATCGTTCAGGGGCTCACCGAGTTCTTGCCGATTTCGAGCTCGGCCCACCTCATTCTGGCGCCGGTATGGTTGGGTTGGCCCGATCAGGGACTCACCTTTGACGTGGCCTTGCATCTGGGTAGCCTGATTGCCATCGTGGGGTATTTTCGGCGCGATCTTTGGCAGATGGCCGTGGCCTGGGCGCGCTCACTGCACACCCGACGCATCGAGGGCGACGCCCGGCTTGCCTGGGCCGTGTTGCTTGGCACCATTCCGGTAGGGCTCGTTGGCCTGCTGTTCAACGATTACATATCCACCGAGATGCGTTCGCCCCTGTTGCTGGCCGCCACCATGATCGGCTTTGGTCTGCTGCTGGGCTGGGCCGACTGGCGTTGGCGCGGCGAGCGTTCCGTGGCTCAGCTCACCTGGCGTGATGTCTTGTGGATATCGTTGGCCCAGGCTGTGGCATTGATCCCGGGCACGTCGCGCTCGGGCATCACGATGACGGCCGGCCTGATGGTGGGTTTGAATCGCGAAGCCGCGGCGCGATTTTCATTCTTGCTGGCCGTGCCGGTGATCGTGTTGGCCAACCTCCTGCAACTGCACGAAGCCAGCCAGACGCCTGCGGCCATCGACTGGACCGCCCTTTGGCTGGGGACGCTGGCCGCCCTGGTGAGCACGTGGCTGTGCATTCACCTGTTTCTGCGCTTCATCCAGCGCATTGGCATGTTGCCGTTCGTGATCTATCGGTTGATCCTGGGAGCTGCCCTGATCTGGGTGTTTGCCTGACGGGCAAGCTTGCCACTCAGTCGCGTAACGGCGCTTCGCCGGTGTCAGACTGGGGCGGGTGCACCCAGGGTGGCGCCAGCCTGGGTTCGGCCAAACAGGCGGTGAAAGTTCTCGGTGGATGCGCGTGCCACGGTTTCGACATCGATGCCTCGCAGCTCGGCAATCCTGGCCGCGACATGAGGCACGAACGAAGGCTCGTTGGTCTTGCCGCGATGCGGCACCGGAGCCAGATAGGGCGAGTCGGTTTCGATCAGCAAACGATCGAGCGGAATGCTGGCCGCCACGGCATGCAGATCTTTGGCGTTCTTGAAGGTCACGATCCCCGAGAAGGAAATGTAGAAGTTCTTCTCGATGGCTGCTTCGGCCATCGCCCGGGATTCGGTAAAGCAGTGCAATACGCCGCCCACTTCGGCAGCGTTTTCTTCGTCCATGATGCGTAGCGTGTCGTCGCGGGCCTCGCGGGTGTGCACGATCAGCGGCAAGCCGGCTTCGCGCGCGGCACGAATATGAATGCGGAAGCGCTCGCGCTGCCATTCGAGATCACCGGAAAGCCGGAAGTAGTCGAGCCCGGTTTCGCCAATGGCCACCACGAGCGGGTCGGCGCTGCGTTCAACGAGATCGGTCACCGTGGGTTCGACCGTATCTTCGTAGTCGGGGTGCACGCCTACCGACGCCCACAACCCCTCGTGGGAACGTGCCACCGCCATCACATTGGGCCAGTCGGGCAGGTTGACACTGATACACAAGGCCTGGTGCACCTGGCTCGCGCGCATGCGCTCCAGCAGCTCCGGCAAGTGTTCGCGAAGACGGGGAAAGTCGAGATGGCAGTGAGAATCGATATACATGCAATGACATTATGCGGTGGTGGGCGAGTCACCACCCAAGGATAAAACGGGATTGGCAACGATCAGCGCAGGATGTCGACCGTGCGCAGCAGGATGTCGTGCGCCAGCAGTCGACCGTTGAGCGGGTGGTTGGCCACCGGCACCTGGCGGGCCAGATACTGCAGCAGATTGGCCGTGGCCACCGGGGCCGAACGGCTCGCGATTTCCTGCATGAGCTTGCCCAAAGCCGGATAGTAACGCGGTGGCAGCTGGTTCTGCAGGCGCTGGATATCGTGCAGGGCTTTCTGCATCACCGGCAGCCATTGTGCGGTGCCGGCCTTGTCGAGTTCACCCGCCAGGCGGGCGGCCATGGCTTTGCCCCGGGCCCGATCCAGGCCGGCCAGCCAGGTGTCCATCCAGGCGGGCCACGCTGCACCCGCCTGTTCGAATTGCTCGAGGGCTGCCAAGGGCGCGCCGCCCGCAGCAGCGAGGTAATCGCTGGGCTCACTCACGCCCTTTTGTTGCAACCAAACCCCAGCAGCTTGCCCATCCGGCGCCGGCAACGGCAGTCGTCGGCAACGTGAGCGCACCGTGGGCAAGACTCGGTCGGGGGCGTCGGTGACCAGCAAGAACACACTGTTTTCGGGCGGCTCCTCGAGCATTTTCAACAGCGCGTTGGCGGCGTAGGTATTGATGGCCTGCACCGGATACAGCACGATCACCCGCAATCCGCCCCGATGGGTGGCCGTGTGCACCCAGCTTTCGAGTTGCCGGATCTGCTCGATGCGGATTTCGCGCGAGGGCGTGGTGCCGCGAGCAGGTTCATCGACCGAGCCTTCAAAAGCACCTTCGGCCAAGGCCATGGCATCGGGACGCACGATGCGGAAGTCGGGATGATTGCCTTGCTCGTACCAGTGACACGAGGCGCACTGCCTGCAAGCCAGCCCCGCTTGCGGCGCCTCACACAACAGGCTGGCGGCTGCTGCGCGGGCGAAATGGCGTTTGCCAATGCCGCTGAGGCCTGTGAGCAGCCAGGCGTGACCAAACCGCTCCCGGTGCTGCAGCCATTGGCGGGCGAAGGTCTCTTGCCACGGGAAGAAACCCGACGGCGGGGCGACGGTGTCACTCGCCATGGCCGTGCTCCAGCCGCGAGAGGTCGGCCAAAAGGTCGGTACGGATCTGATCGACGCTGCGAGCACCATCGATGATGCAGAATCGTTGTGGTTCGCGGCTTGCGCGCTCGAGGTAGGCCTGGCGCGTACGCTCGAAAAAGGCGTCGTTTTCCTGTTCGAAGCGATCGGCCGCGCGCGCGGATTGGCGCCGCGACCTGGCGACCTCCAGCGGCAGGTCGAACAACCAGGTGCGATCGGGCTGCAGCCCTTGCTGCACCCAGGCTTCAAGTGGCGCGATGCGCCCTGCTCCCAGTTTGCGACCGCCGCCCTGGTAGGCATACGTGGCATCGGTGAAACGATCGCTGAGCACCCAGTCGCCGCGTGCCAGGGCAGGTTCGATCACGGTTCTGATGTGCTCCATGCGCGCCGCGAACATGAGCAGGGTTTCGGTTTCGAGCTGCATGGGGTGTTGCAGCAGAAGCTCACGCAAGCGTTCACCCAGCGCCGTGCCGCCGGGTTCGCGGGTTTGCACCACCTGGTGGCCTCGGGCGCGTATCTGCTCGCAAAGCCAGTCGAGGTGAGTGCTCTTGCCCGCCCCGTCCACGCCCTCCAGCGTGAGAAACCGACCGCGTCGAGGCATGCAGGTGTCGCTCGCCATCATTGGCTCCGACCCCGTATGTATTGGTTGACGTTGCGATTGTGCTCATTGAGGCTGCGCGCGAAAGCACTGGTACCGTCGCCACGCGACACGAAATACAGATAGCGATGGGTTTCGGGGTTTGCCGCTGCTGCCATGGCATCGCGCCCCGGATTGGCGATGGGCGTGGGCGGCAGCCCCGGACGGGTGTAGGTGTTCCAGGGGTGATCGATTCGCAAATGGCGACGCAAGAGGCGGCCGGTGTAGTCGTCGCCCATGCCGTAGATGACGGTAGGGTCGGTTTGCAGTGGCATGTCGATACGCAGCCGGTTGGCGAACACTCCGGAGATGCGGGCGCGATCGGGTTCGTAGCCGGTTTCTTTCTCGATGATCGAGGCCATGATCAGCATCTGATACGGAGACTCCCAGGGCACCTCGGTGTCGCGCTGCTCCCAGGCGCGCGCCAATTGCTGCTGTTGCGCCACATAGGCGCGCCGCAGGATGTCGTAGTCGGACGAGCCCCTGGCAAACGAATAGGTATCCGGGAAGAACAGCCCTTCCGGGTGATCGACACTGGCCCCAAGACGGTCGAGCAGGTCGGTATCGCTCACGCCGTCGAGGGTTTGGCGGATGTCGGGATGTCGGGCGATTTCGTGACGCAGACGCTGGTAGGTCCAGCCCTCGATGAAGGTGATGCGCGAATACTGCACGTCACCCTGGGCGAGGCGCTGCAGCAGGCCCCAGGCGTTGTCGCTGGGCGTCACCTCATAGCTGCCGGCCTTGATGCCACGATCCAGGCCGCTGAGCCGCGCCATGGCCACGAAGGCGTCGGAATTGAGCTCGACCCCACTGCGTTGCAATTCGGTGGCGATACCGCGCACACTGGTGCCGGGGGGGATGCTGAAATCGATGCGATCTTCGGCCAATGGCAATGGCCGCAGCGCCCACCAGGCGGCGGCAGCTGCCGCCGCGAGTGCGAGCACCAGCAACAGGAATATCCCGCGAAACAAGAAACCCAGCATCTCTGACCCCGTTCGTGCAGCCCGGTATCATACCCGGTGTAAAAGTTGGATCTAAAAGGTGTCGTAGCTCATGAGTCGTCAACATCCGATCGAGTTCCCTGCCCTGGCTGCCTTGCCCCACGCCCGTCTCGCCAGCCTGCGAATGATTCGCGCCACGGGCGCCGATGTCACCGATTTTCTGCATGCTCAGCTCACGCACGACGTGGCCGGTCTGGCGCCGGGCCACGCGCGGTTGGCGGCCTACTGCAATGCCAAGGGTCGCACGCAGGCCAGCCTGCTCGTCTGGCCGTGCCACACGTCGTCGGAACCACCGGCATACGGTTTGCTCGTGGCGGCCGATCTCGCCGAAGCGTTGGTCAAGCGCCTGCGCATGTTCGTGCTGCGCGCCAAGGTCGAACTCGAGCTTACCGACCACGAAGTGACCGGAATCTGGCCGGGACAAACCCCCGCCCCCGAGGGCTGGCCGTCATCCGGGCAGGTGTCGGATCTGGCCAATGACGCCGGTTGGTTGATCGGCGCGGCCTCGGCCGAGCCCCGCGGCTGGTGCGTCGCGCGACCCGGCCACGCCTTCGCCACCGAGTCGCTGCCCGAAGACGCCTGGTGGCTGGAAGAAATCCGGATGGGCATTCCCTGGATCCGCAAGGCCACGTTTGAACTCTTCACGCCATTGGCGGTCAATTTCGACCTGATCGACGGGGTGAGTTTTACCAAAGGCTGTTATCCCGGTCAGGAAGTGGTGGCGCGCAGTCACTATCGGGGCAAGCAGAAGCGGCGCACGCTTCGAGCCAGCGCGGCTGGCGCCGTGGCGTCCGTGACCGAACTGCCAGGCACCGATGTGTTCAGTGTGGGCGCACGCGAGCCGGTCGGCCGGGTGGTGAATGCCGCGCAACACGATGCCACCCTCGAGATCCTGTTCGAGGCCCCGCATGCCACGATCGATCCGGCGTCTTTGCGCCTCGGTTCGGTCGATGGCCCCGAATTACAATTGCAACCCCTGCCCTACTCGTTGGCGGGGGAGCCCGGCTGATCGCCGCCCCTATTGCAGCATCCCGCAATGCCCATCGAAACCTATCTGTTCGGGTTTGGCACGAGTTTTCTGTTTGCTCTGGCCACCCTGCTGCCCATTCTCAATCCCACCGCCACGGCGCCGATCTTCCTGTCACTCACCACAGGGGCGTCCAGCGCTACGCGGGCCGTTCTGGCGCGCCGGATTGCCCGCAATGTGTTCCTGCTGTTGCTGGTGTCGATGGTGGGCGGCTCGATGGTGCTCAATTTCTTCGGCATCTCATTGCCGGTGGTGCGCGTGGCCGGTGGCTTGCTGGTGGCCACCACCGCGTGGCGATTGCTCAACTCCAACGATGCGGGCGTACAGCGCGCAGCCGAAATGGCGGAAGGCTATACGCCAGAGATGGCGCGCAAGCAGGCCTTCTACCCGCTCACTTTCCCGATTTCCTGCGGGCCGGGCTCGATTGCCGCAGCCATCACGGTGGGTGCGAGTCTGCACGATCCGGTACTGTCGCTGCGCGCGGCCCGGCTGGCGGGTGCCCTGCCCGCGCTGGTGGTCGTCGGTATCGTCATCTTCGTCAGCTTGCGGTTTGCCCTGCAACTCCTCAAGCCCTTGGGCGAAACCGGCACGGCCGTGTTCATGCGGTTGATGGCCTTCCTGTTGCTGTGTCTAGGGTTCCAGATCATGTGGGACGGTTTCTTCGAGTTGTTCGGTCAATTGCGCATGGTGTCCTGAAGCTCTGCCGGTGCCCCTCGCAGTCGTGTCGGGCATTCGGCGAAAACGCATATCCGGCCACTTTCCTGCCCTTATTCTTGCCATGGTGTTCGATCCGTCATGAATCCACTGCGTGCCATCGCCCCTGCAAACGCGCTGGGCATCATTGCCCTGTTGGCCTGGCTGGCCCTGGCATTTGCACTCTTCTCGCAACATGGGCTGGGCATGGCGCCATGCGCCTGGTGCATCCTGCAACGCATGATCATGGGCCTCATCGCGATGAGCGCCACCGTGGCCTGGCTGTTGCGTAGCCGGTCGGCCGCGGCGGTACCCCTGGGCGCGATGGCCGCTGTGCTGCTGGCCCTGGGTGGTGCCGTGGCGGCCTGGTATCAACACACGGTGGCGGCCAACGCCTTCTCGTGCGACCTCAGTTTTGCCGATCGCGTGGTGGCAGGGTCCGGCCTCGATCAAGCGTTGCCGGCGGTGTTTGGCATCTATGCCACCTGTGCCGACAGCGCTGTCAACCTGTTCGGTGTGCGCTACGAGATCTGGACACTCATTCTCTTTCTGGTGATCGCCCTGCTGGGAGTGCGTGCGCTCACGCCACGAGCGCCCGCGTCAAGCCGAGGGTAAGGCACGCCGTTCAGGCCGCGTGCGCGCTGGTCCAGGTTGGCATTGGTGCCACCGTCGCCGCCAGGCTCTCGAGAATGTGGCCAAACACCAGTATCGCGGGGCCGCCACGCCGCCTGGCGGTAAGGGCTTCAAGCTCATGCAGGCGCCCGGAATGGATCGATTCGCCCGACAGACTGGCGTCTTCGATCATGGCCACCGGATGACTCTCGGGCAGGCCTGCCGCGAGCAAGCCCGCCCGAATGGCGGCAGCCTGACCTGCCGCCATGTACATCACCACCGTATCGGCTGCGGCGGCCGGACGTGCCCAATCGTGAGTCGGTTCGTTGCGGCCCACCGCCGGGGTCAGAAACACCACGCTGCGGCTGATGCCGCGCTGCGTGAGCGACGTGCCCAGCGCCGCCGCCGCGGCAAAACCCGCGCTGACACCGGGCACCACCTCAACCGGAATGCCGGCGCCGCGCAAGGCGTCGATCTCTTCCTGGGCCCGACCAAACATCATGGGGTCGCCGCCCTTGAGTCGTACCACATGGGTGTGTTGTCGAGCGGCCTGAATGAGCTGCCGATTGATGAATGCCTGTTGGCTGGACGGTGCGCCACTGCGCTTGCCCACCGGGAAGCGACGGGCATGCGGGACGAAGTCGAGCACCGCGCTGTCGACCAGCGCGTCGTGAAACACGCAATCGGCACGCCGCAGCAGATGCCAGGCGCGCAATGTGAGCAGATCGGCGGCGCCGGGCCCTGCCCCGACCAGATGCACGGTGCCTGGACTGGTGTCTGGACTCATGCTTCGACTCCTTGTGCCACCAGGGCGCGATATCCGCGTTGATAGGGTGTGGCGAATCGAGCGAGTTCGCCTTCGGCAAGGCCGGCGTCCTCATTGGCGCCTAGCACGAAGGCGTCGAATCCGCAGCGCGCCAGGTAGTTGAGCGTGTCGATGCGAACATCGCCCACGGCCCGCAGTTCACCTTGCCAGTCGCCCTGTCGACGCAGTTGTCGCGCCACACTGAAGCCGCGACCATCGGTAAAACTGGCGAACTCGATCGCGATCAGTGCCAGACCGTCGAGGGCGTGCTGCCACGCTGACAAGTCGCCCTCGCCGTTGACCAACACACCACGCCGGGCATCGGCCCGACGCCAGACAGGCCCCAGGGTCGACCAGGCCGCCGGTGATACCAGCAGGGGCTGCTGGGTGTCGACGGACTCGAGTGCCGTCATGTCGTCAATGGCATCGGCACGGTACCAGACGTCGGCCTCCCAGGACGCGGGCGCGCCAGGGCGGTGACGCAAGACCGGCGAAGACGACGGCGGTCGAATCGGCTGCACACTCGACACGGCACGAAGATCATTCGACATGAGTCGTCTCCCTGCGCCCCGCGCGTGGCGTGTCGGTTCCGTAGACCGCCAACTGAAAAGGTTTGAGACCGACACGGTCGACCACATCGATAAAGCGTTCGGCGTCGCTGTCGCGTTCCTTGAGATAGGTGTGGATGAGCGTTTCAATCACGTCCGGGATTTCGGCGCGAGCGAACGAGCGTCCCAGCAATCGACCGATGGCGGAGCCTCCGCCACCCTTGGCATTCGGCTCCGGGGTACCAGCCTGGGGGCCCCCGTTCTGCCGGCCGCCGATTGTGATCTGGTACCACTCCTCGCCATTCTTGTCGACGCCGAGAATGCCGATGTGCCCCACGTGATGATGCCCACAGGCATTGATGCAGCCTGAAATATTCAAGTCGACCTCGCCGATATCGTGCAGATGGTCGAGATCGTCGAAGCGTTCCTGGATGGCGCGCGCCACCGGGATCGACACGGCATTGGCCAGCGAGCAGAAATCGCCGCCCGGGCAGGCGATGATATTGGTGAGCAAGCCGATGTTCGGGGTGGCCAGGCCCAGTTCGGTCAGGGCGTTCCAGAGCGCCGGGACATCCACCCGTCGTACATCGGCGAAGATCAGGTTCTGCTCATGTGTCACACGGATTTCCCCACCGCTGTAGCGGTCGGCAAGATCCGCCACCGTGGCCATCTGGTCGGCCTGCAGATCGCCTGGCGGCACCCCTGTGGGCTTGAGCGAGGCCGACACGGCCAGATAACCCGGCTGACGGTGGGCATGGGTATTGGTGCGCAACCAGCGCGCAAACGTTCGGTCGGCGGCGGCGCGTTCTGCCAGATCGTCTGCCACGGCAGGCGCATGGCGCAATCGGCTGAAACGCCCCGCAATCGCGTCGAGATCGGCTTGCGTCAAACGGGCGTCGGCGTTGTAGCCCTCTCGCCATTCGCGCACCACTTCTTCGGCAAAGGCCTCGGGACCCATGTCACGCACCAGAATCTTGATGCGTGCCTTGTACTTGTTGTCGCGCCGACCCTGTCGGTTGTAGACGCGCAAGATGGCTTCAAGCCAGGTGAGCAACTCCTGCCAGGGCACGAACGGCAAAATGAGATTGCCCAATACCGGCGTGCGGCCCAGCCCGCCCCCCACCCACACTCTGAAGCCCACATGGCCGTCAGCGTCGTGGGTGGCCTGCAGGCCGATGTCGTGTACACCCACGGCAGCCCGATCGGTTTCGGCCCCGCTCACGGCAATCTTGAACTTGCGCGGCAAGTAGGCGAACTCGGGATGGAAGGTGGACCACTGCCGGATCAGCTCGCACCAGAGAAGCGGATCGACAATCTCGTCGGGAGCCACGCCGGCCAGCGGATCGGTGGTGGTATTGCGAATGCAATTGCCGCTGGTCTGGATGGCATGCATCTGCACCTCGGCCAGCGCCGCAAGCATGTCGGGCACGTCGGCCAGCGCCGGCCAGTTGAACTGGATGTTCTGGCGCGTGGTGAAGTGCCCGTAGCCACGATCCCAGCGCCGGGCAATGGCGGCCAGTTGCCGCAGTTGTTGGCTGCTCAGCAGGCCGTAAGGGATGGCCACGCGCAGCATGGGCGCGTGGCGCTGAAAATAAAGGCCGTTCTGCAGGCGCAGTGGCCGAAAGCTTTCGTCATCGAGGGTGCCGTCTTGATAACGGCGAACCTGATCTCGAAACTGCGCCACGCGCTCTTCGACCAGGGCCTGGTCGACTTCGGTGTATCGGTACATGGGATCCTGCCTTGATGAAACCTGGAGTCAGGCAGATCATGGTAGGCAGGTTGCCCTCGGAGACCAACGACCGATTGGCGATAAGTTTATGGCGCGGAAGTCAGGCCCGGGGGCCGCGCAGGGTTTCCAGTCGTTCCAGGTGAGCCGCTGTGATGTCGCCAGTAATGTAGTGGCCATCGAAGCACGATGCCTCGAACCCGTTGATATCGGGATTGGTTCGATGGACCGCGCGCTTGAGCGCCTCGAGATCCTGATACACCAGAGCATCGGCGCCAATGATGGCCGCCACCTCCTCGTCGGTGCGGCCGTGGGCGATCAGCTCGCCGCGCGTGGGCATATCGATGCCGTAGACGTTGGCATGCCTCACCGGCGGCGCCGCTGACGCAAAGAACACCTTGTTGGCGCCGGCGGCGCGCACCATGTCGACGATCTCGCCACTGGTGGTGCCGCGCACGATGGAGTCGTCGACCAACAGGACGTTCTTGCCCCGAAACTCTTCGTGAATGGTGTTGAGTTTCTGGCGAACGGACTTCTTGCGTACGGCCTGCCCCGGCATGATGAAGGTGCGCCCCACGTAGCGGTTCTTGATCAGGCCTTCGCGGTAATCGAGGTTGAGGCACGACGCCAGTTGCATGGCAGCAGGCCGCGCCGAATCGGGGATGGGCATCACCACATCCACTTCGCCGAGACGAAGCTGTCGAGCCACCTTGTTGCCGAGATACTCGCCCATGCGGAGGCGCGCGGCGTACACCGAGACACCATCGAGCGTGGAATCCGGCCGGGCCAGATAGATGTACTCGAACAGGCAGGGGTTGAGCGAGGCCGCCGGCGCGCATTGCCGACTGCTGATCTCGCCCTCGAGCGTGATGAACACGGCCTCACCCGGTTGGACGTCGCGCTCGAACTGAAACCCTGTGGCGTCGAACGCCACCGACTCGGAGGCGGCCATCCAGTCGGTGGTGCCGTTGGCGCCATCCGCCCGACCCAGGGCGAGCGGGCGAATACCCCAGGGGTCGCGGAAGGCAAGCATGCCGTACCCGGCGATGTGCGCCACCACGGCATAGGCCCCGCGTGCCCGCTGGTGCACCTGCCCCACGGCCTGAAACACGGCATCGGCGTCGAGACTGGGGCCGGTGGCAGCCTGTTGCAGCTCGTGTGCCAGCACATTGAGCAACACCTCGGAGTCGGACGCCGTATTGATGTGGCGGCGGTCGATGCGAAACAGCTCCTGACGGAGCTCGTCGTGATTGGTCAGGTTGCCATTGTGGGCAAACATGATGCCGAACGGCGCATTGACGTACAGCGGCTGCGATTCATCATCGCTTTCGCTCGATCCGGCAGTGGGATACCGAACCTGGCCGATGCCACAGTTGCCCGGCAGCGACCGCATGTTGCGGGTACGAAAAACATCGCGCACCTGACCGCGCGAGCGGTAGGCATTGAAAGTGTTGCCGTGCACCGTGGCGATGCCGGCGGCGTCCTGGCCGCGATGCTGCAACAGCAGCAACGCGTCGTACAGGAGTTGATTGACGGGTGCGTGGGCGACGACCCCAACGATTCCACACATGAGCGGCAGATTCTCGAAACAGTAAGACGAAAGGTGCGCGGCGATCAGGCCGGACGCAGAGAGTTGCTGGCGGGTACGGCGCTGCCTGGCGTGCCGCTGCCGGGCAGTTGATACGGATAGGGCACCCATTGCGCGACGTTGTCGGGCAAATGGGCCTTGAGCGCGATGGCGGCCCGCTCGAATGGCGGCGACAACCACGCCTTCTGCCACCAGGGCTCGGCCGGCATGGGCGTGTAGCCCGCCCCCACCACGAGAACGAAGACGATCAGAATGCCGCGAACCAGACCGAACACGGCGCCAAGGCCGCGATCGGCTGGCGCCAGCCCCGTACCCTGAATCAGGGTGCCGAGCGCCAGATTGATGACGCCAATACCAATGAGCACCAGGATAAACACGCCGGCGTAACCAATGGCCATGCGCAGCAGGCTGTTCTCGAGGAGCGGTTGGAGCGCAGCGTGCACCACCGGCCCCCACAACACCGCCGCAATGCCTGCCGCCACAAAGGCCAGCAGCGACAGGACCTCACGGACCAGCCCGCGCCACATGCCGGCGGCCCCGGAGGCCAGGATGACCGCCAATGCCATGAAGTCGAAGCCGGTCACAGTGGCACCAGGTTGCCCTGGAATCCGCCAGGCATCGATTGCAGCCGTGACTGAGCCGATTCGGCCTGACCCCGTGAGGCATAGGGCCCCAGGCGCACACGATGCACTTCACCCTCGGGGGTTTGAATGGTTTCGATGTAGGCTGTCAGCCCACCGTCGCGCAGGCGCGCGATGAGCTCTTCGGCGCCACCGCGCGAGCGTACCGCCACCACTTGCACGGCATAACGGCCTTCCGAGGTGCTGGCCGAGGGTGATTCGGGGACGGCTCGGCCCTCGAGCAGGGCCAGGGCGCGCTGGGCTTCACGATCGGGGGAGGCAGCGGCTGGGGCAGCAGGCTGCTGCGCTTGCGGCGGCTCGGGCTCGGGTTCGGGCGTGCGGCTGGGCGCCGAGGTGTCGGCAGGCTCATCGCCAGCGCCCTCGTTGCCTGGCACCGGTGTGATGGTGGCGATGCTGGCAGGAAGCCGGCTATCCGGCGCTTCAGCGGCGGCTTCGCCGGGCGCTGCGGGCAGCTCGGCGCTCTCGGCCAGACGCTCGGCCGCACCGACCATATCGGTATCTGCCGTGCCTTGCGGCAGCCGAGACTCGGTGGCGTTGTCGGGAAACCGGGGCTCGAAGGGCTGATCTTGCGAGGGAATCTGGATCTCGGCCGAGCCCGACGAGGGCGTGTCGGGCGGAGCATCGAGAATCATGGGCAGCACGATGACGGCCGCGAGCACCATGGCAATGGCACCCACCAGGCGGCGACGCGCCCGACGGCGGAGGTCGTCGGCGGCATGATCGCGTTGTGCGGCCGGGCCGCCGCGACGCCGATTCAGGCCGTTGCCGGCTTCGCCCCGAGAGGCTCCTGCTGCGCCGGCGGCTTGATTCGAATCATCCCTTGGGTTGCGCGTAAAGAACCCCATGCGACAGAACCTCGGCAACGGTCAAGAAGGAGCCAAAGACTACGATTCTATCATTGTCGGTGGCATGTTCCCGCACGGCAGACAGCGCCGTGACGGGGTCTGAAAAGCTCTGGATGCTGGCATCGGGCGGCGTGTGCGCCTCGCCGGCAGCCCTCACCTTCTGGGCGAGATCGTCGCCGGAGAGCCCCCGCGGCCCGTCGAGACCGGCACAATACCAGTGGTCGATCCGGCCATGCAGACGCTCGACGACGGTGGCGATATCCTTGTCGGCCAGCATGCCGAATACCGCATAGGTATAGGGGAAGAATCCCATGTTGTCCAGATTCTGCGCCAACACGGCGGCAGCATGCGGATTATGCGCCACGTCGAGAATCAGCGTGGGCTGACCGGGCACGATCTGGAAGCGTCCCGGCAGGCTGGCCTGCAACAGACCCAGCCGCACGGCCTGCTGCGGCACGGCCAGTTGCGGCTCGAGCGCCTCGAGCGCCGCCAGCGCGCCGGCGGCGTTGAGCAGCTGATTGGCGCCGCGCAGCGCGGGATATCCCAGCGAGCTGCGGCGCCGGCTGCGACCGCCATAACTCCATTGCTGGCGATCACCGGCGTAATTGTAGTCGTGGCCGAAGCGCCAGAGGTCGGCGCCGATCTCCCGGGCATGTTCGAGCAACGACTCCGGCGGCAGCGGATCGGCGCAAATGGCCGGTTTGCCAGACCGAAAGACATGCGCCTTTTCGAGGCCAATGGCCTCTCGCGTGTTGCCCAGCCACTCGGTGTGATCGAGATCGATACTGGTGACAATGGCGCAATCGCTGTCGAAGATGTTCACGGCGTCGAGTCGGCCACCCAGCCCCACTTCGAGAATCACCACATCGAGTGCCTGCTCGGCAAACCACGAGGTGATGGCCAGCGTGGTGAACTCGAAATACGTGAGACGCTGCTCGCCGCGCGCCCGCTCCACCGCATCAAAGTGCGGCAGGAGCTGGTCGTCGGTGGCAATTTGCCCGTTGACCCTGGCGCGTTCATTGAAATCCACCAGGTGCGGCGACGTGTACAAGGCCACGCGGTATCCCGCGGCCAGCAGAATGGCTTCGAGCATGGCGCAGGTAGACCCTTTGCCGTTGGTGCCCGCCACGGTGATCACGACCCCCGGCAATTGCAGAGCCATGCGCTGCCGCACGGCCTCGATGCGGTCGAGCCCCAGTTCGATCGCCTGCCCTGCCCCGTTTTCGAGACGGGCCAGCCAGCCGGCCAGATCCCTGGGCGGGGAGGAAACCGTGTCACTCATGCCGGTGCGGCCTCTTCAATGCCCCGAAACGCGAGGTAGTCTTCGTAATTGCCCTTGTAGTCGACGATTTCGCCGTTGGGCAGGATCTCGATGATGCGCGTGGCCAGCCCGGAAACGAACTCGCGATCGTGCGACACAAAGAACAGCGTGCCGCCGAACTTCTCGAGCGCAAACTGCAGCGACTCGATGGATTCCATGTCGAGGTGATTGGTGGGTTCATCGAGCAGCAACACATTGTGGCGACCGAGCATGAGTCGGCCGAACATCATGCGGTTCTTCTCGCCCCCCGACAGTACGGCCGGCTTCTTGGGCAGGTCGTCGCCCGAGAACAGCAACCGACCCAGCGCCGATCGTATGGATTGATCGTCGTCGCCCGGGCGGGCCCAGCGCGACATCCAGTCGAACAGGTCGTCGCCGGTCTGGAATTCATCGGACACATCCTGCGCCATATAACCAGGGTCGGCGTTGTCGGACCATTTGATGGTGCCGCTGTCGGCCGCCAGATCACCCGCCAGCATGCGCAGCAAGGTGGTTTTGCCCACACCGTTGGCACCGATGATGGCGATCTTCTCGCCCGCTTCGACCATGGCCGAAAAATTGCGAATCACCGGCTGTTCGTAGGTCTTGTTGACATCGTCGATCAACACGGCCTGGCGGTGCATGACCTTGGACTGCTCGAACCGGATATACGGATTCTGCCGCGACGAGG
Organism: Verticiella sp.; assembly: GCA_041690575.1. GTDB lineage: Bacteria > Pseudomonadota > Gammaproteobacteria > Burkholderiales > Burkholderiaceae_B > Verticiella. The sequence continues at coordinate 408,138 of JAWLHC010000001.1, forward strand.
GCTTGACCTGCACCATGTCGGCCTTGATCTTCTCGGCCTGCCGGATGCGTGACGTTGCCTGGCGTGCCTTGGACTTGTTGGCCGAGAAGCGACGGGCAAATTCCATCAGCTCCTGCACCTTGTCTTTGGCCTTGGCATTGGCCGAGAGCTGTCGCTGCCGCGCCTGCGAGGCCGCCAGCATGTAGTCGTCGTAGGTGCCGGGATACACGCTGAGCGTACCGTAATCGAGGTCGGCCATGTGCGTGCAGACCTGATTGAGGAAGTGCCGGTCGTGACTGATGATGATCATGGTGGACCGGTACTGGTTGAGCACGCCCTCGAGCCAACGGATGGTGTTGATGTCGAGGTTGTTGGTGGGCTCATCGAGCAACAGCACATCCGGGTTCGAGAACAGCGCCTGAGCCAGCAACACGCGCAGCTTCCAGCCGGGGGCAATCTCGCTCATCGGCAGCGTGTGCTGCTCCACCGGAAACTCCAACCCCAGCAGCAACTCACCGGCACGCGACTCGGCGGTATAGCCGTCGTACTCGGCAAATTTGGCTTCGAGTTCGGCCGCCCGCATGTAGTCGTCTTCGGTGGCCTCGAGGTTGGCGTAGATGGCGTCGCGCTCGCTCATGGTGGCCCACATTTCTTCATGGCCCATCAGCACCACGTCGAGCACACGTTGGTCTTCGAAGGCAAACTGATCCTGCCGCAGCTTGCCCAGACGGGTGTTGGGTTCGAGCGCCACATTGCCGGCCGACGGTTCGACGTCGCCGCCGATGATGCGCATGAGCGTCGACTTGCCACTGCCGTTGGCGCCGATGAGGCCGTATCGGTTGCCCTCGCCAAACTTGACCGAGATATTCTCGAAAAGCGGCTTGGGTCCGAACTGGATGGTCAGATTGTTGGTCGAAATCACGGCGAAGGGTCTGCCTGGTTCAGGGTAAACCCGCTATTGTAGCGCTTTGCCCCCCGAATTGCAGCCCGCCGGGGCGAACGGACGGCGAGCTCAGGCGGCGTCGAATACCTGACGAAGATACGCCACATAGGCGGGGTCGCCACACAGGCTGTGCTCCGGCGTATCACTCACTTTCGCCACCGGCTGGCCGTTGCAGCGAATCATCTCCATCCGTACCCGCAAGGGATCGAGGCCGAGATCGTTGGTGAGGTTGGTACCCAGACCAAATGACAAGCGGCACTGTCCGCCGAATCGATGCACCAGCTCGAGCAGGCGGTCGATGGTGAGGTTGTCGGAAAAGACGAGCGTCTTGCCGAGCGGGCTTACCCGATTGTCGCGATAGTGCTGCAACAGGCGTTCGGCCCATTCGGCAGCATCGCCGGTTTCGTGGCGGGCACCGTCGAACAGCTTGCAGAAGTACATGTCGAAATCGCGGAAAAACGCCGGCATCCCGTAGATGTCGGACAGCGCAATACCGAGGTCGCCGCGATACTCCCGAGCCCAGGTCTGGAAGGCAAACACTTGCGACTCACGCAACCTGGGGCCCAGAGCCTGGCAGGCGCGCAGATACTCATGGCCCATCGTGCCCAGTGGTTTGAGATCGTAGCGACGGGCCAGTGCCACATTGGTGGTGCCCGCCACGCTGGGGCCCAGGGCCTCGATCAGCGTCTGCAGCACTTCTTCGTGCCATTGCCGCGAAAATCGCCGGCGCGTGCCGTAGTCGGCGACGCGGAATGTGGCGAGCGCCGGCTCCTGGCGAATCCGGGCAATTTTCTCGTGCAGTCGCCGGCGTCCCTCGTTCAGCGGCGGCTGGGGTGAGCAGTGGCGGCCGTAGATCTCGTTGATGATCGACAGTACCGGGGTTTCGAACAGCGTGGTGTGCAACCACGCCCCGCGTATGGTGATATCGAGCTCTCCCGGGCGTTCGCGCGAGGCGTCGATGCGTATGCAGCGCTCGGGCAGGTGAAACAGCCCGAGAAAATCCACGAAATCGCTCTTGATGAAACGCAGGCCACCCAGATACGCCAGCTCGTCGGGCTGAAAACGCAACTGACACAACTGGTGTACCTCGTGGCGAATCTCGTCCAGGCAAGGACGCAGGTCGACGCCGGGTGTACGGCACTGATAACGGTACTCCACCTGCGCGGCCGGAAAATGATGCAGCACCACCTGCATGGTGCTGAATTTGGTGAGGTCGGTGTCAAGTAGCGATTCGATGATCATGGCGGCGGAACGGCGTGGGTACAGACGGAACCCGGCCGATCGGGGCCGGCCGAAAGCAGGGTGATGGGTTCAGGCCTTGTTGGCGGCCTTGGGGTCGGTATCGTTCTCGCCCGGTGTGCCATAGAGCGCAATGTTGGCGTCGGGGGCGGCAGCGTAGACGTGATCCGGTGTGGGGAAGCGTCCGCTCGCCACGGCTTCGGCAAAGCCCCGGAACGCGGCCAGCGCCACGCCGCCCTGCGAGGCATCGACACCAGTCGTGAAATCCATCACGAAACGGGCCGGCCTGGGGGTCAGCCCGAGCAGATCGTGCAACACGAGTACCTGGCCATCGCAGGCCACGCTGGCTCCGATGCCGATGGTGATGAGTTGAGTGGCTTCGCACACACGGCGCGCCAGCGGTTCGGGCACGCCTTCGATCACCAGCATGGCCGCGCCCGCCGCCTCGAGGGCCAGCGCATCGGCCACGATACGGTCGGCCTGGGCAGCCTCCTTGCCCTGCACGCGGAATCCCCCCATGGCGTGAATATGCTGTGGCAACAGACCCACATGGCCACACACCGGGATGCCGGCCGTCACCAGACGGCGCACGGTTTCGGCATACTCGGCACCTCCCTCGAGTTTGACCATCTGGGCACCCGCCTGCATCAGCGTCACGGCATTGCGCACGGCCTGTTCAGGGTTTTCGTGGTAGCTGCCAAACGGCATGTCGGCCACCAGCCAGGGGTGCTGTGACCCGCGCGCGATGCAGCTGACGTGATAGGCGATGTCGGCCACGCTGACGGGCAAGGTGGAATCATGCCCCTGCACCACCATGCCCAGGGTGTCGCCCACCAGCAGTGAATCGATGCCCGCTTCATCCATCGCACGCGCGAAACCGGCGTCGTAACAGGTGAGCATGGACAGCTTGCGCCCGTTCTGCAGGCGTTTGCGCAAGGTTGACAAGGAGTGACGCATGGCGAGAAACCACTGGAAGTAACGGGTAACCGCAAACCTTAGCACAACGCCTGTGGCTCACTTGACAAGGCAACACCGGCGCTGCGCCGCCGGAGAAGCCGGGAAGCCCTGCCGACATTGGGGTTATGCCGGAACGTTATGTGGCACACGGGTAAAATGCCAGGGTACGACAGGCGATGGCCTGTTTTTCGCCTGCAATGGAGCCCTGTTCATGACCCACGTCGTCACCGAAAGCTGCATCAAGTGCAAGTACACCGACTGCGTCGATGTCTGTCCTGTCGATTGTTTTCGCGAGGGTCCCAACTTTCTGGTGATCGATCCCGACGAGTGCATCGACTGCGCCGTTTGCATCCCCGAGTGTCCGGTCAATGCCATCTTCCCCGAAGAAGACGTACCGGCCAGCCAGATGAAGTTCATCGAGATCAACGCCGAGCTGTCGCCGCAGTGGCCTGCCATCACTCGCAAGAAAGACGCCCCGTCCGACGCCGACGATTGGGCCGATGTGCCCGACAAGCTTCAGCACCTCGAGCGCTGATTCGCGCATGACCGACGACAAGTACACACTCGAGAGCATTACCTGGATCCATACCTGGGTGCCAGGCAAGCTGTTTTCCTTCCGTTGCACGCGTGCGCCCGGCTATCGCTTCGCGGCTGGCCAGTTTGCCCGGCTCGGCGTGAGGCCGCCGGGCAGCGACGAGATCGTGTGGCGCGCCTACTCCATGGTGTCGTCGCCCTACGACGAACACCTGGAGTTCTTTTCCATCGTGGTCGAGGGCGGTCTGTTTACCGGCACGCTCGAACACCTGAAGGTGGGCGACACCATTTATGTCGACAAGTCGCCCAATGGGTTTCTCACCACCGAGCGCTTCGCTCATGGGGTGGCAACCCCACGCAACCTCTGGATGCTGGCATCGGGCACCGGTCTTGCGCCCTTTCTGTCGATTCTGGGCGATATCCACGCCTGGGAAGATTACCGTCGACTGATCGTGGTGCACAGCGCCCGCACGCCCGATGAACTGGCCTATGCCGATACGCTGCGCGCGCTGCCGCAACATCCGGTGTTCGGTGAGTTCTGCCGCCAGGAGCCGGGCAAGTTCGTGTACGTGCCGGTGATCACGCGTGCGCAGCACCCAGGTTGCCTGAATCAGCGCATCACGACCCTGCTCGATCAGGGTGAGCTCGAACGTCACGTGGGCTCGCCGCTCGAGCCCGAAGACAACTGCGTGATGTTGTGCGGTAACCCCGACATGGTGCGCGACTTGCGTTCACGCCTTCAAGACAGAGGCTTTCGGGCACCCCGACGCGGGCGCCCGGGCAACCTGGCCGTCGAGAATTACTGGTAAACCCCTACCCTGCACCGCCACACGGTCGTTAAAGCCACGCCGTGCCGGCGCCGTAAGACCCTTAGCCCCCAACCTGTCGCGCCAACGTTGCGTCGTCGCCACGCTCGGCCGGGTGTTGGGGTGTGGCAATGCAATAGAATAAGTCGCAAGCATAAGCTTATTCCGCTGGTATGGCTCTCATGCCTCCCCGAACCTCCCCTGCCGCCAATCCGCGAGCATCGGGCGCTGAGGCCAGCCGGCAGCCGTTCCAGGGGTCCGATCGATGCTGTATCAGTTTCAAGATTTTCAACGTTCCTGGCTGGCGCCCATGGCTGCCTTTGCCAATGTTGGCGCGCAGCTCTTCACCAACCCCTATAGCCCCCTGGCCTACACGCCCATGTCGCGGCGTATCGCGGCCAACTACGAACTGATGTTCCGGCTGGGCAAAACATACGAGAAACCCGGGTGGCAGATTCACGACACCGTGGTGGAGGGTCGCACCGTCGACGTCACACCCGAAGTGGCGCTGGACCTGCCCTTTTGCGATCTGGTGCATTTTCGGCGGCAAGTGCCGGCCGACCGGCCCGCCGACCCGGTGATCCTCATCGTGGCGCCGTTGTCCGGTCACCACGCCACCTTGTTGCGCGACACGGTGCGGGCCCTGTTGCCGGCACACGACATCTACATCACCGACTGGGTCGATGCGCGCATGGTGCCAAGCTCGGAAGGCGGCTTCAGCCTCGACGACTACGTCGGCTACGTGCAACAGTTCTTGCGGCATCTGGGGCCCGATACCCATGTGATGGCCGTGTGCCAACCCACCGTGCCGGTGCTGGCCGCCGTGTCGCTGATGGCCGCACAAGACGACCCCGCCTGCCCACGCTCGATGATCATGATGGGTGGGCCGATCGATCCGCGCTGCTCGCCCACGCAGGTGAACAGCCTGGCTTCCACCAAGCCGTTCAGCTGGTTCGAGAACCATCTCATCCATCGCGTGCCGCCCCGCTATCCGGGCGCCGGCCGCCAGGTGTATCCCGGGTTTCTGCAACATGCCGGGTTCGTGTCGATGAATCCCGATCGACATCTGCAATCGCACTACGAGTTCTATGAGCACCTGGTGAAGGGCGACGATGAGGATGCCGAAGCGCATCGTCGCTTCTACGACGAGTACAACGCGGTGCTCGATATTGCAGCCGAGTTCTACCTCGACACCATCCGCATCGTGTTTCAGGAATATCGTCTGCCGCTGGGCACCTGGGAAGTGGCAGGGCAAAAGGTCGACCCCGGCGCCATCCGCGACGTGGCTCTCTTTACCATCGAGGGCGAACTCGACGATATCTCCGGGCTGGGCCAGACCGAGGCCGCCGGGCGCCTTTGCGACAATATTCCCGATCACCGCAAACGTCATTACATTGCTCCCGGCTGCGGCCATTACGGCATTTTCTCGGGGCGACGCTGGCGCCAGACCATTTGCCCTCAGGTGGCCGAATTCGTTCGCCAATTCGATACCGAATGACACTCACGACCCCGTTTCTGTCCGTGGAGCAGGCCGAGCTGGCCAACCGCCTCGACGCGATTCTGCCGCAGACGCAATGCACCAAATGCGGCTTTGACGGCTGTCGTCCCTATGCAGAAGCCATGGCGCAAGGCGAGGCCGACGTCAACCGGTGTCCCCCCGGCGGTCAAGCCGGTATCGTCGCGCTGGCACAGCGTCTCGGTGTGTCCGAGAAGCCGCTGGATGCCTCGCGCGGCGAGCATGGGCCGCTCCAATTGGCCGTGATCGACGAAACCCACTGCATTGGTTGCACCCTGTGCATCCAGGCCTGTCCGGTCGATGCGATCGTTGGTGCCAATTTGCGAATGCACACGGTTTTGCCCGACCGTTGTACCGGATGCGATCTGTGCGTGGCGCCATGCCCGGTCGATTGCATCGACATGGTGCCAACGCAACCCGAACGCTGGTGGTCACCCGCCGATGCCGACGTTGCGCGGCAAGCCTATGAGGCCCGGCGCGACCGACTGGCCAGGCTCGAGACCGTGGCGCACAGTCGCCGACCCGATGCCGCCGATGTTGCCGGACCCGCTGCCGGGTCGGCGGAGCCACACCCGGCAAACCACTCGGCGCCGTTCGCGTCAGACACGGCCGGGGTCGCGCGTGCCAACGACCCCGCCGAGGCTCGGCGGGCCGCGGTGGCGGCTGCCCTTGCGCGCGCGCGTGCCCGGCGTCAAAAGCCAGCATCATGAGTCGCAAGATGTCACGGCCTGACATTCAGGCCATGTTCGAGCGCTTGCGCGCGGCCAACCCTACCCCACAAACCGAGCTCGAGTACCGCAATGCCTTCGAGTTGCTGATTGCCGTGATGCTATCGGCGCAAGCCACTGACCGCTCGGTGAATCTCGCCACTCGACCCCTGTTTGCCCGCTGCCCCACCCCGCAATCGCTGGTGGCGCTGGGTGAGGCCGGCGTGGCCGATGCCATCAAGACGATCGGGCTCTACCGCACCAAGGCAAAGAATGTGGTGGCGACGTGCCAGTTTCTGATCGAGCGACACGGCGGCGACGTGCCGGACACCCGCGAAGCCCTCGAAGCCCTGCCCGGCGTTGGCCGCAAGACGGCCAATGTGGTGCTCAATACGGCCTTTCGCCAGCTGGCGATGGCCGTCGATACCCACATCTTTCGGGTCAGCAACCGTACCGGGCTGGCGCCCGGCAAGAACGTGCTCGAGGTGGAGCAGGCCTTGCTCAAGCGCGTGCCGCGCGAATTTTTGCTCGATGCCCATCACTGGCTGATCCTGCATGGCCGTTACGTGTGCCTGGCGCGCAAGCCACGGTGTCGCGAATGCGGCATTGCCGATCTTTGCCGGTTGCCGGCGCGCGAACGACCCACTGCCTGAGAGCCCGCTCCAGCCGGCAATCCGATGCCATCGCAGCATCAGGCGGGCAACGGCAAATCCAGGCGATGACGGGGTGCCTTACCTGCCGCCGTGCCGCGCCTGCAGCTCGGCAAACGACATCAGCTCGCCGGCAATGGCCGAGGCGGCCACCGTAGCCGGGTTGGCCAGCCACACGCTACCCGGACCGGAGCGGCCGGGAAAATTGCGGTTGATGGCACTGACTGTCACTTCCCGCGCTTCGCGCGAGGAGCCTGGCCCTCCGCCGGCACAGGCACCACAACCCGGGGCGAGAATCTCTGCCCCCAGATCACGGAAGGTGTCGAGATAGCCGCGCGTTTCGCAGTAATCGCGCACGGCCAGCGTGCCATATTGCAGATAGAGCTCCACTCCCGGCGCCACACCCAGGCCGCGTTCTCGGGCCCAGGACAACACCGCAAAATACTGATCGAAATCTTCCCGCTTGCCGGCCGTGCACGACCCGCCATAGGCGATGCCGACGCGTGGCCGCTCTGCCACCTGGCGGAGCGGCAGGCTGTTGCCCGGATCGCCCGGCGCGGCCACCATCACGTCGATGGCATGGCAATCGACGGTGATGTGATTGGCGTAGTGGGCGTCGGGGTCGCTGTGCATCCACGGTTCGATCTCGACATCGACGCCACGCACACGTTGCAGGAATTCGACGGTGATGTCGTCAGGCGCCATGATGCCCGTGAAACCACCCAGTTCGGCCACCATATTGGTGAGCGTGGCGCGTTCGTCGATGCTCAGCGTGGCCACGGCCGGGCCGCAGAACTCGAACACCACGTTGAGCCCCGCCCCCTGGCGCAAATCGTCGCGCGCCAACAAATGCAACACCAGATCTTTGGTGGTGACCCCGGCAGGCAGGCGGCCGGTGAGCTCCACCTTGAGCGTTTGCGGCACGGTAAAGCGCGTGATGCCGTGCACCATGCAGCTGGCCATATCGGTTGAGCCCACACCGAACGCCAGACAACCCAGGGCGCCGGAGTGCGGTGTGTGCGAATCGGTGCCTGCCACCACCTGGCCGGGCAGCGCATAGCGCTCGGTCATGACGGCATGGCAGATCCCCTCGGAGCCTTCGCCATTGGGCAGACGGCCGTGATTGCGGATACCGTACTGTTCACCAAACGCCTGGTGTTCCTGCGACAACTTCTGCACCCCGGGCAGCAGACCATGCTTGAGATGCACCGGGCTGCGATGGGCGTAACTCAGATGATCCTCGAACAGCAGTGTGGTGGAAGGATCGTACATGGGCGCCGGGTTACCGAAGTGATCGTGAATCAGGTGCGCGATCATGCCGGTGTAATACTCGTGACTGAAGCGCCAGTCGGTACGCACGAACGACCCCGCGCCCGGCGTCATGGGCCACTCGCGACTGACCGCATGTCGGGCCAGAATCTTCTCGACCAGCGTCATCGGACCAGGCGCCACAGTGTCGGCTGCGGCCGCCTCCGGCGTCATGGGATGCGCTCTGGTGTACGGCAGCAAGCCGCCGTAACGCAGCAAGGCCACCGCCAGCGGGTCGCGCCCGACCAGCAATTCGGCAATCGATGCGGTCTCTCCCGCCTGGAGGCGGGGGATCAGGCCCATGTCGGTCGAAGTGAACAGCCCGAGGTTGTCGCAATTCTGTCGAAAAATGCGTTCGAAACTCTCCGCCACGATCAAACGGATGCCTGCGTGCTTGTGGGCCAACGGGCTGTGTTCGCGCGATGAGCCCTTGCCGTAGCGTTTGCCACCTACGATCACGCTGAAGCCGCCCTGCCGGATCTGTTCTCGGCCGATCGGACTCTCACCACCCGCGGCGTAGGCGATCAGCAATACGCCACCCAGGCGTTCGTCGTACAACGTGCCCGTGATCTGCGGTGTCATCTCGTCGGTGGAGACATCGTTGCGCAGCGCCGCCACCTCGTCCCACGGCAGGTTGCGGCCGTTGAACTGGGCGGCAATCTGGGCAGGATCGGAACTGAGAAACAGGATGCGACCAGGAAGTTCGAGCGTTTGGGTCATGGCAGAAAGCGTGCAATCAAGTGAAGCCGGCCAGCCTGTCGACGCGCGTCAGACGATCGGCATGGGAACGACGTTAATCGGGTTGCAAACCGGAGGCCCGGGCGATGTCGCCAAAGCGCTGCTGTTCGCTGGTCATGAAGGCGCGCGCCTCGTCCGGACGATCGGGATGAACGGCGCTTGCCAGTTCGTTCAGACGCTTTTCTACCGCCGGATCGGTGAACGCTGCCACGATGCCCTCATGCAGGGTTTGCAGGGTGTCGTCGGGCAGCCCAGCCGGCGCCACGGCGGCAAACCAGCCTGCCATGTCGACCTCGGGGAACCCTTGCTCGGCGATGGTAGGCAGATCGGGCATCAAGGCCACGCGCTCCTGACCCATGACGCCGATGGGGTACAGCGTACCGCTCTTCAGGTGGCCCTGCACGGCCGGCAATGCCGCCACGCCCATCTCCACTTGCCCGCCGATCAGGTCGGTGATGGCCTGCCCCATGCCTTTGTAGGGGATGTGCTGCACCTCGACGTCGGCCGCCTGCATGAACATGGCGCCGGCCAGATGAATGATGGTGCCGTTGCCCGACGAGGCGTAGTTGTACTTGCCCGGGTTGTCTTGCAGCAGCGCCTGCAGCTCCTTGGCGTTGCGGGCAGGGATTCGGTCGGGATTGACCACCAGCACGAACGGCGTGCTGCCCAGCACCGAGATGGGCGTGATGTCGTCGAGGCTGTCGTAAGGCAGCGACTTGAACACACTGGGGTTCACGGCGTGATTGTTGGAGACGATACCAAAGGTGTGGCCATCGGGCTTGGCCTTCACCAGCTCGTGCGTGCCGGTCACGCCACCCGCGCCGGGCAGATTCTCGATGACGACCGATCGGCCAAGATGCTCGCTCAATTTATCTTGCGCGGCCCGCACGATGGTGTCCACACCCGAGCCGGCACTCACCGGCAGAATCAGGCGCACGCTGCCGGACTGTGCCATCGCGCCGCCAGCGGCCAGCGCCATGGCACTGCCCACCATCCAGCCGCCTGCCTTGCGGATCCAGGAATTTGTGGTCATTGTCTTCCTCCTGTGTATGAATGCCTTGCAGCGGTGGCGCTGCAACAGCCTGCAACGCGAGGCGTCGGAAGCAATGTAGGATTTCTGTAAAGCGCTGACAATTGCTATATTTTCGCTTTTGAAATTCCCAACCGGAATCTCTCAGGCCGAGCCTCGCATGCACACCCCCGATCTCAAGTCACTGCAACTGTTTGCTGCCGTTTGCGATGCCGGCAACATCAAGCGTGCGGCTCTGCAGGCGCATATCGAGCCATCGGCCGTGAGCAAGCGCATGAGTCAGCTGGAGGAACGGTTCGGCGTCAAGTTGTTGCATCGTGCTCGTCACGGCGTGGCGCCTACCGTCGCGGGCGAAGCCGTGCTGGAGCACACGCGCAGTCTCTTGCACATCCTGCAGCGCATCGATGCCGATGTTCAGGCATTTGCTGCCGGGGTGCAGGGCAAGGTACGCATCGTGGCCAGCGCTTCAGCCATCGCCGAATCCCTGCTGGATGACATCGCCGATTTCATGCGGGAGCCGGCCCATCAGGCCATTCAGGTCGAGGTGGAAGAGGCCAATAGTCAGGGCGTGGTGCGCGCGGTGCGCGATGGCAGCGCCGCGTTGGGCGTGTGCTGGGATCAGGTGGAAGCTCGCGACCTGCATCAGATCCCCTACCGGCACGACGATCTCGTACTGGCCGTGCCGCGCCATCATCCGCTGGCCAAACACGACAGCCTGTATCTGGCCGACGCCCTGCCCTACCCGTTTGTCGGCTTGCCGCCGTCGTCGGCGGTCACGCGCATGCTCGACCGGGCAGCGGCCGAGCACAATACTGCCGTGCGTTGGCGCGTGGTGGTGTCGAATTTCGATGCCGCCGTGCGGGTGATCCTCGCCGGCCTGGCCATCACGGTACTGCCACGCGAAGTGATGGGAGTGTTTGCCGGCGCCGATCAGCTAAGCATCATTGCTCTGCGCGACGACTGGACGCGTCGCCGTTTCGCGGTCTATCTGCGCGAGCCCGGCCTGTTGCCGCCAGCGGCGCGCTCGATGGTCGACTTTCTCGGGGCACGTCTGGTGACGAACCCCGAGTAGGTTCGATACGGCTTACACGCCCCAGCGCGGGATGTGATGGCTGCCCATCGAGATGCACACGTTCTTCACTTCGGCAAACACCTCGTAGCTGTACTCGCCGCCTTCGCGCCCGGTGCCGGACTCTTTCGTGCCGCCAAACGGCTGGCGCAGATCGCGCACGTTCTGGCTGTTGATGAAGACCATCCCGGCCTCGATGCCGCGGGCAACGCGATGCGCCTTGCCGAGATCGTTGGTCCAGATGTAGCTGGCCAGGCCGTATTTGATGTCGTTGGCCAGAGCCAGGCCGTCTTCTTCGCCCTTGAAGGGCAGCAAGGCAGCCACCGGTCCGAAGATTTCTTCCTGGGCACAGCGCATGCGGTTGTCGACATCGGCCAGCACCGTGGGCCGCACGAAATTGCCTTTGGCCAGGTGGGCCGGCAGGCCTTCAGGCTTGTCGGGGCCACCGGCAAGGATCCTGGCGCCTTCCTGTTCGGCCAGCTTGATGTAGCCGGTGACCTTTTCCCAGTGCTCGCGGGTGATCATCGACCCGAGGTTGGTGTTGGGATCCATCGGATCGCCCACCACCAGGCGTTGCGCACGTTCGGCGAACTCCTTGACGAACTTGTCGTACACGCTCTCTTGAATGAAGATGCGCGAGCCCGCCGTGCAGCGTTCGCCGTTGAGCGAGAAGATGGTGAACAGCGCGGCGTCGAGCGCGCGATCGAGGTCGGCGTCGTCAAACACCAGCACGGGCGACTTGCCACCCAGCTCCATCGAGAACTTCTTGATGCCGTTGGCGTTGGCGATGATCTTCTTGCCCGTGACCGTACCGCCAGTGAACGAGATGGCGCGGACGTCGGGGTGGCGTATCAGGGCATCGCCGGCATCGGCGCCATAACCCTGCACCACATTGAGCACGCCCGGCGGGATGCCGGCTTCGAGCGCCAGGCGGCCCAGCTGATCGGCCGTGAGTGGCGACAGCTCGGACATCTTGAGCACAGCCGTATTGCCCAACGCCAGGCAGGGAGCCGTCTTCCAGGTGGCCGTCATGAACGGCACGTTCCAGGGCGAAATCAGTGCACACACGCCTACCGGCTGATAGAGCGTGTAGTTGAGCATTTGGTCGTCTACCGGATAGGTGTGACCGTTCATGCGGGTGCACACTTCGGCAAAGAAATTGAAGTTGTCCGACGCGCGGGGAATGAGCTGCTTGGTGGTCTGGCTGATGGGCAGGCCGGTGTCCTGGGTTTCGAGCTCGGCCAGCATGGGCACGTTCTGTTGAATCAGTTCGCCCAACTTGCGCATGAGGCGGGCACGCTCCTTGGCGGGCGTGTTGGCCCACTTGGGGAAGGCCTCTTTGGCAGCAGCCACGGCCGCGGCAACTTCCTTCTCGCCCGCGGCGGCTACCTCGGCCAGGGCTTCGCCGGTGGCCGGGTTCCAGGTGGTGAAGTGCTCGGCGCTGTCAACCTGCTTGCCATTGATCCAATGCTTGATCGTCACGATACGACTCCTTTACCAGTGATGGGGGTGGCAGCAAAACCTTCGGCCTGCCTCAATGGGCTGGCCGGCAGCATGGCGTGCGTGAATTAATTAACTCGTTAATGATCTCGAAGTTTCGGCCGCCTGTCAATGCGGCACCGCGGCTCGCGACTATGATAGTGGGATGTCGAGCAAGCGGGCCGATTCAGTGGCGGCAGCTTGACATCCGATATATCATTAACATGATAACAACCTTGGCGATGCCCAGCACTGCCAGCAGGAGCTTTTCATGCCTCATATCTGGATCGAATACTCCGCCAACCTGGAATCCAGGCTCGATCTCGACCCCCTGATGCAAACGATACAGGACGCGGCGGTAGGCGATGGCAGCATCTTCCCCCTGGCCGGTGCCCGTACGCGCGCCGTGCCTGTGGCGCGCTACCGCATTGCCGACGGCCATCCCGACAACGCCTTCATCCATGTGGTGCTCAAGGTTGGCCATGGCCGATCGCTGGCCGATCGCGAAGCCTGCGCCGAGCGCACCTTCGCCGCCCTGAAGGAGGCCACTGCCGACATCATGGCGCAACGACCGCTGGGCCTCACACTGCAGCTCGATGAGGCCGACCCCGTACTGAACTACAAGCAAAGCAACTATCGCGACTATCTGGCAGCCCGCCGTACCGCGGCCGGCAACTGAACCAGACCTCAGGAGATTTCATGTCCCAGATCACGGATTTTGCCCACCTTGCCCAACCGGCCGCCACAGGCGCGCCACGCACCGTGGTGGGCCTGATGCTCAACGACCCGGCGTTTCTGGCCGAGCTCGGCGACAAGGCCAATGAGCCTCCCTACAAGGCCCCGCCCAAGGCCCCGGTGCTCTATATCAAGCCGGCCAATACCTATGCCCGCAACGGTGACACGGTGTCGTTGCCCGCCGACGTCCCCGAAGTCTGGGTAGGGGCGTGTCTGGGCATCCAGTTTTCCCGCCGGGCCACCGCAGTCAAGCCGGATCAGGTGGCCAACTACATTGCCGGCTATCGCCTGGTGGCCGACCTCACCGTGCCGCACGAATCGTTCTATCGCCCGGCCATCAAGCAGAAATGCCGCGACGGCTTCTGCCCCATGGGCGAGTGCATGCCGGCCGATGCCGTGGGCAATCCCGATCAGCTCGACATCAGCGTCGTTATCGACGATGGCGAGGCCTGGACCACCACCACACGCGACCGCGTACGCAATGTGGCGCAGGCCGTGGCCGATGTCACCGAGTTCATGACACTCGAAGCCGGCGATGTCTTGCTGCTGGGCATTCCCGCCCACTCGCCTCGTGTGCGGGCCGGCCAGCGTTTCATCATTCGCGCCGATGGCCTCGGCGAACTGCACACTGCCCTGACGGCTGCCTGAGGAGACTACTGCATGAAACACGCCCGTGTCCGCTACGACAATCAGGTGATGCTGGCCACTGCCACCGCCCATGATCGCCTGCGCCTGGCCGATGGCCGCGAAGTGAGCGAAAGCGATGTGGTCTGGTTGCCGCCCATCGAGCCGCGTACCGCCTTCACCCTGGCCATCAACTACGCCGATCATGCCAAGGAGCTGGCCTTCAAGGCGCCGGAAGAGCCGTTGGGCTTTCTGAAGGCGGCCAACACCTTCATCGGGCATCGTCAACGCACGATGCGGCCCGCGGATGTCACCTACATGCACTACGAGTGCGAGCTGGTGGTGGTGATCGGCGCCCGCGCCCGCGATGTGAAGCCCGAGCACGCCTACGATGTGGTGGCCGGCTACACCGTGGCCAACGATTACGCGCTGCGCGACTACCTTGAAAACTGGTATCGACCCAACCTGCGCGTGAAGAGTCGCGACACGTGTACACCACTGGGACCCTGGTTCGTGGATCGTGACGACATCGCCGACCCCATGAACCTCAACCTGCGCACCACCGTCAATGGCAAGGTCACCCAGGAAGGCAACACTCGCGACATGGTGTTCGGCATCCCCGCCCTGATTGCGTACTTCAGCAGTTTCATGACGCTCGAGCCCGGCGACATCATTCTTACCGGCACGCCCGACGGCATCGTGGATACGAAACCGGGCGATGAGGTCGTGACCGAGATCGAAGGGGTGGGCCGTCTGGTCAACACCATCGTTGCCGAAGCCGATTTTCGCCAGTGAGGTCACCGATGCTCAACGAAGACACCATTCGCCAGATTGCCGCCCGCCTCGATGAGGCCGAAAAAACCCGCCAGCAGATCCGCCAGGTTTCGCTCGACCACCCCGACATCACGATCGAAGACGCCTATGCGGTGCAGCGCACCTGGGTGGACATGAAGGTGGCCGAAGGCCGCGTGGTCAAGGGCCACAAGATCGGGCTCACGTCGCGCGCCATGCAGCAATCGTCCAACATCAACGAACCCGATTACGGCACGCTGCTCGACGACATGTTCTTCCAGGATGGCGGCGTGATCCCCAACGACCGCTTCATCGTGCCTCGGGTCGAGGTCGAACTGGCCTTCATTCTGGGCAAACCGCTGCGCGGCCCCAACGTCACCCTGTTCGATGTGTACGACGCGGTGGAGTACGTGGTGCCTGCGCTCGAGATCATCGATGCCCGTTCGCAATCGATCGACCCCGAGTCGGGTCGCACTCGCAAAGTGTTCGACACGATCTCGGATAACGCCGCCAACGCTGGCGTGGTGATGGGTGGACGCCCTGCCCGCATCGGCGACTTCGACTGGCGCTGGGTCAGCGCGATCATGTCGCGCAATGCCGTGATCGAGGAAACCGGTGTGGCGGCCGGCGTGCTCAACCATCCGGTCAATGGCGTGGTGTGGCTGGCCAACAAGCTGGCCCCCTATGGCGTCACGCTCGAAGCGGGTCAGGTGATTCTGGGCGGTTCGTTCACGCGGCCCGTGCCGGCGCGCTCGGGCGATACCTTCCATGTGGATTACGGCCCGATGGGCGTGGTGAGCTGCCACTTCGCCTGACCCGAACCCGGACGCACCCAACGTGGCACCGGGCAAGACCTCGCTGGCCTGGCGACCACGGCTCCCCCGATTTGCCGCGAGGCACTGCCCGCCATCCGGCGAGGGTGCCTCAACCTCGACTCCTTTCCTGTTTGCGGGCGTGACCCGCCGTGTGATTCATGGACCTTCTCAAGAATTCGTTCAAGGCAGCGCTGCTCGAGCGCCGCACCCAGATCGGCCTGTGGCTGGTGCTGGGCAACAGCTACACCACCGAGATCTGTGCCGGCGCCGGTTTCGACTGGTTGCTGATTGATGGCGAGCACTCGCCCAACACGCTCACCACCATGCTCGAGCAGTTGCAGGCTGCTGCCGCCTACCCCACCTCTCCCGTGGTTCGCGTGCCATGGAACGACAGCGTGCGGATCAAGCAGATTCTCGATCTGGGCGTACAGAATCTGTTGATCCCCATGGTGCAGAATGCCGAGGAAGCCGCCGCCGCTGTTGCCGCCACCCGTTACCCGCCCGATGGCATCCGCGGCATCGGCAGCGCCGGTGCCCGCGCATCGCGCTGGAACCGCATTCCCGATTATCTGCACCGCTCCAACGACGAAGTCTGCGTGATGGTGCAGCTCGAAACCCCCGAGGCACTGGCCAATCTCGAATCGATCGCGGCCGTGCCGGGCGTTGACGGAGTCTTCATCGGGCCGGCCGACCTCTCGGCCACCATGGGGCACATCGGCAATCCGGGCCATCCCGAGGTGCAGGCCGCCATCGACGACGCCATCGAACGCATTCTGGCGGCCGGCAAGGCGCCAGGCATTCTGCATTCCAATACCGAAATGTGCCAACGTTGGATCGCCAACGGTGCCGTGTTCGTGGCCGTGGGGCTCGACGGCGCCCTGCTGGCGCGAGCCACCGAAACGCTGGCCGCCAAGTTCAAGGACGTCAAGGTAAATACCAGCAAGGGCCCATACTGATCCTGCGCAAGATGCCAGGCCTTGCCCGCCTGGGCGAGACCTGGCGAGGGGCTTGCGAACAGCCTCTCGAGGTGCTCACCGATGACCGCCAGCACGCTGTCGCCTGACGGCAATGCCACTTCAACACAAGAATCGGCCGGATCGCTTGGTCGTGACGCACTCGGATGGCTACACTGCCGGGACTGTCACCACTGAGGATGCTCCGCATGGCTGCCACATCTCGCGGTTCCAGCGCGCCAATCGCGCTGTACACCTGGCCCACCCCCAACGGCCAGAAAGTGCATATTGCGCTTGAAGAACTGAAGCTGCCCTACACCGTGCATGCGGTGAACATCGGTGCAGGCGACCAGTTCAAGCGGGATTTCCTCGCCATCAGCCCGAACAACAAGATTCCGGCCATCGTGGATCCCAATGGGCCACGCGGCAAGCCCTACGCCGTGTTCGAGTCTGGCGCCATCCTGGTGTACCTGGCCAGCAAGGCCGGACGCCTGCTCGGACGCAGTGACACCGAGCGCTTCGATATCCTGCAATGGCTGATGTTCCAGATGGGCGGTGTGGGCCCCATGCTGGGCCAGAATCATCACTTCCGGATCTACGCTCCCGAGAAGCTGCCCTACGCCATCGACCGCTACACCAACGAGGCCAAGCGGCTCTATGGGGTGGTCAATGATCGTCTGGCCGAATCGCCCTATCTCGGCGGCAAGCGCTACAGCATCGCCGATATCGCGGTCTGGCCCTGGTTTGCCGGCCACGAGCGTCAGGGCATATCGTTCAAGGGTCTGCCACACGTGCGGCGCTGGTTCGACGAGATCGGTGAGCGCCCGGCCGTCAAGCGCGGTATGGCCGTGCTGGCCGAAGCCCGCAAGCCGCTCGAGAACGACCCCAAGGCCATGGCCATTCTCATGGGCAATCAGAAGAAGCGCCGACGCTGAATGCCCGTGTCTGCGCAGGTAGATCTGTTTTGCCGGGTGATCGACAACTACGGCGACCTGGGTGTGTGCTGGCGTCTGGCCCGCCGCCTGGCGCAAGGTCACGGCGCCGCCGTACGGCTATGGGTCGACGATCTGCAGGCGCTGCAGCGCCTGGCCCCCGGGGTGACCGTTGATGCCGACACACAGCCGTTCGGCACCGGTATCGCCTTGCACCACTGGCACGACGACGTTGCCTGGCCCGCCCCGGCGCCCTGCGTGATCGAGGCATTTGGCTGTGACTTGCCCGAGCGCTTCGTGGCACAGATGCCGCCCGACCAGCGCTGGTACAACCTCGAATATCTCAGCGCTGAAGACTGGGTGGCAGGCTGCCACGGCCTGGAATCTCCGCAACCTGGCGGCCAGCGCAAGACTTTCTGGTTTCCCGGGTTCACCGGTCGCACCGGCGGCCTGCTGCGCGAACCCGGCCTGATCGAGGCGCGAGTCTGCTGGCAGGCCGACGCCGAGTCACGCGGTCGATGGCTGCGGCAACTGGGAGTGCCACTCGACACCGTCACCGAGGTGGTGTCCGGGTATCGGCGCTTGATCACCGTGTTTGCCTATCCGGACGCACCGGGTGCCGCCTGGCTGGCGCCATGGGCCCGCGAGGGTCCGCCCGCCCTCGTCCTCCTGGCAGGCGGTACGGGCCAATCCTGGGCCTTGCCGCTCGCCAACCCGCGACTGATCATCCAGCGCGTGCCCTTCCTGAAGCAGCCCGACTACGATCGCCTGCTCTGGAGTGCCGACCTGAACTTCGTTCGAGGCGAGGATTCCTTTGTGCGAGCCCAGTGGGCGGCACGGCCGTTCATCTGGCAGACCTACCCGCAAGCCGACGCGGCACACACGGTCAAGCTCGACGCCTGGCTCGCTTGCAGCGGCGCGCCACCCAGCCTGGCTGCCGCCATGCACCAATGGAATGGCAGCAGCCACGCCGCGCAAGCCTCGCTGCCCGAGTTCTGGCAACGTCACGAGGTGATGCACGAGTGGCAGGCCTGGGCCGAGCGCTGGGCGGGCCAGTTGGCATCTCTGCCGGAACTGGCCGACACGCTCGTAGCCCACGCCACCCTCGGGTTAGAATACCGGGCTGCAAAAACTCTTTCTCGTTGGGATACTTTGTGAAGACAGCTCAGGAACTTCGTGTGGGTAATGTCATCATGGCCGGCGGCGAGCCGCTCGTGGTGCAAAAATCCGAGTACAACAAGTCTGGTCGCAATGCCGCGGTCGTCAAGCTGAAGCTCAAGAACCTCCTCACCGGATCGGGTTCCGAAACCGTCTATAAGGCCGACGAAAAATTCGACGTGCTGGTGCTCGAGCGCAAAGAGTGCAGCTACTCGTACTTTGGCGATCCCATGTATGTCTTCATGGACGACGAGTTCAACCAGATCGAAGTCGAGGCCGAGAGCATGGGCGACGCCCTCAATTACCTCGAAGAAGGCATGACGGCCGAAATCCTGTTCTACGAAGACCGTGCCATTTCGGTCGACCTGCCCAACACCGTGGTGCGTGAGATCACCTACACCGAGCCCGGCGTGCGTGGCGACACCTCCGGCAAGGTGCTCAAGCCCGCCAGGCTCAACACGGGCTTCGAGGTGTCGGTGCCGTTGTTCTGCGAAATCGGCGACAAGATCGAAATCGACACCCGCACCAACGAGTACAAGAGCCGCGTGAAGTAAAGGCGGCAAGCCCGCTAGCGCATCGGCCGCGGAATCGACACGATCCGCGACCGATTGCCCCCTTGCGGGTAGTCTTCAAGCGCGGCTTCCACCAGCCAGGGCAACACCGCCAGCCGGTCGTCAGAGCGGCTCTCGTGCACCGCCCGTGTGTGATACACCTCAACACTAGGCTGTTGCGGCCTGCGCAGCGAGATCTCCAGCACATGGCGCCACGCCGGGGTGGGCACAGCCTGGTACTGATACATGGGCTGGGCCATGATGCCACCGCCCCAGATACCGTCGTTGATCGGGCCCCACAGCATGGTGTAGCCCAGCGGTACCGGCACGGCAACCTCGGTCCAGCCCTCGAATGACTCGGTGCGGTAGTGAAACGCCACCAGCAAATCGGGGGGCAACTCCGCGCCCATGGCCTGGCGCATCCCCACCCGCTCAAGACCCGAGCGGATGACATCGCGTTCGGCACGCCAGGCCAGGCTGCCGGCACGTTCGGGTTCGGGCTCGATGAATCGGAAGCGCGGCGTGGCCGGCACCGCGGCCGGCGAGTCGGCCAGCGTGGTGACTTCGGCCTGAAACGGTGGTGGTGTGGTGGCGCAACCGGCCAGCGCCGCCATGCCCAACACGGCTGCGGCCATGCGCCCGCGGTGGGTTTGGGTCGATCGAGACTTCATGGGATTCTCCGCATCCGGGGGATGGGTTGGCTACGTGCCTGATGGCGCGCCGCGCCCGGTAGAATGACAAGGTTACGGCAACAAGGTTCTTCATGCGCACCGACACCCCCATCACCATCCAACGGCAAGATTACCAGCCCTTCCCCTTCCGGATCGACAGCGCTCGGCTCAGCTTCGACCTCGATCCCGAGAGCACCCTGGTGCAGGCAGTCTACGAGTTAGTGCGCACCGGCAACGACGTTCATCAGCCACTGCGTCTCGACGGCGAAGCGCTGGAGTTGGTGGACATTCGGGTGAACGATCGCGTGCTCGGCCCCGGACACTATCAGCTGTCAGACGAACAGCTGGAGATTCACGACATCGGTCAGAGTGCCACCGTGCAGATCGTGAGTCGCTGCCGGCCTGCGGCCAACTCCACCCTCATGGGTCTGTACCTGTCGGGCGATGCCTTTTTTACCCAATGCGAGGCCGAAGGTTTTCGGCGGATCACGTGGTTTCCGGATCGGCCCGACGTCATGACGGTGTTCACGGTCATCTTGCGGGCGGATGCCGAGCGCTGCCCGGTGTTGCTCTCCAACGGCAATCTGGTGGCCGAAACTCGCCTGCCCGATGGCCGGCTCGAGGCATGTTGGCACGACCCCTTCCCCAAGCCCTGCTACCTGTTTGCCCTGGTGGCCGGCAAGCTCGACTGGCGAGAGAAGACCGTCACCACGCGCTCCGGTCGCAACGTACTGCTGCAGGTATACACCGATCCCGGCAACGCGGATCGCACCGAGTGGGCACTGGCCAGCCTGGAACGCTCGCTGCGCTGGGACGAGCAGCGGTTCGGACTGGAGCTGGATCTGGATCGTTTCATGATCGTGGCCGCGCGCGACTTCAACATGGGCGCCATGGAGAACAAGGGCCTCAACATCTTCAACGCGGCCTATGTGCTGGCCAACCCCGAAACGGCCACTGACGCCAACTATCGTGCCATCGAAGCGGTCATCGGGCACGAGTATTTTCACAACTGGACGGGCAATCGGGTCACCTGCCGCGACTGGTTCCAGCTCAGCCTCAAAGAAGGCCTCACGGTGTTCCGCGACCAGGAGTTCACCGCCGACATGATGGCCGATGCCATTCGCGAGCGCGCCGGCCAATTGCCGGCCGATGCGTTGGAGCGGGCCGTGGCCAGTGCCCGAGCCGTCAAGCGAATCGACGACGTGCAGGCCCTGCGCGCGGCGCAGTTTGCCGAAGATGCCGGGCCCATGGCACACCCGATCCGCCCCGAAAGCTACCAGGAAATCGGCAATTTCTACACCGCCACGGTGTACGAAAAAGGGGCCGAAGTGATTCGCATGCAGCACACGCTGCTGGGCGAGGCGGGATTTCAGGCCGGCATGGCCCGTTATTTCGAGCGCCACGACGGCCAGGCCGTCACCTGCGACGACTTCGTGGCAGCCATGGAGTCGGTCTATGTCGAACAGAATCCCGGGCGCGACTTCCAGGCCTTTCGGCAGTGGTATTCGCAGGCCGGCACGCCCCGAGTGGCCGTTACGCTCGAACACGACGCTGAACGCAGAACGGCAACGCTGCGCTTGCGTCAGCATTGCGCCCCGGTCGGTGTGGAAACACGCCTGGGAGTCGAGCAGAAGCCACCGCTACACATCCCGTTTGCCGTGGGCTTGCTGAGCCCACAGGGCGAGCCCCTGGCGCTGCAGCTCGATACCGCCGGTGAATCCTCGCCACCGCCCACTCGGCAGGTCAGTGACGATACCCTGCTGCTCGAACTCACCGAACGCGAAGCGCAGTTCACTTTCATCAATGTGCCGCAACGCCCCGTGCCGTCGCTGCTGCGCGATTTCTCGGCGCCGGTGATCGTGGAATACGAGGCCGACGACGCCGAACTGGCGTTGCGCCTGGCGCATGACCCCAACGCGTTTGCCCGCTGGGAAGCCGGCCAGGAGTTCGCCAGCCGTTGCATTCTACGCACTGCCGCTGCCATGCAGAACGAAACGGCGCTGCCCGACCTGACCGGCCTGGTGCAAGCCTGGCAGGCCGTGCTGAACGATCCGGCCGTGGATCCCGCCTGGCGGGCACGCGCGCTGGCGTTGCCGGGCGAACGTCTGCTGGCCGAACGCATGACACCCATCGACCCCCAGGCGCTGGCTCGCGCGCGCGATCATGTGCGCACCACCCTGGCCGGCGAGCTGGCCGAGGGCTGGCAACGATTGGTGGAACAGACCGTGGCGCCGGAGCCCTACTCGCCGGATCCACTCTCCACCGGTTTGCGCGACCTGCGTCATGTGGCGTTGGGATACTGGTTGGCCAGCGGCGCCAACGAGGCCGTGGCCACGGCCGCCCGACTCTACCGAGAAGCCGGCAACATGACGGAACGCATGGCCGCCTTGAGCGGTCTGCTGCCCCATGCCCACGACAACGCTGCCACCGGTAGCGCGCTCGCCGATTTCTACCAACGTTTCGAGCACGATCCGCTGGTGGTCGACAAGTGGTTTGCCCTGCAGGCCACCGCGCCCGATGCTCAGGTTCACGACATCGAGGCATTGCAGCGGCACCCTGCCTTCACGCTGCGCAACCCCAACCGCGCCCGTGCCCTGATCTTTCAGTTCTGCCTCAACCAGCCACGCGGTTTCCATCAAGCCGACGGCAGTGGCTACCGGTTCTGGGCCCGACAGGTACTGGCGCTTGATGCGCTCAACCCCGAAATCTCGGCCCGGCTGGCGCGCGCCCTCGAGCAGTTCCGGCGCTACGCCTCGCCCTGGCAAGAGGCGCAGCAGGCCGCGCTGAACGAGGTTCGCCAAAGCCCGACGCTCTCGCGCAATGTCACCGAAATCATCGCCAAAGCCCTGGAGATCTCCGCGTGAAATACAAAACCCTCACCCAGTTTCTGATCGAGCAGCAGCGCCTCGAAAACGCCCTGCCAGCCGACGTGCGACTGCTCATCGAAGTGGTGGCCCGGGCGTGCAAGACCATCGGTCATCATGTGAGCAAGGGCGCGCTGGGCAATGTGCTGGGCAGCCTCGATTCAGCCAACGTGCAGGGCGAAGTGCAGAAAAAGCTCGACGTGCTGTCCAACGAGATTCTGCTCGAAGCCAATGAGTGGGGCGGCAACCTGGCCGCCATGGCGTCTGAAGAGATGGATTCCATCTACCCGATTCCTCATGCCTATCCGCGTGGCGGCTACTTGCTGCTGTTCGACCCGCTCGATGGTTCGTCCAACATCGATGTGAACGTGTCGATCGGCACCATTTTTTCGGTACTCAAGGCGCCGGTAGAGAGCGATCAGCGCGAGATCTGCGAAGACGACTTCCTGCAGCCCGGCACCGAGCAGGTGGCCGCCGGCTACGCCGTGTATGGCCCGCAAACCATGCTGGTACTCACCGTGGGCACCGGCACCTATGGCTTCACGCTCGATCGCGAAACCGGCTCATGGATGCTCACACACGAGAAAATCCGGATCCCGGCAGACACCAGCGAATTTGCCATCAATGCCTCCAACATGCGGCACTGGGCCGAACCCGTGCGACGCTACATCGACGAGAGCCTGGCCGGCAAGACTGGCCCGCGTGAGCGCAATTTCAACATGCGCTGGATTGCTTCGATGGTGGCCGACGTGCACCGCATTCTGTGCCGCGGCGGCATCTTTCTCTATCCCTGGGATGCCCGAGAGCCCGAACGCCCGGGCAAGCTGCGCCTGATGTACGAAGCCAACCCCATGGCCTTCATCGTGGAACAGGCGGGCGGCGCAGCCACCAACGGCAAGGGGCGCATTCTTGACATACAGCCCGGCCAGCTGCATGAGCGCGTGAGCGTCATCCTGGGCTCGCGCAACGAGGTGGAGCGGGTCACCCGTTACCACCACGAGGCGCAACACTGAGGGTCTTGCGATGAAATGGGCCATCATTGCCCTCTGGCTGGGCGCCATCACGGTGGTGTATTTTCGGGGTCGCGTCCGGGCCAACTTCTTTCGCACCGTGGTGAATCATTCGGCGGCGCTGGCGCCCGTGAACGTGTTCATGTACGGGTTTTCGGCGGTGCCGTCGCGACCCTACATCGATGCCGCGCAGTTTCCCAACCTGCGTGTGCTCGACGAACACTGGGAGGTGATTCGCAACGAGGCCCGCGCCTTGGCCGATGCCGAGCGCATTCAGGCGGCCCAGCGCAATGACGACGCCGGGTTCAACTCGTTTTTCAAAACGGGATGGAAACGTTTCTACCTGAAATGGTACGACGCCCAGCATCCGTCGGCGGCCGAGCTCTGCCCCGAAACGGTTCGTCTGCTGCGCGGCATTCCAGAGGTAAAGGCGGCCATGTTTGCGGTATTGCCGCCGGGTGCCCGCCTCAACCCGCATCGCGATCCCTTCGCAGGCTCGCTGCGCTACCACCTGGGTCTCGACACGCCCAATGACGATCGCTGTTTCATCGAAGTCGATGGTGAGCGCTACAGCTGGCGCGACGGCCAGAGCGTGATCTTCGACGAAACCTACATTCACTGGGCCGAGAACGGCGCCGACTCCACGCGCACCATTCTGTTCTGCGACATCGAGCGCCCGCTGCGCTACCGTTGGGCGCAAGGCTTCAATCGCTGGTTCTCACGCACGTTCATGACGGCCGCGAGCTCGCCCAACGATGCCGGTGACCAGACCGGCTGGGTCAACAAGATATTTCGGGTGTCGTGGCTGATGGGGCAATATCGGCGTCGGCTCAAGGCCTGGAACCGCCCGGTGTATCAGGTGGTACGGGTGCTGCTCATCGTCGCCGTGCTGGCCCTCATCTGGTATCTGTAGGGCCCGACTCGCGAAGGCCTGGCCTCTGCGAGCCTGGCACACAGGCGCGGAATCCCGCGCGCGCCAGGCCGCGGCGTCAATCCAGCGTCAACACCGTGGCACCGGTCGTCTGCCGGGCCTCCAGGGCGCGATGGGCGGCGGCAGCGTCCTGCACCTTGAAGCGTTGATTGATGTTGGCGCGTACGTGACCCGCCAGCACCTGCCCGAACAGGTCGTCGGCGGCCTCGCTGGCCATCTCGGGCGTGGCCATATAGTGCGCCAGCGTGGGCCGCGTCACGTACAAGGAGCCCTTGGCGCTCAAGATGCCCAGATTCACGCCGGTGACGGGACCGGACGCATTGCCGAAGCTCACCATCAGACCACGAGGCTGCAGGCAATCGAGCGAGGTTTCAAAGGTGTCTCGGCCCACACTGTCGTATACCACCGGCACCATGGCGCCTTCGGTGAGTTCGCGCACCCGATCCACCACCGATTCGCGCGACGTATCGATCACGGCCCAGGCGCCGTGGGCCTTGGCCAGTTCGGCCTTGGCCGCACTCGACACCGTACCGATCAGACGCACGCCCAGGGCACGCGCCCACTGGCAGGCGATGAGCCCCACGCCACCCGCTGCGGCATGAAACAGGATGGTCTCGCCCTGGCTCACCGGATAGGTCTTGCGCAGCAAATAGCGCACCGTGAGCCCCTTCAGCACGAGCGCGGCGCCCTCTTCAAAGCTGACGCCGTCGGGCAACTTCACGGCCGTCAGGGCATCCACGGCATTGAGCTCGGCATAGGCATCGAGCCCGCCGGCATAGGCCACCCGATCACCCACGGCAAATGACGTTACACCGCTGCCCAGTGCCACGACCTCGCCGGCCCCTTCCATGCCGAGTCCGTGCGGCAACGCCTGCGGGTACAAGCCGGTGCGAAAGTAGACATCGATGAAATTGAGGCCAACGGCACGATTGCGCACCAGAATCTGGCCCGGTCCGGGTTCGGGCGCTTCCACGCTTGCCCAGTGCATCACTTCGGGACCACCGTGGGTTTCCAGGCGGATGGCGTTTGGCATGAATCGACTCCGACTTCAGATAGTGGACAAACGGTTGGCGGCGGTCAGCAAGGCGTCGACATCGTGAGTTTGCGTGGCAAACGACGTGACGAGCCGGGCCAGAACCTGATCGGGCTCCGGTACCGGATCATCGGGTGCCGGCTGCAATGGCCACGGGTGGAACACCGCACCTTCGCTCCAGAGTGCCTCGGCCAAGGTACGCGGCATGAGCGCGAAGACCTCGTTGGCTTCGGCAGGCCAGGCCAGGCGAACGCCCGGCAGCACCTCGAGGCCCATGGCCAGGCGCTGCGCCATGCCATTGGCGTGGCGCGCCAGGTGCAGCCAGTGATCGTCTTCGAGCCAGGCCACGAACTGGGCACCAAAGAACCGGCCCTTGGCGGCCATCTGCCCAGCGCGCTTCACGCGCCAGGCAAAACCGTCGGCCAGAGAAGGGTCGAAAAACACCACGGCCTCCGCCATCAGGGCACCGTTTTTCGAGGCTCCCAGCGTCATCACGTCGACGCCGGCACGCCACGAGAGATCGGCCGGGGCCACGTCGAGTGCAGCCACGGCATTGGCAAAGCGGGCACCATCCATATGCACGCGCATCTGGTGCTCATGAGCCAGATCGGCCAGTGCTTTCAAGGCTTCCGGCGAGTACACGCGACCCCGTTCGTTGCATTGCGTGAGGCTGATGGCACCGGGCACGGGCCCGTGCGGAGGATGGCCTGGCCGCTCGATCGCCGCACGCAGCGCGTGTAGTGGCAGTTTGCCGTCGACCGGTGTGATCGGCACCAGTCGGGCACCGCCGGTGAACAATTCGGGGGCGGTGGATTCATCACTCAGAATATGGGCATCGGTCTGGCCGAAGACAGCCCCCCAGGGCGGCACCAGCGCCGACAACGCCAGCGAATTGGCCACCGTGCCCGTGCCCACGAAGAACACTCGGGCGTCCTGGTGCTCGAAGCGCTGCCGGATCATCTGGCTGGCACGCTCGCACCATTCGTCGTTGCCGTACGAAGCGGCGTTGCCGTGATTGGCCTCGTGGATCGCCTGCATGACGTTGACCGAGGCGCCCACCATGTTGTCGCTACCAAAAATCATGCGCGGGAGTCCTGAGTGAGAGCTTGCAGAGCCTGCTCGAAATCTCCGAGCAGGTCAGCGACGTCTTCGATGCCCACCGATATGCGGATGAGGCTGTCGGCAACACCCATCTGGGCCCGACGCTCGGGACCCATCTCGTGATAGATCGTGTGGGCGGCGGGCAACGCCAGGGTTCGGGTGTCGCCCAGATGGGTGGACAAGATCACCACCTGCAGCTGGTTGAGAAACTGCAGACAATCGAACCCCGCCTGCAGTTCGAAACTGAGCAAGGCGCCGAACCGGGGCTGATCGGGCTGAGTGGCAGGATGAAACCACTGCCGTGCCCAGGCGTGCTGGGGATGCCCGGCCAGGCCGGGATAATTCACCTTGGCCACTTCGGGCCGGTTTTCCAGCCACTGCGCCAGTGCGAGCGCATTGGCACAAGCCCGCTCCATGCGCAGCGCGAGGGTTTCGGCGCCCACGGCAATACGGTGGGCCGGCTCGGCCGCCAGGGTGGCGCCCTGGTCGCGCAGCCCCTTCTTGCGAATCTGCGTCAGCGCCCATCGACGGGCATCACCCTGCTGATAGATCTCGAGAATGTTGGGGTAGCTTGCCCAATCGAAGCCACCGACGTCGGTCACGGCCCCACCCAGCGCATTGCCGTGGCCACCGATGTATTTGGTGAGTGAATTCACCACCAGCCCGGCACCCACCGCACTCGGCTGAAACAGATACGGTGTGGATATGGTGTTGTCCACCACATAGAGCAGGCCGCGCTCGCGACACAACGCGCCGATGCCGGCCAGGTCGGGTACCTGCACCCCCGGATTGGCGATGGTTTCCACAAACACCAGTCGTGTGGCGGGTCGGATGGCTTCGGCCACGGCCTCGACTCGCGTGGGGTCGACCAGCGTCACCTCCACCCCCAGCCACTGCAGCGTGGTGAACAAGCTGTTGGTGTTGCCAAAGATGTATTGACTGCTCACAACGTGGTCGCCGGCGCGCAGCAAGGTGCTGAACACCGCGGTGAGTGCCGCCATGCCGGTGGCAAAACTGACGGTTCCTGTGCCGCCCTCGAGCAGGGTGATCTTGTGTTCCAGCGCGGCGGTCGTGGGGGTGCCCTGGCGCGCATACGAAAAGCCCGCCTGTGTGCCCTGAAACACCGCACAGAGGTCGTTGACATCGTCGTACTGGTAGGCCGCTGACGTATGCATGGGCTTGTGCACGGCGCCATGCTCGGTGCCTTGCCGACGATCGGCGTGCAATAGTTGAGTCGTGATACCAGACTTCATGATGAGGTGACCTTCGCGTCGGCCCGCTGACGCACGGTTTCATAGAGACAGATGGCAGCGGCCACACTGACGTTGAGGCTTTCCACCGACCCTGCCATGGGAATTCGTACGAGTTCGTCGCAGGTTTCGCGCGTGAGCCGACGCATGCCCTCGCCTTCGGCACCCAGCACCCAGGCCGTGCCGCGGCGAGCGTCTGAGGTGTGCAATGGATGGCTGGCCTGATCGTCGGTACCGACCAGCCAGATGCCATGCTCGCGCAGACGCCGCAACGTGCGCGCCAGGTTGGTGACGGTGAAATACGGCACGGTATCGGCCGCGCCGCACGCTACGCGCCGCACGGTGGCATTGAGCCCCACGGATCGATCTTTGGGTGCGATCACCGCATGGGCGCCGGCACCGTCGGCGGTGCGCAGGCAGGCGCCCAGATTGTGAGGATCGGTCACGCCATCGAGCACCAGCAACAACGCGGGCGTATCCCCCAGGTCTTCCAGCAAGGAGTCGAGGTCTTTCGCCATCTGGATGGCCTCGGCCTGGGCCAATACCCCCTGGTGACGTCCGCCCTTGGCCAGGCCATCGAGTCGCTCCACGGGCACAGCATGGATGTTGCGGCCCGCCGCCCGTGCCAGCTCCACCAGTTGCTGCATGCGACGGTCACGGCGACGCCCGTCGACGTAAACATCGCGCACGCTCTCCGGCGCATGACGCAAGCGCGCCGTGACAGCGTGAAAACCGATCAACAATTCAGAAACAGACATGGCGCAGGCAACCAGGCAACGGTGAACAGGAACGACAAAAGCAGCGTCGAAGAAAGGGATGTTTACTGCAGCTTGTCGTCATCAAATGCCGCCGGCAGCGGCATGGCAGCAATGCCGTCGTCGGCCAGCGCTTCCACTTCTTCGCGGGTGGCGGTACCCCGGATGGCGCGCTCACGGGCTTCGCCCTCGTGAATGCGGCGTGCTTCTTCGGCAAAGCGCGTGCCCACGTTGTCGGCCGATCGCACCATCTGGCGCATGTGTTGCATCAACCGGGCCTGCAGCTCCGGCGACAGCCGTGGCGCTTCGGCCGGGATGCCAGCACGCTCGGCGTCGTGGTGACTCACGGATTCTTCGTGGGTACGACGTGCTTCGGCCCTGTGCTCGTGAGCTTGCTGTTCATCGGCACTGTGCGACCCGGATATCGTGCGCGAGCCCGTATGGATACGGCTGGCGGCGACGCGCCGGGCAACCCGATGATTATTGCAGAGGGGACAGGTGAGCAAACCCTGGCCTTGTTGCGCGTGATAATCGTCGTGCGACGAGAACCAGCCCTCGAACACGTGGCCGTTTGCGCATTCCAGATCGAAGACTTTGAGTGCCATCAAGAGATTGTAATGGAACGGCTAGCGGCTTGCCCCGGCCATGGACGGACCTCAGGTCGGCGAAGCTTCGGCATGCCAGCGGCGCGCCAACGCCGCTGCCTTCTCCAGTGTGCGGCAATACGCCAGCTTGCCGCGCACGCGCTGCAGCCCGGCACGGCGCAACTTGAGCCAGAGCCGGGGAGACAGCCCGCTGATGATGATGCCAACGCCGTTGTGCTCGAAGGGCTCGAGTGAGCTCTGCAGTGTGGCAATGGCGGTGGCGTCGAGGCTGACGACGCCGTGCATGTCGAGGATCACCGTGCGTACCTTGGGGTCGACCTGGCGCAGAGCGCCGAGCGCCTTGTTGGCCACGGCAAAGAAGAGCGGACCATCGATGTCGAGCACCACTACGTTGGTGGGCAGATGGAGCTCGGCCGTATCCTCGGGCGTTCGATGCACGGCTTGCGAGAGCAGTGCCATGCGACGCACGAACAAGGCGGCTGCCAGCCCGATGCCTACGGCCACGGCCAGCACCATGTCGAACAGCACGGTGAGCGTAAAGCACACCAGCAGCACGGCCACGTCGGCCGCCGGCGCCGAACGCAACAAATGTACGAAACGCCTGGCCTCGCTCATGTTCCACGCCACCACGAACAACAGGGCCGCCAGCGATGCCATGGGCAGGTAGCCCAACCAGGGCGCCAGCGCCACCACCGCAAGCAGCACCACCCCGGCATGCACGATGCCCGCGATCGGTGAGCGGCCACCCGCGCGAATGTTGGTCGCCGTACGCGCCAGCGCTGCGGTGGCGGTGATACCACCAAAGAACGGTGCCAGCAGGTTTCCTACGCCCTGTCCGATCAGCTCGGCATTGGGGTCATGCCGGGTGCGCGTGAGGCCGTCTGCCACCACCGCACACAAGAGCGACTCGATCGCTCCCAACATGGCAATGGCGATCGCCGGGCCGAGCAATGCCTGAATCAACGCAAAATCCACTTGCAGCGGCTGACCGTCGGCGCCCGGCAGGTCCCAGGGCAGCACCCACTCGGGAGCCACCGGCGGGATGCCGCTGCCCTGCATGCCGTTGGCTTCCCACTGAAAGCGCGACGCAATGGTGTCGATCACGGGCGCACCTTCGGCGCCCAGATTGAAGAACCAGGCCAGGGCACTGCCCAGCAACAGCCCGGCCCACGGCGCCGGGAGCGGCAAGCGCAGCCGGGGCCAGAACACGATGACCAGCAGAGTGACCAGGCCCACGGCAAGCTCCCGAAAGCCGACGAGGCTGGCCCAAACCGAAGGGTCGGCCCACCTTCCCCCATCGCCAAGCCGGGAGAGCGCAGCCAGGTTCAGCCCGGCGAAATCAGGTACCTGCAAGCCGGCGATGACCACGGCAATGCCGGCAGTAAACCCAAGAATCACCGGGTACGGCACGAACTCGATCAGGCGGCCCAACCGAGCGAGCCCCATGGCAATGAGGATCGCCCCTGCCATGAGCGTGGCCAACAGCAAACCGCCCAGACCATATTGCTGCACGATGGGCAGCAATATCACCACAAAGGCCGCGGTGGGCCCCGAGATGTTGAAGCGCGCGCCACCCAGCAACGCGATGATGGCGCCCGCAACGATCGCGGTGTAGAGGCCATGTTGCGGTGCCACGCCGGTCGCGATGGCGAGCGCCATCGACAAGGGAATGGCCACTGTGCCAACCGTGGCACCGGCCACGGCATCCTGACGCAAATCACGCCAGCCATAGCCTTCGCGCCAGGTCGCACGAAGGGCGGTAGCCATTGGGGGGGGAGTCCAGCGCACGGCGAAACCTCTTGAGTTGGCGGAAGTGGCGCCCTCACGCAGTTTCAACGGCTGGCGCTTAATATGCAAATAACATTAACATATAATTATCACCGTATTCAAACACGTGATCGATCCGGTTGCCGTGACTTCGGCGTTACCGTGTCATGCCTCAGGGTGGCTTCAGCGTTGCACCGCAGCACAGGGTCGCGCAGACCCCACCGCAACGATTAACATCGCGGGTCCACCGCCAGGGAATGCTGATTCATGGAGAAGAAAACCGCCCGTCTCACGCTGCTGATCGATCCGCACAAAAAGCAGGCGTTCGAAGCGTTGTGCGCCGGTCAGGACCTCACACCCTCACAGGTGGTGCGTCAGATGATCCGCGACTACCTTCAGCAGCACGGCGTGTCGTACGCCTCGCAGGCTTCAGGCACGCCCGCGTCCGAAGACTCCGCCAGCCCCACCGCACCCAGGGGGCCACGGCGCAAGTAGTGGCGTCGGGATCACGGATTCAGGCGTACATGTAATCGCGCCGGAAGGGAAATTCGCGCTCGGCGGGGTAGTCGAGTTCGTCGCTGCCGCCGGTGGGCGTCGTCTGGCACAACACCTGATGCAACGAAATCCAGCCCTGTTCGAAGCTCATGGCGCTGCCGGCCAGATACAAGCGGTACGCCCGGATCGCACGGGCGCCGTCGGGGCCCGACAGAATGCGATGCGCGGCCTCCAGTTGCGACTCGAGCGCGTCGCTCCAGGCCCACAACGTACGAGCGTAATGCGGCCGCAGATTCTCCACGTCCACGGTCTCGAGATTGCCCTCGGTGACCGCGCGCATCACCTCGGAAATGTGAATCAGCTCTCCCCCAGGGAAGATGTACTTCTCGATGAAGTCGCCCATGCCGGCACCCAGCTGTGTATTGCGCGTACCGCCCGCCGTAATGCCGTGATTCATGGCCAACCCGCCAGGGCGAAGCAAGCGCCGAACCTGCCGAAAGTAATCCGCCATGCGAGCCTGCCCCACGTGCTCGAACATGCCAACCGAGGCGATCTTGTCCCAGGGTCGAGAGGCATCGAGTTCGCGGTAGTCGCGCAACTCCATCCGCACCCTGCCCTGCAGCCCGCGTTCTTCGATCAACCGATTCACGTGGGCATGCTGATTGCGCGACAAGGTAATCCCGGTGGCATCCACGTCGTAATGCTCGGCGGCCCAGAGCAACAACCCGCCCCAGCCCGCACCGATATCCAGAAACCGCTCGCCCGAACGCAGCCGCAGCTTGCGACAGATGTGATCGAGCTTGGCCTCTTGAGCCTGAGCGAGATTCGCCTCGGGCGTAGGGTAATAGGCGCACGAGTACACGCGACGGGGGTCGAGCCATAGCGCATAGAAATCGTCAGACAGATCGTAGTGAAATTGAATCTGACGAGCATCACGCGACATGGTGTGTTGCACCGCTGAAACAAACCGCTTGACGGTACGCTGCCAGAATCCCGATTCGGCCTGCGTGGGCGCAAACGCGAGGATGCCGCGAGCCGCCGCCATGAGGTCGCGCATGGTGCCTTCCAGCAACACTCGGCCTTCCACGTAGTCACTGCCCAGGGCACCGATATTGCCGGTGGCCAGGTGGGCCAGCGATCTCCTTTCCTTGAAGTGAATCGCAATCTGAGGGTCCGAGTTGCCCAGTACGGTGCCATCCGGCAAGGTAACCTTCGCCGGCACTGGCGATTTGGCAATCTGTTTTTCTACCGAGCGCAACAGAGGGTTCACTTCACGAGCTCCCGAGACATGACAAAGGGCTCCAATGTATACAGATTGCGAGGCTGGCTTCAAATCGGGGGCTTTTTTTTTGCGCGATCGCCGGGTTTCTCAGGGTTTACGCGGACGTCCCGCAACGGATCTGGTAGATTCACCGCTTCAAATGCTTCAGATGGCAACAGGATTGCGCGTGGACAAACAAACGGAGATTCGGGGCATTCCCGGCTGGCTGGTGTTGATGGGTCTCCTCACCATGTGCGTGCCGCTGGGTATCGATCTCTATCTGCCTGCCTTTCCCGACATCGCCCGCGATTACGCCACCAACACCCAGTCGATCGAACGCACCATGCCGGTCTTTCTGCTCGGCATGGCGTTGGGTCAACTGCTGTATGGGCCCTTCAGTGATCGTTTCGGCCGGCGCCTGCCACTGTATGTTGGCGTGGTGCTATTCACGGCGGGTTCGCTGGTGTGCGCGCTGGCCCCCTCGTTGCCGGCATTCATGGTGGGCCGTGCCATCCAGGCATTGGGCTGCGGCGCCTGCATGGTGGTGCCGCGCGCCGTGATCCGCGATCACTACCAAACCCAGGCGGCCGCGCGCGCCATGTCGATGCTGTTGCTCGTCACCGCGGCCGCCCCCCTCATCGCGCCCAGCCTGGGGGGGCAGATCCTGCGGTTCGCCGACTGGCCCGCCGTTTTCTACCTGCAGGCGGTGTTCGGTCTGGCGCTGTTGGCAGCCATGCCATTTCATCTGCGCGAGAGTTTGCCGATGGCTGATCGTCAAGCGTTGAGCGTCTGGGCCGCCGTAAAAACCTACGGCAGCCTGCTCGCCCACCGGCAATTTCTGGCCATGTCGCTGGCCGGCGGGCTGGCCATGGGCGCCCTCTTTGCCTATCTCACCGGGTCGCCGCGAGTCTTCATCGAGGTGTACGGCCTGTCGCCGCAATGGTACGGGCCCCTGTTCGGCCTCAATGCCGTGGTCATGGTGATCACCTCGCAGCTCAATGCCCGGCTTCTGCGGCGCCGCCACCCGTCGGCGCTGCTGCAGCGCCTGCTTTGGGTCTGGCCCTGGGCCGGGCTGCTCACGGTGCTGATCACCGCCACCCTCGGTCTGCCTTTCTGGCTGCTGCTGGTGATGATCGCTGTCTTCATGGCCGGTCTCGGCATGATCAACCCCAACAGCGCAGCGCTGGCCCTGGCCTGGCAGGGGCGGCGTCTGGGCTCCGCCTCGGCCATGATGGGCGCCCTGCAGTTTCTGGGTGGCACATTGGGCGGCCTGGCGGTCAGTATCTGGCGCACCGACGATGCGCTCAATCTGATCGTCGTCATGGCTGCCTGCATGCTCGGTTCCTGCATCGTGGGGTTGTGGGGTTTGCGCCTGTCGCGCCGTCTGGCGGCGCAGCAGGCGTCAGCAGCTGCCGCGGCCGGCTGATACAATTTTCGTTTGTGCCCGCAACGGCTTCGCCAGCGGTGGGCCCAATGGCACGACTCCCTCGCCCGGGTGATGAAATTGGTAGACATACCGGACTTAAAATCCGGAGCCGCAAGGCGTACGGGTTCGACTCCCGTCCCGGGCACCAGGCCTGCTCGAGTGCAAACCAGCGCCCTGCAGGCAGGCCTCTCACCTTTGATTGGCCATGAACTCAGTCCATGCCCCCGTATTGCGCGACATCGTCCTGGTGGGCGGAGGCCACAGCCACGCGGTGGCGCTGCGCATGTTTGCCATGAAGCCCTTGCCGGGTGTGCGG
Source organism: Verticiella sp. (assembly GCA_041690575.1). GTDB lineage: Bacteria > Pseudomonadota > Gammaproteobacteria > Burkholderiales > Burkholderiaceae_B > Verticiella. The sequence goes on from JAWLHC010000001.1 coordinate 443,138, forward strand.
CTCACGCTGATTGCCAGCGACACCGATACGCCCTACTCCGGCATGCTGCCGGGTTACGTTGCGGGGCACTATGCGTTCGACGAGGTTCACATCGATCTGCGGCGCCTCGCCGTGCAGGCCGGTGCACGCTATTTTCGGGCTGAAGCCGTTGGCATCGACCGCACAGCCCGCACGGTGATCTGCCGTGGGCGGCCACCGGTGCCCTACGATGTGCTTTCACTCAATGTGGGTGCCACCCCCCGCCTCGCTGCCATCGAGGGGGCTGAGGATCACGGTGTGGCGGTCAAGCCCATTCGGCGGTTCGACCATCATTGGCAGGGATTGCTGCAGCGCGCCAGGGCGCATGACGGACGTTTGCGGCTGGCGGTGGTGGGTGCGGGTGCGGGTGGCGTGGAGCTCACTCTCGCGATGCAGTACCGCCTGCGCCACGAACGTCAGAAGACCGGGCGCGACGCCGAGGACCTGGAGTTTCACCTATGTTCGGCCGACCCGCAGATACTCCCCACACACAATCGAGCCGTGCAAGACATATTTGCAAGAACATTAGAACAACGGGGTGTGCAACTGCATGTCAATGCCCGCGTGATTCAGGCCGAGGCTGGTGCCATCAGCCTGAGCTCGGGCGGCAGGATCGAGACCGACGAAGTGATCTGGGTTACGGCTGCGGGCGGCCCGGCCTGGCTGCGCGACACCGGGCTGGCGCTGGACGAGCGGGATTGCATTCGTGTGCGACCCACCCTGCAAAGCGAATCCGACCCCACCATCTTCGCCGCCGGCGATTGCGCGGCCTGGGAAGCCTTCCCGCTCGAGAAGGCCGGCGTATTTGCCGTGCGCATGGGCAAGCCACTGTTTCAGAACCTGCGCCGAACAGTACTGGCTCAGCCATTGATATCGTGGCAGCCACAAAAACGCTGGCTGGCGTTGATCGGCACGGGTGATGCCCACGCCGTGGCCTCGCGCGCATCCTGGCATGCCAGCGGCGCGTGGATCTGGCGCTGGAAAGACCACATCGATCGACGCTTCATGCAGCAGTTCGAACACTTGCCAACCGACATGTCGGTGCCGGCTTCAGGCATCTCGGGGCGAGTGACCCGTCGCAAGCAGATTCCGCTGCCGCCCGAGGAGCAAAATCAGGCGACATCCGCGCTTGCCATGCGCTGCGGCGGATGCGGCGCCAAGGTGGGAGCCACGGTGCTCGAGCGGGCCCTGGCGGCGATCGTGCCCCACCAGCGTCCCGAGGTCGTGATCGGGCTGCACGCCCCTGACGACGCCGCCGTGGTGCAAGTGCCGCCGGGCAAAGCGATGGTACACACCGTGGACTTCTTCCGGGATTTCATCGACGACCCCTGGCTTTTCGGTCGCATCGCCGCCAACCACGCGCTTGGCGACATCTTCGCGATGGGTGCCCAACCGGCAAGCGCTACGGCCATCGTCACGGTGCCGCCAGGGCTGGACTCGAAGGTGGCCGAGACCCTGCAACAGATGCTGACGGGAGCGGTCGACGTCCTGAATGCCGCGGGTTGCACATTGGTTGGCGGCCACACTGGCGAAGGTGCCGAACTGGCGCTGGGGTTCGCCGTGAATGGCTGGGTCGACGAGACCCTCACCCACGTATTGACCAAAGGTGGCCTGCAACCGGGCGAGCTACTGGTACTCACCAAGCCGCTCGGTACCGGCACGCTGCTGGCGGCCCATGCGCAGGGCCATGCGCGCGGCCGTTGGATCGATGCCGCGCTGGAGTCGATGCAACAATCGAACCAGGTCGCCGCGCGGATTCTGCGTGAGCATGGGGTCAAAGCCTGCACCGACCTCACGGGGTTTGGCCTGGCGGGTCACCTGCTCGAAATGACGCGGGCATCCGGCGCTGACGCGACCGTGGAGCTGGACGCCCTGCCATTGCTGACCGGCGCCGCAGAAACGGTGGCGGCGGGCCGGCTGAGCTCGCTGCAGCATGCCAATGCGCGGATACGATCCGCGTTGCACGATGCCGAAATCATGTCCGGCCATCCCGCCTATCCCTTGCTGTTTGATCCCCAAACGGCGGGTGGCTTGCTGTGCAGCGTGGCGGCCTCTCGGGTGGAAGCCATGATCGTTGCCCTGCAGAGTGCAGGCTATGAGAGCGCGGCAGTGGTCGGACGTGTGCTGACCAGGCGTGATCGCCTGGCGCCCATCCATCTGGTGGCGCAAGGGAGCGCGGCCAGTGGGCTGGTCGAGTGATCTGACACGGATCTGTCAGCCATTGTGACGGCCCCTCACCAGCTCAGTGTCAGATTCATGAAAAGGCCTTTGGATCGATCCCGTTCGCCGGCGACATGAAAACGATACTGGATGGTCCAATCGACGTACGATTGTTCCGCACGGTAGCGATCGGCCCGAAACCAATAGCGCACGCCGATACCCGGGCCCGTACCGACCGACCACGATGAGCCATTGCCCTGGAGCGCATAGCGGCCCAGGCCATCGATTTGCGCCCTGCGGTTTTCTTTCTGCCAATCGGCCGCCACCACCCAATGCGGGTACCAAAGCAGGCGGGGACTCCAGCGAGCGAACCTCACGCTCTGACCCACCCTCCATTCCGTCGTGAGAAACCAATACTCGCGTTCGATTCGTCCGTCACGGTCGAACGCCGTTGCCCCACTGTCCCGAAATCGGGCACTGTCATTGCGCCACAGATATCCCGCTTGCGCATAACCTTCGACGCGCCACCAGCGTGATTGATCGTGACGCAATTCGGTGCCGCGATAGTGGGCATAGGTGAGGTATGCCAGAGTGTCACCATCTCCCGGCCGGGTGAGATACTCCTGACCGGGCGTTCCACGAGAGCAGTCCACCGGGGTTGCGCTGCCGAGGCGGGCACGACTCCCCAGATCGAAGCGTCGCTCGACGCCCAAGGTCATGCCCAGGGCGGTGTCGGGAGTCATGCGCATACCGAGGGCCCCCACCGAACTGGGCATGCCACTGACACTGCGGTAGCTGTCGGGAGGTAGCGGGTTGCCGCAAGCATCGATCGTGGCCGGTACCTGGGTCCCCGAATCATGCAGGGTATGAGACAGCCGGCCGTACATTTCGAACACCCGACTCGAACTGTTGAGCAAGAATGAGGGCCGCCAGAAAATTTCCGCGGTATTGAACGTTGCATCGCCAAGCGCAGCAATTGGGCTACCACCCAATCCGGACGTTGCCGCGCGCGCACCGCGGTACCCGACAGACGTATATGCGCCCCATTCGCGCGACAGGTTGGCAATATTCCGACGCAGATCCTCGCGATCGCTCGCGTCAAGCGCGAGCCGGCCCTGATCGGCAAGGTCGATGGCGTTGCGCAGGTATTGGCTGCCTTTGCGCTTGTCGCCGGAAGCGGCGGCGGCAAATCCGGCATCCAGCGTCACGCGGGAGCTGACGCCCTCTCTCGCAAGGACATCATCGAAATCCGCCACCGCAAGTGTCGGTTCCCCCATGGATTGGTACAAGTAGGCGCGTTCCGTGCGGGCGTTGAGATCGTCGGGGTTCGTGACAAGGTGCTCGTTCAGACGATCCAGAGCCTCCAGGCGATCTGTGGGGCTGCCAGCGGCCAACGAGGTAGTGAGCAATGTCTGCCAGTCCGTGTTGTCCGGCTCCAGCGCTGCAGCCCACCGGGCTGCATCAATCGCCTCCGCGTGCGCGTCGTCAGCGTAATACTGGTAGGCACGTTCCGCCCAGTTGATGGCCGCGAGTGCGAGGGCTTCCCGACGTTGCCGCTCTCGCCACGCCAGAAGATCGATGCGACGACTTTCCAGAGCCGGGTCGGTCGCGCCCAGCAGCACGGCGTCATCGATCGCGGCATTGACGGCTTCCGCTTTATTCTCGGCCGCAAGAGAATCGACCCAAAGCAGGGCCCAGGAATCCTGCCGAGGATCCCCCCGAAACGCCCGCTCCGCAAGCTCCGCCGCGGCAGCGTAATCTGACTGGTCATAGGCACGGTAGGCGGCCTCGGCCCATCGAAACGCCTCCCGCCGACGCAGCTCCAGTGCCGAGGGCCTGGCCACGGTGCGCGGAGCTTCGACCGTGGTGGCGCCCTCTTGACTGGTGGCGCCACCGGACGTGACCAAACCGCTGAACTCGTCGCGTCGCAAGCCTTGCTTCAAGGCATCTTCAGCCACCTCTCGAGCCGCTTCTGGCTGACCCTGACGCTGCAAGGCATAGATTTGCAGCAAATACAATTGCGGAGCTTCCGGCGCCAGCGCGATGGCCTGGGCCGCGTAGCGTGACGCCGCTTCGAAATCTTCCGAGTCATACGCCCGGAACGCACGATCCGCGAGGGTCCAGGCCTCGCCAGACAAGGGTAGGTCGGGCGTGGTTTCTACCCCGGCGGCAGGTGTCGCCTCGGCGGCCGAGGTCAGATGGGTCATGCTTGCGACAAGCAGAATCAGGGCCACCAGCAGCAACTGCCCCGCGGCCATGGCGACAGCACGACGGCTCATGGCAGACTCACCGAGGTGGCAGTCGTCGAGTCATGATTTCGGTCAGTGTCCCATTGCTGCTGGAATTCAATCGCCTCATTCAACAGGATGGGAGTGATCCACTGTCGGTCAACCAGAATCTGGCCCAACGGTTCGCCAGACTCCCGTTGAATGGCGAGTGCCTGGTTTAGCTCGGTATCACCAACCGCCTGCCACGACAGCAGGATGTCGCCGAGACGCTGTCGGGAGCTCTGCAGCAACTCGATCGAGGGAAAATCGTGCATGGTCTTGTCCCAGGTGAGCGGCGTGCCGAATATCGCGTTGGCGATGAACAGCCGCCACGCCCGCGCCGCAGCCATCGCATTGATGAAATTACCAATGATCATTCGCGGAAACGACAACAAGGCGTGCTCGATCCCAAATAATCGTCGTACAAAATAAAAGCGATGAAACCCTCGAATGACGAAAAACAGCAGATTGAGCTTGAGGAGCTCCACTGGCCAGGTGCCGGGGGCAAAGCGGGTGGGGTAATGCAAGCTCCACCACCCCATGGTGGCCAACACGTAAAAGATCAGGAAGTTCAATACCAACGCATAGGCCAGTACCGAAACGAACGACGTGATCAGACCCTTGCGATCGCGAAAATAAAAATACTTGGTGACCATCCCACCCTGCCACCCCACCAGCCGCCAACCCTGCAGACTGATGCCCAGGATCCACCGCGACTTCTGGCGATAGGCCGTGCGAAACGTATTGGGGAAATACTCGCGCACGCTCAGGGCATCATGGATCACGTCGGTCTGCCTGGGGCCCCAACCCATCCAGCGTCTGCGGGTTCTGGTGTACTGCACGGGAAACTTGCCAAAGATCTGACGCATCCTCTTCTGCGCCAGACGTGCACCGATATCGTAATCTTCGGTCAAGGTGCTCGTATTGAACGGCTGGTTGCCGCTGTCGCTCACCATGGATTGCATGGCGCGCTGAGAAAAGCAGGTGCCCACGCCGGCGGAAGGCACCATGCCCGACAGAAATTCTCTTACCACCAGGTCCTTGGCATGCGACTCGGCAAACTCGTCCATGTAGGTACCAGCCACGAATTCGTCCCATTGGCGTTCCAATGAACCCACCGGCAACTGGATGAAATCGATGCGAGGCAGGAGGTAATTGAAATACTTCAGTTCGAGCGGATGCAGGACATCTTCGCAATCGTGCAGAATCAGTCCGGCATAGGGCGCGCTCATCTGTTGTTGATCACGCAGAATGGCTTGCGTGATCCAGTTGAGGCAGTCGGCCTTGCAAGTGGGGCCCGGATGGGGCACTTCCACCCTCACCAACAGTCGATAGCGGCGCCGCAGCCTCTCGACTTCATGGATGGTCCGCTGGTCATTGCAATAAGTACCGACGTAGATACGGTAATTGCGATAATCGAGCGTTGCCACCATGGCTTCCAGCATGGGCGCGATGACATCGTACTCGTGCCAGGCCGGCACCATAATGGCCAGCGGCTGCTCGTCTCTGGCGCGAAGATCCGCTTCGGTAAGGCGGGGATAGCGCCGATCGGCCGTAAAGTGTCGGCTCCACCGGCGGATCCAGTAATAGGCGTCGATCAACGTATCGTCGATACTGGATATCAGGATCACCACCGCCACGCTCACAGCGGCCAATTCCAGAAAACTGAAATAGTCTGCCAACCAGAACTGTGCCGCCGGCCCGAAAGTCGTCATGCTATGTTCTGCCCTTGCGCCGGCCTGCCCGATACGCCAGGGCCAGCAACAGCAGTACGCCCATCAAGGCCAGAATCAAGGTGGGTACGCCCCAGGCAAAGAAGCGTCGCCATTCATACAACGCGGTATGCATCCGATCACCGAGGGTCGCAAGCCTGGGATCGGTCGAGTCGAGCCACGCCAGCACGCCCGCTGGCCCGACGATCGCCAGATCTCCACGATCCAGATCGTATTGCCAGACCTTGCCCGGCTCGCCAATTCGAACAGCCGTCTCTTCGTCAAGCGTGGTCCAGCGCAAACCCGTCTGGCCCTCGGCGCGCACCACCTCCACGCCAACCAGATCACGCAAACCATGAAGGTCGATGGTATCGACTGGCCGGTTGCGGACGATCAACTGCCCTTCATCGAGCGAGAGGTGTTCTGCCAAACCAGCCACGGTGACGGCCATGGCAAGAAACGTCCGTTCTGGCTCATACTCGGCCTGATCGTGCCACACCAGCGATGTGGACTGTGGCGACAGGCCGCTTGCCGCAGCCGCACCGATGACCATGGCCAATCGCCCGATCGCCTGCGTCTGCCACGAGTTCGGCAGCACCAGATCGGCCTCGTATGCCAACGATGGCAATACTCCGACAAAGGTGGCCGAACCTTCGTTGTCATGTGTCGTGATGTGACTGGTAGGCAGCACCGAGACTGGAAATCCGATTTGAGGCTCCGTGCAACCATTGGCCGAAGGCAGGCGCTGCATCGCCAGTTCGACCGCATTGGCCTGACCCACCGCATAGGGTGGGATACGCGCCACGATGCGTTCCGGTGCACCATCGGCTTGCAATCGATGCGCCGTCAGAAGCACATCATTCCAGGTCACCGAGAGCACGGGTGCCACGCCCGAGGTGTCGGGTGCGGCGGCCACTTCGAGTACCAATCGATCCGGCGTTCGACCCTTGAAGTCCACACTCCGATACGGAAAATTGGCCGTCCAGATCGCATGGTTGACCGTGTTTCGGGTGGACTGCTCGAGACCGAGTCGGTCGAGACGAATCGCCTCACCTCGACTCAGAGGCATGGGCAACGCCTGCACGACGTCGACTCGACTGGACGACAGTATTCCCTGCCAGGTTGCCGTCAGCAAAGCTGAGCTTGCAGCAGCGGCATGCGGCGCAATGGCTATGGAACGGCTCGTGGCTGAGCCCACCACCCGAACCTCCCGGTCGGCTCCCGGCGCGCCCGATTCGAGATTTCGTCTGGCTCCCTGTTCTTGCCACCATTGCCGGCTTTCCGGTGTGTCAAGCGAGCTCTCGAAAGCGGCAAGCGCAGCCTGAATCCGATCGGCAATGGCCTCGTCGGCGATAAAGACATCCCCAAGGATGCGATTGGCATCCAGCGCGAGCAAGGCACCCACCTGGGCCAGACTCTCGACGATGGCAGTGTCACCTTCATCTTGCCAACCCGCAAACATGTCGAGTGATGCGAGTTCGGCTGGCAAGGTGAGTCGCTCGATATCGATCGGGTCGCCCGGTTGGGGAAACCCGGCGACCGTCAATTGTCTTCCGGCAAGGACATAAGAAGTCCCTACCCGCCATGCCGCATCAAAGCTGGCCGGCTCCAGCGCTTCGTCTGCCACCACCAGGCGGCCCTCGGCCGGACTCATGAGCCAGGCCGACGCGAGATCCAGCGGCGAAGAGTCATCAAGCTCGTAACTGAGGCGGGTATCCGGCAGCACGAGCAAGCTGTTGGCGTTGGGTGGTTCAATCTCGCAGGCTTGCAAGACACGTTGCGAAAGCCAGTTGACGTCGATGCGAACGAAACCAGTGGGGTGTCGTTGCGCCGGCAATGCCAGATCGATGTCGATGTGTCCTTCCGCACCAGCGTACGAGTGCGCATGGACCGGCTCGCCATCAACCAGAACCTGCAACATGGCCCCGGCCTTGTCACCCATGATGTACCGGCCCACGAACCGCAACTCGGGTTCCTTCAACGATCGGTCACGTGGCACCGGCAGGTAGAACGTACGCGATTCTCCGGTGGCCACGATGACCGCAGGGCGAAGCAGACCCACAGAACGCAACGACTGCTCCAGTCGGGCGGAGTTCGATGGCACGTGTTGATGGTCGAGATCAGCCAACGCTTCAGACGGTTGCGCCCACAGCAAGGCAGGAAACCAGGCGAGACACAGCGCCACCAGTAACCAGGTCGTCAACCCTGACAATGGAATGCATGGACGCATGACGTGGCGGCATTGGGGCATTGTGTGTGCAGGGTGACCAGAGCCGGACGACGTCGCCCCGGCATGGACCCTGTCAAGTCGTTGAAAGTCGGCGGATTATATGAGAGCGCCAGAATTTCAACCGCCCTCCGTGGCGAATGTGCGACGACACAGAATGTGAGATTTGCAGCAGGATTGTGAGAAATCAGCGTCGCTGCGCCTTCAATACGCCGTCCACGGCTTCGACAGCGGCGAGAGCTTTCGTGAGCTGTTGCCCACTCCCCACTTCAAGCGTAAACACCATGCGGGCGAGCGACTGCCGGCTGAGTGTGTTCACTCCGGTCACATTGAGTTTGAGCCGGGCGAACACTTCAGACAGATCGCGCAGCAGTCCTGATCGATCCTGTGCCGTGACGTGAATGTCGACGGGATACAAGGTTTCCTGGGTATCGCCCCAGGAGACACTGATCACGCGTTCAGGGTGGCGCCGGGCCATCGCGGCAAAGTTATGGCAGTCGGCCCGGTGCACCGAGACACCCCGGCCACGCGTGACAAATCCGTTGATGTCATCGGGTGGTGCCGGCCTGCAGCAGCGTGCCAGCTGCGTCATGAGCGAATCCACGCCCACCACCAGCACCCCGCTGCGGGCACCACGCTCGGTACTGTCGGGGCGACTGCGTTGTGCGACAACCTGATCGCGCTCGGCTTCGGCCTGGGCGCCAGCATCAGGGTTGTCCCATTTCAGAAACAAGGAATCGAGCTGACGCAGGCTGAACTCGTCCTTGGCAATGGCAATGTACAGATCGTCTGCGCGGGCAAAGCCGAGTTCTTGTGCCAGGTTCTCGAGATTGATGGCAGTTCGCCCGCGGCGCTGCAGGTCTTTTTCGAGTGCAATCTGCCCCTGCGCAATACGCTGTTGCACTTCGATGGCGTTGAACCACTGCCGGACTTTGGCACGAGCCCGGGAGCTCACCAGATATCCGTGTTGTGGATTGAGCCAATCACGTGATGGACCGCCTGCCTTGGCGGCAATGACCTCTACCGTTTGGCCGGTGCGCAGCGGCGTGTGCAACGGCACGATCTGGCCATCCACCCGTGCACCGCGGCAGCGATGGCCCAGATCCGTGTGCACGCTGTAGGCAAAATCCACCGGCGTGGCGCCACTCGGCAGATCCACGACTCGCGCCTGCGGCGTGAGCACGTAGATGCGGTCGTCGTCGCCAAGCATGGCATGATCGGCGTCGATGGCCGGATCGCTACCGGCGATCTGGTCGTTGCCCCAGGCCAGCAACTGGCGCATCCACGCCAGACGCCGGTCGTAATCGGAATCGGCACGCGCCTGCCCGCCCTTGGCACCGGCCTCCTTGTAGCGCCAGTGAGCGGCCACACCAAACTCGGCAAATTCGTGCATCTCGCGCGTGCGAATCTGTATCTCGAAGGGACGATGCACACCGTCGGTTACCACCGTGTGCAGGGATCGATAGCCGTTGGGTTTGGGTCGCGCGATGTAGTCGTCGAACTCTTCATCGATGACGTGATAATTCTCATGCACCAGCGCCAGGACACCGTAACAGGTGCGTACGTCGTCAACGATGATCCGCAGCGCGTGGATGTCATGCAGATCGGCAAAGTCGAGCCCCTTGATCCGCATCTTGTTCCAGATGCTGTAAATATGCTTGGGCCTTCCGGTTACCTCGGCGTCGATGCCGTTGTCGCGCAAGACTTCACGCAAGTGCTCGGTCACCCCCACGATGAAGGCTTCGCGACCGGCACGCTTGTCGTCAAGCAAGCCTGCAATCTCTTTGTAGCGTACCGGCTCCAGGAATCGGAACGCCAGGTCTTCGAGCTCCCACTTGACTTGCCAGACGCCGAGGCGGTTGGCCAGTGGCGAATAGAGGTCGAGTGTCTCGAGGGCCAGCGGTCGCTCGGGCGGCTGCCTTGCGCTGGCGTGCCAGCGCAAGGTTTGCAACCGGGAGGCCAGCCGCATGAGCACGATGCGCAGGTCGGCCGCCATGGCGAGCATCATCTTGCGCAGTTTTTCAACTTGAGGGGCATCACCCGGTTTCAGGCTCTCGCCCGATTCTCGGGCCGCCACACCCACCCGGATGAGCGCCCAGTAGCCGCGCACCAGACGCGCGACGTCATGACCGAACTCATGAGCGAGGCTTTCGGTGAGCGCGCGGGAAGGTTCCGGGCTGCGAGCAGCCACGGTGTTGGCAATGAGCGCGGCAGCCCGCGTGGTCGCGTCGGTGCGCAGTTTCGACAGAATGGCGACGGTACCCGCGGCATGGGCGGCCATCGATTCGCCTTCATCCAGGTGACCATAGCGCGGCAACGACCAGGCCAGAGCACGCTCGAGCAGCGCCCTGCCCTCGGCATCGAGCCCGGCCAACGCGACCTGGTGCCAATCGGCATCGAAACCCGCTTCGAAGGTGTGCAAGGAATTCATGACCACGCGCTATCGACTCACAACCACAAGCAATCTGGCCGCAACTGTAGCACCCTCGCCATCGCATCAAGGCACGCACACCAGCGACGGCTTCGGAACGGGTTATGCTGCCAATCCCTCAGACAACAATAGGCCCGTTCGCCATGTTTCGCTGGTTGACCGGCAAGGGTGCGAGCCAGCGTGCGCTGGAGCGCACTGCATCGGCGCTCACTCCCGAGCTCTGGCAGCAGACGGTATCCACCTATCCTTTTCTGTCGGCGCTCAACGAGGCCGAGCGCGCCGACCTGCACGCTCGTACGGTGTGGGTACTGGCCAGCAAGGTGTTCACACCTGCTGGAGATCTGGAGCTTACCGACACTATCAGGGTGGCGATTGCCGCCCAGGCCGCCCTGCCCATTCTGTGTTTGCCCGTCACCTTGTATGAAGGCTGGCACGAAATCATTGTGTACCCCGGCGGTTTTCTCATTCCGCGCCAGGACGTGGATGAGGCCGGTGTGGTTCACGAGTACGTGCAGGAGGCCGCCGGCGAAGCCTGGGATGGCGGCCCCATGGTGCTCTCGTGGGACGACGTCCAGCCCCACGAGGAACGCCTGGCCAACGTGGTGATTCACGAATTTGCCCACAAGCTGGATCTGCACGCCGGCGAGGCTGACGGCATGCCCAGCCTCGCCGGCCATGCCGATCTCAAGCCGCGCCTTTGGCAGAACACCCTGGAGGCCGCATGGGAAGATCTTGTGGCCCGACTCGATGCCGTGGAGCGCTCGATTCCGCCGCATATCGACCCGGAAAGCGAGGCGGCCGATCGATGGTACCGGAGTCTGCCGATCGATCCCTATGCGGCAACCGATCCGGCCGAGTTCTTTGCCGTGAGTGCGGAAGCGTTCTTCGTCGACCCGTCGCCACTGGCCGCGGCCTGGCCACAGTGGTACGACTTGCTGCGTCGATACTTTCGGCAGGATCCCTTGCAACGTCACAGCGCCTAGGCCGTACCTGCCGCTGCGACGGCTTCGGTGCCCCGCACTGCCGTGTCACTGACCTCGAGCGGCAAGATGCCCGGCAAGTGGCAATCGTTGATGGCCTCGACCAGGGCCTGTATGGCCGGCAACCGCGGGAAGCTCTTTCGCCAAACCAGGACCACCCGACGCATGGGCACGGGGGGAGCCAGCCGCAGGTAATGCAGCAGGTCGTCGGGCCGGGGTTCGGCAGGGGCTGATGCCGCGGGTAGCACGGTGATACCGATCCCTGCTGCCACCATGTGTCGAATGGTTTCGAGGGAAGAGCCCTCGAACGTTCGCTGCATGCCGTCGGCCGACGGCGAGAAGCGCGCCAGCTCGGGGCAAACTTCAAGCACCTGGTCACGAAAACAATGGCCACTGCCCAGCAGCAACATGGTTTCGTCCTTGAGTTCGCCGGCCTCAACCTTGCTGCGCGAGGCCCATGGGTGCTGGCGTGGCACGGCGACGACGAAAGGCTCGTCGTATAGCGGCTGCACGGCCAGGCCACTGTCGGCAAATGGCAGCGCCATGACGGCGCAATCGATCTCGCCCTGGCGCAGGAGTTCGAGCAGGCGATGGGTAAAATTCTCCTGCAACAGCAGTGGCATCTGCGGCGTGCGCTCGATGAGAATGGGCATCAGCCGGGGCAACAGATAGGGGCCAATGGTGTAGATCACCCCCAGCCGCAAGGGGCCCGAGAGCGGATCGTGCCCCTGCCGGGCAATTTCCTTCAGGCTGGCACTCTCTTCCAGCACCTTCTGCGCCTGCACCACGATGCGCTGACCGATGGGCGTGACACCGATCTCGGAGCCGCCACGTTCGAAGAGCACCACGCCCAGCTCGTCTTCGAGCTTGCGGATGGCCACCGACAGCGTGGGCTGACTGACAAAACAGCTCTCGGCCGCCCGGCCGAAATGGCGTTCGCGGGCAACGGCAACGATGTACTTGAGTTCGGTGAGCGTCATAGGGGCAGGGAGTCGGAGGGTATTGCGGCGCCGTGGCGCGGATCAGGCCTTGAGGAAATCGGCACGCCCGCGGGCCCAACGTGCCAGATGTTGTTGCGCTGCCTCAGGATAGTCGTGTCGCAGTTGGACGGCAATCTGCCGAGCGTGTTCCACGATCGAATCGTCGTGGACCAGATCGGCGAATCGCAGGAGCTCGGTACCCGATTGCCGCACCCCCAGGAGTTCTCCCGGACCGCGCAGTTCCAGATCACGCTGGGCAATGGCAAAGCCGTCCTGGGTGGCATGCAGACAGCGCAGGCGTTCGCGCGCGAGGGCAGACAGCGGCGTCTGGTACATCAGCACGCAAACGGATTGCGCACGACCTCGCCCCACCCGGCCCCGCAACTGGTGCAGCTGAGCCAGGCCGAATCGCTCTGCGTGCTCGATCACCATCAGGGTGGCATTGGGCACATCCACACCCACTTCGATGACGGTGGTGGCCACCAGCAAATCGAGCTGTCCCCCAGCGAACGCGGCCATGACCTCGGCTTTGGCCGAGGCTTCAAGACGGCCATGCAGCAGGCCGATCCGAACATCCGGCAGCGCCGCGACCAATGTCGCATGAGTATCGACAGCGGTCTGCAGTTGCAGCGCTTCACTCTCTTCCACCAACGGGCAAACCCAGTAGGCTTGTCGGCCGTCTGCCACCGCCTGGCGGATGCGCTGCATCACCTCCAGGCGCCGCTCATTGTTGACCAGTTTGGTGATGATCGCCTGTCGGCCCGGCGGCAGTGTGTCGATGACCGATACATCTAGATCGGCAAACGCCGTCATGGCGAGCGTGCGCGGGATCGGGGTGGCCGACATCATCAACTGGTGCACGGTGAGCGAATGGTCGGCCTGTTTCTGGCGCAAGGCCAGGCGTTGCCCGACGCCGAATCGGTGCTGTTCGTCACTGATCGCCAGCACGAGATTGGCAAACTGCACCGTGTCCTGGATCAGGGCCTGAGTGCCCACGACCAGTTGCGCCTCGCCCGACGCCACGGCGGCGAGCTCGGCTCGGCGCTGCCGGACGCCCAGACTGCCGGCGATCCAGGCCAGTCGGACCCCCAGCGGCGCCAGCCAGTCGTGCATTTTGAGCCAGTGCTGCTCGGCGAGAATCTCGGTGGGTGCCATGAGCGCCACCTGGCCACCGGCCGCGATGGCGTGGGCGGCAGCCAGTGCGGCCACGACGGTCTTGCCGCTGCCCACATCGCCCTGCAGCAGACGTTGCATGGGCCAGGGCCGCGTGAGATCTTCGCGGATCTCCGCCACGACGCGTTGCTGCGCTGCGGTGAGCGTGAACGACAGACTCGCCAGCAATCGCTCCGACAGGCTCGCCGTGTCGATCGATTCAGGCAATACGGGTGCGCGTTGTGCGCGGCGATGGGCACGGGCTTCGGCCAGAGCCAGCTGCTGGGCGAGCAGCTCATCGAGCTTGATGCGTTGCCACGCCGGATGTCGATGTTCTACCAGGGCTCCGGTGTCGGCATCGGGCGGCGGTTCGTGCAAGGTGCGAATGGCATCGGCAAACGGCAGCAGATGCCACTGTTGCCTGACGGCATCAGGCAGGGTGTCGGACAGATCTTCCGTAGCCAGGGCCTGTCGGATCCAGCCGCGCAAGGTGCGTTGCTGCAAACCCTGGGTCGTGGGGTACACCGGCGTGAGTCGATCCGGCAACGGAGCCTCCACCGACACCAGGCGCGGATGAATCATCTCGAGCCCGAAGAGGCCACCCCGCACTTCGCCCAGCACGCGCCAACGCTTGCCCGGCGTGAGCTGGGCGCGCTGGCTGGGATAAAAGTTGAGATAGCGCAGGCTCAGCGAGCCAGTGTCGTCGGTCAGCGTGGCCACCAGTTGCCGACGCGGTCGCACCTGGACTTCGGCCGCCCTGACCTCGCCTTCCACCTGAGCGCTCATGCCCGGCTGCAGGCGAGCGATGGGCATGATGCGAGTTTCGTCCTCGTAGCGCAGCGGCAGATGCAGCAGGGCATCCTGGTGAGTCAGCAGCCCCAGCTTGCGCCGCTTGCGCTCCAGGGCATCTGCCGCCGATCGGCTCACTTGCAGCTCAGACGGCGATGATCGCCTCGACCTCGAATTGCGCACCCTTCGGCAAGCTGGCCACGCCCACGGTGGAACGTGCCGGGAACGGCTGAGGCAGGGTCTGTGCCATGATCTCGTTCGCCGTGGCGAACCTGGTCAGATCCGTGAGGTAAAGGGTGAGTTTCACGATGCTCTCGAGGCTGCCGCCGGCCTCTTCAATCACCGCCTTCATGTTGGCGAACGACTGCTTCACCTGTTCGGCGAAGTCGTCTGACACCAGCTCGCCGGTGCCGGGCACCAGAGCGATCTGGCCCGACAGAAACACCATACGCTGACCGGGTGCCAGTGCCACCGCCTGAGAGTACGGACCCACCGCGGCCGGCGCCTTATCGGTATGAATGATGGTTTTCATGGCGGCTCTGCCCTCAGAGTTGCTTGAGTGCGATGCGCAGCATGCGACGCAGCGGCTCGGCGGCACCCCACAGAAGCTGATCGCCCACGGTGAAGGCGCTGAGATGCCCAGGCCCGATGGAAAGCTTGCGCAGGCGACCCACCGGGATCTGCAGCGTGCCGGTCACGGCCACCGGCGTGAGATCGCGCATGGAGTCTTCCTTGGTGTTGGGCACCACTTTGGCCCACGGATTGTTGTTGCGCAGGATATCCTCGACTTCGTCGAGCGGGATGTCCTTCTTCAGCTTGATGGTGAGCGCCTGACTGTGGCAGCGCATGGCACCGATGCGTACGCAGAGGCTGTCGATCGGGATCCTGTTGCCGCCTTCGGTGCTGCGACCCAGAATCTTGTTGGTTTCGGCCCCACCCTTCCATTCTTCGCGCGAGGTGCCGTCGCCGAGATCCTTGTCGATCCAGGGAATGAGATTGCCGGCCAGCGGCACACCGAAATGCTCTTGCGGCAGCTTGCCACTCTGCTGCAGGGCCAGTACGCCACGATCGATGTCGAGGATGGCGCCGGCGGGATCGTCGAGCAGGCCCTTGACCTCCTGGTTGAGCAAGCCGAACTGGTTGAGCAGCTCGCGCATGTGCTGCGCACCGCCACCCGAGGCGGCCTGATAGGTCATGGCGGTCATCCATTCGACGAGGTCGTGCTCGAACAGGCCGCCCAGGCCCATGAGCATGCAACTGACCGTGCAGTTGCCGCCGACGAAGGTGCGCACGCCTTTCTGCAGGCCTGCATCGATGACGTTGCGATTGACCGGATCGAGCACGATGATGGCGTCGTCTTTCATGCGCAGCGTACTGGCGGCGTCGATCCAGAGGCCATCCCAGCCAGCGTCACGCAGTTTGGGGTACACGGCACTGGTGTAGTCGCCGCCCTGGGCCGTGACGATGATCGGCAGCTTCTTGAGCGCCTCGATGTCATGGGCATCCTGCAAAGGCCCGGCGCCCTCGGCCCAGGCCGGCGCCTTGCCGCCCGCGTTGCTGGTGGAAAAGAACACCGGCTCGACGAACTGAAAATCCTGCTCGTCGCGCATGCGCTGCATCAGCACGGAACCGACCATGCCGCGCCATCCGACGAAACCGACTGCTTGACTCATGATATTCAACTCCTTTTCAGTGCATTCAGAACCGCATCACCCATGGCTCGCGTGCCCACCCTGGTGGTGCCTTCTTCGTGGATGTCGGCAGTGCGCAGGCCATCGGCCAGCACTTGACGCACGGCGGCTTCGATCCGATCGGCAGGCGCGGACAGATCGAGCGAGTAACGCAGCAACATGGCGGCTGACAGGATCGTGGCGAGCGGATTGGCCAGATCCTGACCGGCGATGTCGGGCGCCGACCCGTGGCTGGGCTCATAGAGCCCCTGGCGCTGCTCGTTCATCGAGGCCGAGGGCAGCATGCCGATGGAACCCGTAAGCATGGAGGCTTCGTCGGACAGAATATCGCCGAACAGGTTGCCGGTGACGATGACATCGAACTGGCGCGGCCCCCGAACGAGCTGCATGGCAGCGTTGTCGACATACATGTGGCTGAGCTCGACATCGGGGTATTCCCTGGCCACGTCGATCACCACATCGCGCCAGAACTGCGAGGTTTCGAGCACATTGGCCTTATCCACACTGCAGAGCTTGCGGTTGCGCTTGCGGGCGGTTTCGAAACCGATGCGCGCAATACGGCGCACTTCGGTTTCGGCATAGCGCATGGTGTCGAAACCTTCGCGCTCGCCGGCGAACAGGCCATCGGGAGCTTCACGCACTCCGCGGGGCGAGCCGAAGTAGATGTCGCCGGTGAGTTCTCGCACGATCACGATATCGAGGCCTGCCACCACTTCGGGTTTGAGCGACGAGGCGTTGGCCAGCTCGGGGTACAACAGGGCCGGCCGCAGATTGGCAAACAGGCCCAGCGCCTTGCGCAGACCCAGGATGGCCTGCTCGGGACGCAACTCGCGGGCCAGATTGTCGTACTGAAAATCGCCCACGGCGCCAAACAGGATGGCATCGGAGCGTTTTGCCAGCTCGAGCGTGGCCGGTGGCAACGGATGGCCATGGGCTGCGTACGCTGCACCGCCCACGGGGGCGGATTCGAAGTTGAGATCGAGATCGAGTGCGCCCAGCACGCGCTGGGCCTGCTCGACGATTTCGGGACCAATGCCGTCACCCGGCAGGACTGCAATCGTGTGTGTCATGAATATCCGTGATGCCATTCAAGAATCGGGGTGCGACCACTGGGGCAAGCAGCGCCTACAGACTCACCGGGCGCGACGACAACCAGCCATGGCGGGCCATGCGCTCCGCCTCAAAGGCACGGATCTTGTCGGCCTGGTGCAGGGTGAGGCCAATCTCGTCGAGCCCATTGAGCAGGCAATACTTGCGAAACGCGGTGATGTCGAACGACATGGTGCGTTCGTCGGGGGCAATCACCACCTGACGATCGAGATCCACCGTGAGCTTGTAGCCCACGTTGGCCTTGACTTCGTCAAACAGG
The DNA here is from genome assembly GCA_041690575.1 of Verticiella sp. Lineage (GTDB taxonomy): Bacteria > Pseudomonadota > Gammaproteobacteria > Burkholderiales > Burkholderiaceae_B > Verticiella. The sequence continues at coordinate 460,914 of JAWLHC010000001.1, forward strand.
CGCGCCACCTCCAGCTCGGTGAGCACGATGGGCAGCAGACCGGTCTTGTAGCAATTATTGAAGAAGATGTCGGCAAACGACGGCGCAATCACAGCCCGGAAACCGTACTGCTGCAGCGCCCACGGTGCGTGCTCGCGACTCGAACCACAGCCGAAGTTCTTGCGCGCCAGCAGGATCGAAGCGCCCTGGTAGCGCGCCTGGTTGAGCACGAAATCCGGGTTGAGCGGCCGGCGGGAGTTATCCATACCGGGCTCGCCGTGATCGAGATAGCGCAGTTCGTCGAACAGATTGGGACCAAACCCCGTGCGCCGGATCGACTTGAGAAACTGCTTGGGAATGATCAGGTCGGTGTCGACGTTCTCGCGATCGAGCGGGGCCACCAGGCCTTCGTGTACGGTGAAAGCATCCATGTCGTTCTCCGGTTTCAGCTCAGTTGGCGCACGTCGACAAAATGACCGGCGATGGCGGCCGCGGCGGCCATGGCGGGGCTTACCAGGTGCGTGCGACCGCCCTGCCCTTGCCGCCCTTCGAAATTGCGGTTGGACGTGGACGCGCAGCGCTCGCCCGGCTCGAGCCGGTCGGCGTTCATGGCCAGGCACATGGAGCAACCCGGTTCACGCCATTCGAACCCGGCGTCAAGGAAGATCGTGTGCAGACCTTCGCGCTCGGCCTGGGCCTTGACCAGACCAGAGCCCGGCACCACCATGGCCAGCGCCACGTTGCTCGCCACCCGGCGTCCTCGCGCCACGATGGCGGCCTCGCGGAGGTCTTCGATGCGGGAATTGGTACAGGACCCGATGAAAACCTTGTCGATGCGGATCTCGGTGATGGGCGTATTGGGCTTGAGGCCCATGTATTCGAGGGCACGCTCCATGCCCGAGCGACGCACGTCGTCTTTCTCTTTATCGGGATCGGGCACGCGGCCATCGACCGGCAGCACCATTTCGGGCGAGGTACCCCAGGTGACCTGAGGCTGGATCTTGCGGGCGTCGATCTCGACCACGCGATCGAACGTGGCGCCGGGGTCGCTGTGCAGGGTGCGCCAATAGGCCACGGCCTGATCCCAGGCCGCACCCATGGGCGCATAGGGGCGGCCACGGAGGTACTCGATGGTTTTGTCGTCGACGGCCACCAGGCCCGAGCGGGCGCCGGCCTCGATGGCCATGTTGCAGACCGTCATGCGGCCCTCGATCGACAGGCTGCGCACGGCACTGCCAGCGAACTCGATGGCGCATCCGGTACCACCGGCAGTGCCGATGATGCCGATGACATGCAGGATGAGATCCTTGGCGGTGCAGCCCAGAGGCAGCTCGCCTTCCACCTTGACCAGCATGTTGCGGCTCTTTTTCATCATGAGCGTTTGCGTGGCCAGCACGTGCTCCACCTCGGAGGTGCCGATGCCGAAGGCGAGCGCTGCCACCGCACCGTGCGTGCTGGTGTGAGAATCGCCGCAAACGACCGTCATGCCGGGCAGCGTGGCACCCTGTTCGGGCCCGATCACGTGCACGATGCCCTGACGCATGTCGTTCATGCGAAATTCGGTAATGCCGTACTGGTCGCAGTTGCTGTCGAGGGTGTCGACCTGCAGCCGCGAGACGGGATCCTCGATGCCGCCGGCGCGGTTGACCGTCGGCACGTTGTGATCGGCTACGGCCAGATTGGCCGCCACACGCCAAGGCTTGCGGCCGGCCAGGCGCAGGCCTTCAAACGCCTGCGGGCTGGTGACTTCGTGCACCAGATGGCGATCGATGTAGAGCAGACAGGTACCGTCGTTGTCCTGGTGGACGACGTGCTCATTCCACAACTTGTCGTACAGCGTCTGGGCCATGGCAAACCTTTACAGCCCGGTCGCCAGCAAGGGCGGACCCGGGCGGGTGATAGTCGATGGGAATCAACAATTATGCCATAGGGGTACCCTGCGGACCTCATCTCGCGTCTGCCGTTCGGCCCTACCGGACCAACGCGGCTCGCACGGCATCGATCTGGTCGCGAGCCATCAGACTGGGCGCATGCCCCACTCCGGCGAACTCGTGGCACACCAGATCGGGATGCAGCTGCCGCATGCGATCCACGGTGGCAGCCGCCAGGATGTCGGACTGCTCGCCGCGCAATACCGTGAGTGCACACTGCAGATGGGCCAGGCAGCGCCACAGGATCTGGGCGCCCGCCTCCTGATCGGCCGTCTGACGTTGCTGTTGCAGCGACTGGCCGATGGCCGGGTCGTAATGCAGCACATAACCAGTGCCTTGTGGGCGTACGGCATGGCGGGTGAGCGCCTGCCATTGCGCCTCGGAATGCGGGCCAAAACTGGCGGCCACCTGCCGGGTGTAGGCCACCGCCTCGTCAAAGCTGGCAAACTCCACCGGAATACCAACGTAGTCTGCCAGTCGGGACAAACCTTCGGCTTCGATCTGCGGGCCGATGTCGTTGAGGATGAGGCGACGGATCGGCGGCATCAGTCCTTCATTGGTCTCCTGCCCCGGTGCGACCGACCCTCCCGGCATACCTGCCAGCGTGAGCCCGATCAACCCGCCCATCGACGTGCCCACCCAGTTCAATTCCTGCGCCTCAAGCCTGGCCAGCATTACCACCATGTCATTGACGTACTGTGGCACGGCATACCACGCGGGTTCGGCCAACCAGTCGGACGCGCCCCGGCCCACCACATCAGGACACACCACCCGGTAGTCGGTGGCCAGCTCGGCCGCCAGGGCATCGAAGTCGCGACCGTTGCGTGTGAGACCGTGGACGCACACCACCACACGCGGGTTATCCGGTTCGCCCCACTCGTGCCAGGCCATACGGTGCACGCCTGCCGGGCTCAGGCATGCCACCTGATGGCGACGGGGTGGCGGGGCAGCGGGGCTCGAAATCTGGCTCATCAGGCAAAGGTCTCCCAGGGGTATACGGTTTCAATCATCACGGACCGGCCGCCGCTCGGAGGGTTCCGGATGGCTCCAATAGCGGCGGACCAGGGAGCGCGTGGCCTCAAGCTGCAGCCCGTGAGCATCCGACGTGGCCACGAGCGCCCCCGTATCGGCCGTATTGTGCACGCTCACGCCCGCCGCATGCCAGCGGCTCACCACCTCGGCATGCGGATGACCAAACCGACTCAGCCAGGCCGCTTGCGCCACGGCATGGCGCGCCCCGGACTCGGCAACGAACGGCGCTCCGGACGAAGTCCGGGAGCCGTGGTGCGGCATCAACACCACCTGAGCCCGCGGCAGCGGCGTGGGGGCCTGGCGCACCATCCAACGCTCTTGCGCCTTGCCCACGTCACCCGTGAGCAAGGCCGCATGCCACCATCCCTGGAGGTGCAGTACACAGCTGGCTTCGTTGCCTGCTCGCGGCTGTGGCCCCGGAGTGACCGGATCGCCGTCGCGAGCCGGCGAATCCATCGCCATTGACGATGCGGGATGGACGAAGCGAAAAACGACCCCGTCGCGCTGCCAACCCTGGCCTGCCTGGCACGGCGCAAAGGGCAAGTCGGCTGGCCGCGCCACACCCGCAGGCACGCCCATCGCACTCCAGAGACGATCGGCGGGCAGGCGTCGCAGCAGGCTGGCCATGCCGCCGGCATGATCGGCGTCGTGATGCGACACGACCAGATCCGTCACGCGACGCCAACCCCGCGCCCGCAGCGCCGGCCAGACGACCCGTTCTCCGGCATCGGTATGGGGGCCGAAGGGCGGTCCCGTGTCGAACACCAGCACGTGGTGTCGGGTTTCCACCAGAACTGCCGACCCCTGGCCAACGTCGAGCGCGGTCAGTCGCCATTCGCCGTAATCCGGTCGCGCCGGCACCTGCCAGAACAGCGGCAGCAACAGCATCCAACCCGCATGCCGCCAGGGCAAGCCGGCTGGCATGAGCGCCCAGGCCACCCCACCCAGGGCCAGCAGCACCAGCCAGCCTGGCGGCGCGGCCACAGGCCAGCTGGCCCAGGTCTGTTGCGACAACCACAGGATCGGCCACATCAGCCAACCGAACACCTGCTCGGCCAGCAGTGCCAGCCAGCCTCCCGCTACCCCCAGGAGCGGCAGGGGCGACAACAACATCCCGGCCAGCGCCAGCGGCGTGACGATAAAACTCACCACGGCAATCGCCAGCGCATTGGCAGGCAGCGAGGCCAGCGAGACCTCATGAAACTGCCAGGCCAGCAAGGGCATCAGCGCCAGGGTGATGGTGAGTTGCAACACGGCGGCCTGACACACCTGTTGCCGCCAGCCGCGCGGAGCGCCCGGCTGCCAGCGCCCCGCCGCCATCTGCATCAATACGGCCACAGCGCCAAACGACAGCCAGAAGCCGGGCGCCAGGGCAGCCCAGGGATCCAGCACCATGACTGCCGTAGCGGCCACCAGCAACAGGCGTGAAGCGTCGATCGGCAGTCGGATCATGGCTGCCAACGCCACAGTGGCCAGCATGAAGAAGGTGCGCTGCGCCGGCACCCCCCAGCCGGCCAGCAAACAGTAGAGCCAGGCCACCACGAGCGCCACCGCCGCGCCCATGACCTGGGCCGGTACGCGCTCGGCCAACGGCACGGCTCGCCAGCGCCCGCGCCGCCATAACCACGATCCCGCCAGGCCCGCCACGCCGGCCAGCAAGGTGATGTGCAGCCCGCTGATCGACACGAGATGAATAATGCCGGTGCGGCTGAACACCTCCCAATCGGCGGCCGCGACACTGGCCTGGTCGCCCAGCGCCAGGGCAATGATCACGGCGCCCCAACGCGTGCCGTCGAGTGACCGGCGCAGCGCTGCCCGCAGATCGTGCCGCGCTGCCTGCAATCGTACGTGCCAGTCGGGGGGCGTCTCGGCCGCCACCCGCCAGGGCTCGCCGCGCACACGGGCCCGGGCCCGCAACCCGCGCTCAAACATCCAGGCTTCGGCGTCGAACGCCTGGGGGTTACGCGCTCCGTGGGGACGCCGCAGGATCAATGCGGCGCTCCACACATCACCAGGCCGCACCTCGGGCACCGGAGCCTCGGGGGCCGCCGCATGCCATCCCACCCAAAGTCGTTCGGGCACGCCCGTCACGGGACTCTGCAGGACGCGGGCGGGAAACCTGCGGTAGGTACCGTCGCCGGCATCGAGCCCGGTGACCTCGATATGGAGCCGGGTCACGACGTTCTCGTGCCGGACATCCAGACTGTCGGCGAGCCGAAGATCGGCTCGCCATACCGTGTAACCCGCTCCCAGCAACAGCGCGCACGAGATGACAGCGAACGCGGTGAGGAGGCGCCAACGGGTGAGGTGCGACTGCGACCGCGCCACCAGGCCATACAGCAGTCCGGAGCCGGCTGCCAACGGCAACAGGGCTGGCCATTGCGGCAACGCCGGCAGCCAGTGCACCATGGCGGCGCCAATGAGCGCCAGAAGCAACACGAGTCGTCCCATGAGAACGACAGCGTAGCGAGGCGTCCATCCTCTGCGTGCGGAGTGTGTCGTTGAGCGCACGGCTCGTGTCGCTTTTGCCAGACCCGCCTCGGCGCCCCCGCAGCGTACGGGCGCGCTAAAATAGCGTCATCCCTTTCACCGAACACCGACACACCTCACAGGAAGCCATGGCGGGACACTCCAAATGGGCCAATATCCAGCACCGCAAGGGGCGCCAGGACGCCAAGCGCGGCAAGCTCTGGACGAAAATCATTCGTGAGATCACCGTGGCGGCGCGCGCAGGTGGGCCCGACCCCGACACCAATCCGCGCCTCCGGATGGCATGGGACAAAGCCACCGACGCCAACATGCCGAAAGACAACATCCAGCGCGCCATCCAGCGCGGCGCTGGTGCCGACGGCGGTGACAACTACGAAGAGATCCGCTACGAGGGCTACGGCGTGGCGGGTGCCGCCGTCATCGTCGACTGCATGACCGACAACCGTACACGTACCGTGGCCGAAGTGCGGCATGCCTTCGCCAAACATGGTGGCAACCTCGGGCAGGATGGCTCGGTGGTCTTCCAGTTCAAGCATTGTGGCCAGTTCTTCTTTGCCCCTGGCACCTCGGAAGAGGCCGTGATGGAAGCCGGCCTCGAGGCGGGCGCCGAAGACATACAAACCGACGACGACGGCATGATCGAAGTCACCTGCGAGCCGGGCAACTACACCGCCTTGCGCCGCGCCTTCAACGAAGCGGGCCTCAAGGCCGAACAGGAAGGCGTGGTCATGAAGGCCCTCAACGACACCGTCCTGACCGGCGAAGACGCCGAGCGCATGCAGAAGCTGCTCGACGTGCTCGAGGGCCTCGACGATGTCCAGGAGGTGTACACCAACGCCGTCCTCGAGCTCGAAGAGTAGCCACCCCGAGCTGCCGGCATCGCCCGAGTGGTCAGCGGGCGTCATGCCTACTGTGCCGCCGGCCTTTACTTCATCCTGATACCAAGAACCTTCCATGCGCATCCTGATCATCGGCTCTGGCGGCCGCGAACACGCCCTCGCCTGGCGAATCGCCCAATCCCCCCGCGTCGAATCCGTGTATGTCGCGCCGGGCAATGGCGGCACGGCCCGCGACCCCGCCCTGCACAACGTGGCCATCACCGATCTCGACGAACTCACCGAGTTCGCCGCGCGTGAGCGTATCGATCTCACCATCGTGGGCCCCGAGGCGCCGCTCGCCGCCGGCGTGGTCGATCGTTTCCGCAGCCGTGGATTGCGCATTTTCGGCCCCACCCAGGCCGCGGCGCAGCTCGAGAGCTCGAAGGATTTTGCCAAGCAATTCATGGTGCGCCATGGCATCCCCACGGCCGCCCATCAAACCTTTGCCGATCCAGCTGCCGCCAAGGCCTATGTCGACGCGCAGGGTGCCCCCATCGTGGTCAAGGCCGACGGCCTGGCGGCCGGCAAGGGTGTGGTGGTGGCGCAAACGGTCGCCGAGGCCCACCAGGCCATCGACGCCATGCTGGGCGACGGCTCGTTGGGTGAGGCCGGCGCACGGGTGGTCATCGAAGAATGCCTCCTGGGTGAAGAAGTGAGTTTCATCGTGATGTGCGATGGTCATCACGTACTGCCGCTGGCGACCAGCCAGGACCACAAGCGCCTGCAGAACGGCGACACCGGCCCCAACACCGGGGGTATGGGAGCCTACTCACCCGCGCCGCTGGTCACGCCGCAATTGCACAATCGCATCATGCGCGAAGTGATCAACCCCACCATCGAAGGCATGAAACACGACGGCATCCCGTTCAGCGGCTTTCTTTACGCAGGCCTCATGGTGAGCCCGGCCGAAGGCAAATCGGTGGCCGACATCAAGGTGCTCGAGTTCAACTGCCGCATGGGCGACCCCGAAACCCAGCCCATCGTCATGCGCATCAAGGGCGATTTCGTCAAGGTCTTCGAGCACGCCGTCAATGGCACGCTCGATCAGGCCGAGCTCGACTGGGATCGGCGTACCGCGTTGGGGGTCGTGATGGCTGCCGCCAAATACCCCGGCAAACCGCAAACCGGCGACGCCATCGACGGTTTGCCCGACGACGCTGACGACTGCATGGTGTTTCATGCCGGCACACGCCTCGAAGACGACCGCGTGCTGACCGCTGGTGGTCGCGTACTGTGCGTGACGGCGTTGGGCGACTCGGTGCGTCTGGCCCAGCAACGCGCCTACCAGGCGGTAGACCGCATCCATTTTGCCGGTGCGCAGGTGCGTCGCGACATCGGTTGGCGGGCCATCAAACCGCGTGGGGGCCAACCATGACTCAGGCTGCCCCGCCCGATCGCGATGCCCTGCGCCAGTATTTTACGGATCTGCAGGCCCGTATCGTGGCCGGCTTCGAAGCCGCGGGCAGTGCGCCTTTCCGGCGAGACGACTGGCAACGCACCGAAGGCGGCGGTGGCATTTCGCGCCTGATCGAAAACGACAGCCTGCTCGAGCGCGCGGGCGTGCTGTTCAGCGATGTGCGAGGCACCGCCCTGCCGCCCTCGGCCACGGCGCGACGGCCGGAGCTGGCCGGCAAGCCCTGGGAGGCGATGGGCGTGTCTCTGGTCATCCACCCGCGCAATCCGCATATCCCCACCGTCCACATGAATGTCCGGGCCTTTGTGGCGGGCAACATTTTCTGGTTTGGCGGTGGGATGGATCTCACGCCGTACTACCCGCACGACGACGACGCCCGGCACTTCCACCGCACCTGCGCCGAGGCCCTGGCTCCCCACGGCGACTCCTGGTACCCCAAGTACAAGGCCTGGTGCGACGACTACTTCTTTCTCAAGCATCGCAACGAAACCCGGGGCATCGGCGGCATCTTCTTCGATGACCACGACCACGACGGTTTCGATGCGGCGTTTGCGCTCACACGCAGCGTCGGGGATGCCTTCCTGCCGGCCTACCTGCCCATCCTCGAACGGCGCCGGAACACGCCATGGGGTGATCGGGAACGGTCGTTTCAGGCTTACCGGCGCGGCCGTTACGTCGAGTTCAATCTGGTCTACGACCGTGGCACGCTGTTCGGCCTGCAATCCGGTGGGCGCACCGAGTCGATTCTCATGTCGATGCCACCGCAGGCAAGTTGGCGCTACGACTGGCATCCCGAGCCTGGCACGCCGGAGGCCAGATTGGCCAATTACCTGGTACCCCGCGAATGGGTTTGACGTCGGCACCGGTCCGTCGGCTGGGGCTGCTGGGTGGCAGTTTCGATCCCGTGCATTGCGCCCATCTGGCATTGGCGCAGGCGGCGCTCGAACATCTCGAACTCGACGAGGTCGTGTGGCTTCCCGCGGGCAGGCCGTGGCAAAAGGAGTCGCTGGGTGCCACCGGCGCCCAGCGCGTGGCCATGTTGCGCCTGGCCCTTGCCGGAAAACCGCGCATGCGCATCGACACCCAGGAGGTGGAGCGTGCTGGTGCCACCTACACCATCGACACCCTCATCGCCCTGGGGGCCGGACAATCCTCCGACACCGAGTTCGTCTGGTTGCTGGGCAGCGATCAGTTGCGCAATTTCAGCACTTGGCACCGCTGGCGCGATATCGTGACCCTGGCACGACTGGCTGTCGCGCAGCGCCCGCAACATGATGTGTGGCCACCGCCCACATTGGCGCAGGAGCTGAGCCGGCAGGGCCGTGAACTGCTGACCCTACCCCTGGAGCCACGTACCATCTCGGCCACCGACATCCGGCAGCGCGTCGCGCGCGGGCAGAGCCTAGACGGGCTCGTACCGCCTGCCGTGCTGCACTATATTCAACAGCACCACCTTTATCAGTCCCGCTGACTCACTATCCATGGATCTCCGAAAACAACAACGTGCCGTCGTCGACGCCCTGGAAGATGTCAAGGCCCAGGACATCAAGGTGTTCAACACCACGCATCTCACCAGCCTGTTCGACCGCGTGGTCATCGCCACGGCCAGCTCCAATCGCCAGACCCGTGCCCTGGCCAGCCGCGTGAAGGCCCAGGCTCATCGCCTGGGGATCTCGGTGGTGGCCTCCGAAGGCGAAGAGACCGGCGAATGGGTGCTGGTGGATCTGGGCGACATCGTGGTGCACATCATGCAACCTGCCATCCGGCAATACTATGCGCTCGAGGATGTCTGGGGCGGTAAACCCGTGCGCGTGAAGCTCGGTGGCGCCACAGCCACGGGTGAGGCCTGACTCCGGCACCATGAAGCTGATTCTTGCCGCCGTGGGGCAGAAGATGCCCGATTGGGTCAACGCCGGTTACCAAGAATACGCTCGCCGGCTGCCGCCCGACTCGCCGCTGGAATTGCGCGAAGTCAAGGCCGAGCCCCGCACTGGCGGACGCAGCGCCACACAGGTGATGCAGGCCGAGGCGCGCCGACTGGAACAGGTGATCCCGCCACAGGCCCGGCGCATTGCCCTCGACGAGCGCGGTCGCGATTGGCGCACCGCCGACCTGGCCGACGCGATGGGCCGCTGGCGCCAGGATGGCCATGATGTCGCTTTCGTGATCGGCGGCGCCGACGGCCTCGACGCCACCTTCAAGCAGCAATGTCATGAGCGCCTGCGGTTGTCGTCCTTCACTCTGCCACACGGCATGGTTCGGGTCGTCATGGCCGAGCAGATCTATCGTGCCTGGTCGCTTCTGCACAACCATCCCTACCACCGGGCATAATGGCGGTCATGACCGCCATTTATCTTGCTTCCCGCAGTCCCCGCCGCCACGAACTGCTCTCGCAGATGCGCGTGATCCACCAGGTTCTGGTGCTGCCCGCGGTGGCCGGCGACGACGAGCCACGCCTTCCCGGCGAAGCCCCAGACACCTATGTGAGCCGCACCGCCCGCGACAAGGCCGAACGCGCGCTCGTCACCATTCGCAAGCGGGGGCTCGCCGCACGGCCTGTACTCTCTGCCGATACCGCCGTGATTCTGGGCGACCGCATCCTCGGCAAGCCAGTCGATCGCGCCGATGCCGAAGCCATGCTCCGCCAACTCTCCGGCAGCCGACACGAGGTGCGCACCGCCCTGGCGCTGGCCTGGGGAGACTCGCTGCATGAAGATGTCTCCATCACCACGGTCGAGTTTCGCGAGCTCACCCCTCGCGACATCCAGCGCTACTGCGACACCAGCGAACCCTACGACAAGGCCGGTGCCTATGGCATCCAGGGTCTGGCGGGCATGTTCGTCCAGCGCATCGAGGGCAGCTTTACCGGTGTGATGGGCCTGCCGCTATTCGAGACGGCCCGCCTTCTGGCGCATGTGGGGATCCAGCTGCCATGACCCAGGACATCCTCATCAACATGTCGCCTTTCGAAACCCGCGTGGCCGTGATCGAGCACGGCGCGGTGCAGGAACTGCACCTCGAACGCAGTGCCCACAAGGGCTACGTGGGCAACGTCTATCTGGGCCGCGTGGCACGGGTCCTGCCAGGCATGCAGAGTGCTTTCATCGCCATCGGACTCGAACGCGCCGCCTTTCTGCATGTGGCCGACATTCGGGAGAACCGGGTAGAACGCGCCAGTGGCGCCGTCCCCACCCCGATCGAGAAACTGCTGTTCGAGGGGCAGTCGATCAAGGTCCAGGTCATCAAGGATCCTATCGGTACCAAGGGCGCCCGATTATCCACACAAATCAGTCTGGCGGGCCGCATGCTGGTCTACCTGCCACACGATCCGCACATCGGCATCTCGCAACGCATCGAATCCGAAACCGAACGCCAGCGCCTGCGCGAGCTTCTGCAAACGCTGAAACCGGTGGAAGAATCGGGAGGCTACATCGTGCGCACCCAGGCAGAAGGCGCCACGGAAGACGAACTGCAGGCCGATATCGATTATCTCGCCAAGCTCTGGACCGCCATCCAGCAAACCAGCCGCAGCAGCGCCGCGCCCATGCTGCTGCACGAAGACCTGACCTTGGCGCAGCGGGTGCTGCGTGATGTCGTCGGCACCGAAACCTGCAGTATCCAGATCGACTCGCGCACCACCCTGCAACGCCTGCAGGAGTGGGCCGCCGTGTATACCCCCCAGGTGGCCACACGCTTGCAGCACTACGGTGGCGAACGGCCCCTGTTCGATATGCACCACGTCGACGAAGAGATCCATCGAGCCCTCTCGCGACGCGTCGATCTCAAGTCAGGCGGGTATCTGATCATCGATCAGACCGAGGCCCTCACCACCATCGATGTCAACACCGGTGGTTTCGTGGGCGGGCGCAATTTCGACGACACCATCTTCAAGACCAACCTGGAAGCGGCCCAGGCCATTGCCCGCCAGCTTCGTCTGCGCAATCTGGGCGGCATCATCATTCTCGACTTCATCGACATGGAGAACCTCGAGCATCGCGATGCCGTGCTCGAAGAACTCAAGCGCAATCTGGCACGCGATCGCACGCGGGTGACCGTCAACGGATTCACCCAGTTGGGATTGGTGGAAATGACGCGCAAGCGCACGCGCGAATCGCTGGCGCAGGTGCTATCCGAGGCGTGTCCGGTGTGTCAGGCACGGGGCAGCGTCAAGACGGCGCGCACCGTGTGCTACGAAATCCTGCGCGAATTGCTGCGTGAAGCGCGGCAATTCAATCCGCGCGAGTTCCGCATCATTGCCTCGCAGAACGTGATCGACCTGTTTCTGGAAGAAGAAAGCCAGCACCTGGCGCAAATGGGCGACCTGATCGGCAAGCCGGTATCGATGCAGGTAGAAGCCACCTACAGCCAGGAACAGTACGACATCATTCTGGTGTAGCGCCGGTTTACCCAACGGCCTGGCTTGCCGGCTTTGCAGGCCTACTTGAGGGCAGAACGGCCAACGGGCCGGCCACGCCAGCCCTCCTCGAAGACTGCCGACGAGGCCACTGCTGCCTCTGCGGTGGCCTCGTGCCAGGCCAGCGCAGCCGGTACCGGGTAGCGCGATTCGCTGTACACCATGGCCAGCAACTGCATGGCACTGCGGACGCCGAACTTGCGATAAATGCGCGTGCGATGGGTTTCGACGGTACGTTGCGAAATCCCCAGTTCGTAGGCCGTACGCTTGTTCGACACACCCGTGAGCAGGTAGTGGTAGATCTGTTGTTCGCGGGGGGTCAACAACTCGGGTGGCGCGGCATCGATTGGCGCGGGAAAGGCCATGTCGTCTCCGATTGTTATGCTTGATGACGTATTGTGATTTTGTCACTAAATGCCACCGGCGAGTACTCGCACCTTGCCACATTCGGTGTGACTCTGGCGCAACTCACTGATTCTGGTCGCAACACCTTTTCCTGAGATTTCAATTATGTTATGTTATTACATAACACTAACGCCTGAGGTATCCTCATCCATGGCATCACCAACCGTGTTTCACTGGCATCCTTCGCGCCTGGCGCCGTCGACGTTGAGCATCGTGCTTTCCGTGCTTGCCCCGGTGGGCACGGCATTGGCCCAGGGCCCAACGGCCCACGAACATGGCGTGGCCTACCTCAACCTCGCGCTGGATGGCGAGCAACTGCTGCTGGAGTTTCATGCCCCGGCCGCCGATCTTCTGGGCTTCGAGCACGCGCCGCGCAACGCGCACGAGCAGTCTCTCACCACCGCCCTCTCAACCCGCTTGCAGCAAGGCAGCTGGCTGTTGACGCTGCCAGATGAAGCCCATTGTCGGCAAACCGTTGGCAATGTGGTCACGGGCCACGCTACGGAGGGCCACGATGACCACCATGATCACGACGACCACCAGGGCCACAACGACCACCATGATCACGACGGCCACCAAGGCCACGAAGAGCATGATCACCAGGAAGAAGACGCGGAGCACTCCGATTGGATGGCCGCATGGCAATATCTCTGCCAGAGTCCCGAGCATCTCACCGAACTGAGCTGGCAGGGCTTCGAGCATCTGCCCTCGATCACCGAGCTTCGAGTGCAAGGCGTTGTGGGCAGCAAGCAATTCGCGCGTACGCTCACGACCAGCCGCTCCACCCTGTCCCTTCAGCCCTGAGGTTCGCCTTGTCTGCTGCGCTTGAGATCGACAATCTGCAATTTGGCTACCGCAACGATCACACCGTGATACAGATTGCCCGGATCGAGGTAACCGTGGGTACCCGTGTGCTGTTACATGGCCCCAGTGGTTGTGGCAAGAGCACCTTGCTCAATCTCATGGCAGGCACGCTGCAGCCCTGGCACGGGCGGATTGCGGTCTTGGGTACCGAGGCGGCAGCGCTGCCCGCGCGACAACGCGACCGCTGGCGTGGCGAGAATCTTGGTTTCATTTTCCAGCAGTTCAACTTGTTGCCGTTCCTCTCGGTGCTCGACAACGTGCTGCTGCCCTGCCGCTTCGCGCCAGCCCGCGCCACGCGGGCCCGGGCGCAAGCAGGATCGCTGAATGATGCCGCCATGACACTGCTGGAACCCCTCGGCTTGGCAGGTGCCGGGATCTGGCGTCGCAAAGCCGGCGAGCTATCGGTGGGCCAGCAACAACGAGTCGCGGCGGCGCGCGCCCTGATCGGCTCACCCCCCGTCATTCTGGCCGACGAACCCACCTCGGCACTCGACGCGGCCAGCCAACTCGACTTTCTCGATCTGCTTTTCGAGCAATGCCGGCGGGTGGGTACTACGTTGGTCGTGGTGAGCCACGATCTTCGCCTGGCCGAACGGTTCGACCGCTGCATCGATCTGCCTGCACACAATCAGGCCTTGGCGGCATTGCCACACGAGGCAGCGGCATGAGCGCGATCATCCGACTGGCCTGGAGCAGCCTCTGGAGCCGACGTTTCACCGTGGTACTTACCTTGCTCACCATCACGTTGAGCGTGGCGTTGTTTCTCGGCGTGGATCGCGTCCGCCAGGACGCTCGCGAGGCGTTTCTGCGTTCGAGTGCCGGAATTGACCTCATTGTGGGCGCGCGTGCGCATCCGGTGCAGCTGCTGTTGTATTCGGTGCTCGGTCTGGGCGATGCCACGCAGAACCTGTCCTGGGAAAGCTACGAGGCGTTGGCCGGGCAGCCGGGTGTCGCCTGGACCCTGCCGATTTCGCTCGGCGACTCTTATCGCGGGCATCGGGTGGTGGGCACGCGCGTCAGTTTCTTCGAACACATGCGTCAGGGTCGTAACCAGTCATTGGCGTGGTCACGTGGCAAACCCTTCAGCGGCGTACAGGAAGTGGTTCTGGGCGCCGCCGTGGCGGAACGTTTCGGCCACGCTGTGGGCGACACGTTGGTGCTGGCACACGGCACGGCTGCAGCCACGCCGCAACAGCACGACGATCGGCCATTTCGCATCACCGGCATTCTGGCGCCCACCGGGACGGCAATCGATCAGGCACTGTATGTCAGTCTCGAAAGTATCGAAGCGATTCATCTCAACTGGCGCAGTGGCACACGAGTGGGGCGGGCGCCCGGCGCCGATGAAATCGACCCCGCTCGCCTGCAGCCGCGTCAGATCACGGCAGTGTACGTGGGTCTGGAGCAGCGCCTTGCAGTCTTTGCCCTGCAGCGATGGGCGCAGCAGTACCGACCCGAAGCCCTCACGGCCATCCTGCCCGGTGTGGCGTTGCAGCAGCTCTGGCAACTGCTCGGTCAGGCCGAGCGCGTGCTCGACCTCGCCGCCGCGGCGATCGTGGCCACGGGTCTGATCGGTCTGCTGGCCGTATTGCTTGCCTCGCTCGAGGCCCGTCGTCGGGAGCTCGCCATCCTGCGCTCGGTCGGGGCGGCCCCCAGGCACCTTCTGGCCCTGCTGGTGAGCGAAGCCCTCATGCTGGCCATTCTGGGGGCGGCACTGGGCTACGCCCTGCTCCAGCTCGGCATTGTGCTCGCAGCGCCCTGGATGCAGGCCAACTACGGCGTCATCCTCTCACCTGCCTGGCCAGGCGCGAGCGATTGGCAACGCCTGGGATGGGTCATCGGTGCGGCCGGCCTGATCGGTCTGGTCCCCGGAGGGCTGGCCTATCGCCGCTCGGTGGCCGATGGCATTCAGCTACAACATTGAACCTTGCCGCGCACGGGGGTCAGACCATGCATCGGGCGGCAGTGCCGTCCTGCTTCACAGGAGCTTTTGTGTCCATGCCGATTCCCTCTGCCACGCGACCCCATCCGTTGCGTCGCCGCCTGCCACTGGCCCTGAGTGTGGCCACCGGTCTGGTAACCACCTTGCTCGTCGGCTTGTTGCTTACGTTCACCCCGGCTCGGGCCAGCGAGTTGCGCGAGATCGACTGGGTCGAATTGATCCCCGCCGACGAACTGGCCGAGCTTGAAGCCATGGCCGAATCGGGAGCACTCGACATCGATCACGACGGCGATCAGTCCGCCCCGTCATGGGGCACGGACCGCACCGTTCGTACGATGGACGGCGTGCAAGGGCGCATTCCCGGGTATATCGTACCGCTCGACACCGATGCCGAGAACCGCGTCACCGAATTCTTTCTGGTGCCCTACTACGGCGCCTGCATTCACGTGCCACCACCGCCGCCCAATCAGATCATCTACGTGACGCCCGACGAGCCGATTGCCGACGTCGAAATCTGGCAACCCTACTGGCTTGAAGGCACACTTCGCATCCACTCCAGCGAAAACGCCGTGGCCAGTGCCTCGTACGCATTCGAGCTGGATCGTGCCCGTCGCTACGAATAACCACGGGCGGTCGGCATCGCCGCCATTCGGCCCGAACCGGGCGTTTGCAGTTGCCTGCAAGGCCTGTTATCTTGCGCCAGTATCCTTGAGCCCCCACCATTGTTGATGTCTCGCACCGTATCTGCCAGCAAGGCTTCGGCACACCCCGAAAGCCTCACCAACACGCCGCCATCGGCCGAGCACGTGGCAGGTGCACTGGCAGTGGCCGAGGCCTTGTGCGCCGAACGCGGCAAGCGTTTTACACCCATCCGGCGCAAGGTGCTCGAACTGCTGTTGCAACATCGCCGCAGCCTCAAGGCGTACGAACTGCTCGACGAGATTCGCGCCGTTCACCCCAACGCCACACCACCCACGGTGTACCGCGCGCTCGATTTTCTCCTCGACGAAGGTCTGGTGCACAAGGTGGATTCGCTCAACACCTTCATCGCCTGCGGCGATGCCGCTGGCGCTCCACACAATCTGCTGGTGGTGTGCACGCGCTGCGGCGCGGTGGCCGAAATCCACGACGATGTCGTCCGCAATCGCCTGGCCCATCGTATCGAGCACGCCGGCTATCGCCTGGCCGGCCAGGAGATGGAAGTCAAAGCCCTGTGTGGCGCCTGCCAGGCCGCACGTCAGGCCAGTGAGCTGGCGACGGCCCAGTAGGCTCCGCCACCGCCTCAGACGGCGTCTTCGGCAACGGCCTGGTCCCGAAACTGCATGCGATACAGATTGGCGTAGATGCCGTCGCGGGCCAACAGCTCGTGGTGAGTGCCCGACTCACGCAACACGCCACCATCCAGCACCAGGATACGATCGGCGTTCTGCACCGTCGAGAGCCGGTGTGCGATCACCAGCGTCGTGCGACCCTGCATCAGGGTCTCGAGCGACGCCTGCACCTGACGTTCGGATTCGTTGTCGAGGGCTGAAGTCGCTTCGTCGAGAATGAGGATGGGAGCATCCTTGATCAGGGCTCGCGCAATGGCCAGGCGTTGCCGCTGCCCTCCGGAAAGGCGCGCGCCCTTCTCGCCCACCATGGTATGGATCCCCTCTGGCAGACCATCCACAAATTCGAGCAGGTTCGCCGCAGCCAACGCGGCACGGATCTGACCGTCGTCGGCAGGCGATCGGGCGCCATAACCCACGTTGACCGCAATCGTGTCGTCAAACAGCATGACATCCTGGCTCACCAGTGATATGTGGGCACGCAGGTCGGCGAGCTTGAGATCGGCGAGGTCGATGTCGTCGATGCAGATGCGACCCGAAGTGGGCACGATGAACCGCGGCAGCATGTTCATCAGGGTCGTCTTGCCACTGCCCGAACGGCCGACCAGGGCTATGGTTTCGCCCGGCATCGCCACCAGGGAAATGTCCTGCAGCGTATCGACGTCCGCCCCCGGATACCGATGCGAGATGTGTTCGAACACCACCCTGCCCTGGACCGGTTGGGCGAGCTTGCGGGTGCCGGTATCGTGTTCCGGCTCCGCGTCGAGCAGGCGGAAGACACTTTCGCCAGCCACCAGCATGCGTTGTATGGGCCCTGCCGCATTGGCCAGTCGCTTGAGCGGATCGAGCAGCTGACCCATGGCACCAATGAACGCGGCAAAGCCCCCCACCGTGAGATGACCACTTTCGGATTGCGCCAATGCCACACCAATCACGGTGCCCAGCGCGATGGAAAGAATGGCCTGCGACACCGGCCCCACGGCGCCCGATGCCGACGCGGCCCGGATGCCGAAGCGACGCAGGCGCGCATTGACGTGGGCAAAGCGATCGTTTTCGTAGTCGTAGCCGTCGAACAGCTTGATCACGCGCTGTCCGTCGAGGCCTTCGGTAACGATGCGCGTGAGTTCGGCGTTCATGTTGACCGTGTCGCGATTGACCTCGCGCAACTTGCGCATGAACAACCGCGACACCCAGGCCGCCGGCGGCACCATCACCATCACGATGAGGGTGAGCTCCCACGACATGTACAAGAGCACCGCGAACAGGGCGATCACGATGAGCACTTCGCGCACCAGCGTGGCAAACACCTCGGTGGCGTGCTGCATGACCGTGGCTGCGTCGATGGTAAAACGATTGAGCAGGGCCGACGATCCCATGCGTCGCAAGTCGGCATCGGGCAACCGCATGACCCGATTGAACATCTCACCCCGCAGATCGCGCAGCACATTGTTGGCGACCCATGCCATGAGATAGTTGCTGGTAAAGGCGCAGGCACCGCGGATGATGAACAGCCCCACCAATACCAGCGGCAAGGCCCACACGTAATAAGGCTTGGCACCGCTGAAGCCGTCGTCGATCAACGGCTTCATGAGCAGGGCGAGCAGGGGATGGGTGGCCGCCACACCGGCTGTGAACAGCAGGCCTACCGCCATGCCCTTCCAGTAGGGCTTGATATTGGCATAGATGCGCCGCCACAATTCGCGGCGAATCGGATACGAACCGGCGGCAAGCACGGGCGATGAAGAACTCAAGAGAACTCCCGCAGCAGGCAACCCGGGTTGCCATACATGATTACAATGACAGGGCTCGCATTGTACGCGGCTCCGAGGCGGTCAAGGCCGGTCGCCCGTCTGCTTTCACCGTCAAGGACACCCCTCACTCTCATGCTCAAGCCCCTCTGTGTGCGCCTGCCCAACTGGGTGGGCGACGCGTGCATGACGCTGCCCGCCCTGGAGCTGCTGCGCGCCGCTGGCCTCCGCTATGTGCTTGTGGGCAAGCCCTGGGCGCGTGATTTGCTGGCGGGTCTCGACCCCGTGGATTTCGTGGCTCTCACTGGCTCGCTGCGCGACGATCGCCGGCAGCTGCGCCAGCATCTGCGGCAACTGGCCAAACGCTCTCCGATTGCACCGCCCGGACCATGGCGAGGCCTGAGCTTTCCCGATTCCTTCTCCAGCGCCCTGCTGCTCCGGATGGCTGGCGTCAAGGCGGCAGGCTACCGCGACGATGGCCGCAGTCTGTTGCTGCGCTGGCCGATCTCCAAGCCGCGCCACGAGTGTCACGTGGTGGAGTCGTACTTTCATCTTGCCCGAACCGCGCTGGGCCGTTGGGGACACGACGTAGACCCCCATGCCACGCCGGCACCCGCGCTCCGGCTACCCTTGTTGCCAGCCCACGAACAAGCCGCCCATTCGGCGCGACAACAAGCGGGGCTGGCCGAAAACGGCTTTGTGCTGATTTCGCCCACCGCAACCGGCTTGCATCATGGTCGCATCAAGACCTGGTCGCACTACGGCGCGCTCACCACCCGACTCCAGGCCGAAGGCTGGCCGGTGGTGATGTGCCCACCGCCGCAGGAGGTCGACGATGCCAAGGCAGCAGCCCCCGACGCCCAGCTGCTGCCGGCACTTCCGCTGGGCGCCTATGCGGCGCTGGCACGCCAGTCAGCCCTGGTCATTTGCAACGATTCCGGCAGTTCACACGTGGCGGCAGCCGCTGGCGCGTCGTTGCTCACATTGTTCGGGGTAACCCGGCCGGCACGAACCCGACCGTGGTCGCCTGCGGCCATATGCCTGGGCGACGACGGTCATTGGCCAGCACTGGATACCGTGCTGGCCACCGCGCTGCAACACCTGCCATCGGCCTGACCGCGCTCAACGCCAGGGCATCGGCCAGGCACGTCGTACCTGACTCACGATCACCGCCACCAGCGCGGCCTTGATCACATCACCGGGCACAAACACCAGAGATGCCAGCGCGGCCTTGTCAAGACTCATTCCCGTCACGGCTGCCAACCAGGGGATACCCACCAGGTACACCACGACGATTCCACCCGCAGCACAAGCCGCGAACAGGGCGAGCCATTGCGTCACGCGTGCATGCGCTCGCATCGACAAGGTCTGTGCCAGCCAGCCGGTGACGGCCGCGCCCACCACCATGCCGACCAGAAACCCGCCGGTAGGCCCGGCCAGCACGCCAAGACCGCCGCGCCCACCCGGCAACACCGGCAAGCCGATCATCCACAACAGCATGTAGAGCGCGCAGGCCAACAGGCCTCGCCATGGCCCCAGCATGGCCGCCGCCAGCATGACGCCCAGCGTTTGCAAGGTGATCGGAACCGGCACACCGGCCAGCGGCACCGGCGGCATCAGACTGAAGACCACGATGAGGGCGGCAAACAATGAGACGAGCACGGTGTCGCGTGTGCTGAGCGTGGAGAGGCTGGGGTTCATCAGATCAAAATTGGCAGAGACAAGGGATGGGGGATGTGAACCGGATCGGGAGTGGGTGCTAAGCCTGTAGACCCACCGAACCGGAAGTACCGGGCTGGCCCCGGCGCGCGAGGCAATAGCTTACCGGATTCGTCGAGGCGGCATCGGGTCTTCGCCACCCGTGGCCTCATCGGCGGGGGGCGGGTCGGCCGAATCGGGCTCGTCAACCACCGCATCGGGTGGCCAGCCACGTGCGTCGATGGCCTCGGCAATCTGATCGGCGCTTTGCAGCAAGTGGATCAGCAGTGGCACGGCCAACCGAACGGGATGGGCGCGAATGCCGCGGGCGCGCTGGGCTTCTTTCAATTGCGTCCAGCGCCGGGCCAACTCGGGCGCGAATCGCAGCGTAAGCGCCAGGCCAAACGCGATGCGTTCAGGCTGCACCCAGCCACGCCGACCCAGTGGTGCCAGGGCCTGTTCGAGTGCCTCCACCATATCGGCCGAACGTGTGGTCAGGCTCACCAGCAAAGCCAGACCCATGAGCGTGGCCAGACGCAACCCGCTCAACCCACCCGCCTGACTGCCCTCGAACGCAGTGGTCACGGCGGTTACGGCCAGCAACAGCACCAACAGCCAGCGCCCCTGATGCCAGAGTGGCCGCCAGCCCACACCGCTGCTGACCCAGGCCAGGGCCACCGCGGCCAGCATCAGTGCCATGAGCCAGGGTGCCCTGACGAAAAAAAGCGCCGTACCAGCCAACAGCAGCACCAGCATCTTGCGACCGGCGGACAGACGGTGAAGCCAGCTGTGACCGGCGACGGCGATCTCGCCAATCATGTCTGCAGGGCACGATAGTGCGCCAGGGCCACCTCAGGAACATCCTGACACACCACCCTGCCCTGCTCGATCACCACGATGCGATCAAAATGCTCCAGCCAATCGAGATCATGGCTGACCACAATGGCTGGTTGCGACAAGGTGTCGAGCAAGCGCCCGAGGCGGCGTCGGTGCCGCAGATCCAGCAGCGTCGTGGGTTCATCCATCACCAGTACCCGGGGCTGCATCACCAGCACCGCCGCCAGCGCCACGAGCTGCTTCTCGCCGCCGCTCAGCGTATGGCAGAGGCGATCGGCCAGCGATTCGATATCCAGCTGACGGAGCCCCTCGGTGACCCGTTGCGCTGCCTCGGATCGCGACACGCCCTGATTGCGCAGCCCAAAAGCGAGGTCTTCCTGCACGTGCGGCATGACGATCTGATGATCGGGATTCTGAAACACGAACCCCACTTCGCGGCGGACATCACGGGGGTGACGCACCGGATCGATGCCGTTGACCCGCACCGTGCCCGACCCGGGGGGAACCAGACCGTTGAACAGACGGACCAAGGTACTCTTACCGGAACCGTTGGCACCGACGATGCCGATCCGGTGTTGCTGCAGCTGCAGTGTGATGTGGTGCAATACGGGCCGGTCGCCACGCGCCACGCTGACGTCCTGCAACTCGATTAACATGGAGACTCCGATCAACTTTCGGCAAGACGAACACGGCGGCCGCGCGTCGCCCAACCCTCAGGCAAATTATTTCATGCCCGTTGCTTCTCTGGACGAACTGCACTGGATCAACCGATTTGCCCGCCTGCCCGAGCGCTTCTACACCCGCCTGTCACCGCGGCCGGTGCAGCAGCCGCAACTGGTGCACGGCAATCCCCAGGTTGCCGAATGGCTTGGCCTGACGCCCCAGGCGCTGCAGTCCCCCGACACGCTGCAAGCCCTGGCCGGCAACCGCGCCATCGCCGGCGCCGAACCGCTGGCTTCGGTGTATAGCGGTCATCAATTCGGTGTGTGGGCGGGGCAGCTCGGCGACGGTCGTGCGCATCTGCTGGGTGAGGTTGAAGGCCCGGCTGGATGCTTCGAGCTTCAACTCAAGGGATCCGGCCTCACCCCCTATTCGCGCATGGGCGACGGCCGTGCCGTGCTGCGCTCGTCGGTTCGCGAATACCTGGCGTCGGCCGCCATGCACGGTCTGGGCATCCCCACCACGCACGCCTTGGCGCTCATCCGGGCACACGACCCCGTGCAGCGCGAAACCCTCGAACGCGCTGCGGTGGTCACCCGAGTGGCCTCCAGCTTTGTGCGCTTCGGGCATTTCCAGCATTGGGCCGCGGCAGGCGACCACGACGCGCTGCAGATCCTCACCGATTATGTGGTGGATGCCTGGTATCCCGAATGTCGCCGAGGCGACGATGGCCAGCCGGTGTCGGGCGACATCGTGGTCGTCAATCTGCTGAACGCCGTTTTGCAGCGTACCGCCACGCTGATGGCGCAATGGCAATCGGTGGGTTTCATGCACGGCGTCATGAATACCGACAATCTGTCGATCGTCGGCCTGACCCTCGACTACGGTCCCTACGGCTTCATGGATGGCTTCGATGCCAACCACATCTGCAACCATACCGACACGGCCGGGCGGTATGCGTGGAACGTGCAACCGGCGGTTGCTCACTGGAACCTTTACCGCTTGGCCGAGGCGCTTCGCCCGCTGGTGTCCGACGCCGCGCCGCTGCGGGCCGCCCTCGACAACTTCGAACCCGCCTTCACCCAGGCGTTCACCTCGCTCATGGCAGCCAAACTTGGGCTGCGCCATTGGCAAGACGACGACCAGCCTCTGCTCGACGAGCTCTGGCAATTGCTGCACACGCAGCGGGCAGACTTCACCCAGGCCTTTCGGCGCCTGGCATGGGCCGACCTACCTCCCGATGCGGCCGAAGCCGAACAGGTGGCGCTGGACGCGCTTGGCCAGCGCGGCCATTTTCTGGATCTGTTCTACGATACGGTCAGTGCCGAGCATTGGCTGCAGCGCTGGCAGGCTCGCGCCAACCACGGCTGGGCCAACCCGCACGAGCGGCGCCAAGCCATGCTGTCGGTCAATCCGTTGTACGTGCTGCGCAACCACCTGGCCGAAAACGCCATCCGGGCCGCCGATCAGGGCGACGACACCGAAGTGGTCCGCCTGTTCGAGGTACTCCAGCAACCGTATCAGTGCCAACCTGGCGCCCAGGCCTACGCCGAGCTGCCGCCCGATTGGGCGCGCGGTCTCGAAGTCAGCTGTTCCTCCTGAATCGCGAATCCATCATGACTGCTCCGCACAAGATCCAAAAAACCGACGCTGAATGGCGCGCTCAGTTGTCTGCCGACGAATACGCCGTGGCACGCAACAAAGGCACCGAGCGCGCCTTTACCGGCCGCTACTGGAACCACACTGCCATCGGCATCTATCGCTGCGTGGGCTGTGGCACCGCCCTGTTTGCTTCCGACACCAAGTTTGATGCAGGCTGCGGCTGGCCCAGCTACTTCGAACCGATCGACCCGGCCAACGTGCGCGAAGTGCGCGACACCAGCCATGGCATGATTCGCACCGAAGTCGTCTGCAACGTATGCGACTCGCATCTGGGGCATGTCTTTCCCGATGGGCCACCCCCCACCGGCCTGCGGTATTGCATCAACTCCCTGTCGCTCGTGTTCGAGGAACGTCAGTGAAAAAATTTCTCTTCGATCTGTTTCCGCTCATCCTGTTCTTTGTGGCGTACCGACTGGCCGACATCTACGTGGCCACGGCGGTGGCCATGGTGGCGGGCATCCTGCAGATCGGCTGGCTGCGGTTTCGCGTCCTGCGTATCGAACCCATGCATTGGCTCAACCTGGGCATCATCGTGGTGTTCGGCGGCGCCACGCTCTGGTTGCAGAACGAAGCCTTCATCATGTGGAAGCCCACCGTACTCTACTGGTGCTTCGGCGCTGCGCTGCTCATTTCGCAATACGGTTTCAAGCGCAATCTGCTGCGCAGCATGTTCCACAATCGAATCCGCATGCCGGATGTGGGCTGGAATCGCATGGCCATGTCGTGGGCAGGCTTCTTCGTGCTGGCTGGCGCTCTCAATCTCCTGGTGGCCTTCGGTGGCTGGTTTACCGAAGCGCAATGGGTCACGTTCAAGGTGTTCGGTCTGTTTGGCCTGCTGATCGTGTTCGTGATCGCCCAGTCGCTGTATCTGGCTCGCTACATGCAGCACGATGACGACAAACCTGCCGATCAGATCAAGCCATGACCACCGACCGCGTCGAGCTCATCCGCCAACGGTTGCAGGCACTGCAACCGATAGAACTTGCCATCGAAGACGAAAGCCATCTGCATGCCGGCCACGCCGGTGCGCAAGGTGGCGCCGGTCACTACCGGGTCACCATTTGCGCCGAGGTGTTTCGGGGCAAGTTGCCCATCGCGCGACATCGCCTGGTATACGATTGCCTGACCGATCTCATGCCCCATGCCGTGCATGCACTCGCCATCCATGCCAGCGTGCCGAAAGACGTCGGGCCGTCCTCGGCATGAAGCGCCCTGTCGGGCGCACAAATTCCACCTGCCCAAAATCAACCCACCCACAAGGAGACTTAATGTCCATGAAACGTCTTGCCACGCTGATGGCAGCCTGCGCCATTGCCACTCCCGCCCTGGCTGCAGAACACATCGCCGTGGTCAACGGCCAGCCCATTCCCGCCACCCAGGTCGACGAACTCGTTCGCATGATGACCGAACAGGGTGCACCCGAGACACCCGAACTTCGGTCACAGGTTCGCGAAGAGCTGATCAACCGCGCCATCATGGTTCAGGCCGCCGAAGAAGCCGGCATTGCCGACAAGCCCGCCGTGCAGAATGAGCTCGACCTGGCTCGCCAGAGCGTGCTCATCCGGGGGCTGTTTGCCGATTATCTCGAGCAGAATCCGATCACCGAAGCCGGCATGCAAGCCGAGTACGAGCGTCTCAAAGAGGCCAACCAGGTGCTCGAATATCAAGCCCGGCACATTCTGGTCGAGGAAGAAGAGCAAGCGCGCGAGCTGCTGGCCGAACTCGAAGGCGGCGCCGACTTCGCCGCACTGGCCGAAGAGCACTCCAAGGACCCAGGCTCCGGCGCCCGTGGTGGCGAGCTGGGCTGGGCTCAGGCCGACAACTATGTCGAACCGTTTGCTGCCGCGCTGCGCGAGCTTGAAGCCGGCGAAACCGCAGCCGAGCCGGTGCAAAGCCAATTCGGCTGGCACATCATTCGCCTGCAGGACACGCGTGAAGCCGAATTCCCGTCATTCGATGAAGTCAAGCCGCAACTCGAAGAGATGATGCGCCAGGAGGCTCTCAGCCAGTATCAGCAAGAACTGCGTGCCGAGGCCGACGTCCAGGAGAACTAACCCAACAACACGCGCGCCAGCGCGCCATCCAAGGCGTCATCCCGGGCCGCGCAGCGGACCCGGGATCACCCCAGCCACACCCTGGCGTTGCGGAACAACCGCATCCAGGGGGTGAACGACCCGCCGGAATCCTCGGCGCCCCAGCGCTCAGGCGTCCACGACATCTGGACATTCCGAACGGCTCGTTCCGGATGCGGCATCAACACCGTGAAGCGACCGTCGGGCGTGGTAACGCCTGCGATGCCTTGCGGGCTGCCGTTGGGGTTGGCCGGGTAGGTTTCGGTGGCCTCGCCATGGTGGTCCACGTATCGCAAGGCGGTGGCCACCGTGTCGAGATTTCCTTGCTGCGCAAAATCGGCCCTGCCCTCGCCATGCGACACCACCACGGGCATTCGGCTGCCGGCCATGTCGCGCAGCAAGATCGATGGTGATGGCGGCACCTCCACCAGCGACAAGCGGGCTTCGAACTGTTCGGAGCGGTTGGCAGCAAAGCGCGGCCAGGCCTCGGCGCCGGGAATCATCGGCGCCAGGGCAGCCATCATCTGGCAGCCATTGCACACGCCCAGACCAAAGGTATCCGAGCGGGCAAACCAGGCGCCGAACTGTTCGCTCAATCGGGCATTGAACCGAATGGTGCGAGCCCAGCCCTGACCGGCGCCCAGCACGTCGCCATAACTGAAGCCGCCCACGGCCACCATGCCGTGGAAATCGTCGAGCGTCAGTCGCCCTTCGAGCAGGTCGGTCATGTGGACGTCCCAGGCGGCAAAACCGGCCGCATCGAACGCCCGGGCCATCTCGACATGGCTGTTGCAGCCCTGCTCGCGCAAAATCGCGACACGTGGACGCACGCCTTTACGGATATATGGCGCCGCCACGTCGTGCTGTGGATCGAACGCCACCTGTACGTTCAGACCGGGATCCTCGGCGTCGAGCCAGCGATCGAATTCGGCATCGGCACACTCGGGGTTGTCGCGCATGCGCGCAATCTGATGGCTGGTTTCGCTCCAGGCCCGCGCCAATTCCACACGATGCCGGCCCCACACCCGACGAGCGTCGCAGAACACCTCGATCTGATCGGTGGTGTTGGGTTTGCCAACCACGTGAGTGTGAGGCGACAAGCCGGCACTGCGCAGCACGCCCAGCACGGCATCGCGCTCACCAGCCGGCACTTGCAGCAGCACACCGGCTTCCTCGGCAAACAGGGCCTTGACCACGGCCTCGGCGCGCTGCACGGCCACTTGTTCGGACCGTATCTTGTAGTCGCCCCAATCGGCCGCATTGGCGTCGAACGTGAGCATGTCGAGGTTGAGTGACACCCCTGTGCGGCCGGCGAAGGCCATCTCGGCGGCCGCCGCCAGCAGACCCCCATCGGAACGATCGTGAAACGCCAGAATCACGCCCTGCTCGGCCAGCGCCCGCACGGCAGCAAACGTGGCGCGTAGCAGGTCGGCATCGTTGAAATCCGGCACCTGCTCGCCCACCTGCCCCAGCGTCTGCGCCAGAATCGAGCCGCCCAGGCGATGTTTGCCCTGCCCCAGATCGATGAGAATCAGCACGGTGTCGCCCAGGTCGGTGCGCAGCTGGGGCGTGAGCGTGCCGCGCACGTCGCCCACCGGCGCAAAGGCCGAGACAATCAGTGACACCGGCGCAATCACGCGACGCGCCTCGTCGCCCTCGGACCAGGCCGTGCGCATGGAAAGCGAATCCTTGCCCACCGGAATGGATAACCCCATCCGCTGACAGAAATCGCTCACGGCCGCAACCGTATCGAACAGGGCGGCATCCTGCCCGGGTTCACCGCAGGCGGCCATCCAGTTGGCCGACAGCTTGATATCTTCAAGGGCAGCCACGGGCGCCGCCATGAGATTGGTGACGGCTTCGGTGATGGCCATGCGACCCGAAGCGGCTGCGTCGATCACTGCCAACGGGGTACGCTCGCCCATGGCCATGGCCTCGCCGGCAAAGCCGTCGTAGTCGCGCAGCGTAACGGCGCAATCGGCCACCGGCACCTGCCATGGCCCCACCATCTGGTCACGACTCACCAGCCCGCCCACGGTGCGATCGCCAATGGTGATGAGGAAACTCTTGTTGGCCACCGTGGGATGCCGCAACACGTTCATCACCAGATCATCGAGCTCGAACCCCACCACATCGAGTGCCTGCTGGGCCCCCGCTTGGCGCGACACGTCGCGCTCCATGCGCGGCGGCTTGCCCAGAATGACATCGATGGGCAGGTCGACGGGGCGCTCGGTTGCGGTGGCCGCGGGCTGATCGCCCGGCAGGGGCTCGAGCCCTTCGCCGTTGACCACCCGCAACTGACGCTCTGCCGTGGCCACTCCGACCACGGAAAAAGGACAGCGCTCGCGCTCGGCCAACGCGGCAAAACGAGACAGGTCGTCCGGGGCCACCGCCAATACATAGCGTTCCTGCGACTCGTTGCACCAGATCTCGGCCGGCGACATGCCGGACTCTTCGAGGTGAACTTCGCGCAAATCGAACGTGGCGCCGCGACCGGCATCGTTCACCAGCTCGGGGAAAGCATTCGACAGGCCCCCTGCGCCCACGTCGTGGATCGACAGCACGGGATTGCGCTCGCCCAACTGCCAGCAGCGGTCGATCACTTCCTGGGCGCGCCGTTCGATCTCGGGATTGCCCCGTTGGACGGAATTGAAATCGAGTTCGGCCGTGTTGCTACCCGCGCCCATACTGGAAGCCGCACCACCGCCCATGCCGATACGCATGCCTGGCCCGCCCAGGGCAATCAGCAGCGTGCCGTCCGGCAGGGGCTCCTTGTGCGTGAGACCGTCATCGATGCTGCCCAGACCGCCGGCAATCATGATGGGCTTGTGATAGCCCCAGCGGCGATCACCCGCCGTTTGTTCGTAGGCTCGGAAATATCCGAGCACATTGGGCCGACCAAACTCGTTGTTGAACGCGGCGGCGCCGATGGGCCCCTGGATCATGATGTCGAGCGGGCTGGCGATGCGCTCGGGCAAACCATGCGAGTCGGTTTCCCAGGCACGCGGGGCATCGGGCAACTGCAGATGCGAAACGGTGAAGCCGGCCAGCCCTGCCTTGGGCTTGCCACCACGACCCGTGGCGCCTTCGTCGCGAATCTCGCCACCGGCACCGGTGGCCGCACCCGGCCACGGTGCAATGGCCGTGGGATGGTTGTGCGTCTCGACCTTCATGAGGGTGTGCACCACGGCGTCGCGCGCCACGTACTCATGACCGTCGGGTTGCGGGTGAAAGCGTACCCCGGGACCGCCGGCCATGACCGCAGCGTTGTCGGCATACGCCACAATCGTGCCCGCCGGTTGCGCTGCGTGGGTTTCGCGAATCATGCCGAACAATGTCTTGTTCTGGGCCACGCCATCGATCACCCAGCTGGCATTGAAGATCTTGTGCCGACAATGCTCGCTGTTGGCCTGAGCGAACATCATCAGTTCGACGTCGGTCGGATCACGTTGCAAGCGCGCAAAGGCCTCGCCCAGGTAGTCGATCTCGTCGTCTGACAGGGCCAGCCCGAGATCGACGTTGGCCTGTTCGAGCGCCGCTCGACCCTCAGCCAGCACCGCCACTCGGGCCAACGGCTTGCCCTGCAGCTCGGCGAACAACGCCGCGCCATCGAAGGTGTCGTCGACCACGGCTTCGGTCATGCGATCGTGCAATACGGCCGCCAGCGCCGTGAGCGTGTCGTCGTCAAACTTGCGCTTGCCCAGCCAGCTCCGCGCCGGCACCACGGTGTAGCGCACGGCGCGCTCGATTCTGGCAATGGCATCCAGGCCGCAGTGACGGGCGATGTCGGTGGCCTTGCTCGCCCAGGGCGAAATCGTGCCGGGCCGCGGAATCACGAGCAGGTGCAGACCTTCGACAGACGGCGGTGAACCCGTCTCGAGCAAGGCCTCGAGCCGCTCGCGCTCGGTCGCCTCGGGCGCGTGGCGCCATTGCACGAAATATTCGTAGCTCGCCGTGACATCGGCCACGGGCAGATCCTGCGCCTGAAGGCGTTGGACCAGACGGTCACGACGAAACGACGACAAAGCCGGGGCACCCGGCAGACGGAGCAGATTGGTCACAGGCGTAGAGGAAAAGTTGGCGGCGGGAATCCCCGCATTTTAGCCGCTTGCCCGAAGGCTGCCGGCGTCGCGTCGCGCCGCACGAACGATCGCCTCAGTGGCCGGTCCGTTCAAACAGCTGCCGCACATCAGTGATGGAATCGAGTGACTGGAGATGGCGCCAGAGTGCCTCAACATCCACATCCGACGTCTGCCGGGTACAGTCGTCGAACTTCGTTCGCAACTCGCCATCGAGCAACGGGGCCTTGGGCGTGCCTCGAGCGTGCTGCACGCGGCCGCTGGCCAGCACGCTGCCGTCGTTGAGACGAATCGTGAGCGTATCGGCTTCGGCCAGCGAGGGCTCGTCGGGATTGACCGAATCTTCGATCGCGGTGTCGACCCGGGTCATCAGCGATTGAATCTCGGGCTGCTGCACGAAACGATCGTCGAGCTGGGCCAGGCCCACCTGACGGGCGCTCAAGGCTGCCGCCAGGGCAAACTCAAGACTGAACTTGGCTTCAAGGGCCGATTGCGGCCGATGATTGCGCAGCATCGAAGCCTGCGCCGGGCCCACGGTGGCGTGCAGGGTGTCGATATCCTCCACGGACAGATCGTGATCGCGAGCGAGGTCGAGTGCGGCATCGATCAGGCGATGCGTGGCAAAGCACATCGGATACTTCTTGATGCTGAGCCCGATCGACAGGATGCGTGGCTGGGCATCGATGTCGGTCAAGGGGCTTTCGCGATCCACCTGACCGGCAGGCGACAACGCCGCCAGAAAGCCCGCATGGTGTTCCAGCGCATCGGCTGAAGCCGTGAGCCCGGCCTCGGCCATATCCACGGCTTCGATGCCATGCGCGGCAGCGAGCCCGGCATGCATGGGCTTGGCCATGGCACCGAAATTGGCGACCAGGCCGCAAGCCTGAGTGGCGGCCAGCCCCAGAGCATGCACCGCCACCTCGGCCGGCGTGCGCCGCAAGGCCACGATGGCTCCGGCTACCGCCACCACGCCGAAGACTGCTGTGGGATGCCAGCCCTTCAAGTGATGCAGATCGTCGTCGCGCCCGATCAGTTCGGCCCACACCTCGAACCCCACCTGGTAGGCCCGCATCAGCTCGGCGCCCGAGCAGCCCAGCCGCTCGCCTTCGGCGAGCAGAGCTGGCACCAGCACCGCACTGGGATGACCTTGCAACCCCACGTCGTCGTAGTCGAGCGCATGGGCGGCGGTGGCGTTGATCAACGCGGCATCGGCCACAGCATGGCCCGGCTCGCGCAACAGCACATGGGCGGCGCCGGCGGCGGCACCCCGGTGCGCCACGAACTGACGCAAATGCCGCACCACGGGCTCATGCCGACCCGCCATCATCACGGCAACCGTGTCGATGAAACCGTGGCGAATCGGCGTGATAGCGGCGGCGGGCAATGGCGTGGACAGGGCGCCAGCGGCCCAGTCAGCCAGTTGCCGCGTCAACCCGGCGGACGATGGCGTTGTCATGGTGACTCCTGCAAAAGAGGTGGCGCCACGGCAATGTCAGGCACTGACCCGATGCCTCCTGGCACCGCCGTGATGACGCGGTGTCGCTCAATATGAGCGCGGCATGCCCAGCACGTGCTCGCCCAGATAAGCCAGCACCAGGTTGGTGGAAATGGGAGCAATGCGTTGCACGCGCGATTCACGCCAACGACGCTCGACGTCGTACTCGCGAGCGTAACCAAAGCCGCCATGCGTCTGCATGCAGGCTTCGGCAGCATTCCATGCCGCTTCCGAGGCCAGCAGTTTGGCCACGTTGGCATCTTCGCCGCAAGGCTCGCCGGCTTCAAACAAGGCGGCTGCCTTGCGCACCATCATGTCGGCGCCTTGCATCTCGGCATACGCCCGCGCGATCGGAAATTGGATGCCCTGATTCTGACCGATGGGGCGATCGAACACCACACGCTCGCTGGCGTACTTGCTGGCGGTCTTGATGAACCAGTCGGCGTCGCCAATGGATTCGTGCGACACCAAGATGCGCTCGGCATTCATGCCATCGAGAATGCAGCGGAAGCCCTTGCCCTCCGGCCCGATCAGGTTCTCCACCGGCACCCGCAGGTCGTCAAAGAACAACTCCGTGGTGTTGTGGTTGATCATGGCGTCGAGCTTGCGGATCTCCAGGCCGTTGCCCTTGGCTTCCTGCATGTCCACCAGCAGCACCGACAGGCCGTCGGTCTTCTTCTTCACCTCGTTCACCGGTGTGGTGCGCACCAGCAGCAGCATCAGGTCGGAATACGCCGCGCGCGAGGTCCACACCTTCTGGCCATTCACCACATAATGGTCGCCGTCGCGCACCGCACGGGTCTTGAGCTTGGTGGTGTCGGTGCCGGTCGTGGGCTCGGTCACGCCGAAGGCCTGCAGACGCAGCTCGCCGCTGGCGATCTTGGGCAGATACTTGGCTTTTTGCTCTTCGCTGCCATGACGCAGCAGTGTGCCCATGGTGTACATCTGCGCATGCGCAGCCGCAGCGTAGCAACCGTTGGCGTGGCACTCTTGCAGAATCACGCCAGCGGCGCGAATCGGCAGGCCGGCACCCCCGTATTCTTCGGGAATGAGCGAAGCCAGAAAGCCCGACTCGGTCATGGCCTGCACGAATTCGCTCGGATAGGCTTCGCGCTTGTCGATGTCGCGCCAGTATTCGTTGGGGAAATCGGCGCAGATGCGACGAACGCTGTCACGAATGTCGGCGTAATCCTCGCCGAGGCCTACGGTCACTTCTTGCATGATACGAATCCTTGAACAGAAAAGGGATCAGGGGAATACATCAACTCAGGCGGCAGTGCGCTGCACCAACGGGCGATAGTGGCGCGGCAAGCCAGCACGCGCCAGGCCGCCATACATTGGCGTGTCGGGCAGATTGCGGCTCACGATTTCGCGCACTTCCACCAGGCGCTCCAGATCCACACCGGTGCGCATGCCCATGCTGTCGAGCAGGAAGCAGAGGTCTTCCATCACGATATTGCCGGTGGCGCCCGGTGCAAACGGACACCCCCCGAGACCGGCCAGCGACGCGTCGAACATGCGGACACCGGCGTCGAGCGCGGCGGTCACATTGGCCAGGCCCAGACCACGGGTGTCATGAAAGTGTGCGCCCAGCGGCATGCTCGGCAAATCGGCCTTCACCGCCTGAAAGGTTTTCTTCACTTGCGCCGGATTGGCATAACCCACGGTATCGGCAATCATCACCTCGTCGGCACCGGCCTCGGCGAGCATTTCGGCAAAGCGACGGATATCGTCGAGTGCGATCTCGCCTTCGTACGAGCAACCCAGCGCGGTGGAAAGACCCCCGCTGAGGATCGGTCGACGCTCGGCGGGCAGCTCGCGCAGCATGTCGGCGATGCGGGCGAAATCGGCCACCGACTCTTCACGCTCGCGGCGCACGTTCTTCAGGTTGTGGGTCTTGCTCACCGACATCACAAAGTTGAGCTTGTGTACGCCCAGCTCCACGGCACGCTGCGCGCCCTTCAGATTGGGTACCAGCCCTACCACGGTAAGGCCGGGAATCTGCAGGGCCGAACTGGCCACCTCGGCGGCGTCGACGAACTGCGGCACCAGCTTGGGCGGCACGAACGAGGTCACCTCGATCTGCGGCATGCCGGTGGCAGCCTCGGCGCCGATCCAGGCCAGTTTTTCTTCCGTGGGGAAGAAGGTGTCGACCATCTGCAGGCCGTCACGCAGGCCCACTTCGGTGAGGATAACGTCGCGATCCGACATGAGTTTCTCCTAACGGCCCTGCCAATTGGGCTTGCGTTTCTCGTTGAAGGCGCGCACGCCTTCGAGGCGGTCTTCGGTGGTCACCAGACGGTTGTAGGCTTCGATTTCGAAGCGATAACCGGTCAGGATGTCGGTCTGCAGACCGTAATGAATGGATTTCTTGGCCTGACGGACCGAAAGCGGTGCACTGGCAGCGATTTCGGCGGCCGTGGCCAAAGCCTGAGCCATCAGCTGATCTGCCGGGCACACGGCGTTGACCATGCCCCAGTCGTACGCCTGCTGTGCCGTGAACGGGCGTGCCGTCATGATCAGTTCCTTGGCGCGACGCTCGCCCACGGCGCGGGCCAGGGTTTGCGTGCCGCCGCCACCCGGCATGATGCCGAGACGGGCTTCCGACAACGCAAACCGGGCGTGTTCCGCCGCATAGATGAAATCGCAACCCAGCAGAGTCTCGCAACCCCCACCGTAAGCGACGCCATTGACGGCAGCAATCACCGGCACCGGGCATTCGAGCAGCAACATGAATGCGCGCTCGAAGAGTTCGTGCTGGGCCTGCCAATCGGCATTGCTCATGCCGTTGCGCTCTTTCAGATCGCCGCCGGCACAGAAAGCGCGATCGCCAGCTCCGGTGAGGATGACGCAGCGGATGTCTTCGGGATCGACCGTGAGCCGGCTCCAGAGATCGAACAGTTCGCGCCCCGTTTGGGTGTTGATGGCGTTCATCACCTCGGGGCGATTGAAGGTCGCCACCAGCACGTGATCGGCCGGTTGCTCGAGGCGGAGCATGGAATATTCAGGCATTTTCATGGGCAGAAGCACCGGATCAGGAGTCGTTGGCAGCCTTGACGCTGCCGGCAATGAATTCAGTCAACAGAGCGGTATCGGCGCCGAGTGCCGGCGAGGCAGCGCGCGGTTGCGGACGCTGGCCATTGAACGATACCGGCAATCCCACCAATGGCGCGCTCGAACCTGGCACGTTCTGCACGATGCCCAGAGCCGCGGTTTGGGGATGTTGCAGCATCTCGGCCACAGTCTGCACCGGCGCACACGGCACGCCGGCGTCTTCCAGCACGGTCATCCAGTCGGCCGAAGTGCGCTGCTTCATTTCGGGCTCGATAAGCGCATACAAGGCATCGGCATTGGCCACCCGCGTGGGGTTGTCGACGAACCGTTCGTCGTCGGGCCATTCGGGATGACCCAACACCTGAGACAGCCGGGCAAACAAGGTGTTGTTGCCGGCCGCCACTACCAATTCGCCATCGGCGGTTTCGTAGGCGCGGTAAGGCACGATACCGGCCTGGCCCGAACCCGCCTTGCGCGGCAACTTGCCCGAACCGGCATATTGCGCGCTATGCATGGTCATCCATGCCACCGCGGTTTCGTAAAGGGACACATCCACGATGGCACCCTCGCCCGTGTCTTTGCGTTTGAGCAGCGCCGAAACGATACCCAGCGCCGCCCACATGGCGGTGCCCTGGTCGATGATCGAGGGCCCCACGCGCACCGACGGCCGGCCGGGTTCGCCCACGACACTCATGATGCCGCCAAAGGCCTGCATCAGCGGATCGTAGCCGGGCTTGTCGGCCAGGGGGCCCTGAGCGCCAAAGGCGCCCATATTGCAATACACCAGCGAGGGTTTGAGTTCGCGCAGCTGTGCGGCGCCCAGGCCTTGCTTGTCGGTGCTGCCGGGGCGCATGTTCTGCAACACGACATCGGCGCGCGCCACGATGAAATCCTTGAGGCCCTGCAACTGGGCAGGGTCGCGCAGATTGACGACCACCGAGCGTTTGGCCCGGTTGAGCGCCTGAAACGTGGCGGCAACGCCGTCAAGAAACGGAGGCCCCCAGTGGCGGGCATCATCGCCCGCCGGCTTTTCGATCTTGATGACCTCGGCGCCCAGATCGGCCAGCACCTGCCCCGCGTACGGAGCAGCCACGCTGTGACCCAGTTCGACGACGACCATCCCGTGCAAGGGTCCGGTGGGCCGGTTCGTTTCCATGTCGTGTCTCGTGTTGAAGTGAACGTTATTCGGCTTCGATACCAGCGGCTTCGATCAGGTCGCCACGCATCTTCACATCCGCCTTGAGAACTTCGGCAAATTCTTCAGGCGAATTGGCCACCGGCACCAGACCCATTTCGATCAGCTGCTTGCTGATGCCGGGCTCATTGATGGCTTCGACCAGCGCCGAGTTCAGGATCTCGAGGGCTTCGGGATCCATGTTGGGCGGGCCGAAGAACGCCAACCATGAGCCCATTTCAAAACCGGGGATGGTTTCGGCAATGGTGGGGATGTCGGGGGTGGCTTCGTAGCGCTCGGCTTCGGTCACGCCCATGGCCTTGACCTTGCCGGTAGCGATGTGCGGCTCCACCGTGGCCATGCTCGAGAACACCAGCGGGATCTGGCCACCCATCACGTCGACCAGGGCAGGGTTGCCGCCTTTATAGGGCACGTGCAGCATGTCCATGTCGGCCATCTGGTTGAGCAGAACCCCTGCCAGGAAGTGCGGTGAACCCAGGCCCGAGCTGCCAAAGGCCAGCTCACCGGGATGCTCTTTGCCATAGGCCACGAGCTCTTCGATGTTGTTGGGTTCGAAGTCGGGGTTGGCAACCAGCACCAGGATGTTCTTCACGGCCTGCGTGATAGGCGTGAAATCGTTGATCGGGTCGTACGGCTTGGCCTTCATCAGATGAGGTGCCGTAGCATGACTGCCGTCGGTGCCCATGCCAAAGGTGTAGCCATCGGGATCGGCCTTGGAGATCATGGCCCCGCCAATCGTGCCACTGGCGCCGCCACGGTTTTCCACGATCACCGGCTGACCCAGATTCTCTGCCATATGCTCGGCCACCAGACGGCTGATGTTGTCGGTGGATGCTCCGGGCGGATAAGGCACAATCAGCTTGATGGGTTTATCGGGAAACGCAGCCAGAACGGCGGCGGGCGCCATGGCGGCGCAGGCCAGCGCGGCGGCTAGCGGACGGGCAAATTTGAACATGCCGGAACTCTCCTCCAGTGCAAGTACCACAAGCACGCCTTGACAGCGAGCGTTGTGGCGGCTTGAATATGACACAAAGCATCCACGTGTTAGGATGTCCGTACATCATACCAATCGCACTCCCGCACTGTCAACGCAGGATCGCTCATGCCTCTTTCCACAGCCAGCGGCTCCGCTCCGCTCTACCACCAGCTTGCCGAAATCCTCAAACGCGACATCGACGGCGGGGTGTATCAGGTGGGCGACTTGCTGCCACCCGAGTTCGAGCTGTCGGAGCAATATGGCATGTCGCGCCATACGGTGCGCGAAGCCATTCGCAAGCTGGTGGAAGGAGGCCTGGTGGTGCGGCGCAAGGGCATCGGCACCGAGGTGCGCTCACGCACCTCGGAACCCCGCTATGTGGCCTCACTCAGCACGCTGGCCGACCTGTTTCAGTACACCCAGAGCACCCGCCTGAAAGTGTTCGACGAAAAGTGGGTCACGGCAGATGCCGAGCTGGCCGCCCTGCTCCATTGCCAGCCCGGCCAGCGCTGGCTCAAGTTCGAAACGTGTCGGTACCCGGTGGATAACTCCACGCCCATCGCCTTCACCGAAATCTACGTTTACCCGGCGTACGCCAGCATCCGCGAAAAGATCGACGGCAACAGTGTCTGGATCTACGGGGTGATCGAAGAGATGTACGGCGAACCCATCCAGGAAGTGACCCAGGAAACCGACCCCATTGCCGTGCCACCCGGCATCTCGGATCTGCTCGAGTGCGAAACCGGCACCCCGGCACTGCACACGCGGCGCTATTACATGGGCGCCAACGACCGGCTGCTGTCGGTCTCGGTCAATATCTATCCACGACATCGCTTCACCTTGCGCACCAGCTGGCGGCTGGCGCGCGGTGGCAGCAACGGCGGCGCCTGATCACGTATCGGCCCTCCCTCGCCGGTCGCCGTGGCGCAATCATTCCGATCACGCGGGTTGACCAGCGACCGTCAGCGAAAAAAAGCTGCCCTCCCGCTTGAAACCGCTCAGGGTGACGCCTATAATTAGCACTCAGTCGAGGTGAGTGCTAACAATCACCCCGCGACCCCACAATTCGAATTCTCAACATCTTTTGAACCACAGGAGTCTGTATGGCCCTCCGTCCCCTGCATGATCGCGTGATCGTCAAGCGCCTGGACAACGAGCGCAAAACCACTTCGGGCATCGTCATTCCCGAGAGCGCCGCCGAGAAGCCCGATCAGGGCGAAGTGATCGCCGTTGGTCCTGGCAAGCGTGGCGACGACGGCAAGTTTGCCGAACTGGCCGTGAAAGCCGGCGACAAAGTGCTCTTCGGCAAGTATGCCGGCCAGTCGGTCAAAGTTGATGGCGACGAAGTCCTCGTGATCCGCGAAGACGAGATCCTGGCGATCGTCGAATAACGTCGCGAACCGGCCTTCGCCGTCGCGCGGTCAGAGTCCCTACGACTCGTCCTGTGCCGCGCCGGTTCCTGTTCGTTCCATTGAATCCCAAACACAAGGAAGTCACTCCATGGCTGCTAAGCAAGTTCAATTCGGTGATGACGCCCGCGCCCGTATCGTTCGCGGCGTCAACGTTCTCGCCAACGCTGTCAAGACCACTCTGGGCCCGAAGGGTCGCAACGTGGTGCTCGAGCGCTCGTTCGGCGCTCCTACGGTCACCAAGGATGGTGTGTCGGTCGCCAAGGAAATCGAACTGAAAGACAAGTTCGAGAACATGGGCGCCCAGTTGGTAAAGGAAGTTGCTTCCAAGACCAGCGACACCGCCGGTGACGGTACCACCACGGCCACCGTGCTGGCCCAATCCATCGTGGCCGAAGGCATGAAGTACGTGGCCGCCGGCATCAACCCCATGGATCTCAAGCGCGGCATCGACAAGGCCGTGACCGCCGCCGTCGAAGAGCTGCGCAAGCAATCCAAGCCTTGCACCACCACCAAGCAGATCGCTGAAGTCGGCTCGATCTCGGCCAACAGCGACAAGGAAATCGGCAAGATCATCGCCGATGCGATGGATAAGGTCGGTAAAGAAGGCGTGATCACCGTCGAAGACGGCAAGTCGCTCGACAACGAACTCGATGTGGTCGAGGGCATGCAGTTCGACCGTGGCTATCTCTCGCCCTACTTCATCAACAATCCTGACAAGCAGGTGTCGGTGCTTGAAGATCCCTATGTTCTGATCCACGACAAGAAGATCAGCAACATTCGCGACCTTCTGCCCGTGCTCGAGCAGGTGGCCAAGCAAAGCCGTCCGCTGCTGATCATCGCCGAAGACGTCGAAGGCGAAGCGCTGGCCACCCTCGTGGTCAACAACATCCGCGGCATCCTCAAGACCACCGCCGTCAAGGCACCGGGCTTCGGCGACCGCCGCAAGGCCATGCTCGAAGACATCGCCATCCTCACCGGCGGCACGGTTATCTCTGAAGAAACCGGCATGTCGCTCGAGAAGGCTAGCCTCGAAGAGCTGGGTCAGGCCAAGCGCGTTGAAGTCGGCAAAGAGAACACCACCATCATCGACGGCGCCGGCGACGGCAAATCGATCGAAGCTCGCGTCAAGCAGGTTCGCGTGCAGATCGACGAAGCCACGTCCGACTACGACCGCGAGAAGCTGCAAGAACGCGTGGCCAAGCTGGCTGGCGGTGTGGCCGTCATCCGTGTCGGTGCTGCCACCGAAGTCGAGATGAAAGAGAAGAAGGCCCGCGTCGAAGACGCTCTGCACGCCACTCGTGCAGCTGTGGAAGAAGGCATCGTGGCTGGTGGTGGCGTGGCCCTCATCCGGGTCAAGGCCGCCATTGCCAAGGTCAAGGGCGATAACGCCGATCAGGACGCCGGCATCAAGCTGGTGCTGCGTGCCGTCGAAGAGCCCCTGCGCATCATCGTCAGCAACGCGGGCGACGAAGCCAGCGTTGTGGTTGCCAAGGTTGCAGCCGGCGAAGGCAACTACGGCTACAACGCCTCCACGGGCGAATACGGCGATCTGGTGGATCAGGGCGTGCTCGACCCCACCAAGGTCACCCGCACCGCGCTGCAGAACGCCGCCTCGGTGGCCAGCCTCCTGCTTACCACCGAAGCTGCGGTGGCCGAGCTGGCGGAAGACAAACCCGCAGGTCCTGCCATGCCCCCGGGCGGCATGGACGGCATGGGTGGCATGGGCGGCATGGGCTTCTAAATCGAAGCACCGCCACCGCATCCATTGCGGTCGCATAAAATCGGGGTCTGACCTTGCGGGGTCAGACCCCGTTTTTCTTTGGCAAATCCATGACCTTTCTATCTCGCCTGCAAACTGCCTGGTCGCGCCAGCAATCGCTGCTCACGGTAGGGCTCGATCCCGATCTGGCCCGCCTTCCGGCCAGTCTGCGCAACCATCCCCAGGCCATCTTCGAATTCTGCCGCGGCATCGTCGACGCCACGGCCTCCCAGGCCGCGGCGTTCAAGCCGCAGATCGCCTATTTTGCCGCGGAGCGAGCCGAAGATCAGCTCGAAGCACTCTGTACCTACATTCGAGAGCACCATCCGCAATGTCTGCTGGTGCTCGATGCCAAGCGCGGCGATATCGGCGCCACCGCCGCACAGTACGCCCGCGAGGCCTTCGAGCGCTACAACGCTCACGCCGTTACCGTGAACCCCTACATGGGTTTCGATTCGCTCGAACCCTATCTGCATTGGCAGGATCGCGGCATCTTCGTCCTGTGCCGCACGTCCAATCCTGGCGGCTCCGATCTGCAGTTTCTGCAAACCGACGGTGAACCACTCTATCTCAAGGTGGCCGAGCTGGCAGCCGGTGCCTGGTCGCGGCGCGCGGCACCGGGTCAGATCGGCCTGGTGGTGGGTGCCACGTACCCCGACGAACTCGCCAAGGTGCGTGCTCGCGTCGGCAACGACACCCCGTTCCTGGTGCCAGGTATTGGCGCGCAGGGTGGCGAAATCGCCGCCAGCGTGCAAGCCGGGCGCAACGATGCCGGCGCCGGCATGCTGATCAATTCGTCCCGCGCCATCCTGTACGCCAGCGAAGGCGACGATTGGCAGGAGGCAGCAGCTCGCGTGGCCGGGCTCACCCGCCAGGCCATCGAACGCGAGCGCGGCTGAAGCGCAGGGCCGGGGCTCGCCGTTTCATGCCGGCTCGCCGGGCATGACCCGCCAGCACGGACCGGCGCCCACGGCTCGCACACGAGCCGTGTTCACCCTCACCTTACGCCGCACGGGCCGTCGCTGGCGGGTTGGTCTCCTGCCAGGCTTGCCATAACGCCTCGCGCTCGTTCCGCGCCTCGGTCAACGCAGCCTCACGGACGTGACCGTAGCCGCGTACCGATTCGGGCCAGGCGGAGATCTTCGCTGCCAGCGCCACACGCCCCGCGTCGAGCTCCTGTTCCAATCGGTCGAGGTCGGCCTCGTAGGTCTGTCGCAGTTCGCGCGCCAGTCGTCGCTCGGCATTGCCACGCAAGGGGTCGAGCCAGGTATCGCGCAGCGGCCGCATGGCCGCCAGCACGCCGAGCACCGGCTGGATCCAGGGACCGACCGCGCGCTTGCGAATCTGTCCGGTGACAGGATCTCGCCGTGCCAATGGCCAGGCGCCCAGGTGCCAGTGCACGCGGTAATTGCCCGCAAAGGTTTGCTCCAGTTGCTGGCGGAACGCCGACTGGCGAAACAGGCGAGCCACTTCGTATTCATCCTTGTTGGCCAACACGCGGTAATACTGGCGCGCCACGTGCCGGGCGATGCCGCCGTCGTCGCCCGCATGCGCGGCTGCCGCCTCGATACGGCCAACCCGCTCGGCGTAGCGCTGGGCCAACCGCCGATTCTGATAGGCCACCAGGCGCTCCGAACGATCCGCCACAATATCGCGCACCTGCTGCAAGCGTGGCTTCACGAAGGTCATCACCGCCGGCCGATCGAGATGACGCAGCACCGATTCGGGCGCAGCGGCCAGTTGCCGGCCCCAGACAAACGCGTCGCGGTTGAGCGAAATGGCCACGCCGTTGAGTTCGATGGCACGCAGAATGGCCGCCTCGGTCACCGGCACCCAGCCGCGCTGCCAGGCATAACCCAGCATCATCATGTTGGCGCCGATGGCATCGCCCAGAAGCGTGGTGGCCAGCCGTGCCGCCGGGATCGACGACAATGCCTCGGCTCGGCCCAGCGCGCCTTCCAGTCGTGTTGCCAGGCCTTCGGGATCGAGGCGCCAGTCGGGGTTGCGCAGAAAATCACTGGTCGGTGTGACTTCGTCGTTCACCACGGCTTGCGCCTTGCCTGGCGTCAAACGACTGAGGGCTTCGTCACCAGCGCTCACCACCAGGTCGCATCCGATCAGCACATCGGCCTCGCCGGCCGCAATGCGTGCCGTGTGCAGTTGCGAGGGATCAACCGCCAACCGAATGTGTGACATCACCGCCCCGTACTTTTGTGCCAGGCCAGTGAGGTCGAGCGTGCTCACGGCCAGGCCGTCCAGGTGCGCCGCCTGCGCCAGGATGGCACCAATGGTGATCACGCCGGTGCCGCCGATGCCCGTTACCAGCAAGGCGCGCGGCTCGCGATCACTGAGGGGCGAGCCTGCCGGGGTTGGCAGCGTGGCGGTATCGGGTACCGTCGGCGTCGCAGCCTCGGCGGGGTTGGCAACACCGCGTCGCAGCTCGCCGCCTTCGATGGTGATGAAACTGGGGCAAAACCCCTCGATGCAGGAGAAATCCTTGTTGCAGGTGGACTGATTGATGCGCCGCTTGCGACCCAGCTCGGTTTCGAGCGGCTCCACCGACATGCAGTTCGAGGCGCGGGAGCAGTCGCCACAACCTTCGCACACGTCGGGGTGAATGAAGGTACGTCGCGGCGGATCGGGAAACTTGCCGCGCTTGCGCAGGCGACGACGTTCGGTGGCGCACATCTGGTCGTACACCAGCACCGACACACCTCGATGCTCACGCAACTGTTTCTGGATGACGTCGAGCCGGTGTCGTGGCTCCACCGGCACCCCGGCCGGCAAGCGAATGTTGGCGTAGCGCTCGGGGTCATCGGCCACCACCACGATGCGCTTTACGCCTTCGGCCTGAAGTTCGGCCACCATTTGCGGCACGGCCATGTCGCCTTCAACCGGCTGGCCGCCAGTCATCGACACGAAACCGTTCACCAGCAACTTGTAGGTGATCGACGCCCCCGACACCAGCGCCTGCCGGATCGCCAGAATGCCCGAATGAAAATACGTACCGTCTCCGAGGTTGGCGAAGATGTGTGGCTCATCGGTGAACGGGGCCTGCCCCACCCACATGACACCCTCGCCTCCCATGTGGGAAATGTTCCCCGTAATGCCTGGCTGCTGCATCATGGCAATGCCATGACAGCCGATGCCGGCCAGTGCACGACTGCCCTCGGGCACTTTGGTGGAAGTGTTGTGCGGGCAGCCCGAACAGAAACTGGGCAGACGCACCGGGCCTGGCGCTCTCGGCTCACCGCCTGAGCCGGAGCTCGTCTCGGGTGATGTCATGCCCAGCAGATCGGCGATCAGCGCCGCCACCAGGCCGGGCTGGAGCTCACCCCACGAGGGCAGCACAGCCGGCCCCGCGCCACACCAGCTGGGCTGTTGCGTGTACTTCCCCACCACCCGAATCTGTCGTCCGGGATGCCGGTCAAACAACATCGCCTTGAGCTGATCCTCGATCAGCGGGCGTTTTTCTTCGACCACCAGAATGGTGTCGAGCCCTTGCACGAACTCGGTCACGATCTCGGGCTCAAGGGGCCACACCATGCCCAACTTCAACACCCGTATCCCGGCGGCCGCCGCTGCCGCGTCGTCGAGGCCCAGTTCGTGCAAGGCCTGACGCGTATCGGACCAGGCCTTGCCCGCGGTGATGATGCCCAGTCGGGGCTCGCTCGGTTCGTTGGTGATGCGGTTGATGCCGTTGGCGCGGGCATAGGCCAGCGCGGCAGGCAGTTTGTGCTGCAGCAGTCGCGATTCCTGATTGAGGGGCGGATCTGCCGCACGGATCGAGAGGCCGTCGGCCGGCAAGTGGAGCGGCGGTGTGGCGATGGCTGGCCGCTGCGGATCCAGTGCCACGGTCGCGGCACTCTCCACGACATCGGTCACCAACTTCAAGCCGACCCAGCAGCCGGCCAGCCGGCTCATGGCGATACCATGCAGGCCGAGGTCGAGGATGTCCTGCACGTTGGCCGGGTACAGCACCGGAATGCCGACCGCCATCAGGATGTAATCGGACTGGGCGGCCTGAGTGGAAGACTTGGCCCCATGATCGTCCCCACAGAGGGCCAGCACGCCGCCATGCGGCGAGGTGCCGGCGCCATTGGCATGACGCATGGCATCGGCGCTGCGATCCACGCCGGGGGTTTTGCCATACCAGATGCCGAAAACACCGTCGTAGCGCGCCCCCTTGAAGGTACCCACGTACTGCGAGCCCCACACGGCAGTGGCAGCCAGATCTTCGTTGACGCCAGGCTGAAAATGGATGTGCTGCTGGCGGAGGCGATCGGCGTTGCGCCACAACTCCATGTCGTAGCGGCCCAGAGGAGAGCCGCGATAGCCGCTGATGAATCCGGCGGTGTTCAGTCCGGCAGCCGCATCGCGTTGCCGCTGTTGCATGGCCAGGCGCACCAGCGCCTGTGTGCCGGAAAGAAAGGCCCAGCCCTCACTGAGCTCATAGCGGTCGTCCAGGCTGGCAGCCAGGAGATTCGAGGGGGATGTCGGTGCGTTCATGCCGCCAATTGTAGGGAGCACACCGACTTTTGCCACCACCCTTTCGGGTGGTGATCCCGGTCGTACCGAACTTTCGCCGAATGAACGGTGCCGCCTAGTCGAGCAGGTCGAGCTTGCGGGCGTGCGCAATGGCCTCGGCACGATTGCGTGCCGCCAACTTGCCGTACAAACCCTTGAGGTACCACTTGACCGTGTTTTCGGAGAGACCGAAGCGCTCGGCCAGTTCGCGATTGCGATCACCCGCGGCCACAGCGCGGAGCAAGGCCAACTCGCGACCCGACAGCGCCTCACCGCCGCCCAGGGCATACCGACCGTCACTCGATACCCTGACGGGCAAGCCATTGGCCATGTGCAGCAAGGCATCGACGTGCTCGCCCGACACCGCTGGCGGCAGGCTGCCGTCGTCACGCCAGCGTCGCAGGATCTGCAGGATGACATCGCCTTCATCCACGATGGATCGGCGGAAACCCGCTGGCAGCGCCCAACGCATCAGATCAGCCAACGCCTGCTCGGCCACTGTCAGGTCGGCAACGCGCAGCGCCGCCTGGATCCGCACCAGCTCGAGCTTCAATTCACGCCAACGCCGCCCCGACTCGCGGGCGTCGGCGATCAGACACAGCAGGCGCGAATCGTCTGGCTTCAGAGACCCGGCCCGAACGCGCAGGCGCAACTCGGCCACGTCGACCGCCTCGAGGTCGGTGGTGTAATACACGCTGGCCGCGGCTGCCAGCGCAGGGGCCCGATCGGCCAGGCGCTCAGCCCCGCGGAGGTTGCCCGACAGCGTGGCCAGGCGTACCTGCTCCCAGCGACAGGCCGCAGTCAGTCGATCGAAGCGTCGCTGCACCGCGCGATGAACGGCGTGATCCAGCTGCGCGAGAGCGGGCTGCAGCCCCTCCTCCAGCCAACACAGGCGAGCCGCTGCCAGGTGTCCGCCCACCATCATGCTGATTGCCAGATAGCCATCTTCCGTGGGGGGATAGCACCGCAGCAGGTGACGCAAGGCGTCGAGATCACCTATCTCGTAGAGCAATTCGGCATGAATGCCGGCCGCCACTTGTTGGTAAGGTGCCAGGCCCTGCGAGGGATGATCGGCAGCAAACTCGCCGAAGTAACAGGCCAGTGCCCGGGTCAGTTGCCCCTGCGTGGCCAGGGCCATGGC
The DNA here is from genome assembly GCA_041690575.1 of Verticiella sp. Classification (GTDB taxonomy): domain Bacteria; phylum Pseudomonadota; class Gammaproteobacteria; order Burkholderiales; family Burkholderiaceae_B; genus Verticiella. The sequence goes on from JAWLHC010000001.1 coordinate 505,906, forward strand.
CCGCAAGGCCAGCGTGGCCGACATGCCCAGCCAGTTGCCCGCTTCGGCATTGCGGGTGTCGGCAAGGTCGAAATACGCCAAAGCCTCATCAAACCGTGCTCTGGCCAACGCCGCTCCCCCCTGGAGGTTGAGCAGGATGCCACGACCGTACGCACTATGCGTGCGCGGCAGATTGGCATTGACGACGGCATCGATGCGGGTCAGATCTTCTGCAACCGTGGCAATGAGCCCCTCCAGGGCAAGCATGTCGTCCTGCCACTCGGCCTGATCACCCACCAGAACACTCAAACGCTGCAGACAATGCTCGGCACGCTCCAGCTGATGCGTGTAGGTGAAGGCACGGGCAGCCGCCCACAGGAGCTCGGGGTGCCGCTCGAGCTCGAGTTGCGGCAATTGCGGCAACCAATGCAGGATGGTCTGCAACTGACCTTGCTTGACCACCAGCCTGGCCGCCTTTGCCGCCAGGTTGGTGGCCAGCACTGCCTCGCCAGCCTCCAGTGCCAGGGCAACGGCTTCGGTCCATTGCGAATGCTCGGCGAGTTCGACGGCTTGTCGCCGAAGTTTTGCCCGCGAGCGGTCTGACTCGCGGCGTATCAGACGGTCGCGCAAGTGCTCCCGCAAGCCCTCGGGCTGGCCCTTGCGCCTGTCAGGCATGCTCGGCAAAAGCGTCGAGCTGCTGTTGCAGCCAGCGCAGCGCCGCTTCAACCGTCGCCAGGCGCACGGCGGCACGATCGCCGTCGAAATGATGAGTGACCGTCAGGATGGAAGCCGGGCCGGCGCCAAGCGCCAGGCCCAGGCAAACGGTGCCTACCGCTTTATCGGGCGTGCCCCCCCCAGGGCCGGCGATGCCGCTGACGGCAATCGCCCAATCGGCTCGGGCCCGCTGTATGGCCCCCTCGGCCATGGCCGCCACCACCGCTTCGCTGACCGCGCCCTGTGCCTGCAGCACGTCGGCGGGCACCCCGAGCCATTCGGTCTTCATGGCGTTGTCGTAGGTAACGAGCCCCCCGTGGAACCAGGCCGAGGAGCCGGGCACCGACGTGATCGCTGCCGAAATCATGCCTCCCGTGCACGATTCGGCGGTGGTCAGGGTGTGGCCCAGAGTCTGCAGGCGCCGACCCACCTGCTCGGCAAGCAGGTAAAGGCGATCGTGATCCATGGTTCAAAGCTCCTTTCAGATGGCCATCCAGGATACGACCCAGAACACGACCAACGCATAGACCGCAGCCACAAGATCGTCAAGCATGACGCCCATGCCGCTCTTGAAGCGGCGATCGAGCTGCGCAATCGGACGCGGTTTGGTGATGTCGAAAACCCGAAACAAGACGAAGGCAAACGCCTGGCCAAACAGCGAACCGGGTATGAGCCAAAGAATAAGCCAGAACGCCACCATTTCGTCCCAGACCATCCCACTGTGATCGGGCACGCCAAGTTCCTGCCCCACGCGCTCGCACGCCCACACACCATAGGCGAGCGCCACCGCCAGAAACGCCGCGACACCCCAGCCCGGTAGATGCGCCAGGCCAATCACCCATAACAGCCAGGCCAGCAACGTACCCCAGGTACCTGGCGCGGGCCGCAGCAGCCCGGAGCCAAATCCGAAAGCGATGATGCGAGCCAGACGACGCGACATCCACCGCACATCCAGGCGTTCGACGGCAGTTTGCAGGTGACGGGGAGCAGGAGCCATGACAATCGATTCGTGTAGGGCCAGAGACGGCCCTGGATTCAGGAAGAAAAGTGATCAAACCCACCGGGCAACCCGGCAAGCGGCCGGTTGTCCGTGTCGATCACATCGAGTCCGGCGGCCTCGCGCACGCGGCCGATTCGGGTCAGCGGGATCCGCAGTCGTTGCGAGATCGCCTGCAGCGCAGGCCGATGGGCCGGCAACGCCGTAAAACACAACTCGTAGTCGTCGCCGCCAGCCAGCGCCGCATGCTGCCACACCTCGCACGGCAAATCGGCCAGGCGGCCCGCAGGCAAGGCCGCCACCAGCAACTCGGCGCCGACCCCACTGGCTCGCAGCACATGGCCGAGATCCTGCACGAGGCCGTCGGAAAGGTCGATCGCGGCGTCGGCGGTACCGGCAAGCGCGAGTCCGAGGTCGACCCTCGGTTCGGGCAACTCCATGGCAGCCACCAGCCGACCATACCAGTCGCCGAGTTCGGCTGGCGACAAGTTGGCGGCCCACTGCTGCACGGGTGATGCCGGGGGCACCGACAGGCAGCAACGACGGGCACGCGCCAACTGGAGAGCCACGTGGGCTTCACCAAGCGTCCCCGACACCCAGATGTCGTGCCCTGGCCGGGCTGCGTCGCGACGCAGCGCCCGGCGGGCATCGACCTGGCCCATCACAGTCACGGCAATGACAATGCCGGTCGCCGATCGGGTGGTATCGCCGCCCACGAGCGGGCAACGCCAGCGCTCAGCCAGGGCATACCAGCCATCGGCGAAGGCCTCCAACCAGCTTTCCTGACGCTCCGGCAAGGCCAGTCCCAGTGTGGCACCGAGCGGCCTGGCACCCATGGCGGCAAGATCGGACAGATTGACGGCGAGCGCCTTGTGGCCCAGGTGAGCCGGGGCCACATCCGCGAAGAAATGACGTCCCTCGAGCAGGAGGTCGGTGCTGACGGCAACGGCACCAGCCGGCACGGGCAACAACGCGCAATCGTCGCCGGCACCCAACACACCGGCGGGCACCGGCCGCGAGAAGTGACGGCGGATGAGATCGAACTCGGACAATCAACCTCCCTTGGCCAACCCGACTGGCAACAGGGCTCAGCGACGGCGCGCCTGGAACTCGGCCGTACGCACGTCGGCGGCAAGTTTGTCGAGCACGCCATTGACGAACTTGAAGCCGTCGGTACCGCCGTACGACTTGGCCAGTTCGACCGCTTCGTTGATGACCACGCGATAAGGCACATCAACCTGATTGACCAGCTCGAAGCTGCCGATGAGGAGGATGCCGTGCTCGACCGGCGAGAGCTCATGCAGCGGTCGGTCGACATGCGGGGCAAACTGCTCGCGCAGCGCGCCGGCCTGATGCAACGCCCCATAGAAGAGCGTGTGCAGATACTCGGCATCGGCGTCGTCGTAGCCTTCCTGCTCACGCAGCCAGGCATCGATGGCGCCGAGGTCGGCGAGATCGTCGCCGCCCTTCACCAGCCACTCGTAGGTGCCCTGCAGGGCAAGTTCGCGAGCCTGCCGACGGGCCGACCGGCTGCGCGAACGCGACTCGGTCGCCTCGGTCATTGCATCCTCCGCGGATCCTCTTCGTCTTCGTCGAAGATCTCTTCGAGGTCTTCGAGGTCTTCGTCGTCGAGGGGCTCGGGCTCGAGGGCCGCCATCAGATTGGCCATTTCGACAGCCGCCCGGGCGCAGTCTCGGCCCTTGGTTTCGGCGCGCTCTTCGGCCTGTTCATCGGTCTCGGTGGTGAGCACGCCGTTCATGACCGGGATGCCGGTGGCCTGGGCCACGCGACCGATGGCCGCCGCGCTTTCGTTGCTGACCACTTCGAAATGGTAGGTTTCGCCTCGAATGACGGCACCGAGCGCGATCAACGCATCGAACTCGCCGGTTTCGGCCATTTGTGCCAGGGTGACGCCCAGTTCGAGCGCACCAGGCACCGTGACCACCATCACGTCGCGTTCGTCGACACCAAGCTTCTGGAGCTCGTCGGTGCAGGCTTCGAGTTCGGCCAGGCCGATGTCTTCGTTGAATCGGGCACGAATGATGCCGATGTGCAGGCCTTCACCATCAAGATCGGGACTCAGGGTATACGGATTCATGGCAGTTGCCTCACAGGTTCAGAACAGCAAAAACGACGGATGGTGGCAGAAGACACGGCTTATTGTGCCGGCTCCTCTCCCGATGTGGTGGCAAACCCGGTGACTGACAGCGAAAACCCCGACATGCTGGGCATGCGCCGCGGCCGCCCCAACAGCTTCATCTGGTGCACACCCAGATCCTTCAGGATCTGGGCGCCGATACCGTAGACGCGCAACTCGTTGCCCGAGGCCCGACCGGCCCCCTGCCCCGCGGCACCCTGGCCAGAGTCGACTTTCTGGAGGGCGTTGAGCGACTGAAACAGAGAGTCGGCGTCGCTCTGGCAATTGAGAAGTACCGCCACACCCGATGGACTGGCTGCGATTGCCCGCAAGGAGTCGGGCAGCGGCCAGCTGTGACCGCTATGGCCCATGGCCAGCATGTCGATCAAGGTGGTGGGCTCGTGCACGCGCACCAGGGTTTCGCGGTCGGGATGGATGCTGCCATGCACCAGGGCCAGATGCGGCGCGCCACTGGGCACGTCGCGGTACGCCATGACACGAAACTCGCCATACGGTGTGGTCATGGTGTGCTCGGCCACCCTTTGCACCATGGATTCGGTTTCGCTGCGATACTGGATGAGATCGACAATGGTGCCGATCTTGAGCTGATGACGCTGCGCGAACTCGATGAGGTCGGGCAGGCGGGCCATGGTGCCGTCGTCTTTCAGGATCTCGCAGATCACGGCCGCTGGCGTGAGGCCTGCCAGCGCCGTGAGGTCGCACCCCGCCTCGGTATGACCGGCACGCACCAGCACGCCACCGCGCGAGGCCTGCAACGGAAAGATGTGCCCGGGTTGCACCAGGTGCTCGGGTTTGGCGTCGGCCGCCACAGCGGTACGGATGGTATGCGCCCGATCTGCCGCCGATATGCCCGTGGTGACGCCACTGGCAGCCTCGATCGAGGTGGTGAAGTTGGTGCCATACTGCGTGCCGTTGGCCTGCACCATCGGGCGCAGGTTGAGTTGGCGGCAGCGATCTTCGGTGAGCGTGAGGCACACCAGGCCGCGGGCATGGGTGACCATGAAATTCACCGCCTCGGGGGTGACGTGCTCGGCCGCCATGACGATATCGCCTTCGTTCTCGCGATCTTCCTCGTCGATGAGGATCACCATGCGGCCCGCGCGCAACTCGGCAATGATCTCCGAGACGGGGGCAATGGCATGGGTGGCGGAAGATTCCGCCGACAACTCCGCTGTCATGAAAGCAGGCTCCAGGGCGACACGGCGGGCCGCTGGGTGCGGCCCTGCCGGGGATTTTCAGGATGCAATCCGGGAGTTTAACCCGCCGCCCCGACCTGTGTCGCGACAAGTGCGGCGAGGGGCGCTCACCCCCGCCGCGACCAGGTTGCGTGGGAGTTGGGTCGACGCTATTGCGGCTCGAAACCCGCGCGCTCGATCACGTCGCCCCAGTGCGCCGTCGCGTCGCTCACCCACTGTTGCAGCTCTTCGGGCGTGGTGGGCGACACTTCATTGCCGATCTCGGCCAGACGGGCTTCCACTTGAGGCTGGGCGAGCACGGTATTGAGTGCCGTGTTGAACTCCTGGACGAATTCGGTGGACAGCCCGGCCGGACCGAAAAAGGCCAGCCAGGGATTCATCTCGATGCCCTCGACGCCGCTTTCGGCGAACGTGGGAACCTCGGGCAGGGTCTGGTTGCGCTGCTCACCCGACGTGGCCAGCACCCGGACACGACCGGCCTTGTGCTGTTCGAACAGATCGGTGAGCGACGCCACGCCGCCAGTCACGTGCCCGCCAACGACATCCTGCACCAGAGGCGCGCCGCCCTTGTAGGGCACCGAGTTGAGATCGATACCAATGCTCTCGCCCAGCAGATGCACGGCAAACTGCGGCACACTGCCCGCTGCCGGTACGCCGATATTGGCTTCGGCCGGGTTCTCGGCCAGCCACTCGCGCAACTCGCCCATGTCGTCGATGCCCAGATCGCCGCGCACGCCCAGCGCGTTGTAGTACTGCGCCACACCGCCAAGAGCGGTGAAATCGGCCACCGGATCGTATTCGGCGCTGGTGATGGTGAGTGGAATGATCACCTGGCTGTGATCGATGGTGAGCATCACCGTATTGCCATCAGGGTCGGCATTCTTGAGGTACTGCGTGGCAATCTGACCGCCGGCACCGGCGCGGTTCTCCACGATCACTGTGCGGCCACCCAATTCCCTGGACAGCGGCTCGGCCAGAATGCGGGCCACGATGTCGGTGGCGCCACCGGCCGGGAAGCCCACGAGCACGCGCAGCGGTGCGTCGGAGGCCAGCGCCGGACCCGCGGCCAAAGCCGTTGCGCCCAGAGCGCCGGCCAGGGCGAGATTCAAGAGTTTGCGTTGCGATTTCAAGACAATCACCTCCTTGGTTGGCAAAGACAGGCCCCACCCTGCGGCAGCGTCGGGACCATCGATCAAACAGAATTCGGGCGCTCGAGTTGCGCCTGAATGAGCAGGATCTCGACTTCGTGGCAGCGCACCAGACGCAGCCATCGCGCGTCGCTCATGTCGTGGTGCCGCCAGGCAAACAGATGCACCTGACACTGGTCGGCATGCAGGCCGGCGGCGGAGCCGGGCACCACGGTGGCTGCGATCCGCGGTTGCAGATGATCCGGTGTACTTCCCACATGCCAGTCGATACGCCAGTTGGCACGATCACCCACCGGCCGCACGTAGGCCACCTCGCCATCAAACAGCGAATGGCCGGCATATACCTCCGGGGCGACCTGTCGGGTATTGAACGAACCCAACGCCCAATGGCCGAGGGCCATGCCATCGAGCAGAAAGTCGAAGGCTCGAGCAGCCGGCACGCCGATCACGACGCTGGCGCAATGCGACAGGGCTGGCACCGTGACGCCTGAGGGCGTTGGGTCAGGCATCGAACGGATGGCGCTCATCGCGAGATCAACCGGGCCAGTGTACGCACGGCGCCGGTTACCTCGTCTTCGGTGTTGTAGAAATGCGGCGCGATTCGGATCACATCGTTGCGCGCCGACACGATATAACCTTCGCTGGCCATGGCGGCTTCCAGGGCCGAGGCCTGCGGCACCCGAATCGCCGTTGTGCCGCCCTTGGCGGCAAGCGCGCGCGGGCTCACCACTTCCAGACCGGCGGCATCGGCCTCTGTCAGAACATCCTGCGACAGCACGGCGAGCCAATCAGCCACCGCGCCCACGCCCACTTCGTTGAGCAGGGCCATGGCTGCCTGCGCCGCGGCCGCGGGCAGCATGGGCGGTGTGCCCGTGCTGAAACGAACGCCGCGCGGCGGAAAATCCAGCGTACGCGGGTCGAACGCAAAGGGCTCGGTACGACCAAACCAACCCGTCATGGCCGGCTGCAGTCGAGGCGCCCACTCGGGCGACACATAGAGGAAGGCGATGCCCGGAATGCCCAGCAGATACTTCTGGGCGCCCGCCGCCAGAACGTGCACGCGATCGCGCCGCACGTCGATCGGCACGGCGCCGGCCGATTGATAGGCGTCGACGAACTGCAGCGCACCGTGGGCATCGGCTGCTGCCGACGTGACGGCCAGATCCGCCAGCTGACCGTCGTAGTACGAGGCGTGCGACACGGCCAGCAAGCCGGTGTCGTCGTGCACTGCTGCAGCCAGTTGTTCGCCCGCCGTCGTGGCGCCAGGCTGGCCCTCGACAAACTGCACCCGAGCGCCGCGCGGCTCCTGTGCCAGCCACACATGGCAGAGTGACGGAAAATCCAGCGTGCCCGCCACGATGCCGGAACGCTCTGCCGGAAAATGCAACGCCGACACCACGCTCGAGGCGGCGTCGGACACACATCCGAGCACCGCCACGTCGTCGGTGTCGGCACCGATCATCCGCGCAAACTCGGCACGGGCTCCGGCCACGCCATCCATCCAGCCACCCCAATCCATCCCTTTCGCCTCCCAGCCGGCAAGGTAGGCCTGGATGGCATCGCGTACCGGCAGGCTCATGGCGCTCTGCGAGCAACTCGACAGTTGCGCAGCGTGCTCAAGAATGGGAAACAACGGTCGGTATTCGGCAAAAGGATGGGTCATGATCTTTGATCAAATATGGCGAAAGTAAAAAATTTTGACACGTTCACTTGATGCGATGGCGTCGCGGGCCACCCATGCGGGAATGGCCTGCCACCCGATCCACCCAGCATCGGCAGTAGGCCGCGATCAGGGCTTGACGTGACCAGCACCCAAGCGCGCCGTCACTTCGATTTCCACCAGCGCCTCCGGCACCGCAAGTGGACAGCATACCGTGGTATTGGTTGCCCGCGCGATACCCAGACGGCGCTTGATCACCTGACTCACCGCGATCACGTCGGCCCGATTGGGCACATACACCCGAACCCGAACAATATCGGCCACCGTGGCCGGAACCTCGCTCAGGGCGGTCTCGATGGTATCGATGGCCAGGTCTGCCTGCGCTTCTGCCCCTTCGGCAAACAGCCCGGTGCGGAAATCCTGCCCGAGTGTGCCGGACACAAACACCCAGTCGCCGTCAACGACCGCCCGACTGTAGCCAGCCAGTTCTTCGTAAGGGGAACCGCTCATCACGAAACGGCGGGAAGCCGGGGCAGATTGCGACATGAAAACTCCTTGGCAGTTGATGCGGAAAACAGCGTGCCGAGCCACACGGCAAGGGCACAGGCAGTGAACACTCCGTTACAGCGTGGCGCACACCGGGTTACGCTGCAGCGCAGTGTATAAAACTTGTACGGGCCGGTTGCCGACAGGCGCCAGGCGCAGCGCCTCACCTGGCGCCAGCGCCACGCCTGCCCCTTCAGCGAGCTGGCGATGCCGTGGCATGCCCACGGCCTGCGGCGCGGCGGACCCTTCCAGCGCCACCTCGCCTTCCAGCACAAACACGAAATGCATGAGCGCGGGCGCCAGGCTGAGCGCCTGGGCATGGGGGTGGCCATACCAGACGCCAGTGTCGGCCAGGCCATCGGTGGCATCTGCAATGCCGGTGTCGCGCCATTCCCAACCCTGCGCATCGGCTCGAGCTAGCCGCCGGGCCTGATCGGCACGATGCCAGACGAAGGCCTGTCCGCCATATCGCTGACCCGGGCGGGCGGCACCATTGGGCAGCGCAAGTTCGAGGTCGCCGAACGTCTGATGCTCGGCCGGACAAGCCAGCTCCACCACTTCCGCACCTGGCGAGCTGGCCAGGACGCGGTGACGCAAACCCGGGGGTTGCAGCACGCAATCACCGGCCTGCATCTCGAAGGGGTCGCCCTGATCCTGATACACCACGCGAATGCTGCCGCGACGACAGTAAATGAACTGCAGCCCCACCTGGTGGTAGTGCACGTAGTCGGGCACGTCGCCACCATTCGGCAAACGAATCTGCGACGCGATCACCGCGCCGCCCATGCGCAATGGCAGAAGATCGCGATACTCCAGTCCGGCCCTGCCCACATGCCATCGCGCGGCATCGTCGGGCACAAAGGCCTCGACGCCGTGCGGCAGCACCGACGCCGCCGCTTCACGGGAACGTGCACCGAAATCCACCACCACCCCATTGGGCGCCCGGAGGCGGGCTGCGCCCCCCGCTGGACGAGCTTGCGCCGGCAGGCGCAAGGCCACGCCGGTCGCCGGGTGGGTTACGTCATCGGGCCGACACAAGAGCAGGTTGAGCCCCCAGCCCGTGAGCGCGATTTCGCGCGGATCATCGGCCGGAAACACGCGAGTCACACGGAATCCCAATGTATCGACAAAGAAAGACGCCGTGTCAGCCATGGGATGGCCGACCAGTTCGATGATGGCGGATCCGGAAGAGGAAGAAGCAGCAATGGCAGCAGTCATGACTATCGGTACCGGCAATGGATGCGAGACGCATTCTGGCACAAGCCCGACTCGAGGTGCTGCCGCCAACGCTGGCGAGATCCCCGACATCGAATATGATGGAGGGTGGTCATTCCATGTTACGCATTCACTGCCCAGGAACCCCGACACCTATGGTCAACAAGATAATTGATTCGGTCGCCGCTGCGCTGGCCGATACCCAGGACGGCTCCACCGTACTCGTGGGCGGCTTCGGCAACGCCGGCATGCCGCATCAACTGATCGACGGCCTGATCGAACAGGGCGCACGCGACCTCGTGGTGGTCAGCAATAACGCCGGCAATGGCGAAACCGGGCTTGGCGCACTGCTCAAGGCGGGCCGTGTGCGCAAGGTCATCTGTTCGTTTCCGCGCCAGGCCGACTCCTGGGTGTTCGACGAACTCTACCGCGCCGGCAAGATCGAGCTCGAACTCGTGCCGCAGGGCAACCTGGCCGAACGCATTCGCGCGGCCGGCGCCGGTGTCGGAGCGTTCTTTACCCCCACGGGCTATGGCACCAAGCTCGCCGAAGACAAGGAAACCCGCGAAATCAACGGCCGTCACTACGTGCTCGAATATCCCATCCACGGCGATGTGGCATTGATCTCGGCGCTCAAGGGCGACCGCTGGGGCAATCTCACATACCGCAAGACAGCGCGCAACTTCGGCCCCATCATGGCCAGTGCCGCCAAGGTGGCAGTGGCCCAGGTGAAAGACGTGGTCGAGCTGGGTGAACTGGACCCCGAAGCGGTGGTTACGCCAGGCATCTTCGTGCAACGTGTGGTCAAAGTGGCCTGAACCGGAAGAAACTCATGCAAAAACGCGATCGCAACCAGATGGCGGCCAGAGTCGCCCAGGATATCCCCGAAGGCGCCTACGTCAATCTCGGCATCGGCCTGCCCACCATGGTGGCCAACCACCTCCCGTCTGAGCGCGAGGTGATTCTGCACACCGAGAACGGCCTGCTCGGCATGGGTCCGGCGCCCGCCAAGGGCGAAGAAGACGACGATCTCATCAATGCCGGCAAGCAACCCGTCACCGCCCTGCCCGGGGCCTCGTTCTTCCACCACGCCGACTCCTTCGGCATGATGCGCGGCGGTCACCTCGATATCTGCGTGCTGGGCGCCTTTCAGGTGTCGGTCAAGGGCGATCTGGCCAACTGGCATACCGGTGCCCCCGATGCCATTCCCGCCGTGGGCGGTGCCATGGATCTCGCCATTGGCGCCCGCAAGGTGTTCGTCATGATGGAGCATCTCACCAAGAAAGGCGAAAGCAAGGTCGTCAGCGAGTGCACCTACCCGCTCACCGGCATGGCCTGCGTCAGCCGCATCTACACCGATCTGGCCGTGCTCGACGTCACCCCCAACGGCCTGCAGGTGGTCGACATGGTCGACGGATTGAGCTTCGACGAACTCACAAAGCTGAGCGGCGTCGAGCTGCTGCCGCCCCGCTAAGCGTTCCTGCATGGAAGCCCTCAACGCCACCTACACCACCGAAGCGATGCACGCCCGGTGGCACGACGACGCCGTGATCGCAGCCATGCTGCGCTTCGAATCCGAACTGGCCGGTGCCCAGGCGCAATGCGGCGTCATCCCCCCGGCCGCAGCGCAAGTCATTGCCGAGGTCGCCACCGCGTTGCGGCCCGACCCCTGGCATATCGGCCGTGAGGCCCAGCGCGCCGGCACGCTGGCCATTCCATTGGTCAAGGCACTCAAGGCCGCCGTGGCCGAGCGCGACGCCACCGCGGCGCCGCTGGTGCATCTGGGCGCCACCAGCCAGGATCTGGCCGACACGGCGCTGGTGCTCGTGGCCATGGCCAGTCTGGATGACCTCCTGTTGCAATATCAGCGGCTCGGCGATGCGCTGGCGGCCCTGGTTCAGACACACGAAACCACGCCGATGCTGGCCCGCACCCTGTTGCAGCCAGCGGCTCCCACCAGCTTCGGCTGGAAGGCCGCTGGCTGGCTCGATGCCGTCACGCGGGTCTATCAAGCTCTGTCCCGACAACGCGCCGAGGCCGGCGTGCTGCAGTTTGGTGGCGCCAACGGCACATTGCTCCTTCACGGACAGCAAGGTCAGGCTGTCGCCCAGGCCCTGGCGCAACGGCTTGGCCTCTCCGCGCCCGACATCAGCTGGCACGGCGCCCGTGATCGATTCGCCCGCCTGGCCGCCGAGCTCGCCATCGGCTGTGGTGTGGTGGGCAAGTTCGGTCGCGATGTGTCGCTGCTCATGCAAGCCGAAGTGGCCGAGGCCTTCGAACCCGCAGGCAAGGGTCGCGGCGGTTCCTCGGCCATGCCACACAAACGCAATCCCGTGGCGGCCATGCACATGCTCGATGCCGCCTACCGCGCTCCGGCGCTCGCCCAAACATTGGCGGGCGAGCTCCCGGCCGAGCACGAACGCGGCCTGGGCAGCTGGCCCAATGCCCTGCCCACCTTCGATACGCTCTTTGGGCTTTGTGCCAACAGCCTGCAATCCGCGGTAGAAACGGCCGAAGGCCTGCAGGTCGATCCGGCTGCCATGCAAGCCAACATCGATCGCCTGCACGGTGTGGTGTACTCCGAGAGCCTCAATCGCGTCATCGCCCGCCAGCTGGGTCCGCTGGCCGCGAGCGAACTGGTGGGCGCTGCCAGCACGTCGGCCATGCAGACGCAACGACATATTGTCGAGGTGCTCCTGGAGCGTCCCGAGTTGGCTCAAAAGGTAAGCCGGGACGAGCTCGAAGATGCCTGCAGCACCCACCAGATTCTCGACGGCGCGAGGCCCATGTGCCGGGCCGTTCTGCAACGCTGGCACCAGCACCGCGCGCCACGCTAGCCCCTCTACCGGAGTCTTCCTTCATGCCTCACGCCATCAGTCACGACGCCCGCATTTATTGGCGCACCGACGGCAACCCCGACTTGCCTGCCCTTGTGCTGGGCAACTCGCTCGGCACCGATTTCACGCTGTGGGACACCGTGCTCGAACGCCTGCTCCGCCATTTTTACGTGGTGCGCTACGACATGCGCGGCCACGGTGGCTCGGATGCCCCGACTGGCAACTACACCCTCGATCTCCTCACCGATGATCTGCAGGCGGTCATCGAGGCCGCCGGTTTGCAGCATTACGCCTATTGCGGTATCTCGCTGGGCGGCATGGTAGGCATGAATCTCGGCGCCCGGCAGCCCGCCGGCCTCACCCATCTGGTGCTGAGCAACACCACACCGCGCTTCCCCGACCCCACCCTCTGGAGCGCTCGCATTCAGGCGGTACAAGAGGGCGGCATGGCGGCCATCGCCGAAGCCGGGCTGGCGCGCTTCTTCACCCCGGCCTTTGTCGAAACGGAGGCCGTCGCCGTGCAACGCACGCGCAACACGCTGCTGGGTATCGACCCTCAGGGGTATGTGGGCTGCTGCGCCGCCATTCGCGACATGGACCTCAACCAGGTTCTGCCCGACATTCAGGTGCCCACGCTGGCCGTGAGCGGCGCCTTCGACGTTTCCACACCGGCCGACATGGTGCAGACCATGGCCAACAGCATTCCCGAGGCTGAACACATCACGCTGCACTCGGCCCATATCCCTTGCATCGAGATCCCGGTGGCCTACGTCGATGCCCTGGTGAATTTCCTGTGCCCGAGCGCGGCAGACAGCGACCAGACGCGCTATGAAGCAGGAATGGCGCGGCGGCGGCAGGTCTTGGGGCATGCCCACGTCGATCGCAGCACGCAGAACGCTACCGATTTCAACCGAGACTTCCAGCGCTTCATCACGCGCTATGCCTGGGGCGAGATCTGGACATCCAGCCGCTTCAACGACGTCCAGCGCCGCCTGCTCGTGCTGGCAATGACGGCCGGCATGGCGCGCTGGGAAGAGTTCGAACTTCACGTGGGGGCTGCCCTGCGAGCCGGCGTGGAACCCGAGGTGATCCAGGAGTTGCTGAATCAGGTGGCGGTGTACGCGGGAGTACCCGCCGCCAACACGGGTTTCAAGATCGCCGGCGAGCTCCTCAAGGCGCACCGTGACGCGCAAGGCTGATCCCCCCCCAACGGCCCGAGCCTTCGTGGGTCTGGGCGCCAACCTGGGGGATGCGGCCGCCACGGTCAAGCTGGCGGCCGCCCAGCTGGCGGCCTTGCCTGGCGTCGTGGCGCATCGCGTGTCACCGTGGTACCGCACCCAACCGGTGGACGCGGAAGGCCCGGATTTCGTGAATGGCGTGATCGAGCTGCACACTCGGCACGACGCTCACGAGCTGCTGCAACAGCTGCAGCGTATCGAACATGCTCATGGCAGGCAGCGCCCCTTTCGCAATGCCCCGCGCACCCTCGATCTCGATCTGCTCTGGTTCGACGGCCAGCGCATACAAAGCCCGACCCTCGAGGTTCCCCACCCGCGCCTGCACTTGCGGGCGTTTGTCTTGCGGCCGTTGGCCGATCTCGACCCACAGCTGCCGTTGCCACAAGGCGACGTGACGGATTTGCTACATCAGGCGGATTGTGCTGGGCTCGAACCGCTCTGAAACGTTACAGTAGTGGCCGTTCAAACCAGACGCCGATCTCGTGACCCAGCCGCCGCGCGACACCACGCTGTTTACCGCCAACCAGATCCTGGTTCGCCTGAAGGCGCGCGTGGGGCTCATCATACTCACCGCCTGCCTTACCGTGCTGGCAGTGGCGGCCATCGTTGCCATCGTTCCCCGTGCGTATACGTCGTCTACCGACATCTACGTGGATTACCGCGAGAACGATCCCATCAGCGGCTTTCGGCTGTCGGCCATGCTCGACGACAGCTACATGCGCACGCAGCTCGAACTGATCCGCAGCCGGGTGGTGACCGAACGCGTGATCGAGCTGCTCGACCTCAAGCAAACCGCAGCGTACCGCGAGGCGGCGCTGACCTTGGGTGAAGGTGAAGCCAACGGCCGATGGCTGGCGCGAATCAACGGCAATACCGGGGTGACCACGGCCACCAACAGCCGCGTCATCACCGTGTCGTACACCGCCGCCGACCCGGCCCAGGCAAGACGGTTTGCCGACGCCATCATTGAAGCCTATCTGCAGATCAGCCGCGAGATGACGCTGCGCGGAGCCACCCTGCGTACCGAACAGTATCGCGCTCAGCTCCGCACCCTGCGTGAAGACGCCGAGGCAGCCCAGTCCGAGCTCACCCGCTATCAACAAGAGACCGGCATCCTCACCACCCAGGCCAACACCGATGCCGAGATGCAACGTCTCGAATCCTTGCAGGCAACGCGCACCGACCTCCTCAACCGCGATGCCGCTGCTCGCGCCCGGGTCGAGAGCTGGCGGCGCCAGGTCGACTCGGGCACGCTGGCCCGTGAATTGCCCGAAATCGGCCGGCTGCCCCAAATGATCGAGCTGCAGGCGCGTCAGGCCGACGCCGCGGCCCGCCTGGCCGACCAGCGTCCCGAGCTCGGTCCCAATCACCCGAGAGTGCAAAGCTTGCAGGCCGAAGTGGCCACGCTGAGTCGCATGCAGGCCGAAGAGGCACAAGCCATTCTGCAGGCGCAGTCGGCCGACGTGGACGACCTGACCGAACAGATCCGATCGCTCGACGAACGTATCGCCGAGCAACGCGAACTCGTCTTGCAACGCATGCAGCAACGAGATCGGGTGGCCGCTCTGCAACGTCAACTGGAGAGCGCCGATCAGATCTACCGTTCGGCACTGGACAACTACGACAGTCTGGTACTGGCCGGCAACATCACGCCGCACAACGTCACCGTGCTGCGACCGGCCGATCTGCCCAGCCAGCCCTCACGCCCGCGGGTCACTCAAAGCCTCATTGCCAGCCTCATCGTCGGTCTGTTTCTCGGCTTGTGCCTGGCGCTGCTGATCGAGCTGGTGCAGCGTCGCTTGCGTTGTCTCGACGATCTCGAACGCACGCTCGATCAACCGATTCTCGGCCAGATCGGCCGCAGCGACAGCCGATTGGTCCGGAGGCGCGCATGAACGACGATACCCGGCCCAACGATCCGCTCACCCCCGAATCCCGCATGGGCGATGCCCTGATCGCCCGCGGCCGTCTCAACGTTGCCCAGGTGGCCGACATCGTCGCCCTGCAGCAGCGCGAGCATCTGCGCTTTGGCGAGGCCGCCAAGCGTCTGGGCTATCTGGGCGAAGACGAACTGCAGCGTGTCCTGGCCGAACAATTCGGCTACCCCACTGCACTGGATGCCGACGCCAGTGCGCTGCTCGATCCACTCGCCATTGCGCATGCCCCGTTCAGCCAGGAAGCCGAAGCCATTCGACAGATCCGGGCCAACGTTACCGCCAGCCTGGATCTCGCTGGCGGTCTCTGCGTCGCGGTCGTAAGCCCCCACGATGGCGAAGGCAAAACCTATCTGGCCAGCAGCCTGGCGATTGCCCTGGCGCAGTCGAGCCAGGACACCTTGCTGATCAACGCCAACCTCCGGCCGTCGGGGCAGCCCGAACTCCTGCGCGTACGCGGCCAGGCCGATCAGAACGGTCTCTCGAGCTATCTGTCCAGACGCGTGGCCCGGGCGCCAACACGAGCCATTCCGGGGTTCCCGACTCTGGCTGTGCTCGACGCTGGCCCCACGCCACCCAACCCGCTCGAAATGCTGGCCGACCCCGCACTGGCGCGGTTGCTGACCGAGTTGCGTGAGCGCTTTCGCGTGATCGTGCTCGACACACCCGCTGCGCTGATCACCTCGGATGCCCAGGTGATTGCGCGCCAGGCCCGCCACGCCATCATTGTCGCTCGCCAGCATCACACCCGGCTGGGCGAATTGCAGCAATTGCAATCGCTGATGCTCGACAACGGCGTCACCCTGCTCGGCACCGTCTACAACACGTTCTCGGGTCCGATACCGAAGCGGCGCCGGACCTGAGGCTCAGGTGTCGGCACCATGACCCCGCTCACCTTCGGCAAGACGCTCAGTGGACGCTGGCGATTGCTGGTACATTCGCTCACGTCGGTGATCGACCAGGCCGGGCTCTCGGCGCTCAATCTTCTTTTGGGCCTGGCGCTCATTCGATGGACCAGCAAGGCCGAGTACGGGTTGTACGCGCAACTGTATGTCGCCAGCCTGTTTGCCGTCTCGATGCTCGAGTCGGTCATCATCAACCCGCTCACCACGCTGGCACCAACGATGACGCGCAGCAGGCGGGCTCGATTCATCGCGCACCTGTCGCGCTTCCAGCGTCGCGTCACCCTGATCGTCAGTCTGCTTTTCGGCACGATCACGGCGTTTCTGCTCTGGTGGTTGAAAGTGCCGGAGGCCGGCGCCATCGCACTGGCCTTCGCCGCCTATGTCGGGACGTCTGGCATGCGCGAGTTCCAACGCGGCCTCGGCTTCCTGCAGGGGCAGCCCGGTCTCGTGCTGCGCACCGATGCCTTGTTCGCTGGCGTCACGGTGATTGGGGTCATCGTGATGTGGCTGACCGACCATCTCACTCTGGTTGCCGTGTTGACGGTTCTGGCAGTTGCCAATGCACTAGCCTGGGCCAGTACCCCTCGCCAGCCGAGGGCGCCTGGCGGCGCCGCCGCTGCCCGTGAGGCCCTCGCCACCGTATGGCAGCGTGGACGTCTGGGCTTGCCGGGAGCGTTGTCCAGCTGGGCCATCAACTACAGCTATCTCTTTTTGGCAGCGGCATGGCTGGGGGTTACCGCAGCGGCCGACCTCAATGCCGCCCGTTTATTGCTCATGCCGGTTTCGTTGCTGGTGGTAGCCTGGTCGCGCGTGGCCCGACCTCAGCTCAGTCGTGCAATGGCCGTTCGCGATCTTCCGCAGGTACGTCAACTGCTGCTCGTTTCGGTGACCGGGCTGACCGTCGCCGCCCTGCTGTATCTCCTGCCTTTGTGGTGGCTGCTGCCATGGCTGCAGACCCATGTGCTGGGCCCCGATTACGGTCATGTCCAGCACCTGATATGGCCGTGGGCCATCTACTTCGTGCTGTATCTGTGGCACATGGTGGGTTCGGCCACCCTGCTCAGCGCAGATCGCTATCACCAGTTGCTGGCCGCCGCCCTCGCCAGCCTTCCGGTCATGGCACTGGCTCTCCTGGCACTGCTACCCTTGCAGGGCACCGCAGGCGCCGTGCAAGCCCTGATTCTGGTCGAAGTCTTCAACCTTGTGCTGCTCGCCTTCGTGTTCCTGCCTGCCGTGTGGCGCTCCCTCGCGCGCCCACCCTCCGGATGATGCCATGACAATCCCCTTGAGCTTGTGTCTTTGCACCTTCCGACGCCCCGACGCCTTGCGCCAGCTGCTGCCCGCCTTGCGCCAGCAATCCTTGCCCGACACCCCCTGGGAGTGGATCGTCGTGGACAATGATCCGGCCCACAGTGCCCTGCCAGTGCTCGAGGCCTGGCAGCGTCAGTACGCGGAGCCTGCATTGCGTGTCCTGCACGTGGCCACGCCCAACATCGCGTTGGCGCGCAATGCCGCCGTGCAGGCGGCGCGTGGCGACTGGATCGTCATGATCGACGACGACGAACTGCCAGACCCCAACTGGTTACGGGCGTTGATTGCCACTCGAGACACGACACTGGCCGACGTGATCGTGGGGCCGGTTCATCCCATCTACCCCCCCGAAACGCCCGACTGGCTGCGCCGCGCCGGCTACTTCGATGCGCCCGAACGATCCGAGGGCGTCGCCATCGATTTCCGGCAGGCCTATTCGGGCAATGTGTTGATCCGACGTCGCTCGTTGTTGCCGTTGCCGGGGCCGTTTGCTCCCGAGTTCGGCGTGACCGGCGGCAGCGATACCATGCTGTTTCATGATCTGCAGGCTGGCGGGGCAAACATGGTCTGGAGCGCCAACGCCGGCGTTCACGAACACATGCCAGCGCAACGCCTGCAATTGCGATGGATCCTGCGCCGCACGTTTCGAGGCGGACAAAGCTATGTCCGAGCCGAGGTTGCGCGACAAATCGGCTTCGCACGGCGCCGGCGGCAGGCGCAACTGGGGCTTCGAGCCTTGATTCAGCTGCCCCTGGCGCTGGGGCTCGCCGGCGCGTGCAGTGTGTTCTCAAGGGCGCAAGGCGCACGCTGGCTGTGGACCGCGTCGGCACAATTGGGCAAGTTGGCCGCCCTGGCGGGAGTGCATTACCATGAATACCGGGCCTGATTCCGCCACCACGGCAACTCGCGCACACACACCGCCCACACAGGGCCTGCAGCGGCTTGAGCGTTGGCTGATCCTCTGGATGGTGTCCGTGGCGCTCGGCTTCCCGCTGGTACGCACGACCGGATGGTATGCCTTCGATGTGGCGCAAGACGCCACCTTCGGCTCTGGCTCGCTGCTGCTGCAAGCGCTGTTCGGCTCCATCTTCGCGGCAGCCGGCTTGCTGGTCTGGCGTCACGGCACGTGGCTGTGGCCGGTGGTGCGTCGTCTCAATCCCTTCCTGCTGGTATTGCTGGTGTGGGCGGCCACCACCGTGTTCTGGTCACCCGAACCGGTGACCACGCTCAAGCGTAGCTCTCAGTTTCTTGGCCTGATTCTGCTCGGGCTCACGCTCACGTTGCCCGGGATGGCAGCGCGCGATTTCGAGGTCGTGCTGTTTCGTACCCTCACTGTGATCGTGCTGGCCTCGGCCATGGTGGCGCTCCTGCTACCTTCGATTGGGGTCGACCCGATCCGCGACAACGCATGGCGCGGCCTCACATGGCACAAGAACACGCTGGGCGCCGCCGCGGCCTTTTGCGTGCTGCTGTGGGTCGCTGCCCTGGCAGGCAGACGCCTCGAGCCACGCCAGGGCTTCTTCGGCCTGTTTCTGGTGTTTGTGGTTTTGTTGCTGGCCAAGAGCTCCACAGCGTTGGTAACCGGCGGCATGGCCATCGTGGCCTATCTAGTGCTGCGACGTCGCCTGCTTGCCGGCACGCCGCTGGCCGCGATTGCGGGTCTGGCGCTCGCATTTGCCGTCGCCACATTGTTGATGGGGTTCTTCGCCGTCATGGGCCGCCTGCCCACCTGGGCAGAGGTCATGACCCCCATCGCAACCCTGTTCAATCGCGACCCCGATCTCACCGGACGCACGGAACTCTGGGCCCTGGTATTGCTGGAAGCGTTTCGTCACCCGATCCAGGGTCTGGGCTACGGAGCGTTCTGGCTCAATGTGGGCAGCGCCTCACAGTACATCATCGATTTGCTGGGCTGGGTGCCGCTGCAGGCGCACAATGCCTACATCGACATCTTCAACGAGCTGGGTGCCATCGGGCTGGGCCTGTTCATTGGCGTCTTGCTCTGGCACGTGTTCACGCTGCACCGCCTGGGACGAATCGATCCGGATCTGGCCGCCCTGCACTGGGCATTCTTTTTGCTGATATTCGTCAGCAATTTTTCAGAGAGCCAGTTCCTCAACGGCCTGTCGTTTCAGAACAACCTGTTCATCTTCTCTTCCATTCTTGTCTCGGGCACCGTCGCACGCCAGCGGCGCGAGGCCGAGCTCGCGAAAGGCACGACATCGACATGGCAACACGCATCAGCATGACGCGACGCCAGGCGGCGCGAGCGGTCGGGGCAGCTTGCCTGCTGCTGGCCGTGAGCCTGCCTTTGAGCGCCCAGGGCGCGCCTGAAGACTCGGCAGGGTATGCAAGGCTCGAGATGGGCGAGTTCTATCCCTTCGAGATCGACCCCCGCGCGTTCGTCGGGTTCGATGCAGCGCCGGTGCGTCCCTTGACGCCGGCCGACCGGATCGAAGCGCACGAGGGTCACTTCTACCGCGTGGGTGCGGACGAGACGGTGGGCACCGACGATGATTCTCGTGTTCGCTTTTTCGGTGTGAATCTGTCATTCGATGCCAATTTTCCCGAGGAAGCAGACGCCAGAGCTCTGGCGGATACTCTGAGCAAACTCGGGGTCAACGCCGTGCGCCTGCATCACCTCGACAGCCGGCTCACACCCCTCGAAGACCGGCCGCGCGGCGTGCTTGCCACCGGCCCCTACCCGACCTGGCACGAGCAAGGGCTGCGCCGGCTGCGCGGCCTGATCGAGGCCCTGGCCGACAAAGGCATCTACGTCAATCTGAATCTGCGTGTCGGGTATCGCATACGGCCGGAAGTCGACGCCTTGCCGGAACTCGACGAGAGCCGAATGCACCGGCCCAACGCAGCGCCCCTGCTCAACTTCCACCCGGAAGGCATACAACGGCAGATCCGTTATGCCACGGAGCTCATCGAACGACTGGGGCTAAGGCGCAACCCTGCACTGGCGATGGTGGAAATCAGCAACGAAAGTTCCTTGCTGGCTGCCTGGTATCGCCACGAATGGCGCGACGCCACCCCGCCGGAGTATGTCGGTGTGCTCGAAGCACAGTGGCGAGCGTGGCTGACACAGCGCTATGGCAGCCTGACGGCGGCTTGCGCGCAATGGGCGGATTGTTTACACGACGAAGCCGCCGGGTGGTTGCTCACACCCGACGATCTCGATCGCCGCGAACCGGCATTGGCCGAATGGCTCGACACCTGGCGACGCAGGATAGAAGCGTTGACGGGCAAGGCAACGGGGCGGCCGCCCGACCCTCTGGCCCGACTGGCAGATGCCAATCCACGAGTCAGCGACTTCCTCGAATTTCTGGCTGACACCGATGCCGGTTTCTATGAGCGGATGAGGACTGAAGTGCGGGAGGCTGCGGGTTTTGATGTTGCCGTGGGAGGTACGCAGGTGGGCTATGGTGGTCCCCTCAATCACTCGGCACTTGCCGGCATGGATTTTCTGGATGATCACTTTTACGTCGATCATCCCCATTTTCCGGAAGGTCACGCCCAACCACGAAATTGGCGGGTCTGGCATACCTCACTCATGGCCCGTGACGCGGCACTGCTGTTGCGCCATGCCCTGCGCCGCGAGGCGGGCAAGCCGTTTCTTGTCACCGAACTCAACCATCCCTTTCCCAGCCTCACCGGCGGCGAACTGCTCCCCATCATGACGACGCTGGCGTTGCGCCAGGATTGGGACGGCCTTTTCTTTTACGAATATGTCAGCCGTGTCCAGCCTGAACGGGCGCCGGCCAATTTTTCACTGGAAGGCGACTGGGGCAAATGGGTGCAATTCGCCCAGATGGCAAGAGTCTTTCACCAGCGACGCCTGGCGCCACTCGATGACACTCACTTCGTTCCCCTGTCGCTCCCTGCGCAGATTGCACTCACAGCGCATGGGCACCTCGACGATCTGAGCGATCATGCGCGTCTCTCGGCCGGGTTGCAGATGACTGACGTGTGGCGCACGCAGGTGGGGGTCGTACGGCAAGCCGACGACACGGTGCCTGCCTTGCGGCCCCGACCTACCCACCCGGCCACCCCATTCGGGCAGGCAGAACTGCAACTGAACCCGGCTGGCTTTGCCGTCACCAGCCCGCAATGGCTGACGACGGCCGGCTCACCCCACAACCTCAAACAGGCCAGCCAACAATCCCTGGCGGTGGTGGATCGTGCCACACCCCTTGCTCCAGCCACCTTCAGCCTTACCCAGGAGTCGACGCAACCGAACGAAGACACCTGGCGGCTCACCATCGGTTCAGTCACCTTGGGCAGTCAGCCGGGCGCGTCGCCACCGCGCCCCAAGGCCTTCGTGCCTCACCCTCTGGGTTCCGACTCGTGGACGCTCGAGCCTGATCCCGACCATCCTGAACACCCATCCGGTACGCGATACACCACAGCGCCCGCCTGGCTGCCACGTCAGCCCGTGACACTGCACTGGGCGGGGCCCGATGCGCAGCGTCTCATTGTCTACCCCCTGGGTTCGCGTGGCGATCGCGAAGCCCCCCTGCCCGCAGAACGGGTGCACCGACAAGGCGAACACTGGCAGGTTGACCTGCATGTCACGCGCGAAGAGTCGCGCCCCTGGTACGATTTCGTTCTGGTGGACCAGGAGGCGAAATGATGTCGATCCTGATCTCCGTGATCCTCCTGATTCTGGCCATCTGGCCTACGCTGGCCATTGCCTACCTGGGATTGCTCACGATCCTGTCGCGCCAGCCACCACAGCCGCCCTCACCGACCCGACGGCTGCGGTTTGCCGTGATCGTGCCGGCACACAACGAAGGGGCCCACATTGCCCGTACCGTCGCGAGCCTAAAAACGCTGCAATGGCCCGCTGATGCCTGGCAATGCGTCGTGGTGGCCGACAATTGCACCGACGACACCGCCGAGCGGGCGCTCGAGGCCGGCGCCCTCGTTTGGGAACGACACGATCCGCAGCGCAAGGGCAAGGGCCATGCCCTGCAGTTTGCTTTCGCCCGTTGCCTGGCCGATGCGTCAATCGATGCCATCGTGGTGATCGATGCCGATAGCCTGGTCAGCCCCAATCTGCTCGAGGCATTTGCGGCCCGGTTCGCGCAAGGCGCCCAGGCGGTGCAGGCCTGGCATGGTGTGGCCAACCCGCAAGCCAGTTGGCGTACCCGGCTGGTGGCACTGGGTTACGCCGCCTTCCACGGCGTTCGCGGCCGCGGGCGCGAAGCCCTGCATGTGTCTGCCGGGCTGCGTGGCAACGGCATGGGTTTTACGCCCGAGCTGATAAAACAACATCCTTTCCAACTCAACTCCCTGGCCGAGGATCTTGAATACGGCGCCCAATTGGGCCTGGCCGGGATCCGTGTATGGCATGTGGACGAAGCGCGAGTCGATGCCGACATTGCCGCCCGTGCCGATGCCGCCGGCGGCCAGCGACATCGCTGGGAGGCCGGACGCTGGCAGGTCGTACGCCAATACGCCCTGCCCCTTTTGCGCCAGGGTTGGGCGCAACGCAGTCCAGTCTGCGTTGAACTTGCCACCGAACTCCTCACCCCGCCGTTGGCGCAGCTTGGCCTGCTCTGGCTACTGCTGTGGCTTGCCAGCCTCATCACCCTGCCCTTTGCCGCCCTGGCTCCCGCCATGGTGGTGTGGTCGATCTTGCTGGCTGCGGTATTGCTGGCTCACGTGCTGCGCGGCTGGCAGCTCAGCGGCACCGGCTGGCGCACCTTGACGGTTCTGGCCTGGGTCCCGTTCTATGTGGTGTGGAAGGTTCTGGTGCTGGTTCGGCAACGCGGCATGAAGGAATGGCGACGTACGGGTCGTTCGTAAGTCAATCGGGCACACAGACGAAGGCTTCGATATATCGGGGCGGGTCGCACTCCGAATGCCACATTCTCCCGTAGGGGGGCTTCCAGTTGTTGTCGAGCTTGATCACCAGACCGATGCGCACTGTCGTGTTGCGATAGCTCGAACCCGCCGTTCCGCCCGTGTTGCGATCGTGCCAGCCATCCACGAACAGCTGGATGCTGCGATGAAAATTCCATTCAAACCGCGGACCGAAGCGCAGCAGGCGACTGTCCGAGGCAGTGGCACCCGGCACCGGTGTGTTGCGCTGATGCTCGTAATCCACCGCAAAAGAAAACATGGTCTTGACCGTGGGATGCCAGCGAACCGTCAACCCACCGCCGGTGAGAGTGCCATACAAAATGGCGGGATCTTCATCATTTGGAAAAGGTCGCCGCCACAGCGACAGATCGAATCGCGTCTTGACCGACGGCTGCCAGCCGGCGTTCAGTAGCGCATACCAGTCGCTGAAATCGCGTCCTGCCACGTCGTCGTATTGGCGACGCAAATACGCCAGGTTCGCGGTCAGAATGGTCTTGACACTGTAATCCCACGTGGTGTCAAGGAAGAGCGTTTGATCGCGGTAGCGACTACCCACCTGAGCGATCCATTCCGGTGTTCGTTCACGATAATGACCATCTTCGATCCGCACACCACCGTGGATGCTGGATCGGCCGATTCCGGCATACCGGGCACCGACTTCGAATTGATCGATCCGGCGTGTGAACAGCATGCTGGTTTCCCAGTAGTCGTAACCGGTGTCCAGCCGTTGTACGGCGATCCGCGGCAGACTGAGCGATGGCGTGACGTGCAGATTGAGATCGGCCCCCGTCAGGTGAGTACTGACCTGATCCCGATCGGGATACGACTTGTTGAGGTATTGGTACAGTCGTTTGCCGTAACGATGGCTGATGGTGCCACTGAGCAGATCGCCGGCGTGCCACCGGAATACGGCGTCACCACGCGTGGGGCGATGGTCGAGTTGGCGATAGCGCTGATACCTGGCTTCACCCACCGTGCCGCTCAATTCGAGGCGTGTCCGCTCCGACAGCAACGGGATCTCGGCGGCGCCCCGAACCAGCGTGCCCAAGATCATGTCGCTCTGCCCCGACGTGCGGTTGGCTTCCGAGAATCGAAATGGATTGGATTCAACCGACCACCACGGTTGCGCCTCGAGGCGCCAGCGGATGCCCTCCGGAAACGTCGTGGCCCGGGCGGAAACCAGACACGTCGCCATCAGTGCCAGCCCGAACAACCCGCGAGCCATCGCAGCCTGCCAACGCCCGGGTTGCATCAGAAGAATCGTTCGTCGACGTGAATCACGTCGCCTGGGCGCACTGTGGTGTCGAGACCTACGCGCTCGCGGATCAATTCACCCGTGGTCGGGTCGGTTCGCCTGAGCTCCAGCCGACGCTCCGACGCCCGCTGCGTGAGGCCTCCGGCCAGCACCAGCGCACGCATGACCGTGAGGTCGGGCTCCATGAAATAAGCCCCGGCGTTGTTGACTTCGCCATAGACGAAGAACTGCGGTTGTTGAGCCACCTGCACCACGTCGCCCGCCTGCAAGGCCACATCGTCGATCTCGCGCCAGGGTTCCTGTCGTGCGGCGAGCGGCACGGCAAGGCGCTCGCGGCTGCCGTCTTCGTTGCGGCGCAACACCACCGCCAGCGGCCCGGCGTCATCCTGCAGGCCACCGGCCTGTGCCAACAATTCGAGCACGGTAAGGTCACCTTCAATCACATACCGCCCCGGGCGCTGAACTTCGCCCAACAGCGATACCACCTGGCTACGCACGGTCACGACGTCGACCGCCACCTGCGGGCGGGCCAGATAGCCCCCATCACGCAGACCATCGCGCACCACGGCCTGCAATTCGCTCGGGGACCTCCCGGCGACCGGAATCTCTCCGAGCAACGGGAGCGAAATGGTGCCATCGGCCGTGATGGTGACTCGCGCTGACAGATCCCCATGACCAAACACCGTGACCACCACCGTGTCGCCTGGCCCCAGTACCCGAACCGCCCCGGCACTGGCCTCGCCGCTGACGATGAGCGGGCCTCCCGCCGATGATCCCGCTGCGGCCGGTGCCGAATCGGCGCCGTTTCCAGCGGGTTGCGCCCGAACGCCGTGGGCAGCGCTCAGGGTCAGTAGCGCAATGACGATGCCAGCTGTGATGGCCCGGCGCCGAAGCGCCGCGGACGAACTCCGGACAGGACGGGATCCAGAGGGGTGGCAGACCGATAGGTAGGATGAGGACATGAGGTAGCAAGACAACAGATGACGTCATACGCGCCGAACGTCATCGAAGTGTGCCACACTTCACCCGCTACACTTGGCTCACCCGTGCCCGGCCACGCCCTGCCCACGCTTTCTTACACCGTCGCTTTCAGCTCATGGCGAGACCGCAATACAGTCGCTTGTACTTCACCCTCGTCGGCCTCGCCACATCCGCCGCTGCCGTGGGCATCTTCATGTGGGTCAGTCTGTCTGCCGGTCGCGGATGGCAAACGGTGAACGAACCGCTGGCCATTGCGATCGGCGTCATTACCTTTACGGTGTTCTACCGGTTCCGTCTGCTGCTGAGTGCTCGCAGCACGCGCTACATGTTGTGGCGCGGGCTGGGGTACTGGCTCCTCGTGGTACTCGTCACCGCGCTTGCCTATATCCTGCTGCCCGAGGTTCACCTTGAGGTGTCCCCTCGCATGGTGCAGAAGTGGGCGTTGTGGTGCATCATCCCTGTCATTCTTTTGTTGGCTTTCATGCGCTGGTCGGCACTGCGGGTGTATGCCAGCGACGTCGAGCCTCGCATCGCCGCGATGATTCGTCCTGGCCCCGAGGCGCTCGAGCTGGCAAGGCGGCTCAATCGATCGCCCATCCTCGGCATTCGTCTTGCGGGCTATTTCGACACCACGCGGTTCGACTCCAGCGAGTTGAACGATCCTCAGCCCGTCAAACTGCCCCACCTTGGAGGCCTGGCCGAAGCTGAAGCCCGCCTCCGCGCCAATGAGTTCGACGTGGTGATCGTGGGCATGGGGTTGTTGCGCACACCCGAATCCGGCGCAGTCATCAACGCGCTCAACGACTCCACGGCCAGCATCTACATGGTGCCCGAAGCCAGCGTGCTGGGCGGCTTCAAGGCACAGACGGCCGACATCGCCGGCATCCCCCTGCTCGCGTTGCACGAGAACCAGATTCTGGGCCTTGCCCGACTGGCCAAGCGCACCTTCGACATGGCTGTGGCCGGCACGCTGCTGCTGCTACTTGCGCCCGTGATGGGCACCATCGCCTTACTGATCAAACTGGATTCTCCTGGCCCCATCCTGTTTCGGCAGAAGCGTTATGGGCACAGCGGCGACCCCATCTGGGTGAACAAGTTTCGGTCGATGCGCACCACACCGATACCCGAGCACGAGGTTCGTCAGGCCACTGCCGACGACCCGCGCGTGACGCGAGTGGGCCGAATTCTTCGTCGTACCTCGCTCGACGAACTCCCCCAACTCTGGAACGTACTCAACGGCACCATGAGCCTGGTGGGCCCTCGGCCCCACGCCGCCGAGCACAACGAGTTCTACCGCCGACAGATTCCCGGCTACATGCTGCGCCACACCATTCTGCCAGGCATCACCGGTTGGGCGCAGGTGAACGGGCTGCGAGGCGAAACCGAAACCCTCGACAAAATGGCCCGTCGCGTTGCCTACGATCTCCACTACATCCGGCACTGGTCGCTTTGGCTCGACATCAAGATCCTGCTGCTCACGGCATGGTCGCTGGTCCACAATCGCAATGTGTATTGATTGAACCGGGCAAGCCGCTCTGCCTTTTGTCCGCCACCACCGGGTTGCCCCTGATGTCCACCGCCACCTCCCTCTCCCCCGGCTTCATTGCCTTGCACGGCAATCGCACCGAGTGGCTGCTCGATGCGGTTGCCGCCTGGCTGGTGCAGCACCCGCTCGCGCCACTCGAGCCCGAGGTGATCCTGGTACAAAGCAACGGCATGGCCGAGTGGGTCAAGATGGCACTGGCGCGCGAGGCTGGCGTCTGTGCCGCGGCCACCGTGCAGTTGCCGGCGCGCTTTCAGTGGCAGATCTACCGGCAGGTGCTGGGGCGCCATCAGGTACCGCTCAGTTCGCCATTCGACAAGACCCCGCTCACCTGGCGGCTCATGCGAATGCTGCCGCACGCCGCGCCACGCTCCGGTTTCGAGCCCATTGCCGATTATCTGGCCGGGGGCGACGCCATGCGGTGTTTCCAGCTGGCCAGCCGCATCGCCGATCTGTTCGATCAATATCAGGTGCACCGCCCCGACTGGCTCGAGGCCTGGGCCGGCGGCGACGAGATCCTGCGCAACGCGGGCGGACAGACGACTGCCTTGCCCGACGACCAGTGCTGGCAGGCCAGGCTTTGGCAAGCCCTGTTGGCCGAACTCGAACCCGAGCAGCAGGGACTCACCCGAGCAGCGTTGCACACGCGGGTATTGCAGGCACTGTCGTCCACCGCCAACGACGCCATGTCCCCTGACTCGGCGTACGACCCCGGTCATCCCCACGCGGCCCACGACAGTCATCCGGCGGGCCGGCTTTCCGGTTTGCCTCGACGGGTGGTGCTGTTTGGCATGACCCACGTGCCGCGCCCCACCCTGGAGCTGCTCGCGGCCCTGGCAGCCCATTGCCAGGTGGTGTTGGCCGTGCCCAATCCCTGCCGCTTTCACTGGGCCGACGCGATCGACGGCCGGCAATGGTTGCGCAGCCAGCGTCGTCGACTGCCGTTGCGCGACACCGAGTTGGCTGACGTGACGCTCGAAGCCATGCATCTGCACGCGCATCCCTTGCTCGCCGCCTGGGGGCGCCAGGCGCGCGACTTCATTCGCCAGCTCGACGACTTCGACGACGCCTCGCAAACCCGCGAGCAGTTCCCGCAGGCGCGCATCGATCTGTTCGAGGAAGACGTGCCGGCCAACGCCACTCTGCTACATCAGGTGCAATGCCATATCCGCGATCTGGTGCCTCTGGCCGAACACCCGGGCGCGCAGATTCCCGCCAGCGATCGCTCCATCGAGTTTCACATCGCCCACAACCCGGTGCGCGAACTCGAGGTGCTCCACGACCGGCTGCTGGATCGCCTGGCAAACGCCACGGCCGAAGCTCCGCTGCGGCCTCGCGACATTGTGGTGATGGTGCCGGCGATCGACGAATTCGCCCCCGCCATCCGCGCCGTGTTCGGTCAGTATGGCCGTCACGATCCACGGCACATTCCGTTTGATATCGCCGACCTCTCGGCGCGCGCCAACAGCCCCTTGCTGCATGCCGTGCAGTGGCTGCTTGCCTTGCCGCAGGATCGCTGCCGACTCTCCGAGCTGGGCGGCCTGCTGGATGTCCCCGCCATTGCGGCACGATTTGGCCTTGCCGAAGGCGATACGCCACGGCTGATCCAATGGATGGAGGGGGCGGGTATTCGTTGGGGTCTTGACGCCGAGCATCGCGCCGATCTTGGCCTGGCCGCCTGCGGCGACACCAATACCGTGCTGTTTGGCCTGCGACGCATGCTGATGGGTTTTGCCGTGGGCCAGTCACCGGCGCTCTCCGGGCCTCCGTTCGCCCATATCGAACCGCACGATGAAGTGGGGGGGCTGGAGGCCGGCCTGGCGGGCGCGCTTGCCCGCCTGGTGGAAGGCTTGCTGCAGTGGCATCAAAGCTGCCGCCTTCCGGCCTCGCCCGACGTCTGGCTGGTACGTCTGCGAGAACTGCTGGCGGCCTTCGTCAAGCCGGCAAGCGACGACGACCGGCAGATGCTGGCAGCGCTCGAGCGGGCGCTGGAGACCTGGGCTCAGGCCTGCGACGACGCCGGCTTCAATGCCGAACTGCCGATCGACGTGGTGGGCGACGCCTGGCTGGACATCCTGGAAACCCCGGCGCTCGATCAGCGCTTTCGCGCCGGTGGCGTCACTTTCTGTACCCTCATGCCCATGCGCGCGATTCCTTTTGAGGTGGTGTGTCTGCTGGGCATGAACGATGGCGATTATCCGCGCCGCGCCCCGCGCAGCGACTTCGACCTCATGGCGCTGCCCGGCATGCAGCGGCCCGGTGACCGCGCCCGGCGCGACGACGATCGTCAACTGATGCTGGAAGCCCTGCTGTCGGCACGTCAGGCCCTGCACGCAAGCTGGTGCGGACGCAACGTGCGCGACAACACCGAGCAACCGCCTTCGGTGCTGATCACGCAATTGCGCGACTACCTGGCCGACGGCTGGGGAGAGGAGATCGTCGTGCAACGCACGGTGGAACACCCCTTGCAGCCCTTCAGCCGGCGTTACTTCGAACTCGACTCGCCCCTGATCACCTACGCGCGCGAGTGGCGCGCCGCGCACGACTCCCCCAGCCATCCGCCGCCGCCTGCCTCCGGTGCAACGCCCGCCAGGCAAGCCGACACCATGACGCCAGCCAGCCCCGGCCCTGCGGCCTTCTGCCTGCCGCGCTTCGAGCCCGATCCCGACGTGCCCCTCACCGTGGCCGCACTCGCCCGCTTCCTGCGCAACCCGGTGGCCGACTTTTTTCAACAACGCCTGGGCGTGATGTTCCGGGAACCCGACGACGCCTTGCCCGACGAGGAAACCTTCGTACTCGCGGGCCTCGAGCGCTTCGAGCAGATGCAGGAGATCATCGACAACGTGCTGGCCGCCTGCACGGCCCTCATCTCTACCCCGGTGGGCGCCGATCACGTCATGCCAGACGAGGCCTCGATCTGGTCCGCCATCGACCGCGAACTCGATCGTGCCCGTGGTCGTGGCGACCTTCCTCTGGGCGGGCCCGGTCTGCAAGAGATGCAAACCTTGCGGACCACACTCGGCAATATGATGAAGGCTTGGGTGCGCGAGCGCGAATGGCACCCTCTCACCGCCGAGCGCCGGTCGCTGCGCTTCGAACATGAGGGCCTGTGTCTGGCCGACTGGCTCTACCAGCCACTGCAGGCCAGCGACGACGCCACACCGATATGGCTGGAAGTTCGCGCCAGTCAACTGGGCCAGCGCCAGCGTGGCAAGACTCGTGGCGGCGAAGCCGCCGACCCGCTCGCCCAGCTACGCGGTCAACATTTGCTGCGCCCCTGGCTGCTCAGCCTGCTGTCGAGCGCAGCGGGTCAGCCTTGCGGCGGCCGCCTGATCGGGAAGGACGCCACCCTGGTGATCGCGCCCATGTCGGCAGATGCTGAAGACGAGGCCCGCCGCTGCCTGACCACCGTGCTCGAAGGTTGGTGCGAAGGCATGACCGAACCCCTGCCGGTGGTCCTTCGTACGGCCCTGGCGGCCCTGCAGGACATCCACGCGCTGGACGCCAACGATCCCGTCGACCCGCAAAGCTTCGGCAAGGCACGTCAGGCTTACGAAGGCAACGAATTCGACGCCGGCCAACCGGTGGATCTGGCCGACCTTTGCCTGGCACGCTGCTTCCCCAGCTACGACGCGCTGGCCTCGCACCCACGCTTCCTGCATTGGGTAAGAACCCTGTATGCCCCGATGCGTGAGTGGGCCGAGCAACACGTCTCGATCGAGCCTCACGTCGAGACCGACGCCTCAGAGGCCACTGTCGTAGCGGAGTCTGGGGCATGACGACGACTCACGCGCTCGATCCGCTGAGCTTTCCGCTGCATGGCAGTCGCCTGATCGAGGCCAGTGCAGGCACCGGCAAAACCTACACCATCGCCGCACTGTATCTTCGGTTGATCCTTGGGCACGGCCACGACGGCATCCGCCCTGCCCGCCCGTTGCTACCCGCCGACATTCTGGTGATGACCTTCACACGCGCGGCCACCCGCGAACTTTCCGACCGCATTCGCGCGCGGCTGAACGAGGCCGCCCGGGCGTTTCGCGAGCCCAGCGAAAAAGACGACTCGCTGATTGCCGAGCTGCGCGAGCACTACCCGAATGCCATCGCCCGGAATCATGCCGCCTGGCGTCTGGCCACCGCAGCCGAAGCCATGGACGAAGCCGCCGTCTTCACCATCGATGCCTGGTGTCAGCGCATGCTGCGTGAACATGCCTTCGACAGCGGCAGCCCATTTCAAGAAACCTTGGTGACCGACGAACTCTCGCTACGTCGAGAAGCCCTGCACGACTACTGGCGACGCGAAGTCTACCCGCTGCAAGGTAACGACCTGACCGATGTGCTGGAATGCTGGCCCGATGCCCAGGCCTTCTCGAGAAACCTTTGGCCGCTCATCGGTAGAGCCATGCCCACCGATGCCCACGACACGTTGGCCGATCGTGCAGCCCATGCCAGACAACAACAGCAACAACGATTGCACGAACTGGCCGAAGGATGGGTGGCGCGCACCGACCGCCTGCGCGGCTGGCTGGACGATCAGGTGGCCCGGCACAAGGCGCATTGGCAGCCCCGCAAGCTGGCACCGGGCACCTACGGCAAATGGCTGCAACAGATCACCGACTGGGCAACCGACCCCACAAGCGTGCCACTCGCACTCACCGACACCGCGCGCGACCGGCTCTCGCCCGAAGGGCTGCAGCGCATCCGCAAGGAAGACGCCCCGCCGCTGACGCCACCTGCCGAGTCGTTCGAACTGGCCGAACTGCTCCGGGAACTTGCCGCGCTGCCCAACCCGCAGACGGCCATGCGCCAGCACGCCGCCGTGCAGGTCACGCAGGGCGTGGCCCGGCTCAAGGCCGAACGACGCCAGTTCGGTTTCGCCGACATGCTCGACCGTCTGGAGCAAGCACTCACCGGTCCGCACGGCGAACGGCTGCGCGAACGAATATTGGCACAATATCCGGTTGCCATGATCGACGAGTTTCAGGACTCCTCGGCACAGCAATACCGGATCTTCGATGCCCTCTATCGCACGGCGCACAACGACCCCGATACCGCCCTGCTGTTCATCGGTGACCCCAAGCAATCGATCTACGGTTTTCGGGGAGCCGACATCTACAGCTATCTGAAGGCGCGCGAGGCGACCGCCGGGCGGCACTACGTGCTGGGCACCAACTTCCGCTCTTCGCAGGCGCTGGTGAGTGCCGTGAACGCCTGGTTCGAGCTGGCCGAGAGCCGGCCCGGCGCGGGTGCCTTCGGCTTTCGGCACGACGGCGCCAACCCTTTGCCCTTTGCGCCGGTGGCGGCCAGAGGGCGCGACGAGCGCTTCGTCGTGGCAAAGCGCGAGGCTCCCGCGCTCGAGATCGTGCACGACCTCGAATTGCGCAAGGCAGAAGACCGCCGCACGCTGGCGGCGGAGCGCTGTGCCGAGCGCATCGCCACCTGGTTGTCGGATGAGCAAGCAGGCTTCGTCAACACGAAGGAAGCGCTTTCTCGCCTGCAGCCAGCCGACATTGCCGTGCTCGTGCGGCAGGGCAACGAAGCCCGACTCGTACGCCAGGCCCTGCATCGACGCGGCATTGCGTCGGTGTATTTGTCGGATCGCGATTCGGTTTATGCCAGCGAACAGGCTCGCGACCTGCAGTACTGGCTGCTGGCAGTGGCCAACCCGCTCGACGCACGTCAGGTGCGCGCCGGCCTGGCCACGCCCACACTGGGCCTGCCACTCACCGATCTCGCTGCGCTGGCCCACGACGACACCGTGTTCGATCAATACAGCGAGCGCATGCGCGATCTGCATCAAGTGTGGCGTCGGCTGGGGGTCCTGGCAATGCTGCGCCATACCCTGCACCACTTCGATCTGCCCGCTCGCTGGCTCGCCGAACCCGACGGCGAACGCCGGCTCACCAACTTTCTGCATCTGGCCGAGCTGTTGCAGCAGGCCAGCGCCACAGTGGACGGCGAGCTGGCACTGGTGCGCTGGTTCGCCAACGAATGCAGCGACGGCGGTGGCGACAATGAGGAACAGGTTCTGCGTCTGGAGAGCGACGCCGATCTGGTCAAAGTGGTCACCGTACACAAGAGCAAGGGGCTGGAGTACCCGGTGGTATGCCTGCCCTTCGCCTGCGAATACCGCAAGACCAACCGCAACACCACCACCTGGCGTGAAGACATCGACGAGCGCGGCCACCGCACCACGCGCCTCGAGCTATCCGACGACGACCTGAACCTGGCCGAAGCCGAACGACTGCAGGAAGACCTCCGGCTGTTCTACGTGGCCATGACGCGTGCCCGCCACGCCATCTGGCTGCACTTTCACGCCGTGGGCACGGTCAGAGGCAACGACCGCACGTGCGAGAACGATCAGAGCGCTCCCGGCCATTTGCTCAATCCGACGGTCACCCCTCAGGCCGAGCAATGGCTGCCGGCCCTGCAACAATTGCAGCACGGCAACGCCGTGACTGGCATACGCCTTGCCGCCGCCGAAGCTTCGCTGCCCGTCACCCGGATCTCCCTGCGAAAGTCCCTCCCCGACCTGCGCGACATCCCGACCTACGCCACCACGTTCGAACGCCGCTGGTCACTTGCCAGCTTTTCGTCGTTGACACAAAGCCTGAGCGTCCACCCGGTGGCAAATGACGGTGGCACCGACATCCCATCCGCCCCATCACAACCCCGCTTGCGGCCAGCCGCCGACGAGGCGGACCCATTCGACCCCGCGCCGCTCGCACCAGACGCGGGCCCACCGGCAGACCCACCGCGTCGTCTGCCCCAGGCGGCCAGCGATGCCGCACCATGGCACCGCTTCCCTCGGGGCCCGGTGGTGGGCGATTTTCTCCACGACCAGCTCGAATGGTTGGCCGGCGAACACTTCGACCTGATCGGCAATTTGGCCGTAGAGACGACACTGCGACGCCGCTGCGAGCGTGCCGGACATGGCGAACGAGCCGACGACGTGGTGGCCTGGCTACACGCACTGCTGGCCGCACCCCTGCCGGCACTGGGCGCCACCTTGCCCGAGTTGCAGCACCTCTTGCCCGAGATGGAGTTCTGGTTGCCTACCGAGCACCTGCCAACTCCCGCCATCGACGCCCTGTGCCGGCAACACCTGCTGGCAGGAGCGCCACGCGCGGCGCTCGCCGAGCGCGAACTGCACGGCATGCTGATGGGCTTTGCCGATCTGGTATTCGAGCACGCGGGGCGCTTCTGGGTGCTGGACTACAAGTCGAATACGCTGGGAGCCGACGGCGCGGCCTACCACCCGCAGGCATTGCAACAGTTGATGGCACATCATCGCTATGACGTGCAGGGTGCCATCTACCTGCTGGCGCTGCATCGTCTGCTGCGGGCACGGCTGGGAAACACATACGACCCGGCCGCCCAACTCGGCGGAGCCATTTTTCTCTTCGTGCGCGGCATCGACGCCGAAGGCCAGGGCGAATATGCCTTGCCCGCCAACGCCAACATGCTCGAGCTGATCGATGCGTTCGACCACTTGCTGCCGGCCGCCGGGAGCCTCGAATGACACCCGCTCTCTCAGCCTCCTCTCACGTGCCTGCCGACAGCACGGCCGACGTCCTGCGATGGTTACGCCGCTGGAGCGATGAAGGCGCCCTTCGGCACCTGGATGCCGCCCTACCCGCCTTTCTCGCCGAGCTCGACCCACACGCCTCGCCCGCCCTGCTCATGGCCACGGCCTTGCTCACCCACATGGAAGGCCACGGGCACACCTGCCTGCCCCTGGCCGCGCTGGCTGAGCCCGATCCGCGGCAGACGCCATGGCCGGATGCCGTGCGCGACGATCTCGACGACCTCCAGCCTCACTTGCCACCACCCAGGCTGGCGAGCTGGCTCGCCGAACTCTCGCAAAGCCCTGTGATTCGCCGCATCGGTCGGGATGACGATAATGGACAACCGCTGGTTCTGACAGGCCCCGAGGCTGCGCCCCGCCTCTATCTGCGCCGCTACTTCCAGTATGAACAAACCGTCGCCATTGCCTTGCACGAACGTACCGGGCAGCCTGCCAAGCTTGATGAAGCGCAGATCCGACCTTGGTTGCAACGGCTGTTTGCGCCGGCGCCGCGCGACGATGCCAGCCCCACCCCGAGCGATGACGCCACCGTGGATTGGCAACAACTGGCTTGTGCCATCGCCCTGCGAGGCCGATTCAGCATCATCACGGGAGGTCCTGGCACCGGCAAAACCTACACCGCGGCGCGCCTCTTGGCCCTGCTGCTCGCCACGCATCCCAACCCCGATCACTTGCGCGTGGCATTGGCAGCACCCACCGGCAAAGCCGCCGCCCGCCTCAAGCAATCCATCGACGGTTCATTGCTCGATCTGCAGGGCAGACTGGGCGAGCATCTGCCGCTGGCGGCACTCACCCATCGCATCGGCACGGCCCGCACGCTGCATGCCCTGCTGGGCGCCCGACCCGACACGCGACGCCTGCGGTTTCATGCCGGCAACCCGCTTGATGTCGACGTGGTGATCGTGGATGAGGCCTCGATGGTACATCTGGAAATGATGGCCCATCTGTTCAGTGCCTTGCCGCCCACCGCGCACCTGATCTTGCTGGGCGACAAGGATCAACTCGCCTCGGTAGAAGCCGGTGCCGTGCTGGGTGACCTCTGCCGCCACGCTGCGCAAGGCCGATACGATGCCGACACGGCGCGCTTTGTCCAGGCCACCACCGACATCACCCTGCCGGCCGCCTACCGTGCCGAAGGGAGCCACGCTCCTCCCATTGCACAGCACACCGTGATGTTGCGACGCAGCCATCGCTTCCAGGGGCCCATCGGCCAATTGGCGTTGGCCGTGAACCAGGGCGCGGAACCCCGAGCCCTGCAGCGGTTGTTTCAGGATGACACCAGCGGCGCCCTGCATGCCCATGAAGGCGCCACTCCGGCACAAGTCGTGTCGCTGGCACTCCAGGGCCGCGAGGGTGCTGCCGGCAGTTTCCGACACTATCTGCAACGCTTGCAAGCCGGCCCCGACGCCACCGTCGCAGAAGGTCACGCTGCCTGGGCGCGCGCCGTGCTCCGGGATTTCGACCGTTGTCGCGTGCTCTGCGCGGTGCGTCACGGCGAATGGGGCGTGAGCGGGCTCAACCAGAGCATCGTGCGCGCCCTGACCCGCGAAGGCTGGCTGAGCCCTCGCGGCACCTGGTATGCCGGCCGGCCGGTGATGGTGACCCGCAACGACCCGGCTGTGGGCGTGTTCAACGGCGACATCGGCATGGTGCTGCCATCACCGGAGGGCAGCCGAGCATTGCGGGTGTACTTTCTCGACGGCGAGCATCTGCGCTCGGTATCGGTGAGCCGACTGGCCAACGTGGAAACCGCCTTTGCCATGACCGTGCACAAGAGTCAGGGCTCGGAGTTCGAGCACACCATTCTGGTGCTGGCCGCCAGCAGCGGTGCCGTGCTCACGCGCGAGCTGGTGTATACCGGCATCACGCGCGCCCGTCGCGCCTTCAGTCTGGTGGCCGAGCGCCCCGGCCTGCTGGCCGAAGGCGCGGCACGGCCAACCCGCCGCGAGAGTGGCTTATGGCTCCGCTAGACCGCTTGCCCGAGCAACGATTTCGCCCAACGGCGAGCCGGCAGCCCCAGCTCGGCCTCCACGGCATCGGCCGCTGTCAGCAATGGCTCGGCCTCGAGCGGCGTCACCTCACCCGTAAACGCCAGCGCCACGCGATTGCCGGCGTCGATTTCGGGTAGTACCACCACTCTGCCATCGAACGCCTTGTTCAAGCGCTCGTAGTTGCGATCGAAACTGGCGTGAGCACCAAACAGATTCACGCTCAGCACCCCCCCCGCCTCACCCATCACACGCCGACAATGGCGATAGAAGGTGAGCGAGTCGCGAACCGGCCCGCGTGCCTGAGCGTCATACAAGTCCACCAGCAGCACCGGGCAGGTGTCGGCGTTGGTTGGGTCGGCCACCCATTGCGCGGCATCCTGGCACGACACCGTCACTCGCCGCTGATGGGCCTTGAAGCGGAAATACATGTCGCACACCGCCACCACTTGAGGGTTCCACTCCACCACGTGCAGTGGCGACTTCAAGCGCTTGAGGCAGAAGCGAGCCAGTGAGCCCGCCCCGAGCCCGAGCACGCCGATGGTGGCGGGCCGCAACGGTGGCGGCAAGAACAGCCGCCAGGCCATCATCTGTCGCGTGTACTCCAGCACCAGCAACGAGGGCTCGGCCACGGCCATGGCCCCCTGGATCCACTCGGAACCAAAGTGCAGGTAACGCACGCCATCGGCTTCCGAGAGGGTGGGCTCGTCTTCCGGTGCCGGCACGCGCCTCACGCGGCCTGACCCAACAGCAGGCGATTCATGCGCTTCACGAAACTGGCCGGATCATCGAGCTGGGCACCTTCGGCCAACAAGGCCTGGTCGAGCAACAGTTCGGCCCA
The DNA here is from genome assembly GCA_041690575.1 of Verticiella sp. GTDB lineage: Bacteria > Pseudomonadota > Gammaproteobacteria > Burkholderiales > Burkholderiaceae_B > Verticiella. The sequence goes on from JAWLHC010000001.1 coordinate 543,811, forward strand.
TTCGCCAAACTCGTTGTCGGGGGCGTCGGTCATGCGCTTGAGCACCGCGTGCTCGGGGTTGATCTCGAGAATCGGCTTGGACTCCGGTGCCGGCTGACCGGCGGCCTTGAGCAGGCGTTGCAGGTTCTGGCTGAGTTCATGCTCATCAACCACCACGCAAGCCGGCGAATCCACCAACCGGAAGGTGACCCGCACCTGCTTCACGCGTTCGCCCAGCGTCGATTGCAAACGCTCGACCAGCGGTTTGACCGACTCGGCCACCTCTTCCTGCTGCTTTTTCTCCTCCTCGTCGGCCATGGCGTCGAGGTTGAGGTCGCCCTTGGCAATGGACGCCAGCGGTTTGCCGTCGAACTCGGTGAGATGGCTGAGCATCCATTCATCCACGCGCTCGGTGAGCAACAGCACCTCGATACCTTTCTTGCGGAAGATCTCGAGGTGCGGGCTGTGGCTGGCCGTGGCGTAGGTGTCGGCGCTCACGTAGTAGATCTTGTCCTGCCCTTCCTTCATGCGGCTCACGTAGTCGGCCAGCGACACCGTTTGCGCGGGGCCGTCGTGATGCGTGGAGGCAAACCGCAGCAAGCCGGCGATCTTCTCGCGATTGGCAAAGTCCTCGCCCGTCCCTTCCTTCAGCACCTGACCGAAAGTCTCCCAGAACGTGGCGTAATCCTCGGGCCGATTCTCGGCCATATCGGCGAGCAGGCTGAGCACGCGCTTGGCCGAGCCATCGCGAATCACGCGCACGTCGCGACTTTCCTGCAGAATCTCGCGCGACACGTTCAGTGGCAAGTCGGCAGAATCGATCACTCCGCGCACAAAGCGCAGATAGTTGGGCAGTAGCTGCTCGGCGTCATCCATGATGAAGACGCGCTTCACGTACAGCTTCACACCATGCTTCGCGTTGCGATCCCAGAGATCGAACGGCGCGCGCTTGGGCACGAACAGCAGTTGCGTGTATTCGCTGCGGCCCTCGACCCGGTTGTGTGTCCAGGCCAGCGGATCCTCGAAATCGTGCGCCACGTGCTTGTAGAACTCGCGGTACTGCTCGTCGGTGATGTCGCTCTTGGCGCGCGTCCAGAGGGCGTTGGCCTGGTTGACCGTTTCTTCCTCGTCCTTCACCACCTGCTCGTTCTTCTCGCTGTCCCACTCTTCCTTGAACATGCGAATCGGCAGCGAGATGTGGTCGGAATAGCGACGCAGAATCTCGCGCAGGCGCCAGCCGGAGAGAAAGTCGTCTTCGCCCTCGCGCAAGGTGAGCGTAACCTCGGTGCCCGGCACGGCCTTCTCGGCAGCCGCCACCGTGAATTCGCCATCCCCGGCCGACTCCCAGCGCACCGCGGCATCGGTCGGCGTGCCGGCTCGGCGGGTGAGCACGGTCACTTTATCGGCCACGATGAACGATGAATAAAAGCCCACGCCGAACTGACCGATCAACTGCGCGTCCTTGGCCTGATCACCGGTGAGCTGCGACACGAACTCACGCGTGCCCGAACGTGCAATGGTGCCCAGGTTGGCGATCACGTCGTCGCGCGTCATGCCGATGCCATTGTCGGCCACGGTAAGGGTGCGATCGTCCTTGTTGTAATGCACCTGAATGGCCAACTCGCCGCTCTCGGCCAGCAGTTCGGGCTTGTCGATACCCTCGAACCGCAGCTTGTCGCAGGCATCCGACGCGTTCGAAATGAGCTCGCGCAGAAAAATCTCCTTGTTGCTGTACAAGGAGTGAATCATCAGGTGCAACAGTTGCTTGACCTCGGTCTGAAAACCCAGGGTTTCGGTATTGGCTTGGGTGGAATCCTGACTCATGGATTGACTCTTGCTCCGCGTGGGGGGTTGATTCGAAAAGCCGCTGGACGGATGGCCCGGCGACTGGCGCCCAGACGCTCGAGGGGCGCCCTGAGGGGGATCTCGCGAAGATGGGGCCATTCGACCAGGATTCAAGAGGGCCGAGATGACCAGAGTTGGGGGATGGACGCATGCAAACTCGGCATCATGAAGAAAGCCTCTACGCCACCATCCGCCGCAACCATCCCACCCCGGTTCGCATGCCGCCCAGCATCAGCTGCAGCGGCAGCAACAACCATGTCAACAGCCAGAGCACCGGTATCAGCAGCAGGGTCCAGCCCACCCATTGCCCCAACCAGGGCGGCATACCGACCCATTGTGCCGCCTGAGCGAACATGGCCGAGAGCACACTCGGATGGCGCACGGCCAGATAGGCACCGGTGCCAACGGCACCATAGGCCGCGATGCGTAAACCAGTGCCGAAGGATCGACCGACCGTGGCCGTCGTCGTGGCAGCGGCACCGCTGCGGCCAGTGGCGGCCAGGCCTGCCGGCCTGGCCACGCGTGCCGCCCGCAGCAGTTTGAAGGCGGCCACGCCGATCGCCACATCCGTTGCTGCCCAAGCGATATCCCCCGGCGAGGCGTTGCCCTCTTCGCGCCAGCGTTTTTCCAGGCGGCGGATGCCTCCGGTAAAGAAGTCACTCACCGCGGCCATCACGCGTTCACCCTGCAGCCAGATGACTTCACCATCAGGGTTGCGGCGGAACTGGGCCAACAGGTCGTAGCCCTCAACATCCAGTGCAGCGATGGCGGCCTGGCCACGTTGAGCGGGCGTGAGGGCCACGGCAGCGGCGTTGCCGGCAACGGCCGCCTCCGCTTCATCGGTCCACCACGCCACAATCCGGCCGCTGGCCTCGTCGAACCGACTGGAGACTGCCTGCCGGGCGGTCAGCCAACGCATGTCGTGGCTCCGGTAATAGTGAATCGGCAGCAGGACGTCTTCGCCATAGCGCGCCAGTACCGACTGAAACTGCGGGTCATCACCATGCTCCAGCAAGATGGGCTCGGCCAGGTGGGGGTAGCGGATCCAGGCCAGCCTTGCCTTGGCCACCAAGATGGGATCATCGGAGTACGCCAGCATCAACGCACTGACAAACTCGGGCTGTTCGGCCAACTCCCGTGCCAGTACAGGGTCTTGCTGCTGCAGGCGCACCTGCGCAATCTGGCCCTGCACGCTACGGTCGGAACTCATCCACGCCAGCATCAAGCCCAGAACGGCAGCCAACGCCAGCAGGCCGACCCAGCGCCGCGCCCATCGGGGAACGCCCGGAGGTCTGACGGGCGCAGCGGGTTTGCCGCCCTTGAGAGGCGCCTCTGGCACCGTCTGGGAATGGCTGGGCTCAACCTCGCCCGAACGGGCAGAGCCTGCGCTTTGGCGCCTGGTCATGCGTTTACTCCGCGTAGCCCCTGGGGCCAATCATGAGAAAATCACCCTGGCATCTCCAGACAACCCCGTCTGGACACTGCCCACCCCGGCAGATATGATGCCTCACGCAAAAAAGATCCGTACACGTCCTGATTCTGCGGGCCTGATGCCCGCCACAAGGAGAACCCCGAGTGCAGAAGTTTGACGCCATCATCATCGGTGCCGGCCACCACGGCCTGATTCTCGGTACCTACATGGCCCGAGCCGGCCTCAAGGTATTGCTCACCGAACGACGTCTGATGTATGGCGGTGGCCTGTGCACCAGCGAGGTCACCTTGCCCGGGTTCTACCACAATCTGCACTCCATCAATCATTTTCATATCTCGCACACGCCGTGGTATCGCGATCTTGAACTCGACGAGTCGGTGCCTTACATCACACCGCGCTACGAGTTCGGTCAGCCGCACTCCGATGGCAGCGCGCTGGTGTTTGGTCGCGATCTCGAAGAAACCCTGGCCAACATTGCCCGTTTCTCGCAGAAAGATGCCGACACCTTTCGCGAATGGAATCTCAAGGCCGAACGCATTACCGAACAGATCTTCCTGCCCGAGCGCTATGCCGAGCCGCTCTCGACGCAAGAGCGCGAGAGCCTGCTGTCTCAAACGGAGCTGGGCCGCGACTTTCTACGCGTGTGCGCCCGCCAGCCTTTCGAACTGGTCGATGAGCTGTTCGAGAACGAGCACGTCAAGCTGCTCTTTCTGTTCAAGGTGTCGCTCTTCGGCACCTGGCTCACCGACACGCTCAACAAGACCAGCCCCATGGGCTCCGTCATCCGCGCCTTCGACCTGCAAACCGGGTACCAGCTCTGCAAGGGCGGAAGCTTCAACCTGGCACGTGGGTTGATGGAGCGCTTCATCCAGGCTGGGGGCACGTTCTGGAACCAGTGCCAAACCGACAGGATCGTGATCGAAAACGGTCGCGCCGTGGGCGTGGAATTTGCCGATGGCCGAAGTGCGCGTGCCAGCCAGTTCGTGGCGTCCACCGTGGATGTTCACCAAACCTTCGAAGACTTCATTGGCCGTGATCAGTTACCCCAACCCCTGCTCGATCGACTCGACAAGTTCAAGTACACGGGTTGGACGCTCTACGGTCTCCACCTGGCTTTGAACGAAACGCCACGCTTCAAGGCGGCCGATTTCGACCCCAACATTCAGTTCACGCAAAAATGGAGTCTGGGTGCCGAAACCATCGCAGACCTCGTCGAGGCGCACGAAGATGTCAAGGCAAACCGCGTACCCAAGCTGATCCAGTTCGGCTCCGGGCCACTGTCGGATCTCGATCCCTCGCTGGCGCCACCGGGCAAGCACAACACCTACGCCTGGCACGTGATGCCGCTCAACCCCGAGATCGGCAACCAGAACTACGACGCCTGGAAAGCCGAGTTCGCCGATCGCATCCTCGACACCTGGGCCCGTTATTGCCCCAACATGACTCGCGAGAACGTGATCGGCCAGTACATCTATACGGCCCGTGAATACACCCAGGAGATCACCAATATGCGCCAGGGCGATATCTTCATGGGCGCACTGAGTGCCGACCAGGTGATGGATCAACATTTCGGCTACCGCACCGGCATCGAAGGCCTCTACATGATCGGCTCGGCCACCCACCCGGGTGGTGCCATTTCGGGCGGTGCCGGCTATATCGGTGCCGGCCTGATTGCCGACGACCTCGGCCTCAAACCCTGGTGGCAGCGCAGCGACCTCCGCGCCAGCCTGAGGAACGTGGCATGAGTGGCAACCCGGAAACCCCGCGTGTCGTACTGATCACCGGCGCGGCGCAAGGCATTGGCCGCGTGCTGGCTGCCAGCTTCGTGCAGGCTGGCGCCCGGGTGGTGCTGGCCGATCGCAACCTCGACAAGGCGCAGGCCAGCGCTCAGGCGCTGGCCGACAACGGCGGCCAGGCCATGGCAGTGGCAGTGGATGTGGCCGACGCCTCATCGGTAGCCGCCATGGCCAACCAGGTAGAACAGGCGTACGGCGGTGTGGATGTCCTCATCAACAACGCGGCGCTCTTCTCCACCCTCAAGATGCAGCCTTTCGACGAAATCCCGCTCGAGGTCTGGGAGACCGTGCAGCGCGTGAACGTCACCGGCCCCTTCCTGTGCACGCGGGCTTTCCTTCCGGGCATGAAGCAACGGGGTTTCGGCCGCGTCATCCACATGTCGTCGGGCGCCGTCACACTGGGCCGACCCAACTATCTGCACTACACCACGTCCAAGGCGGCCGTGATCGGCATGACGCGCTCGATGGCACGCGAGCTCGGACCTCATGGCATCACGGTCAATGCCGTGCTGCCGGGCTCGGTGAGCACCGAAATCGAGCGCGAAACCGTCACGCCCGAAACCAAACAGCGTATCGTGCAGATGCAATGCATCCCACGCGGGCAAACGCCCCAAGATCTCGTAGGCGTCATGCATTTTCTGGCAGGCGACGGCTCGTCCTTCATGACCGGACAGTCGCTTACCGTCGATGGCGGCGCCACCCATTTGTAACCGGCAATTTTGGTGTAAAAACCCGGGTTTGCTATTTTTTGCAACGTGTCAAGGAGAGTGACATGAAGTCGATCTTTCGTGCAGGTGTCATGGCCAGTCTCATCGCCGGAGCGTTTGGTCTCGCGCCCACCCAGGCGCTGGCGGCCGAAGAACTCCGTCTGGGCCTGATCACACCGCCCAATCACGTCTGGACCAAGGCCAGTCAGCGCTTTGCCGAACAGCTGGCCGAACAAACCGACGGCGAAGTGACCGTACAGGTATTCCCGGGCGGCCAGCTGGGCAGCGAGAACGACATGCTCCAGCAGATGCAGTCGGGCGTGCTCGACATGGCCTGGCTCACCGCTGCCGTGGTGAGCAACCGCGTGCCGTCGTACTTTGCCTGGTTCACGCCCTTCCTGCTCGACGACGTGGCCATGTCCGTCGAGGCGACTCAAACCGACGCCGCGCAGGCCATGCTCGACGAGCTGAGTCAGATGGGCATCGAAGGTCAGGGCTACATGTTTGCCGGCATGCGGCAAATCATGATGGCCGAAGGCAAGGTCGAATCCGAGGCCGACCTCAACCGCCAGAAGATTCGCGTCTATCCCTTCCCGGCAACCCAGGTGTGGTACCAGACTGCCGGCGCCGTGCCCACCCCCATGGGGCTCAACGAGGTGTATCAGTCGTTCGACAACGGCCTGCTCGATGGCGTGGACATCGACTTCGACGCCCTGGTGGGCCTGAGCATGCAGGAAGTGGCCTCCAGCCTCACCGTCACCAACCACATGTCGTGGCCGATGGTTGCCATGATGGCTTCCGACGCCTGGGGCCGCCTCACCCCCGAGCAACAGGAAACCTTCCGCAAGGTGCTCGACGAAACCACCGAGTGGGCCAACGAGGAACAGATCAAGGCCGAAGCCGCTCACCTCGAAACCGTGCGCGGTCAGATCGAAGTCATCGAACTCGACGACGCGGCCAGCCGCTTCGAACAGTCCAACCAGGCCTTCAACCAGCGCTTCAACGAAGTGCCGGCCGTGGTCGCTTTCCGCGAACAGGTCGAGGCCATGAAGGCCGGCAACTGATGTCGGTCTGTCTCTAACCGGAAGCGCACCGACCGGTGCGCTTTCCGTTCTGTATTCCGGAGCGACACCAAGGTGTCGCCCTTTTTATCCCTCAGCGGGAAGTTTCATGCGTCAATTGATACATGGCATCCAACGAATCAGTGCGGGCCTGGCCCGGCTGGAGCTGCTCTTCTGCCAGGTTTTGATCGTGGCCTTCACCGGCTTGCTGATCGCCAACGTGGCCTCCCGCTACGTCTTCAATAATCCTTTCTACTTTGCCGACGAACTGGCGGTCTACATGCTGATCTGGATGGCGTTTCTTGCCATCTGCGTCACCGTTGCCCGCAACGACATGATCCGACTGTCGCTGGCGGTCGATGCCCTGCCCCGGGGCGCCAGGCGTGTGGTCGAGATCGTCATCGAAATCCTCGTGCTCGGCATGCTGGCAGCCATGTTCTGGGCCTCGCTGCGCTGGTTTCAATCGCCCGCGGTGGCGTTCGAGCGAGCCATCACACTCAACATGTCGAAGCTGCCGTTTCTGTCGATCATTCCCATCTTTACCGGCCTGGCCACGTTTCACGTGTTCTCCAATCTGTTGACTGCAGTCTTTCTTCCCGACGAAGAGGTGGGTGCAAAATGACCGGGATCGCCTTCATCCTCCTCGTGGTGTTGGGCATGCCCATCGCCTTCGTGCTGATCAGTTCGGCCTTCATCTTCATGTTCGACAGCGGCCGCTTCATGCTGTTGAACACACTGCCACAGGTGCTGTTCTCGTCGCTCGAGATCTTCGATCTGCTGGCCATTCCGCTCTTCATCCTGTTGGGCGAGACCATGAACGAAGGCGGCATTACGCGCCGCCTCATCAATGCCGCGCAAACCTGGCTGCGGCGTCTGCCCAACTCACTGGCCTACGTGAGCCTGGTCTCGAACCTGATGCTGGCCTCCATCATGGGCTCGGCCACGGCCCAGATCGCCGTGATGAGCCGGGTGATGGTGCCGGCCATGGAAGACGATGGCTATGATCGCCCCTTTGCTGCCGCCCTCACGGCTTCGGCCGGGATGCTGGCGCCGGTGATTCCGCCGTCCATGATTTTCATTATCTTTGGCGTGATCGCCCAGGTGTCGATTGCCGACATGTTCATTGCCGGCATTTTGCCGGGCTTCCTGTTCTTCCTGCTGATGGTGGGTTGGGTTGCCATTCGCGGGTCGGTGCGCAAATCGCCCGAACACGAACATGGCCTGAAAGTGTCGCGCTGGCGCGCCACGGTCGATGCGCTCACCACGCTCAGCATTCCCGGTGTGATCGTGGGCGGCATTTCGTTCGGCATCTTCACACCCACCGAATCGGCCGCCATCGCCATTGCCTGCGCCATCATCATCGGCGGCTTCGTGTATCGCGAGCTCAAGCCGCGACATGCCTCCACCATTCTCACGCGCACCGCGTTGAACACGGCGCTCGTGCTGTTTCTCATTGCCGCGGCCAAGCTGTTCGGCTTCGTGCTCACCTACAACCTGGTACCGCAGCAAATTGCCTCCACGGTGCAAACGCTTACCGACAGCCCGCTGATCTTTCTGCTGCTCACTTTCCTGGTGCTGATCTTCATTGGCACCATCCTCGACGGCATTGCAGCGCTGATCATCCTGGTACCCATCCTGCTGCCAGTGGCCGTTGGAATCTACGGGGTAGACCCCATCCATTTCGGCGTGATGCTCTGCCTCACACTCAGCCTCGGCCTGCTCACGCCTCCCGTGGGTGCCGGCCTGTTCGTCGCTGCTGCCGCCGCCGAAGTGGATCTGGTGAAACTGATGCGAGCCATGGTGCCGTTCATCCTGGTATCGATGTTCGTCATCCTGCTCATCATCTTCTTCCCCTGGCTTACGTTGGGGATGCTGTAGCAAGAAGCGTCGTCACCCCGGCCCCGGGTCAAGCCCGGGGTGACGACGTCAAGCCGGGGTCGGGGCCCTCAGCCCCCCTCAGCTCCCTGCACCACCCACGATGCCGCCACGCAGCCCATTCCGTTCAGTCTTGCCCTGCACATGCCGCGCCGCGACATCCTCCGGCGAGCCGGCCAGCTCCCGAAACATCCCCATCGAACCCAGCAACGCTGACGACTCGTACGGCACGAACACCCGTTCGCCGTCTTTTGCCATCGTGGGCAGCGCCTTGATATAGCTCTGGCCGAGGAGATAGCCCACGACCACACGGCGATTGTCTTCGGAGTCGCCCATGGCGCTGAGCACCAGGCGAATGGATTCCTGTTCGCCCTGCGCCCGCAGAATCGCGGATTCCTTGTCGCCCTCGGCGTTGAGAATGGCCGACTCGCGCTGACCTTGAGCCATGGCGATGGCGGCGGTTTTCTCGCCTTCAGCCTCCGTCACGGTGGCGCGACGCTTGCGCTCGGCGGCCATCTGCAGGCGCATGGCTTCTTCCACCTCTTCAGGCATGGAGATGTCCTGCACCTCCACCCGCGAAAGCTTCACACCCCATTTCGACGCTGGCTCCTCCATGGCAGCCTGGATCTCGTTGTTGACCTCCGCCCGAGATTCGAAGAGTTTGTCGAGCTCCATCTTGCCCACCACCGAGCGCAAGGTGGTCTTGGCCAGCACTTCCACTGCCTGGCTCATGTTCTCCACCTCGTAGACCGCGCGCCTGGGATCGATGATCTGGTAATACAGCGCGCCGTTGATGCGTACCGTGACGTTATCGGTGGTAACCACCGGCTGCCCGGGGAAGTCCATCACCGTTTCGCGTCGATCGATGCGAGTCTCGGACGTGGTCACCGCAAAGAACTCATCACCTTGCTTGTGATAGCGAATCATCGTGATCGCGCGCGGTTGCTCGATGAACGGAATGATGAAGTTGATACCGCTTTCCAGTACCCGATTGAAAGAGCCCAGGCGTTCGATCACCATCACCTCGGACTGGCGCACGATGACCAGCCCCTTGATGAGCACAATGATGCCGATGGCCACGATGACCAGGGCCAGAATGAGGCCGGGGCCGACGGAAAAGTCCATGAGGGGTAGCTCCAAAAAATAACCGCCTCAGGATTGAGGCGGTGAATACGGCATGCTGCGCCGAACCACGGCCGTGGTGCCGTCGAACAGCTCAAAAATCACTTCGGTGCCAACCGGCAAGTCGGTTTCGCCGGTGTCGGACAGGCGCAAACGATAGAAGTCGCCGTTGATCTTGATACCCGTAGCGTCATCGAAATCCCGTCGTTCCGTGACATAGCGTCGACCTTTCTCCACCCCGGTGCCGGTCGTGCCGTACCGTACCCCCCGAGGCGAAAAACACGGTCGGATCTTCCAGATGACCAGCGGCACGAGCAAGCCCGTCAGGACTCCCATGGCCAGAACCTGTACCGTGAGGCCAAAACCCAGTGCGGCAACGGCAGCCGTGAGCACGGCAGCCACAGCCAATGCCAGCAGCACCAGCGCGCCAGACGTGAGCTCGGCCAGACCGAGCACCAGGGCAAGCAGCAACCACCAGAAGGCGGGATTCCAGGACATCATGAGCGCAGACCCTTATGGGCAAATGGAGGCGGAGACACTTTCCAGCACACCCATCATACCTGTGGCAGCTTGATGCCCATCGCCGCGCGGTCGCATGGCAAAGGCTTGGGTTCGGCAGGCTCGCAGACAAACGCCGCCAGCATCTCCTCGAATCGAGAGCTGGCACCCGACTCATCATGGCTCAGTGTGTGCAGACCATCGAGCCGATCCACCGGCAGGCCCGACTGCAGAAACTCATCGCCCTCGATCACCAGAATCAGGGCTTCCACATCGCGCCGGCGCAACAGTGCCAGGCTGCGTTGAAACAAACCTTCCGACACAAGCGCCAGTCTCTCGCCTTCGGGGGATTCGGCCCATTGGGCTCCGCACAGATGAGCGCGAATGCCTTCGGTTGTCATGTGCTCTTGCAGCTCCCGTGCCCTGCCCCAGAGATCGCCAGTGCCGGCCACCGCATGAACGGGAATACGGCCCTCGCCCCTCACCAGCGCGCGCAGATAACCGCCCGCATTATCTTCATTCAACGCGCCGCCCAGGTATGGCGTGAAATTCACTTCGTTGATCATCGCACCCGTGTCGTACCACGGGCGCTGAATGTCGGTGGCAATCAGATCCACGCCGGCCACAGTCAGCCCCAGCTGTGTGGCCGCCTGCACGGCAAGAGACACGTTCTGCGGATGCACCTGCGCGGTGACATCCTCGGCAGACCCGCCCCACTCGGTTGAAGTGAAAGGCCGCAATGGGGCGCACTGTCCCTCTTCCGGAACACTGTCGGGCGTGAGCCCGACTCGCGCCAGGCAGGCCAGCGTGAGTTCGTCCAGCGGAAAGGCCTTCAAGCGCAACCAGGGCGGCCTTCGCATTTCCATTTCGTTGGCATCGGCAACAAGGTGCCGCACCGTTCGCCAGCCATCGCCTTTCACCAACTTGCCTTCGCGGCGCGAAGCATAGAGAAGCTCGCCCCCTGCAACGAAAAGCCGGTGACACACCCCCGGCACCTGGCGCTCCACCAGCACCTGCGAACTCGCAGCGGTGGCGCGCTGGTAGGCCACTCGCAAGGAATCGACGCTGTCGACATGCATCGACACCCCCTCACCGCGCTCGCGATCGGCGGGCTTCACCACCACCGGCCAGCCCAACCGCTCCGCTACGGCCTTCGCCTGATCGATCGAGCCCACCCGCTCGTGCTCCGGCACCGGCAGTCCGGCCTGGGCCAGCAACAATGCCGTACTGACCTTGTCGGCACAAATGCGCGCGGCGATGGCCGAGTCCTCGAGACATGCGCTGCGATGCGTGAGCTGTGCCCGTGCACCATACCCGAGCTGCATCACCCCGCTGCCCAGATGAGTGAAGGGGATCCCCTGCCGATGGGCCAACCGTGCCACCAGACCATTGGCCCGCCCCCCAGGCAACTGCCGTCGCAGATGTTTCAGAACCTGATTCTCAAGTTGATCGTAGACGCGTTGCGCCTGATCAAACGACGGTGCGGTGCGCATCAGCATGGCCGCCAACGACATCGACGCTTTCACCAGATCGTGAAAAATGCGGGGCGAGGGCCCGTTGACCACGGGCACCCGCAAGACGGCCCGCCACTGCGCACCGTGTTTTGCGAGCCCCACGAGGCGCCCCGGAGCGACAGCGGGCAGATCACCCGCTTGACACAACATGCCGTAAATCGCCAGCACCCGGGACAGCCAGGCAGGCAAGGGTGTGAATCGCAAACCGGTTGAGGCCTTCAGACTCCAAACCTCGGATACCGACGGCGCGGTGGTATCGAACCACTCGCGTAACCAATGGTCGAGCCGATCGATCGCCATCAAACTCGGGGGTGTGAACACCAGCGGCACATCCACGCTCGCCTGCGTCAAGTCGGATCGATACCCGTAAGTGTGGAAACCGTGAATCTGCTTCATGAATCGCTCGGCCCTGTTCGATGACTCACGACGAGGTTACACTCGATTGCCAGCCTCGTTGCCTGGTTTTGATTGTCCACTTTCTGCGGAAAGGAGCACTAGCCATGAAGAAGACACACACCCCTCCGGTTCTCGCCCCATACGGCTCGGCGGCGGCACTGCCCTTGGCCTCCAAGGTCGGCATTTCAAAAGTCAGTTTCACTGAGCCTCGCTCCGGCGTGCGCCGCAAGGTGGTGCGCCGCCACGCCGACAAGCGCTGACCGAGGTCTTTGCCGGCTCGCGCCATGGACAGCCACTTTCAGCCATCGGCCGAGCGTGCCGCTGCCGTGAATCAGTCCATGGCGCAGTCACTGCGCCACAGTCTTTACCATCAGTTGCAGGCGCTCCAAGCCCTGCCAGCAGCATCAACGGGCGGCTTGGCCGGTGCTGCAAACCTGACTGAACCCCTGCCTGCAGATTATCTGGCCTGGTTCGATCTGCTCGCCGCGCACTCTGCTCAGGGCGTGCCTCACGGCCTATCTGCAGTCGAGGCCATCCGCCGCGCCAATGCAACCCTCGCCCGCTTGACACTGCCCTCCGGCACAACCCAGCCCTCCGCTCTGGCCACATGCCGCATCACCACACTTGCCCCGCCCCATTACGTCAACGACGACATCGCGGCCTTGTTGCGCTGGTGGGATACCGAACCCGACAACGCCATGGATCTTCAAGCCGTGACACCGGATGAACGGGACGCCGCCATACCCCTCATACAGCGGGCTCTGCACACCTTGCGACAGTCGGCCCCGGCACTCGCCGACGAATGGCGCGCGCTGGTGTGCGAGGTGGTATTGGCGCAACCTGGCAACCAACATCGTCTGAGCTTCAACGGAGTCTCGTCGTTTGCCGCCTGGGGCGCCATCGGTATCAACCTGCCGGCTCATACGCACTGGACGCACTTCCTCAAGACCCTCGTGCATGAAGCCGGTCACCTCATGCTGTTCGGTATCGCCCGTGAGCAAGCCCTGGTGACAAACGACCCTGCCGACAGACAGGCCTCCCCGCTGCGATTCGACCCGCGCCCCATGGATGGCATTTTTCACGCCGCTTATGTGTCGGCTCGCGAAGCCCTCGCCTTCGACGCGTGCCTGAACTGGATGGAATCGCCGGAAGGCCTGAAGGACGACGACGCCACCACCCAGCTTGAGAACCAACTGGAAGACAGCGTGCTCGCCTTCTGGGAGTGCTGCGAACCACTGCAGCATTATGGCCAGCTCACCCAATTGGGCCAAGCCGTACTGTGCGATTGCCAGAAATACATGAAGGAGGCCTTCGAAGTCCGTACGGATTAGTCCCATTCCCTGGCTTGGCAGCCTTCACGTCCACCCGGCCAAACCCTGGCAAGCGAAACACATGCCGCCTTCTGTCAGCGTGCTGCCGCGAGCCAACTTCAGATCACTTGCCAGAACCGGAACACGGAATGATCTGCCTGGCGATTGGCCGTGCCAACAAACACCGTACGGTTGAGCCAGTCGTGCTTGCCTGCCGGCGCTTCAAAAAACGGCGACAGACGCATGTAGTACTCGCTGGAATCCACCGGATCGAGGCGTTCCATGCGTTCCGTGACTTGCGGGGAGGCATAACGAAACCCGCGATTCTTGATGACGATCAGCGTGCCGTCATCGGCTTCCAGCAGATATCGTGCGCTGAACTCCACCGCTCCATTGGGCCAATAGGCCGGCCAATCGCCGCCACTATCGGGTAACACCCGACCGTTCAGTTTGGGGCCGGTAATGTCACCACCAGCGGCGGCCGTAAATCCTCGCGTGAAGCCGCTTGGCAACTTGCCTATCTTGGTACGGTTGCCGAGATACACCCGGATCGCAAACGCATATTCCAGGGCAGGCGCGACGCCAGGTTCTGGGTTGAATTCCATTCTCGTGACCTACGTGCAGTACGTTATTGAAGATACTCTGGAATGACACCATCCCGATCTTGTGTGTGGTGCCCGCCCTTTCGGCGAGCACCACACCTCAGGGGGCGGGCATCGGATTCTCGTTCACCACCGATTGCACGCGATCCCGCAACATCATTCCGTGTTGCTCGGCGAATTGCTTCGCTTCCTTCAGGGAATCGAGTGGTGCCACTTCATAACCCAGGCTCGCCAGACGATCCTTGACCTTCTTTTCCTTCAAGGCCACGCTGCTTGCATGATGCAGTTTTTCTGCAACCTCTTCCGACATACCGGCGGGCCCGAACAGCATCCACCACACCGACACGTCGAGGTCATTCATGCCCTGCTCCGCCAGAGTGGGAATATCGGGCAATAGCGCGGATCGCTGCCCTGCGGTAATGCCCAGCGCCTTCAGTCTGCCGTCGTTCATCAGCGGCACGATGGCCGCCGGCCCCATCAGGGTGAACGGCACCTCGCCGGCGACCACTGCCGTCGTGGCTGGCGCGCCGCCTTTGTAGGGAACCTCGGTGAAGTTGATGCCCGATGACTCTGCCATCTCGGAGATGGCCAGGTTCATGAAAACGCCACCCGCCGAACCGATAAAGAGCTCGGAATCTTTCGATTTGGCCAGATCGGGCAATTGATCCGCCGAGTCAATGGGGAGATCCTGGTTGCCGGCCAGAACAAAGAACGTGCCTGCCACGCGATTGATCGGCGTAAAGTGGCTGGCATCGTAGGAAACAATCGAATCGAATGCCACCTTGTCTGCACCCATGACCGCATCCGTTGCCAGCAGAAGCTCGTAGCCGTCCGGCTCGGCATTTGCGACGGCGCTCGCCGCAAGCGTCGTTTGAGCACCCGGCCGATTGTGCACCACAATCGGCTGACCCAGTGTTTTGGACATGGATTCGGCCATGAGCCTGGCGATGGTGTCGGAGCCGCCCCCGGGAGGAAAGCCCACCGACAGGTTGATGGTGCGATCGGGAAAGGCTTGCTCGGCGAATGCCGCCGCGCTGCATAAGGTAGACAGGGTTGCCAGGCCGGCAATGAGGGTTTTATTCATGCTGTCTCCACCGTTTGGAGGGATGGTTGGTTTTTCACCATGTCATGCCCACTCGCGATGAACCGGGGAGCGAAGCCAATCGCCGCCGGATCATGACCGAGAAGCCATGAATGGTTTGTATCCTCATACTGGATGTCGAGACGATATTCGTCTGTCATATGAAACAACGACATTGCGAAGAAAAGGACAACCCCATCCAGGCACTCGCCGCGAATGGACAAGCGCACCAGAGCGTCAAGGGTGCATGCATGAATTGCCCGCCAGTTCACAACCGGACTGGAGACGCGGCGCCAACGGCTTCTTCGAGGAGCAAGGGGGAGACAAAGAGACACGCCAGAAAGCTACCCCGACGGCGTAGCTCATTGACGTAAAGTGCGTTGTGGTGCCCGAGGCCGGACTCGAACCGGCACGCCTTGCGGCGGGGGATTTTGAGTCCCCTGCGTCTACCAATTCCACCACTCGGGCTGAGTGCGGCAGCACGTTCTCGAACCCGGTGCAAGCGTTGAAGCCGGGCGAAAACCGCTACCGAATCCGCCAGGAGAACCCCGGCGAGGAAGGCAAGCCAAAGATTATAACGGTTTTCGACGCGGCCGCGTTCTCCCGGTGATAGGCTCCTGCGATCCGTAGCCGCCGCTCTGTGTGAACGTCACCTCGTTCGCCGCCAACCAGGCTGCAAAGAACTCGCCGCACGGGCGACGCAACGGTATGATTGCCGTCGGCATCGGCCTCGCGCGATGCAATTTCCGACCCAGCCCCACGTCAACCGCTTTCAATCGTTCGCCGTCGAGGACTTCTCATGGCTGCCACTCCTGCGCCCGTGTCGCCCACTGTCGGCGGTCCATCGCGTCGAAACCGGCGAAGGCGTGTGGAATACAAGGTGGGGCTCTACATGGTCACCTCGTTGTGCGGGCTGATCGACGCCGTGTGTTTTCTGGCATTGGGCGGCGTATTTGCCGAAATGATGACGGGCAACATGCTGCTGTTCGCCCTGTCGGCAGGGACAGGGGCGGCATTGGGTGATCTGGCACGCTATGCGGTAGCCATTGGGGCTTTCGTGGTGGGTGCACTCATCGGAGGACGCCTGCTGCGCGGACCGCAACCCCTGGCCGAACGCCGCATTGGTTTCCTGGCCGAATGGGTGTTCATTCTGGCGGCCGCCATGACGGCGGTTTGGGGCGCGCCAGATGCCCACAATACAACGGGGCAAGTGGTGGTGGCCTTGCTGGCCATGGCCATGGGTGTGCACAATGCCATGGTCCGGGCCCATGGCGTACCCGATCTGGCCACCAACGTCATGACGCTCACCTTTGCCGGCTTCATTGCCGATTCGCGCCTCGCCGGCGGCGACAACCGCAATGCCGTTCGCCGGGTGTTCTCCATTGGGCTGTTCATCTGCAGCGCCGGTGTGGGCGCGGTGCTGCTGCATCATTTTGGCGTGAGCGCGCCGCTCATCCTGGCCAGCGTGATCATGACCCTGGCCTTGCCTGCACTGATGTTTGGCACCAAGCCGAACGCGGCAGCCTAAGCGGTTGCCCTCTGACTCCGGGTCGAAAGCCGAAACCCTGTCGCACGGAACCCTTCAGCCCACGCGGCGGTCCATCTCCCACCGTTCACCCCCGCATCGCCCTATTCTGGGCGAATCCACCTTCTGTCTATTCTTCCCATGGACGCCTTGACTCTGGGGCCGCTGGCCCTGCCAATACCCTTGTTGCTGGCACTGCTTGCCTTGATCTTGGCCGTGGTGACCAGTCGATATCCCCGGTCGCCTCACGGGCCGGATCTTGAAGGGCGTATCTGGCTGCTTGCGCTGGCTGGACTGGTGGGCGCCCGGCTGGCCTTCGTGATGGAGCAATGGCCGCACTATGCCGATCAGCCCTGGCGGATTGTCGACATTCGGGATGGCGGGCTCACGGCCTGGGCTGGCTGGCTCACGGTGGCGCTGCTCACCGCCGCGATGATGTGGCGGCGTCCGCTGACTCGGCGTCGCCTGCCCGCGGCCGTGGCCGTGGCCGCGTTGACCTGGGTGGTCGGCAATGCCGTGATAGACCGTTTGCCGCAACGTGGTGGCCACCTCACCGAACTGGCATCCACACCACTGCAAGACCTGCAAGGCGCGCCCATTGCCCTGGAGCGATTCGCCGGGGAACCTCTGGTGGTGAATTTGTGGGCCACCTGGTGCCCGCCGTGCCGACGCGAAATGCCCGTGTTCGAAGCCGCGCAAGCCGAGTATGCAGACGTCAATTTCGTGTTGGTGAACCAGGGAGAAGACGCTGGGCAGGTGCAGACCTATCTGCGCGAGCACGGACTGGCGCTGCGGCATGTGTGGCTCGATCCGCGCTCCGGCCTCAGCGCACGCGCCGAAGCCGTGGGCCTGCCCACCACGCTGTTCTTCGACGCCACAGGCCGTCTCGTCTATCGCCGCATGGGCGAAGTGTCCGCCGCCACGCTGGCGAGTCAGGTCGACGCGTTGCGAGCCGCAACTCGCCTGCATTGAGCGAGGGTTTCATCAGGGTTGGCCCCCTACCTCACTCTCGCTGAGCACAGTATGCTTACGCCAAGGTTGCGGCAGGCGCATGCCGTTGCACCCGTCGCCCCATGTCTGTCCCACGCCATTCACCGGAGACAACCCCATGCAATCCACCCCGCTGCGTCTCGCCACCTGTCTCGCCGCTGGCATTCTGGCCGGCCCCGCCGCTGCCCAGGACTACCCCGACCAAACCGTCACGCTGGTCGTGCCATTTGGTGCCGGTGGTGGTACCGACACCATGGCACGCGTGGTGGCCGGTGGGCTGCAGGAAACCCTGGGTGAGGCCGTGGTGGTCGACAACAAGCCCGGCGCTTCAGGCAACATCGGCATGGCCCACGTGGCTCGCGCGGCGGCTGATGGCTACACCCTGCTCATGGTCACCAACAACATCGTGATCAACCCGCTGGTGTACGACGAAGTGCATTTCGATCCCGTGGCAGATTTCGCCCCCATTGCGCTCATCGGGAGTTCGCCGGTGGCCATCTCGGTACACGACAATCTCGGCGTGAACAACCTGGCCGAGCTGATCGACTACGCGCGCGCCAACCCGGGCGAGCTCTCATACACCACCTGCGGTGCTGGTGCACCCCAGCACCTGGCGGCCGAGCTGTTGTCGCAGATGGCCGAGATCGAGATGGTCCACATTCCCTACAAAGGTTGCGCGCCGTCCATCCCCGATCACTTGAGCGGTGAAGTGCCGGTGTCGTTCAGCACCATCGCCAATCTGGCACCCCACGCCAAGGATGGCAACATCCAGATGATTGCCCTCACGGGTGCCGAGCGCTCGGCCTACGCCCCCGACATCCCCACCGTGAGCGAGGCCGCGAACTTGCCCGATTACGCCATCGACGTCTGGTTTGGCATGTATGCCCCCGCCGGCACGCCCGACGCCGTCGTGCACAAGCTCAACGAGGTGGTCAATCAGCAGTTGGGCAGCGAGGGCATCCGCGAGAAAATGGCCGCACAGAACTACGACATTCTGGGCGGCACGCCCGAAGACCTGGCCGAGAAGATGCGTGACGACAACGCCCGCTACAGCCGCGTGATCGAAGCGGCCAACATCACCGCCAACTGACCGCCCCACCCCCACCGGAGCTGCCATCATGTCGCACACTACCCCGATGATCTTTCATGTGAGCCCATCGGGCAGCGATGCCGGCAACGGCAGCGATGAACAACCCTTTGCCACATTGCAACGCGCGCAACAGGCCGTGCGCGAGCTGCTAGCCAGCGGCCCCCAGGAAACCGACATCGTCGTGCTCATTGGCGACGGCCTGTACACCCTGGATGCCACCTGGACATTCGACGAGCGGGATTCCGGCCGCGACGGTCACACCGTGCACTATCAGGCGGCACCCGGCGCCGAGCCGGTCATCTCGGGTGGCATGGCGGTGTCGGGCTGGCAGGCCGTGACCAACCCCGGCATCGAGCTGGCCCCCGGCACGACGTTGTGGAAGGCGAGCGTGGCACCGGGCACCGAAACCCGTCAGTTGTTCATCGACGGCGAGCGCGCCACACTGGCCGAAACCAATCCCATTGGCGATGCCACGTATCCGCTGGGTTTCCGGCCCACGCTCGACCAACTGCATGATGCCGAGGGCAACCTGGTGTCTGGCATCCAGTTTCTGCCCAACGACGCCAACGATCCCAACTGGCGCGACCCCACCACCTGGCGCAACGTCGACGACATCACGGCCGTGCTGCAAACGCAGTGGAAAATGATGGAAGTGCCCCTGGCCGACGTCTCCGCACCCTCGCCCGACATCCCGTCGCTGATCGAGGCCGATCTGCCCGGCGTGGAAGTCGGCCTCATCACCATGCAGGAGCCGGGCTGGAGCAACGCCAATCTGTACTGGTCGCAGGGCAGCGACGGGCAACCCGGCGGGCCCGACATGTGGAGTTTCTGGCGAGTGAGCCAGTTTCAGAATGCCTACGAGTTTCTTGACCAATCGCGTGAGTGGTATCTGGATTCAGACACTGGCGAATTGTTTCTGGTGCTACCCGACACCGTGGACCCAACCTCACTCGACGTGCAACTGCCGCAGCTCGAAACCCTGGTGCACGGCCAGGGCGTGGCCAACCTGACGTTCGAAGGTCTCACGTTTCAGTACAGCACCTGGCTGCAACCGGGGCAGGCCGAGGGCTATGTGGCCGACCAGAGCGGCAATCTCGTGATGGGCGACGATCACGAACCCAACACGATTGGCCATGTACAACACGTGGAGCGCACGCCCGGCGCACTGAGTTTTGAACAGGCGTCAGGCATCACGTTTACCGGCAATCAGTTTCTCGACCTCGGCTCGGCCGGTCTGGATCTGCAGCCTGGCGCGCAAAACAACGTGGTGGCGCACAACCTTTTTC
Source organism: Verticiella sp. (assembly GCA_041690575.1). Lineage (GTDB taxonomy): Bacteria > Pseudomonadota > Gammaproteobacteria > Burkholderiales > Burkholderiaceae_B > Verticiella. The sequence continues at coordinate 563,920 of JAWLHC010000001.1, forward strand.
ACGACATCGCTGCCGCCGCCATTCAGGTGGGCGGAGTGTCGGCCGAGGATGCCCGGCCGGCCGATGACACCGGCATCACGCGCAACAACCAGATTCTCGAGAATCAGATCATCCAGGCGGGCAGCGAGTTTCTCGATGCTGCCGGTATTTTCGTGGGTTTTGCGCAAGACACCCTGATTGAAGGCAATTACCTGCACGACCTGCCTTGGTCGGGCGTGGCCATGGGCTGGGGCTGGGGGTTGCTGGATGAAGGCGGCTTTGCCGGGCTCGATGGTGCCACCCCTGGCATGTGGGGCCCGGATGGCGAACCCTACACGACGCCCACCATCATGCAGGGTAACCAGATCGTCGGCAACACCTTCAGCCACTTCGTGCAAAGCAGCTGGGACGGCGGCGCCATCTACACCACCGGCTTTCAGGGCACCAGCCTGGAAACCGGTACGCTCATTGCCGACAATATCGCCTATCACAAGCATCCGGATGGCGGCAGCAATCTGTTCTATACCGACGGGGGCACGCGCTTCGTCACGCTCGAAGGCAATTTGTCGGTAGACAACCAGCAAGGCCGCATCGATTTTGGCCCGGTGTTCGCGGCCAACGATCCGCTCAACGTGTTCAACAATCCGCTGGCCGACCTACCGCTGGTGGGCAATCTGTTGCCCTACGGTAGCGTGATCGGCGGCTGCGACACTTACGGCGACATCCACTACCACGGCAACTTGTGGGAAAGCCTTTGGCAGAGCGTGCCCGATGGGCAGAACAACAGTTCCCACTGGCCGCTGAACCCGATCTTCTACGACCCGTGCCACACCGATCCGGTCAACCTCGAGTTTGCCGACAACCGCATCATTGCCACCAACGCCACACAAGTGGTGGATACCGGTGTGATTTACCGCTTGTACGACGCGCTTGGCCGCCTCGCCGAAGCCGATGGTCTGCGCTACTGGCTCAACGAATATGCCGACAATGCTTCGGTGCAATCCGTGGGCCAGGCGTTCATGCAGACCGACGAGTTTCTGGCCATCTACGGCAACGACACCGACCCCGCGGCCTTCGTTGCCGAGCTCTACGAAACCGCCTTGCAGCGGGCACCAGACTCGGCCGGGCTCGAGTTCTGGACGAGTGGCCTGGAGTCAGGGCTGCTGAGCCGGCTCGATGTGGTCATCGGTATCACCAGCGCCGACGAGAACCTCTGATCGGCGCTGCGTTCGCGGGTTGCTCGAACCCGCCTCGGCGATTTCACCCATGCAAGATCGCCACGTCGTCCGGTACGTCAACCGTGCCCAGAACGTTCAGCGGTCCGCTGATGGGTGCACTTGCCGGCCCATCGTCGCTGACCGGAGCCGCCGCCGTCGTTGCCGCCAGCCAATCGAAATCGGCTTGCGTGGCGTCTGTCATGGCCGAACCAGACAGGGCGCCGGGAATGAACGCATCGATGATGGCATAGGCCGATACCGGGTCACCCACGCCATTCAGAACATTGTCCAGACCCAGCAAGAATTCATCCGGCGCCGAATGTTCGGCCAACGTGGCCAGTTCGGCCACGGCAATGCGCGACATCACATACTCGCTGTCGCCCTCGGCCTGCAAGGCGGAATTGAGAAACACCGTCAGGAACTCGCTGCGCGGAATGGCGCCGCTGTCGAGCGAATCCGTCCAGTGCCTCTCGCCATCCGGATCGGGCTGGCGACCCAGCACCGTGCTGTACACGAAGTCGACATATTCGGCGTTGCTCAGGTGAGACCCTGCCTCGCCATTGGCCTCGCCAGCGTGGTACATATCGCGTGCCAGTGCCTTGAAAGCATCGGGATCCGACAGTCCGCCATCGCGATGATGATTCAACTGGTCGGCCCAGTATTGCAGGCCTTCAAAATCGGGAGCCCGATCGAAAGCAGCCACGTAGACCCCGGTGAGAAAATCCGTGTACGAACGCTCCAGACCGGTAAATGACAGATCCGCTCGCGGCAGATCGTCGAGCGTGGTGTCGAGAATGGGGGGACGAACGGGAGAGTCATCGCCCGGATCCGGACTGTCATCGGGGGGCTCCACCCCGCCATCCAGCGTGTAGTAATACGGTGAGGGGTCGGTCAACTGAACATCCTGACCGTTGATCGCGAAACGACTGATGTCGATGTCGAGGCCACCTTGCCCCTCGCCGGCAAACACCAGCGAAACCAGAGGCTCGTCAGTGTCGGGCGTCACGCTGGCCGAGATCACGACGCCACCATGCCCCTCGCCATCGATGATCTCGAATTGTGAATCGACCTGCACCGCCGAACTGCCGCCGAACTCGACATCCTGGAACTGGACGTTGTTGGTCACGTAATTGAAATCCAGCATCACATCCAGCTCGCCTGCCGGATAGCCGCTGGTGAAAAGGTCGAAAACGACTTGGTTACCCTGTGCGGTGACATAGGGCCGGTACTCGTCGATCTGCATAACTCTCCTTGGGTCTCTGATGGCAGATGCAACCATCGTAGCGGCGCCCACGGAAAGGGGTCAAGACGGGTCAGGCGGCACAGCCGCCTGACCCGGGACCGCCTCACACCCCGATCTTCAACCTGGCACCCGCCGCCCGCGAACAACAAGACATCATGCGTCGATTCTGCTTGCGCTCTACCGGCCGTAACACGATATCGCGGTGGTCCACCTCACCTTCAACCACCGGCACCTCACAGGCGCCGCACAAGCCTTCCTCGCAATCACTCGGCACATCCACATTGTTGGCACGAAGCACCGTCAGCAGACTGCGATCGGCCGGCACCTCGAGCTGCAAACCCGATACCGTGAGTTCTACCTCGAAGGGTCGGTTGTCGGCCTCGCCATGCGCACCGCCAGCCGCACTGAAGATCTCGGTGTGCAACGCGTCTTCCGGCAAGCCACGTTCACGCATGGAATCGGTCAACCCTTCGATCATTCGAATCGGGCCGCAGGCATACACTTGCACATCGTCCGACTGCCTGGCCAGCAAACTCGCAAAATCCAGACGCTCACCTCGGCTGCTGACATAGCTGTGCATCGCCGTGCCATGAATTGCGGCCAACTCGTCGCGAAATGCCATCGCCTCGGCACGACGCGCGCAGTAGTGCAACTCGTAGTGCATGCCCGCGCGGCGCGCCGCTTCGGCCAGGGTGAGAACCGGTGTCACGCCGATACCGCCGGCCACGAACAGCAACGGCGCGGCGGTTGGCTCAAGCGCAAAGTGATTGCGCGGCCCACGCACTCGCAATGGCGTTCCCGCGCGAACGTGCTCGTGCAGCCAGGCTGAACCCCCCCGGCTCTCGGGCTCGCGCAGAACCGTCACCTCCCAGCCCGAGCGATCCTCCGGATCGCCACACAAGGAATACTGCCGCGACATTGCCGTGCTGCCGCATTCGATATCGATGTGGGCCCCCGGCTCCCACGATGGCAGCGGCTGACCGTTCGCGGCTTCGAGCCGCAAGTGCAACAGACCTTCGCCCACCGTTCGGGCCCAGACCACCCTGACCGGACGGCCGAGATCACGGGCCAGGGGTGCACCCAGCCGCGTTGGCGGCAACGGCTCGGTACGGTCAAACCCTGCCTCGCGTTCCGGGTTCATCGCCGGATCCCATTGCACCCACAAATGTTGCGGCCCTCGGAACGACAGATTGGCCACATACTCCAGGTCTTGAGGCACCAGTCGCATATGTGGCAGCCGACGGGCCAGCTCGCCAATCATGATCTGCATCTCCATGCGACCCAGGTTCTTGCCCAGACACTGATGCGCGCCAAACCCGAAAGTGAGATGGTTGGCGGAATTGTCGCGACGAATGTCAAAGGTGTCGGGATCGCCAAACACCTCCGGATCGTGATTGGCCGAATGCACCACCAGCAGCAATCGGGCGCCGGCAGGGATCTCCACGCCCTCGAGGGTGACCTCCCGCGTGGTTCGACGACGCCACGAACCAATGGACCCATCGTGACGGAGGCACTCTTCCATGGCAGGCGAAATCAGCGACGGATCGTCGCACACCTCGCGCCATGTCTGTGGGTGCTCGAGCAGCAGCTTCATCGCATTGGTGGAGGCAAACGTGGTGGTTTCGTGTGCCGCCACGATCATCGCCATCATCATCGAATGCAGATAGGAATCGGTGACCACATCGGGATGCTCGCGCTGCTGCCGCAGCGAGTACCGCATCCAGCCGGGGCCATCGGGCGTTTGCCGCATCTTCTCGAGCACCTCTCCCGAAAATTGCCAGAAACGCCCCACGGTGTGGGCAATCTCGTGGCGCTGCTCCGGCGTGGGTCGACCAAAGGCATTGATAGTGTGCGCAATCGCAAACTGATGCATCGTCTTGCGATCAGCCTCGTCGTCGATACCCAGAAACTGCAGGGCCACCGTGAATGGCACGTGCCAGAACAGCGCCTTCACCAGATCCACTTCGCCGGCATCCACGAAGCTGTCGATCGCCTCGTTCACCAGTTCGCGCACGCGCGCCTCGTGCTCGCGCAGATGCTCGGGTGTGAACGGCTCCATCAATACCCGGCGACGCGCCATGTGCATCGGCTCGTCTTCATTCACCAGCGTACGACTCATGCCGTAATCGTATTGCTGCAGGATGCGCTGCACTTCAGGATCCGGCGCGGCCATGGGCTCGAGCACGTTCGATGGGCTGAACGTGACCGGATCGCGAAACACCTCCTTGAGCGTGGCGTGCCGCGTGATCACCCAGTAGTCGAGCTGCGGGCTGTAGAAGACAGGCGCCTGCTCGCGCGCCCAGCGCACGTACTCCGACGGATTCACCATGTAATCCTGCTGGAACGGATCGAACGCCTCGGCACGGGCCTGCAAATCCTGGGGCGACAGCGCGCCCGCGCTGCCGTGCATGGCATGAAAGGGGCATGCAGTGGCGGAAGTCATGTGCGTCTCCTCGATAACGACATTATTTGCGTAAATATAAAACGCATTGCGTAATATATACCAGAGCAGCTCCAACCGGGCACTCGCCATGCGTCCGGGACGCCAGCGCGGCCGCACCGGGCGATGCCCTCGTGACGAATACCCGGCTGTGGCGACTGGCCACGCAGCGCGCCAGATATACTGCATCCGGGTGAAACGACCTCTACAAGGCCTGCACCCCCTCACCCCCGTTCAACTTCTGGTCATGCCCACAGACACCGCCCGCCCCATCCCGCGCGACCGACGCCAGCGCGTTCAGGCCGCCACCACCGGAATCGCCATCCTCAAGGGGTTGGCCGCCTTGAGCGGGCGCGCCAGCCTCAGCCACCTGGCGCGCCACATCGACGAGAGCCCGGCCAAAGTGCACCGTTACCTCGGCAGCATGGTCGATGCTGGTTTTGTGCTGCAGGATGCGGCCACCCAGCAATACTCTCTGGGCCCGGAAGTGATTCACCTGGGGCTTGTGGCCATGCGCGTGGCCGACCCCTTGCGTCTGGCCGAGGCGCCCCTGACCCGACTGTGCGAAACCCTGGAGCTCACGGCTTTTCTGGCCGTCATGGGCAACCACGGGCCCACCATCGTTCGCTTCGAAGAGCCCGGGCTACCGGTGACTGTGAATGTGCGCGTGGGTTCGGTGCTGTCGGTGCTCAACTCGGCCACAGGCCGAGTCTTTCTGGCGTATGAAGGCGACGGAGCGCTGCGCGAACTGGCGCGGCAGGAACACCGGAAGCGCACCCGTCATGATTCCCCGGCACCCACCCCATTCGAACCCCTCGTGGCACAGATCGAGAAAGACGTGCGAGACGCCGGCGTCGCCGTGGTGCGTGATCTCTACCTGCCCGGCATCAGCGCCATCGCCGCACCCATCCACAATGCCGTGGGCAAAGTGGTGGCGGTGCTCACGGTTCTGGGATCGTCCGGCAGCTTTGCGGCCGACACCCAGGGCAATGCGGCCAACACTGTGCGGCGCGAGGCTGCTGCCGTCAGCCGCGCCCTTGGTCATGTCAGCTGACAAGGAGACAACTTCATCCATGGACATCGCCCTCATCGTCGGCTACCTCGCCTCGATCTGCTCGGTTACCAGTTTCGTGCCTCAGGCCTGGAAGATCGTGAGAACCGACGACACCGCCGCCATCTCGTTGCGCATGTACAGCCTCACCGTACTCGGATTCGGCCTTTGGACAGCCTTCGGCATCATGCGGATGGAATGGCCCATCATTCTCACCAATGCCATTTGCTTCACATTGTCGGCGTTCATATTGGTCATGAAAGTTCTGCCGATCGATCGCAAGAAAAAGGTATCAAAGTGGCTCGACCCCAACCATCGCCATTAGGTCGGTGGCCGACTCGACAACTCATCACGGAGGCAATCTCATGATCTTTCGCCAATTGTTCGACGGCACCTCGTCCACCTACACCTATCTGCTGGCCGACGAGAGCAGTCGCGAAGCCTTGCTGATCGACCCTGTTTTTGCGCAGGCAGACCGAGACCTGGCCTTGCTCGCCGAGCTGGGGCTGACGCTCAAACTGGTCGCTGATACCCATGCTCACGCCGATCACATCACGGCCGCCTGGCTATTGAAGCAACGAACCGGCTGTCGCATCGCGTCGGCTCAGGTGATCGGCGCCGACCATGTCGACGAGCCCATCCAGGACGGCCATCATTTTGGCGTCACCGGCATCACGCTCGAGGCCATGGCCACGCCGGGCCATACCGATGGCTGCATGAGCTTCGTACTGGCAGACCGCAGCCGGGTATTCACCGGCGACGCTCTGCTCATTCGAGGATGCGGCCGAAGCGACTTTCAACAGGGCAGCGCCCACCGCCTGTATCAGTCGATCACCCAGCGCCTGTTTGCCTTGCCCGACAGCTGCCTGGTGTATCCGGCCCACGACTACAACGGCCGTACCGTCAGCAGCATCGGGGAAGAAAGGCGCTTCAACGCCCGGGTCGGCGGCGGCGCCAACGAAACCGACTTCGTGGAATACATGAACGCCATGAAGCTGCCCCACCCCAAGCTCATCGACGAAGCCTTGCCAGCCAACATGCGCAGCGGCGCCCCCGAAGACGGCAAGGTGCCGGCGCAGCCCGACTGGGCCGACATCCACATCACTTATGCCGGTGTGCCTGAAGTGGATTTCGAATGGCTCGAGCAGCATCTCGGCGACGTGACGGTACTGGACGTGCGTCTGATCGACGAAACCGGCGATAGCCCACCCACGCGTGAGCTGGTAAATCTGCACATACCGCTCAACGAGTTACGCGACCGACTGAACGAAGTCCCGCAAGACAAACCGGTAGTCGCGCTGTGTCGTTCGGGCCGACGTTCAGCTCTCGCCGTGTCGATTTTGCAGAAAGCCGGCTTTGAGCGAGTGGCCAGCCTGGCGAGTGGCTTGCGAGCCATGACACAGAATTGAAATGTCGAGCAAGGCTCGCACGCAGAAAGTGAGCACGGCGGCCTTCTGCCGCGCCTTGCGTCTCGCTTTTCAACGATTCGGACCTGGATACAGAAAATCGTGGTGGTCAGCTTTCGATCCGAAACCCTCGGGAGTCGGTTCGAACACCGTCGCGATAGTTCACGATTCGCTCGGGCGAGATATGAATGCCGAGCAGTTGCGTTTCCTCCTCGTCACTGGTCCGGAAGGCGTGCCACACCCCGGCGGGCAGTTCTACCGTATCGCCTTGCTGCAGCACGACACTCTGTACGCCGTTTTGCTCAATGTCGAACTCGGCGGAGCCTTTCAGCAGAATGAGGTACTCGGTGTACGGGTGCGAATGATAGGGCACTTGATAGCCCGGCTGACAGGTTTGCAACGCGGTGCGAATTGGCGTGCTGCGGTTTTCGTCACCAATCAACACCCGCAAGTCACTTTTCTCACCGTATGACACGTATTCTGCGTCGTCGAAACGTGTCACCTTGAACTCTGTTGCCATGCGGCTTCTCCACTAACCCGTCGGGGAGAAAGCCCGACGGTAGGCGGCCGGCCAGCAGCCGGCCGCCCTCTGATTGATCAATCGAGCAGGCGCCATTCACCGTCGCGCACTTCGACCAATACGCGTGCTCGTTCGTCCACGCCATAGTGATCGTCGGGTGTCATGGCATATACCGCGTGAGTTCCAGCCACTTCGCCGCTCGTTTCGATGGCTTCTCGCAACGCATTCCGGAAGGCCTGCGTGCCAGGTTCGGCTCGTTGCAGGGCCAGCGGCAATGCAGCCTGAATCAGCAGGCTGGCATCCCAGGCATAAGCGGCAAAGGCATTGCGGCTGTCAGTGCCGTATTCACCTTCGTAGGCCTTCAGAAACGCCACTCCCGGGCCTTTTAACGGATTATCGTCGGACAACTGCTCGGCCACCACAACCGCTCCGGTAGGCGCAATCACGCCCTCGCCGCTTTCACCGGCGATGCGAATGAAGTCGCGGTTGACAACCCCGTGCGTGTGATACATGGTGCCCTCGTATCCGCGTTGACGAGCCGCAATCTGAGGCATGGCCGCAGGAGTACCGGAAGCTCCCACGAAAATGGCATCTGGGGTATCCATGACGACCTTGAGCACCTGAGAGTTCACCGACGTGTCGTTGCGCGCATACCGCTCATTGGTCGTCACTTCGATATCGATGCCCGGCCCGTTCTCTGCCACATGGTTGTAATTGAGATCGCCCCACGAATCGGCAAAGCCGACGAAGCCCAAACGCCCCACCTCATTGGCCTCCATGTGCTCAAGCAAGGCATCTACCATGAGCGGAATTGGCTGCGGCACCGTAAACGTATAGGGATGCGTGGCCGGATCCACCCGAATCGGACACAAGGTAATGATGGGGATGTGTTCCTCGTTGGCCACGCTGCTTTGGGCAATGGCGACAGGCACGGTGCTCGAACCGATGATGATGTCGACATCATCTTCAGTGGCGAACTTGCGCACGTTGCGCGCACCTGTGGTGGGATCGCTGCCATCGTCAAGCACCACATAGCGGATGGATTCGCCCGCTACCTCGGTAGGGAACAATTTGACTGCGTTGGCCACATGACTGCCCAAGGATGATCCTGGGCCAGTGGTACTGACCGACACGCCTATGACGACCTCACCCCAGGCGGTCCCGGCCATGGTGGCGAGCGCAACCGCAAGTATCCGTTTTTTCATGCCCCTTCCCCTCGTCTGGTTTGGCTGCCCGCGTATGCACACTATGGCCGCCGGTTAGGTCAATGCACTCGAAACAGCCTATGCCGTTCTAGTGCACTAGTCTAGAATACTAAGCTAGAATACTACGAAGCACAATGCCGCCTCAGTCAGCTCTGTTGACCCGCGGCCCTGGAGAAGAGCCATGACAACGATGCAGGGCAAAGTCGCCTTGATCACCGGCAGCGCCAGCGGACTTGGGCTCGCCATTGCCCGTCGTTTTCGTGCCGAGGGCGCGCAACTGGTGCTGTTCGATCGCGATCCTGTCGCGTTGCCTGACATGGCCACTGACACCAACGTGGCCACCTTTCAGGGGGATGTTCGATCGATTGCTGACAACGAAAAAGTCGTGTCGCTGGCGCTGCAGAAGTATGGGCGGCTCGACGCACTGGTGGCCAATGCCGGCATCTACGACAACCGCAAGGCGCTGATGTCGTACACCCCGGCAGAATTGGAACCGGCATTTCAGGAGCTGTTCGCCATCAACGTCCTCGGCTATCTGCTGGCTGCCCGCACCGCGGCACCTGCTCTGGCCGAGTCGCGCGGCAGCATCGTCTTCACCGGCTCGATCTCGGGAACGCAGGCTGGATTCGGCGGCTCCCTGTACGTGGCGGCCAAACATGCCATTCATGGCCTGACTCGGCAGCTGGCATTGGAGCTCGCCCCGAGCATTCGGGTAAACGGCGTGGCGCCAGGGTTCGTGCCGACCAACCTGCGTGGCATCGATGCCTTGGCACAAGGGCCCAACACCTCCGGTCCTGCCGCCGACGATCAGTTGCTCAAGGTCATTGCCACGCCCGACGACTACACCGATGCCTATGTGTTTCTGGCATCCGCAGCGAGCCGACACGTTGCCACCGGCACCATGCTGACCCTCGACGGCGGCTCGTCCCTGCTCGGACCACGCCGTTAATGCCGTCCTACCACGGAGTCGATAACCATCCATGAACGATCCCCGATCCCCTGCAGCCTCCCAGGATATGATTCCACCACCCTTGACCGCCGATGCGCGCATCGGCCCTTACGCCGCCCATGACCTGATGGCACCGGACGGTTCGGCGGTGGATCGACGCTTATTCGTGGACGAAGCCATTTACCGTGCCGAGCTGGAGCACATTTTTGCCCGCTGCTGGCTGTATCTTGGCCACGAAAGCGCCCTGCCGCAGCCCGGAGCCTTTCTTACCACCACGATGGGGGAAGACGCGGTCATCCTGGTGCGCGATCGCCACGGCAAATTGCGTGTGTTTCTGAACAGTTGCAGTCACCGCGGCGCCAAGGTCTGTCGGGTGGATGCGGGCGTGACAAAAACATTCCGGTGTCCTTATCACGCATGGGCCTTCAATACCGAAGGTGAACTCACCACGGTGCCTCGCCTGGGCCCTGCCTATGGGGGGCAGCTCGATCGCAGTCTGCTCGGGCTGCGCGAGGCGCCTCATGTCGACAGTTTTGGCGGCATGATCTTTGCCACCTGGGATCCGCAAGCGCCAACCCTGCGAGAGTATCTGGGCGATATGACCTTCTATCTCGAGCTGATGCTCGAACGCATGGAAGGCGGCACCGAGGTGATCGGCGGCATCCACACGTGGCACATCGACGTGAACTGGAAGATTCCGGCCGAAAACTTTGCCGGTGACCACTACCACGTATCGTCCACCCACGGTGCCGGTGTGGAGATGGGCTATCGCAGCCAGCTCACCAACGATGGCTACTGCATTCAAACAGGCAACGGCCATTCCATCGGCAACGAGCGAGGAGGCGCTCAGCAGGGCACGGCGGTCAAGACCCGCTACGACGATTTCATCGCCCGCATGCGATCCGAGGCCGTGGAGCGCTACGGCGAATCGGCGTCGGCTTTCGTGCCCATTGGGGTCGGCACGCTCTTCCCCAATATGTCGTTCCTCGACAGTGCCCGATTCCGGTCATTTCGAGTCTGGCACCCACGCGGCGTCAACCGCATCGAAGTGCAATCCTGGTGCGTCGTCGACAAATCCATGCCGGCCGAGCTCAAGGCTGCCGTCCGCAAGCAGTACTCCCTGGCCTTCGGACCAGGCGGTATCTTCGAGCAGGACGACGGTGACGTCTGGCAGAGCGTACAGGACAACCTCAGGGGACATATCGGTCGTCAGGGGCGCTTCAACTACCACATGGGGCTCGGCCGTGAATCCCGCACCGATGAACGTTATGGTCCGCCATTCCCCGGCAGTACCAGCGACATGCTCATGACCGAAGCCAATCAGCGGGCCTTCTACCGTCATTACGCGCGGTCGATGTCCGGCAAGCAGCCTTGAAGCCGGGAGAACTCATCATGCAAGACACCGCTGCCATCCACCTTTGGCAAACCGTGGAACATTTCTATCGTCGCGAGGTGTTGCTGCTGCAGGACCGTCGCTATCGCGATTGGCTCGAGCTCATGACCGCCGATATCAGCTATCGCGTGCCCGTCACGACTCAGACCCTTGCAGGGCTCGAAACCAGCGAAGATGAACTGGGTTACTACGACGAAGATTTCGAGCTGCTTCAGGCTCGCGTGGCCAAGCTGGAGAGCCGCCAAAGCTGGGTCGAGCAACCCCCTTCGCGCCTGCGCTACTTCGTTCAGGTCATCGACGTCGTGGCAGAATCCAGCGGCCTCATTCAGGTTCGCAGCAATCTGTTGCTGCTGCAATATCGCTGGAACATGGAGCAGCATTTCAGTGGCGCCCGAACCGACCGCCTCGTTCGCGGAGACGACGGCCTGAAGCTGCAGCACCGGCGCGTGGTACTCGATCGCCAGACACTGGGCAACCAGGGTTTGAGCGTGTTCTTCTGAAGCAGGAGCCTGACATGTTGTGTGCCGCTACCGTGCATTTTCCATACATGACGGCCTGGCCCGAAAGAGCCTCTGCGGCGGATCGCGAAGCGACCCGGATGGGCTTCGCCCGCATTCGTGAAGCATTCGAGCAGGCCGGGATCCATACGCTGGTGGTACTGACCAGTGAACATATCGTGAACCTGCAACCTCGTATGGCACCGGCCTTTGTGGTCGGCACGGGCCGGGCTCACGCTGCTTTCCCGGAACCGCACTTCCAGTTGAACCCCGTCACGCGGCCGGGCGCACCCGATATTGCCACGCACCTGGTACGTCATTTATATGACGTCGGCTTCGACCCGGCTCACTCCAGCCAGCTGCAACTGGATCACGGCACCACTCTCCCCCTGCAGCAGATCGGCATACCCGACACCATGAGAGTCGTGCCCCTCCTCATCAACACCCTGTTTCCCCCCTTGCCGACACTGGCACGCTGCCGCGCCCTGGGTGAAGCCGTCGCCCAGGCCCTGTCGCAAGAGCCTGGCGTGGCGGTACTCGCCACTGGCGGGATCTCACATACCGTCGGAGCGCCGGGAATGGAACGCAACGATACCGACTTCGACCGGGCGTTCGTCACCGCCCTTGCCGAAGGTGATCTCACGGCTGCCACCGCTTACGACGACCGGCGACTGGACGCGTTGGGCAATGGCACGCACGAAATCCGCAGCTGGATCGCGGCAGCCGCGGCGGCCGGATCGGCGCGGGCCGAGGTGTTGACCTCGATCGAGTTTGCGGAAGGTTGGAGTACCGGTGTGCATCAAATGCTATGGAGAACAGCATGATCGACGCCGACCTCACTCAATTCTTGATCGACATCACGCGGGGGCAACTGCGCGACGCTTGGTCCGCTGATCCGGACTCGGTGGTTGCCAACAGCGGATTGCGCGAACGGCTGCAACAAGCCGTGCAACAACAGGATATTGCAACCCTCTGGCAAGCAGGCGCCCATCCCATGGCCTTGTTGTATTTCTCGCGAGCCTGCGGCTGGTCGATGCCGAAGTATTACGAGTGCATCAGCGCGGCTCGGTCGCCAGCCGATCCAGGCCACCCTGCGCCTGACGCTCCGTACGAGCAAGCACGAACGCATCGATCGAGCGCTCGACATGGGTCGTAATGGCTCGGCGCGCAGCCTGGCAATCGTGCTGCGCCATGGCATCGAGCAGTTCGGCATGCTCACGCACAACGTTCTCGTCGCGCAACGAGGTGAGCCGCGCTCCGTTGGCAATGAGGTACATCTTGCCGCGCACACTCATGAGCTCCTTGCGAATCTGAAACAGCCCCGCCATTTCGGCCATGCGAATGTGAAAGGCCTCGTCGATCGTGTACATGTCTTCTTGCGACGAGCCCTCTCCGTTCACGATATCCCGCAGCTCGGCTACCTGCTCGGCAGTGATCGATTCGCAAAGCCGCCCCACCACAATCTGCTCCAGCGCCACACGCAGCAAGCGGATCTCGGTGATGGCGTCGTCATTCAACTCGATGAGCCGATAACCTCGCTTGGGCACGATCTCGACCACCCCATCCCGAAACAGGTTCAGCAACGCCTCGCGTACCGGCGTGCGCGAGACGCCCAGCGATTCGGCCAACGTGGTCTCGGAAAAGAACTGACCACGCGGAATCTTGCCGTCGCGGATGGCGCGACGAATGACGCGATAGCCCTGCTGGGCAAGAGTTTCGGTGCGAACCAGACTGTTGAGCGACGACATGGTGAACGGCGAGGAAGTCAAAAATTGTGTCGTACGTAGTATGTCACATTCCAGATACAAGCATAGAGGATGAAGGCGGCATGGATCTCGAATTGCACAACAAGGTCGCTGTGGTAACCGGCGCGTCACGCGGCTTGGGCCGCGCCGTGGCCGAAACGCTGATGGCCGAAGGTGCCAGCATCGTGGCGGTGGCTCGCCCTTCGGCGGACCTCGATAGTCTGGCCGCAGCCAATCCCGAACGTTGCCTTGCCGTAGCGGCCGACCTCACCCATCCGGACACACCAACCCAGGTGGTGAATGCCGCACGCGACCGCTTCGGTGGATTGCACATTTTGATTGTCAATACGCCCGGCCCGCGAGTGGTTCAACCGCTGGATGCGACCGCCAGCGATTTTGAACACGCCTTTCTTATCGCCTTTTATCCTGCCATGCGCTTGATGCAGGCGGCTCGCCCTGCCCTGGCTCATTCTGGCTGGGGCCGGATGCTGATCATCTCATCCACCAGCGTCAAGGCACCCAAGCCGTTTCTGTGTCTGTCTGCGGCAGCCCGTAGCGCCTTGTGGGCCTGGGCAAAGAGCGCTGCGCCGGAGCTATATGACGAAGGGATCACCGTGAATGCCTTGTTCGCCGGGCCGCACGCCACCGACCGAGCGATCGCCCTCGGCGTCACCAAGACACGAATCGGGCAACCGGAAGATTTTGGACGCTTTGTCACAACATTGTGCAGTTCCGCCACGCAATTTGTCACCGGCACCGGGTTTCTCGTCGATGGTGGAGAACTGCGAGGCCTATGATGACCACGGAACTTCATGTGTTGCGCCGCGGACAGGGGCCAGAAATCCTGTTTCTGCATGGCATCGGCGCCAGCGCCACCGCCTGGGAAGCCCAGATCGAGCGACTTTCGCCACATTACGCCTGTCTCGCTCCCGACCTTCCCGGTTATGGCCAATCTCGAAACGCGGCCGTCGACGATCTGTATGCCATTGCGACCGCTCTGCTGCCTGAACTCGGCCACGAGCCGGCCCACGTGGTGGGCGTCTCGTTTGGAGCGCTGGTGGCGCTGGCACTTGCCCACCGGCATCCCGAGCGGTGCCGGTCGCTGGTGCTGGCCGACGCCACGTTGGGGCGTGCCACCATGCCCGATGCGGAGCGTCAGGTCTGGCTGTCAAAACGGCTGATGTTGGCCGAAACGCTGCAGCAACGCAGTCGAGAACGGGCCCGCGAAATTGTCGCGCCAAACGCCTCCGAGGAGGTGATCGATGCCATTGCATACCATATGCGAAGGGCCCGACCGGAGGGTTACAGCCGCGTGGCCCGCATCATCGCCGCGACCGATGCAACGCCCTGGTTATCGATGATCCGCCAGCCAGCTCTGGTGCTTTGCGGCGAGCACGATACGGTGACGGGCAAGAGAGTGTCCGAACAACTGTTGAGCGGGCTGCCATGCGCGCGCTGGCAAGGCATCGCTGATGCAGGTCACGCCCCGCACATCGAACAGCCGGACCTCTTTGCCAATGCCGTAAAAGGCTTTTTGACGTCACTGCCCCTTACGACAGCAACGCCTTGCCGCCCATCCACAGGCCCATCGCCACCATCATGAGATTCTCGGTGAGCGAAATGAACCCGAGCGGTACGTTGCTGCCGCCACCCACACAAGCGCATTTGAGCTGACGTTTGTCGATGTAGACCGCCTTGAAAACCGATACGGCACCCACGGTGCCAATGAACAGGGCCACGGGAACGGCCAACCACAGCAAGGCGCCGGCCACCATGAGAATGCCGGCCAACGCCTCGCCGTAGGGGTATACATAGCCATACGGCACCCAACGTCGCGCGAGCAGGTCGTAGTTGAGAAACATCGTGGAGAAGCTCTCCACGTCGCGCAGCTTCAGCATGGCGAGCAAGGTCATGCTGATGGCCACGAACCATTCCAGCGTACGGATGCTCCAGAGGGTGCCCAGTGCACCCTCGGCAATCGCCAGTGCCAGCAGGGCGGCAATGGCAAACAGAACGGCCACAGGCCGATACGACACCGTTTGATCCGCAGCCACAGGCTTGCCGAGATGTCGCCGCAACTCTTCATAGCCACCGATACGCTCGCCATCGATGAAGGCTTGCGGCGTGGTTTCCACGCCATGTTCGGCCATGAAGTGTTCGGTGGCCTCGCGCGTGGGCAGCGGGTGATCTTCGACTTTGTAACCCTGCCGAATGAGCAGATCACGACTCTTCAGTCCGAACGGGCAGAGATGATCTGCCGTGGCCATGCGATAGAGCTGTGCGGCGCGCGCAGCCGATGCTTTCATGCGTAAACCTCCATTCTTGCCCCATTTCGCGGGAGGGAGTGGTGCGCTCTTGCTGAGGGCAGGCCCGGGGCGTTATGGTGAGCGGCCCTGGTGCAAACCATCCCTGATCACCCTTTCACTCTACTCGCCATGCATCCTCGCGTTCAAGAACTCATCCAGCTGTTGAATCTTCAACCTCACCCCGAAGGCGGCATGTTTGCCGAAGTGTATCGGGCACCACATACGGTGCAGCGCCCGGATGGCGAGCACCGTTCGTCCATTACCACCATCTATTTTCTGCTGCCGGCGGGCGCCGTGAGCCAGTGGCACCGGGTGCAGGCCGACGAGGTTTGGCACTGGTATGAGGGTGCGCCGCTCTGGCTCCATGTGCAAGGGGTCGCCGACGACTCACCCCGACCCCTGCAGTTGGGGCCGGCCGGCCAGAGCCACGCCAGGCCGGTGCAGGTGGTGCCGCATGGCGCCTGGCAAGCGGCGCATTCGATGGGGGATTACACGCTGGTCGGTTGTTCGGTGGGCCCGGGTTTCGATTTTGCCGACTTTGTTCTGGCGCACGATGTGCCCGAGTCGCAGCGCCCTGCACTGCCCCCCTTGCCCCACACGCCCGCAACAGGCGGATGATCTCTCGCCGCGGGGTCTCCGCGCGGGTCAATCCCGAAGCCGTGATGGCTGGCGAGCCTTGCCTGATTCCGGCAACCCAGCCGGGCTCGGCAACTCACCGGATTTTCCGGTATGGTGAGAGGTTTACTCGATTCAATCGCAGACAGGAGCCACATCATGAGTCAAGCCAGCGCACGCCACATCCTCGTATCAACCGAAGACCAGTGCAACGAACTGAAGACCGCCATCGAGAACGGTGCCGATTTTGCCGACGTGGCCCGCGAACATTCCAGCTGCCCGTCGAGCCGCGACGGTGGCAACCTGGGCACGTTCGGCCGCGGCATGATGGTGCCGGAATTCGACCAGGTGGTATTCAGCGCCCCCGTGGGCGTGGTGCAGGGCCCCGTGAAGACCCAGTTCGGCTACCACCTGCTGGAAGTGACCGAACGGCAGGATTGATGGCCGGCCGGTGCCCTAGCGCACCGGCAACACCTCGACAGGATCGCCACCGCGCGAATTGTCGAACGTGAAGCTGAACGGCAGCCCGATCAGGCTGCCCTCCAGCCGCGGGTCGTTCGAGTCTCCGAACGGCTCGCAGCGTGCCTCCAGGGCAGCATACAGCGCCGCATCGTCGAGTTTCTGATTGCCCGACGACTGCAGAACGCGCGCAAAACGGAATTCTCCCGCCACATTGAACGTGAGCAGCGCCACGACTTCGCCCTTGAAGCCGGCAGGCAACTCCTGCATGGCTTCTTCCGGAAAAGGTACGGTGCATTCGGCGTCCTGCCGAATCAACTCGTTGGGATTATCGATCATATGCTGCATGTCGGCCGGCACTTGTGCCACGACCGCACTCGCGCTGGTGGCCAGTGCAGCAACCAGGCCGGTAAAGGTCTTTTTCATGGGTACCAAAGGCTCCGGGCAGATAACGTGTCAGTATAGACAATCCGGGCTTAGGCGCACGAGCCCACGTGGTATATCATCCGGGTTGCCTTGCGCCTGTGGCGCGCAACCGACAGACCCGAGGAGTTCTGCCATGCATTACCCTGCCCTCACCGCCACCGTGCTGGCCGGCCTGCTTGCGGCTTGTGCGGCCACACCGGGCTCGGGCAACGCGCCCAGCCTGGAAGGCTCGCAATGGCACCTGAGCGAGGTGAGTGGCATTGCCCTCGACATCCCGCCATCACCCAGCATCGACCTTCGCTTTCTCGACGGCCGGGTGCACTTCTATGGCTGCAACGCACTCTCCGGCCGCTACGTACAATCGGGCCGCCATCTTGAGGTACCCAAAGGTTTTGTGGGTACCCGCATGAGTTGCAACGATGAGCTGATGGCCATCGATGCCGCTGGCACCGGTCTGTTCGAGGCTGGCGTGGACTTTCGCCATACCAGCGACACCCTCACGCTCAGCGGCAATGGCCAGCGCTGGGTGTTCGAGCGCGACGACGCCGATGATTGACGGCAGTTGGCAGCATTGGTCGGGGCCGGATCGGCCCGCGACGTCTCTCAATCGGCATCGGGCCCAGGCGGATCAATCCGGAACACCTTGCACCCCCGATCCAGCAGTGCCGCCAGATCATGTTCCGACACCTCGCTACCGGTTCCCATGAGGCGGGCGTTGCCATGCTCGAGCACGTGCATGACACAATAAGGGTCGTTGTCCACCGAATACCAGTAGTACCCCGGGGCCAGATCGTGCAATCTCGGTTCATTCATCGTCATTCTCCAGTCCAGTCGAGGCCCGCATTATGGCGCATCGGCGCCCGCCGTTCATCCCGTTACGTTTCCAGGCATTCATGAAGCCGATCTTCGAACTCGCCAGCCGCTTCGCGGCGGCCGCCGCAGCCACCGCCATGCTGGTGGCCTGCACCAGCAACGAGCCGCTCGTCACACCTGCCACCTATGCCGACGATGCCGGCACCACGGCCCGCGTGCGCATCGCCCTCATGCAGGATGAGCGCTGGCGTACGGCCGATCTGCAGATCACCACCGAAGGGGGCATCGTCCAGATCACCGGCAACGCACCGGCCGACAGCGATCTGGGCGAGGCCGAACTCCAGAAGCTGGTGCATCAGATCGATGGCGTGCAAGCCACCGACATCGATCTCGACTGAGGCTTTGCTCCGGGCCGTGATTGCCCGGAGCAAGGTTTGCCCGTGCGCGCTCGAAGCACGCGCAATCTTCAGCTGAAGAACGACTTCACGCGATCGGTCCACGACTTGCTCTGCGGTGAGTGCTTGGCACCCCCTTCGTTGAGCGAGGCTGCGAACTGTTGCAGGATACCCTTTTGCTCGTCGGTGAGCCGCACCGGCGTCTCCACCGTCACGTGGCAATAGAGGTCGCCGGGGTAGTTGGATCGAATGCCACGGATGCCCTTGCCGCGCAATCGGAAGGTTTTGCCACTCTGGGTGCCTTCGGGCACGGTGATCTCGGCCTGGCCGGTCAGCGTAGGTACCTCGATATCGCCACCCAGCGCTGCCGTGGTAAACGGGATCGGCAGTTCGCAATGCAGATCGTCGCCGTCGCGCTGAAAGATGTCGTGCGGCTTGAGATGGATTTCGACATACAGATCCCCGGGCGGGCCCCCGTTCACGCCGGGCTCGCCGTTACCGCTCGAGCGAATACGCATACCGTCGTCGATGCCGGCCGGAATCTTCACCTGCAGCGTCTTGTTCTTGCGGATGCGGCCCACGCCATCGCAGGGCACGCAGGGATCTGACACCACCTGCCCACTGCCATGACAAGTGGGGCAGGTTTGCTGCACGCTGAAGAAGCCCTGCTGCATGCGCACGGCCCCCGCGCCATTGCAGGTACCGCAGGTTTGCGGCTTGGTGCCCGGTTTGGCGCCCGAGCCCTGGCACACTTCGCAGGTTTCCCAGCTGGGCACGCGGATTTCGGTTTCGAAACCTGCCGCGGCCTGCTCGAGTGATATCTCCATGGCGTAACGCAAATCGGCGCCACGGTACATCTGAGGGCCACCGCCTCCGCGTCCGCCGCGGTTGCCGAAAATCTCGCCGAAGATATCGCCAAAGGCGTCGGCGAAGTCCTGGGCGCCGGCACCGCCACGCCCTGGGCCTGCCGCAGAAGGATCGACACCGGCGTGACCGAACCGGTCGTAGGCCGCGCGTTTCTGATCATCCGACAGAATCTCGTAGGCGAGCTTGGCTTCCTTGAACTTGTCTTCGGCCTCCTTGTTCCCCGGATTGCGGTCGGGGTGGTATTTCATGGCCATCTTGCGATAGGCCTTCTTGATTTCCTCGTCGGAGGCGTTTTTGCCAACGCCCAGAACCTCGTAGTAGTCGCGTTTTGCCATGGATCGTTGTGTGTGTTGACGCGCAGGGCCATATGGCCTTGCGCTGTTTCATTCGCGATGTGTCGTTGGCGGCTTCAACGCCAACGCCTGCCACGGCCGCCTGCAAGTGCGTGCGGCCGTGGCAGGCGTTGTGCCGGCGGCAGACCCCGCAGGATCTGCCGCGGATCGGCTCGCACCCCAGGGGGCGAGCCGACCCGGCCCGAGCGCATCAGTTGTCGCGCTTGACTTCCTTGAAGTCGGCATCGACCACGTCGTCGTCAGCCTTGGTCTCGGCCTGCGGATTGCCGTCGGCAGCACCTTGCTGCGACTGCATGTCGGCGTACATCTTCTCGCCCAGCTTCTGCGAAGCGGACGTGAGCGCCTGCACCTTGGCGTCGATTTCGGCCTTGTCATCGCTCTTGAGTGCTTCCTCGACATCGGCGATGGCCTTCTCGATGGCTTCCTTGTCGGCCGCGTCGAGTTTGTCACCATACTCTTCCAGCGACTTGCGGGTCGCGTGCACCAGGGCATCCGCCTGATTGCGCGCCTGTGCCGCTTCGGCCACCTTGCGGTCTTCTTCGGCGTAGGCCTCGGCGTCCTGCATCATGCGCTGCACTTCGTCTTCGGTGAGACCCGAGTTGGCCTTGATGGTGATCTTGTTCTCTTTGCCGGTGCCCTTGTCTTTGGCCGACACATGCAGAATGCCGTTGGCATCGATGTCGAAAGTGACCTCGATCTGCGGCACGCCACGCGGCGCAGGCGGAATGCCCTCGAGATTGAACTCGCCGAGCATCTTGTTGCCGGCCGCGATCTCGCGCTCGCCCTGGAACACCTTGATGGTGACCGCCGGCTGGTTGTCGTCGGCCGTGGAGTACACCTGCGAGAACTTGGTGGGGATCGTGGTGTTCTTGTTGATCATCTTGGTCATCACGCCGCCGAGGGTTTCGATACCCAGCGACAACGGCGTCACGTCGAGCAACAGAACGTCCTTGCGATCACCGGCCAGCACCGAGCCCTGAATGGCCGCACCGGCAGCCACGGCTTCGTCGGGGTTGACGTCTTTGCGTGGTTCGCGACCGAAGAACTCCTTGACCTTCTCCTGCACCTTGGGCATGCGGGTCTGGCCGCCGACCAAGATGACGTCGTCGATGTCGGACACCTTGACGCCGGCATCCTTGATGGCCACACGGCAGGGCTCGATCGTGCGATCGATCAGGTCTTCAACCAGGGCCTCGAGCTTGGCGCGCGTGATCTTCAGGTTGAGGTGCTTGGGGCCAGCGGCATCGGCCGTGATGTAGGGCAGATTGATCTCGGTCTGCTGGCTGGACGACAGCTCGATCTTGGCCTTCTCGGCGGCTTCTTTCAGGCGCTGCAGGGCAAGTACGTCTTTGCCCAGATCCACGCCCTGCTCTTTCTTGAACTCGGCAATGATGTAGTCGATGATGCGCTGATCGAAGTCTTCGCCACCCAGGAAGGTGTCACCGTTGGTGGAGAGCACTTCGAACTGTTTCTCGCCATCGACGTCGGCGATCTCGATGATGGAGACGTCGAACGTGCCACCGCCCAGGTCGTAAACCGCCACCTTGCGGTCGCCCTTCTCGCCCTTGTCCATGCCGAAGGCCAGTGCCGCGGCAGTGGGCTCGTTGATGATGCGCTTGACCTCGAGGCCGGCAATGCGGCCGGCATCCTTGGTGGCCTGGCGCTGGCTGTCGTTGAAGTAGGCCGGCACGGTAATTACCGCCTCGGTCACTTCTTCGCCGAGATAGTCTTCGGCGGTCTTCTTCATCTTGCGCAGCACTTCGGCCGACACCTGCGGCGGTGCCAGCTTGTTGCCACGCACTTCGACCCAGGCGTCGCCGTTGTCGGCCTTGATGATGTCGTAGGGCATCAAGTCGATGTCTTTCTGGACGGCCTTTTCTTCAAACCGGCGGCCGATCAGGCGCTTGACGGCATACAGCGTGTTCTGAGGGTTGGTGACGGCCTGCCGCTTGGCAGGAGCACCCACCAGGATCTCGCCATCTTCCATGTAGGCGATGATCGAGGGCGTGGTGCGCGTGCCTTCGGCGTTTTCGATGATGCGAACCTGTTTGCCATCCAGCACTGCCACGCAGCTGTTGGTGGTACCCAGGTCAATGCCAATGATTTTTCCCATGATGAATGATTTCCTGAAGAGTTGGATTCAAATCGGATGCACGAAACTTGGGGATGGCCCGTGGCGATTTCAAGCGCTATTGCCGGACGCCACCGTGACCAGGGCCGGCCGCAACACGCGATCGGCGATGAGATAGCCCTTTTGCAGGGTTTGCACCACGGTGTTGGCCGGCTGCTCGGCAGGCACCGTGGAAATCGCCTGATGCTGGTGCGGATCGAAGCGCTCACCCGGCGCCGGCGCGATTTCGGCCAGACGGTTACGCTCGAAGGCATGGTTGAGCTGACGCAGGGTGGTCTCTACCCCCTCGCGCCAGGCATCGCTGTTCTGCTCGCCCTGCGACAGAGCGGCCTCGAGGCTGTCTTTCACGGGCACCAGGCTTTCGGCAAACGACTCGATGCCGAACTTGCGCGCCTTGGTCACTTCGTCCTGGGCGCGGCGCCGGGCATTCTCGGCGTCGGCCGCAGCGCGCAGCGCCTGTTCCTTGAGCGCCTCGTTGTCGAGTACCAGTTGATCGAGACGGGCCTGCAAGGCTTCGAGGGCATCCAGGCCGGCCTGCGGCGCCTCACCCTGCGGCGTAGCGCCAGCAGGGTCGGTATCGGCCCGGGCTCCGGCCGTCTCGGGGGTGTCCGGCTGTTCCGGCTGTTGATCCTTCGGTTGGTCTTGCTGCGCCGACATCGGCAACCTCCTTGAACATTCGTCGGGTGGGCGTGCCACTCGGGCACATACCCCCAGTAACTGGGGGTGCCCTGCCACGATTCAAGGGGAATTCATGAAAAAAAAAGCGCCTCCGTGAGAAGGCGCGCTGCGGCGGGCTGTCAGTGCCGCGAATCGTCGTGCTCGGGATCGGACAGAGACGGCGGATCGCTGGCGGGAAAGGACTCATCCAGCGCTTCGTCGAGATCGGCCTGTTCCTGATCCTCGCGCGCCGGATTCTTGCCCGGACCACGATCCACCTTGTTGCCCGAGGCCGGCACGGGATCACTGGCGGGAAAGGTGTCTTTGACCGCCTCTTCCTGGCGTTTACGAACGGCATCGGGGTCGGATGAAGATGTACGGCTCATGCGACGTCTCCTGGTAACGGGCTGCGGGTATCCCAGCCCTGCAAATGATTCTCCAGCAACGATGATAGCGCGCCCGTCCAGGCCGCGCTGGCATTCAGTGCCGGCACGTGGCGCAATTGCTCGCCACCCGCTTCGACAAAGGCCTCGGCGGCCTCCTGGCGAATCTCTTCGAGGGTCTCGAGGCAATCGGCCACGAAGCCCGGGCACACCACATCGACCTGACGTACGCCCTCGGCCGCCAGGCGCTTGAGCGTAGGTTCGGTATATGGCTGCAGCCACTCGGCGGCGCCAAACCGGCTCTGAAACGTAACCTGATACTGATCGGACGACAGGTGCAGGGCCTCTGCCAGCAACCGGCCCGTGGCCATGCACTCGGCAAAATAGGGCTCACCCAGCTCCACCGAGCGCTTGGGCAGGCCATGAAAGCTCATGATCAGCTTCTCGCCCCGGCCATGAGCGGCCCAATGGGCTCGCACCTGCGAGGCCAGCGCCGCGATATAGCCGCGATCATCGAAAAAACGCTGGATGAATCGAAATTCGGGCTGATCGCGCAACCGCGCCGCATGCGCGGCCACCTTGTCGACGATGGTGGCCGTGGTACTGGCCGAATACTGGGGATACAGGGGCGCCACCAACAGGCGCCGGCAACCCTTGGCACGCAGGGCGTTGATCACGTTGGGCAGGCTGGGCTCGCCGTAACGCATGGCCAGCGCCACGTCGACTTGATGGCCGCGCGCGGCCAGTTCCGCAGCCACGGCGCGGCTCTGCTGTTCGCTGTAGACCATGAGCGGCGAGCCGCCATCGAGCCAGATCGAAGCATATTTGTCGCGAATGCGGCGCGGGCGCAACGGCAGAATGGCGCCGTAGAGAATGGGCAGCCAGAGCCAGCGCGGCAACTCGACGACGCGCGGATCGGCGAGAAACTCGCCCAGAAATCGACGAATCTGTGGCGTCTCAGGCGCGGCCGGAGTGCCCAGGTTCACCAGGATGACGCCGACCTTGCCGCCGCCGGGCTCGGCTTCGCGGGCAAAAGGGTCACCCGATACGGCTTCAGGCAGGTAGCGACCAAACCGAGGCCGGGAAGATCGGGAGGATGTCATGAATGCAGAACGTTAATGTTTTTGGCTGAGGGCGTTGGACAGCAGCCTGGAGGTGATGTCGACAATGGGAATGACGCGCTCGTAGGCCATGCGGGTGGGACCAATGACGCCGAGCGTGCCGATCACTTCGCCATCGACGCCGTAGGGAGCAGTAATGACGCTGACGTCTTCAAGCGGCAGCAGCTGCGACTCGCCGCCGATGTAGATCTGGATGCCCTGGGCGCGACTGGAGAGCTCCAGCAGCTGCAGCAGCTCGGACTTCTGTTCGAACAGGGCGAACATCTTGCGCAGACGATTCATGTCGGAGGTGATGTCTTCGACCTCGAGCAACTTGCTGCCGCCGGAAATCACCACGTCGTCATCGTCGGTGCCGGCGTCCACGCCGGTTTCCACCGCTGCCTGCATCAGATCGGAAATGTCGGCATGCAGCTGCTTGATTTCGTCGCGCAGGGTTTGCCGGGCTTCGGCAAAGGATTTGCCGCTGAAATGATGATTGAAGAAGTTGCTGGCCTCGAGCAGCTCCTGGTCGGTGTAATCGCGTTGCATGCCGAGAATGCGATTCTGCACGTCGCCGGAGGGCGTGACCACGATGAGCAGCACTCGGCGCTCGGAAATCCGGATGAACTCGATGTGCCGGAAGACCTGCGCACGCTTGGGCGACAGCACCACGCCGGCAAACTGTGACAGATTCGACAGCATGGCCGCCGCGGCTGCCACCGCCCGCTGAGGCTCGGCGGGCAACATCTCCTGGATGCCATCGCGCGAGACGTCGTAGGGCCGCACCGTCAGCATGGTGTCGACAAACAGGCGATAGCCGCGGGGCGTGGGAATGCGCCCTGCCGACGTGTGCGGACTCTGGATCAGGCCGAGTTCTTCGAGATCGGCCATGACGTTGCGAATGGTGGCCGGCGAAAGATCGAACACCTTGGACAACGTGCGCGACCCCACCGGCGTACCGTCGGCAATGTAGCGTTCTACCAGGGCTTTGAGCAAGGTTCGGGCGCGATCATCCATAGCGGTATTCTACGGCACCCTGGCGACCGGGCGGATCGACTGGCCGCACAGGACTCGCCAGATGAGTCGATCACGACACACCCGAGACCGTGACCCACGGGCTCCCCCTATAATTCCACGAGACTCACGACGCCGGCCAAGGGCCGCGCCACACGCTGCCATGCACTTCTCCACTGTTGCCCTCATCGGCAAGTATCACGACGCCGGCATCGCCGCCCCGCTGCAGGAACTGGCCGCCATGCTGCGAGCTGCCGGCCGCGAGGTGCTGTTTGAAGTGGATACCGCCCATCACACCGGGGTGTCGCTCTACCCCACCGCCACGCTCGACGAGATCGGCCATCAGGCCGACCTCGCCATCGTGATGGGCGGCGATGGCACCATGCTGGCGGCCGCTCGGCACCTGGCTCCCTACAGCGTGCCACTGGCCGGCATCAATCACGGGCGCGTGGGGTTCATCACCGATATCCAGCTGCCCCATGCCCTCGAGGCGGTGTCTCAATTGCTGCAGGGCAATTATCACAGCGAAGAACGCGTCCTCCTCAGCGCCGCCGTCCAGCGCGACGGCAACACGCTGGTGGCCACCCGGGCACTCAACGACGTCGTACTCAATCGCGCCGGCCGCGGCGGCATGATCGAGATGCAGGTTCGGGTCAATGGCGACAACATGGCCTCGATGCGCGCCGATGGTCTGGTCATTGCCACGCCTACCGGCTCCACGGCCTATTCGCTGTCGGCACACGGCCCCATTCTGCACCCTTCCCTGTGCGGCTTCGTTCTCGTTCCGGTGGCACCGCAAACGCTCTCCAACCGCCCCATCGTGCTGCCCGAATCGTCTGTGATCGAGATCGTGCTCACCAGCATCGGGCGGGTGGACACCGGCGCCAGTGTGCACTTCGACATGCAGACCTGGTCGCAAATTGCCGAGGGCGATGTCATCCGGGTCGAACGCAACCCGCACACCATCCGCTTTCTGCATCCACCCGGCTACAGCTACTACGAAACCCTGCGCCAGAAGCTGCTGTGGAATCTCATGCCGGCTGAGGCCAATGGCAGGGCTGGCGCCGGCTCCTGAACCTCAACTCCCCCTCGCCTGCCATGCTTCGATCCCTGCACGTTCGTGATTTCGTCATCGTCGATCACGCCGATATCGAGCTTCAGTCCGGGTTCACGGTGTTTTCCGGCGAAACCGGGGCCGGCAAGTCGATTCTGGTCGATGCGCTTGCACTGACGCTGGGCGGGCGTGGCGATGCCACCGTCGTGCGCGATGGTGCCGAACGCGCCGACCTTACCGCCGAATTTCATGTCACGCCGGCGCTTGCCTCCTGGCTCGATGAACAGGCCTTGCCCACCGACGCGTTGTTGCTTCGTCGCGTCATCGACCAGCGTGGTCGCAGTCGCGCCTTCATCAACGGCGTTCCGGCCACTCTCACCCAGTTGCGCGAACTGGGCGAGCAGCTGGTCGACATTCACGGCCAGCACGCCCACCAGAGTCTGCTGCGCACCGATGCGCAACGCGACCTGCTCGATACCCACGGCAAGCACATGGAGCTGCGCCGTACCCTGGCCGAAGCCTGGCGCGTCTGGCGCAGCCGCAAGCAGGCCCTGGATCATGCCGAGTCACAGGCCGAAGAGATTGCCCTCGAGCGAGACCGTCTGCAGTGGCAGCACGACGAAATCGAGCGCCTGCACCTTGGCCCCGATGAGTGGCAACAGCTCCAGGCCGAACACGATCGGCTGGGCCACGCCCAGGCGCTCATCGAAGGCGTGGCCGGCACCCTGGCACAACTCGACGACGACGACGACAACGCCCACCATCGCCTGGTGGCCGCTGCCCAAACCCTGCGTCAGCTGAGCCGGCACGACGACAGCCTTGCCAGCCCTCTCGAGGCGATCGAGTCGGCACGCATCGCATTGGACGAGGCCACCTCCGACCTGCGCAGCTACCTCGCCCGCCTGGAGCCCGACCCCAACCGGCTCGAGACACTCGACGCCCGCTTGAAAGCCATTTTCGACGTGGCCCGCAAGTACCGGCTGGAGCCCGACGAATTGCCGGCACGCCAGGAATCCCTGCGCAGCGAACTCCACCGCCTGGCGGCCAGCGAAGACATCGACACCTTGCGTCGCGAACTGACCGAGGCTGAAGCTGCGTGGCAGACAACGGCCAATGCGTTGCGCACCGCTCGTGCCAAAGCCGCCACCGACCTCGGCAAGGCCGTCACCGCTGCCATGCAAACGCTGGCGATGACGGGGGGGCGCTTCGACGTGGCGCTGCATGAGGCCGAGCCCGGCCCGCACGGCGACCAGATCGTGGAATTTCGCGTGGCCGGGCACACGGGCGCAGCGCCCAGGCCGTTGGCCAAGGTGGCATCGGGGGGCGAGTTGTCGCGCATCTCGCTCGCGCTGTCGGTCATCGCCAGCCAGGCCGCCCGCGTCCCCACGCTGATTTTCGATGAAGTCGATACGGGTGTGAGTGGCGCCGTGGCCGAGGTCGTCGGCCGACTCCTGCGCGAACTGGGCGCACGTCACCAGGTGCTTTGTGTCACGCATTTGCCGCAAGTGGCGGCGTGTGGCACACAGCATTTTCAGGTGAGCAAGGCACAGGGCAAAAAGCGCACGGTGTCGCGCATCGAGGCGCTGGACGAAGAAGGCAGAGTGGCCGAGCTGGCGCGTCTGCTGGGTGGCATCGAAATCACCGAAACCACCCGGCAACATGCCCGCGAAATGCTGGCGGGTGACGGCTGACATCAGCCTCGCACGGCGCCCTACCCGATGAGCCCCGGGTTGTTCGACTTCTGGCGGGTGGCTGCGCACTTGGGGCACAGACCGTAGAGCGCCATGGCATGCCCGGTGAGCACAAAGGCGTGATCCTTGGCCACCTGCTGCTGGCGGCGCTCGATTTCGCCGTCGTAGAACTCTTCGACCAGGCCGCAGCTGGTGCAAACGAGGTGATCGTGGTGGTCGCCTTCGTTGAGTTCAAAAACCGCCTTGCCGCTATCGAACTGGCTGCGCTCGAGCAAGCCGGCCTGCTCGAACTGCGTGAGCACGCGATACACGGTGGCCAGGCCAATCTCCACCCCTTCGGCCATGAGCGCACGATAGACATCCTCGGCACTCATGTGGCGGACCTCGCCCTTGCGGAAGATGTCGAGAATCTTGAGGCGCGGATAGGTGGCCTTGAGGCCGATGTTTTTAAGGTCGCTCTGGTCGGTCATGCGGGCATTCCGGTGGCAGGATTTCCTGCGTTGGCACGGCAGCCATTATGATACCGGTTTTACCGGATTCACCCACAAGGTCTCACCGTGCATCTTTCTGCTTCAACCTCGCCCCCTGCCCGCCTGCTCCGCCGCCCTGCCCGCTACGCGCTGGCCCTGCTGGCGTGCGGCACTCTGGCGGCCTGCACGGTCAATGATGATTCCGGGCGCAAGTTCTGGCAGCCCTATCGGGCCAGCGTGCAGCAGGGTAACTGGGTTACCCAGCAGCAGGTCGAGCGTCTGCAGCCCGGCATGACCCGAGAGCAGGTGCGCTTCGTGCTGGGTTCGCCCACACTCACGCCCATTTTCCACGCCGATCGCTGGGTCTACCCGTATCGCTACAAGCCTGGTTATGGCGAGGTCGATGCGCGACGTCTGGTGGTGCACTTCCAGGACGACCGCCTGCTGCGGTGGGAGGGCGATGCCATGCCCACCGTCCAGCCCTTCCAGGAGGCCGAGGTCGAAGCCCGCGAGGCCGCGGCCGCCGAAGCCTACAACGAGCGCTATGACATCCCCGATGTCACTGAGGGGGAGCCCGATGGCGCCATCGGCACCTCCGGGTCGGTCAACCCCGAGTTGCCGCAAGGCCCCCTGCCGGATGCCGCCGAGATCGAGAACGACATGGTCGACACCGAGGGCATGATGGTTCCCGGCGAGCCGGTCGAGATCAATCCGATTGCTCCCGAAGTTCTCGAAGAACAGGACACTGGCGCCCTGCCCCGCGGCACGTTGGGTCCGGGCACAGACACCGTGCCCCTGCGCTGATGCCACAACGCCCCCTGCCACCCGATTCGCAAGCCATGACATCTGCCAACACCAAGCATCGCATCGCCATTGCCGGCGCCAGTGGCCGCATGGGCCAGGCCCTGATTCAGGCCACCCTCGAAGCGCCCGACATGACTCTGGTCGTCGCACTGGATCACGCCGACAGCACCGCCCTCGGCAACGACGCCAGCGCGTTCACCGGACAGCCCTGCGGCGTAGCCATCTCGAACGATCTGCAGGCGCTGCGGCAGGCCGACACCCTCATCGATTTCACTCGCCCCGAGGGCACCCTGCAGCACCTGAAAGCCTGTCGCGAGCACGGTGTGGCCATGGTCATCGGCACCACCGGCTTCGACGCTGCCGGCCAGGCGGCCATTCAGGAGGCCGCGGCCACACTGCGCATCGTGTTTGCGCCCAACATGAGCGTGGGCGTGAACGTCACGCTCAAACTGCTCGACATGGCGGCTCGTATCCTCAACGAAGGCTACGATGTCGAAGTGTTCGAGGCCCATCATCGCCGCAAGGTCGACGCACCCTCGGGCACGGCGTTGAAGATGGGCGACACGGTGGCCCGAGCCTGGGGCCAGTCGCTCGACGACGTGGCCGACTGGGCCCGCCACGGTCACACGGGCGAGCGCGAAGACGGTCGGATCGGGTTCTCGGTGATGCGCGGCGGCGACATCGTGGGTGATCACACGGTCACCTTCGCCGGCATTGGCGAGCGCATCGAAATCACGCACCGGGCCAGCAGCCGCGCCACCTATGCGCAGGGCAGCCTGCGCGCGGTGCGCTTTCTGGCCCAACAGCCTGCTGGCCTCTACAGCATGCAGGAGGTGTTGGGGTTGAGCTGACGCTGCGGGTTCAATCGAACCCCAGCCAGACCGGCTCGGCCTCGAGCCACACCCCGAATTGCTGACGAACCTCTGCCTGCACCGCTCGCGCCAGCAGACGCACATCGTTGCCGGTCGCCCCGCCATGATTCACCAGCACCAGGGCGTGACGCTCGTGCATGCCGACCGGCCCGAGACGTCGGCCTTTCCAGCCACAGGCCTCGATCAGCCAACCGGCGGCCAGCTTGATGCCGCCATCGGCTTGTGGCCAATGTGGCGCTGCCTGCAGACGACTGCGGTTGGCGTCGAATACGGCGGCCGGCACCACAGGGTTCTTGAAAAAGCTCCCGGCATTGGGCAGCAGCGCCGGATCGGGCAGCTTGCGACGACGAATGGCACAGACGGCCTCGAACACGCCGGCGGGCGTGGGAGCATGCTGCTGCCACTCGGGCCAGGTGCCGAGGTCGGGATAGCCCAACCGCGCCTGCCATTGGCGCGGCAAGCGCAGCACCACCGAGCTGATCACCCACCGACCCGGCTCGCGCTTGAAGACGCTGTCTCGGTAGGCAAAGCCGCAATCCGGGGCGGCCAGGGTGCACCACTGACCGGCCCGACGATCGAACGCCCTCACCTCATCAACGAATTCGGCCAACTCGACGCCATACGCACCAATATTTTGCACCGGAGCGGCGCCTACGGTACCGGGAATGAGCGCGAGGTTCTCCAGACCACCCCAACCGGCAGCCACGCAATGCTGCACCAGATGGTGCCAGCGTTCACCCGCGGCGGCCTGCACCAGCCAGTGCGTGGGAGTGGCGTCGAGAAGGTGAATGCCACGCATGGCCATGTGCCAGATTTCGGCATCGATATGCGGCGCCAGCACGACATTGCTGCCACCGCCCAGCACATGCATCGCTGCGTGCGGCAGACACTCGGCGTGGGCCTGATCGACCTCCGACTCGGTGGTGAGCACGCGCAAGCCGGACGCCTGCGACGGCAGGGCCAGCGTATTGAACGACCGCAAATCGAAGGCGGCCCCGGCGACAGGCAGGACGGAAGACACCGGCGAATTATGTCATACTGCCGCCCGCTTCATCCGACCAGGGAGTCGTCATGCCTTCTTTTGATGCCGTGTGCAAACCCGATGCCGTGGAACTGCGCAACGCCGTGGATCAGGCCAACAAGGAGATCGGCAACCGCTTTGATTTCAAAGGTTCCGACGCCAGGGTCGAGCAGACCGAAAAGATCCTCACGTTGTTCGGCGACAGTGACTTTCAGATCAATCAGGTGCTCGACGTGTTGCTGAGCAAGATGACCAAACGTCAGGTCGATGTTCGCTTTCTGGAGCACGGCAAGATCGAGAAGATCGGTGGCGACAAGGTGAAGCAGGAGCTCACCGTGCGCAACGGCATCCCTCAGGACAGCGCCAAGAAAATGGTGCAGCTGGTCAAGCAGAGCAAGGTCAAGGTGCAGGCCAGCATTCAGGGCGATGCGGTGCGAATCCAGGGCGCCAAACGCGACGATCTGCAAGGCACCATGGCGATGCTGCGCAAGTCGATGGACGACCTGCCGCTCACGTTCGAGAACTTTCGCGACTGACACCCGGCCGGCGCGTCTGCCCCGCCCAGGCGGGGGCAAGGAGGCTCGCGAGCGGGCAGGGCCTCAGCCTTCGATCACGGCCCAGGCCGAATGATTGTGAATCGATTCGAAGTTTTCGGCTTCGGCCACGAAGCCGCTGACGCCAGGATGATGTGCCACGGCGCGCGCCACATCGCGCACGAGGTCTTCCACGAACTTGGGATTGTCGTAGGCCCGCTCGGTCACGTATTTTTCGTCGGTTCGCTTGAGCAGGCCCCAGAGTTCGCACGAGGCTTCGGCTTCCACGGCCCGAATCAGTGACTCGAGCTGAAAATCCTCCGCTCGCGGCACCTGCACGGTGACCGTGATGTGCGACCGCTGGTTATGGGCGCCGTATTCCGAAATCGACTTGGAGCATGGGCACAGGCTGGTCACCGGTACGACCACCTTCACCTCGAGCTGAACGCCGCCGGCGTGTGCCGTCGCGCGCCATTGCACCTGATAATCCATCAGGCTTCGCACGCCCGAGACGGGCGCCACCTTGCTCACGAAATACGGAAAGCTGGCACTGAGATCGCCTCGCTCGGCTTCCAGCAGCCCCAGCATCTCGCGCGCCATGCCGGCGAAACCGGATAGATCCAGTGGCGTTTCGCGATGCCGCTCGAGCAGGGCCATGAAACGCGACATGTGCGTGCCCTTTTGCTCGGCAGGCAGCGCCACAGTGAGCGCCCAGTCGGCTACCGTGGGCATCGGCCCCTGCGCAGTGGACAACCACAGGGGATGGCGCACATCGCGAATGCCCACACGCTGGATCGCCATGCGGCGCTCATCGCGGCTGGCCTGGACATCCGGCATGGCATCGGTGGTAAGACTCATGGCATGACACCTTGTGAATTGGCAGCAGCAGGCGCCTGCTCCGCGGCGAACAGGCCTGCAAAACGTTCTCTTGCTGCGGCTTCGATGCCGGCGGCATCGAGCCCCACTTCGGCCAGCAGACCGGCCTGATCGCCGTGATCGATGAAGGCATCGGGCAAACCCAGCTGCAGCAAGGCGGTGGGCCTGCCCGCCTCGTTGAGCACCTCGGCCACCGCACTGCCGGCGCCGCCCATCACGCTGCCTTCCTCGATCGTGACCAGGCCGGCGTGCCGGCCGGCTTCGCGCAGGATCAGCTCGGCATCGATCGGTTTGACGAATCGCATGTCGACGACGGTGGCGTCGAGTGCGGCGGCCGCTTCGAGTGCAGCGGGCAAACGCGTGCCGAACACCAGCAGGGCCACGCGTTGAGCCGCATCGCCCTCACACTGACGGCGCACCACACCCTTGCCGATGGCCACCGTGGCCAGATCGGTGGCCGGCGTGGCGCCATGCCCGGCGCCACGGGGATAACGCACCGTGGCCGGACCGGGATGCTGATAGCAGGTACTGAGCAGCAGCCGGCACTCGGCTTCGTCGGACGGCGTGGCAACCACCAGATTGGGAATGCAGCGGGTAAAGGCAATATCGTAGTTGCCGGCATGCGTGGCGCCGTCGGCACCCACGATGCCGGCGCGGTCGAGGGCGAAGGTGACGTCGAGATTCTGCAGCGCCACATCATGGATGAATTGATCGTAGCCCCGTTGCAGAAAGGTGCTGTAGATGGCCACCACCGGCTTTTGTCCCTCGCAGGCCAGACCAGCCGCAAAGGTGACGGCATGCTGCTCGGCGATACCGACATCGAAATAGCGCTGCGGATACTTCTGCTCGAACTCCACCAGACCGCTGCCCTCGCGCATGGCAGGGGTGATGCCCACCAGGCGTGAATCGGTTGCCGCCATGTCGCACAACCAGCGCCCAAACACCTGGGTAAATGACAGCTTGGCGGGTTTGGCAGCCGGCTTGATGCCCACTTCAGGGTCGAACTTGCCCGGGCCGTGATAGAGCACCGGATCGGCCTCGGCCAGCTTGTAGCCCTGTCCCTTGCGAGTGACCACATGCAGAAACAAGGGGCCTGACTGGTCACGCAGATTCTGCAAGGTGGGAATCAGCGAATCCAGGTCGTGACCATCAATCGGACCCACATAGTTGAACCCGAGTTCTTCGAACAGCGTCGCCGGCACCACCATGCCCTTGGCATGCCCTTCGAAGCGGCGAGCCAGTTCGAGCATGGGTGGCACCCTGGAGAGCACGGCCTTGCCCACGTTTCGCGCAGCGGCATAGAAACGGCCCGACATCAACCGTGCCAAATAACGGTTGAGCGCCCCCACCGGCGGCGAGATCGACATGTCGTTGTCGTTCAGGATCACGAGCAGGTCGACGTCGGGCGTGACGCCGGCGTTGTTCATGGCCTCGAACGCCATGCCGGCCGACATGGCCCCGTCGCCGATGATGGCGACATGCTTGCGGGCCACGCCCGTGTTGCGCGAGGCCACCGCCATGCCCAGTGCCGCTGAAATGGAGGTGGACGAATGCGCGGTGCCAAAGGCGTCGTACTCGGATTCGCTGCGCCGCGGAAAGCCCGAAATGCCGCCGCGCTGGCGCAAACGGTCCATACCTTCTCGGCGGCCGGTAAGAATCTTGTGAGGATAGGTTTGATGGCCGACGTCCCAGACCAGCCGGTCGTGCGGCGTGTTGAAGACGTAATGCAGCGCAACCGTGAGCTCGACTGTGCCCAGGTTGGACGACAAGTGCCCGCCCGTTCGGGAGACCGACTGCAGCACGAACTGACGCAGTTCGTTGGTCAGATCGTCGAGTTGCGTACGACTGAGCTTGCGCAGATCGGCCGGCGCATCGATGCGTTCGAGATACCGGGTTGTCATGACCGCTTGATCCAAAATGGTTTCCTTCGGGGGATAGGCCGCCAGCAACGACTGTCAGTGCTGACGCAGCACCACGTAATCGGCCAGTTGGGCCAGTCGCTCGGCGTGCCGGGCGCCCTCGCCCAGGTCGGCCAGGCCGGCGTGAGCTTCCTGACGCAGCGACTCGGCAAAATCGCGAGCCCCGTCCAGGCCGAGCAGACTCACGTAGGTGGGCTTGTGATCGGCTTCGTCCTTGCCGGCCGTCTTGCCCAACGTGGCGCTATCGGCAGTGACATCGAGAATGTCGTCGACCACCTGAAACGCCAGGCCGAGGGCTCGCGCATAGCGATCGAGCGCACGGCGCACCGTGGAACTGGCGCCCACCACGATGGCGCCCAGGGCCACCGAAGCCTGCAACAGGGCGCCCGTCTTGAGCCGGTGCATGGTTTCGAGCTGCAGGAGGTCGAGCGGCTTGCCCACACTCTGGAGGTCGATGGCTTGCCCGCCCACCATGCCTTCGCTGCCAATGGCACGAGCCAATTGGCGAGTGGCCTGGATGACCAGCGCGGGAGCAATCGGCATTCGGGCCAGCACCTCGAAGGCCAGCGGTTGCAGGGCATCGCCCGCCAGCATGGCGCAGGCTTCATCGTACCGGACATGCACCGTGGGTTGGCCGCGACGCAAGACATCGTTGTCCATGCAGGGCAAATCGTCGTGCACCAGCGAGTAGGCGTGCACCAGCTCGACTGCACAGGCCGCCGCATCGAGCGCCGCCGCAGCGCCCTGCCCCCGGGCCTGGCAGCCCTGCCCAGCGGCATACACCAGCAGGGCCCGGACGCGTTTACCACCACCCAGTACGGCATAGCGCATGGCGTCGTGCAGACGCTCCGTGGGCGCCTGCACGGCAGGCAGACATCGATCGAGGGCCCCCTCGACGCGCTCACGCTGACTGCGCATCCAGTCGCCCAGCGGCACACCTTCGCGAGCCACGGCAGACGGCAGGGCCGTCATGCATCGCCCCGCAGGTCGTCGTCGGCCAGCGGACGCAGCAGATCAGCCTCGAGGACCTTCACTTGTTGCTCGGCACGGGCAAGCCGCTCCTGGCACTGTCGCACCAGCCCGACTCCGCGTCGGTAGGCGTCAAGCCCCTGCTCGAGAGACAGTTCACCCGACTCGAGCTGCTGAACCAGCGCCTCGAGATCGGCCAGCGCACTTTCGAAATTGGCAGCCGGCCCGGCCTCGCCCGCCGCCTGGACGGCACCGGCGAGCGGCGGCTCGCCCAGCAGGTCGGGCTCCACGGCCTCGGGCGCCGAAGCCTTGCCGCTTGATTTTGCTCCAGCCAAACAGACCTCCGGGATCGATGTCGGACAATTACCAAACCCGGCATTGTAAGCGATCGGGTCGCGCCTACGCGCGAGGCCGGCATCAGGCAACGCGCAGACGGGCTCCCGCGGAACCCCTCGCGGCCCGGTCGCGTCCAAGCGTTTGCCCCAAGCTGGGGACGCCAGTTTTCGGGGCGCCAATCGACGCAATCCAGCCGAGTTTCAGGTTACAATGTTGGGTTTGGTTCTTCAAACCCAAGCGTACGTCAGGTTTGTGTTCTGCATTGCCACAGCGCATTGCCATCACGCTGGGCACGTTCCGGGCAGGCAGACCCCGCCCGCGGAGGGAATCATGACCGATATTGGTCGCATGGCACACGTGGCGGCAAGCCGCGCGCAGCTGCCCGTTGAAGCCTACTTCGATCAGGTGCGCTTCGAGCGCGAACAGCAACGCATCTTCCAGCAATCCGCCATCTACCAGGGCCACGAAAAACTCGTGCCCGAGGTGGGCGACTTCCGCACGCTTCAGCACGAAGACAACGGCCGGGTGTTGGTGCGTCACGCTCAAGGGGTTGAGCTGTTGTCCAACGTGTGCCGTCACCGGCAGGCGCTGATGCTTGGCGGCAGTGCCGGCAACGTGGCCGGCGGCGACAACTGTCACGGCAATTTGCGCGCTCAGGGCGGCAACATCGTGTGTCCCCTGCACCGCTGGACGTACGACCCCAGCGGACGCCTGCTGGGTGCCCCGCAATTCGACGCCACCCCCGATCTCGATTTGCAGCGCTGGCCATTGCAGAATCTGCACGGCATGTTGTTCGAGGGCCCACGTCCGGTGGCGCGCGACCTCGGCTCGCTGCTGCAACGCCCCGAATTCGATTTCAGCCACTATGTGCTCGACCGCGTGGAGCGCCACGAATGCCATTACAACTGGAAGACTTTCATCGAGGTCTACCTCGAGGACTACCACGTGGGCCCGTTTCATCCGGGCCTGGGCCAGTTCGTTACGTGCGACGACCTCTCCTGGGAATTCGACCCCTGGTTCAGCCTGCAGCGCGTGGGCGTACACAAGGCCCTGGCTCAACCGGGCTCGGCGGTGTATCAGGCCTGGCACGACCAGCTGCTGTCATTTCGCGAGGGGCAAAGCCCCGATTTCGGCGCCATCTGGGTGACCTACTACCCCACGCACATGATCGAGCTCTACCCGCACTGCCTGGTGCTGTCCACGCTCTACCCCAAGAGCCCCCAGGAAACCGTCAACATCGTTGAGTTCTATTATCCTGAAGAAATCGCCGCTTTCGAGCGCGAGTTTGTCGAAGCCCAGCAGGCCGCCTACCTCGAAACCGCCATCGAAGACGACGAAATCGCCGAGCGCATGGACGCCGGTCGCAAGCGCCTGTACGAGCGTGGCACCAACGAAGCCGGGCCGTACCAGTCGCCCATGGAAGACGGCATGCAGCACTTTCACGAGTGGTATCGCCAGATCATGAAAGAGCCGGCGCAACCCTGACCCACCACCCAAAGGCAGGCCGCGTCCCGACCCGGGCGCAACCTGCCCCAACCGAGACCCTGCCCGCGGGCTAATCCCCGTTACGGCACAGCCCATGACCACAGACACCATCAAACCCCGCAAACTGTTCATCCGCACCTTTGGCTGTCAGATGAACGAATACGACTCCGACAAGATGATCGACGTACTCAACGCCGAGCACCCACTGGAGCTCACCGATCGCGCTGAAGACGCCGACGTCATTTTGTTCAATACCTGTTCGGTGCGTGAAAAGGCGCAAGAGAAGGTGTTCTCCGACCTCGGCCGAGTACGCCAGCTCAAGCAGGAGCGGCCCGACCTGGTGATCGGTGTGGGCGGCTGCGTGGCCAGCCAGGAGGGCGAGGCCATCGTGCAGCGCGCGCCGTACGTCGACGTGGTGTTTGGCCCGCAAACCCTGCACCGACTGCCTGAGCTGATTGCCCGACGGCGATCCGAAAGCCGGCCGCAAATCGACATCAGCTTCCCCGAGATCGAGAAATTCGACGACCTGCCCCCCGCCAGGGTTGAAGGGCCCACCGCCTTCGTCTCCATCATGGAAGGTTGCAGCAAGTATTGCAGCTTCTGCGTGGTGCCCTACACACGCGGCAAGGAGGTCTCGCGGCCATTCGATGACGTGCTCACCGAGGTAGCCGATCTGGCCGACCAGGGCGTGCGCGAAGTCACCTTGCTGGGTCAGAACGTCAATGCCTACCGCGCGCCTCTCGGCGACGCTGGCGAGATCGCCGACTTCGCACTGCTTCTCGAATACGTGCACGAAATTCCGGGCATCGAACGCATCCGTTACACCACCTCCCACCCGAAGGAAATGACACCGCGCCTGATCGAAGCGCACGGTGAGCTCCCCAAGCTCGTACCGTTCGTACACCTGCCGGTTCAGGCAGGCAGCGACCGCGTGCTGGCGGCCATGAAGCGGGGCTACACCACACTCGAATTCAAGTCGATCGTGCGTCGTCTGCGTGCCGCCCGTCCGGGGCTCACCCTGTCGTCCGATTTCATCGTGGGCTTCCCCGGCGAAACCGCCGAAGATTTCGACAAGACCATGAAGCTGATCGACGACATCGGCTTCGACCAATCGTTTTCGTTCGTCTACTCCCGCCGCCCGGGCACACCGGCCGCCGATCTCGACGACGACACGCCGCAGGATGTCAAACTCAAGCGACTTCAACGCTTGCAAGCCCGGATCAACGAACAGGCGGCTGCGATCAGTCAGGCCATGGTGGGCAAGCCGCATCGCATCCTGGTCGAGGGCTACTCCAAACGCAGCCAGAGCGAACTCATGGGTCGCACCGAAAACAATCGCATCGTCAACTTCCCTGCGCCGCCCCGGCTCATCGGGCAGATGATCGACGTTCGCATTACCGAGGCCAAGGCCCACACCCTGCGTGGCGAAGTGGTCACCTCCGAGACTTCGGCTGATGCCGGCGAGGTGGCCGGCGCATGAACCAGGCCCGGCAACGTCAACGTCAACGCCCTGCATCGGCCGTTGTGCACCTCGATGGCGACAACACCCAGCTGGCCAACTTGTGCGGCCCGCTCGACGAGAACCTGCGCCAGGTGGGCGCGGCCTACAATGTCGACATCGGGCGGCGCGGCAACCGCGTCACCTTCAATGGTGAACGCGCCGACGCGGCTGCCGTGGCGGTGAATTTCCTGCATGTCCGGGCACGCCATACCCCGCTATCCGTCGACGATGTTCAGCTCGGCCTGGTGGAGCTCAAGGCCATGCAGCGCCATTCACCCGAGGCCACGTCCGAGGCCGTGACCGAAGAAAGTCCTGCCGCCGTCACGACGCCCGACCTCGGCGACGACATCATCGTGCTGAAAACGCGCCGCAGTGACTTGCGCCCCCGCACGCCCCGTCAGCACCAATACCTCAAAAGCATCCTCACGCACGACATCACGTTTGGGACCGGCCCGGCCGGTACCGGCAAGACCTGGCTGGCCGTCGCGTGTGCCATCGATGCGCTCGAGCGCGATGCCGTGCAACGTCTGGTGCTTACGCGCCCGGCCGTGGAAGCGGGCGAACGTCTCGGCTTTCTGCCCGGCGATCTGGCGCAAAAGGTCGATCCGTACCTGCGACCGCTCTACGATGCACTCTATGATCTGCTGGGCTATGAGCGGGTGCAGAAACTGTTCGAGAAGCAGATCATCGAAATCGCGCCACTGGCCTACATGCGCGGGCGCACGCTCAATCACGCCTTTGTCATTCTCGACGAGGCCCA
The DNA here is from genome assembly GCA_041690575.1 of Verticiella sp. Lineage (GTDB taxonomy): Bacteria > Pseudomonadota > Gammaproteobacteria > Burkholderiales > Burkholderiaceae_B > Verticiella. The sequence continues at coordinate 603,375 of JAWLHC010000001.1, forward strand.
GAACACCACGCCCGAGCAGATGAAGATGTTCCTCACCCGCATTGGGTTTGGCAGCAAGGCCGTGATCACCGGCGACCCGTCGCAGGTGGATCTGCCACGGGGTCACAAGAGCGGCCTGCACGATGCCCTCAAGGTGCTGCGTGGCGTCAATGGCATCGCCATGGCACGCTTTACCAGTGAAGATGTGGTGCGCCATCCGCTGGTGGCCCGTATCGTCGACGCCTACGAACGCGCCGCCCCGGCGCGCGACTGAGGCGCGGGCCAGTCATGTCCTCCGCCGCCCGATCGCCACACCGCAAAACTGCCACCGCGCTCGCCCCTGCCCTCAGCCTGGCCGTGCAATATGCTCAAACTCGCAACGAACTGCCACGCTGGCGTCTGCGCGGCTGGGTGATGCACACCCTGCGCGAATTGGCGCAACGTCAGGTGCCGGATTTGCCTTCACGGCTGGCGCTCACCTTGCGGCTGGCAGCGCGAGACGAAGCTCGAGAACTCAATCGCGAGTATCGCGGTCGCGACTACGCCACGAATGTCTTGACATTCATATACGACACCGATCCGGAAGGCACCCTGCACGCCGACGCCGTTGTGTGTGTCGACGTGCTCGAAGACGAGGCACGCGACCAGAGCAAATCGCTACTGGCTCATGCCGCCCACCTGGTGGTTCACGCCACTCTGCATGCACTGGGCTATGATCACGAAGACGACACCGAGGCCCAGGCCATGGAAGCCCTCGAAGTGGCCATCCTGGCCCGTCTCAAACTGCCCGATCCCTACGCCCATGACTGACCGCATTCTGGTATTGCTGGCTTCTCTCAACATGATTCTGGCCGTGGCGGCCGGCGCTTTTGGCGCTCACGGCCTCAAGCAGCGCGTCTCGGCGGAGCTCGTGTCGGCCTGGAATACCGGCGTGCTGTACCACCTGATTCACGGTGTGGCCTTGTTGGCGCTGGCAGCCCTGACCGCCCGGCTCGGCCAGCTGGCAGGTTGGTCGGCCGGCTTCATGCTGGCCGGCATCGTGCTGTTTTCGGGCAGCCTTTATGCCCTGGTGCTGAGCGGCACGCGCGTCCTGGGCGCCATCACCCCCCTGGGTGGCATCGCCTTCATGGCGGGCTGGGCCTTGCTCGCCTGGGCCGCCTGGCGCGCGGCATAACGAGGTCGCGCATGCAAGGTTTTCACCATCGCAACCTGCCGCATCTGCTATTGCACGCACGCGAAGCCCTGATGGCGCACTTTCGACCCGTGCTCAACGAGGCGGGAGTCACCGAGCAGCAGTGGCGCGTGCTGCGGACGCTCAGTGAAGAGGGCCCCATGGAGCCCAACCAGATCGCCCGCAGCTGCCAGATCCTCAGCCCCAGCCTCACCCGCATGCTGGCCGGTATGGAGTCGGCCGGCCTGATCGTGCGGGAGCGAGTCGACGCCGATCAACGACGGCAGGCGATCTCGCTCACGCCGCGCAGCGAGGCATTGATTGCCCGCATGCGCCCGGTGGTCGACACCAAATATCGCGAGCTCGAGGCCACCATCGGCCGCGAGCGGCTCGAACGCCTGTATCGTGACCTCGACGAGGCCACCGAGCTCGCGCGGCAACTGCCTCGCTGATTCCGCCGCACCGCTCAACGCCACCCCCCCGAAAGCTCGGCAGGGCTCTGCCCTCAGGCGTCGTTGTGCGCTTCACCGGAAACACCCGGTTGCGAATCACGAAACGGGAGCTCCGAAACTCGCAGGCTCGCGCGTAAAAGCGCCGGATTCAACAGACGATCTTTTGAGACATTGATTATTAGGTTCATAATCATTCTCATGCGTGAGAAACGCAGAACCAAGACATCGTCGAAGAAGCCGAGCATGCGCGTCACCCTTTCCTCGTTGAATATCGCCCAGATCGGCGCCGGCACTCGGCATCTTCTGGAAGAGCGCACACAACACCATGCGTCCGTTGAAGACCTGCTCGCGCAGCCTCTTTGCGACATGGTGGTGCTGGACATGCCCGAAGCTGACGAAGCCAGCATATTGAACACATTGCGATCCCAGCCTGGCTACTCGCACGTCCTTGTTTACGGGGTGCGTGGGAATGACGGGATTTGCCAGGCCCTGGGCGACGGCCTGTTGCCGCCTACCGAAGATCAACTTTGCCTGGAATATGGCACCTGGCACGAACGCATTCAATTGATCAAGGAGACGCTGGCCCTGGCCAGTCTGGAATTCCAGTTGCTGGCATGGTTGTGGACCGGGCCACAACGCAAACTGCGCAGTTACCCGGATCCCAGCACGCCGTCGGTGTACACCTACCCCATACTCGAAGCGTTCACCCAGAAAGCAGGAGAGCACGATTTTTTCTGGACCTTGCAATTCATGGTGCAGCAAGGCTGGATCGAGCCCGAAGCGCTGATCGACCGCATTCGGCGCTGCACTCGATGCGGTTCGGGCCATCTGAACTACGTGGACATCTGCCCCGAGTGCAATTCCCTGGCGATTCACCGCAGGCCTTCGCTGCACTGTTTTGTGTGTGGTCACGTTGGCTCGCAGGAAACCTTCCTGAAAGACGGCGGCATGTTTTGCCCAAACTGCATGACCCGACTGCGCCACATTGGCAGCGACTACGACAGGCCCATGGAGAATTACTCCTGCGATGATTGCAATGCCTTTTTCGTGGATGCCCGGATTCAGGCACGATGTCTCGATTGCAACACCAGCCATGAGCCCGATGCGCTGAAAGTCCAGCAAATCTACACCTATCAGCTGACCGAGACCGGTCGTCTGCGCTGCCGTCATGGCGGCGTCGATGCGCTCGATCTCGACGCCCATTTCGACTTTCATGGTTTGGTGAACATGGAAACGTTCACTTACGCCCTCGATTGGTTGCTTGAGGTCGTCAATCGCTACCAGAAGCCCGTGTTCTCGATCCTGGGACTTCGATTGGTGAATCTGCGACAAACCTTGCAGCAACTGGGAGAACGACAGGGTTACGCGGTGCTGGATGCCATCGTGTCGAGACTTGTTGAAATCATTCGCCAGGCTGACCGCTGCGCACGCCCATCAGACGACATTTTATGGATCCTGTTGCCTGAAACCGGTCGGGATGGAGCCGATACCTTGCTTGAGCGTCTGGCATCTCTGCCCGAATTGTTTGTGCAGCTCGGCGTGCAAATCGATTTTCGCACGGTAGTCTACAGTGCACCCCACGAGGTGCACCCCAATGAGACGGCTCCAGCTCTGCTTGGCCGCCTGACCAACGAACTGGAAGCGTGAGCACATCATGCCGGAAACTCTGGGCGCCTTCATTCAGGAACTGTCACGCAACGATGGCACGACGCAATTGTTCCTGATGTTGTTCCCCTATTTTCTGCTGTTCGAGCTGCCCCTGAATCTGATGGTATTGCTGGGCGTGTTGCGCTGGTTCACACGCCTCGGTTCGGTGGCGCCCGAACCTTCGCGCTACACACCGACCGTAAGTTGCATCATTACCTGCTACAGCGAAGGCAGCGATGTGTTGCAAACCCTTCGCAGCCTTGCCGAACAGACCTATCGGGGCCATATCGAGATCATTCCGGTGGTCGATGGCGCCAGCGCGAATACCGCTACCTTGCGGGCAGTACGCAGTTTTCACCTTGATCGAAGACTGCACCCCCGACGCCAGGTAAGACCTATCGCCAAGTGGCAACGAGGCGGCCGAGTGTCTTCGTTGAACGCCGGCCTTGGCATGGCCACTGGCGAGATCGTCATGGCACTGGATGGTGACACCTCGTTCGACAACAACATGGTCAGCGCCATGGTTGCGCATTTCGAAGACCCCGACGTGCCGGCTGTTGCCGGAAGCCTGCGGGTACGCAACGCTGGCGCCTCGGCCACCACGGCCATGCAGGCGATCGAATATCTGATCTCCATTCACATGTCGAAGATCGGCCTGGCAGAATGGAATGTGGTGAACAACATATCGGGAGCCTTCGGCGCCTTCCGACGCAGCTTTCTGAATCGGATGGGAGGCTGGGATACCCACACCGCAGAAGATCTCGACCTGACCCTGCGCATCAAAAGCTATGCGGGTCGACGCAAGATACGCATTCCCTTCGAGCCCGGCGCCATTGGCCATACCGATGCTCCAGTGACGTTCTGGCAGTTCCTGCAACAGCGCTTGCGATGGGATGGTGATCTGTACTTTCTTTACATCCGCAAGCACAAACACAGCATGAATCCGGGCCTGATCGGCTGGGCCAACTTTGTCATGACGCTGTTGAGCGGTCTCTTCTTTCAGTTGGTGCTGCCCTTCGTGATCATCGCCTACACCCTCACGGCCATCATTGTTCTTTCCTTGCCTGCGCTGCTGCTTCTGTTCAGCCTCATTTACGCGCTGTACCTGCTGCAAACCGTTGTCTTGTTTCTGGCCATGCTGCTGATGGTGTCCGAACGCCCACGCCAAGATGCCAGGCTTCTGATCTGGTTACCCATCTTCCCGGTCTTCATGATGATCATGCGCTGCTGGAGTGCGGTGGCCATTGTGAACGAGGCATGGCGCCGCGGCCACGAAGAAACCGCCATGGCTCCCTGGTGGGTATTGAAAAAAGCCACAAGATTCTGATGCACAAACTGCTCTTTACCTTCGTTTTCTTGTTGTCGACCTTATCGGCCGGGGCCACACCCGTATCGCTTGAAACCCTGCTGGATCGCGTGAACCTCGACCCGGCGGTGACGGCGGCCGAATCATGGCATCGGGCCGACCTGAAGCTCAAGGAGATGCGAGAGAGCGAGATGGGCCCGCGTGCTTTCTTCGGCGCCAGCACGGGACACTACCGCGAGCTCAACAGCGCCAACCAGATCAGCGACCACTACTCCCGCAATGCCGATATCGGCATCAGCTATCCCTTGCTGGGTAGCCTCAAGCGTCAGCTCGATGCCCTGGAACAGGCTCAACTGATTGCCCGGCGCAGCGAGCTGTCCATCGCCGTGCAACGGGCCGAGCAGCAGCTTGGCTTGCGCATGAGTTATGCCAACTGGTGGCGCGCCCAGCAAGAGCTCGAGTTGTGCAAGACCTTGCAACCGCAGGCCCACACGGCACTGGGCGAGATTGCGGACCGACGGGCCGCCGGGTGGATGCGCCACTCGAACGCCGCAGCGCTCGAGCAAGGGTGGCAAGCCTTGCTCGAGCGCTGCGAGCTCGCAATGCGTCAGGAGCAAGCCGAGCGCAGCCTGCTGGCACTGATGGCGTCGATGTCGCTGCCGAGCGATGCCAAGGCCGTTGTGGCGCCGCTTTACACCCGGATCGCTCCACTGGAACGCTGGCAGTACGCCATGGAAGGCCACCCCGACGTCAAGGATCGTGAGGCCGAGCTTGACTATGTTCAGGCGAACAGAACCCCTCCCTGGTACAACAGCATCGAGTCTTCCGTCAGCGTCGGTCTGGCCGTAGAAGATCGCAGCGGAGTGTCCCGCTATGGCAGCAGCGTGGTTGCCGCACTGAACTTTTCGATTCCCCTCGGTATTCTCACGCATCATCGCGCTGCGCGTGACGAGGCACACCTTCGCTGGAGCGCCGCGCGCGACCGACTTCTGGCCGAAAAACGCCAATTGATGATCGACCTGGCCGCGGTGCTGCGCGCCCACCAACAATCTCTGCTCACCTTGAACGACAGACAAGGGCAATTGACGGCTGCGAGATTGCGCGTCAGCGAACAGCAGGCGCGACTGGAGCTCGACGAGGGTGACGCGATCGAACAACTGCAAACCTCCCGGCTGGCCTGGTTCCAGACGCGGTTTGACCTGTTGGCAGCTGTGCACCAGTTGTGGCGGCAACAAGCCGAATTGCAGATCTTCATCAATGACGCGCAGGAAGCCCGAGCCCTCCTCGGTGGTTCCACCCTCACCTGGCCCCTGGGCCAGCCGGACAAGGCTGTCGCGCCAACAGCGCGCGCTACACAAGCCTCAAGGCCTGCGGCACCCGCCACGCGCCAAGCCGACTGGACCTACGGTGTCTATCTCTGGAACTCTCATGCCTTGCTGAGCCCCGACACTCGGAACCAGGAGCTCGCCAGGCTGCAACACGCCGGCTTCACCCGCGTTTACGTCGGACTGGACGCTGACCAGACCAGGCGCTTGACCGACACCAGACGCCACTTGCAGGAAACCCTTTCAAAGGCGGCACGGCAGAACATGCAGATCTACCTGCTGCTGGGCGAGCCGTCCTGGATCGAACCCGAACATCGGCAACATTTACTCGACCTGATCCGATCGCTCGCAGGCCTGCCTTTTACGGGCTTGCACCTCGACCTGGAGGTGGAGCAATCGGGCTGGCCGGTACCCGAGCGGCGGGTGGAAAATTGGATCGACACACTGGCCGCCGCCAATCGGGTGAGCCCCTGGCCACTCGAGATCTCCAGCCACCACCGCTGGTTTACCCCCGAGGCACCGGGAGCAACCTGCGTGCCCTGCGGCGTGGCCATCGCGGGGGTCAAGGGTGTGAGCCTGATGATCTACACCACCAATACGCAGCGCAGTACCGCTTTGGCGGCCCAGGTGGCCAGCAGCTGGCCGAGGTTGCGCATTCGTCTTGCACAAAGTGTTGAACCCCAACTTGCCGACACCGAAAGCTGGGCGCACCACTCTCGCAACGACATGCAACAGGCGCTCGCCCAATGGGAAAACGACTTGTCACCGCTCGGTGTTGGCGGCGTTGACTGGCAAGACTGGAACTATTTCAGCAAACAGGATATCGCCCTAGGGCGGCCATGAAAATTCGTTTTGACAGCGCCAAAGAACATCACCCGGCCCGCGATGGCGGAGCGAAGGTGTTGTACGCCCCAGGCAAGCGAACGGCGTTCAGGCTGCGTTGGTACCTGATCCTGCTGCTGGTTGCGAGCCCCATCCTGATCTTTGCGGGCAAGCTGGCCTGGTCGATCTGGATTGTCGAAGTGCCGGCACAGATTCTCTTCTCCATCACAGAGGTTCGCTCACGCGACGCGGCGCAGGTGACTCGCGTGCTGGTCGAACCGGGACAGAAAGTCGAACGTCACCAGCTGCTGGTGGAACTGGAAAATCCCGAATGGCGCCTGCGTCTGGAACAGTTGCGAGCGGTCTCTGCCGAGCTGGCCAACCTGCCGTATACCCGCAGCGGCAGTCTCAACCAGGTCTTCACCGACCAGCTGGAGCGCGCCGAGCGGCGTATTGCCATCGTGACCCGGCTGTTGAGCCAGGGAGCGGCCACCCGCGGCGAGCTCATGGCTGCGGCCGACGACCGCGACGGCAAACTGGCGCAGCTGCTGGAGCTGCAACAGCGCGAGATGCAGGCCTCCGCCAACCCATCGGATGTACGCGCGGACGGAATGCGCGATGCCGAAGAAAATTGGCTGCAACAAAAGCTGAGCTCCCTGGCATCCCGCGCACAAAGCGCAGGCGAAGTGGTCGAGATTCTCGTGAACGAAGGAGAGAATGTCGGTCCCGGAACGCTGCTCATGCGCTTGCGCAGTTCGGATGCGGCCACCATTTACGCCTATATCGATCTGGCATACGCCGACTACGCCCAGGCCGGTCAGGCCTTGCGACTGAAACTGCCGGATGGTCGCTGGCTCGATGCCCACATCCGAAGTGACCCTCACATGACCGAGACCATTCCATCCGACATTCGCGCCGCCTTCAGTTCGCAGAAGCGTGGTTTGCTCGTGATCGTCGAAACCGACGAAGCCATCCCACCTCGCTGGTTGGTCAACCAGCTTCCGCTGGAAGCACGCTTCAGCCGCGGGTGGTGGTTCGGTTGGCCCTGGCATTGAGCTGGCGCAACGGCACAACGCCACATAGCCAGAGCCGAATCCTCGCGGCGCCAGCCCTCAGCGCGGCTGAAGCCTGCCGACGCCCCTCAACCCATCGGGTAGTGGTTATCGCGGGTATGAATGTTCAGCACGCGGAGCTCGGTGAATTCGTCGATTACCGCTTTGCCACCGAATCGCCCATAGCCACTGGCCTTCATGCCACCAAACGGCAACTGTGATTCACTCGCCACGGTGGCACCATTGATGTGGCAAATACCGCAGCGCAGCTTGCGGGCCACCCGCAACGTACGGGCCAGATCGCGGCCGTACACGGCGCCGGCCAACCCGTAATCGGTATCGTTGGCCACACGCACGGCCTCGGCCTCGTCGGCCACCCGCACGATCGACGCCACCGGCCCAAACGATTCCTCGTGATAGATCCGCATGGCAGACGTCACTTGATCAAGCACCATGGGCTGCACGATAGCGCCCTCTTGTTGCCATGGCAGATGCAGCTCGGCACCATGACCTTGCGCCTCTTCGATCAGTTCACGCACGGGATCGGCCGCTGCCGCGTCGATCAAGCCAGCCAATGCACTGCCCGCTTCAGGCCGACCGGCCTGGATGGTGCGCGCGTGCGCCACCAGTTTCTGCACAAAGGCATCGGCGACTGAAGCATCGACCACGATGCGCTCGGTGGACATGCAGATCTGCCCCTGATTCATGAACGCACCAAAAGCCGCGGCTTCCACCGCCAGATCGAGATCGGCATCGGCCAGCACCACCAGCGGTGCCTTGCCGCCCAGCTCGAGCAGTGCCGGTTTGAGATGCTGCCCGGCCAGTCGACCAATGATGCGCCCCACCTGAGTGGAGCCGGTGAAATTGACCCGTCGAACATCAGGGTGCGCCACCAGCGCCTCCACCACTTCGGGGGCATCGGCGCGATCGTGCGAAATCACGTTCACCAGACCGGCCGGTAGCCCGGCGTCCACAAACAGCTCACCCATCATGTGATGCGTGGCCGGGCAGTGCTCGGACGACTTGAACACCACGGTGTTGCCGCAAATCAGCGGCATCGCGATGGCGCGCAAGCCCAGCAGCAACGGGGCATTCCAGGGTGCCATCGACACCACCACACCTGCCGGCACACGCTCGGTAATGGCCAGGCAACCCGGTTTGTCGGACGGCACCACCTCGCCACCCACCTGAGTGGCCATGGATGCGGCCTCGCGCAACAGGGCAACCGAACCCTGCACATTGAACCGCGCCCAACCTTGCGACGTGCCGGTCTCGGCCACGATCATCGCCACGAGCGCCTCGGCTCTTTCGGCCAGCAGGCTGGCCACATCCAGAATGGCGCTACGCCGCGCGTTGGGGCCGGTGTCGGACCACGACTCGAATGCGTGTTGAGCCGCTGCCACCGCCTGCCGGGCGTCGTCTGCCGACGCGGCGGCCGCCTCGCTTACCGCTTCACCCGACAAGGGGTTGTGGCGCACAAACGTCTTGCCGCTGGCAGCCGGCACCAGACGATCGCCAATGCGCAATGGAACCTGCATGAGTGACTCCTTGAAAAAACGAGCGGACGCCGAAGCGTCCGCCGAATGGCGCCAGGGGCTACCGCGACAATCAGTTGGGCCGCACGCCTGCCGCTTCGATGACCTCTTCCCACTTGGTGGTTTCGTCGCTGATGAACTGCGTATATTCAGCCGGCGTCATGGGCTGCAGATACACGCCCAGATCATGGCCGCGCTTGACCATATCGGGGTCGGTCAACACCTTGTCGAACGCCGCATGCAGCTTCTCGAGCACCGGCTCGGGCGTGCCCGCCGGGGCCACCATGCCGAACCAACCGGTGGACGCATATCCGTCTACCGACTCTCCCACGGCCGGCAGGTCGGGACGGTCGGCCAGACGCTCGGGCGTGGTGACACCCAGCATCTTGGCCCGGTTCGACTGCACATGCGGCAACGCGGACGGGATGTCCACCACGGACACGTCGACCTGACCACCGGCGGTGTCGGTGGCCGCGGGGCCACTGCCCTTGTAGGCAATCACGTTGAGGTCGATGTCTTCCATCTGGTTGAGCAATTCGATGGACAAATGCATGGCAGAACCGTTGCCACCATGGCCGGCCGATGCCGGGTTGCCATCCTTGACCCATTGCACCAGTCCACCGACGTCGTCGACCGGCAGATCTTCGCGGGCCAACCAGACAAAGGGAATGTTGGCCAGGAACGTGATGGGCGCCAACTCTTCGAGCGGTTCGAAATTCTGTTCGGGATAGAACATGCGATTGATGGCCATCGCACCCGCAGCACCAACGCCGATGGTGTAACCGTCGGGGTCGGATTCGGCGAGCGCCGACATGCCGATATGCCCGCCCGCGCCGGGCCGGTTCTCGATGATGAGCTGTTGGCCCAACTCTTTGGCCAGTTCCGGCGCCAGCAAGCGCATGACGGTATCGGCCGAGCCGCCCGGCGGGAATGTGACGATCACGCTGATCGGCTTGTTGGGGAAATTGGCGGCATCGCCCTGAGCCATGACGGGATTGGCAAATGCCAACGCCAGGCCCAGGCCAGTCAATGCAATAGCGGTGCGACGCATACGGGTGTCTCCTGTACGGGGTGAAATATCCAGGGCAAGTGGAGTCAGCGCTCCGTGCCCGCCGCCATTGTCGTTCGGCGGTTGCCTCGTTTTTAACCCATGCCAATCGTTTGACAATGCCAAATGATCAGATCCTAGGGTAAATCCTAGGCATGTCGAACCCGAATCATCGCAGGGTATTCCCTAGGCGACATGAGTCCCTGACTCGTTATAAAAACGAATAATCTCATTAGATAATAATTTTTAAACTCACTGGGTCAGGAGATCGTCATGTTCAAATCTCTTCGTTCTGCCTCTCGTCGGGCCACCGTGTCGGCATGGTTCGGCGTGATGATATCGGCCGGTCTGGTATCGGCGCCGCTTCAGGCAGCAGAAGTCGCCAACCTTCGCTTCTCGAGTTTCGAGCCCCCCATGGCCAAACTGACGTCAACGGTGCTGACGCCATTCACCAAAGAGGTGTCGGCCGCGTCGGAGGGCACGCTCGATATCACCATGTTTGCGGGTGGTGCACTGGGTCGCAACCCCACCCAGCAGCTCAAGCTCGTGCTCGATGGCGTCGCCGATCTGGCATGGGTGGTGCTGCCCTACACCCCCGGACGATTCGACGACGCCGACGTCGTCGGCTTGCCTTTTGCCATCGAAAATGCCCGTGAAGGCAGTCTGGCATTGCAGCGAATGTATGAACGTGGCGAGTTGCGTGGTTTCGACGATCTGAAGGTGCTGGCGGTGGCGGCCACTCCACCCGTCACCATCCATGCCACCACACCCATCCAGACGCCGACCGATATGAGTGGCAAGCGCGCCCGGGTGTCGGGCAGCATTCTGACCCAGACGGCCGAGCTGCTAAACGCCACTCCCGTCCAGGTGGGTGGCGGCCAGATTGCCGAGGCACTGTCGCGAGGCGTGGTCGATCTCACCCTGAACAACTGGGGGTTCGTGGGCGACTTCAAAGTCGATCAGGTCACTTCGCACCACCTCAACGTCCCGCTTGGCGCCGTGGCGGTAGGTGTCGTCATGCGTCAGGACAAATACGACGCCTTGCCCGCACCCGCCAAGGCCGCGCTCGACGAGTTCAGCGGTGAGGCACTGTCGGCACGCATTGCCGCTGCATTCGACGAACAGCAAGTCGAGGTGATGGAGAAAGCCGCAAGGTCGCGGCGCAACACCGTCGTGGATCCCGATTCGGCCACGCTGGCCGAATGGCAGACGGCCGTGGCGCCGGTCACCGAAAACTGGCGCACAGCTTCACCCGAGAACCAGGCCCTGTATCAGTCTTTCGTGGCAGAAGTCGACGAAGTCCGGGAGCCTTGAGAAGGATCAACGCCCCTATCAGGAACCTCCATCATGCAACACGTGGCAATGGCCATGACCAGACTGTCGGCCGGCCTGGCCGGGTTGTCGGTGGCGGGCCTGCTCGGCCTGGCCATGCTGACCACAGCCGATGTGTCGTTGCGCTTTCTGTTCGGCAGCCCCATTCGGGGCCTCACCGACATCACGGCGCTGACGGCGGCACTGTTGTTGTCGGGCTGTCTGCCCTACGTGGTCACCAGTCAGGCCAACATCACGGTACGCCTCGTCGGGCGATCTCTGGGGCCAATCGCGTTTCGGGCCCTCGAGGTCTTCGGCGCTCTGGTCATTGCCCTGGCCTTCGCCGTAATGGCATGGCAAGGAACGGCATTTGCCCTCGACACGCTGCAAAGTGGCGACGTCATGCCGACCTTGCGCTGGGCCGTTTGGCCCTGGTGGTTCGGCGTGGCTCTGATGCTGTGGGTTACCGCAGTCACGGCTATCGTGATCGTGCTTCCCACGGCCAATCGAGGGCGGGCACCTGACGACCCGGGAGTCGAAGCTTGAGCGATCCCGCCACACTCGCCATACTCGGCCTGGCGTTCACCTTCCTGCTGCTGCTACTGCATGTGCCCATCGGCCTGGCCATGGGCATTGCCGGGGTGGTGGGCTTCGCCCTCATGACCGACTGGTCGCCCGCCCTGGCCATGGTGGCCTCCGAGTCGGTCAACAACCTGGCATCGCTCGACCTGCTCACGATTCCCTTGTTTGTCCTGATGGGCGCGTTTGCCAACGTGGCGGGCCTCTCGGAAGATCTGTACCGTCTCGCGTATGCCTGGGTCGGTCATCGTCGGGGCGGGCTGGCCCTGGCCACGGTGGGCGGGTGTGCCGGATTCGGTGCGGTGTGCGGCAGCTCGGTGGCCACGGCCGCCACCTTCGGCAAGGCGTCGTTGCCCTCCATGTTGCAGCGCGGCTACGAGCCAGGCTTCGCCGCCGGAACCGTGGCAGCCGGTGGCACGCTGGGTGCCCTCATCCCGCCCTCGGCAGTGATGGTCATTTACGCGGTACTGGCGCAAGAGCTGATCGTTACCATGTATCTGGCGGCATTGGTTCCCGCCTTGCTGGCGCTCACTCTGCACGCCGTGGCCATCGCGTTGGTGACGCGCTGGCGGCCCGCCCTGGCGCCGATCGGTGAGCGTGTCAGCCTCGGCCAACGATGGCAGGCCATGCGCCAAGGGTGGCAGGTGGTGGTACTGGCCTTCACCGTGGTCGGTGGTATGGCAGTGGGCGCGTTTACGGCCACCGAAGCCGCAGCTGTCGGTGCCACATTGGCGTTTTTCTTTGCACTGGCTCGGCGGAGTCTCACCCGCGCCGGACTCGTTCAGGTCATGACCAGTACCGCGGCGATCTCGGGCATGATTTACGTGCTGCTGATCGGCGCCTCGCTGTTCGGATACTTCTCAGCGGTCACCCAGGCCCCGCAAATGCTGACCGACAGCATTCAGAACGCAGGGGTTTCCGTGCCCGTTGCGCTTGCCCTGCTCGTACTGCTTTACATCCTGGCCGGGGCGGTGTTCGACGAACTGGCGGCACTGGTCATCACCATGCCGTTCGTCTTGCCCATGATTCTCGCCTGGGGGCTCGATCCCATCTGGTGGGGCATCATCATGGTGGTCATCATCGAGATCGGGCAGCTCACCCCGCCACTTGGCATGAATGTCTTTGTGGTTCACGCGGTGGCACCGCAAATTCCCCTGGCAGGTATTTTCCGGGGAGTCATGCCCTATCTGGCCTCGAATCTCGTGCGGCTGGGCCTTCTCATGGCCTTCCCGGCTCTGGTGCTGTGGTTGCCTTATGCGCTGATGTAACCCTCAGGCCGTTTGTGGCCACGCAAAAAAAAACGGAAATCGTTCAAAAGTGGACGATTTCCGTTTGGCTTGCGCTCGAACCCCCGAGTTCCTGGGGACTTGAGCCGCTTTGACACCTTGTGCGCCTATGGCGCAAGCCACAAAGCGGCACAACATGCATAATCTGGTAGGCGGTATAGGAGTCGAACCTACGACCTCTACGATGTCAACGTAGCGCTCTAACCAACTGAGCTAACCGCCTGAAAAAACAAGAACGCAAATATAACCCGGGAAAACATCGACGTCAAACGACTGGGCCACGAGTGTGAACGCCACAGACGCGCTTGAGGGTGCTTCGGCTCGGCAATCCTGCGGAGCCTTCCCGCGCCGCCGATGATATCGAGGTTAGGGTCGCATGTCGAAGGCATTGAGCGTGTAGGCAGTGAAAGCGTAATAGCCCACCACCCCCACCAGCTCCACCAGGCCTTGCTGCCCCAGGAGCGCCAGGCCTTCGTCGTAAAGCGCCTGCGGCCAGACCTTGTCGCGCACCAGCGTGCTGGCCAGCTCGTGAAGACAACGGGCGCGAGCCGAGTCGAGCACGGGTGTTTCGCCGCGACGCAGGCAGCGCAGGACGTCGTCGCTCATGCCGCAATCGCGGGCAATGGGCTCATGAATGGCCTGCTCACCCGGGCAGTGATAGTGTCCCGCCACACACAGGATGAGCAACTCGACTTCGAATCGGGTAAAGCCAGTGCCATAGCGGCAGAAGGCACCCAGTTTCTCGGCAGGGTCGGCCAGCCCCGGGCTGTGCAGCCAGGCCAGAAACGGGCCCGACAGGTTGCCGCGGCTGGCGAGAATGGAGTCGTGTATGGCGCGCTGCGGCTCGTTGAGCTCGGCGAGCGGCGGCAAAGGGAGACGAGATTGCATCAGCCCGCCTTTGGGCCCTGAGACGCCGGCGAGTCTGGCGCAGAAGCCGAGGCAGAGGCCGGTTTGGTCGGCTTGAGGTTGGCGGCATCTTTGGGCAATACCTCGAGCCATTGGAACTCGGGGGCATCGACGAACTCGGCAGAAACCTCGCCAGAAAACACCTGGCCTCCGGTCATATCCAGGACCTTCGCCGACGCCTTCGGCCCGAATTCGAGCGCCGTCAGATCCACCCAGAACGTGTTCGGCGAGGTCGACGAGTCGTAGTACCAGCGCAGGTTGGTCTGATCGGCCACGGTACGCCAGAGCGTGGAGGCGATGTTGGGTGCACCCGGCGTGCTCACACCCAGCGGCACGCTGACACTGCGAATCAGCGACAGCACCTCGGCCCTCGCCTGATTGACGTAAGACTGATCGGGCACCGCCGAGATGATGTCTTTGGACGCGCTGATGGGCAGGCCCTGCAACTGATAATGCGTGCGCACGAAACGATCCGCCGCCCGATGCGTGCCTGGCAGGAAGGCCTCACCCCCCACCGAATTCCAGTAATCCACCAGCGCCAGCTGCTGATCAAACGGCGGCGAGTTGGTCATCACGTTGTACTGTTTGCCGTGATGGATGGTGAGCTCGCCATCGAGGTATTCGAGAATGGCCGAATCCCCGGTAGGATCTGACAACGCCATATGGCCACTGGCGGCCGAACCATTCGGCAATGCCTTGGTGAGCAGGCGGAAAGGCTCCTTCTCCAGGGCCTCGACCGCCTCGGCCACCGTGGCATAGTGATCCAGAATGTATTGTGTCCAGAGCGCGATGGACATCGGCGGTTTGCCTTCGAGGCC
Source organism: Verticiella sp. (assembly GCA_041690575.1). GTDB lineage: Bacteria > Pseudomonadota > Gammaproteobacteria > Burkholderiales > Burkholderiaceae_B > Verticiella. The sequence goes on from JAWLHC010000001.1 coordinate 618,612, forward strand.
ACCATAATCGCTCTCGGCAAGATACAGGTGGTTGGCCACCAGCCCCTTTTCGTTCATGCCGTCTACGGTCACCTCATCGTAGAACGAAGCCACCAGGCTGCCGTACCTGGACGTCCAGGTGGGGCTATCGGGGCCGGCGGCCCCGTTGCGTTCCATCCCACGCGGGAACACCCACAACTTGGTGGACGGATCCTGCATCCAGTCCATGGAGCGCCCGGTAATCACCAGGTTGTCGTCTCCGGTGTAGAGCGCCCTTGTGCAGGCTTCGGCCGAACCCAGCGTGACTGCGGTTCCGGAAAAGGCGACAGCCAGAATGGCAGTCAGCCGCGAAAACGAGTATCTAGCCATGGTGCAAACTCCTGAAGTCTGGATGAGCCAAGCGTGGCCTGTTTCGGCATCATAGACGCAGAACGTCGAGCCGAGCGCGCTGAGTCTCATCCAGCGCATCGAGTGGCGTTGCCAGCGCCGTGTCGAGTGCGCCATGCGCAGCCGACGCGGGCGGAGTCTCAGCCAGATGTCGAATGGCGGCTCGGGCGATGATCTCGGCGTGCTCGGCGTTGCGCGCCAGATTGGCCATGGCGGTCTGTGCCGTCACGTGCGCTTCGCGCGGGTGCCAGCAGTCGTAATCGGTCACCATGGCCAGTGTGGCGTAAGCCATTTGAGCCTCGCGTGCCAGCCTGGCCTCCGGCATGTTGGTCATGCCGATCACGCTGGCTCCCAGGCTGCGATACCAGAAGGATTCGGCCTGGGTCGAAAACTGCGGTCCTTCGATGCACACGTAGGTGCCGCCTCGGTGCAATTCCACCCGACGGGTCACGCCTGTCTCCTCCGCTGCGGTGGCAAGAACGCTCCGCAAGGCGTCACACGTCGGGTGCGCCATCGACACATGGCCCACGATACCTTCGCCGAAGAAGGTATTGGCGCGATGGCGGGTGAAGTCCAGAAACTGGTCGGGCAACACCAGATCCAGGGGGTGGATCGACTCCTGCAACGACCCTACAGCCGAAAAAGACAGCAGATAGCGCACGCCCAACTGTTTGAGAGCAAAGATATTGGCGCGATACGGAATCTCGGTGGGCAACAGGCGATGGCCCCGACCATGTCTGGCCAGAAAAGCCACGGGCACCCCGTCGAGCCGCCCGGTCAGAATGGCATCGGACGGGCGCCCCCAGGGGGTGTCCGGCTGGTGCTCTGCCACGTCTTCGAGTCCGGCCATGCGATACCAGCCACTACCGCCCAGAATACCGATGCGCGCAATGTCGTCCATGAGAGTCTCCGAAGATGATCGGCGTGCACGGTACCATTACACTCGATATCTGCCCACTTTCCTGGTGTCGTGCGCCACCGCGCCACGGTTACCGTTCATTCCGTTTTTCTGCACGCTGACTGTCTTGCGATCATGGCACTGCCGGCCGTTTCCCTTATCGTTCCCGTGCTCAACGAAGCGGCCACCCTGCCAGCCGCGCTGCCCCACCTGCGCCGCTGGCAGGATCAGGGTTGCGAAGTGATCATCGTCGATGGTGGCAGCACCGATGCCACCCATCGCGTCCTGCAGGGCTCGGGCATCACCCGCCTCACCAGCTCTCCCGGCCGTGCACGCCAGCAGAATGCCGGCGCCGCCGCGGCCAACGGCAACCTGCTGGTGTTTCTGCACGTCGATACCCGTTTGCCTGACAATGCCTTCGAGGCCATGCAAACGGCGCTGGAGCGCGGCCACGAATGGGGCCGTTTCGACGTCGACATCCACGGACGATCGATCTGGCTGCCGCTGATCGCCGCCATGATGAATCGCCGCTCCCGCCTCACGGGTATCGCCACAGGAGATCAGGCGCTGTTTGTCAGCCGACGACGGTTCGACGAGGTCAAGGGCTTTCCCGAACAGCCGTTGATGGAAGATATCGAGCTCAGCCGGCGATTGCGCCGCTTGGCCCCACCTGCCTGCCTGCGCGAGCGCGTCATCACGTCGGGGCGCCGGTGGGACCAGCGCGGCGCCCTGCGTACCATCTGGCTGATGTGGCGGCTGCGCTGGCGCTACTGGCGCGGCGAGTCGCCGCATGCGCTGGCACGACACTATCGCTGAGTGTGCACGCCATGCCCCTGCTCGCCGACCTGACACTGACTCCGCTGGCGATGGGCTCGTTGGCCCTGGCCATGGCATTGCTGGCCGCCCTGCCCAGCCTCAGCGTGCTGGCCGTCACCACGCGGGCCCTGAGCGGCGGCGTCGCCCAGGGCGCCTGGGCCGCACTGGGTATCGTGGTGGGCGACTTCATCTATCTGGCAGTAGCCTGGCTGGGCCTGAGCGGGCTGCGGCAGTTGCCCGAATGGCTGTTGCGCACCTTGGTGTGGCTGGCCGCAGCCTGGCTGATCTGGCTGGCCTGGCGTTTGTGGTGCGACGCACGCCAAATGCGCGTCACCACGATGCCCGACCCCTTGGCGGCATCCGCTTCACCTGGCGCCTTTGGCAACGCTCAGGCAGCCGGGGCTCGCGCCAGTTTTGCCACGGGCCTGTCACTCACCCTGGCCGACCAGAAAGCCATCGCATTCTATCTGGGCTTCTTGCCCGCCTTCGTGGATCTGCAGCACTGGACGCTTACCGACGCCGTGGTGGTGTTTGCCATCACCGGCGTGTCGGTGGGCGGCGTCAAGCTGGGCTACGCCGTATTGGCCCATCGCGTGGGTCAATGGCTGTCGCCAATGCGGCAACAGGGGCTGCTCCGCCTGGCCGCCGTGATTCTCGCGCTGGCCGCTGCTTGGTTGGCGATCAGGGCCGCCGGCTTGCTGCCCTGATGGTTCAACGCCCGATGCGTGCCTGACGCATCGGGCGCGTGGGGCGCACCCCACGTCAGCCCACCCGGCACCGCTCGATTCACACCTTCCCCGGCTTTTACGCCGGCTTGCGGCGTGTTGCGGCCAATTGAAAGACGATGAAATTGACGATCACGCCCACGACCAGACCGTGAAACCCACCCGGAGAATCCAGCAACCCGTCCCACACGAGGGTGGCGAGCGCCCCGGCCACGGCCGCAAACAGGAATTGTCGCGAACTCACCTGCCAACCCAGCAGAGCCAGCACCAACGGCACCAGAATGATGGGTGCCCAGAAGTTGTAGGAATAGATCAGGATGTCGAGCACGCTGTCGATCGACAGGGCGAACGCCACGGCCAGGACACCCACGACCAGCGTGATCAAGCGCGCCAACAGCACATCGGCGCGGTCGCTCAGCGGCGTCTTGCGCAACGGCTTGACGATATCGTTGCTGAAACAGATGGCAGCCGAATTGAGGAACGAATCGGCCGACGACATCACGATGGAAAGAATGGCGGCAATGACGATGCCCTTGAGAACGGGCGGCACCGCCTCCTGAATCACATAAGGCATCGCCAGATTGGGATTGAGGCCCGGATCCAGCGCCAGCGCCACCAGGCCGATGAGCCCGGTGAGAAGAAAGAAAGGAATGGAGAACAGCCCACTGTAGAGTGTGCCGCGCGACACTGCCTTGACGTCCCGACCGATCAGCAGCCGCTGAAAGTACGGCGGTACCATGGTTTCGCCCACCACGAAGGTGAGAAACAGTGACACGAGGGCAATGATAGCCAGCGGATCGGATGGCAAGCGCAAATTTTCGGCCGGCACGGCATTCAGTACGGCATCGAAGCCACCGGCACTCTGGACACCGAAGTACAAGGTGAGCGGCATCCCGACCAGCAACACGACAAACTGCACGACGTCGGTCCAGACGACCGCCCGCATACCCCCTGCCGTGGAATAGGCGATGACGATGCCGCATCCCAGCACAATACCCCAAACACGATCGATGCCCAGAAACAGATTGGTGACGTAACCGATGGCGCCAATCTGAGCGCCCAGAATCCCTGCGCACAGAATGAAACCGAACACGCCCGAGAAGATCTTGGCCGTCTTGCCGTAATGTTGGGCCATGACATCACCAACCGAAATGGCCGCAGGGTAGCGATCCATGCGCGGAGCGATGTATCCCGCCACAAGGATCTCCTTCAGGCTGAAGCCCCAGAGCGCCACAATGTTGGCGATGCCTACCAGAAACACCTTCTCGGCGTTGCCCATGGAAAAGCCACCACCAATGAACGAGGCCGACAGCGTGGCAAAGATGACCAACGGCCCATAAGCCTTGCCCGCAATGGCGTATTGCTTGATGCTGGTGATGTGCCGGCCGGCAAACATGCCGATCAGCAGCACGACCAGCAGATAGACGAAAATGATGGCGTTGGTCACGGGCCAGTGCTCCGGGAAGGTGGCGTAAATGCGGTAGCTGTAGCCGGCGCCGAGCACGCCGGTGACTGCCTCGAGGTTGAAACGCTCGGCAAGGGTAATCCACGAATGGCGCGGCGCCAAGCCAGGATGCGGCCGCCATGCCACAATGAAATTCGACGTCGCTACGAACAGGAGCCACGATGTCCGTCTTCGATTGCCTCAAGCGTTTGTGCCCACCGGCCCTGCCGTGGGTCACTGGCCTTCTGGGCATGCTGGCCACCGGCCCCGTGCTGGCCGCTGGCTACCCCGAGCATCCGGTACGTCTCATCGTGCCCTTTGCCCCTGGCGGCTCCACCGACATCGTGGCCAGGATCGTTGCGGAACCCTTGGCCAGGCAGCTCGGGCAGGCGGTGATCGTGGAAAACCGCGGCGGCGCCGGCGGAGCCATCGGCGCCGCCGAAGCGGCCCGTGCCGCGCCCGATGGCTACACGCTCTCCATTGCCACGGTCTCCACCATGGCGGTCAATCCCGCCTGCCACCACGAACTCAACTATCACCCGCTGCACGATTTCGCGCCCATCAGCAATATCGCGCGCACCGCCAATGTGCTGGCGGTCAACCCCGAGCTCGGCACCGAAGATCTGCCGGAATTCATCGCCCGCCTACGCGCCGACCCGGACACCGTGGCCTTTGGCACCTCGGGCCACTGCAGCGTCAACCACCTGGCCGGTGCCGCCTTTGAGCAGGCGACCGACACCCGCATGATTCATGTGCCATTTCAGGGCTCGGGACCGGCGGTGGTGGCCACACTGGCCAATCAGGTGCAGGCTCTGTTCGATAACCTGCCATCGTCGCTGGGCTATGTTCAGTCGGGGCAATTGCGCGCGCTGGCCGTGGCCTGGCCCGAGCGACTGCGCCAATTACCTCATGTACCCACCTATGCCGAACTGGGCTTGCCGAGCCTCAATCATCCGGTCTGGTACGGCTTGCTCGCGCCTGCCGGCACGCCGCCAGACCGCATCCGGATCTTGAACCAGGCAATCGCTGCCGTACTGCGTCAACCCGATGTTCGTCAGTCACTCAGCCTGCAGGGTGCCATGCCCGCCGCCAACCGGCCCGAGCAGTTTGCCGAGCAGATTCAACAGCAATACGACTGGGCTCGCGAGGTGGTGGAGGCCCAGGGCCTGGCCGTGAACTGAACACAACTTGAGCGCGCGGCCAGGCAGGCACCCGAGGCAAGCCCGGCCGCGCACGTTACCTACCCGTTGATTCTCACCGTCAGGCGCACCGGGTTTTCGCCCCCCGGCAGGATGATGACCGGGCTCTGATCGGCGGCATCGTCGTAACCGAACGCATACGCCTTGCCGTCGAGACTCACCTCATGTAAAAAGCGCGCGTATTCGTGCTGAGGCGCCCCTTGATAATAGGCTGACGGTTCATGCCACACCGCGGTGTCGGTGGCCACATGGCGATGCACCGCCGAAGACAGGTCGCGGAACATGTCTTTCACGGCCTGCGGCGCATCATTCGGAAAAGGCCCGTTCTGGGTGAACAGTTGAAAGGTGTTGGCTTTTGGCATGTCGTGGGGGCCGCTCACGCTGCCGTCCACACCGTACCGGGTAAAGCGCAGCACCGCCTCGCCGTCTCCGTTGTTGACCACCTGCCCTTCGAAGCGGTTGCCCACTTGACCTGGCTGATCGTAGGACACCAGGGGTTGAGTGCGATAAAACGCCCAGATATCCTCCATGTAGTTGTCGTAATACGAGAAATACGCTCCGCCCTCCTGAAAACCCCGACTCTTGTAGGGCGCGATCACCCGTAACAACGTGCCATCCGGCGCACGCTGCACCAAGCTCTGAAATGGCGCGCTCACTTCGTCGAGATAATGACGTATGAGCTCCGCACGCGTCATGGCGCCCGACGAAGAGTCGGCGCCCAGTGTGATACCCCGCGTACGGATGGTGCCGCGATCACCCTGCAGCGTGAAATCGATGGGGATGGCAAAGCCATCCACCTGCGTCACATTGGCGCCGAATGTCACGCTGGCCCCACTGCCATCATTGAAATACGGGTCGTAGGTGAGTTCGAAAAAGTCGTTGATGGTATTGAAATTGACGTCGCCCGGGTTGCCCACGTCGAGCTGCACCAGACCGTTGTCGTCGGGATTGACACGCATATACATGGGCTGCCCGTAAGACACATAGATACGCGTACCGTAGTACTTGCCATCGCCCGGCATGACCAGCGACTGATCGTGCAGATCGGCCAGCGTGAACCAGAGTTGGGGGTAGCACGACCCTTCGCGCTCGACGCACCGGTCGGGATCGTCGTTGGCAGTGTGCGAACCGGGCAGCAACTGCGCCACGGTGTCGTCGGGTGTGACACGGATATGGTCATTCACCTCACCCACCGCACCCGGCACGTTGGCGGCCACTGCAGGTTGAACATAGGTGAGCTTGCCGCCCACGCCGGCATTGTTGCCGGCAATGGTGATGTACACCTCATCATCGCGCCACTCGCCGCGCGAGTTGTTCTCGAAGGTGAGCACGAACGAAAGCGGATCCAGATCGGAGGCTTCAACATCGGGGGCACCGCCACCCACACCGCCGCCCGGAAAGCCTGGCCCTGGGCTGCCGACACCCACGGGGTCATCACCGCCACAAGCGGACAGGCCGAATGCGAGGCCGACACCGGCCAGCCAGAGGGGGAATTTCATGACATGCCTCCTGCACCTCGAGTCACGCGTGCGCTCCACCAGAAAATCCAGGGGGTTATCAGCACCGTGGGGCCCAGCCACACCACGAGATCCGGCAGAAAGGTGAAATTCACCACCACGGCCGCCGTGATGGTGGCGATGGTGCCGGCCAGCATGCGACTGAGATGGCGAATGATGCGGGCCTGCCCCACGCTGGCCGCGTTGCGCCATTCGCGCCAGTCGATCAGAGGCAGTACCAGGCCAATGGCACCGAATATCAGCAAGATGACGGCGCGCGACTCACCCGGCCCGGTGCCGGCCAGACCCACGACTCCAAGCGTCAACATGATGAGTGCCGCCAGCACCATCACTCCGCCGGCCAGGTGATCGGGCCAGCGCGGCTTGCCGTCGCGCACGCGGGCTGCGCGCCACCCCGTGAACACCAGAAAGAAACTGAATACGGCGACGACGAACAGGAACACGCTGGGCCGCAACAGCGACAGCACCAGGGCGGTGAGCGACACCACCGCCATGCCAATCACATACGCGCTGCCCGCTCTGCGGTGAGCCTGGCGCCCCTTGGCGGTGGCCAACGCCACGCCGGCCGCCGCCAGCGAAATAAACCCGGCAATCACATGCAACACCAGAACTGTGCTGACAACCATGGTTGAGCCCCCTCCCAACGATGTGGCGCGCCAAAATGAAACAGCATACTTTCTTGTTGCCGCGCCGAAAACCGCTGCCTATCCTCGACCACGGTCTGTCCGCATGCAACCTGATCTGACCGCAAGTCACTTCCGGGGTGTTGCCCAGATACTCGATGCTCGTGTCGAGCATCGCAAGCCAGCCCTGTTCACGCAGCACACGAGTGAGCATACCCATGCAAATCTATCGCATTTACGGGAATTGGGATCTGTGGAACGTTCAGCCCGAGGAAGATGAAGACCTTTCCTTTCTGCCTTTGAGCGCAAGCAGCCAGAACCGCATCGAGCTTCGCTTCAACGACGACGGTGAGCAGGTTCACGTTGTCCTCAATGGCAATTTCGCTTTCGCAGACAATCCCCAGACCCTGGGGGATGTCTACGGTGCCGTCAACGATCTCACGGTGTATGCCAATGGCGCACTCGATGAGTATCGCGCCTTTGCGCCCGGCTTCGATATCGAGTACATCAAGCACTACGACTACCAGGCAGAGCTCGATGCCCTGGCAGGCAACGATATCTTTCAGGGCTCGGCACTGGGCCCATTCAACGACTCGGTGCAGACGCTGGGCGGTAACGACGCCTTCATCGGGCTGGGCGACAGCGCTGGCAGCTGGGGCGATGTCTGGTTTGCCGGCGCCGGTATCGATACCTCGGTCTATCGTGGCAACATGAACGAATACACCATCGGCCATATCGACAATCTCTGGGACAGCCGAGTGGACGACGGCTCCGTGGTGCCCGCCGTGACCGTGCGCGACAGCGTGCCTGACCGCGATGGCTTCGATCAACTCAACGAAGTCGAGCGACTGCAATTCAACGACTTCAACCTGGCCTTCGATATCGACGGCAACGCCGGGCAATCGTATCGCCTGTACCAGGCTGCGTTTGATCGCACGCCCGACACCAACGGGCTTGGCTACTGGATTGCCGAACTCGATGGTGGCAAAACGGTTTACGACGCGGCAAGCACGTTTGTCGTATCCGACGAGTTTCAGAGCATGTACGGTCCCGACAGCAGCAACGAAACCTTCATCAATGCGCTCTACATGAACGTCCTCGATCGCGAGGCCGATGCGGGCGGCTACGAGTACTGGCTCAACGAGATGGCCGCAGGCGAAACTCGGGCGGAGATCCTCGTGCACTTTTCGGAATCTGCCGAGAACAAGGCCAACGTGTTCGATCAGATCGCCAACGGCATCACCTACGATACCTGGACGCCGATCGACATAGTTATCTGACCGGGCACTCGGCTGTAGCGCATTGCTGTAGCCCCCAAACGAACAAAGGCACCAACGCTCAACGCGTGGTGCCTTTGTTCGTTTGGGGAATTCTGGTGGAGCGGAGGAGGATCGAACTCCCGACCTTCGCATTGCGAACGCGACGCTCTCCCATCTGAGCTACCGCCCCGAAGTTCGCGATGATATCACGGATATCTGCTAACAAAGCTGACTCTCAGTGGAAGAATAAGCAGGCTTTTATGGGCTTCACTTGCTGTCAGCGGGACGAGAGTTTGTGTGATAATCCTCTCAAATAACAAATTGCAACACTTCACATGAGCCAACACCCGCACATCGGCGCTGCCCTGCGCTACGTCCGTCACACCCTGCGTCTCAAGATCGAGATGGTGGCACAAGACGCCCGCTGCACCCCCAGCAATCTGTCGCGCATCGAGAACGGGCGGCAGAATCCGTCGATCCCGTTGCTGCAAAACCTGGCAACGGCGCTGCAAACGCCGGTGTCTCGGCTGTTTTCACTGATCGAGGCCCCCCCCGCCTCGCTCGACCCCGCCCTGCCCGACACCACGACCTTGGGCGACCGCGAATGGCTCGAGCTGCGTCAACGTCTCGAGATGCTCAGCCCGACCCGCCGAGAGCAGGCGATGCAAACGCTGTATTTTCTGTATCACGAGCAACTGCAGGAGCAGCACTCACAGGGTGCCAACACGCCCGTGCGCGATGCCAACGCCATTCACGAGGCGCTGGCCTCAGCGCGACGCCAAGTGGCGTGATGCTTTCTTGGCTGGCCGAACATACGCCACGGCCGCCACGAAAAACAAGCCCGCCAGCACCAGTTCAAGCCAGCCCAGGGCCGCCGATATCGTGGCCGGGTCGGTCATGCCGCGTACGGCGCCCTCGGCAACGTAGAGCAGCGACAACATGGCCGCCCACTGAAAGGTGTAAAGGCGACCGCGCAGGATGCCACGCAAAGGCAGCAACAGCGGCACCACTTTGAGTACCAGCCAGGAGCCGCCGGGCCGCAACGGCGCCAGCCAGAGCTCCCACACCACGCAAAGCACGATCAGGGCCACCAGCGATACGACGGCGACCCGTCGCCAACGGGGATCGGGGGCGGCAAGTGGGGACGCGGCAGTGGTGTGGGCGGCAGGTGGGGACATGCGGACCTCGACGGGTTGAATTCAGGCACAGCCTGCTATTATCGCCCGATGCTCGACACCCTGCTGCGCCGCCGCAAGCCGCGGGGCGCCACCCCCGAGGCCTCCCCTGCCCTCGACGCCTCCACGACGGCCGTCCATTTGCCTGGACGCCTGTGGCGACCGCTGTGGCGCGGCGCACTGCGCACCGTTCGAGTGCTGCGTTTCGCGGCGGTCAGGGCGCGCGACGAACACATCAGCCAGGCGGCCGCCAGCCTCACATTCACCACCATGCTCTCGTTGGTGCCGCTACTGGCCGTGGCCTTCGCGTTGTTCACGGCGTTTCCGCTGTTCAACGAGTTTCGGCTGGCGCTCGACGAGTTCATGGTGAACAGCCTGATGCCGGCGGCGGTGGCCGACGGCGTGATGAATTACCTGAATCAGTTTGCCACCCAGGCTTCGCGCCTGTCCACGCTGGGCGGCATCTTCTTGCTCGCCACGGCCATTACGCTCATCGCAACGATCGATCAGGTCCTCAATTCCATCTGGCATGTGACCCGTCAACGTACCTGGCTGCAACGCATCCTGGTGTATTGGGCTCTCCTGAGTCTGGGGCCAGTGATGCTGGGCGCCAGTCTCTGGACCACATCCTTCCTCACCCGCGAATCGCTGGGGCTCACCGGCGAACTCACGTTCAGGGCGGCAGTGGCGGTGGCGGCGCTGCCCGCGCTCATTGGTGGCCTGTTTCTCACCGCGCTGTTTCTGATCGTGCCGAATCGCTACGTGAACTGGCGTGACGCCATGATCGGCGCGTTTGGAGCGGCCATCGTGCTCGAATTCATGAAGGCGGGTGTCACCAGCTACCTCGCCAGCTTCTCGGCCTACACCACCGTCTATGGCACGTTCGCCGTGCTGCCGATGTTTCTGTTGTGGCTGTACTTGTCGTGGCTGGTGGTGTTGTTTGGTGCAACCGTGGCGGCCAGCCTGCCGCTGATCCGTTTTGGTCGGCGCGAAATCCACCGTCGCCCTGGCGCGCGCTTCATCGATGCGCTCGAAGTGCTGACCAGCCTGCTGTCTCGCCGGGGCGCCGTGCCGCCCGGTCTGTCGACGCGCACGCTGCGCGCCCGCCTTCACGCCCACAACGATGAGATCATGTCGGTACTCGACGTTCTCGAAGAACTGGGTTACGTGGCGCAGATTGGCGAGGGCCGCAAGGAGCGTTGGGCACTGGTATGCGATCCGGCCTCGGCCTCGCTGTCGCCCGTGTTCGATCGACTGTTGCTGGATCGCGAGCAACCGCTGCTCACCGACAACCCCTTGCTGCAGGAGCGCTTTCAGCACATCTGGCAGACTCTGGCGCACGATGGCGAGCCCCTGCTCATCGACCTCGACCGGCGGCGTGGCGCCCCGTAACCGGGTCTGATGCGCGCGGCCTGCGACCAAATGGCGGGAGTGAACGCGGTTCGGCTGTGCGGCCCGCTACGCGACGCCGACGCCGCGACAAACCGCTAGAATGTCCCCTGTTTCCACCTTCGCCGACGTGTTTCCGGTCGCACCTTTTCATCACCCCGCCATGCTCAAAGTTCAGGAAATCCTTCGGGTCAAGGGCGACGCCCTGTATACCGCACCCCCCGACACCCCGGTAAGCCAGGCCATCGATACCATGGCCATCCACGACATCGGCTCGCTGGTGGTCATGGAGTACGGCGAACTGGTCGGCATGATCACCTTTCGCGAAATCATCCGCCATCTGCATCAGGCCGGTGGCACGGTGGGTCATACCACCCTGCGCGCCATCATGGACGATGCGCCGGTGAGCGTGTCGCCCAACACCGATATCGACGAAGTCCGGCGGCTGATGCTCGAGCACCATGCACGTTATCTGCCGGTGATGGACGGGCCCACGTTGCTGGGCGTGATTTCGCTGTACGACGTGGCGCGCGCCGTGGTCGACGCGCAGGCCTTCGAGAACGACATGCTCAAGGCCTATATCCGCGACTGGCCCGCAGAAGAGAAACCGAGGCGCGCACCCGTCACGCCGATCAAGCGATAAGCAGTTTCAGGCCGCAACTCGGGGCCGACGCACACAGCCCCAGGCCTGGAAGATCAGCCCAGCATCGTTGGCTGCAAGCCTGCGAGGGTCCGACAACAGCTGACGCCAGCGCCGCGCACCAGGCAGGCCGTTGGCAAAGGCCAGCATGGGCCGCACCATCACCCGCAAAGGCACCCCCTGCGCCACTTGCCCCGCACAATAGGCATGCATCTGTTCGATCACCTGGTCGTCGTCGGCCAGCGGCACGTCGGGCCAGACGGCTTGCGAGAGTTCGCGCAACACGCGCGGTCGATGCCAGGCCTCACGCCCCAGCATCACGCCCGCCAGCGGGGCAGCTGGAGGCGAGACCGAATCTCCCCGCCATTCGGCCAGTGCCTGATCGCACTGCGCCACCCCCCCATTGAGCACAAACCCTGCGGAAGGGAAGTCGCGCTGCAATCGTCTCACCACCTCGTAGCGCAGCGGTGGCACATCGCGGTTCTCTTTGGGTGTCAGGCCCTTGAGCACGGCATTGCGGGCGTGCACGATGAACAACTGGCAGCCCGCCTCGTGCACCGTGCCCACGAAATCCCGCACGAAACCATACGATTCGTCGTAATCGAGCCCGATCCGGTGCTTGACCGTGACCGGTAGCCCGGTGGCCTCGCGCATGGCACGGACACCGTCGGCCACCAAGGCCGGCTCGGCCATCAGACAGGCTCCAAACGCTCCCTTCTGCACCCGCTCGGAGGGGCAACCGCAGTTCAGGTTGATTTCGTCGTAACCCCAACGCTCGGCCAGCCTGGCGGCCTGCGCGAGCTCGTTCGGTTCACAACCGCCTACCTGCAGCGCCAGGGGGTTTTCGGCCGGGTCAAAAGCGAGGTGCCGGGATGCGTCGCCGTGGCGCAGGGCACCGGTGGTGATCATCTCGGTGTAGAGCCTGGCGCGCGGCGCCATCAGCCGATGGAAGAACCGGCAATGCCGGTCGGTCCAGTCGAGCATGGGCGCCACACACACCGTCCAGGGTGACGCGGCGGGAAGCTTGGCATTCGAAGCGACGTGAGACATGGTACCGAAACCCGTCAGGCGGTCGCCGAGGAGTCACGCATGGCACGGCGACGCTCATGTTCCTGCAGGTAACGCTTGCGCAGACGTACGGTCTTGGGTGTGACTTCCACCAACTCGTCGTCGTCGATGAAGTCGACGGCATACTCGAGCGACAGACGAATCGGCGGCACCAGATCGATGTGTTCATCCTTGCCCGATGCCCGCACATTGGTGAGCTTCTTTTCGCGCACCGGGTTCACCACCAGGTCGTTGTCGCGACTGTGAATACCGATGATCATGCCTTCGTACAGCGCCTCGCCCGGGGCCACGAACATCCGACCCCGCTCCTGCAGCTTCCAGATGGCGTAGGCCACGGCGTTGCCGTCATCCTGGCTGATCAGCACGCCATTGCGTCGCTCGCCGATGGAGCCCTCTTTTACCGGACCGTAGTCGTCGAAGATGTGGCTCATCAAGCCTGTGCCACGTGTGAGCGTCAGGAACTCGCCCTGAAAACCGATCAGCCCGCGCGCCGGGATACGGTATTCGAGACGGGTGCGGCCGCGTCCATCGGGCTGCATATCCTGCAGATCGCCCTTGCGGCGACCCAGTTCTTCCATCACGCCGCCCTGGTGGCCGTCTTCGACATCCACGGTGAGCAGCTCATAGGGTTCGAGACGCACACCGTCGATCTCCTTGAACACCACCCGGGGACGCGACACGGCCAGCTCGTAGCCTTCGCGCCGCATGTTCTCGAGCAGAATCGTGAGATGCAGTTCGCCGCGCCCCGACACCTCGAAGATCGTATCGTCGTCGGTATCGCGCACCCGCAAGGCCACGTTCGACTTGAGCTCGCGGTCGAGCCGGTCGCGCAGTTGCCGACTGGTCACGAACTTGCCTTCGCGACCTGCCAGCGGCGAGGTGTTGACCATAAAATTCATCGTGAGCGTGGGCTCGTCGATGCGCAGCAGCGGCAGCGCGTCGGGTTGGGCGGGATCCGTGAGTGTGCAACCAATGCCGATGTCCTCGATGCCATTGATCAGCACGATGTCGCCGGCCTCGGCCTCATCCACCAGCACACGCTCCAGGCCACGAAACTTCTGCACCTGATTCACGCGACCCTTGATCGTTTTGCCGTCTTCACCGAATTTGACCAGCACATCCTGCGCGGCCCGAAGGCGACCGCGATTGATCCGACCCACACCGATCTTGCCTACGTAGCTGTTGTAATCGAGCGAGATGATCTGCAGCTGCAGGGGGCCGTCGGGGTCGTCGTCTCGTTGCGGCACGTATTTCAGGATGGTCTCGAACAGCGGCCGCATGTCGCCCTCGCGCACCGAATCCTCGAGGCCGGCGTAACCCGCCAGACCCGAGGCAAAGATCACCGGAAAATCCAGTTGCGCTTCGGTGGCGCCCAGTTTGTCGAACAAATCGAACGTGGCGTTGATCACGAAGTCGGGCCGCGCACCCGGGCGATCAACCTTGTTGACTACCACGATGGGCTTGAGGCCAAGGGCCAAGGCCTTGCGAGTGACGAAGCGCGTCTGCGGCATCGGGCCTTCCACGGCATCCACCAGCAGCAACACGCCGTCAACCATCGACAGCACGCGCTCCACTTCGCCACCGAAGTCGGCGTGTCCCGGGGTGTCGACGATGTTGATGTGGGTACCTTCGTACTCCACCGCACAGTTCTTGGCCAGAATGGTAATGCCGCGCTCTTTTTCCAGATCGTTGGAGTCCATCACGCGCTCGTCCATTTGCTGGTTTTCGCGAAACGTGCCGGACTGGCGCAGGAGTTGGTCGACCAACGTGGTCTTGCCGTGGTCGACGTGGGCGATGATCGCCACATTGCGCAGGGCTCGGGTCATGAAGAAGATTCCTTGTTGAAAGCCATGGATCGGTGGGGTTTGAGCCAGCGACCGCGGCGCTCGGCTGTTCCCAGAAAATTGTGGTCCGGCGCGTAAACCCGCAACCGGGGCGAATCGGCGTTGCCATTGTCAGTGCCGTTGACGTCAGCGCTCTCCGGCAGCGCGCCGTGATCGGGCAGCGGGACGGTTTGCCCAAGGGCGTAGCGGTAGGCTTCAGGCGCTGCCAGCGTCACCTCGGGCAAATGGCGCAACAGGGCATCCACCGGCAACAGGGCCTCGCCAGGCGAGGGATGATTGCTCAGGGCCTCGAGCGTGAGAGCCTGGGCAATATCGAAGCCCGCCGTGGTGGTACGCCGCAGCGCCACCAGATGTGCCCCGGCGCCGCTCAGCCGACCGATATCTTGCGCAAGAGTGCGGATATAGGTGCCCTTGGAGCATGCCACCCGCACGGCGAGCTGACGCCGGTCGGCATCGCGCCAGAGCACGTCGAGCGCATGGATCGTGACCGCACGGGCCTCGCGCTCCAGTTCCACGCCCTGGCGCGCATAGGCATACAGCGGTTTGCCGTCACGTTTGAGCGCCGAATACATGGGTGGCACCTGTTCGATGGCGCCGGTAAAGCCGGCCAGGTGACGCAAAATTCCCTCGGCATCGGCCAGCCAGATGTCGGCTGCCGCCTCATCGCCGGCCACCACCGAACCGGTATTGTCGCCCGTGTCGGTTTCGGCGCCCAGCTGCAGCACGGCCTCGTAGGTTTTATCGGCAGCAAACATGTCGGCTGAAAATTTGGTGGCTTCGCCGAAGCAAAGCACCATCAATCCCGTTGCGAAGGGATCCAGCGTGCCGGTATGCCCCGCTTTGCGGGCATTCAGAACCCGCCGGGCACGCTGCAAGGCGTGATTGCTCGACAGGCCGGCAGGCTTGTCGAGCAGCAATACGCCATCGATCGCCAGGCCACGCCGCGAAACCATCGGTCACCACTCGGTAGAGAAAAAATGACAGGGCAGCGGCTCAGCCGCGTACCTCGCCAGGATCTTCGGGTGCCGGCGGCACCTCGTCGTCGGCGCGAACGCCGGGGCGATTGGCATGATCGATCAGACGATCCATCTCGAAGCCACGCGCCAGTTGATCGTCGTGCACGAACTGCAGACGCGGCACCGTATGAATGTGCAACATCTTGTAGAGCTGGCCATGCAGCCAGCCAGCCTTGCCGTTGAGAGCTTCGGCGGCCACTTCGGGGGTGGCACCCAGCACCGTGAAATACACACGGGCATGGGCATAGTCGACCGTCAGGTCGACGCCCGTGAGGGTGATCAACCCGGCACGCGCGACGTCCAGCTCGCGCTGGACGAGCCGCGCCAGATCCTGCTGGATCTGATCGGCGAGCCGCTGATTGCGGCCACCGCCGGACCGGGATTTCTTGTGACGACTCATAAGCCTCAGAGGGTACGGGCCACTTCGCGGACTTCGAAGAATTCGAGCACGTCGCCGATCTCGATGTCGTTGTAGCCCTTGAGCGTAATACCGCAATCAAAGCCGCTGCGCACTTCCTTGACGTCGTCCTTGAAACGGCGCAGCGATTCGAGATGCCCCGTCCATTGGACCACATTGTTGCGCAGCAGGCGCACACCGGCGTCGCGACGCACGACGCCTTCGGTGACCATGCAGCCCCCGATATTGCCGATGCGCGACACCGTGAAGATCTCGCGAATCTCGGCCTGACCGATGACTTCTTCGCGCTTCTCGGGAGCCAGCATGCCGGACATGGCCGACTTCACTTCGTTGACCGCATCGTAAATGATGTTGTAGTAGCGGATGTCGACATCGTTGGCCTCGGCCAGCTTCTTGGCGCTGGGGTCGGCCCGCACGTTGAAGCCGATGACCACGGCGCCCGAGGCAATGGCCAGGTTGATGTCGCTCTCGGAGATACCACCCACGGCCGCGTGCACCACCTGCACCTTGACCTCTTCGGTGGACAACTTGAGCAATGAGTTGACCAATGCCTCTTGCGAGCCCTGCACGTCGGTCTTGATGACCAGCGGCAGCGTTTGCACGCCTTCGCCGAGGTTGTCGAACATCGACTCGAGCTTGGCCGCCTGCTGCTTGGCCAGCTTGACGTCGCGGAACTTGCCCTGTCGGAACAGCGCCACTTCGCGCGCCTTGCGCTCGTCGGTGATCACCAGAACCTCATCACCAGCAGCCGGCACTTCGGTGAGACCCTGGATCTCGACCGGAATCGACGGGCCCGCTTCCTGGGTGGGCTTGCCGTTTTCGTCGAGCATGGCTCGCACCCGGCCATAGGCCGCGCCGGCCAGCACGACGTCGCCGCGCTTGAGCTTGCCGCTCTGCACCAGGATGGTGGCCACCGGGCCACGACCCTTGTCGAGCCGGGCTTCGATGACCAGACCCTTGGCGGGTGTGTCGGCAGGCGCCTTGAGCTCGAGGATTTCGGCTTGCAACAGCACTTGCTCGAGGAGATCGTCGATACCTTCGCCGGTTTTGGCCGACACCCCCACGAACGGGGCATCGCCGCCGTACTCTTCGGGCACGACCTCTTCGGCCACGAGCTCCTGCTTGACCCGCTCGGGGTTGCTGTCGGTCTTGTCGATCTTGTTGATCGCCACCACCAGCGGCACGCCGGCCGCCTTGGCGTGGTGAATGGCTTCGCGCGTTTGCGGCATCACGCCGTCGTCGGCAGCCACCACCAGGATGACGATATCGGTGGCCTTGGCACCGCGAGCACGCATGGCGGTAAACGCCTCGTGGCCCGGGGTATCGAGGAAGGTGACCATACCGCGTTCGGTTTCGACGTGATAGGCGCCGATGTGCTGGGTGATGCCGCCTGCCTCACCAGACGCGACCTTGGTGCGCCGGATGTGATCGAGCAGCGAGGTCTTGCCGTGATCGACGTGACCCATCACGGTCACGACCGGCGCCCGCGGCACTTCAACCACCTCGCCTTCAGGCACTTCTTCGACCAGGAAGGATTCGGGATCGTCGAGCTTGGCCGCGATGGCCACGTGACCGAGCTCTTCGACCACGATCATTGCGGTTTCCTGGTCGAGCACCTGATTGATGGTGACCATCTGGCCCAGCTTCATCAGCACCTTGATGACTTCGGCTGCCTTGACTGCCATCTTGTGAGCCAGTTCGGCCACCGTGATGGTTTCGGGCACGTGCACTTCGCGCTGGATGAACTCTTGCGGCGCCTGGTTCTGCTGCGACTGCTGCCCGCGACCACGGCCGCGACCACGGCCGCCACCGGCACGCCAGCCATCGGCGCGGGTATTGCCGCCGCGACCCTTGTTGCCGGCGGGCTTCTTGCCCCGCTTGTCGTCGGACCAGGTGGAAGCCACTTCAGACGACTTGATGATCTTCTTGCCACCGGGGCCGCGTGGTTCTTCCTTGCGCGGCTCGTCGGCCTTGCCGGCCGGTTTGCGCAGCGTGCCGCTGATCGCGCCGGCAGCCTTGGCATCGGCGGCCGGGGCTTCGGGCTTGGGCGGCGTGGGTGCATGCAGCACCTTGCGCGGCCGATTGAGCATTTCGCGCAGGGCGGCGGCTTCGTCTTCGGCCTTCTTGCGAGCGCGTGCGCGCGCATCGTCGTTGGCCGGCGGTGCACGTCGCTTGCCGGAGGGACCGGGCTTGGTGGACGCAGTCTTGGCCGCCGGCTTGTCAGCCTCGGACGGTGTTGCGGCAGCGGGGCCCTTGGCATCGCTTTCGGCGTCGGCCTTGCCCGACGCCGCCGGCTCACTCACGGATTTGGCCGTGGCATCGGGCGTGTCGGACGACTCACCCGAGGCCTCGGCCACCGGAGCCGATGCCTTGGCATCCGCATCGGCGTCGCGCGTGGCGGCCACGGGGGCTTCGGCAGCGCGAGCACTCTCGGGCTCAGCCGCAGCGGGCTCGCTGCGTTCTGCCGCCACAGGTTCGGCCGCGGGCGCCGAGGCGCTGGCGGGTTCGGGAGTGTCTGGCTGACTCGGACGCTCGGTTGACTCAGTCGAAGCGACCGGCGCCACAGCCTCCTGCCCGGCCGCAACGGGTGCGTCGGCAGGCTTGCCGGTTGTGGCGTCGGTGACGGGCTCGGCCTGCGTCACGCGCGAGGCGTCGGCTGACGCCGGTGGGCTGGCCACAGCTGGCGTGTCTGGTGCGGATTCGGCTGCCGCCGGGGCCGGTACGGCGCTGGCGGTCTCGCCCTCGGGCACGTCGCGCTTGACGAACACGCGCTTCTTGCGCACCTCGACCTGAATCGTTCGGGCCCGGCCACTGGCGTCGGACTGGCGGATCTCGGACGTTTGCTTGCGCGTGAGGGTGATCTTCTTGCCTTCGGACTTGGCTCCGTGGGCGCGGCGCAGCGCTTCCAGCAACTGGGCCTTGTTGGCCTCTGTGATGGTGTCGCCGACCGAGTCCACGCGCACGCCAGCGCTGCGAAGCTGTTCGAGCAGCGCAGCGGGAGCCATTTTCAGTTCGTTGGCAAACTCGGTAACGGTATTACTCGACATGCGTTTCTCTCTTTCCCGATGACATCAGCACGAAGCGCGGCTTCGTGCACAGCCGGTGATGGGGGACGCCACCGGCGAGGGCGTCGCGGCCCGAGGCCGCGTGACGCCCGACTCAATCTGCGGTGTCTGTATCGAACCAGTGCGCTCGTGCCTTCACGATGAGCGCCTTGGCGTCGTCTTCGTTCATTCCCGTGAGCTCGATGAGTTCGTCGACCGCGAGGTCGGCGAGATCATCGCGCGTGGTGACTTCAGCGGCAACCAGTTGACCTGCCAGCTCGCTCGTCATGCCTTCGAGCTCGAGCAGATCCTGGGCCGCTTCGAGCCGCTCTTCCTGGGCAATGGCGTCGGTAAGAAGCGCATTGCGAGCCCGGGTACGCAGCTCGTTGATGGTGTCTTCGTCGAAGGCGTTGATCTCGAGCAGTTCCTGAATGGGAACATAGGCGATCTCTTCAAGGCCGGTAAAGCCCTCACCGATGAGGATATCGGCCACTTCTTCGTCGACGTCGAGCTTGGCGATGAATGTTTGCCGCAACGTGTCGTATTCGGCACGTTGTCGGGTTTCGCTTTCTTCCGGCGTCATGATGTTGATCTGCCAGCCGGTGAGCTCGGACGCCAGGCGCACGTTCTGCCCGCTGCGCCCGATGGCGATGGCGAGGTTGTCTTCATCGACCACCACATCCATGGCGTGGCGATCTTCATCGACCACGATGGACTGCACATTGGCCGGCGCGAGCGCGCCGATCACGAACTGGGCCGGATCTTCGGACCACAGCACGATATCGACCTGTTCGCCACCCAGCTCATTGCGTACCGCCTGCACCCGCGAGCCGCGCATGCCGACACACGTACCGATGGGGTCGATGCGGCGATCGTGGGCCACGACGGCAATCTTGGCACGAACGCCGGGATCGCGAGCAGCGCCCTTGAGCTCGAGCAGACCCTGCTCGATTTCGGGCACTTCGTTGTCGAATAGTTGCTGGATGAAATCGGGCGCGGACCGCGACAGAATCACCTGCTGACCGCGCGCGGCACGATCGATCTTGAGCACGTAGGCCCGCACCCGATCACCCACCCGGAGATTTTCGCGCGGAATCATCTCGGAACGGGGCAACCGGGCCTCGATCTTGCCGATCTCGATGATGAGATCACCTTTGTCGATGCGCTTGACCGATCCCGACACGATGGCTTCGCCCCGGTCGAGGAAATCGTTGAGGAGCTGTTCGCGCTCGGCGTCGCGGATGCGCTGCAGGATCACCTGCTTGGCGGCCTGGGCACCGATGCGGCCGAATTCGATCGGCTCGAGCGGCTCTTCGATGTATTCACCCACCTCGATGTCCGGCACGTCGTCGCGGGCATCCGACACAAGGGTTTCGCGATCGGGCTCCTGCAGACCGGCCTCGTCGGGCACGACGAGCCAACGCCGGAACGCTTCATGCTCGCCGGTGTCGTGATCGATACTGACGCGCACGTCGGCATCTTCCTTGAAACGCTTCTTCATGGCCGACGCCAGTGCGCTTTCGAGCGCGCCAAACACGACATCGCGCGTGACGTTCTTCTCACGCGCCAGCGCGTCGACCAACAACAGAATCTCGCGACTCATCGCTTCTTGCCCTTGAAATCGAGTACCGGGTTGAGCTTTGCACGTTCGATCTCGTCGAGCGTGAAATGCAGAACCTGGGGTTCACCTTGTTTTGCTTCGAATTGCAGACCGAGCCGAACGGGTGCTTTGCCCTCGTCGTCGGTCTCGACCAGCAGCGTGCCGGTGTAGGTTCGCCGACCTTCAAACGGCATGCGCAGGCGGACGTCGGCCCGCTCGCCGGCAAACCGGACAAAATCACGCTCGTGCCGCAACGGACGATCGGTACCGGGCGACCCGACCTCGAGCCGCGCGTAGTCGAGGTTCTCGACTTCGAAAACGCGAGAGAGGTGACGGGAAACGGCCTCGCAGTCTTCGATTCGCACACCGTCTTCCCGATCGATCGTGACACGCAGCAAGCCCTGGCCTGCGCGCTCGACGTCGATCAGTTCGACGCCCATACCTGCTATCGATTGTTCAACCAGTGCGTAAAGATCGACCATGCGTGACGAAACGTGAAGTAAAAAAAAATGGGCGGCGCCGCCAACCCATCCTGATATGTGCCGCAACCGAGCCGCACTTCTTGCCGAAGGCGGCACCAGGCGGATGGCACCATTGGAATCCTGCCTTGCAGGCTGGCCGAATAAGCGCTCGCCCGATTAATTATCCGGCTGCCGGCCAAAGCGTACGAAAAAACGTACCAAGCCCAGAATCTTAGCGGATTTCAGGCGATAAATCAAATACTTTTCGGCCGATCAGTCTGACAGACGGCGCAGACTGAGGGCGGCTTCGCGGCCACGATCACGCACGTGCCCTTCGATGCGATCGCCCGAGACTTCGCCCGAAAACTCGACGCCGGCCACGCCGCGACCCGCCTGGAGGTGCAGCTGCCTGCCCGAGAGCTGGCCCTCGATTGGCATGGGCTGCTGGTAGCTGGGCCGTACGGTGCCCTCCACTTGCTGAAACGACTGTTCGAGTGTGAATGTCCATTCGCCCAGCTCGTTGCTGCCGCGCCACCGGCCCTCAACGCTGGCCGGCACGACAAACAACAGAAGATCGCTGACCTTGAGCGCATTGACCGGCTTGTCGGGTGCCTCGACCGTGATCTTGCGGTCGGGCGGCCAGCTGCCAAAGCCGTAGTCGTGTGACACGATGCGCGTGCCCGGCTCCAGTTCGAGCAAGGTCGGCAACAACTTCTCGTTGACCGCCGGGAGCAGATACACGGTAATGACATCAGCCGGACCCAGGTCGGTGTCGAAAAGATCCTGCACCCGGAACTCGGCACGGTCGGCCAATCCTGCCCGCCGCGCATTCTCGTTGGCGAGCTCGACCAGGCGGGGATCGATATCCACACCAAACCCGTGACCGCCGCGGCGTGCCGCCTCGATGAGCAGGCGACCATCGCCGGAACCCAGGTCGATGACGGTTTCGCCTGGCCGAATATTCGCCAGATCGAGCATGGTGTTGACCACATCATCGGGCGTTTGCACGTAGGGCACATCGAGCTCACCGTCGGACATCGCGGCGGTGGCGCCGGTCGTGCCCAGCATGGCAGCCGCAACCAGCGCCACGGCACTCAGCCGATGCGCGTGACACATGATGCGGGTAACGGAAGGATTCATCGCTTGCAGATTCCTGACAATAACGGGTGAGTACGACGCAGTACCGGCAGGGAATGCGGTCGCACAAAGGGGCAAGTATAGTATCGGGTTGACTCCAATGGGCCGATGGCCTGATCCAATCGAGGGACCCTCCATGCGCTATATCGATCACCAACCCTGCGGCGAAGTCGACGTGCTGCGCGTTGCCGAAACCGACCGTCCGGCCCCCGGCCCCGGCGAGGTCCTCATCCAGGTTCAGGCAGCCGGTGTCAACCGGCCCGACGTGGCCCAGCGCGCCGGCAGCTATCCCCCGCCACCCGGTGCCTCGCCGATCCTCGGGCTCGAGGTGGCCGGGCGCATCGTGGCGCTGGGCGATGGCGTCACGCAATGGCAGCTCGACGACGTGGTTTGCGCGCTCACCCCGGGCGGCGGCTACGCCGAGTATTGCGTCACCCCGGCCGGTCACTGCCTGCCGCTGCCGGGCGGGTTGAGCCTCGTCGAAGCGGCATCGCTGCCCGAGAACTATTTCACGGTGTGGACCAACGTGTTCGACCGCGCGCGTCTGCAAGCCGGCGAGAGCATCCTCATTCATGGCGGCTCGAGCGGCATCGGCCAATGTGCCATCCAGCTGGCCAAGGCTTTCGGCGCCACCGTGTTCACCACGGTGGGCAACGCCGAGAAGGCCGAGTTCTGCCGCAGCATCGGCGCCGATCACGTCTACAACTACCGCAGCGACGACTGGGTGGAGGCCATTGCCGCAGCCACCGACAAACGAGGCGTCAACGTGGTGCTCGACATGGTCGCAGGCGACTACATCATGAAGAATCTGCGTTGTCTGGCGGTTGAAGGGCGGCACGTGAGCATCGCGGCGCTCAATGGCCGCAAGGTGCCCGACTTCGACATCACCCCGGTCATGATGAAGCGCCTCACGGTCACCGGCTCTACCTTGCGACCGCGCAGTGTGGCCGACAAGACGGCCATCGCCCAGTCCCTGCGTGAGCAAGTGTGGCCACGCTTTGCGTCCGGTGAGCTCAAGCCGGTGATCTTCCAGACGTTTCCGTTCGACGATGTGCAAGAGGCTCACCGTCTGATGGAGTCGTCGCGCCACATCGGCAAGATCGTGCTGGATCTGCAGTAGGCTCATGGCGGCTAGCGCGGCCGACGTCCGCAAGTTTCTCTATAGCCACTACTTTCACAGCGGCCTGCGTCAGGCCGCCGGCACCCTGCTGCCGCCAATTCTGCTGATCGGTTGGCTGCAGCAACCCCTGATCGGCGTCGCTGCGGCATTTGGCGCCCTTTGCGTGTCGATCATCGACCAGCCCGGGCCCCAACGCCACCGACTGGCAGCCATGCTGGGCAGCGCCGTGCTGGGCACGCTGGCGGCCCTGATCACTGGCGCTGCCACGTCGTGGCCCTGGTTGCTGCTGACGGTGGTCGTTCTGCAGACCTTCGTCTTTGGCCTGTTCTCGGCCCTGGGGCGACGCGGCGGCATGATCGGTTTTGCCTGTCTGTTGCTGATGACCCTGACCATGCATCACACGGTCACACCGGCGGTAGCCGCCTGGCATGCTCTGGCCACCTTGGGCGGCGGGCTGTGGTATGTGGCGTTCAGCTGGGTCATGAACCGGCTCCAGCACCATCGCCAGGAGCAGCAAACGCTGGCCGTGGCCCTGTTCGCCACCGCGGAATATGTTCAGGCCAAATCGCCCTTCTACGATCCCGACGAGGATCTCGACGCCAGTTATCGGGCCCTGATCCCGGTGCAGGCCCAACTGGCCGAAAAGCAGCAAGCCGCCCGCGACCTCGTCCTGGCGGCCATGCCAAGTGCCCTGCAACGAAAGGACCTGCGCGGCATCCGGCTGGGCAACCTGTTCATCGACATGATCGATCTGCAGGAAACCATGCTCGCCACCTACACCGACTATGCCGCGCTGCGCCGTGCCCTGGCGGGCAACGACTTCCTGCTGTTCGGTCGCGACGCCATGCGCAAGCTGGCCGCCGACCTCGATCGTATCGGCATGGCGTTGGTACAGAACCGCAGCCCCGGACGTACCACCGGCATCCGGGCCGAGCTGCGCGCCATGGAATACGAAGTGGTGTTGCTGCGCCGCGCAGGGTTCCCCGAACGCGAGCCCGAGGCGTGGGTCGTGGTGATCCAGGTACTGCGCCGGCTGCGTACCGCCGCCCGACTCCTGCTGCGCATGCAGGATCAGCATCACGTTCCCGTGATCTCGCCTCAAGCGTTCACTCGCAGCGACAATTCGCTCAGCCGGTTTTTTTCGCGCGAAGACATCAGCCTCAAGCGGCTCGCCTCTCATCTGAACTTGCAGTCCCCCCATCTGCGCTACGCCTTGCGGCTCACGCTTGCCGTCGCCCTTGGCATGCTGCTGGGCATGGCCATTGGTCGGATGGCGGCGCACTACGACACCACGCTGGGCAGTCATGGGTATTGGGTGGTGTTGACCATTCTCGTGATCATGAAACCGGGATTTGCCCTCTCGGGGCAGCGCAACCGGCGCCGCCTGGCCGGCACCCTGATCGGCTGCGTGCTGGTGGTGTTGCTGCTGCAGTTCACCCAGGCAACCTGGCTGCTGCTGAGTGCCATGTTCCTCGCTGCCGCGCTCAGCAACGGCCTGACGCCGGTCAACTATCTGCTCGGCTCCATCTTCAACACACTGCTGGTGCTGCTCGGCTTTCACTTCCTGGTACCCGGCTCGCTGATGCTCATTGGCGAACGCGCCATCGATGCCGTGATCGGGTCGTTGCTGGTGTGGCTCTGCAGCTGGGTGCTGCCCTACTGGGAAAGCCGGGCCATCGGGCCCATGGCGCGAACAGCCGTAGCAGCCAACCGGCGGTTTCTGGCCATGGCGGCCGACCCGCCCGAAGCCACCCGTCCCGGCATCCCCGAGCCGCGCAATGATCTGGCGTGGCGGCTGGCGCGGCGCGACGTTTACACCGCCTTTGCCAACTTTGCCGACACCTTCTACCGGATGATGCGCGAGCCGGCCAGCCGCCGCCTCGACGTCGCCACACTCAACGACCTTCTGGTGCAGAATCACATGCTGGCCGCGCAGTCTTCCAGCCTGAGTCTGTTGCTCACCGCGGTCGGGCCACGCCACCGGCAGCCTCCCGAACTCCGGGCGGCCATTGATGGCCTGCTCGATACGCTGACCGAAGCCGAATCGCGCCTGGCCAAACTGAATGCCACCGACCTGCCCCTGCCCGACCGGCGACCGCAACGCGCCCTGGCCGAGGCGCCTGACGACACCCCACAGCGGCTCGAGGCCTTGCCCCGCATCGCCAAAGCGGTGGCCGCCGTCGTGCCGGCCACCAACGGACTGGCCGACGACCCGGCCGCGCCTCGCTTCGAAGTGGCACACCTCACCTACGAACTGCGTCAGATGATTCGCAGCGTGCAGCGCATTCGAGACGACACGAACAGCGTGCTGGCCTCGCGCGAGCAAGCTATAGCGCAGCGCGCAGAAAATGATAGAAGTTGCGAATCATCCCTGCCGTAGCACCCCAGATGAAGAAACGGTCGTAGGGCATGGAATAGTAGCGTCGCACGCTACCCGCCGGCAGATTGGCCGTATGCAGCCGATGGTTGCGCGGATCCATCAGAAAACTCATGGGCACCTCGAAGGCCTCTGCCACTTCAAAGGGATCCAGCCGTAGCTCGAACGGCGGATGGATCAGACCCACCACCGGCGTGACGCGATAGCCGCTGATCGTGTAGTAATCGGGCAGACTGCCAAGCACATGGATGGCCTCGCGCGCCAAGCCCACTTCCTCTTCGGTTTCCCGCAATGCGGTATCGACGGCATCGCGGTCGTCGTCTTGCGTGCGCCCGCCCGGAAACGCGATTTGCCCCGCGTGATCGTGCAGGTGGCTGGTGCGCAGGGTGAGCATGATGGTGGGACCACCGGCACGCAACACCACCGGCACCAGCACCGCAGCTGGCCGCAACCGGGCCACGCGATGATGCTGCGAGCGACTTTCGTCGGTGGCCTCGGGCGTCCAGAGGGTGTGCTCGCGCGTGAACCGCTCCTGAATGCCCTCGGGCGTGAGCCGCACCAAGGGTACGGCCGGCAACGAGGCGTCAACCTCATAAGGTTGCTCCACCGGATCGAACACCGGCAGTACGGGACCCGAACGCGTTGCCACGAACTCGCACCTGTATAAAAAAAGGTACTCGTGCGAGAGTACCTTTTACAAAGAAACGCCGCCCCGGCGGGCGGCGAGCCAGCCTCGCCGGGCCTGTGATCAGCCCTTGGCGGGCTTTTTGTCGGCCTTGCGCACCAGCTTTTCCTTGATGCGAGCCGATTTGCCCGAGCGCTGACGCAGATAGTACAGCTTGGCGCGGCGCACATCGCCACGACGCTTGACCTCGATCGAGGCGATCTGCGGCGAATACAGTTGGAACGTACGCTCCACGGCTTCGCCGGACGAAATCTTGCGAACGATGAACGACGAGTTGAGACCCCGATTGCGGCGACCGATCACCACGCCTTCGTAGGCCTGCACGCGCTTGCGGGTACCCTCAACCACGTTGACGTTGACCACGACGGTATCGCCGGGCCCAAATTCGGGATGGGTTCTGTCGCCCATCACGCGTTGCATTTCTTCCTGCTCGAGAATCTGGATGAGATTCAATGTTTTCTCCTGGGTCATCGTGCTCGGGCGAACCTGAAGGGTGGCGAAAGCCTGGCGATACACACCGCGAGACCACGCCTGCGCCAGATGCCCATTTGGGCAGGCGCCAACCCCGGCAGAGGATGGATTGACTAACGTAGATATGAGTACCGACAGAGCGAACCCTTCTCGAAGACCAGGCCCGCCCGCCGCTGCCAAAAACAAGAGTTTTCAGGCAACTCGCAATTTTAGCATGGCTTGACCCAACAAACCAAACCAAGGCGCAAAGGAGATCTCTACCCGAGATCAGGCTTCCGGCGCGCCGATCCGGGCGAGCACCGCCTCGTCGGCGGCATCGAGCCAGCCCCGCTCCCGCGCCTGATCGATGAGATCGGGGCGATGGCGCTGCGTCAAGACAAGGCTTTGCTCGCGCCGCCAGCGAGCGATGTGCTGATGATGGCCCGACATCAGCACCGGAGGCACGGCATCGCCTTCGTGCACCTCGGGCCGCGTGTAGTGCGGGCAATCCAGCAAACCGGACAATGAGGCATCGAATGAGTCCTGCGCCGCCGATTGCCGATGGTTGAGTGCGCCGGGCAACAGCCGAACCGCCGCATCGATCATCGGCATTGCCGCCGGCTCCCCCCCCGACAGGACAAAATCCCCCAGCGACCACTGTTCATCGACATACCGGTCGATAAAGCGTTGATCCACCCCCTCGTAGCGGCCACAGACCAGAACGGCACCGGCCGAACCCGCCAGGGATCGCGCCCGGGACTGATCGAACCGCCGGCCTGCCGGACTCAGCAGCACGACCGGTGCAGCCAGCGCGCCGACTTCGTCGCGCGCAGCACGCACCGCCTGCAGAGCCTCGACGAGTGGATCAATCCGCATGATCATGCCGGGACCGCCGCCGAAGGGACGATCATCGACCGTGCGATGCACATCGTGTGTGAAGTCGCGCGGGTTCCAGGCGTGCAGCTGCCAGAGCCCACGCCCATGGGCGCGGCCGGTCACACCCGATTGCGTGAGTGGCTGGAAGAACTCGGGAAACAGCGTGAGCACATCGATACGCATCGGACCCCCCGCCCGACATCACCTGAAACAGGCAAGTCGCGCCATGAAAAACCGCGGACGATTCGACATGGGCAGCCCGGCAGGACGCTCAGAACGATTCGGGCCAGTTGCTACGTATCAGCCGCTGCTCGAGATCCACCTGCAGTACATGTGCCGCCACAAAGGGAATCAAGTGCTCACGGGCCGAGCCTGACCTGGCGTTTTGAGGCGGCGAAGCCGGCGAGGTGTCGGGTACTGCCTGAACGTGCAGTACGCCGTGCGCGCCGTTGTCGGACACTTGCACGACATGGCCCAGCTCCACGGGAGACCCGTGCTCGTTTTCACCCGTGACGCGACAGCCGATGAGATCGACCCAGTAGTACTCGTCCGCCTCGGGCCTGGGGAAGTCGCTGCGCGGCACCAGCACGCGCGCGCCCTTGAAAGCCGCCGCGGCTTCGCGTTGCTGCAAATGCTCCACCTGCGCCACGACGAAACTGCCCTGTGGCCGGGCCCGCACGATTTGCCATGGCTGCGGTGGCTCGTTCGGGCGCACGCGCACCCACCAACGTCGGGCCTGCAACAGGAGGCTGGACCCCGTATTGAACGGCTCGACCTTGACCCAGCCCTGCACGCCATAACTGCCCGTGATACGACCCTGCTCCACCAGTTCTTCGGTGGACGCCTGCTCGCTGTCGGTGACAGGACTCGAAGGTGTCAATGGGCTCATGTACCTGGCCAGACGTGGCCTGCCCGCAGAGGCAGCCAGTGAGGCAACCGCCGATCAGGCAGCCGCTTGCTGGTCTTTGGAATACACCTTGACCAGACGCGCCACGGCAGGCGAGAGCTGGGCACCATGGCTCGTCCAGTGCTCGAGGCGATCGAGCGACAGGCGCAGGCCTTCTTCGTTCTCACCCGCCACAGGGTTGTAAAAACCCACGCGCTCGATGAAACGACCATCACGACGGTTGCGCGAATCGGCAGCCACAACATTGTAAAACGGCCGCTTCTTGGAGCCGCCACGAGCCAAACGAATCACCACCATAGGTAATCCCCTAAAATTCGAGGTTGATTGCGAAGTTGCAAGAGTGGCACGGCGCGAGCTGCCCTTCGCCCAAGCGGTAAAAAAACCAGCCCGAAGACAGAACCCAGGAAAGAAGGGCAAAGAACCAAGCCATGCCAACACAAATAAAGCCGTAAAGTATAACTTGCACCTTGCCAATAGGGCAAGCCAAAACCCTGAACTCTGGAAAACCTGCCACCATGACACGCCAAGACGGCGCCAACGCGTTGACACCCCCTCACGCCTCCACCCCACCAAACCACACGGCAACGGCCACACCTGCCGTTCATTTTCGCCACAAAACCGTCGCTGGCCTGCTGGCGTTCTTTCTGGGTTGGGCAGGCGCTCACTGGTGGTATGTGGGGCGACGCCTGCCATGGCTGCCCTTGCTGGCGACCGTGGTGATCGTGTTGGTGGCGGCGTTGCGCGACACGCCACTCACCAGCCAGCTGGGGTACTACCTGATTCTGGTGCCGCTGGTGGCAGGCTTTGTGGAAGCCCTGGTGTTTTGTCTGATGGATGATCGGCGGTTTGACGCCCGCTACAACCCCGGGCAATCGCGCCAATCTGCCAATGGCTGGGGCGCCGTGCTGTTGAGCATCTTCTTCTTGCTGGCCGGAACCGGCATCCTGATGAGCCACGTGGTGGCGCTGTCGTTGGCCATGGTGGATGGCACCTTGCGATTGTGACCGACACAGGTAGTGGCTGGCGGCTCGTGGCTGCGGACGACCCGCAGACTGGCGGCCCGCTGCCAGCGACCATCGGCGCGGATGGGCGCCTCAGGCCAGCCCGGCCAGGCGCCCCAACCAAAGCATGCCGGGGATCATGGCAGCCCACAACAGCACGCAGATCACCTCGCCCACCAGCTCACCCACCGGCACCGGCTGCCGCGCTGCCGGCCTGACCCACCCAGCCTGAGCGGCGCTTGCCGACACTCGGCGATGCGACGGCGCCCGAACGGCGCACGGTGGCACCGTTCGAGGCCCTGCGCGCTGGCGGCGACCCGAGCCTGTGGCCTCGGCTGGCCCCTGCGGCCAGGCGCCGGACGCGGGGCGCCCCCACGACAGCGGTGCGGCATGCGTTGGGAATGACGCCGCCGAAGCAAGCGAAGAAGCGGGAATGAGGGCCATGTGAGTCTCCGAAGACCGCTCGAAGCGCCGTGCATCGAGCCACCATAAAACTGTACTTTCATACAGTACTGTATGCAAGCACAGTTTATCGGCCTGTCGTGAAGTTGCCACGCTCTCAGTGGCGTGCGCCGCTAAACACCTGGGTTCACGGCAGCCCGGATCATGCCGGCCGCCACGGTCTGGTGAGTGCCTGGATCCAACAGGATGAAGGCACCGATGGCGGGCAGGTCGTCGTACGGATCCAGCAACACCGTGTCGCGCGTGCTCAGCGAAACCCGGGCGATGTCATTCATTCCCAACGTCGTGGCCGATTCCACCCCGGTCTCCAGCCGTCGCAAATCCCGTCGAGAGAGGATTGCCGTGATCTGCGCCGATGTGCTACGCGTGCCCTGCTTCAACCCGTAGCGCCGGGTTTCCTGCCAGGGCTGATCATCCAGCCAGCACAGATCCGCCTCAAGTCGGCGGCCGACGACAACGTCTGCATCGGCCGCCACCAGCACGTCGCCGCGTGAAATATCGAGGTCATCTGCCACCTGAACGGCCACCGGCGTGCCGGCCTCGGCCCGTTCGACTGCGCCCCGCGGGGTAGCGATCGCCGCCACACGACTCCGGGCACCGCCGGGCAAGACCTTCACGCCATCACCCACGGCAAGGCAGCCACTGGCGATCTCACCGCAATAGCTGCGCCGTGATGCCGGCGTGGCACCCTCATGCCGCAGCACCGTTTGAATGGGCAAACGCAGCGGCTGTCCGTCGGGCACGGGCTGAACATCGAGAGACTCCAGCAATTCCAGCAAGGGCGGACCGGCATACCAGGGCGTGTGGTGAGAGGACAACACCACGTTGTCGCCATGCAAGGCCGAGATCGGCAATGCCTGCCACGACCTGAGACCGAGTGATTCAGCCAGTTGCGCGCAGGCTGTCACGATCCGCTCATAGACCTGCGGATCCCAATGGAGCAGATCCATCTTGTTGATGGCCATCACCACATGCTTCAACCCCAGCAAGGCCGCCAGGGTGGCGTGCCGCCGGGTTTGATCCAACAGTTCACCCTCGCAGACTCGCACGGCATCGATCAGGATCACCGCCACCTCGGCGGTGGACGCGGCCGTGGCCATATTGCGGGTGTACTGCTCGTGTCCGGGCGCATCCGCCACGATGAACTTGCGTCGCGGTGTGGCAAAGTAGCGATACGCCACATCGATCGTGATGCCCTGTTCGCGTTCGGCCTCCAGGCCATCCACCAGCCCGGCAAAATCAGGCAACGCCCCAGCGCCCTCGCCCGAGCTGGATTGGTAAAGATGGTCAAGCTGATCGGTCAACAGGCCCTGGCTGTCGTGCAGCAACCGCCCGATCAGCGTGGACTTTCCGTCATCCACCGAGCCGGCGGTCATCACGCGCAGCACCGAAGCCTGTGCCATGAAAGCATCGTTGACGGTATTCATCAAAAGTACCCCTCTTTCTTGCGCCGCTCCATGGCAACGTCGGATGTTCGGTCGTCGAGTCGGGTGGCGCCGCGCTCCGAAACCTCGGCGCCTGCGGTTTCAACCAGGATGGCTGCAACGGTGTCGGCAGTCGATGCCACCGGGCAGGTGCACGACATATCGCCCACGGTGCGGAACCGTACGGATCGGCGCACCACGTGATCCGTGGCCAACGGCTGCGACAGCGGCGTCACCGGGATGAGGAGATTGCCGCGCTCCACCACCTCCCGCACGTGCGCCAGATACAGCGCAGGCAAAGCGATGTCTTCGCGCTCGATGTATTGCCACACATCCAGCTCGGTCCAATTGGAAATGGGGAACACCCGCAGGTTTTCGCCAGGATGCACGCGCGTGTTGAACAACTGCCACAGCTCCGGACGCTGGCGCCTGGGATCCCACTGCCCCGTCTCGTCACGAAACGAGCAGATTCGCTCCTTGGCTCGGGCCTTCTCTTCGTCGCGTCGAGCGCCGCCGAAACACGCATCGAAACCGAATTCGTCGATGGCTTCGAGCAAAGTGACTGCCTGAGCGGCATTGCGAGAATCGGTGGGCCGGCGCAGCACCACGCTGCCTCGGGCGATCGAGTCTTCCACGCGACGCACGATCAGACTCTCCTCGCCACCGGCCTCCAGAGCATCGCGGAACGCAATCACTTCATCAAAATTGTGACCGGTGTCCACGTGCAGCAAGGGAAACGGCAGACGCCCGGGCGAGAACGCCTTGCGCGCCAGATGCAGCAGCACGCACGAATCCTTGCCGCCAGAGAACAGCAGCACCGGACGGGCGCATTCGGCAGCCACCTCGCGCAAAATGTAGATCGCCTGCGCCTCGAGCCAATCGAGGTGCGAGCGAGTCTGCGGCCTCAGCCGCAGGGGAGCATTCAGTATCGCTGCATGGGTCATGGATGCACTTCCTCTCTTGTTTTTCGTAGGGATCATTCGGCCCGCGCCACCAGGTTGCCCGCATGCAAACCGCACTCGCGAGCCTCGGTCGACTCCCACCACCAGCGCCCGGCGCGTGGATCTTCGCCGGAGCGCACCGCCCGCGTGCAGGGCTCGCATCCAATCGAGGGATAGCCACGATCGTGCAAGGGGTTGTAGGGAATCTCGCGAGCACGGATCTCCTGCCACACCGCCGTCGAGGGCCAATCGGCCAGCGGATTGAACTTCTGCAAGCCAAAGGCGGTATCGAACTCCGCCAGGCTCAAGTAACGACGCGACCTTGCCTGTTCGCGTCGCTGCCCGGTTACCCACGCCGAGTGCCCTCGCAGCGCCGCACGCAGGGGCGCCACCTTGCGCAAGGCACAACAGGCCTGACGCAGCGCCCGACTCTCGTAGAACGGGTGGGTGCCATGCTGGCTCACGAAGGCCACCACGGCCTCCGTGTCTGGCTGCAGGCGTTCGATCACGACGCCGTAGCGCCGCTCCACCTGGGGCAACAGCGCCTTCGTTTCAGGTGGCAGGTAGCCGGTATCCAACGTGATCACCCGCCAGGCGATGCCGGCCTCTCTCATGGCATGAAGGATCAACAGATCTTCCGCCGCGAGCGACGAGGCCAGCACGACATCCGGGTGTTGCGCGTCGATCGCCCGCAATCGCTGTATCAGGATTCGCCACATGACTCGCTCTCCGTAAAGGCATTATGTTGGGTCAATGCCGGCACAGAAGGAACGAACGATTGGTAGAAAGCACATAGCCACCCGCCTTAAGAACCTCGCGCCATATCGATGTGAACCCGCCACCAGGGCCGGTGCGCAAGCGCGATACGCCATCCCGTGCACCTGAGCATGTTCGCCATTCGAACAAACCTCTCA
The DNA here is from genome assembly GCA_041690575.1 of Verticiella sp. Classification (GTDB taxonomy): domain Bacteria; phylum Pseudomonadota; class Gammaproteobacteria; order Burkholderiales; family Burkholderiaceae_B; genus Verticiella. The sequence goes on from JAWLHC010000001.1 coordinate 652,408, forward strand.
AAAAATTGACCACAGCACGCCCGGATCGTTAACGTCTTAAGCACCGATGCGACCACGCGTCCTTCACCTTGACGACTCTGCCCCATGACCGACCCCACTCCCGCTTCCGCCGCCCGGCACCTCGTTGCAACTGCGCAACGCCTGGGCATCGACTGCCTGTTCACCAACCTGGGCAGCGACCATCCTGCCTTCATCGAAGCCTTCGCCAGCCTCCAGGCCGAAGGGCGGCCCATGCCCCGCATCGTCGTCTGTCCACACGAGATGACCGCACTGAGCGCCGCGCACGGCTACACCATGCGCACCGGCCGCCCCCAGATGGTGCTGGTGCATGTGGATGTCGGCACGCAGAACCTGGGCAGCAGCGTGCACAACGCCGCGCGGGGTCGGATTCCGGTCGTGCTGGTGGCCGGCTTGTCGCCGGTCAGTCTGGATGGCAGCCGACCCGGCGCACGTACCGAAACCATTCATTACACGCAGGACGCCCCACGCCAGCACGAGATCGTGGGCCAATACATGAAATGGTCGTACGAGCTGCGCGCGGGCGAAATGGTGCAAGCCGTGCTGTTGCGCGCCCTGCAGATTGCCGGGTCGGGCTCGCCGGGGCCGGTGTACATCACCGGCGCCCGCGAGTTCTGGGAAGAGCCGGGGCCCGCTCACGATGAGCAGCCCACCCTGTGGCCGATCACGGCACCCACCGGTCTGCAGCCCGATCACGCCGATACGATTCATCAAGCCCTGCTGACGGCCAAACGTCCGCTGATCATCACCACCTATCTGGGCCGCAACCCAGAGGCCGTCGGCCATTTGGTCACCCTGGCCGAGAAGCACGGTTGCGGCGTCATCGAGATCAGCCCGCAATACCTCAATTTCCCGGGCAACCACCCCCAGCATCTGGGCTACCGACGCAACACGCTGGTCGATCAGGCCGATCTCATCCTGCTGCTGGACATCGACGTCCCCTGGATCGAATCGCGCATCCAGCCGGCAGACAACGGCCGCTTCTTTCATATCGACATCGACCCGATCAAGCCACAGTTCGGCTTCTGGCATTTCCCGGCCGAGCTCAGCGTGCAGGCCGACACCGCGGTGGCACTGGAGCAGCTCGCCCAATGCCCCGCCAGCGATGCCTCGTTGCGGCAACCCCGGCTCGACTGGATCGCCGACGCCCGGTCACACCAGGCCGCCGCGGCACCACCTGCAGCACCGACAGAGGTACTGACCGTGGCCGATGTGGGTCACGCCGTGCGCCAGATTCTCACGGAGCGCAGCGTGGTTCTCACCGAAGCCCCCACGGCCAACGAAACCTTGCTGAATATCCTGCGCCCCACCCGACCCGGCAGCCTGCTGGCCAATGGCGGCAGCGGCCTGGGCTGGAGCCCCGGCGCCGCCGTGGGCGTGAAGCTGGCCGACCCCGGTGCCGAAGTCATCTGCCTGGTGGGAGACGGCAGCTATCTGTTTGGCATACCGGGCAGCACCTGGTGGGTGAGCCGTCAGTATGAAGCCCCTACCCTGACCGTGATTCTCAACAATGGTGGCTGGAACGCCCCCAAAGTGTCGACACTGCTCGTACACCCCGACGGCGCCGCGCGCCGCAACGACACTTACTGGATCACCACCAGCGACAACGCCCGACTCGCCGATCTGGCCGCGGCCGCCGGTGGCGCGGCAGTCTGGCGCGTATCGAGCGAAGACGAACTGCACGCAGCGCTCGACGACGCCATTGCACAAGTGCGCGCCGGACGCAGTGCCGTGATCGACGCCGTGATCACGCCGATTTCGGCACAAAAGCTGGGCTGACCACGCACCCGGACGCCAACCGCGCGCCTCGGGATGCCGCCACCTGCACACCACGCGTCACCCCATCCCTGCCGGCGGCACCATTCACTCGCGCCGCCGGCAAAGGCAGTACCCCACCAACACAGGAGACAACCATGCAACGACGCACCGCCATGCAATGGCTGGCCACCATGGCCGCCGGCACCACTCTGGGCCTGAGCGGCCCGGTCGCGCTGGCCGAAACGGCCGCCGATTACCCCTCGCAGACCATTCGCATCGTCATCCCCTATCCCGCCGGCGGCTCGGCCGATACCATGGCCCGCCTGATCGCCAGCCGCCTCAGCCAGAAGTGGGACGAAGCCATCACGGTCGAGAATCGTCCGGGGGGCGGTGGCAACATCGGGGCCGAAGCCGTGGCCAGTGCGGCTCCCGACGGCTACACGCTGCTCTTCAGCCCGCCCGCGCCCTTCGTGATCAACCAGAGTCTGTACAGCGACAAACTGGCGTATGACCCGGCCGCCTTCGAGCCCATCACGCTGATCACCATGATCCCCAACGCCATCACGGTGCGGCCTGACCTTGAAATCCAGAATGTCAACGAGCTGATCGAGTATGCGCGCGAAAATCCGGGCGTGCTCACCCACGGTTCGCAAGGCAATGGTTCCACCTCACATCTCACGGGCGAAATGTTCGTGGAGATGACGGATACCGAGATGGTGCACGTCCCCTACAAGGGCGAGGGCCCGGCGCTCATCGATCTCATCGGCGGTCGGGTAGACCTCTTCTTTGGCAATGTGTCGGCGGTTTTGCGCTTTGCCGACGAAGGCAAGGTACGCATCCTGGGAGTGGCCAGTGCCGAACGGGCACCCAGTGCGCCCGACGTCCCCACCGTGGCCGAACAGAGCGACCTCAACGACTTCCTGTCCAGCGCCTGGTTCGCCATGGCAGCCCCTGCCGGCACCCCTGCCGACATTCGCGAGAAAATCCAGCAAGCCACCGCTGAAGTGCTGGCCATGCCGGAAGTGGAAGAAGCGCTTCTCGACCTCGGCGGCGTGATCGTGGGCAATACGCCCGACGAGCTCGGTGAGTTCCTCACCGACGAACGCGAACGCTGGAGCGGCGTCATTGAAAGCGCCGGTGTAAAGATCGACTGACCAGGAGTCCGTCCTGGCCTCGCCGTCAGGGCGAGGGCAAGCGTGGCATCAAGATCCCGGCGCCAACGGCGCTGGGCCCAGACCGGCTCAGGCGGTGGCCAGTTCGGTCACCGCCTTGCCACCATCGATGATCGCGATACGCAGGGCAACGGTCCGGGGCAGAAGATGGTGAGCGTGAAACTGCGCCACTCGCCATTTGTTGGTATGAAAAACCGAATCATCGCGACCGTGACACAGCAGTGCCGCCCGCGCCATTTGCCAGCCTGAATGCACCAGCCCTGCCAACATCAGATAGGGCACGCTGCCGGCATAAGCCAAACGCGGCGCCGATTCGCCCTGCTCCACCAGGAAAGCAATCACCGCCCGGTAGTCGCCCACGGCCGCTTCCAGCCGATCGGCCATCGTGGCCAGGGCGTCTTCATCCGCATCGCGCAAGGCCTGCACCGTGGCACCCATGGCCTCGACAAACCCCATCGCAACCTTGCCGCCGTCTCGCAGCGTCTTGCGGCCCAGCAAATCGTTGGCCTGAATCGCCGTGGTCCCCTCGTAAATCGGCAGAATGCGGGCGTCGCGGTAGTACTGGGCCATGCCGGTTTCCTCGATATAGCCCATGCCGCCATGCACCTGAACGCCGAGTGAGGTGACCTCCTGCGCCGCCTCGGTGCAGAACCCCTTGATCACCGGCACCAGATACTCGTACCGTGCCTGCGCCGATTGGCGCTCGCTGCCATCGGCCAACCGGTGGGCCCGATCGGCATCGGCTGCGGCCACATACGCCATTGCCCGACCACCTTCGGTCAATGCCGCCATGGTCAATAACATGCGCTGCACATCGGGGTGCCGGTCAATGGTATCGGCCGCCTGATCGCTGCCGATCGCCCGACTCTGCACCCGCTCGTGCGCATAGGCCCGGGCCTGCTGCAATGCCCGCTCGGCCACTGCCACTCCCTGAATCCCTACCGAATAGCGCGCCGCATTCATCATCACGAACATGTACTGCAGACCGTGATGCTCCTCGCCAACGCGGTAGCCAATGGCCCCCGCGCCCACTTCACCCTGATCGTCGCCATACATCAGCACGGCCGTCGGGCTGCCATGAATGCCGAGCTTGTGCTCGATCGACGCGCAATACACATCATTGCGAGCCCCCGCCTTGCCATCGTCATCCATCAGGAACTTGGGCACGAGAAACAGCGAAATGCCGCGAATCCCGGGCGGTGCATCCGGGGTGCGGGCCAGCACCAGGTGCACGATGTTCTCGGCCAGATCGTGCTCGCCATAGGTGATGTAGATCTTTTGACCGAACAAACGATAAGTGCCATCGGCCTGCGGCTCGGCTCGGGTACGGATCTGCGCCAGATCAGACCCCGCCTGCGGCTCGGTGAGGTTCATCGTTCCCGTGATCTCGCCCCGCAACAGCCGCGGAATATAGTGTTGCTGTTGCTCGGGCGACCCCGCCACCAGCAAGGCATCCACCACCCCATCGCTCAACAGCGTGCACAACGCAAACGCCAGATTCGCCGCGTTCACGTTCTCCATGCACGCTGCCGACACCACATGTGGCAAGCCCTGGCCACCAAATTCCGCCGGGTGCGGAACCCCCTGCCAACCGCCCTGCACGAAGGTATCAAACGCCTCGCGCCAACCCTCGGGCGTGGTAACCACGCCATCGCGCCAGCGCGCACCCTGCCGATCCCCGACTGCATTCAAGGGCGCCAGCACGCCTTCCACCAAGCGGGCATTCTCCTCGATCACCGCTGACACCAGATCCGACGACAACTCCTCGAACCCCGGTAAATCCAGCACCGACTTCAACCCAGCCAGCTCTTCGAGCACAAATCTGATATCTTCCTGCGGCACATGATACATAGCAGACCTCTCTTCCGAAGCCGTAGGCGAAGTCACAATGACCTCAACTTGTTTTCTCATGAATCAACATGAACTACAACAACCGAATCTTCCGCGGCAGAATCAACTCCGAAACCGGCGAAGTGGACGCGCAAACCCGGTTTCACTACCGGCAAGAGGGTGGCAGAATCTGGGCCAGCTACCACGGTGGCCAAGTCGTCACCGGGCACCTGCAGGGCAAAGCGCACCCCGACGGCAGCCTTGAATTCCTCTACCACCACGAAAATACCCAGGGCGAGCTAATGGCCGGCCAATGCCGCTCGGTCCCCACCTTCGACGCCAACGGAACGCTTGTGCTCAAAGAGAACTGGCAGTGGTTCACCGGCGCGAGAAACTCTGGAAGCTCCGAAGTTGAAGAGGTAATGGCCCCGTAGGGGCTGCCGACCTCATCATCCTCCAGACGCCGCCGCAGCAGGGCACGGCAGAATGCTAGGTCCGAAGGACCACCCAGCGTACGGGTGATGTCAAGGTGCCGTCTGGGAGCGACCCACGGAGTGGGGCGCCCCCAGACGGCACCCGGGGCCAACACCGTCACGCAAGTAACCTCAGAGCTTCTCGGTCAGCTCCGGCACGACCTGAAAGAGGTCGCCCACGAGGCCGTAATCGGCCACACCGAAGATCGGCGCTTCTTCATCCTTGTTGACCGCGACGATCACCTTGGAGTCCTTCATGCCCGCCAGATGCTGGATGGCGCCCGAAATCCCGATGGCCACATACAACTGCGGCGCCACGATCTTGCCCGTTTGCCCCACCTGCCAATCGTTCGGCGCATAGCCGGCATCCACCGCCGCCCGCGAGGCGCCAAGCGCCGCACCGAGCTTGTCGGCCAGCGGATCGAGCAGCTTGAAGTTCTCGGCACTACCCATGCCGCGACCACCCGAGACCACCACGCGGGCTCCCGCCAGCTCCGGACGATCGCTCTTCGCCACTTCGCGGTTGACGAACGTCGACTTGCCCGAATCGGCCTCTGCCTCGACCTTCTCGACGCTGGCCGAACCGCCACTGGCTGCCACCGCGTCGAACGACGTGGTACGCACCGTGATGACCTTCACGCTGTCGGCCGACTGCACCGTGGCAATGGCGTTACCGGCATAAATCGGACGCTGGAACGTATCGGCCGACTCCACGGCGCTGATATCCGAAATCTGCGCCGAATCCAGCAACGCCGCCACGCGCGGCGCAATGTTCTTGCCCGACACCGTGGCCGGAAACACAATGTGCGAATAATCGCCCGCCAGCTTGACCACCTGGGCCGCTGCGTTCTCGGCCAGGCCATCGCCCAGATGGGCGGCGTCGGCATGCAGCACCTTGGCCACGCCTTCGGCCTGAGCGGCCGCCTGGGCCACGGCATCGGCACCGTTGCCCATGACGAGCACGTGCACGTCACCACCCATTTCGCGGGCCGCTGCCACCGCATTGAGCGTGGCAACCTTCATTTCCTGATTGTCGTGTTCGGCAATTACGAGACTCGTCATGTCAGATCACCTTCGCTTCGTTCTTGAGTTTGTCGACCAGCGTTGCCACATCGGGCACCTTGATGCCTGCCTGACGCCCGGGCGGCTCGGCCACTTTGAGTGTCTTGAGGCGCGGCTCGACATCCACGCCCAAATCTTCGGGCTTGAGGTTCTCGAGCGGCTTCTTCTTGGCCTTCATGATGTTGGGCAGCGTGACATAGCGCGGCTCGTTCAGGCGCAGGTCGGTGGTGACGATGGCCGGCATGGAGAGAGCGATGGTTTCGAGACCGCCATCGACCTCGCGCGTGACCGTGGCCTTGCCATCGGCGATCTCGAGCTTGCTGGCAAACGTGGCCTGCGGCCAGTCGAGCAGTGCGGCCAGCATCTGGCCGGTCTGGTTGGCGTCGTCGTCGATTGCCTGCTTGCCCAGAATGACCAGCTCGGGCTGCTCTTTATCCACCACGGCCTTGAGCAACTTGGCCACGGCCAGCGGCTGCAACTCGGTGGCGGTTTCGATGAGAATGGAGCGATCGGCACCGATGGCCATGGCGGTGCGCAGGGTTTCCTGGCACTGGGCCACGCCGGCAGACACGGCGATGATTTCGCTGACCACACCCTTTTCTTTCAGGCGGACGGCCTCTTCGACGGCGATTTCGTCGAACGGGTTCATCGACATCTTGACGTTGGCGATGTCGACCCCGGTTTGGTCGGACTTGACGCGTACCTTGACGTTGTAGTCAACCACGCGCTTCACGGGCACCAGCACCTTCATGTAGCGGCCTCTCAGTGGGTTTTGCCTGGCTGTGGCCAGACGGATTTGGTAGGGAATCGGGTTCCGGTCAACCTGACGATTATATCGGCTCACGCCATGCTAAGATGGGCGGCGTGAAGTCTTCAGATAACCAGAAAACCCCGAACACTACCACATCTTGTCCCCGGCCATGAAACTTCTCCAAGCTCTGCAACAATCGCTCGGCGCCTCTTATGTGCTCACCGGAGCCGATGCCGAGCCCTGGCTGACCGACTGGCGCCAGCGCTACACCGGCAAAGCGGTGGCCGTGGTGCGCCCGGCCAACACGGCCGAAGTGGCCGAGGTGGTGCGATTGTGCGCAGAACACGGCGCACCCGTCGTACCGCTGGGCGGCAACACCGGCCTGGTGGCCGGCGGCACGCCGGATGACTCCGGCCGAGCCGTCGTCGTATCGCTGGGCCGTCTCAACCACATTCGCCAGATCGACCCCGACAACGACACCATCACCGTTGAAGCCGGCTGCATCCTGCAAACCATACAGGAAGCCGCCCGCGAGGCGGGACGCCTCTTTCCGCTGTCTCTGGCCGCCGAAGGCAGTTGCACCATCGGCGGCAACCTCGCCACCAACGCCGGGGGCACGGCTGTGCTGCGCTACGGAAACACCCGCGAGCTCACGCTGGGGCTTGAGGTGGTCACGGCCGACGGCGAGGTGTGGGACGGCCTGCGCGGGCTGCGCAAAGACAACACCGGCTACGACCTGCGCGACCTCTTCATCGGCAGCGAAGGCACGCTGGGCATCATCACGGCCGCCACGCTCAAGCTCTATCCGCAACCGGTGGCGCGCTGCACCGCCCTGCTCGCGCTGCCATCGGTGGCATCGGCCGTGGCGTTTCTGTCGCGCGCTCGTGCCGGCTTCGGCGCCGCACTCACCGGATTCGAGTTGATGTCGGCGGCCTGCATGGAGCTGGTCACCCGCATATACCCCCAGCAACGCCTGCCGTTTGCCGGTTCGGTGCACGATCACCCCTGGTACGCCCTGCTGGAGCTGTCCGACAGCGAGAGCGAACAGCATGCGCGCGAGCGCTTCGAAGCCGTGCTCGGCAGCGCCCTCGAAGACGAGCTGATTGCCGACGCTGCCGTGGCCGAGAACCTCACCCAGAGCCACGCCATGTGGCACCTGCGCGAGAGCATCCCGCTGGCCCAGGCCGAAGAAGGCAAGAACATCAAGCACGACGTCTCGGTGCCCATTTCGCACATCACACAGTTCGTTGCCGACACCGACGCACTGCTGCAACAACACTTCCCCGGCGTGCGCAACATCACGTTTGGCCACCTGGGCGATGGCAACCTGCACTACAACGTGCAGGGCCCCGTGGGCGAGGCCGACCCGCAGGTGCTGTCCAGGCAGGATGCCATGTACGAACTCGTGCACGATCAGGTGCACAAGTTCGGCGGCTCGATCAGCGCCGAGCATGGCATCGGGCAACTGCGCCGCAACGAGCTGCTGCGCTACAAGAGCCCGGTGGAGCTCAAGCTGCAGCGCCGCATCAAGCAGGCGCTCGACCCTCACGGCCTGATGAATCCCGGAAAAACACTGCCGGATGAACCTGCCAGCCACTGACAACCTCGGTCGCCAGTCGCTGGCCGACGAACTGGCCGAGCGGCTGCGCAGCCGGCTGACCGCCGGCGAATTTCTGCCCGGCCAGAAGTTGCCCACCGGCAGTGCGCTTGCGCGCCATTATGGCGTGAGCATGTCGGTGGTGCGCGAGGCCTTGTCGCAACTCAAGAACGACGGCCTGATCCACAGCGTTCAGGGCGTTGGTGCCTTTGTGTCTGCCGCGGGCCGGGCTCGCAGCTTCCGGCTCGACACCCTGCCCGGCACCGATCTCAGCCTGGCGCGCATTTTCGAGCTGCGTCGTGGCGTCGAAGGCGAAGCCGCCTGGCTGGCCGCCCGCCGGCGCACACCGGATCAGCTCGGTCGACTGCAGTCGTCGCTCGATGCCATGGCCGATGCCGTCGCCCGCGGCGAAGACGGCACCGCCGCCGATGCCCAGTTTCATCACTTGCTGGCCGAAGCCACCGGCAATCCGCTGTTTCTCGACATGTATCGCTTTCTGGCCGCGCACATTGCCACGGCCATCGAAATGGCCCGTCTCAACTCGGCCCGCCAGGGCCTCTGGCACGGCGCCCATCAAGAGCATGAAGTGATGCTCGCCGCGGTGCGCGCGCGCGAGCCCGAGGCCGCACGCGAGGCCATGTGGCACCACATTCAAGGCGCTGCCCGACGGCTCGGCCTGGCCACCGACTGACCCCGGGCCTGCCACTCGCCCGTCGTGGCGTCATCCGGCCGAGGCGTGCCGTGTGGCGCACCCCGGCTGCCGAGACCTCGCCGGCTCAGATCGGATAGATCAGCGAATTGGGGATCAACTCGGAGTCGTACACGCAGACGCGCGAGCGCAGCTTGAGCCCCTCGGGAGTGCGCACGATTTCGTCGATGTAGCGACCCACGTTGAACACGGTGGATGGCTGACTGGGCTGTGTTCTGAACACCGCATAGTTGGCCTCGCAGCAGATGAGGTCATCGCTCACCGACAGGAGGCACGGCACGCCTACCACATGCCGCTGGTAGTACGGGTCGTGATACATCGTGTCGGTGGCGCCATTGATGCGATCCTTGAGCATGCCCTTGCTCTCGAAATCGATCAGGCACAAAGGCAGATTGCGCTCGTAGTTTTCGCGAGCCTGCACCTTGTAGACGCATTCGTCGACAAAAAACTCGGGCCACTTCTCCCATTCGCGGTTGTCGAGCGCCGCCGCGTAGTCGGCGTACAAACGGTTGAGTTCCTGGAAGGTCTGAAAGTCGATCATGGTGTGTCCGGTGTCTGTGGGGTTCAGTTGTCCATCACGCGGCGCCAATAGTGATACATGCCGCGAATGAGGGTTTCGGTCACCATATGGTCGGTGTTCTCGCATTCCCGTCCGCCCAGCTCCACCAGGGCGCGATGCCAGGGCTTCTGGTCGAAACCGCGCTGCGACAACTCGATCACTTCGCCATCGTCGGCCGACACGAAGCCGGCAGGGCCAAACAGGTTGGCCTGGCGCAGACGGCGCCGCGTCATCTCGGGCGTGTCATCGGCAAACCCGAAGTGCGTCCAGACAAAATCGAAAACGCCCACGTCCACCGGAATGATCTGCCGGGTGGACACCGAATTCACCTGCTGCTGAATGATGACGCTGGGAAACAGCGTGGTCATCACGGCTGTGGGTTCGCCCCACCAGGGCTCGTGCACCACGTCGAGGAATCGATCGTCGTTGAGCTTCATGCTGTCGCGAAAGCTCGACACCCCCTTGGTGACCTCGTTGGCCGCGCCCGCATTGCCGCGCCGCGAGATCATCGCGGCATGACGAAATTGTTCATCCATTTGCAACTCCGACTTGTTGTCGGCGCGCCAGAGGCCAAACGTGACAAACCAGGTATGCAACAGTCCGGGATGATAGGGATCCTTGATGTTCTCCTGCATGAGCTTCCAGTTGCCTGGAATTCGTTGCCGGCTGTATCCCAGCAGCGTGAGCTCACGGCCATCGAAGACGCGGTCGAACCAGCCCAGAATCGTGGGGCCCACATAGGCTTCGAAGTCTTCGGCCTGGTCATCGAAGGTGGCAAACACCACCCCGTTGCGACAGGCCACACGCAAACGGGTGAGGCCATGCTCGGTCATGTCGAAATCGGCCGGCATGCCGCCCTGGGTCACGCCATCGCGGCTCACACCGCGCCGAAACGGCACGCCCAGCAGTTTGCCGGTGAGATCGTAGCTCCACTGGTGGTAGGGACAGACAAACAGCTTGCGATTGCCGCTGCGATCGCGCACGAACTGCACGCCACGGTGAGCGCACACGTTTTCGAGCACCTGGATGGAGCCATCCTTGGCCCGCACCAGCAGCACGGAGCGCTCACCGATCTGGGTGCGCTTGAAGTCGCCCGGGTTGGGCACTTCACACTCCAGACCGATGTAACTCCAGTGCGGACCATAAAAAATCTTCTCGAGCTCGCGCTGATAGATCGCAGGGTCGGTATACACCTGAAACGGGATGCGACTGGTATCGCCCTTTTCCCATTGGGGTGGCGACGCGGGGTTGACGTGTGCCAAGGCGGTCTCCCTCGAATGATGAATGAATCGTGATGACGTGATCGTGCCAGGCACTCACGCACTGACGGCATGCCATGGATGATGCCGCGTCGCTTGAGATTTATAAATAGAATCTGGAAAATAATTCATATTTATATCAGGAATATTGGCATGGACCTTAAAGACATCGACCTCAACCTGCTGCTGGTGTTCGACGAACTGCGACGTCAGCGCCGGGTGTCGGCCACGGCCGAGTCACTGGGTCTGTCACAGCCCGGGGTGAGCAATGCCTTGAAACGCCTGCGCCGCCTGCTGGGCGACGAATTGTTCCTGCGCACGCCGCGCGGCATGTCGCCCACGCCCTATGCCGAGCAGATTGCCGAACCCGTGGCCACAGCGCTCGCCACACTGCGGCAAACTCTCAGCACCCGGGCCAGCTTCGATCCGGCACAGAGCCGCGCCACGTTCACCATTGCCATGACCGACGTGGGCGAGATCTATTTCCTGCCTGTCCTCATGCGCGAGCTGGCCCGGCAGGCACCGGGTGTGGTGCTGCACACCCGGCGCAGCAACGAGCCCGGGCTCAAGACCGACATGGAACGTGGCCATGTCGATCTGGCTTTGGGTTTTTTGCCCCAGCTGCGCGCCGGCTTCATGCAGCGTCGGCTGTTTCACCAACAGTACGTGTGCCTGATGCGTGCCGATCATCCGCTGGCGACCGAACCCATGACCCTCACGGATTTCGAGCAGGCCGAGCAGGTGCAGGTGACCGCACTGGGCACCGGCCACAGTATCGTGGACGAACATCTGCGACAGGCCGGCACCGTGCGTCACGTGCGGCTGCAAGTGCCGCATTTCATGGCGCTGGCGCAAGTGCTGCAGGCCACGTCGTTGATTGCCATCGTGCCCGAACGCTTTGCCAGCCAGGTGACCGGGCCCTTCGGGCTGACCACCCGCCCCAGCCCCGTGCCCATGCCGCAAACGGCAATTCACGCCATCTGGCACGCTCAGAAACAGCGCGACCCGGCCCAGCGATGGCTGCGACAGGTGGCCATCGAGCGGTTTGCCGACCATGGCGACAAAGACCCTGCCAAGACCTGATTTCCGGCAACTAGCCCGAGAACCACTTCGTCCGAGGTGGACACTCGACGTGACGTTCGGTGAAGCCACCATATTGGCGGCACAACTGTCGCCAACAAACGTCATCCGCTGCAATGCCCCCAATCACGATCGGCTCGAGGTCTCCTGCAACCGATCCCGTAGCGCATTCTTGCGAATCTTGCCGGTGGCGGTTTTGGGTAATTCGCCAAAAACCACACAGGTCGGCACCTTGTAGTGCGGGAGATTGTCGCGACACCAGCGAATGATCGCGGCCGAGTCCGGCGAACCGCCAGATTCCCGTAAATGCACGAACGCGCAGGGTGTCTCGCCCCATTTCGGGTGGGGCATGGCGACCACCGCCGCCTCCGCCACGTCCGGGTGCCGATAAAGAACCTCTTCGACTTCCTGGCTGGAAATGTTCTCGCCGCCTGAAATGATGATGTCTTTGATTCGATCCTTGATCTCGACGTAACCGTCTTCATGCATGACGGCCAGATCACCTGTGTGGAACCAGCCGTCGCCCATGACGTCGTCGGTTGCGGCCGGATTCTTAAGGTAGCCTTTCATCATCGTATTGCCACGCAGCAACAGTTCACCAAGGGTTCGGCCATCCGCCGGCGCGCAATCGCCGGGCCCGTCACCGGCTACCGCCACGCCGTCGATGGCGTAGAGTCCGACTCCCTGACGGGCCATCTTGCGAGCACGTCCTTCGAGCGGCAACTCAACCCAGTCGGACTGACGCACACACAGGGTGGCCGGGCCGTAGGTTTCGGTGAGTCCGTACAAGTGACTGATATCAAAGCCGATGTCGCGAGCCCGCTGGATCACGGCACTGGGCGGCGAAGCGCCTCCCAGGGCGAACTGCACGGTGGTAGGCAGGACCACACCGTTCGCCCCGAACTCATCGAGCAGCATATTCAACACGATGGGCGCGCCGCACATATGCGTAACGCCATGCCTGTGAATCCTGTCGAGCACCGGAGCGCCCTCGACCTTGCGCAAACACACGTGAGTCCCGCCTACGGCGGTGACGGCCCAAGTACAGCACCAGCCGTTGCAGTGGAACATCGGCAGGGTCCAGAGGTACACCGTATCGACGGTCATCTCCATCGCCATGGCGTTGCCCAACGCGGCCAAGTAGGCTCCCCGATGATGATAAACGACTCCTTTGGGATTGTCCGTCGTGCCGGAGGTGTAGTTGAGGGCCAGGGCATCCCATTCATCCCGCACAGGGCGCGCTTCGATGCCTTTATCGGCGTTCGCCACCAGCGCCTCGTACTCCAACCGGGTGAGGGTCGACTGGCCCGCTCCGCGCGCGATGGCAATGAGGGTCGGCGCGGCATCGGAATCGGCGAGCGCTTCCTGAATCAGCGGCTCGAACTCAGTATCGAAAAAGAGAACCCGCGCCTCGCCATGTTCAATAATGAGGCGCAGGGTGGCGGCGTCCAGGCGCGTATTGAGCGCATTCAGAACTCCCCCCGCCATCGGGACGGAGTAGTGGCTTTCGAGCAATTCTGTGGTGTTGAATGCGAGCACCGAGACCGTGTCGCCATAGGTGATACCAAGCCGTATCAGGGCACTGGCCATTGCCCGGCAACGGTGGAAAAAAACTCGATAGCTCAACTCGGCGTCATCATCGATGACCGCGATGCGGTCCGGAAACACACGAGCGGACCGTTCCAGCAAACTTAATGGCGTAAGGCTCGAATAATTGGCTGGGCGCTTGGCCAGACCGTCGACAAACTTGTGCATGATCAACCTCGCTGACCGGATCCGGCGCTGCCGGGCGAATACTTGGGATTGCTCACGGCCAGTCTGGCTTGCGTAAATGCCTGCATGGCATCGAGCAACGCCGGCTCTGCACTGGAGGGCACGGCTCTCGCCCGGAGCAACGCCGCGAGGTCGGCTTCGTTGGCATTCCCGGCGGGCTGCCCCATTTCTTCATACAACGCGCTCAGCAAGCGTCGTGACTCTTCTTCCCGTGCCCCGCCGACGAGCCACTCCCTGCCCGCAATAGCCATGGCGTTGGCCACCATCAAGGCGGCATATCGATGGCCCGGAGGTAAACAAGGCAGCAGTTCGTCGAGCAGGGTGCGGCGCGCGATCGCCAACAGTTCCCGGCCATCTGGCTGGTAGTCCATGGGTTCTCTCCTTGGCGTGATCAGAACACGGTGTCCAGCCGCCGAATATGATCGAGCAGATCCTGCTCCATTTCCGGCACCAGGCGCCCGGTAAGAGCCAATTCCAACGAGGGCTCCCGCCCCGACGAGTGTCGCTGGCCCTGCTGTAAAGCGATCACGGCCCATCGCACCATGGCCATCGCTTCCCAGTACAGCACCCGATCCGCATCGACCGGGCCCCGACCCGCTGCCGCGTATGCTGCAAACAGGTCGACTTTGTCACCCAGGCCGCCGACCTCGCGGTAAAAGGCGCCGAAGCGCCAACTGCGGGCGCACAACCAGCCCAGATCCTCCATCGGGTCGCTCCAGGAGGCGAACTCCCAGTCGAGTATCCCGCTCACTCGGCCTTCGTGCACCATGTAGTTGCCGGTGCGAAAGTCGCCATGACACAGGACGGGTGACACTGCCGACGGAGCACGGTCCTCCAGCCAGTTGAGAGCCCATTCGAGTACCGGGTGCGGTGTTGGAATCTCCGTTAAAGCCGCCCGCATCTGACGCACGCGCGCCTCAGATGCGGGCGGCTGCGGCTCGGTCAAAAACGCGAGCTCCGGGCAAGGCGGTTGTACACGATGGATACGGGCCAGCTCTTTGCCCAGCTGCACCACCAGAGCCCGTCGTTCCGAGTCGGACCAAGGCATTCGTACCAGTTCGCGAGCCTGCGCCTTACCCTGGACCCGAGTCATCACATAGAAAGGTGTGCCCAACACAGCGGGGTCGACGCATAGCCACAACGGCTCAGGCACTGTCACCCCCTCCGAGTGAGCGGCCTGCAGCACCCGAAACTCCTGCTCACGGCTCATGCTGACGGCGACCTTTGTTGGCGCATCGCAACGCACTACCCAATGACGAAGGCCGGGGTGAGACCCTCCCTCACATGCCGCCACAACGGCATAGTTCTGTTGAATCGCGCCACCCGACAGACGGTCAAGGGCGTCAACCCGCACCTCGGAGGCGCCGGTACAATCGCGAAGGAAGCAAGCCAGCGGTTGGGCGATCTGTTCGGCGGACATTGCTTCACCCCCACTGCCAGAAATCGACACCCTGCTTGAGGAAACGGTCCGACAACACCATTTTGTGGACCTCAGAAGCACCATCCACCAACCGCGCCTGACGGGCATAGCGATACATCCACTCAAGTGGCGTGTCTCGGGAATAGCCGCGCGCGCCGCACAGCTGTATGGCAGTATCGACCGCCTGATGCAGCGTATCGGCCACCGCCACTTTTGCCATCGACACTTCCTGGCGCGCGTAGTCGCCCTGATCGAGTTTCCAGGCCGCATGCATGGTGAGCAGACGCCCCACCTGAATCGCCATCGCCGCCTCACCGAGCAACCACTGCACGCCTTCCCGAGCCGCGAGAGAACGGCCGAAAGCTTCGCGCTCGTCGACATACGCGCCCGCGATCTCGATAGCGCGCTTGGCCAGCCCCAACCAGCGCATGCAATGCGTGAGCCGGGCCGGTCCCAGCCGGATCTGAGTCAATTTCAGGCCGTCGCCGACCCCCATCAATCGATTTTCGTCCGGAATACGCAAACCATCGAAACGCAACTCGCAATGGCCGCCATGCTCCTCGGGCCCCATGATGGGGATGCGCCGCACGATCTCCCAGCCGGGATCGTCCCGGTGAAACAAGAATGCCGTAAGCCCCTTGCGCGCGTCGTCCGACGTGCGCGCCAACAGGATGAAGTGTTCCGCGACTCCCGCGCCAGTAATGAAGTGCTTACGGCCCTCCACCACCCAATGATCGCCCTGTCGGTTGGCCGCAGTCTTCATCATCGCGGGGTCGGAGCCGGCACCAGGGGCGGGTTCGGTCATGGCAAACGCCGAGCGCACGCGACCGTCAACGATGGGCAGCAGCCATCGAGCCTTCTGTTCGTTAGATGCCACTTTGTGCAGCACCATCATGTTGCCATCATCCGGGGCAGCAGAATTGAACACGACAGGACCGAAGATCGATCGGTTCATCTCTTCATAACAAGGGGCCATCTCGGCCATGCTCAAGCCCTGTCCACCCAGTTCCTGTGGCATCGACAGACACCACAAGCCCGCGGCACGTGCCCGAGCACGAAACACTTCCAGTCGATCAGGAGCGATGTTCTCGTGTTCATCGTACGCAGTGGGATCCGCTTCTAGCGGAATCAACTCATCATTCACAAAGGTGCGAATACGTTGGCGCAGCGCGTCGCTGCGCGCGGAGAGTGAAAAGTCCATCCAAACCTCGCTCATAGAGTTGACTGCAGGTGGCCACCATCGACCACCACAGAACTGCCCGTGATATAGCGCCCCGCCTCGGAGGCCAGCAGCAACAAGGCGCCATCGAGCTCCGCGGCCTGGCCCAGGCGGCGCAAAGGAATGCGCTTGACCATCTTCTGTCCTGCCTGAGTGGCGAAAAACTCGCGGTTGAGATCGGTTTCGATGTAGCCGGGCGCCAGCGCATTGACACGGATGCCATGGCGAGCCCACTCCAGGGCCAGAGCGCGCGCCATCTGCTCCACCGCTGCCTTGGACACCGTATACGGGAGGACCTGACCCGCCACCCGATGCCCCAGGATGGACGAAACCAAGATGATGGAGCCCGGCAGGCTCGCCGCCTCCAGGCGACGAGCCGCCTCTCGAGCGACCAGCCAACAGCCGTCGAGATTGACCGCCAGAACCTGCCGCCACTGCTCGAAACTGATATCCAGGGCTTCCCGGGTTAACGTTGTACCTGCATTGCTCAGCACGACGTCGACCGTGCCGAACGTCTCCCAGGCGTGCGCGAAAGCCGCCTTTACCGCGGCCTCCTCCCGGATGTCGGCAACCGTCACCAATGCATCTCCCCCCTGCTCCCGGATGGCTTCAGCCACCTCGCGCAACGGCGCTTCACTACGCCCCACGAGGACGACACGTGCTCCGGCGCGGGTTAGCGTCTCGCAAAAATGCTTGCCCAAGTCGCCACCCGCGCCAGTCACCAAAGCGACTTTGCCGCACAGATCAAAATCCTTGGCCATGAGTGCCCCTTACGACTGGGCCTGATAAGCGACCGCTTCCACCTCGATGCGCCATTCCGGGACGGCCAATGCCTTTGCCACCACCACCGTCGAGGCCGGCCTGTGCCCACCAAGGTAACGGGCCCGCACGCGGCCGGCGAGCGCGAGATCCTCGGCCTCTGTGACGTAAGTCGTGATCTTGACTAAGTCGCCAAGGGACATGCCCGCGGACACCAGTACCGCTTCGACGTTGCACCAGACATTCTCCGCCTGCTCGATCACCCCGGGAGGCAGACTACCGTCTGGCGACATGCCAATCTGGCCCGACAATTGAAGCCAACGGCCAGTGCCCTGACAAAGCGTCGCATGACTGTAGGATCCGACCGGCTGTGCAATAGCTTCGGGATTGATAAAAACCGTCTGGGTCATGGAATGCTCTCCTTATTGGGTCAAGACACTGCAATGTGACTGTCGCGGCGAGCGTCGCAGCCACCAACGTAGTAGCCGTCCTGACGCTGCAGGATCTGCATGCCACCGAAATCCCAGGTGCTGCTCTCTAAAGCAGTGATGTCATGGCCCAAGTCGGTCAGCCCTTGCACAGTACCGGTCATGAATCCCGGTTCCATCGCTACCCTCAAGCCTTCCTCGACCTTGAATCGCGGCGCGGCCACGATCATCTGAGGGTCTTGGCCATACACCAGCATGCGCACGAGCAACTGAACATGGCCCTGAGGCTGAAAGCTGCCACCGGTCGCACCCAGCGCCGCCATTCGGCCGCCATCGCACCGCACGAAACCCGGCAAAATGGTATGAAAAGGCCGCGCTCCCGGCTCCAGCCGCGCCGGCGATTCTGCCGCTAGCGAGAAACCCGCTCCCCGGTTCTGTAGCGCCACACCCGTATCGGGGACGACGACCCCAGAGCCAAAACCCATATAGTTGGATTGGATGTACGACACCATCTGCCCCTTTTCATCACCGGACGCCAGGTAAACGGTGCCCGCCAGCGAAGGCATCTGTTGATCGAAATCCTGAGCCCTGGCCGGGTCAATCCGCGCTGCAGCAGCCGCTATGCGCATGGGATCGAGCAGTCGGGCCGGTTCGTTTGTCATTTGTCGCGTATCTCCCAGCCACGGGAGCACCTCGGAGAACGCGAGTTTTATCGCTTCGATCTGCAAATGTAGAGACGAAATCGAATCCACCGGATATCTCGCCAGTGGCCAATGCTCCAGAATCGCCAGCGCATAGAGCGCGACGATCCCCTGCCCATTGGGTGGCATCTCGAAGACATCGGCGCCGCAGAACCGCGTCGTCAGAAGATCGCACCAGTCTGCCCGATGCTGAGCCAGATCGATCTCATCGAGATCGGCTCCGTGCTGGCGCGCAAATCCGGCGATGGCTGCGGCAGTTTCGCCCTGATAAAAGTCATGCCCTTTGGTCTTGGCAATGCGCTCCAAGGTTCTTGCCAAGTTCGGCTGGCGAAAGAGCATCCCCACAGACGGTGCATCCCCGTCTGGCAGGAACGTCTGGGCGAAGCCCGGTTGATCCCGCAACGTGGCAGATTGATCTGCCCATTTTTCAGCCACCCCGAACGGCACGTGAAAACCTTCGCGTGCATATTCGATGGCAGGCTGCAACAATGACTCAAACGGTAGGCTGCCAAGGCACGCCCACAGCTCCACCCAGGCCGACACGGCGCCGGGCACCGTGACGGAGTCCCAACCCCGCTGTGGGACTGACCCGCGGTGACGTCTGGCAAACGCCTCTCTGTCGCTGTGGCGCGACGCTCGCCCCGAGCCGTTGAGACCATGCAGCGTCGAACCATCCCAAACCGTGGCGAAGGCATCGCCTCCCACGCCATTGTTGGTCGGCTCGACTACGGCGATGGCGGCGGCGGCCGCGACAGCGGCGTCGACCGCATTGCCCCCGTTCTCCATCATTCGCAATCCTGCCCGGGCGGCCAACGGTTGCGACGCTATCACCATGCGGCGGCCAACCACAGGCCTCATGATCGAGGGATAGGCCACAAGGTTCTCTGTTTCGCTCATTCTGCTGCCCAGGCTCCGCTTCATCGGTTCATGACGATGTTGGCGGTCTTGACGGTCTGCCCCCATTTGCCGGCCTCAGCAGCCACGAACTCAGCAAATTGTTCCGGTGAAGCGGTCTCGGGGGTAATTCCCAACTTCTGGAAGCGTTGCTGTGTGTCGGCATCATTCAGAATGTCGTTCAACACCGCGTTCAGTTCGGCAACCACCGGTTCCGGCATACCTGCAGGCCCAAACAAACCGAACCAGGCCGTCACCTCATACTCGGGCAGCTCCTGCGATGCCAACGTCGGCAGATCGGGCAGGAATGAGCTGCGCTCACCGCCGGTCGTCCCGAGCGCTTTGACCTTGCCGCTTTCAATGTGCGGCGTGGCGGTTGCCACCAGATCGAACATCACATCGACCTCACCTGCGAGCAGTGCGTTCATCGCCGGAGCACTGCCACGATAGGGAATGTGGGTAAGGTCGATATCGGCTTGCGCGTTGAGCAGTTCTCCTGCCATATGATTGGAAGTGCCAACTCCCGCCGAACCGTAAGTGAACCTTCCGGGTTCCTCGCGAGCCATGGCGATCAGTTGCGACAAGTCTTCGGCGGCGAAGCCGGACCGTGTGAGCATGGCGAACGGCATTGAAGCGATGCGTCCCACCGCGCTGAAATCGCGTACGGGATCGTAATCGGCAGTGGTATTGACCGCAGGAGTCATGGCGTGCGAGCTCACCGTGCCAACCAGCAGTGTATGGCCATCGGCCGGTGCAGCGGCCACCGAACGGGCCCCAATGATCGTGCCCCCCCCGGGGCGGTTTTCCACGATCACGGTTTCGCCCAAACGCGACTGCATGCTTTCGCCGAGTACGCGCGCCAGGATGTCGGCCGACCCTCCGGGGGCGTAAGGCACAACGAGTCGTATCGGCTGAGACGGAAACGACTGATCCGATGCGGCTGCCGGAACAGAGGTAAAGGCCGCGACCACAAGACAGGAACTCAGGCAACGCACGATCTGCTTCATGGAACTCTCCTGGATAAGTACCACCCAGTGCCGCGCACAAAGCAGCGGGAGCCGCTTTGCCTGATCCGTTGCGTTGGATGGCGAATATGAGACGGTATCGACCTGAAGGCTGGATACCGTCCGCCTGACCACGGATCGGGGCATCAGGCCTCGAGCAGTTGCTTGTCGTCGACCTCGGGAATAGGGGGAACCTCGATGCCATACTTGCCGACATCTTCACGGATCTGATCGAGGGCACGCTTGATGATGTCGAGCTCCTCGTTGGGATGGGTGGCGCCCAAGCCATACTCGGACGCAAGCGCCCTGGCCCTGCCTGCGCGGCGACGTTCGTCCTCTGGCAGATTGACGACCGCATAGACACCGTTAAGCAACGATCCCTTTAGCTTGCGGGCGAACTGTTGCCCCAGCAGCACCTTCTCCTGTTCCGGTAGGGTGTCGAAAAAGTGACGCATGATGATGCGACCAAACTGGATATGGCGAGCTTCGTCGCGCAGAATCAATCGACAGCAGGTCCGGATCGATTCAAAGCGGGCATTTTGATAACGGCCTTGCAGCAATTCTCCGGACAATTGTTCGAACAGCGTATTCACCGCCATGCCCCCAAAGAAAGACATTGCGCGCTCAGCCTCCTCATTATGGAATTGAGGAATGATCTGCTGGAAATAGTCGTTCCGCGGCTCGGCCTGATAGCCGCCCAGAGCCTGCGCGACATTGAAAGAGGCTTCATGATGCCGCAACTCTTCGGCGATGAAATTCACTACGTGTTGCTTGATCTCAAACGGCAAATGTGCATATATCGCGTCTCGCAAGCGTTCGGCACCATACGGAATGGCGCCATGCTCCATCCAGGCTCGCAGACTCCACCATTCAGCGCCAGCATCACGCACTTCGACGGGCAGGTCGGCTTCCTTGATGTCGGTGTAATCGATGTGCAAGGGATCCCACATCAGATCTCGCGCTTGTACGCAAAGCTTCCAAATTTCAGGGTAGCGCTGCTCGGCTTCGATTGGATACGGATTGGGGACGGGGGTAAGCTCCTCAAGCAGTGACGGCTGCATGGCAAATCTCCTGTGTACCGGTGCGTTGCTATGACTTCGTGAGTACGTTTCTGATCTCTTGGAAAAAGTATAGTGAGGAGCTTCTATGACATCTAATACTATTTAGCGGATGTCGTGATACTTTTCATGTGCACTTCAACGGCATCGCCTTCGGATCGACAAGGAGCTATCGCATGGCCGACCTCCGACAGCTGCAGCAGTTCATTGCAGTGGCAACCGAACTCAATTTCCGGAGAGCGGCGGAACGTCTGCACATGTCTCAACCCCCCCTCAGCGCCGCCATCCGCCGGCTAGAGGAGAACATGGGCGTAAGGCTGTTCGAACGCAACAGGGTCCACGTGCGCCTTACTTCCGCAGGCGAAGTGTTTCTGCGCGAGGCTCAACGGACGCTGACACAAGCCCACTTCGCCGTCGAAGCGGCGCAGCGGGCAAATCAGGGCCTGTCCGGGGTTCTCCGCCTCTCGTTCGTGCCCAGCGCGGCGTTTGATCTGTTGCCAACGCTCTTGCGCCGCTTCCAGGAGGCCTATCCAGGCGTCCGCTTGATCCTTAGCGGCGAAAGCACGGAACAGGAAGTGACTCGTCTCCGTTCACAGGTCATCGACCTGGCACTGATCGTCCCGCCTCTGACCGACTCCACCAGCCTGAAATTGCATTTATTGCGGCGCGAATCGATGATTCTCGCGGTGCCGGCCAGCCATGCCTTGGCAGCCCGCAAGACGATTCGGCTACAAGCCCTCGCCGACGAACCCTTTGTTTCGTTCTCCCATGCCGCGGGCAGCGGCTTCGCCAATGCCGTGCTGGCAGCCTGTCACGAGGCCGGCTTTTCTCCTCGAATCGTCCAGGAAGCCCCGCAATTTCAGACAATCCTCACTCTGGTTGCCAGCGGATTGGGCATCGCGCTAGCTCCAGCAGCTATCCAGGCTATCCATCTCCGGGACGTCACCTATCTCAACGTTGAGCTCGAAGGCAGCCGTCAGCCTCTTGGCTACGACCTTGCCCTAGCTTCCTTGAAAAGCCATTCGACGCCGATCATCGACGCCTTCGTCGAATTGGCGCTCGCGCACTTTGATGCGACGGGCGTGCGCAAAGATTGCGCAACCGGGACACAGGCAAGGCCGACTGGCGCGGCTGGCGGAAGGCCGGCGATTGGGGCCAACTCAGATCAGCTCGCGCAAGTGCGCGGCCACACTCCGCGCCAGCGAGGGTAAATCGTACCCACCTTCCAGACTGCTGACGATGCGATCGTGCCCCGACTCGCGCGCGACCTCCCGCAGGATTCGGGTGATCCAGGCGTAGTCGTCGTCGGTCAGTCCCAACTGGGCCATGTCGTCGTCGCGATGGGCATCGAAACCGGCCGAGATCAGCACCAGTTGTGGCCGATGCGCCCGCAGCCGCGGCAGCCAGTGGGTTTCGATCAGCGGCCGCACCTGCTCTCCTCCCGAATAAGCCGCTACCGGCACGTTGACCATATTGGCAGGAACGCCGGTCGTGCCGGTAAAGGGGTAGAAGGGATGCTGAAAGATGCTGCACATCAGCACGCGCGGGTCGGCCGCCAGCGCCCGCTCGGTGCCGTTGCCATGGTGCACGTCGAAATCGATGACCGCAATGCGCTCCAGACCATGCCCATCGATGGCATGACGAGCCGCGACGGCCACGTTGTTCAAGAGACAGAACCCCATGGCTTCGTCGGGTTCGGCATGATGGCCTGGTGGTCGCACGGCACAGAAGGCATTCTCGGCCTCGCCGGCCAGCACCGCATCCACCGCCGCCACGGCCGCACCCGCAGCACGCAGCGCCGCCTGCCAACTGAAGGGATTGAGATGGGTGTCGGGGTCGAGTTCGCAATAGCCCGACGCCGGGCTGAGCCGCTCGAGACGGGAAAGATACCCTTCGGCATGAACGCGCCGCAGCGCCTCGCGCGAGACGAGCGGCGCATCGCGCGGCTCGAGCACGTCGAGCAGGCCGGTGGCCAGCAGATGATCGTGGATCGCCGAGAGACGCTCCGGGCACTCGGGATGCCAGTGCCCCATCTCGTGGCGCCGGCAGTCGTCGTGGGTAAAGTAAAGTGTGGTCATGACTCTGGCGCTCCGATCGGCCCACGGCCGAGGCGGCGCGTCTCCTTGATGGCGGGTAACACGATGATTCTGCGATTGACTGCGATGCTGTGGGGTGCCGGTGTGTTGTTGAGCGGCTGCGCGTCGTCGGCACCCCATGCCGAGGCTCCGGGTTCCGGCGCTCACGGCAATGCCGATATGGTAACGGCTTCAGCCCCAACCGGGTTCCGGCCTGGCTCGAACGAGGCACCGGCCTCGCCAGGCTCCGCGCTGGTCGCGCGAGGCCCCGCCGGCAAAGACACCGCGTTGGTCACCCCGTCGGCTCTCAGCACCGAAAACGCCCCGGCCGGCCACCAGCTCTCGGCAGCAGAGTTGCAGTTTGCCCGCGAAGTGGCCACACGTCATGCGGTGCCGCTCAACGACGTGGTGGTGGCACTCGATCAGGCGCAACGCAACGCCACGGTGTTGCGCCTGATGGCGCCACCACCCCCGCCGGCCGATGCGCCACGGCGCCAGCGCCACTGGCCGGGTTATCGCGATCGCTTTGTCGAATCCGTCCGCATCAACGCCGGCCTGGACTTCTGGCAAGCCCATGCCGATACGCTCGCCGAGGCCGAACGCCGGTATGGCGTGCCGGCACCCGTGATCGTGGCCATTCTGGGGGTAGAAACCGTGTATGGCCGCGTTACCGGCGACTTCCCCGTGCTCGACGCCCTCTACACACTGGCCTTTTACTGGCCCGATCACGCCCGTCGCGATCGCAGTCCGTATTTTCGTGGTGAGCTCGAAACCTATCTGGTCGATGCGATTCGTCACGACAAGGAGCCGCGGGCCGCACGCGGTTCGTTTGCCGGCGCCGTGGGCTTGCCACAGTTCATGCCCAGCAGCATTCGCGATTACGCCGTGAGCACCGACGCCGGCGAACCGCCTGATCTGTCGAACGACATCAACGACGTGATCTTCTCAGTGGCCAATTATCTTGCCGAGCACGGCTGGCAGCCCGGCCTGCCGGTGTTTGTCGAGGCCTCGCTGCCGCCCGACACGGCGCAATGGGTGGATGGCGGGTTGGAGCCCACTCTGCGCTGGTCGCAGCTCGAGGCTGCCGGGGTTTCGCTGCGGCAACCGCCCATGGTCGGCCTGGTGTCGGCACCGCTGTCGCGAGCCACCCTTGCCAGCCGCGATCCGGCGGTGGGCATCATCGACCTCGAGCATGCCAACGGGCCAACCGAATACCGCATCGCCACGCCCAATTTCTTTGCCATTACGCAGTACAACCGCAGCTACTTTTACGCCTCCGCGGTCGCCGATCTGGCCCAGGCGCTCGAAGCCCGGCGCCAGGGCGAGTGATACAATGTCGTGTCACGCATTGACCCCACGCCATGAGCGCCAATCGAACCTTGCCTCTCCGCGACCTGGCCCACGCTTTGGTTCTGCGTCCCAGTGCCTCGATGGAGCAACTGGCGCAGAGCATCGGCGTGAGCCGAGCCACCCTGCATCGCATGGTGGCTTCACGCGACGATCTCCTCTATCAGGTGCACCTGCTGGCGCTCGAATGCTGTCAGCGCGCCTTCGGCAACGTCGGCCTCGATCACGCCCCCGTCGCTCAAGTGTTGCCGCGTCTGGTGGCCGAAATCCAGCCCGATGCCAGCCTGTTCCTGTTTCTCAGCCAGCAGGGGCGTACCTGTCGCGACGTCACCATCCTCGAGCGCATCGATGCCGACTGGCAGGTGCAGCGCGCCCGGCTCACACGCTTTTTTGAGCGTGGCCAGGCCAGCGGCCATGTGCGCCAGGATCTTTCTGCCGGATGGCTGGTCGATGCCTTGTCGGGCCTGGTCAATGCCGCCTCCGAATCCGTTCACAGCCGGCGCCTGCCGGCAGACGCGTTCGAGCGGTCGGTGCTGGCCGTGCTGACGCACGGCGTGGCCGGTCCGCAATTGCACACGGAGATCTGACGTGAAGTCGTACCTGCGAGCAGCCTCGCGCTGGCTGGGGGTTCTGGCGCTTGCGCTCGGCTTGAGCGCCTGCGACGACCCGGCCAGTCGAGCGGTGGTCAACATCGAAAATCGCCTGCCCGACCTGCGTTTCGAACTGCAGGCTGCGGGCGGGCAAACCGTCACCCACCACGACGTGCGTGGTAAGATCGCACTGGTATTCTTCGGCTATGCGAATTGTCCCGACATCTGCCCCACCACCATGGCACGTCTGGCTCAGCTGACCGACGATCTCGGCGCCGACGCCGAACGCGTGCAGGTGTTGTTCATCAGCGTGGACCCTCACCGCGATACCCCCGAGATGCTCGGTCGCTACGTGGCGGCATTCGACAACCCGGCGGCCATGGGACTATCGGGCACGCCCGCCGAAACCGAGCGCCTGGCTCGGCGCTATCGAGTGTCGTTTCAGATTCTCGAGCCCGAGAACCCCGACGACCGCAACTACGTGGTGAACCACAGCAAGGGCGTGTTTGTCTTCGATGCCAACGGCGAGGTGCTGATGCTCGTGCCCGACATCGAGGCACCGGGCGCCACAGCCGCCCTCACCCAGGCCGTGCGCGACGAACTGGCGAGCTGAACGCCATCGCCGTCAGGCGTGAGCTGAGCGCTGTCAGGCGATACAACCGGCCTCGCGCAGGCGCTTGACGGCAGCCTCGTCGTAGCCCAACTCCTGCAGCACGGCATCGGTATGTTCACCCAGACGCGGCCCCAACCAGCGCGTGCGACCCGGGCTCGCCGAAAGGCGCGGCACGACACCCGGGATGGCGAATGTACGGCCGTCGGGCAAGCTGACCGGCTCGAGCATGCCGCGTGCCGCGTATTGCGGGTCGTCAACGATATCGGCGGCTGTGTAGATGCGATCGCACGGAACATCGGCCGAGCGCAGCACTTGCAGCGCGTGATCGAGTGGTCGTTGTTCGGTCCATTGCGATATCGCCTGGTCGATGCGCTCGGTGTGTCGCACACGACCATCGTTGTGCGCCAATTCGGGATCCTCCGCCAGATCTTCTCGGCCTATGGCCCGCATCAATCGCTTGAAGATGCCGTCACCGTTGCCGGCAATGATGATGTAGCCACCATCGGCGCAGGTATAGGTATTGGAGGGCACGATGCCGGGCAGGCTGGCACCCGCGCGCTCGCGCAAGCGGCCGTTATAGGTGTATTCGGGGATCAGGCTTTCGGTCACGGCAAACGCGGCCTCGTACAACGCCACATCCACAAACTGCCCGGTACCCTGATTCTGATTGAGGTGATGCAGCGCCAGCATGGCGCCCAAACTGCCGTACAGCGAGGCCAGAGTGTCGCCGATGCTCAGGCCCGTGCGCACCGGTGGCCGATCGGGGTAGCCCGCCAGGTTGCGCATGCCGCCCATCGACTCGGCGATGGCCGCAAAACCGGGGCGCTCCCGATAGGGCCCGGTTTGACCATAGCCCGACACGCGCACCATGATGAGTCGCGGGTTGAGGGCATGAAGCGTGTCCCAGCCCAGATTCCATTTTTCGAGCGCTCCCGGGCGGAAGTTCTCGATCACGATATCGGCCGTGGCCGCGAGCTTGCGCACCACGTCCTGCCCTTCGGGCTGGCGCAGATCCAACGTGACGGATCGCTTGTTGCGGCTCTGCGAATACCACCACAACGACGTGTCTTCGTGCATCACTCGCCATTTGCGCAAAGGGTCGCCGCCTTGTGGTGATTCGATCTTGATCACATCGGCGCCAAACTGGGCCAGCAGACTGCCGGCATAGGGCCCTGCAATGAGACTGCCCAGCTCGATGACCCGTATGCCGGTGAGGGGCGCCTCGGCCCCAGGGGTGTTCGTCACGGTAGTGTCCTCCTGTGGCGGCCTCACGCCTCGCTCGCACTGCTGGCAGCAACGGCTGCGGCAAACTGTGGCTGGCGCGGCTTGTTGCCAAAGGCTTTGCCCTTGCGTGCCCGCTTGCCCACAAACGGGGCCCAGTCGTCGTGGCGCCATACCTGATCATACGGCTTGTTGCGATAGACGCCCGTAACCCGCAGACCGACTTCGCCAAAGGCCACCACCTGATCCAGGGTTTCCTTGGCGTCCAGCCCCATCAACTGGGTGCCCCGGCCACCGCCGCGCAGCACCTTGACCTCGGCCAGATCCATCACCAGCATGCGGCCGTTGGCCGAATACGTCGCCAGCCAGCGAGCATCCTCCGGCACCGGCACCGGGCGAACCAGATGATCACCCGATTCCAGGGTCACGAACTGCTTGCCGCCGCGGCGTGTGGTCATGTCGGCAACTCGTGCAACAAAACCCAGGCCGCGTTGGGTCGACAACAACCAGCGCTGCTCGGCGGGCCCCGCCAGCATGTGCACCACGCGGCTGCCGGCTTCCAGCTCCACGAGTGAGGTGACGGGCGCCCCGTCGCCACGGGCCGACGGCAGACTGGCGACGGCAACCGAATACGCCCGCCCGTTGTCGGCCAACACCGCCAACGTGTCGACCGAGCGACACTCGTACGCCGCATAGAGGGCGTCGCCGGCCTTGAAGTTGAACTGGCTGGCGTCGTGGCCATGACCCTGGCGGGCGCGCAACCAGCCCTTCTGCGACACGATCACCGTGACCGGCTCATCGGGGATACGCACCTCGACCACGGCTTTCTCGGCAGCCTCGATCAAGGTGCGGCGATCGTCGCCGAACTGCTTGGCATCGGCTTCCATTTCGCGCGCAATCAGGCGCTTCATCGCGGCGGGGTTATTCAGCAGCTCCTCCAACTGGCCCTGTTCGCCACGCAGCTTGTCGAGCTCCTGTTCGATCTTGAAAGCTTCAAGCCGGGCCAGCTGGCGCAAGCGCATCTCGAGGATGTCGTCGGCCTGGCGCTCCGTGAGGGAAAAGGCCTCCATCAGTGCCGGGCGCGGCTCGTCGGATTCGCGAATCACTCGGATCACCTCATCCACGTTCAGGTAGACCACCATGCGGCCTTCGAGCACATGGATGCGGTCAAGCACCTTTTCGAGTCGGTGCTGGCTGCGTCGCGTCACCGTGGCGAAGCGAAACTCCAGCCACTCGGTGAGAATGTCGCGCAGCGTCTTTTGCCGCGGCCGGCCATCGTTGCCCACCATCACCAGGTTGATGGGCACATTCAGTTCGAGCGAGGTGTGCGCCAGCAGCACCGTGACGAGCTCGTCACGATCCACCTTGCCGGTCTTGGGCTCGAACACCAGTCGCACCGGGGCATCCTTGCCAGATTCGTCCCGCACGGTATCGAGCAACGCCAGCAGACGGGCCTTGTTCTGCACTTGTTCGGGCGTCAGGCTTTTCTTGCCGGCACGCACCTGCGGGTTGGTGAGTGCCTCGATCTCTTCGAGCACGCGCTGGCCCGAGGTGCCCGGCGGCAGCTCGTTGACCACCAGCTGCCACTGACCGCGCGCCATGTCTTCAAACTGCCAGCGCGCCCGCGCCTTGAGCGTGCCACGGCCACTGGCGTAGATCTGGGCGATGTCTTCGGGCGCCGTGATGATATGCCCGCCGCCGGCAAAATCGGGCCCGGGCAAGAGCTCGGCCACAGTCTCGTCCGAAGTTTGCGGCTTCTTGAGCAAGGTTACGGCCGCACGCGTGACCTCACGCAGATTGTGCGACGGGATCTCGGTGGCCATGCCCACCGCAATGCCCGAAGCACCGTTGAGCAGCACCATGGGCAGACGGGCCGGCAACTGCCGAGGCTCCTGTTGCGAACCGTCGTAGTTGTCGACGAAATCCACCGTGCCTTGATCGAGCTCGTCGAGCAACAGTCGAGCGATGGGAGTGAGCCGGGCCTCGGTGTAGCGCATGGCCGCCGCGTTGTCGCCATCGCGCGAGCCAAAGTTGCCCTGACCATCGATCAGGGGATAGCGCAACGTGAAATCCTGGGCCATGCGCACCAGCGCATCGTAGGCCGCCTGATCGCCATGGGGGTGAAACTTGCCCAGCACATCACCCACGACGCGCGCCGACTTCACCGGTCGTGAACCCGAGCCCAGGCCCATGGCCTGCATGGCATACAGAATGCGGCGCTGCACGGGTTTCTGGCCGTCGGCCAGATCGGGCAAGGCCCGCCCCTTCACCACCGAAATGGCGTAATCGAGATAGGCCTGCTCGGCATAACGTGCCAGATGGATGCCGGGTTCATCGCCCCCCGCATCGGCGAACAGATCGCCCTGGACGAGATCATTCATCGCGTGAGTTCCTGCTTAGATATCGACATCGGCCAGATCGCCTTTTTCTTCGAGCCAGGCGCGCCGCTGAGCCGCCTCACCCTTGCCCATGAGGAGGGTAAACATGCGCTGAGTCCCCTCGATGCCCGACTCGCCCAGCGTGACGGGCAACAGCCGGCGTGTGTCGGGGTTCATGGTGGTTTCCCACAGTTGCTCCGGGCTCATCTCGCCCAGGCCCTTGAAGCGGCTGATGCTCCAGCTGCCCTCGCGCACGCCCTCCTTCAACAGCTTGTCTTCCGCCGCTTCGAGTTCGCCGTCGTCGAGACAATAGATCTTGCGCGCCGGACGCTTGCCCAGCGCCGGCACATCCACGCGATACAGGGGGGGTCGGGCAATGCAGACATGCCCGGCATCGACCAGTTTGGGGAAGTGCCGATAGAACAGGGTGAGCAACAGCACCTGGATGTGCGAACCATCGACATCGGCATCCGACAGGATGCACACCCGACCGTACCGGAGCCCCGACAGATCGGGATTGTCATGCACACCATGCGGGTCCACGCCAATGGCCACCGCAATATCGTGTATCTCGGCATTGGCAAACAAGCGATCGCGATCGACCTCCCACGAATTGAGCACCTTGCCGCGCAGCGGTAGCACCGCCTGAAAGGTTTTGTCGCGGCCCATTTTGGCCGAACCACCGGCCGAATCCCCCTCGACCAGAAACACTTCGGTACGCGCCGGATCGCGGCTTTCGCAATCGGTCAGCTTGCCCGGCAGCACGGCAACGCCCGAACTCTTGCGCTTCTCGACTTTCTGCTGCGAGCGTGTGCGTGCCTGGGCCTGACGGATGACCAGTTCGGCCAGCTTGCGGCCATGCTCCACATGGGAATTGAGCCAGAGATCGAGGGCTCCCTTGACATACCCCGACACCAGACGCACGGCATCGCGGCTGTTCAATCGCTCCTTGATCTGACCCTGAAACTGGGGGTCGAGCACCTTCGCCGACAGAACGAAGCTGGTGCGGTTGAAGACGTCTTCCGGTAGCAACCGAATGCCCTTGGGCAGCAAGTTGTGCAACTCGACGAAGGTTTTGACCGCGTTGAAGAGGCCTTCGCGCAAGCCGGCCTCGTGCGTGCCGCCGGCCGGTGTGGGAATGAGGTTGACATAGGACTCGCGCACCACCGGCCCTTCGGCACTCCAGGCCACCACCCATTGCGCGCCCTCGCCTTCGGCAAAGGTATCGTGATCGGCACCGGTGAACTGCTCGCCCTCCACCATGGGCACCAGGAGTTCGGCGTCGCTGAGCATCTCGGCCAGATAGCCGCGCAGGCCTTCGGAGTACAACCACTCCTGCTGCGCCGGCTGCCCCTTCTCCTGGCGAAACACCACCTTGACACCCGGCAGGAGTACTGCCTTGCTGCGCAACAGACGGATCAGCTCGGCCTGTGGCAATTGCCCACTATCGAAATAACGGGCGTCCGGCCAGCAGCGCACGCGCGTGCCGTGCTTGCGACGCGGGGCATCGGCCACCGTCCGCAGCGGCTCGACCACTTCGCCACCTTCGAACGCGATCTGATGCTCCTTGCCATCTCGCCAAACGGTGATTTCGAGCCGCTTCGACAAGGCGTTGGTGACCGACACCCCCACGCCATGCAACCCACCCGAGAACGCATAAGCCCCACCAGCTGCCTTGTCGAACTTGCCGCCGGCGTGCAATCGCGTAAATACCAGCTCGACCACTGGCGCGCCTTCGTCGGGGTGCATGCCCACCGGAATGCCGCGACCGTCGTCTTCCACGGTGAGGCTGCCGTCGGCATGCTGCGTGACCTGAATGAGGTTGGCAGAGCCTGC
Organism: Verticiella sp.; assembly: GCA_041690575.1. GTDB lineage: Bacteria > Pseudomonadota > Gammaproteobacteria > Burkholderiales > Burkholderiaceae_B > Verticiella. Next base: position 683,992 of record JAWLHC010000001.1, read on the forward strand.
CAGGGCCTCATCGGCCGCGTTGTCGACGACCTCTTGCACGATGTGCAAGGGATGTTCGGTGCGGGTATACATGCCGGGGCGCTGACGCACCGGCTCAAGCCCCTTCAGGACCCGGATGGACTCTTCGGAATATCGTGTGGCCAAGTTGGCTCCCACCGCAGCGGAAAATCTGGGAAGGCGCCATTGTACGGAGTGCGCGGCCGGTGGCTCAAACCATGGTGGGACGTCGGGTGCGCGGCTCGGACCTCGGGAGCCGTCGAGATACCACAACCCCGGCAAGCCACGGGCCCCGCCGTCGATGCGAGCCTGTGCGGGCACCACGGCCAATACGATCTTGCCGGTTCGACCGCCAACGCCACTCAATCCGGCGCGGCGCCGTCCTCGTCGAGAAATGGCTGCAGCAGCGCCGTGGCCAGCTCCACCTGGTCGTCGTCGACCAATAGAATCTGGGCGTTGAGATCGTTGGTGAGCGAGGTGGGATACAAGGAGCCGAAGGCCGAGCCCTGAATGTGATGCCGGATGCCATAGCCCGACATCAGTGCCGCCAGGATGGCCGCCTCGGCCGACGACTTGAGGGTGTAGACCGGTGTCATGCTGTACCTCCGTGGTGGCAGAACCACGGGCTGGGTGGAGGCGACAATGGTCTGCCGCTTCAGCCCAGCCCGCACAGGGTCAGGAAGGTATCCCACATCACCACCATTGTTGGCGTGTTGTAGGCCCAGGCGCCGAACGCCAGCAGTGCGGCCACCACGCCCCACAACAGCCAACGCAAGCGCCGAGGAAGCAACGGTGCTTCGATGGTGGCATCGGCCTCGGAGGTGGGCTTGCGCGGTGCGGGAGAAACATTCATGCTCGGTAGGCGGGTTCAGGCGACACGGGCTGGGCGCGGGCCGACTCGTTGATGGGAAGGCACAAGGCACCAGCCATCACGGCCAGCGCCACGCTCATCCACCACACGATATCGTACGAACCGGTCTGTGCATAGAACACGCCGCCCAGCCACACCCCCAGCGAGCTGCCCACCTGGTGCCCCAGAAACACGATACCCGACAGCGTGGCGGCAAATCTGAAGCCGTACACCTGGGCAATGAGGCCCTGCGTGAGCGGCACGGTGCCCAGCCAGAACAGGCCCATGACCGCCGCAAACACGTAAAGCACCATGGGTGTGAGGGGCAAGGCCAGCATGATCACCACGGCAAGGCCCCGTAGCCAATAGATACCCGCCAGCAGCTTTTTCTTGCTGTATTTGCCGCCCAGCTTGCCGGCCCAGAACGAGCCGATCACGTTGAACAGGCCAATGAGCGCCACCGCCATGGCGCCATTGCCGGGTGTCAGACCCGCATCGAGCGCGTAGGCCGGCATGTGCAGAATGATGAAAGCCGTCTGGAAGCCACAGACAAAATAACTCCAGAACATGAAATGGTACGAACGGTCGCGCATGGCATCGGTCGTGGCCCGTCGCAAGGTGAGTGGGCGCCCGCCGGCACCCAGCACGTCGAGCGGCTTGCCTCGCAGCCAGTACGCCAACGGGATGGCCGCCGCCAGCAAGGCCGACATCACCCACAACGTGCCTTGCCAATCGACCCCGTGCATCAGCCATTGCCCGGTCGGCACCAGCACGAACTGGCCCAGCGACCCGCCGGCGCTGACAAACCCCATGGCCGTACTTCGAGAGGCAGGTGGCACGGCCCGGGCCACCACCGGCAAGATCACGGCAAAGGTGGCCCCGCCTTGCCCGATGCCGACCATGACCCCCGCGCTGAGGTACAACTCAAGGGGAGTGACCGCATAGCGCATGCCGATCAGGCCCACCGCATACGCCAGCAACGAAATGGCGATGGCCCGGCCGGCCCCCCAGCGATCGGAGATGGCACCGAACACGATGGCCATCACGCCCCACACCAGATTCTGGATGGCAAAGGCTATCGAAAAGGTTTCGCGGCTCCAGCCGTTGGCCACTCCCAGGGGCTGCATGAACAGCCCGAAGCTGGCCCGAATCCCCACCGCCAGCAACACGATGAGAGAACCCAGCAACAGGGTGCGAACGGCGACGTGCGCGTCGTAGGAGGGGCTTTGAGACATGACAACGACCAGACCTGGAGGCAGTGCCGGCGCAAACCCGGGGTGGGTGCCGGTGCAAGTGGCGATCATAGCGCCTGCGTTCGCCCACCGCCCGGGGCAAGCTGGAACCGCAGGACACGATAACGGTCGGATCAGGTACGCTTGGCGGCAAGCGGGGCACTTGCCCTTTCTGCAATCCCTCTCAGGAGTCGACCATGCTGACCCAACAACAACAGGAAATTCTCAAGGCGCTGCATGCCGGTCGTCGCTACGAGCACGACAAGCATCTGCAGACGCTGATCGAGAGCGGCCACGTGGAAGAGAAAGACGGCATCTATCGCCTCACCGACCGTGGCCTGAAAGACGCCAACGTGGCGCAAGGCTTTGGCGCCACCATTGCCGACGTCTTCATGCCTGGTAGTGGCAATAGCGACAACCGCTGACCCGACCCGCGCTCAGGCCGGCGGGTGGTGCCGCGCCTTGCGATACGAGGCGCGCACCAGCCCGTATAGCCCACCGCCGGTGAGCGCGCCCAGCACGTAGATCACCGCCACGAACAGCGCCAGCGGGGCCGTCATTTGCAGAGTGAAGAACGTGAGCGTGATGCTGACCAGATTCTGCAGGGCAAAGATCACCACGGCCAGCGTGAACAGAATGACCACGGCCAGATAGATTTTTTGACGCATGAAGGTTCTCGCTACAAAGTGATGTCGGCACGGCCAGGTGGTGTGTGGCACCGGGCTGCAGCACGGCACATTAGCATGGCCGGGACCACACCACCATGGTCAGAGCGACACGGTCACACTGGCTGCCGTGCCGGCCTCGCCCCAGATTCCCAGCCAGCCGACACCGGCAGACGCCGTCGCCTCGCCGTCGCCTTCGCCGTCGGCCAGTAGCTCGAGGTTGTCGTCGTACAACTTCCAGGCGGCTTGCGATCCCCGAAGGGTCAGGCGCGCACCCGCCGGCACGCGCCGCCAGGCGGTTTCGCCGCGGCTGTTGATACCAACCACCTGCACCCCCGCCGGCAACTCGGCCACCGATTCGCGCGGCCGGAAGCGCTGGCCATTGACGTCGAGCCACTCCTCTCCCTCCACTCGTTGCACCTGGAGCTGCATGAGGTCGCGACCAAAATTGACCGGGATCGTGAGTGCCATGCGGGTGCGATCGTTGCCATCGGGCAGCACTGGCTGATTGTCGTCGATCAGAATCCAGCCCGGCAGGTCGGGCAACGAGCCCAGCTGCATGCCGGCGCCGCCCAATTCGAGTATGACCGACGACCAGTCTTCGTTCACCACCAGCCATTGCCGACCCAGCCGATTCTGCCAGGCGGCCGGCAACGCCGGCGCCGGCGCCAGCCGCTGCGCCTGCGGAAACGCCAGCAGGTAGTGGCCATAGTTGACGCGAAAGCGGTGCATGAGAAACACCGTCCCCTCGACGTCCTGGCGACGGTACCCGGAGGTGGTGTCGTCGGGATCCACAAAAAAACCGTCGGTGTCGCGCTGCCAGTTGGACGCGACCGTCTGCCATTGCCCGCCCAACCATTGCGCCACATCGATGCCATTGTTGCCGTGTGCAGAGACGCGATACATCGCCGCATGGCTGCCGTAGATACCCGTGATGGCGGCCACTTCCTCGCTGCTGGCCGGTTGTGGCTGCGCCGAGCTTCGCGTGAGGCGTGCTGGCATGCTGGCGAGCGTGCCTCGTTCCACCAGAGCATGGAGCAGAATTCGCTCGGCCAGAGCGCCGGCGCCATAGGCGGTGGAGGCGCCGGTGATCATGACTGCCAGCTTTTCGTCGGGCATCACGAAGAAATCGCTGCCGTAAAAGGCCGTGCCACCGTTCTTCTCCCAGCAACGAAGGCCCTCGACCTGCAGGCCCGGCGCGGCCACCGTATCCCAGCCCAGGCCAAATTGCAGTTGCGAAAACGGATACCACGACTGTTCGGCCGTCTGGTTCTGCGCCATGGCACGTACCGACTCGGGTGACAGCACCCGCGCGCCATCCAGCGTGCCCTCGTTGAGAAACATCGACGCCAGACGCATCATTTCGCGCGGGGTGGAAATGAGACCACCTGTGCCCCAGGCCTGCACATATTCCTGGCCCTGACGCTCTTCGCCGATATAGGCATGGCCGAAACTGCCCTCAGGCAGAGGCTCGAGGGGAAAGCGGCTGAGACGCATACCCAGCGGATCGAGAATTTCGCGCCGCACGAACTCGGGATACGGCTGGCCGGACACCACTGCCACCACGCGTTGCGCCAGCGTGAATCCGTCGTTGCAATACACCGAGAACTCGCCGGGAGGGGCTTTCAGATCGAGCGAAGCGAGCGCGGCCTCGGTTTGGGCCTCGTAACCCGGCACGGCCCGAAACGTGAAAATGTTGCGCACATTGGTGCCAGGCAGCCCGGAAGAATGATTGAGCAGCATGCGCACGGTGATCTGGGCGTAGCGCGGATCGGCCATGCGGAACTCGGGGAGGTAACGCGTGATCGGCACATCGAGCGCCACCAGGCCACGATCGACCAGAATCATCACCGCGGTGGTGACCACCACCTTGCTGCAGGAGCCAATGTTGTAGAGCGTATCGACCGTGGCGGCAGCGCCGGTGCTGCGATCGGTGACGCCAAAGGCTTCTTCCCAGACGATCACGCCGTTGTCCTGCAGGGCCACGGAGACCGAAGGGGCATCGACTCGGGCCATCGCCTCGCGAATGGCAACACGGCCATCGGCGATGGTGGCCTGATACGACGTATCGGCGTCGTCGCCCTTGCCAAACCACCAGTCGCAGCCGCTCAGCGCACCCACCCAAGGGGCTGCCACCGCGCCCTGCAACCAGCGTCGGCGCGACAGTGTTGCCTGCGGCAGAGGTGTCGCTGTCCCGCCTGGATGCGTCAGCCCGAGATGTCGTTGATTGCCCATGAAGCCTCCCCTATTGTTGCGGCACATAACATCAGGTAATAATCTGCAAACTCAAATAGATTGCGCAGCACTTATGTCGACGACTCAAACCCCACTGCGACAAGAGGCCTCGACGCTCGGCCTCCCGGCCGAGGGCCACTACCGGGTGAGCGTCTGCATCGCCACCTACGCACGGCCCGCACAGTTGCGCGATCTGCTCCGGGCGCTTGAACACCAAGGGCGCCGTCCCGATCAGGTCGTGGTCGTCGACAACGATCCTGCCGGCAGTGCCCAAGCGGTAACCCATGCCGCCAGGCAAGAGAGCGCCATCCCACATTGGCATTATGCGATACAACCCCACAAAAACATTGCGATTACCCGCAATTGGGGGATCAAGACCTGCGACGGCGATTACATCGCGTGCATCGACGATGACGAGATGCCCGAAGCCGACTGGCTCGAGGCGATGCTGGCAACCGCCCTGCGTCACCGCTGCGAGGTTGTGTTGGGCCCCGTGTTGGCCCGGTTGCCATCCGATACGCCCGACTGGGTGCGTCGCGCCGGTTTTTTCGACTGGCCCAGGCACCCCACGGGAAGCGCAGTGCCTCGCAACGAGTACCGCATCGGCAATGCGCTGCTATCCCATCGTTTCCTGAGGCAAACCGGCGTTCGGTTCGACGCTGCGTTTGGCCTCACCGGAGGCGAGGACGGCGATCTGCTGCTGCGATTGCGCCAGGCTGGCGCCGTGGTGCTGGCCTGCGACGAGGCCGTCGTACATGAATCCATTCCCGACACGCGCTTGCGACTGCGCTGGTTGCTCAGACGCAGCCTGCGGGGCGGGCAGGATTACGCTCGACACTATCGCGCCGGAAGGTACAGCAAGGTGAGTCTCTGGCGTCTGGTCGTGTTCTATGCTCGCGCCACCTTGCAAATGCTGGTAGCCGCCGCGTGCGCCGTGATCCTGATGCCGTGGAGCCGGCATCGCGCAGCCCGCTGGCTGGGCAAGGCCGCTGCCAACCTGGGCAAGCTCACAACCTTGTCGGGGTGGCGTCTGAAGGAATACCGCTGAGCCCCCGGCTCATCTTTTCTGCACGAATCCGATAAGCCCTGCACTTTGGCGATAGCCGAGCGTTGGGGTGCGCCGTAATGTTCCTGTCATCCGGCCCGCGCGCCCATCGGGTGCTGTTCGGACCAGGGCAACCCCAAGGAGGATTCACCCATGACGACCCACCCCTTTCTGCAGCGCGATCACTTCCTGCTGGGCACCTTTGCCAGCAATTGCTCGGGCGGCATGACCGTCTCGAAGCTGCCCAACCGCTGGCGCTCCAATTGGGAAAACAACCTGCGGCTGGGCAAGTTGCTGGACGACGCCGGCATCGACTTCATGCTGCCGATCGCGCGCTGGATCGGCTACGGTGGCGAGACCGATTTTCATGGTTACGTTCTCGAAACCATCACCTGGGCCACGGCCCTGCTTGCGAACACCCGACAGATCAACGTGTTCGGCACCATCCACACCACGGCCAACCATCCCGTGGTGGTTGCCAAGCAATTGGCCACCATGGCGCAAATCAGCAACAATCGCGCCGGCTTGAACATCGTGGCCGGCTGGAACAAGCCGGAATACGAAGCCCTGGGCCTGAACCTGCCCGACGATCACGAAACCCGCTACGGCTATGCGCAGGAGTGGTTCGACATCATCAGCAAGTTGTGGACACATGACGGCCCCTTCGACTGGGACGGCACGCACTTTCATCTCAAGCGCACGTACAGCGAGCCGCGACCCGACATGCGCCCGACGATCTTCAACGCCGCCGGTTCGGGTCTGGGTCGCGACTTTGCCTGTCGCAATGCCGACTTCCTGTTCACGCCGGCCATCGACCTCGAGCGCTCGCGCACCGAAGTGGCCGAGATCAAGGCCAAGGCCCTCGAGCAGAATCAGCGCAAGGTCGGCGTGCTCACTTTCTCGCACGTGGTGTGTCGCCCCACCGAGGCCCAGGCCAAAACCGATTGGGAAAACACCCTGGCCAATGCCGATTGGCCTGCCGTGGATAACCTGGTGAACCTGCAGTTCGCCCACGCGCAGTCGTTTCCGCATGACCTACTGGCACTCATTCGTGAGCGCATGGCAGCCGGGCATGGCGGCTTCCCCCTGGTGGGCACGCCCGAGCAGGTGGCCGACGGCATCACCCAACTGCACGAGGCAGGATTTGCCGGCAGCACGCTGTCGTTCCTCGATTATGCCGACGAGTTCCCGTACTTCCGCGACGAAGTGCTGCCCATTCTTGAAGCGCGGGGGATTCGCTGATGGCGGGCGGCAACGCCAACCGTCAGGCCCTCTCGGCCCAGGCCGACATGGCACCAACCGGCACGCCACCGGTGTCGGGCGCCGACCTGAAGGCGGCCATGCGCGAGCTGGCCGGTGGCGTCTGTGTCATCACCGTGGGTGATGCCGACACGCGTACCGGCCTGACGGCCACGTCATTGGTGCCGGTGTCGCTCGACCCGCCCGAAGTGCTGGTCACGATCAATCAGCAATCGTCGTCGTTTCCCGAACTCATGGCCACGCGCCGGTTCGGCGTGAATCTGCTCGCACAACGCCAGCAACCGATCGCCGAACGCTTTGCCGGCAAAGGCGGCGTGCGGGGCACCGCACGCTATGAAGGCGCCCGGTGGCAGCGCAGCGATCGCGGCGTCTGGCTGTTGCAAGACGCCCTGGCCGCGCTGGAATGCGACGCGGAACACATATGGTTGCATCGCACCCACGCCCTGGTCATTGGTCGAGTTCAGTCGGTCATGCGTAACGGCGCGCCGCAGGCGCCCCTGGTGTATTGGCAAGGCAATTGGCGCGGCCTGGCCGGTCCCCTGCCCGCCTGAGCCGACGGCAAAGACGCCGGTGGTGCCTGCTACACTCGACTCCGCAGGCATGGCCGGCGTTTTGCCCGCCCGGGCCTGTGTTCCGATCCGGAGCTCACGACGGAGTCCGTCATGCCAGCCATCTCCCGTACCGTCGACGCGGCACCCGAGTTTCGTCGGTTCCCGCTGCTCACGTCGCATGATGTCGATGAAGTTCGGCAAAAAGTCTCCCACCTGTTCTGCGAACACCGCTTGCAACTGGCACGCGGCACGCGCAGCCTCGACACCCGGGTCTACTTCCGGCCTGGCCGGAAAGTGGGCTGCGGCAGAATGTTGTACGGCGCCACCGTCGATATCGACCCGGGCCAGCTCGACGACTTCTACCTTCTGCAGATTCCGCTGCGCGGCGCCGAAACCATCATCCTGGGTCGCGACGCCTGGCTCTCCACCCCGGCCATCGCCTCCCTGGTGAGTCCGGGCGTGCCCTTCCGGATGCGCCACGAAGACAACGCCGAGAAACTCTTCCTGCGTATCGACCGTGCGGCCATCGAATCACAGTATCGCCAACTGCACGGCCAGCGCGCACCCCGCGCCATCACGTTTGCGCCCACCATCGACTTTTCGACCCGTACCGGACAGGCACTGCGCGCCCTGCTCGAATGGCACCTGCGCGAAGCCTCCGACGGCTCGGCGCTCGAGCATCCGCTGGTCTCGGCCCAGGCTGAAGAAACCTTGCTGCTCACGCTGCTGCACCATCTGCCGCACAACCAGCCCGAGCCCGGCGGAACGCCGGCCATCACGCCCGGGTACGTGCGGCGGGCCGAGGATTTCATCCTGGCTCACGCCCATGAAGCGCTCACCGCCAGCCGCATTGCGGAAGACGTCGGCGTGAGTACCCGTAGCCTGTTCGCCGGCTTTCGCCGCTATCGCAACACGTCGCCGTTGCAGTATCTGCGCGAGGTCCGCCTCGATCAGGTGCATGCCGAGCTTGCCGGCGCCACCGATCCTGCCCTTCGCATCACCGCCGTGGCACTGCGCTGGGGCTTCGGCCATCTTGGCCAGTTTTCGGCGGCCTACCGACAACGCCATGGCGAGCTGCCATCGGCCACGCTGCAACGACGGTTGGGCCGATTGCCGTCAGCCAGCACTGCAACTGGCACAGCTTCTGCTTGCCATCGGTGAATCCCACCCTCGCCTCGCGTCCTTCGTACCATGTCCAACTCCACTCCTGCTTCAGCGTCCGAATCGACCGGTGATCGCGCGGCAGACCTCGCGGCGCTGCGAGAAGCCTTCCTCTTCGAATCCACCCAACTCCTGGTCGGCGCGCAATCACCAGACGACGCCATCGCCCGCGTCATCGAGCTGGCGTGCCGACACCTGGGTTGGGACTGGGGCGCCTGGTGGGAAGCCGATGGCGACGACGCCAACCTGCTGCACTGCCGACACGTCTGGCATCCCGACACGCTGCCTTCAGGGTTTGTCGATGCCAGTCGCCACACGCGGGCCGATGGTGCTCGCGGTCTGCTGGGACGCGTGCTGAGCCAGGCCGAAGCCGAGTGGACCGAAACCCTCGCCACCGACCTCGATCCGGCGCGCAGCGCCACCGCTCGCGACGCCGGCCTGCGTTCGGGCTATGCCTTCCCGGTGGAATACCGGGCTCGTGATGGCAGCCGCCGTCGCGCCGGCGTACTCGAGTTTCTCAGCCGCGAGGCGCGTCAGCGCGACGCGCAACTGCCTGAACTTTCTGCCGCCATTGCCGGCCTCATCGCGCAAACGGTAGAACGGCTGGCGCAAGATGTCCGAATTCGCGAGCTGGCGGAGCGCGACGAGCTCACCGGATGGAGCAATCACAATCATTTCTGTCGGCTGGTGACGGCCTGGTGTCAGCAGTCGATGCCTGAAGAGGCCGCAAGCGCCGCGGTGGCAACAACCCCGTCGCCGAGCACACCGCCCGACGAATCCGCCACACTCATCCGGCTGCGGATCGACCGTCTGTCGCCCCTGATCGAAGCCTTTGGTCCGGAGCTCGGCAACACGGTCATCCGCGCCCTGGCCGAGCGGTTTACCCGCCACATCCCCCCCGAATTGCCGGTGTGCCATCTGGGGGCCGGCGACTTTGCGGTGTGGGTTTGTCAGCGGCCCTCGGGCTGGTGGCACGATCTGGCCGACAACCTGCTGATTGCCGCCCGCACACCGTTACCCTTGGGCGGCGACACCTTCCGTCTGTCGGCCAGCCTGGGCGCCACACATAGTCCACGGCAAGGCCGTGACGTTCACGACCTTCTGCGGCAAGCCGGCCACGCTCTCGAACGAAGCCAGGCGGCAGGCGGCAATACGCTGCGCCAGTTCGACGTCAACGACGCCGGCTGGCAAACGGCCGAACCCGCCGAGGTGCTGCACGCCATGACACTCGCGCAAGCGCTGCGCGAGGCGCTCGTCAATCAGGAATTCGCCCTCGAGTATCAGCCCCTGTTTGCCACCGAGACCGGCCAGATCCATCGTGTCGAAGCGCTGTTGCGCTGGCGCCGGCGCACTCCCACGAATGGCGAGGTCTGGTGCCTGCCTGCCGAGTTTCTGCCGGCCGCCGAGGAAGCGGGCCTCATGCCGCAGATCAGCCGCTGGATCATGCGTCGTGCCTGCCTCGATCTGGCCTGGCTGCGTCGCCACGGCTATCCGCGCCTCCGCTTGCACCTGAACCTGAGCGCCAGCGAATTCCTCGACCCCGCCCTCCCTCAGGTCTTGGCAACCACGGCGCGCACCGCGGGACTGACGCCGCGCATGATCCACCTCGAAGTCACCGACCGCGTGCTGCCTCACACGTTCGACGACGTGGCAGACCGCTTGCAACGCTGGCAACTTCCCGGCTTTGGCATTTACCTGGCCGATTTCGGTGCCGGCCACACGCCCATGGCGTGGCTCAAGCGTCTGCCTTTGCAAGGGGTCAAGCTCGACCCCTCGTTGCTGGCCGGCATCCCGCACGACGCGGGTGATCGCGCCCTGGTGCAAGGCCTGCTCGATCTGGGCCATCGCCTGGGGCTCACGGTCATTGCCCAGGCCATCGAGCGCGACACCCAACTCGCCTTCCTGGCGCAATTCGGCTGCCCGATGATCCAGGGGTATCTGTTGGCGCCTCCCGTCTCGTGCGAGCACCTGGTGGCACGCCGCGAACAGGGCGGCAGCCTGGTACTCCCCTTCCACAATGGCGCCACGCCGTGAGGCCTCCGGGCCTGCATGACCTGCGAGCCGTTCAACCCCTCGTCGACGCTGTCTCCCGAAACTGGTATTGTCGCCGTGGCTTGCCCCTCGGGCCGGCTCTCCTCAGCTTCTGCCCAGGCCCACTCTCTGCATGTTTCTCGACCTTGCCAAAGCCACAGCGCTGATCCTCGCCCTGGGTCTGTTGCAGGGGTTCAACTTGCGGCTGTTGCACGGTCACCCACGAATCAGCCGCTGGGTGGCCGGCGCCCTGTTCGGCAGCATGTGCGTATTCGGCATGCTCATGCCCATCACGCTGGCCGACGGCGTCTTCTTCGATGCCCGCTCGGTCGTGCTGGGCATAGCCGCGCTGTACGGCGGCCCCCTGGTGGGCGTGATTGCCGGGGTCATCGCAGGCGCCTGGCGAATCCATCTCGGCGGTGCCGGTGTCACCGTGGGGTTGGCGGTGGTGGTGGCCTCGGTGGTCCTGGGGTTGCTGTATCGCCAGGGCGTGCGGCGTCAGGGCTGGTCGCGTCAGGCGGTGCCCTTGCTGATGTTCGGTGTGGTGCTGCATCTGGTCGCGCTTGTGCTGTTTACGCAACTGCCACAAAGTTATGTTGCCGCCGTGTTCAGCGAGTTGGCCCTGCCCTACCTGGCCATCCTGGCACCCGCCACCGTCTTGCTCGGCATTGTGCTGAACGCGATCGAAGAGCGACAGAGCACCGAGCGCGAACTCGCCGCCAGCAAGGCCCGGCTGCAGGCCATCGCCGCGGCCAGCCCCGACATCCATCTGGTGATCGACGAAGAAGGCCGCATCCTGGAAGTCTCGGCCCCCGAGCCCGACCAACTCTACGCGCAACCCGACGAACTGCGCGGCCGACGCCTGCACCAGATCTATCCGGCCCAACAGGCCGAGACATTTCTGCAGTTTGTCACTGATACGCTGCAACACACCGACCCCCAGCGCATCGAGTACACCCTCGAAACCAAAAGGGGCTGGCGCACCTTCGAGGCCCGCGGCCGTGCCATCGACGTTCCGTTGCAGGGCCGCAAGGCGGTGGTGGTGGTGGCCCGCGACATCACCGAGCGCCTGCTTGCCGAAGCCGAGTTGCGCATCGCCGCGCAAGCTTTCGAAGCCCAGCAAGGAATGATCATTACCGATGCCGCCACCCGCATCTTGCGGGTGAACCGGGCGTTCACCCGCATCACCGGATATGCTGCATCGGATGTGGTGGGTCGCGATGCCCGGGTGCTTGCCTCGGGCCATCATGACCAGGCCTTCTACGAGGGCATCTGGCACGCCCTGCATCTGCACGACGGCTGGCAGGGAGAAGTCTGGAATCGACGCAAGAACGGTGCCCTCTATCCGGCGCGCATCACCGTCACTGCGGTTCGCGATCTGGCCAGCGCCATCACGCACTACGTCGAGGCCATCGAAGACCTCACCGAAACCAAGCAAGCCGAGCGCGAGATCCACTCGCTGGCCTTCTTCGACCATCTCACCGCGCTGCCCAACCGACGTCTGCTCACCGAGCGCCTCGAAGCGGTATTGGCTGCCTCCCGCCAAACCGGCGAGGAAGGTGCCTTGCTGTTCATCGATCTCGACGATTTCAAGAACGTCAACGACCTGCACAATCATCACAACGGCGATCTCCTCCTGCAGCAGGTGGCCCAGCGCCTGCGTTCGCTGGTCGAGCCCGATCACACCGCGGCACGTTTTGGTGCCGATGAGTTCGTGATCCTGCTCGACCATCTGCCCACCGATCCTGCCGGCGCCACCGTGCGAGTCGAGGTCATGGGCGAAGCGATACTCGAGAGTCTGAATCGACCCTTCATGCTCGAGAACCGACAACATCGCCAGATCACCGCCAGCATCGGCGTGGTGCTTTTCAATGGCGATGACGATCAGGCTGAAGACGTTTTGCTACAAGCCGATCTGGCCATGCACGAAGCCAAACGACGCGGCAAGAACCGCCTTCACTTTTTCGATCCTGCCATGCAGGAGCAAGTGACTTCCCGGCTGCATCTCGAAGACGCCATACGCACCGGCATTGATCAGCAACAGTTCATCGTGCATTTTCAGCCCCAGGTCAACGCCGCAGGTCGCGTGACGGGCGCCGAAGCCTTGGCGCGCTGGCCCGACGCGCCGGCGGGAGCGGCATCGCCGGGCGTGTTTATTGCGGCGGCGGAACGTGCGGGCCTGATGCCGGCGCTCGGCCGCTTGCTGCTCGATCAGGTGTGCACCCATATCGCCGCATGGCAAGCCGATCCCGTGCTGCGCTCGATCCGGGTCGCCGTGAATCTGAGCGTGACACAGATCTTTCAACCCGATTTCGTGCCGAGCCTGCTGGCAGCCCTGCGTCGCACGGGCGCGCCAGGCGACTGCCTCACCCTCGAGATCACCGAATCGCTGCTGCTCAACGACCTCGACGATGCCCAGGCCATCCTGTCCGCGCTGCGCACCCATGGCGTGCGCTTCTCGATCGACGACTTCGGCACCGGCTATTCGTCGCTGGCCTATCTGCAGCGCTTGCCCTTGAGCGAGCTGAAGATCGATCAATCGTTCGTCCGGGATATCGCCGAAAATCCCAGCAATCAGGCCATCGTGCAAACCATTCTGGCGCTGGCTTCGGCGCTGCGGCTCGACGTCGTGGCAGAGGGCGTAGAATCGCGGGCGCAAATGCTGGCGTTGCAGCAACGCGGCTGCACGCAGTTTCAGGGGTATTGGTACGCTCGGCCCATGCCCCCCACCGACTTCACCGATTGGGTACATCAGCGTAGCCAGTCCGACTCCTCCGACGGGACCTCAAGCCGCTCGCCGGATCACACCGCCTCATGACCGACCCCCTGCCCGCAACCACTCATTTTCGCTTCATTCGTCGGTTTGCCGTTGCCTTCCTTGTGATTCTGGCCCTGTTTGTGGCGCTGCCGTTGTGGGCGGAACATCGCGCCATCGAGCAGCTCGAACGCCAGCGTCTGCATTCGCTCACTGCAACGCTCGTGGAGGGCGTGGTTCAGCAGCTTGCCACGATACGGAATACGGTTGAGCGCCTGCAGACCGATCTGTCGAACTGGCTGCAGCAAGCCGACGGTGGTGCCCTGGCCGAGAGGCGTCTTGACACGCTGGCCGAGGCCATGCCCGGCCTGCTTGCCGCCCGTATCACCGATGCCAGCGGTCAACCGCTGGCGCACTACCAGCCCGAGATGTTTGCCTCGTCGGAGGCATCCGATCCGGGCAGCCCCACCGCACCAACCGTACTGTGGTTGCGCACCGCACTCCAACCCGATGGCGAAGCCACCACCGAGCTGCGCATCACCCTCAGCAACCAGCTGCCACCCGCCCATACCCAGGGCAGTATCGACCTGGTCCTGAGCCGCAGCGCGTTTGCGCTGCCCCTGCGCGCCTCGCGCCATGACGACGACTTGCACCTGGCATTGTTGAGTGTCGATGGCAATGCCCTGGTCACCCTTCCCGACGATGGCACCGGCGGTGCCGTCGACGTCCTGCGCAGCGTCCTGGCAGCCCTGCCGTCGGCTGGCGATGACGACGTGACGGTACGTTTCGCCCGGGCCGACGCGCCCGACGTCCCCGGCACCCGCCTGGCCGCGGTCGGTGACATCGACGTGCCGCAAACCGACAGCGCGCGCGATCTGCGAATTGTGGCCAGCCGCAGTCTGTCGGCCCTGTACGACCGCTGGTGGCTGGCCGTGCAGATGCGCACGGCCCTCTTTGCGCTCACGGTACTCGCCGTCCTGATCGCCCTTCTGCTGCTGCGCAGCAACCTGCGCAACCAGGAATCGCTGCGGCGCCAGGCCCTGCAGCGTGACCGCCTGTTCGCCAGCATCTTTGCCGGTACCCAGGAAGGCATTCTGGTCACCGACTCGGCAGGCATCATCATCGAGGTGAACGCGGCCATGTTGCGCATGAGCGGCTATGCCCGAGAAGCGCTGCTGGGCAGTACACCACGCCGCCTGAAGTCGGATCGCCACGAGAGTGGCACCTATGCCGCGCTGTGGCAGGCACTGACTCGGGACGGCCACTGGGAAGGCGAACTCTGGAACCGCAGACCCGACGGCAGTGATTACCCGGTGCTGCTCACCATCACGGCGGTGCGCGATGCGACCGGCGCCGTGCAGTACTACGCCGGCATCATGAATGATATTTCGGCGTTGAAAGAACACCAGGCCGCACTGGAACGGTTCGCCCACCAGGACACGCTCACCGGCCTGCCCAATCGACGCCGACTCGACCAACGCCTGCAACAGGCGTTGCGACGGCAACGCCACGACCACGAACCTCTGGCCCTGTTGTTCATCGATCTGGACGGCTTCAAGCAAGTCAACGATGCCCATGGCCACGAAATCGGCGATCGTCTGTTGCAGGCCGTGGCCCAACGCATGGCCAACGAATTGCGCCGCGAAGACACCCTGGCCCGACTGGGGGGCGACGAGTTCATTGCCTTGCTCATGGGCGCGTCCGACGAACACGAGTTTCGCCTGGGCGCCGAACGCCTGCTGACGGCAGTGGCCTCCCCCTTTATGGTCGATGGGATCTCCCTTCAGGTATCGGCCAGTATCGGCGCCCTGTATGTGCCGGCCGAAGCGGCGCGTCGCTCGGCTCCCTCGTCGGCCCACCTGCTGCGGCTGGCCGATCAGGCCATGTACCGCGCCAAGGCCTCGGGCAAGAACCGGATCGCTGTCGCCACCTACGTACCGGAGCCCGCACCCACTCCCCCGGCATCCGAATCCGGGACGGCGCCATCCGGTACGGCCCGTTAAGGTACACTTTTGTCTTGGACAAACGGGAGGTGTCGTGACACATCCACTGTACTGGTTTCGCCAGGATCTGCGGCTGCACGACAACCCAGCCCTGCAAGCGGCGTGCGCCGGCGCCCGACAAATGACGCTGGTGTTTTGCCACGACCCGCGACTGCGCCAGACAACGCCGTGGGGCTTTGAACGCGGCAGCCCGCATCAGCAGCAGTTCCTGCACGACACACTGGCCGAACTGGCGCAGCGGATCGAAGCCGCCGGCAATCGATTGCTGCAATTCGAAGGGCTCCCGGGCGAGATCCTGCCGGTTCTGGCACGCGACATGAAAGTAACGGCCATTCATGCCGAATGCCTGCCAGCGCCGTACGAATTACAAGACGAGACAGCCGTGCGGCACCTGGCGGGCGTGCCCCTGCACACGCACTGGCAGACCACGGTGTTTCATCCCGACGACGCGCCCTTTGCCATCGACCGCCTGCCGCGCATGTATACCTATTTCAAGAATGCGCTGCACGAGGCTGGCACGCCGGTGCGCCCTCCCGTGGCGAGTCTGGCCAGCCTGCCGCCGTCCGCTCCCGAAGCCGTACCCGATCTGCCGCCACCCACGCCGTGGCAGGCACCCCCAGCCGACGCGCGCTCCTCATTTCCCTATCATCAGGCGTCGTGCCGCGGCGGCGAAACGGCGGCTCTGACCCATCTCGAACAGTATGTGGCGCGTCAGTTGCCGCTCAGCTACGAAAAAACCCGCAACCAGCTCCACGGCCTCGACTATTCCAGCAAGCTGTCGCCCTGGCTGGCCACCGGCGCGCTCTCGGTTCGCACCGTGGAGCGAGCCTTGCGGGGGCTGACGACCGAGCACGGCCCCTCGACGGGAATCGACTCACTCTGGTCGGAAGTGCTCTGGCGAGACTTTTTTCGGTATCTGCATCTGAAGCACGGTCGAAAGCTCTACCATGCGAGCGGCATCGGCCATCGACCTGAGCCTCCGCACAACACAGAAGCGTTTGAGCGCTGGTGCCAGGGCCACACCGGCCAGCCGCTGGTCGATGCCGGCATGCGCGAACTGCGAGCCACCGGCTTTCTCTCCAACCGATTGCGCCAGGTGGTGGCCAGCTATCTGATCAACGACTTGCAATGCGACTGGCGCGCCGGCGCGGCGTGGTTCGAACATTGTCTGGTGGATTTCGACGTCTGCAGCAATCAGGGCAACTGGCTGGCAGCCGCCGGGCGCGGCCCGGATGCCCGCGGCCGGCGCTTCAACCCCGAGAAACAGGCCCGCGACCACGATCGCTCCGGAGACTATCGCCGTCTGTGGGCCCGGTAGTCGTCTGTGGGTCGGGTAAGTCTGTGGGCCGGGTAAACGACTCGAACGCGAGCGACTGAAACCCGAGCGAGTCAAGCCCGAGGCATGAGAGGCAAAGCGCCTTCCAGGATGGCCCGGGCATACAGCCCGGCGGCACTGCTGAGAAAATCGGAAAAGTCGATGCTTGCTGTCTGGTCGGCCCGATCCGAGATCGTGCGCAATACGGCAAACGGCACCCCGTGCTCATGACACACCTGAGCCACTGCCGCCCCCTCCATCTCCACGCACAGCGCCTCGGGCAGCAACTCGTGCAGTTCGTTGGCCGAGCGCTCGCCGTGAACGAATCGATCGCCGGTGGCTATGAGCCCGGCGTGCAATCGGGGCTGCTGGAGACGAATCCGATTGCGCGACGCTGACGCCACGCCGTTTGCGGCGTCGTTCTGCAGAAAACGGGCCGCGCTCTGGCGCAGGCATGTCGAGAGGGATTCGTCCGCCGCAAAGTGAGTCACGCCCAGCAACGGCGCTTCAAAACGCGGAAACAACGGCCGGGTATCGAGATCGTATTGAATCAGATGCTCGGCAATCACCACGTCGCCCACCGCCACGTCGGGCGCAATGCCGCCGGCCAGGCCGGTGACGATCAGGGCGCGAACGTTGAACCGTTGAATCATGGTGGCCGCGGTCGCCGCTGCCGCCACCTTGCCAATACGCGAGAGGGTGGCGACGCAAGGCTGTTCGCCAAACCGACCGGCATGAAACTCACGCAAGGCGATCACTTCACGCTGGGTGGTGTCGTCCATGGCCTCAAGGACGGCCTGAAGCTCGTCGGGCATGGCGGCCATGATGCCGATGGGTCGTTCCGTCATGAAGCACCGCCTTTTTAGATGAAGCATCGTCGTTGAACGGCAAAAAGCCCCACTTCTTGGGGAAGCGGGGCTTTCTGGGATGAGGAGCTTGACGATGACCTACTTTCACGGGCGCGCAGCCCACTATCATCG
>JAWLHC010000002.1:0-176040 GCA_041690575.1 Verticiella sp.
AAGCTGAGGCAAACTACTGGCGACAATTTACCAACAGCAACACCCCGAGAGAGGTGTCAACTTAAACCAACCAGCCTCCTTGAATGCCGGGGCGGTTCAGTCCACACAAACGAGTGTGGACCCCCTTACTGACAGAGAGATTCATGTCGCAGTCCTCGAAGCAGATTCGAGGCGGGCGAGGTTCGGCGACAAGATAGTGCTTGTGGTGCGGTGTCGGGACAATAAAACAGAGATGTACATCGACTGGAACTCGTTCCTGGGAATGGATAGCATCGCAACCACCTATCGCGTCGGGAAGGACAATGCTCAAACTTCGAGCTGGTCAGTATCTACCGACCACCAGGCTGCATTCTTCCCAGGATCGCCGGTCGGGACCCTGCGTCGAATTGCGGCGGGTGAAGGATTTGTCGCAAACGTCACACCCCACGGCGACTCTCCGGTGACAAGTGTCTTCGACACAAGCGGTGCAGAGGCAGCCCTTGCGGACATCCGAGAAGCCTGCAATTGGTAAACGACTATGGGTAAAACCAAAAAAACCCTCACAAGTGCTGTCGTGCTGCTGGCACTGGTGGCGGGCGTCAACTATGCGTTGGCATACAGGCACATGCGGGCAGCAATCGATAGCGACCCAAGGAATGAGGGGATCACCGCACTGGCCTACCAGCAATAGTTGGTTAACCCTGCAGTTGTGGTTGTCGACATATGGGACGTGAGCGGCGAACGCAGCATGCTGGATGTCAGCCGCGTTCTCTTCTCATTTGCCTCAAACCTCAAGGATCGCGAGCTTGATCGGGTCGTGCTTGCCTACCGGGGCAAGCCAAAGTTTTACCTGGATGGAAATGCCTTCAACACCATCGGCCGTGAGTACGGCGTGCAGAACCCGATCTATACGCTACGAACGTTGCCGGAGAACGTCAAGCGGATGGACGGAAGCCCTGCATTCGACACCTGGACCGGAGGATGGATTGGAGTCCTGGGCCGCCAAATGGAGGACTTGAACCGGTTTCATCACCAATGGTGGCTTGATAACGTAGCAGGGCTCTAGCTTCAGCCGCCCGGAGGGAAGACCCGACAGCCTCGCTTACCCGCTCACTTGGCGATTCCAAGAAATACGGCAAGGCACCTCTCAACCTCTATCAAAGTGTCCGCCTCAATCTGACCAAGAACATTGCCGATCCGATCCATGCGAACGGTCATGATCTTGTCGACCATGATTTGCGAGGGTTGGCGCAGGCCATTCGATTCGGTGGGCTGCACCGAAACGCGCATCAATGGTGCGAGCTTCAGCGTGGTGGTTAAAGGTAGGAAGGTCACACTACTGTGTTCAATAAAAGGGTCTGCTTGAACGACCAAGGCGGGGCGGGGTTTGCCGAAATCACCCTGGACGGCAACACTGACGACCGCTCCACGCTTCATTCCGACCAACCATCCAGATTGGCCAGCGCATCGTCCATGAGGTCATGCAGATCCTGGTCGGCCTGGTCGGAATGTGCGAGGAGACGCGTTTGACGCTTGCATTCCGCTTCGAAGCCAGGCAACCGGGTATCTGGCACCCAAATCTGCACTGGGCGCAACCCGGCCTTGCGGAGTGCCGCCCGGTGACGCTGAACTCGTTGATTGACAGGTAGTGCGGCCATGATGTCGCCTCCAAAAGTTGCATGTAACGTTAGCACTAACGTGCGTTACATGCAACTTCGCGCGCAATCACATCGATGTGCCTGGCCCAGGTTCCACAACACCCGCCAAAAATATCGATCTGCGGGTAGCGCTGCGCCAGATCGCCCATCATCCGGCCCAGTTCCTCAGGGTCGCCCTCTTCGATGTGATCGAGGTGGCACAGCGCCATCTTGTCCATCTTCGCCGCGTTCGGGCGCAGCGCGCGCAGGCGCTGGATCCATTCGCCGGGCTCCAGCGCCGGCTCGAACTCCAGCGGATGCGAGCAGTTGATGCCGTACGAATCCGGCCGGGCAGCCCCCGCCTGCGCGTCGGTCATCTCGATGGCTTCGCGCAGCGACGGGCCGGACTGCAGTCGGTGCGCTTCATTCAGCGTGAAGTAGACGATGAGCGGCATGCCCACGCGGGCCGCGGCGCGGCTCACGCCTACGGCCTCGGGCACGTTGTTGAAGGTAGCCGCCCAGGCGAGGTCGACACCGCAATCGCGAAGGTTCTGCAGTTGAACCGAGTGATAGTCTTCCGCCTCGGCAGCGGTGATGGTTCGATCCGCGCCATAGGCATCGCCGCGCGGACCGACACAACCACAGATCACGATATCCGGCAGCTGATCACGGTACGGCGCCGACACTTCGCGCAGGAGATCGATGCAACGGTGCTGCATCTCGGCCAGACCTGCGCGTGAGTAGCCCAGCTTTTCGGCCCAGTCCGGACTTGCCCGGTAGTCGAAGCCGCCCAGCATCGCCGCAAAGCCATGACGAGCAATGGTGTCGAGCAGTTCGCGATACATGCCGCGCAGATCGTTAACCGCGGCGGGATTGTCCAGGAGTTCGAACATCGCGAAGTCGCGAAGCTCGTGGCCATGGCGGTACAGGATTTCGGTTTCGGTGCCGCCCTGGGTGAGATAGTTGACACCCTTCTTGCGTGGCCGGAAGGTGACGGCCGGAGCGCCCGCGCCAGCGCCGGTGTGCGATGGGATTGCTGACATGTTGCCCTCCGGCAAGCGTTCTTTGTGGGCAGCAAGCTCAGCACCTATCCGCGCGCGTGTCAACAACAATGCGGTTCGCAACACGGCGAACTTGCTCTCCCACAGACACATTGACCAGCCTCGGCGGCGTGATCAAAGCTTGCGACAGTATTCCTTGCTACTCTGTGTGACAACGCCAAATACATGGCGATGCTCTTCAGAAAGAGAAGACACCATGACGCCTCGCCGCCCCCTCCAGGTTCTCGCCCTACGATTCGCCGCACTCGCCCTCTGTCTGCCTGCACTTGGGTTCGCTGCCGAGCCCCCCTCCTCCACCCTCAACGTCCCCTCCACCCTCACCGAGGTGGCCCCGCAGGCCATGATGCCTTCCTGGTTTGCCAACGGTCGGCCCACAGCGGACGCACGGGCGGCGCTGGCGGTGTTGAGAAATGCCGAATCCCACGGTCTGCACCCGGAGGATTACCAGGTTCAGGATTTTGCGCTGGCGTTGGCGCAGGCCGACCGTGGCAGCGTGGCGCCAGCCACGCTGGCGCGGTGGGATGCGGAGTTGACCGCAGCGCTGGAGCGCTATTTGTCGCACTTGCATCATGGTCGCCTGAGCCCGGCGGAGCTGCAGTATCGTTTCGAGGCGCCACCTCCGGTGCCGTTCGATGCACGCGATTTTTTGCTGCAGGCCCGGGCCGAGGGTCGTTTGGTCGAGGCCTTGGGCGACGTAGAGCCGCAGGTGCCGATGTACGACGCACTGCAATCGGCGATGAATCGCTACCGGGCCATGGGCGATCATGCCGCCTGGCAGTCGGAGTTGCCGCCGTTGCCGCAGCGTTCTCTCAAGCCTGAGCAGTCGTATGAAGGTTTGCCGATGGTGGCGGCGCGATTGTCGGCGCTGGGTGATCTGCCGGGCGACGCTGCGCTGCCCACGCTCACGTACGACTCTGCCCTGGTGGCTGCCGTGGAGCGTTTTCAGCGCCGGCATGGCCTCGAAACCGACGGCATCATCGGCCCGGCCACACTGGCAGAGCTGGCGGTGTCGCCCGCGCAGCGCGCGACGCAGATGGCGTTGACGCTGGAGCGATTGCGCTGGACCCCACTGCGCTATGGGCCTCGGATGATTGTGGTGAACGTGCCCGAGTTCGTGTTGCGCGCTTACGAGGTGCAAGGGCAACGGATCGATCTCGATCTGGAAATGAACGTGGTGGTGGGTCGGGCGTTGAATACCCGCACGCCGGTGTTTCTGGAGTTGATGCAATTCATCGAGTTCAGCCCATACTGGAACGTGCCGATTTCGATTGCCCGCGGCGAAACCCTGCCGCGCCTGCGCCGCGATCCAGCCTACTTCACTCAGCAAGGCTTTGAATTCGTGACGGGAGGTGGCGAGGTGGTTCGAACCTTGTCTGACGACGCGATCGCAGCCGTGCAGCGCGGCGACTGGCGGATACGGCAGCGGCCGGGGCCGCAGAACGCGCTGGGCGACATCAAGTTCATCTTCCCCAACGATCAAAACATTTACCTGCACCATACGCCCTCGCCGCAACTCTTTTCGCGGGCGCGGCGCGACTTCAGCCATGGCTGCATTCGTATCGAGGCACCGGTGGCGTTGGCAGAATTCGTGTTGCACCCACAACCCGAGTGGACGGTGACGCGCATTGAAGAGGCCATGACCCGCGGCGAGTCGCGCACGATTCGGCTCGACGCTCCCGTGCCGGTCTTGATCACTTACATGACCACGGTAGTCAAGGGCGACGGTACGGTGTATTTTTTCCCCGATATTTATCAACACGACACCCAACTCGAGCAGGCATTGCACGATGCCCGCCCCAACGACTCATGACATCACCGACTCACGCCTCGCGTCGCAGCTTCCTTACGGCCGCGACGGGCGCTCTCACGTTGTGCGGCTTCCCCCTGGTGGCGCGGGCCACCACTCTCACCGCGGCTGCGGTGCGCGATCTTGCCGCCGATCACACTCACACCCGTGAAAGCATCGAGCTCACCTACGCGGTGGGTGAACGCTATGTGCCCACGGCCCTGAGCGAACTCGATCACTTTCTGCGCGATCATTACTCGGGCCGGGTGGGGCAGATGGACCCCAGCCTATACGATCTGATGCATGCGCTGCGGCGATCGCTGCGCGCGCGGGTGCCCTATCAGATCATCTCGGGCTACCGCGCGCCGCAAACCAACGAGCGCCTGCGCACCACACGTGGCGGCGGCGTGGCCAAGCGCAGTTTGCACATGGATGGCAAGGCGGTGGATCTGCGCCTGCCCGGTGTGCCGCTGGCCGAGCTGCGCGACGCCGCTCTCGACCTCAAGGTGGGCGGCGTGGGCTACTACCCCGGCAGTGATTTTCTGCATATCGACACGGGCAAGGTTCGCTCCTGGAGCGGTTGACCGGTCACGCGGTCAGGCTGACGTTGCGTACCACGCGCCAACGATAGCCGCCACTCTCATGGTTTTCCCTAGCTCGACATCACAAATCCATTGCATTCAAATACTACGTATTCGTAGTATATATCCGCAGCTCGCAACCCAACACCGCCCAGGAGGCCCCATGTCCACTCCCCGCACGCCCCGCATCGGTGTGGCCGGCTACGGCTATATCGGCCGCCACCTTTGCCAAATGATTCAGGAGCATCCCGAGTGGGGCCTGGAGCTGGCCTTCGTGTGGAACCGCGACCCGAGCAAGCTCACCGGCCTGCGGCCCGGTCTAGCCCTGGAAGATCTTGCGCAATTGGGCTCGCGCTGGCCCGACCTGGTGGTCGAATGCGCCCACCCGGCGGTGTCGCGGCAGTTTGGCGAAGCCATTCTGCAAACGGCCGACTACCTGCCGCTGTCGGTGAACGCCATGGCCGATGCCGAGCTCGAAGCGCGGCTGGTGGCCGCCGCGCAGGCCAGCGGCCATCGCATCTTCATCCCCCACGGCGCGCTGATCGGGCTGGATAACCTGGTGGAAGTGCGCGAGATGTGGGAAGAGGTCACCATCACCTTCCGCAAGCATCCGAACAATATCGACTTTGCCGAAAGCGGCATGGATGGCAGCACCATCACGCAGCCCACCATCGTGTACGACGGGCCGGTGCGCGGCATCGCGCAGAAATTCCCGCGCAACGTCAACACCATGACCACGTGCGCCCTGGCCACCGTGGGGCTGGATCGCTGCCGCGCCGTGCTCGAGGCCGACCCTTCGCTGCAGGTGGCCATCGCCGAGGTGCGCGCGGTGGGCAAGGATGGCTCCATCCATGAGTCGCGCAAAGTGCAACCCGTGGTGGGGGTGTCGGGCACCGAAATGCTTGCCGCCCAGGTGGGGTCGGTGTTGCGCGCCGCCGGCGTCACCCATCCGGGTATCAATTTCTCCTGATCTTCTCCTGACTCGTTCTGTTTCCCCGAGGCCAACCATGACACACCCCAAGCACTCGATGGCGGCACTGAATCCTGCCGAGCTCGATGCACGCGACCCGCTGGCTGCACATCGCCAGCGCTACATCCTGCCGGCCAACACCATCTATCTCGACGGCAACTCACTGGGTCCGGCCAGTCACGCGGCACTGGCCGCCCTGGAGACGGCGGCGCGCCAGGAGTGGGCCGAAGGCCTGATTCGCAGCTGGAATACGGCCGGCTGGTTCGAGCTGCCCGAAAAGGCCGGCAACCGCATTGGTCGTCTGATCGGCGCCGCCCCCGGTCAAGTAGTGGCTTGCGACACCATCACGGTGAACCTGTTCAAACTGTTGCACGCCGCCCTGGCGCTGCGGCCCGATCGGCGGGTAATTGTGGCCGAGGCCAGCAGCTTCCCCACCGATCTGTACGTGACCGAAGGCGTGATGGCTACCGCACCCGGTGTTTCGGTGAAACTGGTGGGACGTGATGGCGACTCGATCGAATCGCTGATCGATGATTCCGTAGCGGTGGTGCTGGTGAACCACGTGGATTATCGTAGCGGCGAGCTGCGCGACATGGCAGCCATTACCGCCAAGGCGCATGCCGCGGGCGCTCTCGCCCTGTGGGATCTGTCGCATTCGGCCGGCGCGCTGGCGGTGCAGCTCGATGCCTGTGAAGCCGATTTCGCCGTCGGTTGTACCTACAAATATCTCAATGCAGGTCCGGGGGCCCCGGCCTACCTCTACGCGGCGCAACGCCACCACGGCCAGCTGCGCCAGCCACTCTCGGGCTGGTGGGGCCACGCCCGCCCGTTTGCCTTCGAAACCGGCTATGCCCCAGCGCCCGGCGTGCGCGCGTTTCTCACCGGCACGCAACCCATGCTGTCGTTTCGTACGCTGGCCGGCGCGCTCGACGACTGGAACGATGTAGACATGGAGAAGGTGCGTGCCAAGAGCCTGCAGCTCACGCAGTACTTCATGGATCTGGTGGCCGAGCGCTGCGCCGATCACGCCGTGAAGTCGATCACCCCCACCGACACCAGGCTGCGCGGCAGCCAGGTATCGCTGAGCTTCGAGCACGCCTACCCTGCCATGCAGGCCTTGATCGATCGCGGCGTGATCGGCGACTTCCGCGCGCCCGATGTGATGCGCTTTGGATTCACCCCACTTTACGTAGGCTTTGCAGACGTGTCGCGCGCGGTGGATATCCTGAAGACCGTGCTCGATACCGAGGCCTGGCGCAACGACAAATACCAGGCCCGCAATGCGGTCACCTGAGAACGGCATGAGCACCCTTCTCTCGCTCCACCGGGGCGACGCATGAGCGCCCGCCCAGCCACCGCCGCCACGCCCGTGTCGCGGCAAGACCCTGTGGCGGCCAACTTCGATCTGCAGGATCTGCTCTCGCACCTGCTGCGCCGCGCCCACTTCTTTGCCGAAGCGGAGTTTGCCGCGGTGTATGACGGGTTCGACCTCACGTCGCGCCAGCTCGCGCTGCTGTTTGCCATTCACCGCCAGCCCGGCTCGAGCCAGACCGAACTGGCCGAAGCCTGCGGCTTCGACCTCAACACGCTGAGCGATCTGGCCAAACGCAGCGAGCGCCATGGCTGGTTGCGCCGGGTTCGCTCGCTCGACGACCGGCGCGCGTTCGGGCTTTTTCTCACCGAGCAGGGTCAAGCGCTCTTTGCCGAAGCGCTAGCCCGCACCTGGGCCTACCAGAACCGACTGACCGCCGGCCGTCTGGATGACGACGAAACCCACCAGCTGAAGGCCTTGCTGCGCAAGATGCTCGGGCTGCAAGCCTCGCACGCATCACCCCCGTCGTAGCGGTTGATCACGACCGCGCGTTGTCATCGCCGCTATCGATTTGGTGGCTCCTTACCTTCCCGACCAGTCCGAACCGACGGGGGAGCCATGGCGCTTCGGGTGCTAGGGTGGTCTGGTGCAGCGCCGCAACCTGGCGACTCACAAGAACCAGGGTGGCAAACTTGGGTATTCATGCCCACCTTCGACCACGAATACCCCGACCGCAAGGGAAGGACACATGATGGATTTTCAGGGTCAGGTTCCAGGCCGAATCACAAACCGCAGCCACCGGCATCGTTTCGAGTTTATCGTTCCGGCAAAATATCCTGTCATTTGCCGATTGTTGCAAACCACGATTTGCGCATCCGTGTGGCTCGCCGGCCCCGCCCTGGCCGAGGATTCCCGAACCATGACGGTGCTCGGTTCGGTAGAGGGTACGGTGGATGGCACGGCGCGCAGCTGGCTCACCATCGCCGGCAAGGTGGAAGGCAAAGCCATGTCGTCTGCCGCGTGGCAACCCGACAACACCGCGAACGCCCTCGAAGCGGCGCTGGCAGGAATGAGCGAGCGCCAGCGCGAGCACATGAAAGAGCGCATGGCGCATATGTTCAGCAACAACGGCGAAGACAAAGTCAAGTTGCGAATCATGGGCGTAGACCCCAACGCCGACAGCATCTTGCGGCAGGGGGGCCTGACCCTCGAAATGCCTGCCTTTTCGCCCGACAACACCGAGCGCATGTTGAATGCCTCACAAGAGGCCGACATTTCTTATCACAAGAATTTTGGAACGGAAACCGGCTTCTATGCGTCGTCGCATGAGGTCGGCACCGACGCCACCATCACCTTCGACCGGTTGGAGATCGTGTCTGGCGGAGGTTACGCCGAAGGCAGTTTCGAAGCCACCCTCTGCCCGATCCAGTCGTTGATGCAAGGCAACGCCAATCCTGATGTCTGCATGCTGGTAGCCGGGCATTTCGACACCGAGCTTGGCGAGGAATCTGCTGCGCCAGTCGACACTCGGCGCGGTCGATGAAGGCGGGCGGCGCCTGGGGGCGCCCCTTTGCTCTCGTGACGTTGGCGTTTTCGACGTTGGTGGTGCTCACGGGCGCGAATGCCGCACCCGTGCCGCCCACCCTCGAGATTCCGGAGGCCGAGTTTGAACGCGTGGAGGGTTACAAGCCCATTCCGGTTCCGGACGCCAGCGGCGGACCCGTCAATCAGATGTTCGAGTTCATGGACATGGATATGACCGGCACCTTGCCCGAGGCGGTGCTCGACTCCATGCTGGGCCAGACGCCCTACGATTTTGTCGACGTGGTCTGGGGCATGGAGGTGTCCGGCGACTGGGCTCAGCAAACCACCGGCACAGGCACGCTGCAAGTCACCGATTTCACCGAAGGTCGTGGCGCCACACGACAGATCGACCCCGAGCGATACACCGGCGCGCAAGGATTTCGCCTATACAACGCCCGTCTCCAGACCGAAGGCGATCATGTTTACACATTGAGTGCAGCGCTCCCGCCAGATCCGGGCGGCGCTGCACTGGGCACCCATCTCGATTCGGTCAAAACGGTGTTCGAAGTGACCTGGCTTTGCCACATGTTCGAACCCAGTCGCACCGGGTGCATCGACCATCCCGACGAATACCGCGAAACCGAATTGCCCGAGCTCAGCAACTTGCGTATCCATCGTACGGCCAGTGGCTATCGCATCGAGTTTGCGGCTCGTGTCAGAGAATCGCGCAGCCACCGCGAGAAGGGCTATCGATCCACCGAATTGACGGGTCGCATCGGAGATGTGCGAGGCTGGGTGTGTGACGTGGCCTCGTGGGAAGCCGACCCGGAAGATTGCATCCCCAAGCCACCCCTGGAAGTGGTCGTCAACACGCCGGATCACGAGCGCGAGAACGTCAACTTCAACCAGCCTTCGGTGCAATGGGAGTTCAGCGTCCCGGTGGACATCGGCACGCTGCGCGACAGCTTTTCGCTCATCACTCGCGACCCCGGTGGCAACGACATCGACGTGGCTGGTGAGGTGGTGCGCGTTGGCGAACAGCATTTTCGGTTCGAACCCTCCCAGAAGCTCGAGTCGGGCGTGCAGTATGAGGCCCGGATCGAAAGCGGCAAGCAAGGCGTGCTGGCCCGCGGCAGCCGAAACCCGCTGCCCGCGGATCACTGGTGGCGATTCTCCACCTTGCTCGACTTGGAGAATCAGAGCGACGCCAACGATGCGCCGCTGGAGATGCACATCTACCAAACTGTACGCAATGCTCCGCTCGTGCAGCAGAAACCCTCGGTGATCCGGATCTACCCGCACTGGGAAGCGCACGACCATATCCACCCGGATTGGCAACCCACCTCGTTTCCCGTCACGCTGGATCTGAACGTGGTGTCTGATGCGCAGCGCCGCGTGGAACAGCAGTTTGGCGCAACGGCCGCCACGGAAGAGATCCGCTTGCATCGGCCAGATCAATTCAACGACCAGCATCGCCGGCAGGCGGCGCATACCGTCAACGTGTATGGCTGGCAGCCCGACCGAAACAATTCACCGCAGGCGGCCGAGGCACGCGTGGCCGCCTACGACCCCTACCCCGAACCTCTCCAACCGGCTACGGTCATTGCCGAACGCGAGTTCTCGATCTGGCAGACCGACCCTCAACCCCTGGTGCTTCGTTTTGCGTTTCTCACCGTCGGCCCGTGGGCCGACGGCGTGCCCAGCGACGACTGGCTGATTGCCGAAACCGTAGCCCGTACCGCCGCCGATTTTGCCCAACAAATCTTTCCGGTCAATGAAGTGGTCACCGCGTTCACGAACGTGGAAGTGGCAAGACCTGGCAAAGGAGTGGCACCCATGAAAGAGCTGTTGGCCGACCTGCGCAATTCACCCTATATCGTTTCGAATCCGCAGGACGTTCTGGTGATCGTGTTGCCCTTCGGCGCACTCACCTATTTCGATGGTGAGGAGCATACGCCCTACTCCGGTGGCGCCGTGCGCACGCGATTCGCCGATGAGTCCGACCGCGGCATCCTGCTCAGCATCGCCACCTCGATCGACGGGCGACAGGTTCCGTTCACTCACCAGGCCGAATCGCTGGTGCATGAGATCGGCCACTATCACGGCCTCGCCCACAAACCCGGCAACGCCGACGACATCGCGGCCATCGGGCTGACCCCTGGCGGCTACGCCGACCCCACCATCGACGGCTTTCGCATTGCCCTCGATGGCATGAGTGGCTCGAACAAGTCGTACGCCGAAGGCAACGGCGAGTACCCCGGCACGCCAACGCCCTTGATGTGGCCGGCTCCGCTCCGCCTGGAGCAGGTCTGGATCAATGACGTGGAGTACCGATCGCTGATGAACCACATGACACGTTGACCCGGAAGGAGAGGCGGACCGCGAGTGAACGTAAGAAGTCGTGCTCGTTGCCTTTCGCGTAGCAAGGTATTACCATCATCAATACCGTAATACCTTATCAGGCTGACATGACAACGACGCTAACCCGCAAAGGTCAGGTCACGATTCCGAAACACATTCGAGACGCCTTGAACCTCCACGCCGGCTCGCAACTCGAGTTCGCGGTTAACGCCGATGGCGAGATCGTCTTGCGCGATGCCCGCCAAGAACCAGTAAAGCCGGCAAAAGATCGCTTCGAGGCGGTCAGGGGCAAGGCCGACGTTCCCTGGCTCACACAGGATCTGATGGCCCTGCTGCGCGACTAGCCATGATGCTCGTCGATACCAATGTGCTGGTTGACGTGCTTGAAGACGATCCCGCGTGGGTTCGGTGGTCGTTGCGCCAACTTCAGGTGCAGTCCAAAGTGCACCAGTTGGTAATCAACCCCATCATTTATGCCGAGCTGTCGCTCACCTTCTCCCGTGCCGAAGACCTGGACAGCGTGCTGGACCAAATGGAGCTTCCCGTGCTCGAAGTGCCACGTCCGGCACTCTTTCTGGCGGGCAAGGCGTATGCCCAATACCGTAGCCATAAGGGTACGAAGAACAACGTTCTGCCGGATTTTTTCATTGGTGCGCACGCGGCGGTCAGCCAAATGCCCATACTCACACGAGATCCACGCCGCTACCGCACCTATTTCAACGGCTTGACCCTTATCAGTCCGTCCCCCTGAAGTATTCCCGTGGCGACACTCCCAGCGCCCGCCGGAACATGGTGGAGAAGGCGCTGGGGCTGTCATAGCCCAGATCCAGCGCCACCCGCGTCACGGGTTGCCCGCTGCTCAGGCGGCGCACCGCCTCGAGCACGCAAGCCTGCTTGCGCCACTGCACAAAACTCAACCCTGTTTCCGCCCGAAAGCGTCGATACAAGGTGCGTGTGCCCACCGGAGCCAGCGCATCCCCTTTCCGCCGGACCGGATGCTTCAGGATATGTTCACACAGACTGGCGAGGTCCGTACTGGCGGGCATGGGCAGCTCCAGGGCACAGGGTTCGAGCCGCGCGATCTCGCTCACGGCCAGACGGCTCATGAGTTCGGCCGCGTCCGGGTCGTGGGTGACATCAGGCGACGTGAGCCGCCGCATCAACTCCAGCAACAGCGTGCTGAGCTCAAGTACGGCACAGTGCTCCGGCAGGGGCGCTGCACTGGCGGTATCCAGATACAGCGAACGCATCTGCAGCTCGCCATGGGCATCGATGGCGTGCACTACCCCGGCCGGCAGCCACAGCGCTCGACCACGCGGCACCAACCACGCCCAGCCTGGCGTCCGCACAAACATGGCTCCGGTGGTGGCCAGAAGAAACTGCCCGCGCACGTGCCGATGGGCAGGAATGCGCGTTCCGGCCGGAAAACTGACCTGCCGGGCCACGAGCATGGGCGCACGTGCCGCAGGCGGCAAGTCGACCGGGCGACTAGCATCGGGAGCGAGTTGCAACGTGGGAGTGTCCATTTTTCGATAGTCTATCGACAAACCTCGAAAGCCAGCACATCAATCTCGCGGCAGAATATCGACATGAACACCACCACCTTGGGCGCCCAGGCCGCCGAACCCGACCACGCTGCCGACCACCCCCGTCCGGTGTCGCTGCTGCTGAACTTCGGCCATGCGCTGGATCACCTCTTCCTGCTCATCTTCGCCACGGCGGTGGTTACCATCGCCGCCGACTTCGGTTTTGCGCGCTGGGAAGATCTCATGCCCTACGGGGTTGGCGCATTCGTGGTGTTCGGCCTGGCGTCGATTCCCGCCGGCCGTCTGGGCGACCTCTGGGGTCGGCGCCAGATGATGCTGGTGTTCTTCTTCGGCATCGGCGGCGCCTCGCTGCTCACCGCCTTCGCTCAAGGCCCCTGGCAATTGGCCACCGGCCTGGGCCTCATCGGCCTGTTTGCCGCCATCTACCACCCGGTGGGCATCCCCATGCTGGTGCAGCGCGCGCAACGCCCCGGCAAGACCATCGGCATCAATGGCCTGGCCGGCAACCTCGGGGTGGCTGGCGCCGCGCTGCTCACCGGCCTGCTGGTGCAATGGTGGGGTTGGCGGGCGGCGTTCGTCGTGCCTGGAGTCGCGGCCATTGCCGGGGGGCTCGCCTTTGCCGCGTTGTGCGGTCCGCAAGGCCCGGCACCCGGGCGCAGCCGCAAGCCGCCCAAGGTGGTGCTGCCCGCCAACCAGCTGGCGCGGGCGCTCTTCGTGATGACCGCGGCTTCGGTGACCGGCGCCATGCTGTTCAACTTCACCACCAACGGCAACACCCAGTTGATGACCGAGCGCTTTGCCGGTCTGATCGACGACCCGGCGCTCATCGGCGCCCTGCTCGCCGCCATCTACGTACTGGCTTCCCTCACCCAGGTGGTGGTGGGCTACCTGATCGACCGGGTGTCCCTCAAGCGCCTGTACTTCTTCATCGTGCTGGCGCAGATTCCGTGGCTGGTGCTGGCGGCAATGGCCAGTGGCTGGTGGCTCTTTGCCGCCTTGCTCGGGGTGATGGTGTTTCTGTTCGGCAGCATTCCGTTCACCGACGCCATGATCGTCACGTATGTGGACGATCGCATTCGCTCCCGCGTGGCCGGCATGCGCCTGGCGGTGTCGTTCGGCATCAGCTCGCTGGCCGTGTGGCTGTTGGGGCCGGTGGTGAAGGCCTCGAGCTTTACCGCGCTGTTTCTGGGCATGGCGGTAATTGCCATGGGCACGGCACTGGCGGTGTTGATGTTGCCGGGGGGGCGGACACAAAAACCCTGATTGGCAATCACCGGGCCAACGCTAGGCAACGTCCGTGGCAATCCGGGCGCTACGACTTTGTCGTGATCAGCGACCTGCTCGACACACCCGACGACATCATTCTGTGCCAGTCGCTGCAGTTCTCGCTCTCGGTGCTGCGCGGGCGTTCATGAGTTGCCTGGTGGAGGTATCGGAGGCGATCGAGGCGGGAAATCAATGACTTGGATAGCCGTTGACGTCTCAGGTTAGCCAGACTAGACTAACCCAGAGCAAGCGACCGAATCGGTTTCAATATGGGAGCCAACATGAGCACCGTGAACATGCTTGAAGCAAAGTCAACTCTCTCTCGTCTCGTGGAAGCCATCGAGTCCGGTCAAGAACGTGAAATCGTCATTGCCCGAAATGGGAAACCCGCTGCGAAGCTGATCGCCGTAACAGGCGTCGCCCCCGGCAAGCGACTTGGCATCGCGAAAGGCAAGTTTGAAGTCCCTGACTCTATTGATCAACGCAACGACGAGGTAGCCGGGCTGTTTCTGGGTGAGGCGGACAGGTGAACCTGCTGCTTGACACCCATGTGGCTCTATGGGCAATCACAAACAGCCCCAGGCTCACCGAGACGGCCCGGGAGCTATTGCTATCGGCAAATGCCAACCTTTGGGTAAGCACCGCCAGCCTTTGGGAAATCGCGATCAAGCGCAGTTTGGCAGACAGCAATATGCCTATCTCAAGCGACGAAGCGCTGCATTATTTTCGCGGATCCGGATATGGGATTCTCGCGATTGAAGCCGATCATGTACTGGCGGTTGAAACGCTCGAGCCGCACCACAAAGACCCTTTCGACCGGATTCTGATCGCTCAGGCGATTGTTGAGCCCATGCGCCTGATCACGCATGATCGGCAGTTGGCCAGATATCACCCCAACGTTGTGCTCATCTGATCGCGAAAACGAGGAACCGTCATCCACCCTCACCTCGCCGCTCGCGCCGCACCAGACTCCACGCAAACACCGCACCCAGCACCGGCAGCCCCAGCAGACTGACCACGAAACCGGCGCGCGCGCCCCACTCGTCCACCAGCGGCGACATCGCGCTCACGCCCAGCGCCTGCCCCAGAAACAGCATGGTCACGAACAGCGCCACGCCGGTGCCGCGAGCTTGTGGTGCCATCTGGGTGGCGTGGGTTTGCAAGGTGTTGTGCATCATGTAGAAGCCCAGGCCGAAGATGAAGCAGCCGGGCAGCGCCCAGGCCCAGTGCGGGCCCAGTGCCAGCACCAGTACACCCGCGCCCATGAGCAGGCCGCCGTAGCCGGCCAGGCCGCGCTCGCCCAGACGGGCGAGCAGGTGGCGCGCGGTGCGGGCATACACCAGGCCGCCCACGCCAAACAGCGTCACCAGGGCGCCCGCCCAGGTGAGCGCCACACCAAACCGGCTGTGTAGATAGGTGGGGATGAACACCAACGACGAGAACACCAGGGCGCCCTCGATGAAGCCGAACAGGCTGATGCGACGGGCCCAGGCGATGGCCATGACGCCTTTGACCTGCGTGAAGAACGATGCATCGCTGGTGGTGGCGCCGGTGGCGGTGGGCAGGCGACGCGTCATGGCCAGAGCCACCACGGCGAAGCCAACGGCCAGCGCCAGGAAGGCCCAACGCCAGCCGATGTAGTCGGCAAACAGACCCCCGGCCCACTGGCCGACGATCATGCCCAGGATGAGGGCGGTGAGAAACTGCGCCAGCACCGCCTGGCGCTGGCCGTAGGGCACCGCATCGCCGATGAAGGCCAGGCACAGCGGCACGATGCCACCGGCTGCAGCGCCCGCCAGCACGCGCAGCCACACCATGGCCTGAAGCGAGGGTGCGAACCAAAGCGCCAGGTTGAGCCCGGCCGACACCATGACCGCCAGGCGAATCACCTGCGCCTTGCCGTAGCGGTCGCCAAACGGCCCGTAAATGAGTTGGCAGATGCCGTAGGCGATCACGAACACCGACACGGTATGCGCGGCAGCCCCGGTACTGGTGTTGAACTCGGCGGCCAGCGCCGGCAGCATGGCGTCACAGATACGCATGCTCGACATGCTGGCAAACGCGGCCAACGCCAGCATCAGAAAGCGCTGTTGGCCGGAGGCAGAGGCGGGGTGGGTCATGATCGGCAGGGTACGGAGCGTCAAAAGGTGTTGCGGATGCAACGATACCGCATGCGACGTTGGCCCGGCAGCCCGGCCAACCTCTATAATCGGCCGTTTATCTCTGGAATCCGTGCGCTGGCCATGGCCATGAAATCTGCTGAAATCCGTCGGAAGTTTCTGCAATTCTTCGAGTCGAAGGGGCACACGATCGTGCCGTCGGCCTCCTTGGTGCCGGGCAACGACCCCACCCTGCTGTTTACCAACGCGGGCATGGTGCCGTTCAAGGACGTGTTCCTGGGGCGAGAATCCCGCGCCTACACTCGCGCCACCAGCAGTCAGCGCAGCGTGCGCGCCGGTGGCAAGCACAACGATCTCGAGAATGTGGGCTACACGGCCCGACACCACACCTTCTTCGAGATGCTGGGCAACTTCAGCTTTGGCGACTACTTCAAGCGTGATGCCATTCATTACGCCTGGGAGTTGCTCACCAATGTGTATCAGCTGCCGGCCGAGAAGCTCTGGGTCACGGTATACGAAGCCGACGACGAAGCCTACGACATCTGGCAGAACGAGGTGGGCGTGCCGGCCGAGCGCATCGTGCGCATTGGCGACAACAAGGGCGCGCCGTATGCCTCCGACAACTTCTGGCAAATGGCCGACACCGGCCCCTGCGGCCCCTGTTCCGAGATCTTTTACGATCACGGGCCCGAAGTGTGGGGCGGGCCGCCCGGATCGCCCGACGAAGACGGCGATCGCTACATCGAGATCTGGAATCTCGTGTTCATGCAGTTCGACCGCGATGCCGACGGCAAGCTCAATCCGCTGCCCAAACCGTGTGTGGATACCGGCATGGGTCTGGAGCGCATCGCGGCCGTGCTGCAGCACGTGCACTCCAACTACGAGATCGATCTCTTCCAGAACCTGATTCGTGCGGCCGCACGCGAGATCGCCGCCGGCACCGGCAGCGAACCCGACCTGGCCAACAACTCGCTCAAGGTCATTGCCGATCACATTCGCGCCTGTTCCTTCCTCATTGTGGATGGCGTCATCCCGGGCAACGAAGGCCGCGGCTACGTGCTGCGTCGCATTATTCGCCGGGCTCTGCGTCACGGCTACAAGCTGGGGCAAACCAAGCCGTTCTTTTATCGCCTGGTACCCGATCTGGTGGCCGAAATGGGCGAGGCCTATCCCGAGCTGGCCAAAGCCGGCGAGCGCGTCGCCCAGGTGCTGCGCCAGGAAGAAGAACGCTTTGGCGAAACCCTCGAACATGGCATGCGCATTCTCGACGGCGCGCTGGCCAAACTGACCGAAAGCCAGGCCACCGTGCTCGATGGCGACACCGCCTTCACGCTCTACGACACCTACGGCTTTCCGCTCGATCTCACCGCCGACATCTGCCGCGAGCGCGGCGTGGAAGTGAACGTGGCCGGTTTCGATCAGGCCATGCAACGCCAGCGCGAGCAAGCGCGTGCCGCCGGCAAGTTCAAGATGGCCACGGGCCTCAGCTACGAAGGCGATACCACCGACTTCCGCGGCTACGATGCCCTCGAAGCCGAGGCACGTGTGCTGGCACTCTATGCCGGCGGCACCTCGGTGCAGCAGCTCGAGGCCGGCGCCACCGAGGCCGTGGTGGTTCTCGATCGCACCCCGTTCTACGCCGAATCAGGCGGCCAGCATGGCGATGCCGGCGAGCTCACCACTGGCAACGGAGCCCGCTTTGGCGTGCTCGATACCCAGAAGGTTCAGACCGACGTGTTTGGCCATCATGGCACGCTGGAAGCCGGCACGCTGTCCGTGGGCGACACCGTGAAGGCACAAGTGGATACCGTGCGTCGCGCCCGCACCATGCGCAACCATTCGGCCACCCACCTGTTGCACAAGGCCTTGCGCGACGTCCTCGGCCAGCACGTACAACAGAAGGGCTCGCTGGTCGACGACGAGAAGACCCGCTTCGACTTCGCCCATGACGCACCGCTGAGTGCTGCCGAGATCGAGGCAGTGGAGGCCATCGTCAATCGCGAAGTGCTGGCCAATGCGCCGGTGGCCACGCAGATGATGTCGTACGACGACGCCGTGCAGGGCGGCGCCGTGGCACTGTTCGGCGAGAAATACGGTGACGAAGTGCGTGTGCTCGACATCGGCTTTTCGCGCGAGCTCTGCGGCGGCACGCACGTGCAGCGCACCGGCGACATCGGCTTGTTCAAGATTGTGGGCGAAGGTGGCGTGGCGGCTGGCGTGCGGCGCCTCGAGGCCATTACGGGCGATAACGCCGTGCGCTGGGTTCAGCATACGGCGGCCCAGCTGCAAGAGGCTGCTGGCCTCTTGCGCACTCAGCCGGCCGAGCTCAAGCCCCGCATCCAGCAATTGCAGGCCGACCTCAAGGCTCTGGAAAAAGACCTCGCCCAGGCACGCGACAAGCTGGCGGCCAGCGCTGGCGCCGACCTCGCCAGCCAGGCCGTGCGCCACGGCGATGTGGCGGTTCTGGTCACTGCCCTGCCCGGCGTCGACGCCAAGGCCTTGCGCGGCATGCTCGACCAGCTCAAGGACAAACTCGGGCGGGCGATCATCCTGCTGGGCACCAGCGCCGACGGCAAGGTCAGCCTGGCGGCGGGTGTCACCAAAGACCTCACCGGCACGCTCAAGGCGGGCGACCTCGTCAACGTGGCCGCGCAAAAGGTGGGTGGCAAGGGCGGCGGCCGGCCCGACATGGCCATGGCCGGCGGTAGCGACGTGTCTGCCCTGCCGGCCGCACTCGAAGCCGCACGCGACTGGGTCGTGTCGCAGCTTTAAGGAGCGTCCGATGACGGCACCAGAGGTAAACCCCCAAGGCCAAACCGACCCACCGCCGGGGGCGGATGTCGAGATCGACACCAGCGGATTGAAATGTCCGCTGCCCATTCTGCGCGCCAAGAAGGCCCTGGCCGGCATGACCAGCGGACAGGTGCTGTGCGTGCTGGCCACCGACCCCAACTCGATGGCCGATTTTGAAGCGTTCTGCCGCCAGACCGGCAACGCCCTGCTGCACCAGCAGGCTGCTCCCCCGCAATTCACTCATTACCTGCGCCGGCGCTGAGCCCAGGCCAGACGCGGGCGCCGCGGAGTTATTCCATGGCCCAGTTCTTTGATATTCATCCCGCGAATCCCCAGCCACGCCTGATCAAACAGGCTGCCGAATTGCTGCGCAAAGGCGGCGTGCTTGCCATCCCCACCGATTCACACTACGCCCTGGTGGCGATGATGGATGACAAGAAGGCCGTGGATACCATTCGCCAGTTGCGCGGCATCGATGAGCGCCGCCTGCTCGCCCTGCTGGTGCCCGACCTCTCCGAGCTCGGCAAGCTGGCCAAGGTGGACAACAAACAATACCGCCTGCTGAAACTGGCCACACCCGGACCTTTCACCTTCGTGATGGAAGCCACGCGCGAGGTGCCGCGTCGCCTGGCGCACCCGTCGCGCAAGACCATCGGCCTGCGCGTGCCCGATCACACCATTGTGCATGCGCTGCTGGCCGAAACCGGGCCGCTGCTCTCGAGCACACTCACGCCAGCGGGCGACGACGAACCCATGCAAGAGGTCGAAGATATCCGCGATCGCCTGCAGCATGCGCTGGCGGGCATCATCGATGGCCCCTGCCCGCATGAGGTCACCACCATGATCGACCTGACGGGCGACGAGCCCGTGGTCACCCGTCTGGGCCGCGGCGACCCGGCCTCGATCGGGATCGTGGGGGGGTGATCCCGGATCGGCTTGGCTGCGCCAAGCCGTCCGGGATGACGTTCTTTTGAGCGGGGCCGCTACCGCTACAATCCCGGCATGGAAGACATCATTCAAACCATTGCGGTCTACGCCCTGCCGGTGATCTTTGCCATCACGCTGCACGAGGCGGCGCATGGTTATGTGGCACGCATGTTCGGCGACGACACCGCCACGCGGGCGGGGCGGGTCACGCTCAACCCCATCCCGCACATCGACCCCATTGGCACGATCGCCGTCCCGGTGTTCATTCTGCTCACCAGCAAGCTGCTGGGCGGTGCCGGCCTGCTGTTTGGCTGGGCCAAACCGGTGCCGGTGGATTTTGGCAAGTTGCGCCGGCCCAAGCGCGACATGCTGTGGGTGGCGCTGGCGGGGCCGGGGGCCAACCTGTTCATGGCCATCCTGTGGGCCATCAGTCTGCGCTTCATGGCCACCGGCGGCGTGCAGGAGTCATTCTTCTTCCAGATGGCAGTGGCCGGGGTCAATATCAACCTGATCCTCATGGCGCTCAATCTGTTGCCCCTGCTGCCGCTCGATGGCGGGCGCATTCTGTTCAGCCTGCTGCCCAACCGCATGGCCTATTCGTACTCGCGGCTCGAACCCTACGGCCTGCCCATTCTGCTGGTACTGCTGTTTACCGGCGTGCTCGCCACGCTGCTCATGCCGTTGCTCAGCGTCGGCTCGAGCATTGTTCGATGGTTTCTGTAACCTGCGGCGCCACGGGCGGCTTGCCGCGACGCGGGCGGGCCCTGGCAGGCTTTGCAGCC
The DNA here is from genome assembly GCA_041690575.1 of Verticiella sp. GTDB lineage: Bacteria > Pseudomonadota > Gammaproteobacteria > Burkholderiales > Burkholderiaceae_B > Verticiella. The sequence continues at coordinate 20,647 of JAWLHC010000002.1, forward strand.
CGTCGCGTTGCCACCGGAGTCTGACCGATGCAAAAAACCGACTTTGCCTTTATCCACCCGCTGCGCGTGCGTTGGGCCGAGGTGGACATGCAGCAGGTGGTGTTCAACGGCAACTATCTGCTGTATTTCGACGTCGGGTTTACCGAATACTGGCGCCACACCGGCCTGCCCAGCCCCAAGCAACAAGCGGCAGAAGGGATCGAAATGTTCCTGCGCCGCTCCACCCTCGACTTTCTCGCATCGGCCGAGTTCGATGACGAACTCGACATCGGTGTGCGTTGCGTGCGGGTGGGTCGCAGCAGTCTGCAGTTCGAGGCCTCGGTATGGCGAGGCAACGATCTGCTGGTAAGCGGCGAGCTGCTCTATGTGTATGCCGACGTGAAGGCGCGCAAGGGAGTCCCGGTGTCCCAGGCCTGGCGTGAGCGGCTGCATGAACTCGAAGTGACCAAACCCGACATCGCGTCGTAGTCGACCATCTTGTGGCGTGCGGGGCGGCCTCGCCGGGCTGACGCCCTGCCTCCCACGACTGGGTCGCGAAGCGAAGGCTGCCCGCCCGCACCGAGATGGCATTTGCCTTGGGCGGCTGCCTTTTGGCCCGCTCGGTATAATCTTCGGTTTCCCCTTTTCCTCCCGGGGGCCGGCCTCGCTCCGAGGCGCCGGCGCCCACACTCTTGCCTTTTGCCGCCATGTCGCAACGTTACGATCCCGCCGCCATCGAAGCCGCCGCCCAGCAACACTGGGTCGAGCACGAGGCCTACCGCACCGTCGAACACGCCCGGGCTGCCGATGGCACCGAGAAGCCCAAGTTCTACGCCTGTTCCATGTTGCCCTATCCCAGCGGCAAGCTGCACATGGGGCATGTGCGCAACTACACCATCAACGACATGATGGCCCGGCAGCTGCGCATGCGCGGCTACAACGTGCTCATGCCCATGGGCTGGGACGCCTTCGGCATGCCCGCCGAGAACGCCGCGATCAAATCGAAGGTGCCGCCGGCCAAATGGACGTACGACAACATCGCCTACATGAAGCGGCAGATGAACGCCATGGGCCTGGCCATCGACTGGTCGCGCGAGATCGCCGCCTGCGACCCGGCCTACTACAAGTGGAACCAATGGCTGTTCCTCAAGATGCTGGAAAAAGGCATCGCCTACCGCAAGACCCAGGTGGTGAACTGGGATCCCGTGGATCAAACCGTGCTGGCCAACGAGCAGGTGATCGACGGTCGGGGCTGGCGCTCGGGTGCGCTGGTGGAAAAGCGCGAGATCCCCGGTTATTACCTGCGCATCACCGACTACGCCGAAGAGCTGCTGCACGCCGTCAAGCACGATCTGCCCGGCTGGCCCGAGCGCGTGCGCCTGATGCAGGAGCACTGGATCGGCAAGAGTGAAGGCGTGCGCTTTGCCTTCACGCACGATATCCGCAACGACGCCGGCGAGCCGATTCAAGACGGCCGCATGTACGTGTTCACCACAAGGGCCGACACCATCATGGGTGTCACCTTCTGTGCAGTGGCTCCCGAGCATCCGCTGGCCGAGCACGCCGCCCGCAGTCGCCCCGAGGTGGCGGCTTTCATCGAGCAGTGCCGCCAGGGCGGTGTGTCCGAGGCCGAACTGGCCGCTCGCGAGAAAGAAGGCGTGGCCACCGGGCTCACCGTCACCCATCCGCTCACCGGCCATCCGGTGGAAGTGTGGGTGGGCAATTACGTGCTCATGAGCTACGGCGACGGCGCCGTGATGGGCGTGCCGGCGCATGATGAGCGCGATTTTGCCTTTGCCCGCAAATACGGCCTGCCGATCGAACCGGTGATCGCCATTGCCGGCAAGACCTTCGACACCGGTGGCTGGCAGGAGCACTACGGCGCCAAACCGGGTGTGGACCTGCCCGGCGCCACCTTCAACTCCGGCCCCTTCAATGGCCTCGAGTATCAAGCGGCTGTCGACGCCATCGCCAACCGGCTCGAGGAGCTCGATCTGGGCGGCAAGCAAACCACCTGGCGCCTGCGCGACTGGGGCATTTCGCGCCAACGGTATTGGGGCACGCCAATCCCCATCATCCATTGCGAGAGCTGCGGGCCCGTGCCCGTGCCCGAGCAGGATCTGCCGGTCAAGCTGCCCGAAGACCTCATTCCCGACGGCACCGGCAACCCCCTGGCCAAGCACGAGGCGTTTCTGGCCTGCACCTGCCCGTCATGCGGCAAACCGGCCCGGCGCGAAACCGACACCATGGACACCTTCGTGGATTCGTCGTGGTATTTCATGCGCTATGCCTCGCCCGACAACACCGAGGCCATGGTGGATGCGCGCAACGACTACTGGATGCCGATGGATCAATACATCGGCGGCATCGAGCACGCCGTGCTCCACCTGCTGTATGCGCGGTTCTGGACCAAGGTGATGCGCGACCTCGGCCTGGTGAAGTTCGACGAACCCTTCACCCGGCTGCTGTGCCAGGGCATGGTGCTCAACCACATCTATTCGCGCCGCACCGACAACGGCGGCATCGAGTATTTCTGGCCCGACGAGGTGGAGAACGTGCTCGACGACAAGGGCACCATCACCGGGGCCCGACTCAAGCGCGACGGCTCGGCCGTGGATTACGGTGGCATCGGCACGATGTCGAAATCCAAGAACAACGGCGTGGATCCGCAGGCCATTATCGACAGTCAGGGCGCCGATACCGCGCGCCTGTTCACCATGTTTGCCAGCCCGCCGGAGCAAACCCTGGAGTGGTCGGAGACGGCCCTGGAAGGTTCGCATCGCTTTCTGCGCCGACTCTGGAACTGGTCGTTGCAGCAGCAGGCCCGCCTGCAGCCAGCGGCACCGGCAAACTTTGCCAATGCCCCGGCCAAAGTGAAACGCCTGCGCCACGACGTGCACAGCGTGCTCAAGCAGGCCGATTACGACTACCAGCGCATGCAGTACAACACCGTGGTGTCGGCCGGCATGAAGCTGCTCAACACGCTCGAGAGCGCCGATCTCGCCGACGTCCCCCAGGCCAACGCCGATGCCGCCATCACCGAGAGCCTGTCGATCCTGCTGCGTCTGCTCTACCCCGTGGTGCCGCATGTCACCTGGCATTTGTGGCGCGAACTGGGTTACGCCCGAGCGCACGGCGACCTCCTCGATACCGCCTGGCCGACTGTCGACGAAGCCGCGCTACAGCTCGACGAAGTGGAACTGGTGTTGCAGGTCAACGGCAAGCTGCGCGGCTCGCTGCAAGTGGCCGCCAGTGCCGGCAAGGAGGTCATCGAGGCACAGGCGCGCGAACACGAGGCCGTGGCACGTTTCCTCGAGGGCCGTCCGGTCAAGCGGGTGATTGTGGTGCCCGGCAAGCTCGTCAACGTGGTGGGCTGAATCATGAACGCCGTGCGTCTGCTTCGTCTGTTGGTCTGGCCCCTGCTGCTCGCGGTGGCTGCCTGCGGCTTCGCCCTGCGCGGCGCCACCGAGGTGTCGTTCGACACCCTCGCGATCAACGTTCCGGCCAACTCCGAGTTCGGCGCCCAGCTGCGCCGGCGCATGCAGGCTTCCGCACCCGATCTCACCATCGTCGAAGCCGGTCAACCCGCTCAGGTGCGCCTCGAGGTCATCGACGTGATGCGTGACCGCCTCGAAACCTCGCTCAATGCCCAGGGTCGGGTGCAAGAATACGAGCTCATTCTGCGTCTGGTCTTCCGCGTGGTCGATCGCCAGGGCGAGGTGCTGCTGCCCGATACCGAATTGCGCGCCTCGCGGCTACTGCCCTGGGACGACAACGTGTCTCAGGCCAAGGAGAGCGAGGCCGACATGCTGTATCGCGCCATGCAGAACGACATGGCGCTGCGCCTGCTCAACCGCCTGGCCGCGCCCGATCTCGACGAGGCCCTGCTCGCCAGCCAGACGCAGCAGAGCCGGGCCACGCCGGCGCTCTGAGCGCCCACCGTCATGGCCGGCCGCTCCCTGCGCCCCGAACAGCTCACGTCCCACTTGCAGCGGGAGTTGGCCGGGCTGTACGTGATTGCCGGCGACGAAACCCTGCTGGTGATCGAAGCGGCCGACCAGATCCGCGCGGCTGCCATGACCGCCGGCTTTACCGATCGCAGCAGCCAGATGCTCGACGCCCGCTCCGATTGGGCCAGTCTGGCCGGCCAGCTGGGTTCGATCTCGCTTTTTGGTGATCGTCGACTGCTCGAATGGCGCCTGCCCGGGGGCAAGCCCGGCAAGACCGGCGGCGACACCCTCGCCCGACTGGCCGGCCAGCTGCCAACGCCGGCAACCGACACGCTGGTGGTGCTGCAACTGCCCCGGCTCGATCGCACGCTCCGTCAGGCAGCCTGGTTTCAGGCCTTGGCCAGGCAGGCGGTGCTGATCGAAGTGCCCACGGTCGATCGGGCCGCGCTGCCCGACTGGATCGGCGTGCGGCTCGCCACCCAACAACAGGAGCTCGACGCCGCCACCCGGCACTGGCTGGCCGATCGGGTCGAAGGCAATCTGCTGGCCGCGCACCAGGAAATCCTCAAGCTCGGGCTGACCTTTGCGCCGGGCCGACTCTCGGCAGAAGATGTGCAGCAGGCCGTCATGAACGTGGCCCGGTACAATCCCTTTCAGCTGCGCGAAGCCATTGAAGCCGGCAACGCAGCTCGCGTGGTGCGCATGATCCAGGGTTTGCGCGCCGAAGGTGAGGCGCTGCCCCTCATTCTTTGGGTTATCACGCAAGTGTGGAGCCGGCAGCCCGAGCGCGCGCCCGCCGCCGTCATTCGCCATGCGCATGAGGTCGACCGGCTCATCAAGGGCTTGAAGGTGCCAGGCCGGCTCGACGTCTGGCAAGAGCTCACCAACCTCGCCCTGCGCCTCACCCGACAATTCGGTTGATCCCGCCGCCGGTTTGTCGGTCACGAATTCACTGTACTCAACGGAAGTCCGTCATGAACGATCTTGCCGCCACTCTGCAAACGCTCGGCCGGCAGGCCCGCCAGGCCGCCCGCCAGCTGGCCGCCGCGCCCGACCGGCAAAAGGCCGACGCGCTGCGCGCCATGGCCGAGGCTTTGCAAGCCCAACGACAAACGCTCCAGGCCGAGAACGAACGCGATCTGATTGCCGCACGGGAGCGCGACCTGCCGGCCGCCATGGTGGATCGCCTGCGCTTGTCTGACCGGGCGCTCGAGCTCATGGCCGCCGGTTTGCGCCAGATTGCCGACATGCCCGACCCGGTGGGCGAACTCACTGCCACCATCACGCGCCCCAATGGCATGCAGGTAGGCCGCATGCGCACGCCCATCGGCGTGATCGGCATCATCTACGAATCGCGCCCCAACGTCACCATCGACGCCGCCGCACTTTGCCTGAAATCGGGCAACGCCGCCATCTTGCGCGGAGGCTCCGAAGCGCAATACTCCAACCGCGCCCTCGCCGGCATCGTGCGCCAGGGCCTGGCCCAGGCGGGCCTGCCGGAAGATGCCGTGCAGATGGTGCCCACGACCGATCGCGCTGCCGTCACGCTGCTGGCACAGCTGACCGACTACGTCGACGTCATCGTGCCGCGCGGTGGCAAGGGTCTGATCGCCGCGCTCGAGCGCGATGCCCGCGTGCCGCTGATCAAGCATCTCGACGGCAACTGCCACGTGTACATCGACGACGCTGCCGACCTCGACCAGGCCGAGCGCATTGCCGTCAACGCCAAGACCTACCGCTATGGCATCTGCGGCGCGATGGAAACCCTGCTGGTGCACGCCGATGTGGCGGCGCAGATTCTGCCGCGGCTGGCCCAGCGCTTTGCCGAGCACGAGGTCGCGCTGCGTGCCTGCGAGCGCAGCCGACAGTGGCTGCCCGAGGCCGAGCCAGCCACCGATGACGACTGGGCCACCGAATATCTGGCGCCGGTGCTGGCCGTTCGCACGGTCAATGGCCTCGACGAGGCGATCGATCACATCACGCGCTGGGGCTCGGGCCATACCGACAGCATCGTCACCCAACATCTGGCCCACGCCCGGCGCTTTCAGCGCGAAGTGGATTCGGCATCGGTGCTGGTCAATCTGCCCACCTGCTTTGCCGACGGCTTCGAGTATGGCCTGGGTGCCGAGATCGGCATCTCGACCAACAAGCTGCACGCCCGCGGCCCGGTGGGTCTCGAAGGCCTCACCACCCTCAAATGGGTGCTCACCGGCGACGGCCAGACCCGCTGAAACCTGGCCAGCCCGGCGCCTCCGGGCTGGCTCGTACCCCCGCATCAAGGACTCCTCATGCTCTGGATCAAGGCCCTGCACATCGTCTTCGTCGCTTCCTGGTTTGCCGGACTGTTTTACCTGCCGCGCATCTTCGTGAACCTGGCGCAGACCGAAGACGAAACGGTTCGCACTACCCTGCTGGGCATGGCGCGCCGGCTGTTTCGCTTCACCACACTGTTGGCCATTCCGGCCCTGGTTCTCGGCTTCTGGCTCTATCTGGTGTATGGCATCGGCACCGGGCCGGGCAATGGCTGGATGCACGCCAAGCTGTTCATCGTGCTGCTCGCGGTGGGATACCACCACGGGTGCGGCGTATTGTTGCGCAAGTTCGAGGCCGGCAACAATCGTCGCGGCCACGTGTTCTACCGGTGGTTCAACGAGATCCCGGTGCTGTTCTTTTTGATTGCCACCGTGTTGGTGGTGGTCAAGCCTTTTTGAGCGAGGGCCATCGTGGCCGACTCTTCTGACCGCAAGACCCTGACCCTCAAACCGCGCGCCTCGGGTAGCACGCCCGATTCGCGCGACGCGCCCCGTGTGCGCAGCGGCGCGCGCGCCCGCAAGGTGGCGCAACGCCAGGCCGGCGATCCTGTGGCCAGCGACGATCGGCGGCCAAAGGCAAGCGAGGCCCACCGACCCGACGGCCCGAAGCCGCGCGGCAACGCGTCATCGCGCGCGCCGCGCGACCACGAGGAGCGCCGACCCCGGGCCGGTACGCGCCCGCCTCGCGAGGGCGCACCACGAGACGACACCCGGCCCGGCACGCGCGCGGCGCCATCGTCGGCCCGCGGTCCGCGTCCCGGCGCGCCACGCGATCGAAGCACGCCGCCGCAACCTCGTGAAGGCCGGCGCGACCCCGTGCCGGCCCACTCGCCACGCGACACCCTGGCGCCCACCGACGAAGCCGGCCCCATGAGCAGTCATGATCCCAACACGCGTTACGCCGCCTTCGCCCCCTGCCCGCCCGGCCTGGAGGCCGTGCTGACCGCCGAATTGCGCGAGCTGGGCATGGACGACGTGAAGGCCACCCGGGCCGGCTGTCACTTTCGCACCACCTGGCCGGGCATGATGCGCGCCAATCTGTACAGCCGCATCGCCACGCGCATTCTGTTGCGGGTGGCCCACGGCCCGGTCAGCACCGAAGACGACCTGCTGGCGCTGGCGCGCCAGACCCCCTGGGAGCGGTGGTTTGGCCCAGAACAGCGCTTGCGGGTAGACACCTCTGCCGTGCGCAGCCCGTTCACCAGCCTGCAGTACTGCACGCTGCGCACCAAGGATGGCATTTGCGACCGTCTGCGTGAACGCGAAGGCGCCCGCCCCGATATCGACACCGTGCGGCCCGATGCCCGGGTGCATGTGTTTCTCGACGCACGCAATGCCACCCTGTACCTCGACACCTCTGGCGAATCGCTGTTCAAACGAGGCTGGCGCTTCGACAAGGGTGCGGCTCCGCTGCGCGAGAATCTCGCCGCCGGCCTGCTGGCGCTGGCCGGCTGGGATGGCACCATGCCGCTGCTCGATCCGTTCTGTGGCAGCGGCACCATACTGATCGAAGCCGCACACCAGGCGCTGCGCATCGCGCCCGGCGGTCGGCGACCGTTTTCGTTCGAACGCCTGCGCGGTCACGACGCCGTGCTCTGGCACGAACTCAAAGACGAAGCTCGCGCGGCCGAACGCGATTCGCTTGGGGTGCCGCTGATCGGCAGCGACATCGATCCGGATGCCATCCGCTCGGCTCAGGCCAACCTGGCCCGCGCAGGCCTCCCGGCCGACTTGATCACCTGGGAAGTGCGCGATGCGCGCGAGCTGCGCCCCACACCCGGGGCACCCGGCTGGATTCTCACCAACCCGCCGTATGGCGATCGCCTGTCGCTGACCGAAGCGGTAGAACCGCAGGATGACGCGCCGGATCGGCCCGACTCCGGCGACCAGCGCACCACGGGCGATGCCGCCGGTATGTGGAGCGAGTTTGCCCAGACGCTCAAGGCCCACTTCGATGGCTGGCGCGCCGGCATCATTACCACCGACCGCGAGCTGCCACGGCATATGCGGCTGACGCCGCGCCAGCGTATCCCGCTCTACAACGGGGCACTGGATTGCCGCCTGTTCTTGTTTGACGTGGTGGGCGGCAGCTATCGCCAGAAGCTGTAGGCGCGCGGGCGCGGCAAAGCGCCCCGCGGCAGCAGGGCACCACTGTGGCCCGTCACGTCAGCCGGCAAACAGGATGGCAATGTTGAGGCCCAGCGCCACCAGCCACACCAGCGAGCGCAGCGAGCCGCGATTGGCCACGTAGAACCAGATGTAGGCCAGTCGCGCCGCGATCCAGGCGATCATGAGCCGAGCCAGGAAGGTGGAGTCGGCGCCCTGATGCAGGGCAAACAGCACCGCAGCAAAAAAGAACGGCAAGGCTTCGAACAGATTGGCCTGGGCCGCGTTGGCCCGCGCGCGCCAACCCTCCTGCGAGGCGAGCCAGGCGCGCGGGTTGTTGTTATCGAAACCCTTGCCACCCGCCTTGGCCAGGCCGGTGCCCACCAGCGGTAGCAGGGCAGCGATCAACAACAGCCAGGTGATGAGTGTCATGACAGTTCCTTGTGCTTGTGTGAGAGTAGGTGGCGCGTTGCCGCGCCTGATGTTGCCGCGCTAGAACTTGAAACCGCCTGGCAGCTTCATGCCGCCGAGCCCCTTGCCGCCCATGCCCTTGCCGCCCATGGCCCGCATCATCTTGGCCATGCCGCCTTTCTTCATCTGCTTCATCATGCCCTGCATCTGCTCGAACTGATTGAGCAGGCGGTTGACCTCCTGGACCGACACGCCGGAGCCGGCCGCGATACGTCGTTTGCGCGATGCCTTGAGCAGCTCGGGCTTGGCCCGCTCGGTGGGCGTCATGCTGTTGAGGATGCCAAGCATGCGACGCATCTGTTTATCGGCCTTGCCATCCTTGAGCTGATCGGCCGCCTGGGCAAACTGCGACGGCAGTTTTTCGAGCAGCGAGCCCATGTCGCCCAGCTTGCCCACCTGCTGCAGCTGGTCGCGGAAATCGTTGAGATCGAAACGATTGCCCGACTTGAGCTTGCTCGCCAGCTTTTGCGCATCCTGGACGTCGATCGATTGCTGCGCCTGCTCGACCAGCGAGACGATATCGCCCATGCCCAGAATGCGGTGGGCCATGCGCTCGGGGTAGAAAGGCTCGAGACCGGTGAGCTTTTCGGAAACGCCAACGAACTTGAGCGGCTTGCCGGTGACGTGCCGAACCGACAGGGCGGCACCGCCACGGGCATCGCCATCGAGCTTGGTGAGCACCACGCCGGTGAGCGGCAAGGCATCGTTGAACGCCTTGGCCACGTTCACGGCATCCTGACCCTGCATGGCGTCGACCACGAAGAGGGTTTCGATGGGCGAGAGCACGTCGTGCAACAGGCGGATCTCGGCCATCATGGCCTCGTCGACCCCCAGGCGACCGGCGGTATCGACCATCAGCACATCGTAATGATGGCGCCGGGCGTGATCGACGGCAGCCCTGGCAATGACCTCGGGCGTCTGGCTGGTGTTGGACGGGAAGAAATCGATGCCCGCCTGACCGGCCACGGTTTGCAGCTGGTCGATGGCGGCGGGACGATAGACGTCGGCGCTGACCACCAGCACTTTCTTGCGACCGGTCTTGCGGCCATCGTGCGTGTGGTTGCCTTCGGCCAGCCAGCGACCCAGTTTGCCGGTGGTGGTGGTTTTGCCGGCGCCCTGCAGGCCGGCCATGAGCACGATGGCCGGCGGCTGCTGCGCGAGCGAGAGCTCGCCAGCGTGCTCGCCGAGGTCGCCGCCCATGAGCGCGGTGAGCTCTTTGTGCACCACACCCACCAGCGCCTGGCCAGGGGTGAGGCTGCCCACGACATCCTCGCCCAGTGCCTTCTCGCGGACACGGGCGATAAACTCGCGCACCACCGGCAGTGCAACGTCGGCCTCGAGCAGCGCCATGCGCACTTCGCGCAGGATCTCCTGGGTATTGGCCTCGGTGAGTCGGGCTTCACCGCGCAGGGTCTTGACGACGCGCGACAGGCGGTTGGTGAGATTGTCTAGCATGAATGGGAATCGCTTACACTGATACCGTTATGGGAATTGTATTGCACACACTGGCAGCCCTCGGCTACGCCGTTCTGGCCGCCGGGCCTTGGCGTGCCCTCGCGGGTAACGCACCCACGGTGGCGCACTGGCCTGAAAAAGCCGGCCTGGCGGCCGTGTTGCTGCTGCACGCCGTCGCCCTGTACACGGCCATGGCAGTGCCGGGCGGCGTTCGCCTGGGCCTTGGCCTGGCGCTGTCGAGCACGATGTGGCTGGGCATGCTGGTGTTCTGGGCCGAATCCCTCATGATACGCGTGGATGGCGTTCGTCTGTTGCTGTTGCCCCTGGCGGCCGTGGCGGCGCTGATGCCGGTGCTGCTGCCGGCACCCGAGGTCATCGAGAATCTGCATACCCCGTGGCTGGGGGTTCACCTGCTGCTGTCTCTGGCCGCCTACGGCATCATCACCATCGCCGCCATGCATGCTCTGCTCATGGCGGCTGCCGATCGCCACCTGCATCAACCCCAAACCACCCTGCCCACCGAGCACGCCGTGGGGGCCTGGAGTCGCCTGTTCGACGCACTACCCCCGCTGCTGGTGCTAGAGCGCCTGCTGTTCCGCCTGATCTGGGTGGGCTTCGTGCTGCTCAGCCTGTCGGTGGCATCGGGCATCGCCATGTCGCTCAACCTGGGCAACGGGCCCCTGCCCGCCGACCACAAAACCCTCTTCACCCTACTGGCCTGGCTCACCTTCGGCGTGCTGCTCGCCGGGCGGCTACTGCGCGGCTGGCGCGGTCGCACGGCCGTTCGCTATACACTGGTGGGCCTGATCTGGCTGGTGCTGGCCTATGCCGGCAGCCGTTTCGTGCTCGAGGTGATCCTGCAGCGATGAGCAAGATACTTTTCTGGGTTGGCGTCATCCTGTTGCTGCTGCTGGTGAGCCGGCTGCTGGCCCGTCACAAGGCGCGTCAGAGTCAGCGGCGGGCCTCGACAGCCAGCCGTCGACCCGTGTCGCCGCCCCGCACACAAGCCATGGTGCGCTGTGCGCACTGTGGCGTGCACCTACCGGCCAGCGAGTCGCTGCAGCAACGCGGGCAGGCATTCTGCAGCGCCGACCATGCCCGGCTCGGTGCTCGCTGATCGTCTGGCAGTGCCGCGGCTCGATCGTCGAGGCTGGTTGCTGCCAGCCGCCGGCATCACGCACCGGCCCAGCCCCAATGCCGATGAGCGCCCAGCCGGCGTGGCGGTGTCGTTATTGGTGCTGCACAACATCAGCCTGCCGCCAGGGCAGTTTGGTGGGCCGGCCATCGAGCAGCTGTTTACCAACCGCCTGCCACCGCACGACCATCCGGCCTTTGCCGATCTGCACCCATTGCGCGTCAGTGCCCACTTCCTGATTCGTCGCGACGGCCATCTGTGTCAGTTCGTCAGCACCTGGCGGCGCGCCTGGCACGCGGGGGTGTCGCGCTTTGGCGCGCGCGAACGCTGCAACGATTTTGCCATTGGCATCGAACTGGAAGGCACCGATTCCGTGCCCTACACCGATGCCCAGTACACTCGCCTCGCGGCTCTCACGGGCCGGCTGCGCCAATGCCATCCGCTTCGTGCCGTCACGGGCCACGAGCACATTGCCCCGGGCCGCAAGACCGATCCCGGGCCTGCCTTCGACTGGTCGCGCCACGCTCGCGAGGCCGGCTGGCAGCACCGCCAGGTCTTCCTTCAGCCGCAACCGACGGGGCTTGTTTCGCCCCGGCCCAGACACTACAATTAGTGGTGAAACACCACCCCGGACACTACCCTTAGTGCCCGGTCACCCCCCGGAGCCCACATGCAAACGACCACCACTGCGGCCCGCAGCGCCGCCCCGCGCCTGGATCCCGAAGCTCCCCTGCCCACCGACCCCGACGTCTACCGCGACTACAAAACCCTGCGTCGCAATGGTGCCGTGGTGAGCTTTCAGCCCGCCAAGATCGCCATCGCCATGACCAAGGCCTTTCTCGCCGTCAACGGCGGTCAGGGCGCAGCCTCCGCGCGCGTGCGCGAGCTGGTCGATTCCCTCACCCGCCAGGTGGTCAACGCGCTCATGCGCCGTCAGCCCGGCGGCGGCACCTTCCACATCGAAGACATCCAGGATCAGGTCGAGCTGGCGCTCATGCGTTCGGGCGAACACGACGTGGCACGCGCCTACGTGCTGTACCGCGAGCGTCGCTCCCAGGAGCGTGCCCAGGCCGTGCAGACCCACGCCGGTGTGGGCAATCTCAACGTGGTCGATCACGGCATCGGCAGCCCGCTCGATGTGGGTCGCCTGCGCGACATGATCGCGGCGGCGTGCCAGGGGCTCGAGCAGCACGCCGATGCCGACGGCATCCTGAAAGAGACCATCAAGAACCTGTACGACGGCGTCACGCTCAACGAGGTGTACAAGTCGGCCATTCTTGCCGCGCGCGCCATGATCGAGAAAGACCCGGCCTACAGCCAGGTCACGGCACGCCTGCTGCTGCATACCATCCGTCGCGAAGTGCTCGAAGAAGAAGTGAGCCAGGCCGACATGGCCATGCGCTACATCGATTACTTCCCGCGCTTCATTCAGACCGGCATCGACAACGAGCTGCTGGATCCGGCGCTGGCCACCTTCGATCTCGACCGCCTCGCCCGCACGCTCGACAACAACCGCGATCTGCAGTTCAACTACCTGGGCCTGCAAACTCTCTACGACCGCTACTTCCTGCATGTGCGCGGCCGCCGCATCGAGATGCCTCAGGCCTTCTACATGCGCGTGGCCATGGGTTTGGCGCTGCGCGAAGACGACCGCGAGGCGCGGGCCGTCGAGTTCTACGAAATCCTCTCCAAGTTCGATTTCATGAGCTCCACGCCCACGCTGTTCAACTCGGGCACGCTGCATTCACAGCTGTCATCGTGCTATCTCACCACCGTGTCCGACAACCTCGAAGGCATCTACGACGCCATCAAGGAGAACGCCCTGCTGGCCAAGTATGCCGGCGGGCTGGGCAACGACTGGACGCCCGTGCGCGCGCTGCGCAGCCACATCAAGGGCACCAATGGCGAAAGCCAGGGCGTGGTGCCCTTCCTCAAGGTGGTCAACGACACCGCCGTGGCAGTCAACCAGGGTGGTAAGCGCAAGGGTGCCGTGTGCACCTACCTCGAAACCTGGCACCTCGACATCGAAGAATTCCTCGAGCTGCGCAAGAACACGGGCGACGAGCGTCGGCGCACGCCCGACATGAACACCGCCAACTGGATCCCCGACCTCTTCATGAAGCGCGTCATGGAGAACGGCGAATGGACCCTCTTTTCGCCGTCGGATGCCCCCGACCTGCACGACAAGGTTGGCCGCGAGTTCGAACAGGCTTACGTCGCCCTGGAGCAAAAGGTGGCGCGCGGCGAACTCACCCTGTTCAAGAAGCTCCCGGCCGTCACCCTGTGGCGCAAGATGCTGTCGATGCTGTTCGAAACCGGCCACCCCTGGATCACCTTCAAGGATCCCTGCAACATCCGCTCGCCCCAGCAGCACATGGGTGTGGTGCACAGCTCCAATCTCTGCACCGAGATCACGCTCAACACCAACGAGTCGGAAATCGCCGTCTGCAACCTGGGTTCGGTGAACATGGTGGCCCATATGGTGCCCACCGATGACGGCGGCTACCGGCTCGATCACGCCAAGCTCGAGCAGACCGTGCGTACCGCCATGCGCATGCTCGACAACGTGATCGACATCAACTATTACGCGGTGGACAAAGCCCGCAACGCCAACATGCGCCATCGCCCGGTGGGCATGGGCATCATGGGCTTCCAGGATTGCCTGCACCTGATGCGCGTGCCCTACGCCTCGGCGCAGGCCGTGGAATTTGCCGACCGCTCGATGGAAGCGGTGTGCTACTACGCCTACAGCGCCTCGAGCGATCTCGCGGCCGAACGCGGCACCTACGAATCCTTCAAGGGTTCGCTCTGGGATCGCGGCATTCTGCCCCAGGATTCCGTGGCTCTGCTGCAGCAGGAACGCGGCAGTTACCTCGACGTCGACAGCAGCAGTTCGATGGACTGGGACACTCTGCGCAAGAAGATCCAGACCCAGGGCATGCGCAACTCCAACTGCGTGGCCATTGCCCCCACGGCCACCATTTCCAATATCATTGGGGTCTCGGCCTGCATCGAACCCACCTACCAGAATCTCTACGTCAAATCCAACCTCTCGGGCGAGTTCACGGTGGTCAACGACTACCTCGTGCGCGACCTCAAACGGCTGGGCCTGTGGGATGAAGTGATGGTGGCCGATCTCAAATACTTCGATGGCACCCTGGCGCGCATCGACCGCATCCCGGTCGAACTCCGCACCCTGTATGCCACCGCCTTCGAGATCGACCCCACCTGGCTGGTGGAGTGCGCGTCGCGCCGCCAGAAGTGGATCGATCAGGCCCAATCGCTCAACATCTACATGGCAGGTGCCTCGGGCCGCAAGCTCGACGAAACCTACAAGCTGGCCTGGCAGCGTGGGCTCAAAACCACGTATTACCTGCGCACGCTGGGTGCCACCAGCGCCGAAAAATCCACCGGCCAGGGTGGCGAGCTCAACGCCGTCACCAACAATGCCGGCCTGGTCACCGGCGCCGGAAGTGCGGCTCCGGCCACGGCACCCGCCGTCACGCCCGAACCGCAGCTCATGGGTGACGCGTGCACCATGCGCCCGGGCGACCCTGGCTTCGACGAATGCGAAGCCTGCCAGTAACGCACAGGAGAATTCAAGCATGCTGACCTGGAACGACGACACCCCCGCGCCTCAAGCCGCACCCCGCCCACCCCAGGGCATGGGCAGCGCTGAAGGCGCCGAACCCAGCGGCGGCACCGTGGCCGCCGGCACCACCGAACGCGTCAACCTGGCCGACAAGCGCATCATCAACGGCCATACCGACGTCAACCAGCTGGTGCCTTTCAAGTACAAGTGGGCCTGGGAAAAATACCTCGCCACCTGCGCCAACCACTGGATGCCGCAGGAAATCAACATGTCGCGCGACATCGCGCTGTGGAAGAACCCCGAAGGGCTCACCGAAGACGAGCGTCGCATCGTCAAGCGCAACCTGGGCTTTTTCGTCACCGCCGATTCGCTCGCGGCCAACAACATCGTGCTGGGCACCTATCGCCACATCACGGCGCCCGAGTGCCGCCAGTTCCTGCTGCGCCAGGCGTTCGAAGAGGCCATCCACACCCACGCCTATCAGTACATCGTCGAAAGCCTCGACCTCGACGAAGCCGAGATCTTCAACGCCTATCACGAGGTGCCGTCGATCCGGGCCAAGGATGAATTCCTCATCCCCTTCATCGAGGCCATTGCCGATCCTCACTTCAAGACGGGCACGCCCGAAGACGACCAGACGCTGCTGAAGTCGCTCATCGTGTTTGCCTGCCTCATGGAAGGCCTGTTCTTCTATGTGGGCTTCACGCAGATTCTGGCGTTGGGCCGGCAGAACAAGATGACCGGTGCCGCCGAACAGTACATGTACATCCTGCGCGATGAGTCCATGCACTGCAATTTCGGCATCGACCTCATCAACACCATCAAGCTCGAGAATCCTCATCTCTGGACGCCCGAGTTCCGCGAAGAAATCCGCGGCCTGTTCCAGCGTGCCGTAGAACTGGAATACGCCTACGCCGAAGACACCATGCCGCGGGGCGTGCTGGGCCTCAACGCCCCCATGTTCAAGAGCTATCTGCGCTTCATCGCCAACCGGCGCTGCCAGCAGATCGGCCTCGATCCGATCTACGCCCACGAAGAAAACCCCTTCCCGTGGATGGCCGAGATGATCGACATCAAGAAGGAGCGCAACTTCTTCGAAACCCGCGTGATCGAGTACCAAACGGGGGGTGCCCTGAGCTGGGATTGACCACGCGCCTGACCCTGAACGACGTTGTGCCGTCGCTCAGGCGGGCGCAGGGCTCACGGGCAGTATTGCCCCGGCGGCGCAAAGCGATCGTCGCCCCGGGCACACTCCCATAGCGTGCTGCCGGCCACGGCGGCCTTGCCGTCGGCGCCGCGAAAGGTCATGAGGCGCTGCCATTGCGCCGTCACCGAATCATCCAGCAAACCCCCATGGTGCCAGGCGGCATCCATGCCGTCGTCCTGACCAAGGCCCTGCTCCACCACCGCTTCGATCGGCATGAGGCGAGGTGCTTGCCCGGATTCTGCCCCCTCGGATTCGTCGATATCGTTATCGCCCTGCAGCACCTGCAAGGCGGCAGCGGCTGTGGGCCAGCCATCGGGCCCGGCCAGGGCGGCGGCTTCGGCCGCCAGGCGGATTTCTCGAGGTTCTGGCCAAGGCGCCACCTCGGCAATCACGCCATCCGGTGTCAGACACGATTGGTCAAAACACGTCATGGCGGTTGCAGCGTCATCATCCAGCACCTGACGCGACGCCGCAATCACGACAGCCCGATTGCCGCGCAGGGGCTGGGTGGCCAACCGCCAGACCACATGCGGACCCACCCCGAAGTCTTCGGGTGGTGCCACCTGATCTTCGCCCAGTTGCTCGATCAACGCCTGACGCGAGGCGGGCCCGAGGTTGAAGCGCGCCACCTCGATCAGGCTCACGGACACCGGCGCGCCCGCCGCGGTGCCGGGTTGCGACACCACACCATAACGTACGCGATGTCGCTGACGCGGCAGTGCTGTCTCGGCGGTATCGAGCGCCAGGGCGGCCAGGGCAGCCGGCGCCAGATTGGCCGCCGGCCGCTGAATCGAGGCCGCGGGCGGTGCAGGCAGCGCCGACTGCACCCGCTCCCAGAGCGGCTCGACGGCCAGGGTTTCAAACCCCGGCGCCTGCACGAATTCACTCACGGCATTCTGTTCGGCCGCCTGCGCGGCAAAACCCGTCGACGCCAGAACGGCAGCGATCAAGCGACATTTCAAATTCATGACACCCTCCTTGTGTTGACACACCCACGCGGCAACCGCGCCCTCAGCGCGCGAAGCGCACCGACATCGGACCCGCCAGCAGCAATGCCACCAGATCCACCTGTCGGCGGGTGTGCGTCTTGCTGAGCAGATTGCGAATATGAAATGCCACCGTGGTGGCCGAAATATTCAGCAGGTCGGACACTTCGTCGCTGCGCCGCCCCTGCGCCAGCAGGTTGGCCACCTGGGATTCGGTGGGCGTGAGGCCGAACAGCTTGGCCAGCACGTCGGCCGGCACCTGCGAACGTTGTTCGAGGTCGAG
The DNA here is from genome assembly GCA_041690575.1 of Verticiella sp. GTDB lineage: Bacteria > Pseudomonadota > Gammaproteobacteria > Burkholderiales > Burkholderiaceae_B > Verticiella. The sequence continues at coordinate 38,123 of JAWLHC010000002.1, forward strand.
CACGAACACGGCCACGGCGGGGCCCATCCGCTGGCCCGATTCGCGCAACAGAAAGACCAGTGCCAACAAATCGCGCTGGCCACCGGCACGTGGCAGCACCACCGGTTGCGGCCCGCTGCCGCCCACCTGGGCAAGGGTCTGTTCAAAGGCCTGGCGCAAGGCGCGATTGGCGGTTGTATCGGTAGCCACCAGTTGCCGATCGAGCACGATGCCATCTCGCGCATCGCCCAGGGTACGCGCCATCTGGTTGGCAAACCGAACCTGACCGTCGCCGTCGAGCAGCACCACGCCGAACGACAGCAGATCAAGCGCGTCGTGCGTGCCGCGCCGTGAGCCGTCGTCCTGGGCCGGCGCTCGCAGCGCCTGCAACGCGCCGGGCAGGCCGGACGGCAACCCGGCCGCCGACCGACGAATGGCAGCCACCTGGCGAAGGCGCGCCTGCACCGTGGCCAGCAGGAGGTCGTAATCGATGGGCTTGACCAGGTAGTCGTCGGCGCCGGCCCGCTTGCCGTCGATCACGTCACGCGGTTCGGCCAACGCCGTGAGAAAGACGAAGGGCACGTCGGCCAGGTCTTCCTCCTGCTCGCGCCAGGCCTGCAGAACATCGTAACCATTGCCGCGAGGCAGATTGATATCGCACAGAATGAGGTCGGGCCGCAACGCCCGCAACTGGGCCAGTGCCTGTTCACCATCGACCGCCTCGATCACGGTGTAGCCGGCCTCCTGCAACTCTTCGGCCAGATCGGCGCGCAGATCGTCTTCATCCTCGATGCACAAGATGCGCAAACGGGACTCGGGGTGCAACGGATCCGTCACGGGGAAACCTCCTGGGAATCGGGTCGGGTTGGATGAACCGGCGCCTGCGCCGGCAACCAGAGAGTAAAGGTGGAGCCTTGCCCTTCGCAGCTCTGGACGGTGATTTCACCCTCCTGCCGCTGCGCCAGGGCCTGCGCCAGGTTCAAGCCGATGCCGGTGCCGCGCACCTCGCCGACTGTGCTGGCGCGATAGAAACGCTCGAAAATGCGATGGATCTCGCCGGCCGGGATGCCCACACCATGATCACGCACGGCACACCAGCTGCGGCCTTCAGCCGTGCCCGCGGCGACCTCGATGTCGGTGTGGGGCGGCGAGTACTTCACCGCGTTACCCAACAGATTACTCAGAATCGAATCGACCAGCGCCGGGTCGCACCACGCCGGCAGCACCGCGTCGGGCGGATCGAACCGAATCGTGCGTTCCGGGACGGCTTCACGCTGCCGTTCGCACGCGACGGCAACCAGAGTACGCAGATCCTGCATCGCGCCCTCCACCGAAATCTGACCGGCGTCCAGCCGGGCAGCATTGAGGGTGGACTCCACCAGATCGGTCAGCCGCCGGATACTGGCACGAATACGATCGGCCCGCTGCGCCACTTCGGCCGGCGTGACGTCGGCACCGCGACGCACCAGCCGTTGCACGTTGGAATCGATGATGGCCAGCGGCGTGCGAAATTGATGACTGACCATGGCGGCGAAGCCGCGATAGAACTCGGCGGCGTCGTGTTCGCGGGTAAAGGCCTGCTCGAGATCGTGCAGGGCCACCAGCAGGCGATCTTGCGTTTGACGCAAGTGCGTGGTCCGTTCGGCCACCTGCTGCTCGAGCTCGTCACGGTGCCGCACCAGGGCGCGCTCGGCCATGTAGCGATCGGTCATGTCACGCACGAACAAAATGGCCCCTACCACCGCCGACCCCTGGCGCAGAGGAGACACCAGAATATCCAGGTAGCGCGGCTGCGCCGCCATGTCACGAAAATACGGCTGGTTGCGGCATTCGCCCGACTCGCCGGCCAGGCCGGCGTCGATGGCTCGGGTGATGCGCTCCACGGCGAACAAGCCGGCCACTTCGGCCAATCTGGCGCCCCGCGCGGCACCGGCAGCGACGGGCACGATCCGGCTCATGGCCGGGTTCCACAGCGTGCATCGGCCTTCGCGATCCACCGCCACGATGCCTTCGCCACTGGAACCCAGCACCAGCTCGGAGAATTGCTTTTCCTGGCGCAGCGAGGTTTCGGCGCGCCGTGCCTGACGCAGGGTAAGCAGCAGCCGCGTGGACAGCACCGCACCGCTCAAGAGAATCACCACGACCGTGGCAATGATCTCCCAGACCGCGCGCCGCGACTGGTCGAGGCGGGCACCCAGATCGTTCCATTCCTGCACCATGGCAGCGTTGGCCGCCCGGTTGAACAAGGCGGCCAGAGGCAACAACACCGAGGCAAACGACTCGGCGGCTTCGGGCACGCCGGCCTTCACGGCTCGCAACGCCGGTTCGAGTTCTCGCACGGCGCGGGTTGCCTGCTCGATCTCGCCGGCCAGACCGAGCCGCTGCAGGGCCGCACGTTGGGGTGTCTGCTCGAGCAGATGGAGGCGGCTGAGCAGCAGGTCGTAGCGCAGATCGAGGTTGCCCGCGGGCGTGGCCATGCCGGCCAGGTGACGCGCCACCGCCGCATCCAATCGCAGCACTTCGCGCTGCGATTGCGACATGACCCAAACCATGTTCTCGCTGGCTTCGATCCGCATTTCACGTTCGATGTCGGCAAGGCGTACCAGGGCAAAGCACAGAAAAAGCCCGAACACCACAATGGCAAGCAGGTTGAGCACATAGCCCAGCTGCGGCCCGGCCTTGCCAACCGCCATCAGCGGACCTCGAGACTTTGCAACTGCCACACCCAGCGGTAGTCGTAGCGAATCTCTTGCAACTCGGCGACGTCGTCGCGTGGATACACGATCCACAGCGGCCCCTTGTCGCGGGCACTGAGTCGTTCGCCGTTCATGGTGTGCGCCAGAATCACGTCGAAATCCTGAAAATCGGACATGGGAATGTCGATGACGTAATCATTGAGAGCGGTGGCGACCACCGTCTCGCCGTCTGCGCCGATTCGGTCGAGCACGTCGCGCACGAGAACACCGTCGAACACCTGCGGGCCTTCCGTGACCGAGGTGGAGGTCACCACTTGTCGCGACGGCAACGTGGCCAACAGCTGGTGATCGAGGTGGGCTTCGTCGCCCACATTCCCCTGGGCCACCTGCCCGGTAATCTGCAAGATCACCGGGCCCTGCGGTGGCGGCAACGGTGGTGTCGGCGCTGCCATCAGCGGGCTGAGACTGGCGCTGAGCGTGGCGGCCAGCGCCAGCCGGCCCAACGGTTCAGACAAAGTGTGAAGCATCATCCCAAGCCTCCTGCAATGGCGAAGTGGCCTAGGATACCTTGCCGCGTCTGCGTTGAACGATCAGCCCGGCCGCAGCGCCGTGTCGAAAGTGCCTTCAACGGTGACGCATTTCGACATGTCGGCTTCGACGAAGAAGCTCTCTTTGTGGCACATCGAGGCAGTAAAGGAACCCGAGGCGCGGGCCTCGCCGTCGAGCTGAAGCTCATCGATGCGCACTTCGGCGTCGCCGCCCTCATTCCCGGCGACATAGAATGCACCGCGCATGCCTTCAGGCCACCACGAGGCCGAGGCGTCGGTTGACCCGGCGCCTTGACCGTTGCCCGAAAACTCGATCTGGAACGAATTGTCGAGCATGCGATCGGCGGCCGGGTCGAGCACCTGCACACTGACGATCACACTGGGGCCGAACTTTTGAAAGGTGGCCGTGGCCGTGCCCTCGGAGGGTAGATACAGGGCATTGCCCTGATACGGCTCGCCGTCGATCTGGGCCGAGAGTTCGCCAATGACCTCGGCGGCCAGTGCTGGCGACGCGCTGGCGAATGCCGCCCCGGCAACCAGACACAGCGCGGACCATCGTCGGAAGGGAATGACATGCAACATGGGAGTGGATTCCTGTGAGAGGGATGATGCCGGCCATGGCGCCGGCAGAATCAGGACGGTCGGTCGCCCGCCGACCCGGTGGCTGAAGCGGGCGCCGGCTCGGGCGCACCGCTCGGTGTGAGGGCACTGGTGGCACGCTGCTTGAGCTCACGAAACTTGCCCGACATCTGCTCGAGGCGTGCCTCCCATTCGGGATCCGGTTGCTGCCCGTCGATGGTCCGGAAATACACCTGCATCAGACACGCGACCGCGAAGGGATCGAGGAGCGATGCCTTCACGCTCCAGGCCAGCAACACGGCAAAAACGAAGGCCGCGGCGCTCCAGGTGCCGGGCATCAGCCAGGTGATGGCGGCGGCAGGCGCCAGCATCACCAGAAACACCAGAAAGCTGAGCAGGTACGTGAAAAGGGTAAGCCAGGCGGCATTCTTGAGCATCACCTGATAATTCTGGCCATACAGTACCAGCGCGTCGCGGGCGGCCGACCAGCCGTCGCGCGATTGGGTGCGAATGGCATAGGCCAGAATCACCTCGTCGACGAAGCCGATGGCCACGCGCAGAAAGGCCTGCAGAATACCCATCAGTTGCTGCACGCCGGGGATCGGCAACAGATTGAACATGCCGCGAACGAGGCGCACGATGGCGCGCAGTACCCCGCGCACGAGCTGATCGATGGCAAAGAGGGCGCTGGCCTGGGCGAAGCGCTCCTTCACCACCGCCGTGCCGTAGGCAAACTGCGACTGGCCGGCCGGCAGCGGCTGTTCGTCGAGCATGGCCACCAGCACCGCAATGTGGCCAGCCTTCACCAGATACAGGATGTACTCACGTACCCAATACATGAAGACCGACACCACGGCAAAACCAATGAACCCGCCCCAGAACGTGGCCCCGGCCTGAAAGCCTGGTTCGCCCAGCGCACCCACGCCCCAGCCGATGCCGGCGCCCACGCCCGTGACCAGGATATAGGCCAGAGTCACGGCAAAATACACGCCGACTCTGAGCAGCAGAAACGGCATCGTGCGTACCATCAGTTGCAGCGACTTGCCGACGCTGAAATCCCACATGCGGTGCTCCTTCATAGACGACCACGAACCGGCACCCGGCCCTTCACTGCCGGCCAGCGTAGCAACGGCGCCTACCGGCAGCGCCGTCGAAACATACGGGTATTCGATGTGCGCCACGCGCAAAACTGTGTCCCACTGTGCGAATTGCTCCTACAATCGGCATCCGACCCTGGAGCTTCGCCGTGTGGCCAGCCCGACCAGGGTCGCTTTCATTTGCCATCACAGGAAGTCGTCATGTCACGTTCCCTTGCCCTCTCGCTGCGCCTGGGTGCAGCCGGCCTCGCTGCCACCCTGCTGCTTGCCGCCTGCGGCGGCGACGATGGCGATATCGTGGACACGCCGCTGGTGCGAAAGAGCGCCGTCAACCTCACTGCTCAGGAACGCGAGGCCTTCGTCGAGGCGCTGCATCTCATGAAAACCATTCCGTCGCAATACGACGACACCTGGAACGCCTACGATTATTTCGTCGATCTCCACGTGCAGGCCTTCGACGAGCACACCGGGGCGCACATGGCACCCGGCTTTTTGCCATGGCACCGCGAACTCCTGCACCGCTTCGAGGCCGAGATGCGCCGCGCTTCGGGCAACCCCGACCTCACCCTGCCCTACTGGGACTGGACCGAGCCCGAATCCTTCACGATCGTGTTCAGTGATGATCTGCTGGGCGGCGACGGCGACCCCGACGACAATGGCTTCGTCAATCGTGGTCCGTTCCGCAAGGGCGAATGGGCGATGGCGGCCACCTACGACGACACCGACGATGAATGGGACGACGAAATCGATCCCGATATGACCCTGCTGCCCCTGGGCCTGCAACGGCGCTTCGATATCGCGCGCGAATTCGGCCCCTTGCCAACTGCCGACGACGTGGCCGACTTGCTCGATACGCCGCGACTCTACGACTCCGCCCCCTACGACGAAACCGCCGACTACCGCATCAGCATGCGCAATTACCTCGAGGGCTTCCGCGGCGAAGACGCGCCCTCCGCCATGCACAACATCATCCACCTCTGGGTGGGCGGCGACATGCAAACGGCGTCGTCGCCCAACGATCCGGTTTTCTTCATGCACCACGCCAATATCGATCGGCTGTGGCATCTGTGGCAGCAGGAATACGGCAACAGCACCTATCCCACCACGGCGCAAACACACCATGGGCTCGACGAGCCGCTGTTCCGTTTTGGCGAGCTCACGGCCGAGCACACCTTCGACCTCGAGGCACACTCGGGCGTGATCTACGAATAGACCACGAGCGCGGCCAGCAACAGTCCGAGCAGCCACAACATGCGCTGCGAGCTGCGCCGCCAGCGCTGCATGCCCTGTTCGCGCCGGGCCAGCCAGGCGGCGTCGGCAAGCAGCCAGCGATCGACCCGCTGCATCAGCGGTCGACGCCAACGGTCGGGCTGCTGCAGCCACGCACCCACCCGTTGCACCGGTGCCAGGCCGGCCACCACGCCCTGCCAGAGCCAGGGCAGCATGTCGCCCGCGGGCAGCCGAGGCAGACGACCTGCCTGATGCCAGGCCAACGTGGCGAGCAGGCCGCCCACCACCACGGGCCATGATAATGTCCACACATTATGCCATTGCAAGGGATAGCTCAGATCCTGCGACGTGGCCGCCGGCCAGAGCACCCACGGCACCACGAGGGCCAACAGCAGCAATCCTCCCACCGGGGCGTGCCGGCAAATCCAGGCCAGGCGCGAAGCGGATGGCGGCGCAGGGTGCTCGCGCGCTTCAGCCACTGCCCACGCGGGCAACCGACACAGAAACCAGCCCAACACCAATGCGGTGGGAATGGCCGACCAACCCAGCCACAGGTCGAATGGCGACGGCAAGGCCAGTTTGACGCCCAACTTGGCCAGGCCGCCTCCCGTATACGGCAATCCGGCGATCGACAGCGCGGCGATCGCCAGGATCGTCAGCACGAGTAGTCGCCAGCGCGGTGACGCCGCCACCCACCAGGCCACACCCAGAAACAACGCTGCCTTGGCCAGACCATGATGGGTGGCGTACAGCACGGCCGGGGCCTGGCCTTCCGCCTGGGCGGCCAGCAGCGCCACCACGGCCACGAGCAGGCTCATCTGACTGACGGTGGAATACGCCAGGATCGCCTTGGGATGCCACTGGGTGAGGCCCAGCAAGGCGGCCAGCAAGGCGCCCGCCATGCCCAACACGGCCAGTGCCTGCACCAGCCCTGGCCCGGCTGCCCCCAGAAACAGCAGACACCCCGCGATGCCCGCTTTCACGATGGCGCCCGAGAGCACGGCGGACGCCGGTGTGGGTGCCGCGGGGTGAGCCAGGGGCAGCCAAAGATGCAACGGCAGCAGGCCGGCCTTGATGCCAAAGCCGACCATCAGCAGCAGCATCACCGTCGTGCCGTACTCGAGTCGGCCCAGCGCCTCGCGCACCTCGGCAATGCGCACACTCTCGGCGCCCGCCACGCCGAACAGCAAACCCGCCAGCAATGCCACTTCGCCCAGCACCGCGAGACACAAGTACACCCTGCCCGCGCGCAGGGCATCGGCATCACCCTTGTGGACCACCAGGGCATACGACGCCAGCGACACCACGGCAAACGCCACGTAGAAGGTCACCACATCGGCCGCCAGAAAGACGCCCAGATTGCCGCTCAGCGTGAGACACCAGAAGCCCGCAAGGATGGCCGGCTTTTTCCCGCAAGCCCCATCCGTTTGCGCGAACAGGCCGGCGAACAGCCACACGGTGGCCGTCATGCCCAGCAGCCAGCGGAAGCCGGGCGTCAGCTCGAGGCGCGCGCCCAGCAGCAGATCGGGCAAATGCAGCGACCAGGCGCCTGGCACCATGACCAGCGCGAGCGCCGGCAAAGGTGCCAACGGCAACAGTCGCAGGGCATGCCTGCGGCAAGGCGGCAACGCCCCAATCACGGCCAGCAGCAGGGGCCAGACCAGCACCAACAAGGGCAAGGTGCGCCACAGCGAATCATCCGGCAGGTTCATGGCAGATACTGTCGCTCCACGATCAGGGTGGCCCATCCCAGTGGGCTGAAAGCGTACCCGGCCAGCAGCCCGGCAGCCAACGCGGCCAGGGCAGTGAGCACCGGCGGCCACGTGAGCCCGGGCGATTCGGTGATGACGGCAGATCCGTCGCCACCGGAAGCAGGGACAAACCACAATCGATACAGCAGCGGCAGGAAATAGGCCGCATTGAGCAGGGAGGATGTCAGCAACACGGCAACCACCCAGGGTTCACCCGCCTGCAGGCCGCCGATGCCCAGATACCACTTGGAGACGAATCCGGCCATGGGTGGCAGGCCGATCATGCCCAGCGCTGCCAGCGAAAATGCCACGGCAGTCCAGGGCATGCGCGGCCCCAGTCCATTCAGGCCGGTGACCTCGCGCACCCCGGCGCGTTCGTCGAAGATGCCGGCACAGAAGAACAAGGTGATCTTCATCAGGCCCTGATGCACCAGATGCACCAGGCCGCCAATCACGGCGTACGGCCCAGCAAGGGCCGCACCGAGCACGATGTACGACACCTGGCTGACGGTCGAGAATGCCAGTCGACGCTTGATGTCGCTCTGCTGCAGAGCGCGCAACGAGCCCCACACGATGGTGATCGATGCCGCCACCGCCAGCGGCAGGCCAACACCCAGATCGGCCACTCGCTCGATACCGAACACGTCGTAGATGACCCGCACGATCCCGAAGGCTCCAGCCTTGACCACGGCCACCGCATGCAGCAAGGCACTGACTGGCGCCGGCGCCGCCATCGCGGCGGGCAACCAGCCGTGCAAGGGAACCAGAGCCGCCTTGACACCCAGCCCCATCATGAACAGCAGGAAGATCCAGCGCAATGCGGCATCGCCGAGCACCTGAAGGTTGGCCGGCTGGGCAAACGCGACCGGGCCCACGGCACTTTCGAGCCAAACAATCGCCACCAACAGCAGTGCGCTGCCCGGCAGCGCAAACGTGAGGTAGCTGCGCCCGGCCGCGATCGAACGATCGTCCTGCTTGTGCGTGACCAAAGGCCAGGTGCTGAGAGTGAGCACTTCGTAGAACAGGAAGAAGGTGATCAGGGTGCCCGACAGGGCGATCCCGGTGGTGGCGGCCACGCACAAGCCGAAGAAAGCAAAGAACCGCGATTGATGCGGCTTGTGACCAAAATATTGGATGGCATATATCGTGGTGAGTAACCACAGTACGGCCGACAAGGTGAGAAACAGCAACGACAGGGCGTCGATGCGCAACAAGAGTGCGAGACTGGGCGCCAAGGCATATTGCACTTCAAAACTGTCGCCTCCGGCCACGGCCCGCAAGGTGTACGCCACCAGCGCCAGCTTGAGCGTGGCGCCACCCAGACTCAAGGCGTTGCGCCAGGCTCTTGCCGATTCGGGCAGACAAAACGTGATCAGCGCCGGCACCAGCGACGTGAACAGCAGCAGGAGCGGGAGCGCCGTCGACATCACAGGCCCTCCGTGCTGGCCGTTGGCCGGCCGATCTGCAAGGCTTCGAACGGCAACCCCGACGCCAGGCCCAGTGCCACCGCAGCCAGTGCCAGCAGTAGCGGCAGCCACTGCCAGCGCATGGCCACCGGGCGGAGTGTTTCGTTGCCCTGCCGGCTCATGGCAAGCGCCATGGGCCGGTAAAGATAAAGCGCCGACAGCAGGCCGCCGGCCACGATGACCAGGGCCCACCACCACTGGCCCGAGGCGAAGGCCGCCACCAACAAGAGATACTTGGCGGTGAACCCTCCGGTGGGCGGCAGGCCCATGAGACTGATCGCGGCCAGGCCAAAGGCCAGCACCGTGATCGGCATGGCACCCGCGAGACCCCGCAACCCCTCGAGGCGATCGTGGCCCACGGCGCGCAGCCAGAGGCCGGCACACAGAAACATCGACGCCTTGGCCAGGCCATGACTCAACAATTGAAACCAGGTGCCGCTCCAGGCACCGGCTGCCCATGGTTGGGCGGCTGCCGTGCCGCCAGCCAACGGAAACACCAGAAAGAGATAGCCGATCTGGGCCACGGTGGACCAGGCAATCAGAAGCTTCAGACGGGATTGCCGAAAGGCCAGCAAACTGCCATGAACGATGGCCAATGTACCGAGCAGGGCCAGGCCGGTCAGCGCCGGCGGCGACGCGAGCGCGACGCCCGCCTCGAACCAGATCTTGAGCAGGAGGAGAAAGGCTGCCTTGGGCACCAGGGCCGACAACACGGCCGAGGCCGAGGCCGGTGCACCGGCATGGGCCGCAGGCAACCAGGCATGAAACGGGAACAGTGCGGTCTTGATCAGCAGACCCAGCGTGATCAATGCCAGCGCCAGGGCGTCGAGCGGCTGCTGCCAGTCGGCCTGCGCCAGCAGGCCGATATCGAGGGTGGCGTGCTGACCATAAAGCAAGGCCGTACCCAGCAGATACCACAATGACCCCAGCAAGGCATAACCGAGATACCGCAGACTGGCCGCCAGCGCATCGCTCTTGCCCGTCAAGGCAACCAGGCCCACCGCGGCCAGACTCGTCAGTTCAAGCCCCACATAGGCGTTGAAGAGATCGTCGGTGACCACCACCACGTTGAGCCCGGCCCAGAGCAGGAGCACGAGAGGCCAGAAAGAATCCGCCTGCCGGGCCGGCGCCGACGAAAACTCGAGCCTGGCAAAGAGCAATACCACGGCCATGACCAGCAGGATCAAGGTAAGCAAGGCCGCACCCACCCCATCGACCGTCCAGACGATGCCGAGCGGGGCCGACCAGCCGCCCAGCGACGTCGTGACGCTGCCCTGCCACACCGCCTGCCAGACAGCAACCAGCGCCATCGCCGCGGCCACGACGCCGGCCAGGGCAATATTCGGCCCACGTCGGGGCCAGATCACGGCAGGCAGCGCTGCCATCAGTGGCGCCAGCACGGCCACTGACAGCACGACATCGACCCTCATTCGTCGTCCTCCGGCAGCGACGTCCGCTCACTCAGACGGGCATAGGCCGTCAGCAACGCCACGGCCAGCGCCGTGGCTGCCAGCGCCACGACAATACCCGTGATGATGAGAGCATGCGGCACCGGGTCCGTGACCTCCGCGCCGCGCCGGGCGATGGTGCCGAGCAAAAGAAACACGCCCGCGCCCATCACGTTGAACGCCATGATCCGTCGCAACCAATGCGCGTGGATGATGAAACCATACAAACCCACCGCCACCAGGGCCGAAGCCACCACTGCATACCAGGCGATCGACGTCACGAGGTGTCTCCCGGGCGTCTGGGCGGACCCGCCACAAGAAGCGCCAGCGTGAGTGCAATGGCAATGGCCAGCACGCACTCGATGGCCAGGATCAACGGCTTGGCCAGCCCCGTCGGCCACTGCAGGAAGCTGCCCAGCGCCAGCCCGCCCAGACCACACAGCAGAAACCAGGCCGGCCCGCTCACCAGGCCGAAGCGCACCATCGGTGAGTCCGCCCGCGGCCAGCGCCAATGGCCGCTCATCACCAGGAGCAGCAAGCCAGCGGCCAGGACGGTGCCGCCCTGGAAGGCACCGCCGGGCTGATCGCTGCCGATCCATATCCAGTACACGCCCAGCAGCAAGGCAAGCGGCGGCAACAGGCGGCCAAATACGTGCAGCACGCCATCGGTCTTGACGCGCTCGACCTGGCCTGGCGCCTCACCCCAGGCGTTGTCGGCGGCCACCACCCAGGTGCCCAGCAAGGCAGCCAGCAACACCACCGTTTCCATCAGCGTATCGAACGCTCGAAAGCCCAGCAAAACGGCAGTGACCGGATTCTTCGTGCCAAGTTCGCCCTGCATCGCTGCCACTTGGCCCTGTAGACCGCCACCACCAGGCAGCTGCCAGGTCGTCCACACCAGAAGCCAAAAAAAGGCCACACAGAGAGATCCGGACAGTAGGCGTCGGGCACCATTCACGCGAATGGCCGGCGTGGCCAACCGTCGCAGTCTGGCCTGGGCGCCAAGCAGCAGCACACCGGTGAGCCCCGCGCCCATCGCCGCCTCGGCCAGGGCCACATCGATGGCATCGAGGCGTAGCCAGGCCAACGCCATCAGCACGCCAAACACGACAAAGAATGCCACGGCCCGCAGGCCCTGCCCGCCGCCTACCACCGCCAGGGCCGCCAACACGAGCATGGCGCCGAGCACGATATCGAACAATATCGCCATCATGAATTGAAGTCTCCGCGCTTGCGACGACGGGAGTTGTCACTCAACGCAGCCCGGGCAATCAGTTGCGCCACCGCTGCCGCCGCCACCAGCACCAGCAGCCAGATCACCATCAACTTGACCACAATTGCCAGCGACGGCGCCTGCAGGGCCACGCCGGCCGCGATACAACCCAGGCCGAGGTTGTCGGCCTTGGTAAGGGCGTGCAGCCGCGAGTGGACATCGGGAAAGCGGATCAAGCCCAGCGTGCCCGCGGCAAAAAACAGGACGCCGCAAGCCACCAGGACACCGGTGAGCCAAACGCTCATGGTTTCGTCTCCGTCGAAGTGGACGACTCCAGGTCGGGGACGGGGTCAAGCTCGGGATCGCCGTGACCGTCGGCGGTGGACGCCTTGACGAAAGCCACCGCGGCCCAGGCAGCCAGCAGGGCCAGCACCAGCGCCACATCCATCATGGCCCAATCGGTGGCGGCTGCCAGCAGAATCACCACCGCCACCCCACCGGTGCCGATCAGCTGCGCCGCCATCATGTGGTCTGCCGGCTCGGGCCCGCGCCAGACGCGCCACAGCGCCCCGGCCAGCGTGAGCAACACCAGCGCAGCCGCCAGCATCAGCCCCGCGCTCATCGATCCGCCTCATCGGTGGTTCCGGCGGCTGAGGGCAGCCAACCCGCACGCTGCAGCCGATCGCGCTCGCGCCACACCAGCCGCGTCACGGCGTGATCACGATCGAGCAGATGAACGAGATAGTGATCATGGCTCGTGCCGGCCATCAGCGTGCCCGGCATCAGCGTGATCTCACTGCCCAGGGCATACCGGCCCAGGGCATCGTCGGGCGCCGGCACACGCTGCCATCCCGGCCGTACCCGTCGGGAGGGAGCCAGGGCACGCCAGGCCACGTCGACACTGCCACGCAACGACTGCCAAAGAAAGCCCGGCAGCGGCCGCCACCACTGCCAGTGCGACGGACCACCACGCGTTGGCAGCAACTGCAGACTCAAGCCGGCACTGGCAACGGCAGTGATCAGGCCAACCCCGAGCGATGCCGGCGACACGCCTGCCAGCAAACTCCACAACAGCCAGAATCCGGCCGAGCGTCCGAGCCACGCGAAAGCCACCTTGTGAAATCGAAGGGTCATGGCGCTCTCTCCTCTGGCCCGCCTGAGCCCCGGCAAAAGGAGCGTGGCTGGCGTTTCAGTTCATGCCTACATTTAAAAGAAAGACAGCAGCTACAATCAGCGCCCGAGCGCCGATCATTCGACAGGCCAGGGCTCGGCGAGCAGGCCACGAAGCATGATGCCCGTACTGCTCGGCCGGGCGCAAGCCCGGGCGCGGGCGCGCCGATCTGGCCGGAATTCATGCCCGAGTTTGACCACAACGTTGCAATCCCCCCACGTCCCGGGCATCATTCCGTGCCGAAAGCCGCATGAATAGCGGGTTTGACTGGTCGCCGCGATGTTGTCATGGTACGTTTATGTGCCGAAATGGCGTCGTATTGTTGGCAACCCGTTTCCCGGTGGGCGCTGCCCTCTCGGTGTGCGCACAACACTGAATCGTCAGGAGTAAACCATGGCAACAGCCAAGAAAGCATCCGCCAAGAAGGCAGCCAGGAAAGCCGCTGCCGGCAAGGCGCCAACCAAGAAAGTCGCTGCAGCCACCAAGGCCGTGGTCAAGAAGGCAGCCACGACGGCAGCCGCCACCAGGAAAGCCGTCGTGAAAAAAGTCACTGCCAAGAAGGCTCCGGCCAAGAAAGCCGTCGCCAGCAAAGCGGCTGTCAAGAAAGCCGCTGTCAAGAAAACCCCAGCCAAGAAGGCCACACCGGCCAAAAAGGCTGTCGCCAAAAAGGCGACCGTCAGCAAGGCTGCCGTGAAGAAAACCCCGGCCCGCAAGGCGGCCGCGGTCAAGCAGGCTGGCATGAAGTCTGCCGTCACCAAGGCGCCCGCCCGTAAAACGGCCAAGGCGCCAGCCAAAACGGCACCGGTCAAGAACGCGGCCAAGAAGTCGGCCCGCAAGGCCACACCGGCCAAAACCGGTACCAACCCCCTCGCGGCCTGGCCCTTCCCCACCGGCAATCGCCCCTGATCGTTTGCCCGCCGTTGCCAATATCCGGCCCGGTGCGCCCAGCGCGCCGGGCCGCTCGTGTTGATACGGCAGTACCCACATTCACCCACCGCCACGGGTCATCGCATGTTCGGCAATATCTTCAGCTTCTTGCTAGAAATCCTTTTCACGCTGTTCGGTGCCGCCCTCATCCTGCGGTTCTGGATGCAGGCTGCCCGGGTACACCCGTATCATCCGCTGGTGCGTGGCATAGGTCAGGCCACCAACTGGATCGTGCATCCCTTGCGTCGCGTGATTCCTGGCTATGGCGGAGTCGATCTGGCCAGCCTGGTGGCAGCCTGGTTGGCGGCCGTGGCCTACGTGCTCGTGCTGGCCGGCCTCAGTCGGGCCGATCTGCTGGCCGTGCTGCCCGCCAGTCTGGGGGTCGGCTTCTTCATGATGCTGCGTTGGGGCCTCAACCTGATCGTGTGGCTCACACTCATTCAGGTGATTCTGTCCTGGGTCAACCCGCAGGCTCCGCTCATGGGCATGCTGCAAAGCCTCACGGCACCACTGCTCAATCCGATTCGGCGCGTCATGCCCAACCTCGGCGGGCTCGACCTCTCACCCCTGGTGCTGCTGATTGGTGCTCAGGTGGGCCTGATGGTGGTCACCGGCATCAGCATCAATCTGTTTGGCCTCTGATCCTGCCTGTCGTGTGACCGGCTTCTGAGCACGCGCTCGCTCTGGGGCGCGTGCCATTCAGGCCGTCAAGGTCAGGCCGTAGTGCCGCTGCAGCAGATCGGCAATATCGGCCAGTGACGGCTCATGATTCTGCGGGCCACGATAGGCCACCTTGATGGCGCCCATCACGCTGGCCAGACGGCAGCAATCGGCCCACGTCCAGCCCAGCGTGAGCCCATGCAGCAGGCCCGCTCGATAGGCGTCGCCGCAACCCGTGGGATCCACCACGGCGTCAGCCGGCACGGCCGCGATATCCGTTTCTGCGCCATCGGCGATCAGGGTTGAGCCCTTGCCGCCGCGCGTCACGATGACCGCCTGCAGGCGGGCCGCAATGTCGGTCATGCTGCGGCCGGTGCGTTGCTCGACCACCCGCGCTTCGTAATCATTCACCGTGAGCACCTGCGCCAGCGTCAACATGCGCTCGAGGTCAGGGCCGTCGAACAGCGGCATGGCCTGCCCCAGATCAAAAATGAAGGGCACGCCACGCGCGTGCAGGGCCTCGGCATGAGCAAACATGGCATCTTTGGCGTCGGGCGCCACGATGCCCCACACGCCGGGTGCCTCGTCGGCCTTGTTGGCCGCCGAGTGGGCCATGGCTCCCGGGTGAAATGCCGTGATCTGGTTATCGGCCAGATCGTTGGTAATGAAGCACTGCGCGGTGTAGCTGCCGGGAGCCACGCGCACCCAGCGCGAATCGATACCCAGCGCCTGAAGACGCTGCAGGTAGTCGTCGGCGTCTTCACCCACGGTGGCCACCGGCACGGGCGCCCCGCCCAGAAGCCGCAGGTTGTAGGCAATATTGCCCGCGCAACCGCCATATTCCTTGCGCATGCCCGGCACCAGAAACGACACACTCAAGGCATGCACCTGATCGGGCAGGATGTGATCCTTGAAGTGGCCTTCGAACACCATGATGGTGTCGAACGCCATGGAACCACAAACAATCACGGGAGCTGACATGAAGAATCCTAGGGGAAGTACAGGGCAAGTCGATAACCGGTGACGGGCGCACCGCGGGCCACCAGACTGAGATGAATGTCGCGCTCGGCGCCCGCCTCGAAGGGCCGACGCTGTTCGCCAGCCGGCAGATAGACCGCGGGCGGCACGGCACGACGCGCCACCACCTGATCGGCGTGATCGGTGAGCGTGACCTCGAGCATGGGCCAGGGCTGGGGGTGCGACGCCCGATTACGCAACACGGCCTGCAGCTGCAGGCGCTGAGAGTCGACCGAGCCGCCCAGCACGTCCGGCTGCACGGCAGACGACGTGATGGCCAGACGCTGCGGCGCACGCACATAGCCCACTTCGCAACCAAAAGACGCACACACGGTTTCGAGCGGAGCACGCAGGGCCGGAATATGGGTGGCCAGTGGCGTGCGCCACCAGTACACCGCCTGCAACAACAGGGCCAGCAACGCCAGCCAGAAGCCCAGCCCGGAGAGGAGTCGACCGACACCGCCATTGCCATTGCCCGCCAGTGAAGGCGGCAGCGGTGCATCGGGGCGCGACGCCGAAAAGCGATAGGGGTCGTGTGGCTCGGGGTCGCCGAAGTCGCCGTGCTCGTTGTCGTCATCGGCCGCGTCGCGAGCGGCCGGGCCGGCCACGGGCCACACTCTCGGAGCGGGTGGGGGCGCGCCATCGGCCCGAATCCGGGCCGGCCGGGCAGGTGGCGCCGGCGGCGCGACCCGCCGGCGCGGCTCGCGCACTGGCGGATAACGGGGCTCGGCATGGGTCGGTGCCGCGCCGATACGCGGCTCACGCGAGTCGTCGACCCACGGTGGTGAGGCAGGTGGCGTGCCAATTGCCGGCTCGCGACGGTCGTCGTCGGAGAGGTCGACCCCGGCGGTTCGCGCCGACTGCGAGAGCGGCAATGTGGGCTCATCGAGCGCGATACCCGCATCGGCCAACGCGGCACGCGCATCGAAAATGCGATGACAAACCCCGCAGCGCACCTTGCCATCGCGCACGCGCAGCTGATCGGGCACGACCCGGAAGGCCGTGTCGCAATGCGGGCAACGCGCGATCAATGGCGTCATGCCGGCGCCCTGCCGTGCAGGCAAACCCAGCCATCGCGGGCCTGCCACACCGACATCTCCAGCCAGGGGGCGTAAGCCGCGGCCACTTCCTCGGCCTGACGCTCGAGCACACCCGAGAGTACCAACTGACCACCAGGTGCCACGCGCCCGCACAACATGGGCGCCAGCACCTTCAGCGGATTGGACAGAATGTTGGCCACCACCACCGGAAACCGGCCGTCAGGCAAGGCATCAGGCAGGCAGGCCGAAAGCGTGACCTGATTGTTGCGCGCATTGTCGAGTGTGGACTCGACCGCCTGCGAATCAATGTCTACCCCGATCACCTGCGACGCGCCCAGCCGGGCTGCGGCAATCGCCAGAATGCCGGAACCACAACCGTAGTCGAGCACAGCCGCACCGGAGGGCATGTGACTGGCCAGCCATTCGAGGCAAAGGTGCGTGGTGGGATGGCTGCCTGTGCCAAAGGCCAGACCGGGGTCGAGCCGAATCACGATGGCCGAGGCCGGCACGCTGGCCGGCACCTCGTGCCAACTGGGCACGATCCACAAACGATCGCCCACCGGGATGGGATCGAACTGCGACTGCGTGAGTCGCACCCAATCGGTGTCGGGCACTTCACGCTCCTGCCAGGTGGCCGGCACCGACAAGGCCGCGGCACTGGCCGCATGCGCGACCAGCTCGGACGCATCGGCACCATCGGGCAACAGCACGACCAGCTGATTGCGCGACCAGGCATGCGAATCGGGCTCCATGCCCGGCTCGCCATACAAGGGCTGTTCGGCTTCGGTGCCGTCGTCGGCGTCGTTGACCGATACCGACAGCGCACCCGCTTCGAGAAAGGCATCCGACCACGCCTCGGCCTGCTGCTGGTCGCAATCGAAGAGGAGTTCGCGCATGGGGCCGTCCTGGGTCAATCGGGGCGCTGGGCCAGCCGCTCTTCGAGATAATGAATACTGGTGCCACCCTCGATGAAGCGGGCATCCTGCAACAGCTCGCGATGCAGTGGCAGATTGGTGACGATGCCTTCCACCACCATTTCGGACAGCGCCACGCGCATGCGCGCCAGCGCCTGATCGCGGGTATCGCCATATGTGATGATCTTGGCGATCATGGAATCGTAGTGCGGCGGCACCATATAACCGTTGTACACGTGAGAATCCACCCGAACGCCCAGCCCCCCCGGCACGTGCCAGTTGTGGATGCGCCCCGGGCTGGGCGTGAACTTGAAGGGATCCTCGGCATTGATCCGACATTCAAGAGCGTGACCCCGAAACTGCACGTCGCGCTGACGAAGCGTGAACTTCTCGCCTGCGGCAATGCGTATTTGCTGCTGCACGAGATCGACCCCGGTGATCATCTCGGACACCGGATGCTCGACCTGGATGCGGGTGTTCATCTCGATGAAGTAGAACTCGCCGTTTTCGTACAGAAACTCGAAGGTGCCGGCGCCGCGATAGGCGATCTTGCGACAGGCCTCGACACAACGTTCGCCGATCTTCTCGATATGACGACGCGGGATGAGCGGCGCGGGCGCTTCTTCGATCACCTTCTGGTGGCGGCGCTGCATGGAGCAGTCGCGCTCGCCCAGCCAGATGGCACCCTTCTGGCCGTCGGCCAGCACCTGAATCTCGATGTGCCTCGGATTCTCGAGATACTTCTCGAGATAGACCTCGGGGTTGTTGAATGCCGACCCGGCTTCGGAGCGCGTCATGTTCACGGCATTGAGCAGCGCCGCCTCGGTATGCACCACGCGCATGCCGCGCCCGCCACCGCCACCGGCGGCCTTGATGATCACGGGATAGCCCACCTTGCGAGCGATGTCGAGCACCTCGGTGGAGTCTTCGGGCAACGCGCCTTCGGAGCCGGGCACCACGGGAATGCCGGCCGCGATCATGGCCTGCTTGGCACACACCTTGTCGCCCATCATGCGGATGGTTTCGGGGCGCGGGCCGATGAACACGAAACCGCTTTTCTCGACACGTTCGGCGAAGTCGGCATTTTCGGACAGAAAGCCGTAGCCGGGGTGGATGGCCTCGGCGTCGGTGACTTCGGCGGCCGAAATGATGGCCGGCATGTTGAGGTAGCTATCGCGCGCGGCAGCCGGGCCGATGCAAACCGACTCGTCGGCCAGACGCACGTACTTGGCATCGCGATCGGCCTCGGAGTGCACCGCGACTGTCTTGATACCCATTTCGCGGCAGGCGCGCTGGATTCGCATGGCGATCTCGCCACGATTGGCAATCAGGACTTTTTCAAACATCGGCTTCAACCAATCACGAACAGCGGCTGACCATACTCGACAGGCTGGCCATTTTCGACGAGGACTTCCTTGATGACGCCAGCGTGATCCGCCTCGATCTCGTTGAGCAGCTTCATGGCCTCGATGATGCAGAGCGTATCACCCTCCTTGACCGACTGACCGACGTCGATGAAGGGCGCCGCGCCCGGATTGGGCGCCCGGTAGAAGGTACCGACCATCGGCGCCTTGACCAGGTGGCCTGCCGGTGCTGCCGGCTCGGCTGCCGCAGGAGCTTCGGGGGCCGAGCCGGCTTGCCCGCCCGTGGATCCGGAGGGGGAACCCGGCATGCCCATGGGGGGCTGAGCCCAGACCGTTTGCATCGAGGGTTGCGGCGCCGGCGGTGCCGTCTTGACGATACGGACTCTGCCTTCACCTTCAGTGATCTCGAGCTCGGCAATGCCCGACTCGGCCACCAGGTCGATGAGTGTTTTGAGTTTACGAAGATCCATGGAGAGATTCCTTATCCCGGAAGGGTCGTGAGGGCTCGGCTGCCGATTGCCAACGCCCGGTAGACCGGTGTTCTGTAGGCCGCCCGCCCCCGCTGCGCGAAGGGGGAGGTGTGGCCGCAATGCCCGCCGGCATCAGACGGCAGGCTGGTACTGCAGGGCAAATCGCAATGCCGCCTCATAACCCGCCGCCCCGAGGCCGGCAATGACGCCGACCGCGAGGTCGGACAGGTACGAATGCTGACGAAATGGCTCACGGCGATGCACGTTGGACAGATGCACTTCGATGAACGGCAAGGCTACTGCCGCGAAGGCGTCGCGCAGGGCGACGCTGGTATGCGTGTAGGCAGCCGGGTTGATGACGATGAACTCGGTACCGTCTTGCCTGGCCGCCTGAATGCGTTCGACCAGCTCGCCTTCGTGATTGCTTTGAAACGTGCGCAACGTGGCTCCCTCGGCCTGAGCCACGGCCAGCAGCCCGGCATCGATGTCGGCCAGAGTCTGCCAGCCGTACACCTGCGGCTCGCGAGTACCGAGGAGATTGAGGTTGGGGCCATGCACTACCAGGATGTGTCGTGCCATGTTGCCGCAAATTTCGATCAAAGGACGCGATTTTGACGCCAAATGGGTGGTTTTGTCCAATCTGACGGTCAATTCAGACCGCGCAGTTGCGCGCGCAGGGCGGCGGGGTCGATCTGTCCGGACACGGTGTGGCGTATACGCGACGCACTGTCGATCAAGACGGTATAGGGCAAGCCGCCTGTCTGGCTGCCCAGCGCACGCATGAGATCCAGGCCTTCGGCTCGCGCCGCCAGCAATGGGTAATCCACGGGAATCCGCTCGCTGAACTCACGCAGCGCGTCGGCAGAATCGACGCCCAGACCGAGAAAGCGCACGCCGGGGAACTCGGCCTGCAAGGCATTGAGATCGGGCATCTCTTCCACACAGGGCGCGCACCAGGTGGCCCAGAAATTGACCAGCACGGGCTGCCCGCGCCATTGCGCCAGCGGCTGTGGCTGGCTGGCCAGGTCGGACAGCGTGAGACGGAACAGGGCGTCGGACGGATTGCCCGATCCGGCGGCTCCGTTGGCATCGGGCTCGCGGCCACAGGCGCCCAGCACCAGCGTGGCCGCTGCGGCCAGCAGACAAGTACGGCGATTCATGGCGTCGGATCGGCGGCGGCCGCCTCTTCCATGCGTTGCTGCACGGCACGCCAGTCGCCGCGCTCCTGACCCCGTGCACCCGACCGCAGGGCCCCACGCACGGCATCGCGGTCGTAGACCACCAGCACGACATCTTCGTTGCGCCAGACAAAATGCAGCGCCTCGACCAGACCCCGCCCGCGAAAATCGGGACGTTCGTCGACCTGGTAGTCGATGCCCTCGTTGAGCAGGAAGATGGCAAGATCCTTGCCCGAGTCGGCAAAGCACTGCACCACGATCTCGCTGTGTTCGCCGGCCGTGCCGTTCCAGACGGCGCCGGTGAGCAAGGGATGAAAGGGCTCCAGCCATTGCATCAACACCACCGCGTGCTCGCGCAGATGGCGCAGACGCAAGGGCTGGGTGTCGCTCAGGTAGAGCGCCTGATATTCACGCACGGCGTCTTCCACCTGGGAGTTATCCGGCATGATGTCGCCACGTGGCATGTTGCTGTGGCCCAGCAGTTGTTTCACGGCCTTGCGCTTGGCAGTGCTGTAATCGAGCCCGTCTTCGGCGATCATGCGGGCCGCAGCGTGGGCGATCTCTTCGCGCGGAGTCGGAGCGTTCATGGTGGCATTGTGCCATGCGGCCCGACTCGCCGGCATCGTTCTACAATGCCGGCCATGCATCTACACATCCTCGGCATTTGCGGCACCTTCATGGGCGGGCTGGCGCTGCTGGCCCGTGCCGCGGGCCACCGCGTGAGCGGCTGCGACGCCAATGTCTATCCGCCCATGAGCACCCAGTTGCAGGCCGAGGGCATCGATCTCATCGAAGGCTTCGACGCCGATCAGATCGGGCTGGGCGCCGACTGCTACGTGATCGGCAACGTGGTATCGCGCGGCAACCCGCTCCTCGAAGCCATACTCGACGCCGGCCTACCCTATGTGTCGGGCCCACAATGGCTGGGCGACCACGTTCTGCGCGAGCACCACGTGCTGGCAGTGGCCGGCACACACGGCAAGACCACCACCACCGCCATGCTCACGCACATCCTCACGCACGCCGGCCTTGCGCCGTCGTTTCTGGTGGGTGGCGTGCCGCTGGATTCGGGCGTGTCGGCACATCTGGCCACCAACCCACCGTCGGGCGCATCGCTCGCTCAGGGTCGACCCTTCGTGATCGAGGCCGACGAGTACGACACCGCGTTCTTCGACAAGCGCTCGAAGTTCGTGCACTACCGGCCACGCACGGCCATACTCAACAACCTCGAGTACGACCACGCCGACATTTTCGAGAATCTTGCCGCCATCGAGACCCAGTTTCATCATTTGGTACGCACCGTGCCCGCAAGCGGCCGCGTGATTGCAGCCGCCCCGTCCGGAGCGCTCGATCGGGTGCTGGCCCGGGGTTGCTGGTCGGAACTGGAGCGATTTGGCACGACCGACGGCTGGCACGCGGGGCCTCCCGATCCCGACGGGCATTTCGAGGTGCGGCTCGGCAGCGCGGTGATGGCCACTGTGCGTTGGCAGCATACCGGCGCCCACAACCGCGCCAACGCGCTGGCTGCGCTCCTGGCGGCCCGGCACGTGGGCGTACCGCCTGTTGTGGCCGCCGAGGCGCTATCGGGCTTTGAGGGCGTGCGGCGGCGCCAGGAGGTGCGCGGCACGATCCACGGCGTTACGGTGTACGACGATTTCGCTCACCATCCCACTGCCATCGCCACCACCATCGCGGGCCTGCGCGAGACGGTGGGCCAGGCGCGGATTCTGGCCGTGCTGGAGCCGCGCTCCAACACCATGAAACTGGGCACCATGAGCGCCCGCCTGCCCGATGCCCTGGCCGGCGCCGACCTCGTGTACTGCTACGCCGCGCACAGCGGCAAGGATGCCGTTGCGTGGTCGCCGGCCGACGCCCTCGCCCCGCTGGGCGAACGCGCCACCACCTGGCACGACCTCGAGCCGCTGATCGACGCCGTGGTCGCCGCCGCCCGTCCGGGCGACCACATCCTGGTCATGAGCAATGGGAGTTTCGGCGGCATTCACGACCATTTGCTGCAGCGCCTGGCTCGCCGCGGGGCGTCGTCATGAAATGGTTGTATCTGCATGGCTTCCGATCGTCGCCCGAGTCGTTCAAGGCCCGCCTGCTGGCGCAAACGGTAGCCGCACAGCGCCCGGCCGACGACTGGACCTGCCCGGCGCTACCGCCGTCGCCGGCTGCCGCCATTCATCTCGCCCAGGCGGCCATCGCCACCACATCGCCACAAGACCTGGTCATCGTCGGGTCGTCACTGGGCGGGTATTACGCCACCTGGCTGGCCGAACACACCGGCGCCCGGGCCGCAGTGATCAACCCGGTGGTGGACGCCGCCGGCGCGCTGGCCGCTCACGTGGGGCCACAGTTTATGTACCATGATGGCAGCCCTTTCGAATTCCAGCCGCACTATCTTCAAGAGCTGGAACACTTGCGGGTCCGTGCCATCACGCAGCCCCACCGCTATCTGCTGCTGGCCGCCACGGGCGACGAACTGCTCGACTGGCGCGACATGCGCGACCACTACGCTGGCGCCCGGCAGATCATCATCGAAGGCAGCGATCACGGGCTGAGCGACTTCGCCCACTGGCTGCCGCAAGTGCTTGAGTTTGCCACGGTCGGCTGACCGCCCCACCCAACACGAGTCCCATTTCATGCATGTTCTGTTCGAAGACGACGGCGCCTTCAAGCCCGCCACGATTCTGAGCGAAGCCGACGCGACGCTGCAGGTCGAAACGATCACAGGCAAGCGCAGCAAAATCAAGAAGAACACGGTGGTGCTGCGTTTTGCCGAGCCAGCGCCCGACCGCATTCTGGCGGACGCCGAGGCCATGGGCGCCGAGCTCGATCCGGCCTTCCTGTGGGAAGTGGCACCACCCGAAGAGTTCGACGCTGCCGACCTGGCCCAGGAGTATTTCGGCCATGCCCCCGGCGCGGTGGAAACCGCCGCCATGCTGCTGCAGCTGCACGCCGCCCCGGTCTACTTTCATCGACGCGGCCGGGGTCGTTATCGGCCGGCCCCCCCCGACATTCTCGAAGCCGCCCTTGCCGCGCTCGAAAAGAAGCGCCTGCAAGCCGAGCAGCAAACGGCCTGGGCCGATGCCATGGTGGCTGGCGAATTGCCCGAACCCATTGCCCGCATGGCCGACGCCCTGGCCTTCAGGCCCGACAAGAACACCATGGAATGGAAAGCGCTCGACCAGGCCTGTCAGCGCGCTCAGGTGAACCCCGTGCGGCTGTTGCTGCGCCTGGGCGCCTGGCCCCATCCTCTGGGCCTGATGCGACACCGCTTCGAGCAAGAGCAGTTCCCCAAGGGCACGGGATTCCCCGAGCTGCCCGAGCCTGTGGCAGGACGCGATCTGCCGCTGGCAAACGTGCAAGCCTATTCGTTCGACGACGTCACGACCACCGAGATTGACGACGCCCTATCGGTCACCGAGTTGCCGGGCGATCGCATCCGCGTGGGCATCCACATTGCCGCGCCCGCGCTGGCCGTGACCCGCGACAGCCCCTTCGATCAGGTGGCTCGAGCGCGCATGTCTACCGTGTACATGCCCGGCGACAAGATCCCCATGCAGAACGATGCGCTGATCGAAGCTTTCTCGCTCAACGCCGGCCAGCCCGTGCCGGCCTTGTCGCTCTATGCCACTGTCGATTTGCAGGACGGCGGCGTGAGCGACGTCGAGACCCGCGTGGAATCGGTGAGCGTGGTCGAGAATCTTCGCCTGCCGCATCTCGAACCCCACATTACCGAAACCGCCCTCGATCAGCCCGACGCCGATCTGCCCTACGCCGAGATTCTGCGGCCCTTGTGGCGTGGCGCCCAGGCCCTGCAACGCGTGCGCGAAACCATTCGCGGCAAACCCGAGCTGCACAACCGGGTGGAGTTCAGTTTCTACGTCGATGGCGACCCCACCAATCCCGAGTCGCCGGTGCGCATCGTGCAGCGCCAGCGCGGCGCCCCGCTCGACCGCCTGGTGGCGGAGTACATGATTCTGGCCAATGTCACGTGGGGCAAGGTGCTCGCCGATCATGGCGTGCCGGGCGTGTATCGCTCGCAGCAGGCCGCACGGGTGCGCATGAGCACCCATCCCGCGCCGCACGACGCCATGGGCGTGCAGCAATACGCCTGGTGCACGTCGCCCCTGCGCCGTTATGTGGATCTGGTGAACCAGCAGCAACTCATCGCCGTGGCCGACCACGGCGTCTCGGCCCCCCTGGCCGCGCCCTACAAACCGCGTGACGCCGACCTGTTCGCCCTGATCAGCGCGTTCGAGGCCAAGCATGCGGCCTACCGCGAGTTCCAGGACAACATGGAACGCTACTGGTGCCTGCGCTGGTTGCGCCAGGAGAATGTGCAGCGTGCCGAGGCGGTGGTGATTCGCGACGACCTCGTGCGCCTGGCCCACGCGCCGCTGTTCCTGCGGGTGTCGAGCCTGCCCGAATTGCCACGGGGCCACGTGGTGGCACTGGACATTCTCGACATCGACGACCTCGACCTTTCGGTACAGTGCCGCTACGCAGGCGACGGCGCACCTGCTGCCGAAGCCGAAGCCTGGGTGTCGGAAACCGGTGAACCGGCGGCATCGCCCGAGCAGGCGTGGTCGAGCGAGGCCGAGTCGACCACGCGGGAGTGAGCCGCGTGGCGCCACGCAGGACTTACTGTCGCTCCAGCCCCAGTTTGGGGAAGGCTTCCTGCCACCGCTCGAACTCACTCTGCAGCATGGCGTCCAACTCGGCCGGGGTGTTGGGCTCGGCCACAATGCCGCCCATGCGCTCCATCTGCGCGCGGATGGCCGGGTCTTGCAGCGCGGCATTGGCCGCCGCATTGAGCTTGTCGATGGCGTCGCGAGGCGTGCCCTTGGGGGCCACCAGGGCGTACCAGGACACGACCTGGGCGTCGGCATAGCCCGCCTCGGCAAACGTGGGCAAGTCGGGATGACTCTCGAGGCGGCGCGGTGCCGCCACGGCCAGCGCCCTCAGCTTGCCACTCTCGAGGTGCGGTGCCACCAGCGACAGCGGCGACATGCTGAAGGACACCCGGTTGGTGAGCAGATCGGGCATGCCTGAAGGAATGCCCTGGTAAGCCACCGGCATCACGTCGATATCAGCCGACATCCATAGCGATGCCGAGTTGAGATGCATCGAGGTACCCCGGCCAGGCATGAGGTAATTGATTTCGCCGGGCTTGGCGCGGGCTTCGGCGACCAGATCATCCAGCGACTCGACGGCGAAATCGGCGTTGACCACGGCCAGCACCGGCGCGGACACGATCTCGGCCACCCCGTCGAAATCCTCGTGCGGATTCCAGTTGGCGTTGACCGACAGGAGCGGCGCCGTGGCCAGGCTGAGCGTACCCAGCAGCAGGGTGTAGCCATCGGGATCGGCGCGCGCCACATAATCGGTGCCGATGATGCTGCCGGCCCCCGGCTTGGCCTCGACCACGATCGACGCTCCGAGATGTTTGGCCATCCCTTCGGCCAGCACGCGGGCATAGCCATCGGGCCCGCCACCGGCCGGGTACGGAATGACGATGCGAACGGGTTTTTCGGGATATTCGGCCGCCGCGAGCAACGGCGCGGTTGTGAGCAGGGCTGCGGCAAGACTGCCGATGAGAGTTTGGTGCAACATGGTGTCTCCTCCAGTGTGATACCAAGTGATCCGCACGAGGCAGCGACTGCCCCACTGCGCGATGGGATGGGCAACTTCCGAATGGCCTGGTCTGAATGGTTGGTTTACCGAGGCCAAACGCCATTCAATGACGCTCGAATTCGCGCGTGCGCTTGCCAGTGCCTGTGGGCTTGGGCATGACCGCCCCGTTGCCCTGGTCGTCTTCGGCCGTGTAGGGGCCTTCAACCCCGTGCACGGGCTCTCCTTGCGTGGTGACCCGCTCCATCTTGCGAGGCTCGGGGTAGTAGTCGTACACCGCATAGTGCTGCGTCGACCGGTTATCCCACATCACCAGCGTGTCGGGCTCCCACTTCACGCGCAGTTGATATTCGGGGATGTGTGCCTGCAGATAGAGAAATTGCAGAATGGCCTGGCTCTCGTCGGGCTTGAGCCCGTCGATATGAAGCGTGAACTGGGGATTGACGAACAGCACGCGCCGCCCGGTTTCGGGGTGCACTCGCACCACCGGGTGATGCGGGTTGGGGAATTTCTCTTCGATGTCCCAGAGTTTTTCTCGGAGCTCGCGCGAATTGAACATGGGCCGCCAGGGCTGAAAATCGTGCGTCGCAGTGAGGTCGTGCAGATAGCGCTTCATCGACTCCGACAACCCCCGGTACGCTGCCGTCATACTGCAGAACATGGTGTCGCCACCCCGACTGGGGGCCTCGACACAGCGCAGAATGGTGGCGGTGGGTGGGCACTCGCGGAAGGTTTCGTCCGAGTGCCAGCAGTCGGTCGCCACGGGGGGGTTCTCTGCGCCGTTGTCGAACACGATGAGCTCACGCTTGTCGTCGTGGTTGGCGGCAAACGGATGGACGCTCAACGGGCCAAATCGCTCGCCAAAGGCCATCTGCTGTTCGAATGACATCTTCTGCTGGCGAAACACCAGCACCTCGTAACGCACGAACGCCTGATTGATGCGTTCGAACGCGGCATCACTCAGCGGCCCGGCCAGATTCACGCCGCGGATCTCGGCACCGATAAAGCCGTTGAGCGGGACGACGTCGATAGAGTCTGCCTGCGAATCGACGGATGATTTGACTGCCTGGTCCATGAGAGGGCCCTCCAGAACGGAAACGGGATGGGTCTCGACAGGAACCTGGCCAGGAGCCAGCGGGAGCGCCGACCGAGCGACTTGACGTGGAATGCCGAGACCCTTAAAATTACGTTAAACGTAATTAATTCATCTGTGAGTAATTATTATAGTGAACGCCAACGCGACGCGCAAGACGCAAAAGCCCGAATCGCGCCCGCAAGGGGTCGAAGCCGTCGATGTGGCCGTGCAACTCCTGCGCACCATCCTGGCGTCCGACCGCCCCTTGCGGTTGAAGGAAATCGAGCAGGCCAGCGGCATTGCCTCGGCCAAGGCCTACCGCTACCTCGTCAGTCTGGTCAATGGCGGTCTGGTGCAACGGGTGGATCACCATCGCTACGATTTCGGCCTGATGGCCTGGCAGATCGCCCAGCGGGCCGCCCACCGCAGCGACCTCATCGCCATGCTCGACCCATTGCTGCATGAGTTTGCCGAGGCGCAGCAGGTCACGTGCGGTCTAGGCCTGCCGGTAGATCGCAAGGTCACCATGGTGCGCTGGTACCAGCCCGATGGCCCGATCACCATCTCGCTCAAACCGGGCTTGCAGGCGCCCTACACCACGTCGTCCACCGGCATGGTCTACGCCGCCTGGCTCACCCGACTGCAAACCGAGCCACTGGTGCGAGCGGAGCTGGCGCAACAGGGCAACGACACGCCCGCAGCTCTCGAGGCGTACTACCAGCAACTGAACCACATACGCGATATCGGCATGGCGCAGGGGCTGGGTTTGCGCATCCCCGGGCTCGATTCGCTGAGCGCTCCGGTGTTCGATCGCGAAGGCAAAGTGGCCTTCGTGGTCACCGCTGTGGGATACTCGCCCTCTTTCGATGCCAGTCTCGAAGGCCCCACGGCCCATGCCCTGCGCGCGTTTGCCGGTCGCCTGACCGCCATGCAGGGCGGCGGCTGAGGCGCGCCTGCCAGCCCAGTTCATGTCCGAATCCAATTTCAGTCTTCGCCAGATCGCCGTACCGGCATTTGGCCCGTCATTGCTCTATGGCGTGAGCAATGGCGCGATCCTGCCGGTGATTGCGCTGAGTGCCCGCGAACTGGGGGCGTCGGTGGCGCTGGCCGGCCTCATTACCGCCCTCATCGGCATCGGCTCGTTGATCAGCAACATCCCGGCCGGATGGCTGGCGGGGCGCGTGGGCGAGCGCCGGGCCCTGTTGCTCGCGGCCGCGTTCAGCAGCCTGGCATTGGGCCTTTGCGCGCTGGCCCCTGCCCTGCTGCCGCTGGCCGTCGGCGTGTTCATGGTCGGCATGGCCACTGCGGTGTTTCTGCTGGCGCGCCAGGCCTACCTGGCCGATGCGGTGCCACGCTACCTGCGGGCGCGCGCCATGGCCAGTCTGGGCGGCGCCACCCGTATTGGAGTCTTCATCGGTCCGTTTCTGGGGGCCGGCGCCATTCATTTTCTCGACCTGGCGGGCGCCTATTACGTGGCCATGCTGGCCATGGCAGGCGCTGCGGTCATCGCCTGGCGCTCGCCCGACCTGCACGCCGAGCCTGCGCCCAGAGAGCCGGGCGAGGCCGAGCCCCCACGCCCTTCCACCTGGCAGGTATTGCGCGAACATGGCAGCGTGTTTGCCACCCTGGGGGTGGGCATTCTGCTGGTGGGCGCCATCCGTTCGTCGCGGCAGATCGTGATTCCGCTCTGGGCCGAGCATCTGGCCATAGCGCCCACGCTGATCTCCTTGATCTACGGTCTGGTGTCGGCCATCGACATGCTGGTGTTCTACCCGGCGGGCAAGGTGATGGATCAATTCGGCCGGCTCTGGGTGGTCTTGCCGTCCACCTTCCTCATGGGCGTGGCGCTGCTGCTCATGCCGTTTACCGCCAGCGCCATTCCGTTCATCCTCAGTGCCCTGTTGCTGGGTTTTGGCAACGGCATCGGATCGGGCATCGTCATGACGCTCGCGGCCGATGCATCGCCGCGCCATGGCCGCAATGCCTTTCTGGGTGTGTGGCGGCTCATGTCCGATCTCGGCAACAGTGGCGGGCCAACGCTGCTGGCCGGGGTCACGGCCGTGGTGTCGCTGGGCGCCGGCATCGGCATGATCGGCGTGTTCGGCCTGGCCGCCACACTGGTGTTCTGGCGCTGGACACCGCGCCAGGTGCATCATTGAGCTGAACCTCACCTCGTCATTTCGATCTGTCGCCGCATGAGTCACGCTCCCTACATACGAACCCTGCCGCCCGGTCCGCTCGACATTGTGGGCGACATCCACGGCGAAATCGACGGCCTGCTGGCACTGCTGCAGCAGTTGGGCTACGACGCCGAGGCCCGCCACCCGGAGGGCCGTCATCTGGTGTTCGTCGGCGACTTCTGCGACCGCGGCCCCGACAGTCCGGGCGTGATGACCCTGGCCGCGCGCTGGGTGGCCAGTGGCCGCGCCAGCGCCGTGATCGGCAACCACGAGGTGAACCTGATCCGGGCCGACATCAAGGACGGCTCGGGCTGGTTCTTCGACGAGCGCGTGGCGCGCGACACCCCCAAGTACGCACCGTTTCAACGCGTGGCGCCGGAACAGCGCCAGGCTCTGCTGGCATTCGCCGAGGCTTTGCCGGCCATTCTCGAACGCGACGATCTGCGCATCGTGCACGCCGCCTGGCATTCGCCGGCCATTGCTGCCGTACGCGCCCTGCCGCCAGGCAGCCTGCGCCGCCAGTACGACACCTGGGAAGCGCTGGCCTACGAACACGCCGAGCGCACCGGACTGGATCAGCGCATGGCCGCCGAACGCGAGCAATGGGGACACGACCTCGACGACCCCGAGCACACGCCACCACGGTTGCCGGCGCATGCCGAGCACGAAGCCAACAAGCAGAGCATGAACCCGCTCAAGGTACTCACCTCGGGGCTGGAGCGTGGCGGATCCCGCCCCTTTTACGCCGGGGGCAAGTGGCGGTTTGTGGAGCGTGTGCCCTGGTGGGAAACCTACCGCGATGACGTCCCCGTGATCATGGGGCACTACTGGCGGCGCGCTGCGACGCCAGACCCTGCGCTGGTGGCGCGCGGCTACCTCGATATCTTTCGGGGGGCAGCACCCGATCAATGGCTGGGCCCTCGACACAACGTGTTCTGCATCGATTTTTCGGCCGGCGGGCGCTGGGTGGAGCGACGTGCCGGCGACCCGGTGGGCGCCACCTTCAAGCTGGCTGCCATGCGCTGGCCCGAAGCCGAAGTGGTGTTCGACGATGGCACTCGCCTGCCCACCCACCCCGGCACAGCGGCCGCTAAAATGCCCCGGTGACTGCCGCCACCTTTTCCGCTGCACCTCGCGTGCCCATCCCGCGCCGCAATCTGGCGATCGGGGTGGTGGCGTCGTTCGCGCTGCATGCCGCCCTGCTGTCGCTCCATTTCCGCACCCTGCCACCGCCGGTACCGCCACCGGCAGAGTCGCTCGAAGTGGTGCTGCTGAACGTGCGCCAGGAGGCTCCCAGCGACGTTGAGGATGCCCAGGCGTTGGCCGACACGGCATTTGCCGGCGGCGGCAGTGCCGATGAGGGCATGGCCAGCTCGCCGTTGCCGGCCTGGCCGGCACCCGCGCAATTGCCCGACACCCCGCCGCCAGCGGCCCCCGAAGTCGATGCCAGCGGCCCTGAGCCGCGCGAGTTGATCACCCGGGATTCGGCTGATGAAGTCGTTTCGGCGCGCGACCGGTCGGCGCCACTCGAGGCCGATCCCACCCCGGACGAGGCCCCACCGGTCGATGCCGAACCCGACAACGCCGAAGCCCTGGCACTGGCAGCCCGCCTCACCCAGGAGTACGCCGCCCTGTCGCAACGCCTCGAGCAGCTGAATCGCCAGCCGCGCCGTCACTACTTCGCGCCGTCCACCTCGCCGTGGATGTTTGCCGAGTACGTGGAGCAATGGCGCCAGACCGTCGAGGCCATCGGCAACCGCTACTATCCGCCGCAGCTGCAGGGCCGCATCCGTGGCAGCCTGCAACTGACCGTCGTGCTCAACGCCGACGGCTCGATCCTCGATGTGTCGTTCGACACCCCCTCCGTGCATGCCGAGCTCAACGCGGCCGCGCGCACGATTCTGCAGCGAGCTGCACCATTTGCGCCGTTTCCGGACGCCATTCGCCAGGAGGCCGATCAGTTGTCGATCACCCGCACCTGGCATTTCGAGAACCAACGACTGTCTACCGAGTCGCCATGACTGCCGCCAATACACCCGACCGCTATGCCGTGATCGGCAACCCCATCACCCACAGCCGCTCCCCTCAGATTCACGCCCTGTTTGCCCGGCAAACCGGCGAGGCCATGGACTACCATCGCTTGAGCGCCGATGGCACAACCTTCATCGCGACCGTGAACGATTTCTTCAACCAGGGCGGCAAGGGCCTGAACGTCACCGTCCCCTTCAAGGAAGACGCGTGGCAGCTGGCGGCAGCTGGCTTGAGCGAACGCGCGCGTCGTGCCGGCGCCGTGAACACGCTCTGGCGCGACGCCAACGGCTGGCGCGGCTGCAACACCGACGGCGTGGGCCTTTGTCACGATCTCGCCCGGCTGGGCATCGAGCTTGAGGGAGCGCGAGTCCTGATGGTGGGCGCCGGCGGCGCGGCCCGAGGCGTATTGCTGCCCCTGCTCGACGCCGGTTGTCGCCAGCTGCGCGTAGTCAATCGCACGACCGATCGCGCCACGCAGCTGGTGGCCGGCTTTGCCTCGGCAGCCGCCCACGACGTTCTCGAGGCGGGTGGCCTGGCCGACGCCGCCCGGCCTGGCGGCTGGGATCTCGTGATCAACGCCACGGCCAGTGGCCTGCAAGATGCGGCGCCCGATCTGCCGGCCAACGACGTGTTCCGAACCCACGGCTGGGCCTACGACATGCTGTATGGCACAAGGCCCACACCCTTCATGACGCTGGCAACCCGTGCCGGCGCCCGCACGGCCGACGGCCTGGGCATGCTGGTGGCCCAGGCTGCCGAGAGTTTTCGACTCTGGCGAGGCGTGACGCCATCGGTGGCGCCAGTGATCGAGGCCTTGCGGCACGCCATGGCCGATGGCGTGCCGGCTGACGCCGACCTGGCGGCCACCCGGCACCCGAGCGCCTGAGCGATGGCACGGATCGGCTTCCGCCCTGGCCGGCTGCTGCTCGGCGTGGTGCTGGGCGTTCTGCTCTTCTTCGCTCTCGTTCAGGTGGGGTACGCGATTCAGGTGATGTACTACAGCGTGTTCAATCCGCGCATCACGCCCATCATGCAGGAATCGCTGGTGCAACTTCGGCGCGAGCAAGCCGATGCGCAACTGCAGTACGAGTGGGTTGACTATCAAGCTATCAGTCCGGCGCTCAAGCGCGCCGTGGTGGCCGCCGAGGACAGCCGCTTCGTGGACCACTTCGGTGTGGACTGGCAAGCCGTGCAATCGGCCTGGGAGCACAATCGCGACCTGGCCCGGCGGCGCGCCGAGGCCGCCGCCGCAGGTCAGCCGCCTCCGGCAGGCGTGATGCGTGGTGCCTCCACGATCACGCAACAAACCGCCAAGAATCTGTTTCTCAGTCACGACCGCAGTTACTGGCGCAAGGGTCAGGAACTGCTGATTGCCTGGATGATGGAGCTGGTGATGAGCAAGGAGCGCATTCTCGAGCTCTATCTCAACATTGCCGAGTGGGGCCATGGCGTGTTTGGTGCCCAGGCCGCGGCGCGCCATCATTTCCAGACCGATGCCGGCCGGCTCGACACCCGACAGGCGGCACAATTGGCGGCGCGCCTGCCCAGCCCGCGCTTCTACGATGAGCGCGGCGCCACTCGCTATCTGAACTCGCGCACCAGCACGCTGCAGGCGCGCCAGCGCCACGCCATCGTGCCCTGACCATGGGCCAGAAGGCCCGTGGTCAGGCTTGCGGGCGCGGTCGGGAGCGCGATCGGAACAAGCGCCTCAACCCTGGCTTCCCGGACGGCTCGTGCGACAATCGCGGCAGTCCCGGCCCGCCTCCGCCACACGGGTCGATTTCGTTTGTGCCATTGCAGAGACCACCCCGATGAAACCTGTTCGAAAAGCCGTTTTTCCCGTTGCCGGTCTGGGCACGCGTTTCCTCCCTGCCACCAAGGCCAGCCCGAAAGAAATGCTGCCCATCGTCGACAAGCCGCTGATCCAGTACGCCGTGGAGGAAGCGGTGGCGGCCGGTGTCACCGACCTCATCTTCATCACTGGCCGCCACAAGCGGGCGATCGAAGATCACTTCGATGCCGCCCCCGAACTCGAGCACGATCTCGAGAGCAAGCAGAAGTACGAACTGCTCGAAACGGTGCGCAACATCCTGCCATCGCACATCAACTGCATCTACATCCGACAGGCGGCTCCGCTCGGACTGGGCCACGCCGTGCTCTGCGCCGCACCCGTGGTGGGCGATGAGCCGTTTGCCGTGCTGCTGGCCGACGACCTCATCGATGCCGACGTGGCGGTCACCCGCCAACTGATCGAGGCCGCGCACGCCCAGGGCGGCAGCGTCATGGGCGTCCAGGAAGTGCCGCGCGAAGACACCAACAAATACGGCATCGTGGCCTCCGAGCCGGTCGACGCGCACACCGAGCAGGTCTTCGGCATCGTCGAAAAACCGGCGCCGGCCGACGCGCCGTCTACCCTTGCCGTGGTGGGTCGCTACGTGCTCGAACCGCAGATTTTCGACTGCCTCAGACGCACCCAGAAAGGCGTGGGCGGCGAGATCCAGCTCACCGACGGCATTGCCGCCCTGCTCAAGGAGCGCAAGGTGTTTGCCCATCGTTACGAAGGCACACGCTACGACTGCGGCAGCAAGCGCGGCTTCTTCGAAGCCACCGTGGCGCTGGGGCGCAAGTATCACGGGTTTGACGTGTGAAAACGGCACGGCGCTACCTGGGGCGCGAGATTTACCGCTCGTGCGCCGTGGTGCTGCTGGCCCTGCTGGGCCTGTTCAGCTTTTTTACGCTGGTCGACCGGCTCGACCGCGTGGATGACGACTTCCGCCTGATTCACCTGCTGTATCTCGAGCTGCTCGAGATGCCTACCCGGCTGTACGACCTGCTGCCCATCGCAGTGCTCATCGGCGCCATTCTGGCCCTCGCAGGATTGGCCCAGCGCCACGAGCTGGTGATCTTGCGGGTCTCCGGGGTCAGCGCCACGGGCCTGCTGCGCGCACTGTGGCTGTTGTCCTTGCCCATCGTGGCTCTGGCAATCGTGGTCGCCGAAGTGGTGGTGCCCATGAGCGAGGTGCGTTTGGGCCAGGCCAGCCTCGAACTGCTGGGCCGCGCCGGCGACGGCCGCCTGGCCAGTGGCTACTGGTTCAAGGAACGCACGCCCGACGGCGAGCGCGTTCTCAACGCCGGCATCTTGCTGCCCAGCGGTGCCATCGGTGATCTCACCCTGTACGAGCTGGGCGAAGGCCAGCAGCTCAGGCGCGTGATCCGGGCCGAGAGTGGCCGCTTCGATGGCAACACCCTGCATCTCACCGGGGTGATGGTCAACCGTTTCGACCCCGACATCCTCGATTCACTGGCCGACGGCAAACCGGCAGAAAAAGCCCCCATTTCGGTGGAACACACCGCCACCCTGGGCCTGCCGAGCCACCTCACCTCGGAGCTCATGCTCGCGCGCGTGCTCATGCCCGAGCGCATGGCGGTGCAAGACCTCTGGCGCTATATCCGCTATCTCGACGACAACCAGCTGGTGTCCGACCGGCAGGTGGTGGCCGTGTGGCGCAAGCTGGCCTACCCGTTTACCTTGTGGGTCATGCTGACCATCGCCGCGCCCATCAGCCTGTTGCAATCGCGCCGTGGCGGGGTGGGCGGCAAGGTGTTTCTGGGCATTCTGGCCGGCGTCGGCTTTTTCATGGCCAACCAGCTCACGCTCAACGCCGGCATGCTCTACGGCTGGACGCCCTGGCTCACGGCCCTGGGACCGAGCCTGCTGCTGTTTGGCCTGGCTGGCACGGCTCTGTTGCTGCTCGAGCACCGCAACCGACTGGCCCTGTGGTGGCAACGCTGGTGGCCCTGGCAAGACCACCGCAACCCCTGAGATTGCGCCCCTACCACCAGCGATGAAAGTGGTGCAGCGGGCCATGCCCACTGCCCACGTCGAGCGCGTCGGCGTAACGCAAGGCATCGGTGACATACGCCTTGGCCGCGTGCGTGGCGGCTGGCACATCGTCATGCTGTGGCAGCAGGGCCGCCAGCGCCGACGAGAGCGTGCAACCGGTACCGTGCGTGTTACGCGTGTTCACGCGGGCAGCGCGCAGTTCGATCATGCGATCGCCATCGTGCAGCAGGTCGATGGCCTCATCACCTGGCAGATGCCCCCCCTTGAGCAGCACCCAGCGGTTGTCGTGATGCGACATGCCGCGGCGCAGGCGCTCGGCCACGCGGTACATTTCCTTGAGGGTGTCGACCGGACGCTGATCGAGCAACACACCGGCCTCGGGCAGGTTGGGCGTGATCATGGTGGCCAGCGGCAGCAAGAGCTCACGCAACGCCCCAACTGCCTCACGCTCGAGCAAATGATCGCCGCTCTTGGCCACCATCACGGGGTCGAGCACCACGTGCGCCAGACGCGCATCGGCCAGCACGCCGGCCACCGCCTCGATGACTGGCGCCTGCCCCAGCATGCCCAATTTGGCGGCATCGATGCGCACGTCGTCCAGCAGGGTCACCAGTTGCTGGCGCACGAAGGCCGGAGTGACCGGCTCGATGCCGGTGACCCCGCGCGTGTTCTGCGCCGTGAGTGCGGCGATCACGCCGCAGGCATACGCGCCCAGAGCACTCATGGTCTTGACGTCGGCCAGAACGCCAGCGCCACCGGACGGATCCACGCCGGCAATTGACACGGTATGACAGCGGGCCGGACGGCCAGCCGATGAGGGGGAATCGGAATGAGACATCGCTTGAACAGGCAAAAGAGGAAGAAACAGGCGGTAACCGGCCACAAGCGGGTAAAATCGCAGCCGGCGGTCGGACCGCCGTGGCGCCTGGCGCCGGCGCCGGCCGATCCACCCCGTCATTGTCCCTGTTTTTGCAGGCTCGCACAGCCCGTGCGACCTGCCCCGGAGTCTGCATGAACGCCGCCGCCCTGTCCGATGTCGAACGCGCCCGTTTCAATATGGTCGAACAACAGATACGCCCGGCCGGCGTGCTCGATCAGGCCGTCCTCGAATCGCTCTTTCAGGTGCAGCGCGAACAATACGTGGCACCGGCGCTGCGCGGCCTGGCGTTCTCCGACACCGAGATCCCGCTGCGCGTGGGCGGCACCGACACGGGCGAAGTGATGCTGGCCCCCAAGATCGAAGCCATGCTGGTGCAGGAGCTGAACCTCAGCCATACCGAGAGCGTGCTCGAGATCGGCGCCGGCTCGGGCTATCAGGCGGCACTACTGGCCTGGCATGCGTACCAGGTGACCTCGGTCGAGATCAATCCGCGGCTGGCCACGTTTGCCGCCGAAAATCTGGCACGTCAGAGCGTGGCCAATGCGCATGTCGAGGTGGGCGACGGCCACAATGGCTGGGGCTCCACCGAGTACGACGCCATTCTTGTCACCGGCTCCGTGCCCGAGCAAGTTCCCGATGGCCTCAAGTATCAGTTGCGCGTCAATGGCCGACTCATCATCGTGGTCGGGCGGGCGCCCGTGATGACGGTCCGACGCATCACGCGCACCAGCGCCGCCGAGTTCCAGTCCGAAAACCTCTTCGAAACCGTGATTCCCCCGCTACGCGGCGTCGCGTCATCGCGCTTTCGCTTCTGAAACCCGTCAGCGAATGTCGGTCGGAGCCCGCATGCCCTTCTGTCTCTCCCTTCACGCCGTACGTGCCTCCGTCTTCCGGCTGGGGCGTGGCCTGATCGGCAGCATGGTGGGGCTGGCGCTGGCCAGCCCGGTCTGGGCGCTCAACCTCGAACAGGCGGTCGATGCGGCACTGGGCTCCGACCCGCACTTTGCCGCGGCCCGAGCGCGCTACCAGGCCGATGTCGAGCAACTGCCGCAAGCCCGTGCGCTGCTGCTGCCCTGGGTGTCGGGCAGCGCCGACGCCGGCTACAACACCACGCGCACTCGCTTCAGCAACGAACTTCCGCGCCGTCGAATCAACAACGACAGTTACGGCTACCAACTGGTGCTCAGTCAGCCCCTGTTCGATTGGCAGAGCTGGCAGGGCTACAAGGCTGCCGAACAGCAGGTAGCGCTGGCCGAGCTCCAACTGCAGCAGGCCTTCCAGGATCTCCTCGTTCGGGTGGCCCAGGCTTATTTCGACGTGCTCATCGCCGAAGAAACCCTGGTGGCGCTTGACGCCGAACGCACCTCGATCGCCGAACAGCTGCGTTCGGCCGAACGCAACTTCGAGCTGGGCACCGCCACCATCACCGACACCTACGAAGCCCAGGCCCGCTACGACCTCGTTGAAGCGCAGTGGCTGCAAGGCGAGAACGTGTTGCAGATTCGCCGCGACGAGCTCGCCAAGCTCATCGGCAAGCCGCCCGGCGAGCTGGCCGAACTCCCGGCCAACACCGACGTACCCCCACCGGCCCCCAACCGGGTGGAAGACTGGGTCAACCAGGCCGAGCTCGAGAACCTGCAGGTGATCGAAGCCCGCATGGTCACCTCGCTGGCCGAACGCGGCATCCAGATCGCCCGCGCGGGGCATTACCCCCAGGTCTCGCTCACCGGCAGCTTTGGCCAGAACAACAGTCGCTTCAACCCCGACAGCAACCAGGTGGCCCGGGGTGTGGGCGATGGGCGTGCCTCGGCCACCAGCGGCACCATCGCCTTGCGCCTCGAGATTCCCATCTTTCAGGGGGGGCTGGTGCAATCGCGTGTTCGCCAGGCCGTGGCCGAACAACAGGAAGCTCGCTACGGGTACGAGGCGGCGCGGCGCGAGGCCATTCAGGCAACCCGTGCAGCGTTTCTCGGTGTGCGCTCGGGGCTGGCGCAGATCAACGCCCTGCAGGCCGGCGAAGAATCGAGCCGCAAGGCGCTCGAAGCCAACCAGACGGGTTATGAGGTGGGGGTGCGCATCAATCTCGACGTGCTCGCGGCCCAGGAACAACTATTCGCCACACAGCGCGACCTCGCTCAGGCCCGCTACAACGCGCTGCTGTCCGGCCTGCAGCTCAAACGCGCTGCCGGCCAGCTGACGGAAGACGACATCGTGGCCGTCAATCAGCTGCTGCGCCCCTGATTCCACCGAGCCGGCCGTGGTTACCTCGAACGACATCCGCGCGAGTTCGCCGCCCCACAAGGCCGAGCTGATCTACAACGCCGACGTGCTGCACACGCCCCCCTGGCGCTGGCTGCAGCCCGTGGCCGATCACGCCACACCGATCGCCGCCGGACGCGGCAGCGCGTGGTTCGTGACGCTGACCGACATCGATCGGCCCGCCATCGCCGCCGTGTTGCGCCACTATCGACGTGGCGGGCTGCCGGCTCGCCTGGTGCCGGCCCACTGGTACTTCTATGCCGGCGCACAACGCACTCGCTGTGTGCGCGAGTATCAATTGCTGCGCGCCTTGCACGCCAGCGGGCTGCCGGTGCCCGAGCCCCTGGCCGCGGCATGGTGGCGACAGGGCATCGGCGTGCGGCAGGCCCTGCTGATGCGCCAGCTTGCGCACACACGGTCGCTGGCGACGCAGGTGAGCGAACACGGCGAGGCCCCCTGGCGCGAGGTCGGTCGCACTCTCGCTCGCTTCCACGCGGCCGGCGTCTGGCACGCCGATCTCAATGCTCATAACGTGCTGATCGACGACGCCCGCAAGGTGTGGCTGATCGACTTCGATCGCGGGCGTCAGGGCCCCCTCACTCTGGCCGAGGCCAGGCGCAATCTCGACCGTCTCGAGCGCTCGCTGCGCAAGCTGCAGGCCTACGACGCCCAAGGTTGGGCGGCGCTGCTCACGGCCTGGGAGCAAGCCATGGCTGCAGCGCCTGGAGCGTGCGCCGGGTAGCTCCCTGATGCGCCGCCACAAACTCACGCGCCCGCTGCGAGCGCTCGGCCAGACCGGCCTCATCGGCCAACCAGCCACGCGCCAGTGCCACGGCCTGTGCCATGTCGGTCACCTGCACTGCGGCACCCGCCGCCTCGGCATCGGCCGCCGCCTGGGCAAAGTTTCGCACCGACGGCCCCATGATCACCGGCACCCCGGCCGCGCAGGCCTCGAGCAGGTTCTGCCCGCCAAAATCGGCGAAGCTACCGCCCAGCAGCGCCACTTGCGCCGCGCCGTAATAGGTGGCCATTTCGCCCACCGAGTCGCCCAGCATCCCGACGGCACCCGTGAGGTCGGGCACCTCATCAGGGCCAAACGTCGACCGTCGCCGCCAATGGGAGGCAGATACAGCCTCGCCCTCGCCGGGGCAAGCATCTTCGGCGAGCCAACGCGCCAGCGCTTCAAAGCGTTGCGCATGGCGCGGCACCAACAGCCAGACCGGCTCGGCGGTAAGGTCGGCCAGGTGGTCGATTGCCTGGGTGGCCAACTCATCGCGCCAGGCTTGGCGCCACAAGGCTTCTTCGCCATCGCGGCTACTGGCCAGCACGACCACCGGACGCCGCCAGGCCTCGCGCCAGGCACGGCCACGAGCCAGGGCGGCCGCATCGAGCGTGACGTCGAACTTGAGGTTGCCCGTCATGAGTGCAGGGGGTGCACCCAGCGCCTGGAGGCGCTCGCCGTCGGCACGAGTCTGCGCCAGCACGGCAGCCAGGCCACCCAGCGCCGGTCGCCAGAGCGCACGCCAATGACTCAGGGCGCGAGCCGATCGCGCAGACAGACGAGCATTGACCAGCAACATGGGCACGCCCCGTGCCCGACATTCGGCCAGCAGATTTGGCCAGATCTCGCGCTCGATCAGCAATCCGAGGCGCGGCCGGGCCGCGGCCAGAAAGCGCGACACCGCGCGCGGAAAGTCATAGGGCAACCATGCCTGCTGCAGGCGGCCGGCCGCCAGCGCTTCGGCAAAGGCTTGCCGGCCGGCCGCCATCGCCGTGGCCGTGGTGTGCGTGAGCAGCACCGACTCGCCGGCGGCGAGCAGCTCTTGAATCAATGGTTGGGCCGCGCGCAACTCCCCCAGACTGACGGCGTGCACCCACACGGGTGCGGCCGGCAGCTGGCAACGCCAGCGTCTGCCGAATCGGTGCGGATGCAGAATCTGCCACTGGCCACCCTCTCGCCGAGCACGCCGCCAGAGCCGCCACCAGAACAGCGGCGCCACCAGATGCAACAGCAGGGTATAGAGCCACCGCATGCCAGGCTCAATCGCCACGGGCGAGACATGTGGCCAGAGCGCCCAACACCTCGTCGCGTGGGGGCGGTGACTGGCGATCGCCCAGGCTGATGCAGTGGCCCGGCCCAGTGATGGGCGTTCGGGCCACGGGTGTAGCGCAATAGATCCCGATGGTGGGTCGCCCCAGCGCAGCCGCAAGATGGGTGATGCCGCTATCGAGCCCCACCATCAGCCGCGCCTGCGCCAGCACGCGAGCGGTATCGCGCAGCGACAGTCGTGGCAATACACTGGCGCCCGGCGTGGTGGCAGCCAACCGCTCTGCCCTGGCCCGTTCGGCATCGTTGCCCGCCAGCAGCAAGGGCGGACAACCGTGCGCGACCAGCTGCTGCAATACCGCCTGCCAGTCGGCCTCCGGCCACAGCTTGCGGTCACGACTGGCCGAGGGCATGATCGCGGCGTAGGGTGGCGAAGGCAGCAGGGCTGCCAGCGTGGGGTCGTCTCCCGCCGCAGCGGATGCCGGTGGCAACAGGGACTGCAGGCCGAAATCCGGGGCTCCGGAGGGCACATAGCCCAGGGCAGCGCCCATCAGCGTGCGATAGCGGTGCACGGCAGGCTGCATGCGCGGCACTGCGTGGCGATGCTGATACCACCAGGCCGCCAGCGGCTCGCGTGCCGAGTGTCGATCCAGGCCATGACGCACGCCACGAGCCTGCCATGCGACCAGCGCGGCCGACTTGATCAGCCCCTGCAGGTCGACCACCGCGTCGTAGTTATCCACGCGCAGCGCCTGACGATACTGCCGCCACTCCCGGCGCACGGCAGACGTCCACCAGGCCTGCCGCCAGCGCCGCAAGGCCACCGGAATCACACGACGTATCGCCGGATGCCAGGCGGGGATTTCGGCAAACGGGTGTTCGGCCACCCAGTCGATTGCCACCCCGGGGAACTGCGACGCCACATCGGACACCGCCGGCAGCGTATGAACGAGGTCGCCCATCGACGAGGTGCGTACGATCAGAATCCGCCGGGGTGCTGCAACGCTCATGCGCGACCACTCCGGGCCGATCGGCCAAACCACTCGATCCAGTGGCTGGTCGACGGGTCATGCTCCTCGGGTATGAAGCTGGCGTCGTCGTCCAGGGCTGCCGCGACCCGATTGGCGACGGTCTTGCCGAACTCGACGCCCCATTGATCGAACGGATTGATGCCCCAGATCACACTCTCGACGAACACCTTGTGCTCGTAGAGCGCCAGCAGGGCACCCAGCGCATGAGGGGTGAGGCGGGGCAACACGATGAGCGTGGAAGGCCGTCCACCCGGCGAGGCCTGATGGAGTGCGAGACTGGCATCGCCCGATTCTGCCGCCGCATCGGCCACCGTCTTGCCCCGCAAAAGCGCGGCGCGCTGGGCCAGGCAATTGGCCAGCAGAAGTCGATGGTGCTGCGGCCAGTGGTGGTCTGGCTGGCGGCACACGATGAAATCGACTGGCGCACCATCGCTGCCCTGGTGCAACCACTGAAAGAAGGTGTGCTGGGCGTCGGTACCGGGCATACCCCAGACCACCGGCCCGGACGACACCTCGATGGGCGTGCCGTCCAGCCCCACCGACTTGCCGAGCGACTCCATTTCCAGCTGCTGCAGGTACGACACCAGATAGAACAGCCGCGTGTCGTACGGCACCACGGCACGCGAGCCGTAATGGAGCACGCTGCGATTGATCACGCCGGCCAGTGCCATCTGCACCGGGGCATTGCGCTCCAGCGGCGCCGATTTGAAATGTCGGTCCATTTCGGTGGCGCCGGCCCACATGCCGGCCAGAACTTCGGAGCCTACCGACAGGGCCACCGGCAGCCCGATGGATGACCAGATGGAATAGCGACCGCCCACCCAGTCCCACAAGCGGAAGATCTGCCCTTCGGGCACGCCCCAGGCCTGCGCGCGATCGGGGTTGGCGGTAATGGCCACCACATGCTGCCAGGGATCCGGCAGTTCGCCCGCCCGCAACCAGCTCAACGCCCGGCGCGCGTTCATGATGGTTTCGGTGGTGGTGAACGACTTGGACGAAATCACGATCAGCGTATCGTGCGGATCGAGCCCGGCCAGACCGCCCTCGATGGCGTGGCCATCGATATTCGACACGAAGCGAATGGCGCGCCATCGGCCGGTATAGCCAAAGGCTTCTACGGCCAGCCGCGGGCCCCAATCACTGCCACCGATGCCAATGTGCACGATGTTTCGCCAGCGCCGTTCGGTGTCGGCATGCTGAACGAATGCTCGTACGCGCTCGCGCTCAAGCGCCACCTCGGCAGGGGGTGCGGCATCACGCAGCACGGTATGACGCGCCGCACGGCTTTCGCTCACGTTGACCGGCTCGCCGGCGAACAGCGCGGCGCGAGCGTCTTCCCAATGCCGTTCGGTGAGCAGGCGCTCGGCAGCCAGATCGAGATCGGGCGACTGCCGCTGCGCACTCACGTCGATCTTGAGGCCTGCGGCGTCGATCACTCGCAAATGCGAAGCACGATCGTCGGCATGAAGCGCAGCGTTGACGAATGCCTGCCATGAAGGGTCGTCGGCCGTGGGCGGCGACGCGTGAGGCCAGAGCCTGGATGTCATTGCCTTCTCCCGGTCAGAACGGCAGTCGGGCCGAAGGCGCGAACCGCAACAACTGCGAACGGAACTCTTGCTGGATCCGGGCCATGGCCTCGTCGTCGTCGGCCTCGAAGCGCAGCACCACAACCGGCGTGGTGTTGGATGGCCGCGCCAGGCCGAACCCGTCGGGGTACTCGGCGCGGACGCCATCAATGGTGATGATCTCGGTGGCCGTGGCAAACTGGCCTTCGTTCTGCAAGCGCTGCACCAGGGCAAACTGCTCGCCCTCGGCGGTTTCGAGCTTGAGCTCGGGCGTGGACACCGCCTGGGGCAGCGCCTCGAGCACGGCCGAGGGATCGGCTTCACGCGAGAGGATCTCGAGCAGGCGTGCACCCGCATACAGGCCGTCGTCGAAGCCGAACCATCGCTCCTTGAAGAAGATATGACCGCTCATTTCGCCCGCCAGCGGTGCGCCGGTCTCTTGCAGCTTGGCCTTGATCAGCGAATGCCCGGTACGCCACATGAGCGGCTGTCCACCGGCGGCAAGGATCTCCTGAGCCACGAAACGGCTGCACTTCACGTCGAAAAGGATCTGCGCACCTGGCTGACGCGAGAGTACGTCTCGCGCAAACAGCATCAGCTGCCGATCGGGCCAGATGATCTGACCCGTTCGGCTCACCACCCCCAGCCGATCGCCATCGCCATCAAACGCCAGGCCCAGATCGCATTGTTGGGTTTGAACGGCCTGGATCAGATCCTGCAGGTTGGCCGGATCTGCCGGGTCGGGGTGATGGTGGGGGAAATCGCCATCGACATCGCAGAACAGCTCCACCACCTCGCAGCCCAACCCGCGGTAGAGTTCCGGTGCCACGGCCCCGGCTACGCCGCTGCCGCAGTCGATGGCAATGCGCAAGGGCCGCGCCAATCGGACGTCGCCGATGATGCGCTGGAGATACTCGGGCACGACATCCTGTGATTGCCGTTTGCCGGAACGCGCAGCCGGCGGTGCGGCGCTGGCCATTTCGGTGCGTAGCGACGTGATGGCCTCGCCGTGCAGCGTCTGGCCGGCCAGCATCATCTTGAAGCCGTTGTAGCGCGGCGGATTGTGACTGCCCGTGATGGCGACACCCGAGCCGGTGCCGGAAACATGGGCAGCAAAATAGACCAGCG
The DNA here is from genome assembly GCA_041690575.1 of Verticiella sp. GTDB lineage: Bacteria > Pseudomonadota > Gammaproteobacteria > Burkholderiales > Burkholderiaceae_B > Verticiella. The sequence continues at coordinate 82,551 of JAWLHC010000002.1, forward strand.
GCGTGGGGACCTGACCAATGTCGATCACATCCACGCCGGCCTCGAGGATGCCGGCCGACAATGCCTCGGCCAGCTCGGGCCCCGAATGGCGGCCGTCGCGACCCACCACGATGGCAGACACTCCGGCCGCAAGGGCGCGGCGGCCGAGTGCGGCGCCGAGGGCACGGGCAAACGCCGCGTCCAGCGCATCGGGCACGGTGCCGCGAATGTCGTAAGCCTTGAAAACGGCAGCCGGCCAGGGGGAATACGGTGGGGGATCGGCTTGACTCACACATGCTCCTTGCAGACGGGGCCGGATCGGGCCGTGCAAGGCCCGATGGCTGGCCAGACCTGGCGGGCGCAGGATGCTGCCCGCAGACCGGTTCACCCTGCATTATTGCGCATCGCTCGCGCCGGTGCGATCGCGCGCCGCTACAATCGCGGGATTCTCAACTGTCGACGCCAGGTTCACGACATGACCGACACCCCTGACAACCCCACGGCCCAGGCTCTGGCAAAACTCACGCCCGACATCAAGGCCGGCGTGCTTGCCGAGGCCCTGCCCTACATCCGGCAATTTCATGGCAAGACTCTCGTGGTCAAGTACGGCGGCAATGCCATGACCGACGAAAGCCTGCAGCGCAGCTTCGCTCATGATGTCGTATTGCTCAAGCTGGTGGGGATCAACCCGGTGGTGGTGCACGGTGGCGGCCCGCAGATCGATCACGCTCTCAAACGCCTGGGCAAGGAAGGCACATTCATCCAGGGCATGCGCGTCACCGACGCCGAAACCATGGAGGTGGTGGAATGGGTGCTGGGCGGTCAGGTGCAGCAGGATATCGTCACCATGATCAACGCCTACGGCGGCAAGGCGGTGGGCCTCACCGGCAAGGATGGTGCCCTGATCACCGCGCGCAAGCTGCGCATGCCGGATCGTGAGCACCCGGGGCAACACCTCGACCTCGGCTACGTGGGCGACATCCGTCGCATCGATCCTTCGGTGGTCAAGGCTTTGCAAGACGACCAGTTCATCCCGGTGATCTCGCCCATCGGCGTGGGCGAAGACGACGGTCTGGCGTACAACATCAACGCCGACGTGGTGGCCGGCAAGATGGCCGAAGTGCTCCGTGCCGAGAAGCTCATCATGATGACCAATACGCCGGGCGTGCTCGACAAATCCGGCAACCTGCTCACCGGCCTCACGGCCACGCGCATCGAAGCCCTGTTTGCCGACGGCACCATTTCGGGCGGCATGTTGCCCAAGATCTCGTCGGCCCTCACGGCGGCCCGTCATGGCGTGAATGCCGTTCATGTGGTGGATGGCCGCGTGCCGCACTGCCTGCTGCTCGAGATCCTGACCGATCAGGGCGTGGGCACCATGATTTCAGCGCAATGACGCCCCGCGTGCCGTGCCGCCGCACACGGCACACGCCGGATCACGGCGCACCCGCACGCTGCGCCAATCGGCGTGCAGGGCATCCACGCGCAGCAGCCGGCCGGTGAGCGGTGTGCCCGCCCCGGTCAACACCTTGAGCGCTTCGGCTGCCTGCACGCTGCCCACCATGCCCACCAGCGGCGAAAACACCCCCATGGTGGCACAGCTCACCGGCGCGAGATCCTCGGCCGACTCCGGAAACAGACACGCGTAACACGGCGAGGTGTCGTGGCGCAGGTCGTAAACGCTTACCTGCCCCTCGAAGCGAATGGCGGCGCCCGATACCAGTGGCTTTCGCCAACCCACCGCCAGGCGATTGAGCAGCGCCCGGGTGGCAAAATTGTCAGTGCAATCGAGCAGCACATCGGCCTGCTCCACCAGGGCAGCCACACGCCGGGCCTGGTCGGGGGCGTCGGACAACTGCCAGTCGAGAGCAATGAGGTCGACGCCGGGATTCAGCGCGGCCACCGTGCTGGCCAGCGATCGTACCTTGAGCTGACCGACGCGATCGGTGGTGTGCGCGATCTGGCGTTGCAGATTGGTGAGATCGACGGCGTCGTGATCCACGACCGTGATTCGACCCACACCGGCGGCGGCCAGATACATGGCCGCCGGCGATCCCAGCCCACCGGCGCCAACCACCAGAGCAGAAGATGCCAGCAGGCGCTCCTGCCCCTCGACGCCGATGTCGTCGAGCAGCAGGTGCCGGGCATAGCGCAGCAGTTGTTCGTCGTTCACGCAGGCTGGGGTCAGGGCGCCGGCGCGCGCTCGGGGGGTGCGTCGAGCGGCTCGACTTTCATGCGGATACCGGGAACGTCGGGCAGCTCGACCATGCTGGATGAAGACTCGGCATCGTCGCCATCAGCCTGAGCCACCAGCGGCGATTCCTGCACGGGGTCGCCCTGCAGCACGTTGAGCGCCTGCTGCAACTGATGATCGCTGTCGCTGCCGAAATCGACGGGCTCACGCCGACGTTGACGGTCTTCGCCGTTCGGGATGCGGATCTGCGAGCGGATTTCGAGGCGCTCCTGATCGTTGCTGAGGTGACGCAGGAGGTCGGCCTCTCGGGGCCGTTGGAAGAGGTCGCCCTCAGGCGTTTCGGTGACGTGGAAGTCGGGCTCGATGCCGGTGGCCTGAATGGAATTGCCCTTGGGGGTGTAATACCGCGAGGTGGTGAGCTTGATGGCGGTTTCGCGACTGATGGGCAGAATCACCTGAACCGACCCCTTGCCGAAGGTGCGCGTGCCCAGCACCTGGGCGCGATCGTAATCCTGCAACGCACCGGCCACGATTTCGGAGGCCGACGCCGACCCGCCGTTGACCAGCACCACCATGGGGACGGTCTGTGCCCAGGCCGGTGCTCGCGTGAGGTAATCCGACCCGCCGCGCAGATAATCGGCTGGCGTGATGCGGTACTCCTGATTGGCATCGGGCGTGCGGCCCTTGGTGGAGACGACCAGCGCGTCGCGAGGCAGAAAGGCGCCGGCCACGCCGATGGCCGAGTTGAGCAGACCGCCCGGGTCGTTGCGCAGATCGAGCACCAGACCCTCGGGCGACTTGCCCTGTCCCAGCTCGCGCAGTTGCTCGACCAGATCGGCGCCGGTCTTTTCCTGGAATTGCGACACCCGCACGTAGGCAACGTCGTTGTCGAGCATGCGGCCACGCACGCTGCGCACCCGGATGACGTCGCGCACGATGCGCACCACGACCGGATTGGCTTCGTCCTCGCGCATGAGCGTGAGCACGATGGGCGTGCCGGGCTTGCCGCGCATGAGGTCGACCGCCTCGGACAGGCTCATGCCCTGGGTGGGGGTTTCGTCGATCTTGATGATGAGATCGCCCGCCATCACGCCCGCCCTGGCAGCGGGGGTATCCTCGATGGGCGCAATGACGCTCACGAAACCATCACGCGTACCCACTTCGATGCCCAGCCCGCCGAACTCGCCCTGAGTGGCAGACTGCATGTCGCGAAACGCCTCGGCGTCGAGATAGGCCGAATGAGGATCGAGATCGGACACCATGCCGGCGATGGCGCCCCCCAGCAGCTCGCTGTCTTCGACTTCTTCGACGTAGTTGTTCTTGATGATGGCAAAAACGCTGGAGAACTGACGCAGTTCGTCGAGCGGCAACGGCCCGGGGCGCTGCGCCACCGCCGTGATGCCAAGACTGATAGCCACGCCAGCCACCACGCCGGCAGCCACCAGACCGAAACTGCGAAATTTGGTACTGCTCATGATGTCTCCCGGGGTGCCACCCCAGCGGTGCGAGTCGGCTGACCGCCGGGCGGTCACACCGGTCATTGCCTGAACCACGGCATGGGGTCGATGGGCCCGCCGCGGTGTCGAATTTCGAAGTATATGCCCGATTGTGCCAGACCTCCGGTGTCACCGGCGTGAGCCAGGGTGTCGCCCTGCCTCACGTCGTCGCCCACCTGCCGCAGAATGGCCGCGTTGCTGCCGTATACGCTGAGGAAGTCGTCGTCGTGATCCACGATCACGAGATTGCCGAAGCCCCGCAGCCAGCCCGAGAACACGACGGTACCCGTGGCCACGGCGCGCACCGGTGTGCCTTCGGGGGCCGCGATGAACACGCCGCGCCAGGTGCCCCCATTGGGCCGATCGGCACCAAAACGGCCCTGCAGTGCGCCGCTGGCGGGAGCGGGCAATTGCCCGCGAAGCTCGGCAAATGCCGCAGCTGACGACGCGACCGAACCCCCTGCCCCGGAGACGGCGTCGCCAGCCCCGCGCCGGGTCAGCCGCGCCACGGGAGTGGCCGGTTCGGACGCGTCGCGGCCGGGTGCCTCGATGACCATTTCGTCGGGACGCAGGCCCTGAGGGTCGTCGCGCGGCGGCTCGACCGGCTGGGCTGCCGCTCTAGCCGCTTCCGCTTCCGCTGCGGCTTCAGCTGCGGCTACGGCTTCGCGACGACGGCGCGCCTCGGCCTGCTGCGCCAGCGCCGCGTTGATGCTGCTGACCAGATCGCTCAGGCGCTCGGCGTCGTCCTTGAGACGATCGGCCGCCGAGCGTTGCGAGGCCAGCTCGGCTCGCACTTGCGCCAGGACTTGCTGTCGTTCGGCACGGCGTGCCTCGAGCGCCTGTTGTTGTTCAAGCTGCTCGGCGCGCAAGGCATCGAGGCTCGCCTGACGTTGTTCAATCTGACGGCCCACCTCCTGCAGTTTGGCCTGCTCGTCGGCGATGGCTTGCGCCGCCTGGGCCCTGGCCCGGGCAAGATAGCCCAGATACGTGAGCCGACGCCCGGTGTCTTGCGGGTCCTGGCCATCGAGCAGCACTTGCCAGGGAGAATCCGTGCCTTGCACATATTGTTGCCGCAGCAAGGCGGCCAGGGTTTCGCGACGTTCGGCCAGCGCTTCCTGCAGCTCGACCTGGCGCTGTTCCAGGGTGGTGCGCTCGGCCTGCAGTGCCGCGCCCTGATCGTCGAGTTCGGCCAGCCGACGGGTGTGCTCCGAGACGGCTTGTTCGACTTCGCGCAACGCCTTGGCTGCCGCGTCCTGCTCGGCTTCGCGTCGCCGGATGTCGGCCTCGATGGCAGCGATGCGCTCCTGCAGCGCCACGCGCTCGGCTTCGACCTCGGCGCGCTCGGCAAACGAGGCTTGCGGCTGAGCCGCCGACGTGGCGTGCCAGGACAACACGCCCAGGCACGCCACCAGGGCACAGCACCGGGCGCAGACAGCGAGCGAAGGCAAGCGAGCGGTACCGATAACGTTAGCGCGACTTGCCCTGCGCCGCCACGGCCGCCATGGCCCTGGCGATGTCGTCGGGGTCGCCCAGATAGTAGTGACGAATGGGGTGCAGCTCGGCATCGAGTTCGTAGACCAGGGGCTGGCCGGTAGGGATGTTGAGCTTCACGATCTCGGCATCGGACACCTGATCGAGGTGCCGGATGAGCGCCCGCAGACTGTTGCCATGAGCCGCAATCAACACTCGCTGACCCGAGCGGATGGCAGGCGCAATGGTTTGCGTCCAGTAGGGGACCACGCGCTCGACGGTGTCCGCCAGACACTCGGTGGCTGGCAGCAGTTTGGGATCGAGCGCGGCATAACGGGCATCGTGCCTCGGATGACGCTCGTCGTCGACATCCACCGGATTGGGCGGCACGTCGTAGGCCCGGCGCCAGATGAGCACTTGCTCATCGCCATACTTCGCCGCCGTTTCGGCCTTGTTGAGGCCTTGCAACGCGCCGTAGTGCCGCTCGTTGAGACGCCACGAGGGGTGGATGGGCAGGTACATGCGATCGAGCTCGTCGAGTGCGATCCAGAGCGTGCGGATGGCGCGCTTGAGCACCGACGTGTAGGCCACGTCGAAATCGAAGCCCTCCTGCTTCAGCAGACGACCCGCCTGCCGCGCCTGCTCGCGGCCGGTGTCGGTGAGATCGACGTCGGTCCAGCCGGTAAAGCGGTTGTCGAGGTTCCACTGGCTTTCGCCATGGCGCATGAGGACGAGTTTGTACATGAGGGAGGAAGACGCAAGAAATCGTGAACGGGAAAAGCGCCAGCCAACACGGGCCCGACGCAGAGGTCGCAGCCCTGCCGCGCAAACCAGCACATCATTCTATAATTGTTGATTGCACTTTGCTTGCCCCAATTCAGGATCACGCGTGAGCTTCATACTCGAAAACATCTTCATCATTCTCATCGCGTTGATTTCCGGCGCCATGCTGGCATGGCCGGCACTCAGTCGCACACGCGGCGTCAAGGGTGTCGACATCGCCGAGGCGACGCGCCTGGTCAACCATGAACATGCCGTCTTCATCGACGTCCGCAGTGCAGACGACTACGCCAAGGGTCATATCCCTCAGGCACGCAGCCTGCCGCTCGAGCAGATCGATGCCCGCGCCCAGAGCCTGCCCAAAAACAAACCGCTCATCGTGGTGTGCGCCGACGGCCGCACCGCCGGGCGCGCCGTCACGCAACTGCAGGCCAAGGGGCTGGCTCAGGCCGTTGCCCTGCGCGATGGCATGAAGGCCTGGTCGGCAGCCAACCTGCCGCTGTCGTCGCGCTGATCCGTCACTCGCTCCCGGGCCAGGTGCCCGGGCCGTTGCCACCAGGCGGCCACGGCCGCCGCATTCGAGAACCCTATGACCGACCAGAACACCAGCAACCCCCAGGCCGGCGCTGCCGGCAACCCCGCCGAAGGTCAGGACGCCAAGAAGCCCGTCTTCAGCCTGCAGCGGGTCTACCTCAAGGATCTTTCGCTCGAGCTGCCCAACGCGCCGCGCATCTTCCTCGAGACGGAACAGCCCAAGGTCGAGGTCCAACTCAACATCGGCGTGCAGCGTCTGTCCGAGACGCTCTACGAAACCAGCGTCACCGCCACCGTCACCACCAAGGTCAAGGATCAGGTGTTGTATCTGGCCGAGGGCAAGCAGGCCGGCATCTTCGAGATCGCCAACGTGCCCATGGAGCAACTCGACCCCCTGCTGGGCATCGTGTGCCCCAACATGCTCTATCCCTATCTGCGCGCCAACATTGCCGATGCCATCACGCGCACGTCGTTGCCGCCGCTGCACCTCAGCGAAGTCAACTTCCAGGCCATGTACGAACAGCGGCTGGCCGAGCACAGAGCCAAGCAGCAGCAGGGCGAAGCCGCGGCGGCTGGCAGCAACGGCCAGGGCGGCCAGGGCGGTCAGAACGGTCAGGGCGACCAGCAAGACAGTGGCCTGATCGTGCCGCCCGGCGCGCGCTGACACCCCATGGCCGGGCCGCCCGTCAAGGTTCACGCCTCCGTTCTGGGGGCGGGCAGCTGGGGCACGGCGCTCGCCGTGCTGGCCAGCGCCGCCGTGCCCACGGTGTTGTGGGCCCGACACGACGAGCAAGCCAGCCAGATGCGGCGCAGCCGGCACAATCCGCGGTATCTCAGCGACATCGCCCTGCCTGCCGGCCTGGCCATCACGGCCAACTTTCAGGAGGCCATGGATCACGCCTGTGCCGCTCCCCATGGCATCGTGATATTGGGCGTGCCGGTGGCTGGCCTCGCCGCCGCCTGCGCTGCCACCACTGAGGCGCTCAGGGCCCGCGGGCGCACCGACGTTCCCGTGATTCATACCTGCAAGGGGTTCGACGCCGAGACCGGCCAGCTGCCCCATCAGCTGGCGCAGGCAGCCATGGGAACGGGGGCCAACACCCCACCTATCGGCGTGCTCTCGGGCCCCTCGTTTGCACGAGAGGTGGCACAAGGGCTGCCGGTGGCACTTGCCATCGCCAGCCCGCACACGGCGGCACGCCAGCGCACCACGCAGGCCCTCCACGGCGTGCGCGCCCGGATTTACGGCACCGACGACGTGATCGGTGTCGAAACCGGCGGCGCCGTCAAGAACATCATGGCGATCGCCTGCGGCGTGTCCGATGCCCTGGGCCTGGGGCACAACGCTCGGGCAGCGCTGATTACCCGTGGGCTGGCCGAGATCACCCGTCTGGGCCTGGCACTCGGAGCACGGGCCGAGACCTTCGCCGGTCTTACCGGCCTGGGGGATCTCGTGCTGACCGCCACGGGCGATTCGTCACGCAACCGGCGCGTTGGCCTGGCACTGGGCCAGGGGCAAACCCTGGCCGAGATCGAAGCCGGCATGGATCAGGTCGCCGAAGGCGTGCGCTGCGCCCGCGCTGTGCTGGCGCTGGCACGAAGGCTGGGGGTAGACATGCCCATCACCGAGGCCGTGTGCGGCGTACTGTTTGATGGCGTGGCACCCGCCGTGGCCGTGAGCGCACTGATCGGCCGCGAACCTCGCCACGAAGCGTGACCTTCGGCTGCCAGGCCGCGGCTTTGCGGCTTTGCGGCTCAAGGTTCGTACAAATTCCACAGATTGCCTTTGCCACCCGGCAAATTTAACTCACCGAACCTCTCGCACAGCACCTGCCCGGCAGCCCTTGCATCGAGCAAGACGCGCATTCTCTCCGTGATATCCGCATTTCTCTCGAACCCCACCGCGAGTGATGAATCTTGCGCCAATTCGGTGCCAAGATGGCAGTAGAACGCCCTGACAAATCGCTATAGCATGGCGAATTCCGAACCTGCATCACAGCGTTTGCCATCGTGGCCGCACGGGTTCGGGTCTTCAGGGAGTTTTCATGCCCACGCGTCATGCCAATGTTCCACACTGTCCCAAGTGTGGCAGTTATGGCATCTACAAGCGACGCCGGCGCTGGTGGCAGCGCCTGCTGCTGCTCCCGGCACAATATCGGTGCCACGAATGCGGTGAAGTGTCGAGCGCCGCGGCCGTGCGGCGGCAATCCGTCAACACGCGCCCCCCGGATGCGGGTTCGTCGTTTGGACAGAACGGCGCCTGAGCGCAAGCCCTGCCTCCATGGGCCGGCCGGCCCACTCTCCCCTTCTGGCCACGCCACCCTGACCACCCAGAGCACACCTACGGCGTCTGCGCTATCTGTCCCCATCCCGCAGGTTTGCCGCGCGCCCAATCAACCAGCACCAGCATAGCCCTGCTGGCGCCAGGCTTCGTACACCACCACCGCGACGGCATTGCTGAGGTTCAAACTGCGCTGACCCGCGCGCATGGGCAACCGCACGCGCTGGTTGGGCGCGAACCGCTCGCGGTGGTGCGGCGCCAGGCCAGCGGTTTCGCTGCCGAACACCAACACGTCGCCCGGCGCAAAGGCAACCTCGGCCACCGGCACCGACCCCCGGGTGGTCAACGCAAAGGCACGCGACCACGGGCTGCCCGTGGCCGTCAGTGCCTCATCCAGCGAATCGTGCACGCGAACCGACGCCCACTCGTGATAATCGAGCCCGGCGCGGCGCAAGCGTCGGTCGTCGAGCTCGAAGCCCAGAGGCCGCACCAGGTGCAGTTGCACCCCGGTGTTGGCCGCCAGACGAATCACATTGCCCGTGTTGGGCGGAATCTCGGGCGCGACCAGCACCACATGAAACATGCCGTCGGCCTCAACACCAGCCCTGGCCACGCAAGGCGTCGGCCACCTTCACGAAACCGGCAATGTTGGCACCATTGACGTAATCCACGCTGCCATCGTCGCGTTTGCCGTAACGTACGCACGATTCGTGGATGGCGCGCATCACACTGCGCAGGCGGTCGTCGACTTCGTCGCGCGTCCAGGACAGCCGAGCGGCGTTCTGCGACATTTCGAAACCCGAGGTGGCAACGCCACCGGCATTGCTGGCCTTGCCGGGCGCAAACAACACGCCGGCCTGGCGGAAAACGTCGGTCGCTTCGAGGGTGCAGGGCATATTGGCGCCCTCACCCACGCACACCACACCGTTGGCGACCAATTGCTGCGCATCGCTCTCGTCGAGCTCATTCTGGGTGGCGCACGGCAGGGCCACATCCACCGGCACCGACCAGGGCCGTGCACCGGGCAGATATTCCAGACCCAACTCCTGAGCGAACTCCTTGACCGGGCGACCCTGAACGTTGCGCATTTCCATCAGCAGCGCCAGCTTGGCCGGATCGAAGCCAGCGGGATCGACCACGGCGCCTTGCGAATCGGACACCGTGAGCACGCGCGCGCCCAGCGAGAGCAGCTTTTCGATGGCATATTGCGCCACATTGCCCGAGCCCGACACCGCCACGCGCTGGCCCTCGAACGACATGCCGTTCTTCTCGAGCATTTCTTCGCAGAAGTACACGAGGCCGTAGCCGGTGGATTCGGGTCGAATCAGGCTGCCGCCAAACGACAGCCCCTTGCCGGTGAACACGCTGTCCGAGGTGTTGGTGATGCGCTTGTACTGGCCAGCCATGAAGCCGACCTCGCGGCCACCCACGCCGATGTCGCCGGCCGGCACATCGGTATCCGGGCCCACATGGCGATAGAGTTCGGTGACCAGCGACTGGCAGAAACGGCGGATTTCGCCCTCGGACTTGCCCTTGGGATCGAAGTCCGAGCCACCCTTGCCGCCACCCATGGGCAGCGTGGTAAGCGCATTCTTGAACGTTTGCTCGAACGCGAGAAACTTGAGGATGGACTGATTGACCGACGGGTGAAAACGCATGCCCCCCTTGTAGGGGCCAATGGCCGAACTGTGCTGCACGCGATAGCCGCGGTTGACCCGGGTACGGCCCGAGTCGTCTACCCACGGAATGCGGAACTGGATGATGCGATCCGGTTCAACGAGCGTTTCCAGCAAACCGGCATCCTTGTAGCGCGGATTGGCCTCGATGAACGGCCACAGGCTGTGCATGACCTCGTACACGGCCTGCTGAAACTCCGGCTGCCCCGGATTACGGTCGCGGACATAAGCAGTGAATTGATCCAGACTCTGGTATTGCACCCATTTCCCCTTGGTGAATCGTCAGATTGACAGTGGCGGGACGATCGTTCCGTCAGCGCGCTGCAAGCATGCGTTGCACATAACGGGCTATCAGGTCCACTTCGAAGTTGACCGCGTCGCCCACCTGCAGATACTGCAGAGTGGTACTGGCCACGGTATGCGGAATGAGATTGATGGCAATCACGGTGCCGGCATCGTCGTCGGTTACCTCATTGACGGTAAGACTGACCCCGTTGATCGCCACCGACCCCTTGTAGGCCAGAAACTGGCCAAAATTGGCAGGCACGCGAATCTCCAGCCGATGCGACTCCCCCAGCGGCGCGAAGTGAGTGACATGCGCCAGGCCATCGACATGGCCCGACACCAGATGGCCACCCAGGGCATCGCCCATGTGCAGGGCCGATTCGAGGTTGACCGGGCCGGGCCGATCGAGGCCCACCGTGCGCAGCAGACTCTCGCGCGAGACATCCACGGCAAATCGCTCGCCTTCCAGGCGCGTGGCGGTCATGCAGGCTCCCTGCAGCGCGATCGAGTCGCCCGGTTTTATCGTGGTCAGGTCGAGACCACCGGCATGGACTTGCAGGCGGACGCCGGCATCGGCACTCGCGCCGAGAGGTTCCACCTGTTCGATGCGGCCGACGGCGGCGACGATTCCGGTAAACACGTTGGCAACTCCGTTGAAATGACTGTCAGGACCGTCGTTCGGCCAGCGCCCAGGCGATGGTGCCGGCATCGACGTATTCGAGCTCGCCGCCAGCGGGCACACCCCGTGCGAGCCGGGTGACCACCAGGCCTCGACTGCGCAGGGCTTCGGCCAGGTAATGCGCCGTGACGTCGCCCTCGGCCGTAAAGCTGGTGGCCAGGATGACCTCGCGCACGGCAGGGTCGGCCGCTCGTTCGAGCAACGGACCAAAACGCAGCTCTTCGGGACCGACGCCAGCCAGCGGTGCCAGCCGACCCATGAGCACGTAATACAGACCGCGATACGTGTGGCTGGCTTCGATCATGTTCTGATCGGCGGGCGACTCTACCACACAGAGCTGAGCGGGATCGCGCCGCGGGCTGGTGCAAAGCGCACAGATCGGATCTTCGGTGAAGGTGTTGCAGCGCTCGCAGTGCTGCAAGCGACCCAGCGCCTGCTGCAGCGCCTGACCCAGCCGATCGGCGCCTGGCCGATCATGCTGCAGCAAATGATAGGCCATGCGACGCGCCGATTTGACGCCCACCCCCGGCAGGCGACGCAGCGCTGCCACGAGTTCGGCCAGAGGCTGTGGGTCGAGGGGATCTTGCATGGCCGTGAACCCGGGAAATCAGAAGGGCAGCTTCATCCCGGGGGGCAGCGGCATACCGGCCGTGACGCCGGACATCTTTTCCTGGGCGGTGCTTTCGGCCTTGCGCAGAGCGTCGTTGAAAGCGGCAGCCACGAGGTCTTCGAGCATGTCCTTGTCGTCTTCAAGCAGAGAGGGGTCGATGGCCACCCGCTTGACGTCATGCCGGCAGCTCATGCTCACCTTGACCAGACCGCCACCGGCCGCGCCTTCGACGATGATGTCGGCCAGCGCTTCCTGGGCCTTCTTGACGTTCTCCTGCATCTCCTGGGCCTGGCGCATCAGGCCGGCGAGTTGTCCTTTCATCATGAATGATTACCTCGATAACTGGGGGTGAAGTGGATGGGCACCGATAACCGGGCTCAGGGATAGGGTCGGACCGAACCCGGTACGACGCGACCATCGAACTGGCTGACCAGCTCGCGAACGAAGGGGTCGTGGGCAATGGCGGCTTCGGCCTCGCGTTGGCGCTCCTCACGCTCGGATTGTGCCACGGCATGAGCCGTGTCCGAGCCGGTGGCACCCACCTCGAAGCGCACCTGCAGCGCCTGGCCGAAATGCTCGGCCAGCGCCTGACGCAGGCGCTCCACGGTCGGCGGCTGGATGAGCGCCTGGGTTGGCACGCGCAGCACCACCGTGCCGTCATCCGCGCCCAGCCATTCGGACTGACGGGCCAGTTCGCCGGCCAGGCCGCGCAGCGGCAACGCATTGGCCAGTGCCGGCCAGTCGGCAGCCGCAGGCCAGGCTCCCGGCTCTGCGGGGGCTGCCGAGGATGGCGTGGATGCCGGAGCGACCGGAGCTGCCGGGGCCGTGACGGCAACCGGCGGTTGCGGCTTCGTTGGCACTGACGCCGGGAATGCGGGAGTTTTCTGCAACACGGCGCGCGGCTCAGCCGGCACCTCCGGTTCAGACGCCTCCCAGGGCGGCGGTATGTCCTCCCAGGGCGGCTCGTCGGTCGAACTCGAGATGGTCGATGGCGTGGGGCGCGGCGTTGCGACGGATTCGGCGCGCGACGCCACGGCGGCGCCTGGCGCGGCAGATTCGGAGCGCGATGGATCGGCGGTGCCTGACGTTGCGGCAGGCTCGGCGCGCGACGGGCCGGATGGGGTTGGCGCGACCGGCGTCTCGGGCGCGGCAGAGGTTGTCGCCGACTCGGCCTGCCCGGACGCCGGGGCCACCCCGGCCGGAGGCGAATCAGGCTTGCGGGTGGGCGATACCTGAGCCGCGCGACCCGACGGGCCGGGCTGCGTCGAGGCCCGCGCGGCCGCCAGCGCCGCGCGGGCTGCCGCTGGCCCTTGGGGAGCGGCGACATCGTCGGTTGCGCCCGGCGCCGCAGGCCTGTCGGGCGCCGCCGCCCGGGCGTCGCCCGACGTCGCCGGCGCGCCCTGCGCGACGGCAGGCGGGCGAGACAAAGGCTGAGACCCTGCCGCGGGGGCCGTCGCCGGGCCCGCCCCGCCGCCTTCGCTCACAAAGGCCAGCATGCGCAGACAGGCCATGACGAACCCGGCATGTTCATCGGGGGCAAGCGCGAGTTCGGCACGGCTGTGCAGACACACGGAATAGAACAACTGGACGGCATCGGCCGACATGGCCGCCGCCAGCTCGCGAATGGCCTCGGCTTGCGGATGGTCGTCGGTGGGCAAACCGGGGATGCGCTGCGCCATGGCCACCTGCGCCAGCAACTGCGCGAGGTCGTCGAGCGCCCCCGTATAAGACAGCCCTCGGGTCGCCAGCTCGTCGGCCACTGCCACCACCGCGCGACCATCGCCCGCCACCAGGGCCAGCAACAGACGTACGAGGTACTGCTGATCGATGACACCAAGCATGTCGCGCACGCTGGCTTCGGTGACGCTGCCACCGGCGTAGGCAATGGCCTGGTCGGTGAGAGAGAGCGCATCGCGCATCGAGCCCCGCGCGGCTTGACCGAGCAGCCGCAACGCGGCGGCTTCGGCAGGCACGTCTTCGGCCTGCAGCACCTCGGCGAGGTGGCTGGCCACCGACTGCGGGGGCATCTGCTTGAGGTTGAACTGCAAACAGCGCGACAGCACCGTCACCGGAATCTTCTGCGGATCGGTGGTGGCCAGGATGAACTTGACGTGGGGCGGCGGCTCTTCGAGCGTCTTGAGCATGGCGTTGAAGGCATGCCCGGTGAGCATGTGGACTTCGTCGATCATGTAGACCTTGTAGCGCCCCAGGGTGGGCGCATACACCGCTTGCTCAAGCAGGCGCGACATGTCTTCGACGCCGCGGTTGGAGGCGGCATCGAGCTCGAGGTAATCGACATAACGATCGGCGTCGATGCCGCGGCAGGCGTCGCACTGGCCACAGGGGTTGGCGGTAACGCCCTGCTCGCAATTGAGCGCCTTGGCCAGAATGCGCGACAGCGAGGTTTTGCCAACCCCGCGTGTACCGGTAAAGAGCCAGGCATGATGCAAGCGCCCGGTATCGAGCGCAGTGCGCAAGGCACGGACCACGTGATCCTGACCCACCAGCGTATCGAAGGACCGCGGCCGCCATTTGCGGGCCAGAACGAGATAGGACATGGCGGCGAGTTCCCGGCCGGGCAGCAACGCCGCAACAGCGGCGCGTGCAATGGCCATGACAGACGGAATGGGGGGCGGGCCTGACTCCGGCACTACCGGATGGCGACTGTGGCTGCTTCGTTCCCGACCTGACCAGATTCATCGGTCCGGCATGCGAAGGGACCCGCCACCCGCATTCTAACGCAACTGGCTGCCCTGCTTGTGGCCGACTACAATGCGAGGTTTCGGGCCGACTACCGGGACACCATGAATTACTACCAGCATCATGTCTTCTTCTGCCTCAACCAGCGTGCGCCCGGCGCCGAGCGCCCCAGCTGCAACGCCTGCGGCGCCGAAGACATGCAGGCCTACGCCAAGCAGCGGGTCAAGGCGCTGGGCCTGGCCGGTGCCGGCAAGGTACGCATCAACAAGGCCGGTTGCCTCGATCGCTGCGAAGAAGGGCCGGTCATGGTGATCTACCCCGAAGGCGTCTGGTATCGCTACTTCGACAAGACCGATATCGACGACATCATCGACTCGCACCTGGTCAACGGCAAGCCCGTCGACCACCTGCGCATCTGAGCCAGAACTCCTCATGGCAGGCAAATCCACACAAGACACCTTCCTGGGTGCGGCCGGCCGCATTCACTGCGACATCGACTGGCCGGACACCGACACACCGCGTGGCTGGGCTCTGCTGCTCCATCCCCACCCGCTCTACGGCGGCAGCCGCGACAACAAGGTGGTCACCACCCTGGCCCGGGCCTGCACACAAGCCGGACTGGTCGCGGTTCGCCCCGACTTTCGTGGCGTGGGGCAATCCGAGGGCGATTACGACGAAGGTCGCGGCGAAACCGTCGACATGCAACGCCTGCTCGATCAGTTTGGCAGCGCCTACCCCGAACTGGCGAAACTGCCCTTCGTGCTGGGTGGCTTCTCGTTCGGTACCGTGGTGGCCAGCCAGGTGCTGGCCGGCGCCAACAACAGCCCGTCACCCGACCCCGTCGCCATCATGATGGTGGGCACGGCGGCCGAACGCTTCCCCGTGGCGCCCGTGCCGGAACACACCCTCGTGGTGCATGGCGAGCTCGACGAAACCGTCAGCCTGCAATCGGTATTCGATTGGGCTCGACCCCAGGAACTGCCCGTGGTGGTGATACCCGACGCCACTCATTTCTTCCATGGCAAGCTCGTGGGCCTCAAGCAAGTGGCCAGCCGCTATCTGGCCCTGCAGCTCGATGGTTCCTGAACGAGCAACACCCCTGCCTATAATGCGGGCAGCCGCCGGTCTGTGCCGGCGACTGCCGATTTCACCCGGCACCCCATTCGGGGCGCCAACCACCGACTCAAGCCAACCATGAAGTCTGTCCTGTCAACGTTTCAACGCGCCTGGCGTGGCTGCCAGCACGTCGTGATGGCCTCGCTGCTGGCCACCGCCGCCCCGGTATCGGCCCAAACTGCCACCGAAGCCCTGGGCATGCCTGCCACCATCACGGCGCCCCTCGCTGCCGGCGCACCGCCGGCCGTCGCCGAGCTCTCCTCGGTGCCGGTACCCGATGTGGCTGCCGAGGCCTGGATTGCCCTCGATGCCAACAGCGGTCAGGTGATCGCTGCGCACCAAGCCGACACCCCGGTCGAACCGGCCTCGCTCACCAAGGTGATGACGGCCTATCTCGCCTTCAAGGCCCTGCATGAAGGCCGCCTGCAGCTCGACCAGCAGGTGCCGGTCTCGGAAAAAGCCTGGCGTACGGGCGGTTCACGCATGTTCATCGAGCCCCGCAAACCTGTCACCGTGGGCGAGCTGGTGCAAGGGGTGATCGTGCAATCCGGCAACGATGCCTCGGTGGCGCTGGCCGAGGCCCTGGCCGGCAGCGAAGAAGCCTTTGCCGCCCTGATGAACCAGGAAGCCGAACGCCTTGGCATGAGCGACACACACTTCAAGAATGCCACCGGTTTGCCGCACCCCGACCACATCACCACCGTGAGCGATCTGGCCCTGCTGGCGCGCCGCATGACACGAGACTTCCCCGACTACTATCAGTACTACCAGCAGCGCGAGTTCACCTACAACGACATCACCCAGCCCAATCGCAATCGACTGCTGTGGCTCGACCCCACGGTTGACGGCATGAAAACCGGTCACACCGAAGCGGCCGGATACTGCCTCATGGCGACCGCCGAGCGCGGCGATCGTCGCGTGATTACCGTGGTGGTGGGTACTGCAAGCGAATCGGTGCGAACCCAGGAGAGCCTGAAACTGCTCAACTGGAGCTTCCAGAACTTCGAAACCGCACGGCTCTACGAAGCCGGCGCTCCGGCCATCGAAGCCCGGGTCTGGAAGGGCGAGCAAGAGGTGGCACCCCTGGGGCTGGACGAAGCCCTTTGGGTTACCGTACCGCGTGGCCAGATCGCCAACCTGGTGCCGCTGGCCGAACGTACCGATCCCCTCATTGCCCCCCTGCAAGCCGGCGAACCGGTAGGTACGCTCAAGCTGGTACTCGATGGCCACGTGCTGCAGCAGGGCTCGCTGCGCGTGCTGAACGATGTGCCCGAAGCCGGTATGGTTGGCCGCCTGTTCGACGCCGTCCGGCTGTACTTCCAGTAATCTCCCTCGTGCGAACCCGGCTCCACCCGGGCTCGCACCCAGACGCCCATGACCGACCGCGACACCCTCATCGAGTATCCGTCCGACTTCCCCATCAAGGTCATGGGGGTGCGTCACGACGAGCTCACGCAGCAATTGCTGGCCATCGTGCTCGAGTACGACCCGGGCTTCGACCCCGCCACGATAGAAACGCGCGCCAGCCGCCAGGGCAATTACATCGGCCTCACTTTCACCATCCGGGCCACGTCGCGCCAGCAACTCGACGATCTCTATCGCGCGCTGGGCAGCCACGAGCTGGTGAAGGTAGTGCTGTAGGGCCCAACGCCATGCACATGCCGGCGCACTGGATCCTGCCGCGCCCGTCGCGCTACGAAACGGTATGGCATGCCATGCAAACCGCCACGGCTGCGCGCGGCCCGCTCACCCACGACGCCATCTGGCTGACCGAGCATGAGCCGGTATACACCCTGGGCCAGGCCGGCAAACCCGAGCACGTGCTGGCTGCGGCCCACATCCCCGTCGTGGCCACCGATCGCGGAGGCCAGGTGACCTACCACGGTCCGGGTCAGCTGGTGGCCTACATCCTGCACGATCTGCGCCGCGCCAATCGCTACGTGAAGGACTACGTGTACCGACTCGAGGAGGCCGTACTGGCCACACTCGCCTGCTGCGGCCTGGAACACGCCACGCGTTTTCCCGGTGCTCCGGGGGTGTATGTGGCACAGGCCGGTGCCGACCCTGCTCGAGACCCTCTGGCGCACTTTCAAAAGATCGCGGCGCTCGGCGTCAAGGTACGCAACGGCTGCACCTATCATGGCGTGGCACTCAATGTCGCGATGGACCTGCAGCCGTTCGCCGGCATCAACCCCTGTGGCTATCGCGGTCTTGCCGTCACCGACCTGGCGAGCCAGGGTCTGCCGCTGTCGGTCGATACCGTGGCAGCGCATCTGGTGCGTGAACTGCAACGTCAGCTCGCATCACCGGCCACCGGCGCGAGCATCGCAACCCGCACCCTCCCCGACCTCGTCGCCGACTTTCAGGCTCCCTGCATGGCCAGCGCCTCGTGACCTCACACTCCCGCCACCCCTCGCCACCCGATTCGCCCAGCCTCCTGCCTGCCCTCCTCGTTCTGATGGCCGGCATGGTGGCGGCACTGCACATCGGCAAGATTGCACCCGCGCTACCCGTACTCACGGCGCAACTGGATCTCACGCTGGTCGAGGCGGGCTTTCTGATCTCGCTGGTGCATATTGCCGGCATGACGGTCGGCCTGTTCGTGGGCCTGGCCATCGGCGGCTGGGGGCTCAAACGCAGCGTCGTCATCGGTCTGCTGCTGTGCACGGCTGCCAGTCTGATCGGCGGCTTTGCCGACGGCGCCGCCCTGCTGCTATGGTGCCGGGCGATCGAGGGCATGGGCTTCCTGCTGATTGCCCTGGCCGCGCCGGGGCTCATTCGCAACCTGGTTCCACCGGCCCGCATGGCGATGATGCTGGGATCGTGGAGCACCTATATGCCGGTGGGCTCGGCTCTGGCCCTCTTGACAGGTCCGGCCGTGATCGCCTGGCTGGGCTGGCCGGCGTGGTGGTGGCTGCTGGCCGCCGTGTCGGCCGGCATGGCACTCTGGGTGGCGCTGGGCGTGCCCGACGAGCGTCACAGCCAGGGCGCCGCCCGCCGGGCCGCCGACGATCCGGCGGGCTGGCGCGAACGCATGCGCATCACCCTGCGCACCCCTGGCGCCTGGCTCATCGGTTTTACGTTCGCCGTCTACGCCGGTCAGTGGCTGGCCATCGTGGGCTTTCTGCCGTCGGTCTATGCCGCGGCGGGCATCAGCGGCAAACTGGCCGGCCTGCTCACGGCGCTGGTGGCCGCCATCAACATCATCGGCAACGTGTCGTCGGGTCGGCTGCTGTCGCGCGGCATTGCCGCACGTACCGTTCTGGCCATCGGGTTCGTGGGCATGGGCGTGAGCACATTGGTGGCCTTTGTTGAAGTGGGCGGGCTGTCGGCACCGCCCTGGCTGCAGTATGTCGGGGTGCTGGTGTTCTCGGCCATCGGCGGTGTGATTCCCGGCACGCTGTTCAACCTGGCGGTTCGTTTTGCCCCCAGCGAGAAGACGGTGCCCACCACGGTGGGCTGGATGCAGCAGTGGTCGGCCTTTGGTCAGCTGGCCATCCCGCCGGTGGTGGGTTGGGCAGCCGGTGCGGCCAACGGCTGGCACATGACCTGGGTGATTACGGGGGCCTGCTGCCTGCTGGGGCTGGGCTTTGCGCACATCATCGGCGGCCTGCTGCACCGCAGCAGCGCGGCACCGGATCAGTCGTCACGAACCACCAGATAAAGCAACACGAAGCCGAACAACACAAAAAAGCGAAACGCGCTCGCGATGCCATTCCACTGCGAAGACATCCACATGGCAAACCATTCGCCACCGATGGTGATGAACCCGGTGAACCACAGCAGACAACCCAGGGTGAGGCCCACGATCGCCAGCCCCTTGGCCTGCCGAAACAGCACGGGTGGCTCGTGCCGCCGGGCCCAGAGCCGGATGGCGCCGGCCCAGCACAATAGCGCCACGAGCACCTCGGTGGCGATGATCAGCGCATAGGCCAGGTGCTGCACCCACGCCGACTCGATGGCCCGATAGCCCACCGTGGCGTCCGGAAAGATCGTGTCCATGCGCAGCACGTGCTGCACGAAGGCAAAGTTGGTGCCGTAGTCGGTGAGGTTGCCGAAGGCAACCAGCGTGGCAAACAGCGCAACGGCGGCCACCAGGCCGATCTGCGTGAAGCGCAATGGCAACCAGGGGCGGGGGAGCACGGGATCGGACATGTTTGACCTCGAAGTCGAACCAACAGGGTAGAGGAACGGGAAGCAGGCTGCCTGACACCGATGCTGCCACCGCGGCCACGCGCTAAAATACGCCATATTCCATCGATACGGCTGCCGCCGGCAAGCCGCCCGGCGGCAAGGAAGCTTCTCATGTCCGCTCCGCTCGATCCCGGCACCGCTCCGGTGGCTGCCTACGATCCCACCCTCAAGCAAAAGTCTCAGGCCAAGACCGCCCGCATTCCCATCAAGGTGGTGCAGGCCGAGCGCCTGCGCAAGCCCGACTGGATTCGGGTCAAGGCGCCCGCCCCCAGCTCGCGATTTCACGAGATCAAATCGATCCTGCGCGAACATCGCCTGCATACGGTGTGCGAAGAAGCCTCCTGCCCCAACATCGGCGAATGCTTTGGCAAGGGTACGGCCACCTTCATGATCATGGGCGACAAATGCACGCGGCGCTGTCCCTTCTGCGATGTCGGTCACGGCCGGCCCGACCCACTCGATCCCGACGAGCCCGAGAACCTGGCACGCACCATCGCCGCGCTGCGGCTGGCGTATGTGGTCATCACATCGGTCGATCGCGACGATCTGCGCGATGGTGGCGCCGCTCACTTCGTGTCGTGCATCCAGCGCACGCGCGAGCTCTCGCCCAACACGCGCATCGAGGTGCTGGTGCCTGATTTTCGCGGCCGGCTCGACCGGGCGCTCGAGGTTCTCGACGGCGGCCCGCCCGACGTCATGAATCACAACCTCGAAACCGCTCCGCGCCTCTACAAGCAGGCCCGACCCGGCTCCAGCTACGAGCACTCGCTGCGTCTGCTGCAGGAGTTCAAGCGGCGCCATCCCGATGTCCCCACCAAATCCGGCATCATGGTGGGCCTGGGCGAAACCGACGAAGAGATTCTCGAGGTCATGCGCGATCTTCGCGCCCACGATGTCGACATGCTCACCATTGGTCAATACCTGCAGCCGTCCGAGCATCACCTGCCGGTGCTGCGCTACATGCATCCCGACACTTTCGCCTGGCTCGAGCGCGAGGCGGTGGCCATGGGCTTCAGTCATGCCGCGGTCGGCGCCATGGTGCGCTCCTCGTACCATGCCGACGAGCAGGCCCATCGCGCCGGCGTCGTCTGAGCTGCCATGCTGCTCGTGACCGGTGGCGCCGGTTTCATCGGCGCCAATCTTATTGATTACTGCCTGCGCCACACGCCTCACCACGTGGTCGTGCTCGACGCCCTCACCTACGCGGGTGGGCTCGACAACCTCGACGCCTGGCTGGGTTCCGGGCGATTGACCTTCGAGCAGGGGGATATTCGCCAGCGCAGTCGGGTGCGCCAATTGCTGCAGCGCTACCAACCCGAGGCCATCGTTCACCTGGCGGCCGAATCGCATGTCGATCGTTCGATCACCGGTGCCGATGCGTTTGTCGATACCAACGTGGTCGGCACGCTGCACCTGCTGCAGGCCACACTGGGTTGGTGGGACACCTTGCCGGCCGTGCAACGACAGCGATTCCGGTTGTTGCATGTGTCTACCGATGAGGTGTTCGGCAGCCTGGCTCCCGGTGCGGCACCGTTCGACGAGCATTCGCCGTACGCGCCCAATAGCCCCTATGCCGCGTCCAAGGCAGCGGCTGACCATCTCGTGCGCGCCTGGCACCGCACCCATGGCCTGCCCGCCTTCATTCTGCACAGCGCCAACAATTACGGCCCGCGCCAGTATCCCGAAAAACTGATTCCACTGGCCATCCAGCGCGCCCTGGCCGGTCAGACCATACCCCTCTATGGCGATGGCCAGCAGCAGCGCGATTGGTTGCATGTGAGCGACCACTGCCACGCCATCGCGGCCCTGCTCGAAGCCGGCGAGCCAGGCCAGGTATATCTGGCGGGTGGCGGGGCCCCTTGCAGCAACCGCGAGTTGCTCGAACAGCTTTGTGGCCACCTCGACGATGCGCATCGCGCCGGCCTGGCAAACCCCTCTGTCAGGTGGCCCGACGGCGGCGCCAGCCGTCTGTTGCGTCACGTGGCAGATCGCCCCGGGCATGATGTGCGCTACGCCAGCAACACCCGCCGGCTTCGTGATGCCACAGGCTGGGCACCCGTCGTGCCACTGGCCGACGGTTTGCGCGACACCGTGCACTGGTACCTGACACACCCCGAATGGCTGGCCCGACGTCGACCGGCCGCGGCGCCAGACTGGATGAAGCCCTGCCATGCACATCCAACCCCTTGAGGCGCTGCCCGAGGTCAAACGCATCTATCCGGCGGTACACCGCGATGCGCGTGGCGAATTCCTGGAAACCTGGCGCGAGAGTTGGCGCTCGCAACTGCCCGGTTGCCTGCCCTGGGTTCAGCAGAATCTGTCGCGGTCGGCGGTCGGCGTGCTGCGCGGCCTGCACTACCAGCTGCCACCGCACGCCCAGGGCAAACTGGTTCGGGTGCTGCACGGCCGAATCTTCGACGTGGTGGTGGATATTCGCCGCACCTCGCCCAGCTTCGGGCAGCATGCCTGCTGCGAGCTCGACCATCGCGAGCCCGCACAGTTGTGGATCCCGCCCGGGTTTGCCCATGGCTTTCTCGCCCTGGAGCCCGACACGGTCATCCAGTACGAAGTGACCGCCGAATACGCCCCGCAGGCGGAACGCTGCATCGCCTGGAACGATCCGCAACTGGCCGTTCCGTGGCCTCCGGGATACGACATCCTGGTCTCGGCGCGAGATGCCCGCGGCGACCGCTGGCGTGATGCCGAACCGTTCCCGGTTTAATACATACCACCAAAATACGGTTGTATAATTAAAGCTGCCAAAACTTCAACCTGTGACGCATGCCACGAACTGCCCGCAAACAGGCCGCCCCGGCGGAGGGGGCTTCCCAGCCCCGCCGGCCACGTGGTGGCCGCGCGGCCGGGATTCGATCGGCCCTGCAGGATGACATCGAAACCGGTGCCCTGCCGCCCGGTGCACCCCTCGATGAGCGTGCGCTGGCCGAGCGTTTCGGCGTGTCGCGCACGCCCGTACGCGAAGCCCTGCAGCAACTGGCCGCTCGCGATCTCGTGCAGATTGCCCCGCGGCACGGAGTGCGTGTGGCACGGTTCTCGATCACTCGCATGCGCAGCATGCTCGAGTTCATCGGCGAACTCGAAGCCCTGTGTGCCAAGCTGGCGGCCCGCCGCATGGATGCCGATAGCGCCTCGGCACTCACCGTGGCGCTGCAAGCCTGCCGCGATTGCGCAGAGCGCCACGACGCGGCCGCCTACGCGGCAGCCAATACCCACTTTCATGAAGTGATCTACGCCACCAGCCGCAACCCCTACCTCACCGATCAGCTGCGTACGGCACGACGCATGGTGCAGCGCTACCACGTGAAATACTTCCACACCCGGGCGCAGATTGCGAAGTCGCTGCACGATCACGAAGCCGTATCGCGCGCCATTCTGGCGGGCGACGAAAACGCCGCCACCCAGGCCATGCTGCTGCACGTACCCGCCGGCACCACGGAATTTTCGGAATTTCTGGCCACGGTACCGCTGGAGTTCTTCGACCTCGATAGCCCACTCGAGGTGTAACGGCATGCCTCCCGCCCGGAGGCGGGAGGCACAGGGTCAGGTCAATCCCAACCGTAGACCTTGAGCGTGGTGGCGCCGGTGCGCAGCTGCGCCATGATCTCGGCTTCGTGCGCTTCGCGCCGCGCGCCGGCGGCAACCACCTCGGCCACGCGGTCGTGCGGAATCGCCACGACGCCATCGGCGTCGCCCACCACCAGGTCACCCGCCTGAACTGCCACGTCGCCCATGAGCACCGGATGATTGATCCAGCCGGTGGCGCCGAAGTCCTTGCCCGTGCCGCGAATGCTGCGACCGCGCGCAAATACCGGGAATCCCATGGACTCGAGCAGGGCGACATCGCGCACGCAGGCATCGATCACCAGACCGCGCAAACCGCAGGCCTGGGCGGCCGTGGCCATGATTTCGCCCCAGTAACCGTGCTCATACACGCCTGAAGTGTTCACCACCATCACGTCACCCGGCTGCGCCACGGCCAAGGCCCGGTGCAGCCAGAGGTTGTCACCAGGCGGCGAATGGACGGTGAGGGCACGGCCTGCGACCCGACAGCCGACATGCAGTGCCTGAATGGCGGCAGGCAGGGCACCGATCTTGCCCGCTGCCTCATGCAGGGTGGCTGCCCCCTGACGGGCGGCTTCGGTGACGAGCACTTCATCGAGCGCCGGCACCTCGGTACGAGTGGTGAGGGCGGGATCTACGCGCGTCATTCGGCCTCCCGGCTTTGCAATTGATGGTAGCGAAAGCGGGCGCGGGCTTCGTCGAGGCGCATGCCCTCGCGCACCGCGGCACGAATCTGATCTTCGGCCTGCTCGATCTGCTCGGCGAGGTCGAGAACGGCATCTTCATGCTCACGCGGCAGAACCACCACGCCGTCGGCGTCGCCACGCAGGAGATCGCCTGGCTGCACGCGAACATCGCCGATGTTGACCGGCACGTTGGTGCCTTCGACCTGCACGCGATCCTTGCCGGTGCGCATCCAATGGTCTTTGGAATACACCGGATAACCCAGCTCCAGACAGCAGGCAACATCACGACATACGCCGTCGATCACGGTACCGGCCACGCCGCGACGATGGGCCACTTCGGTCAGAATGTCGCCCCACACGGTGGCGTTGTCGCGCCCGCCGTTGTCGAGCACCAGCACACTGCCGGGCGGCACGTCGTCGATGAAATCACCCACGGTTCCGGCCGGCTTGGCCGCGGGACCGTAAAGCAGCGTGTAGGCGCGCCCGGCCATGCGGAAATCGGTGCTGCGGGGCTTGATGCGATAGCACTGCCCGTTGATGCCGAGCTTGTCCAGGGCATCGCTCAGACTGGCCGTGTCGAGCCTGGCTGCCCGGGCCACATTGCGATCATCGTCGTTCATGATGGATATTGTCCTTCCAATCAATTGTTCAACATGTGTTCGTAGTCACCGCCCATGACATCACCAATGGGCTTGCCCGCCATGAGGGCTCGCGCCATGGCGGCTTCACGGGCGGCGATCTGCTCGGCGGCCTCGAGCACTCGCTCGATATCGGCCGCGCGAATGAAGATCACCGCGCTGTTGTCGGCCAGCACGAAGTCGCCAGGCTCGACCGCCACGCTGCCCACCTGGATGGGCACCTGTGTGCCTTTCTCCACGATGCGGCCGCGCGCCGTGAGCGAGGTGAGCGCACGGGCAAACACCGGGAAGCCATAGCCGCGGGCTTCGTCGATATCACGCACCGGACCATCGGCCACCACGCCCGCCACACCCCGCATGCGGGCACCCAGCGTGAGCAGGCCGCCCCAACTGCCCGCCTCGACGCCGGTGCGTTGTTCGACCACGATGACGTTGTCGGGGCCACTGGCTTCGATGGCGGTGCAGCCCAGGTGTTTGGCTGGCCCCGGAGGCGGCGAACCGGTGCCGAGCTTGACGGTAACGACCTGTCCGGCCACACGCTGCTGGCCGGAAAACTGCTGCAATTCGGTCACGGCACCCTGAATGCCGAGCTTGTCGAGGGCATCGGACACGGCGCAGGCATCGAGCCGGCGCAGCCGTTGCACCGGTGACGACCCGCCGCTCTGTGCCGGGCGTGGGGTGCCCGACTGAGGATGTTGTTCTGACATTTTCTGATTCCTTGCTGATTACGGTATCGCGGACTCGTCGGCCAGGCCGAGCGTTTGCCATGCGGCAAAACACAAACCCGTGCCGCTCAGGGCTGGCGTGCGGTAGCCCGGAGTGTAAGACACCCAGTCGAGGTCGAGGTCGCGCGCCATGGCAGCCACCACCAGCCAGTTGCGGATCTCGGAGCTGCCGGCCTTGAGCTGCTCGGGATCGAGCCTGGCCAGCCAGTCGGTATCCTTGCGGCGGATGGCCTCGATCACGCCGTGGTCGAGATCTTCATCCACCACGAAGTGGCTGAGTCCACCCGACGCGATCACGCCCACCCGGATATCTTCAGGCCATTCGGCAATCAACTCACGCAGGTGCTCGCCCAGCCGTACGCAACGTCGTGGCGTGGGTTGATTGGGCGGATCAAAGGTATTGACAATGACCGGCACCACCGGCAGATCGAAGCCGTCGAGATAACGACGATGCACGAACTGGAAGGCGTGGCCTTCGTATTGCCCGGGCTCGAGCGACTGCATGGCGGCCACATCGAACTCGCGATCGGAGAGCTGCCGAATGAGCCATTCGGCCAGCCCGGCGTGCACGGGATACTCGCGATCGCCATCCGGCTCGTGACGGCGCATGCGCGCCCGCTTCACCCAGGTGTCGTCGGGCGCCTGCTGTGCCGCCGTATTGCGAATGGTGTTGCCATAGAAGATGGCCAGTGCCGGCATGTTGGACAGGCGGAACAGCTCGGTCTGGTCGTCACCCACGATGAACAGCACATCGAGTTGCGCCGCCCGAATACGTTGCCGCAGTTCGGCAATGGCCGCCTGCGCCACATCGTATCGCTCCGCCATCTTGTCGGGGGTGACCATGGCCGCCGAGTCGGCCGGGGCGAGTTCCAGCAATTGATCGTAGGTGAGATGCTGACCGCTGCGATCGAAAAAATGCGCATTGCGTCGATCGGCGGCTTCGAAATCATGCTGCCAGTTCTCACGGGTGGAGGTGAGCATGATGCTGTGCGACGAACCGAAGGCGGCGACGAGTCGGGCCATGTTGCACTCCTTTGCAGGCGCAAGAATTGAAGAGTGGCGCCGACCCATGGCCGGCGACCGGCTTTACACCACGGTGGCGGCGCGCAACCGGGCAATGTCGGCATCGCTGTAACCCAGTTCGCGCAACACCAGATCGGTGTGCTCGCCCTGAGCCGGTGCCGGCGTCGGCGACTCGGCGCGCGGATGCGACGAAAACCGCATGGGCTGGCCCACCACGCCGATATCGCCCAGCTGGGGATGCGACATCGGCCAGCGCATGCCCAGATGCTGCACCTGCGGATCGGCAAACACCTGATCGACCCGATTGATCGGCCCACAAGGCACACCAGCCGCCTCGAGACGCTCCATCCATTCGGCCGTGGGCCGTTGGCTGAGGCGATCGGCCACGGCGGCATTGACGCGTTCACGATTCTGCACACGCTCGGGATCGGAACTGAAGCCAGGTTCGTCGAACAGTTCAGGCACATCCATCGCCTGGCACAGGCGCTTGAACATGTTCTGGCCAATGGCGGCAACGTTGATGTAGCCATCGGCCGTGGGGAACACGCCCGTGGGCACGGTCAGCGGATGCTCGTTGCCCTGGGGCTGCGGCACCTTGCCGGCCACCAGATACTGTGCGGCCTGAAAATCGAGCATGGCAATCTGTGCCTCGAGCAGCGAGGTCTGCACCCATTGGCCACGGCCGGTGGCATCGCGCTCGAGCAGTGCAGCCATGGTGGCCATGGCACAGAAATGGCCGGCGCAAAGGTCGGCAATGGGGATGCCCACCCGCATGGGCTCTTCGCCCGGTTTGCCGGTGACCGACATCAGCCCGCCCATGCCCTGGGCAATCGAGTCGAACCCCGGGCGCTTGGCGTAGGGTCCGTCTTGCCCGAAACCCGAGATGCTGGCATAGACCAGCGCCGGGTTGATCTGGCGGAGCGCCTCGTAGTCGATGCCGAGCCGATACTTGACGTCGGGCCGATAGTTCTCGATGAAGACGTCGCCCTCGCGAATCAGCCGGTGCAGGATCTTCACGCCCTCGTCGGTCTTGAGATTGAGCGTGAGGCTCTGCTTGTTGCGATGCAGGTTGAGGTAATCGGGCCGGTCGTGATTGGCACCACCAATCATGTCGTCGCCGCCCGGGGCATCGGGAGGAATGTCGATCTTGATGACACGCGCGCCAAGGTCGGCGAAAGTGCGAACGGCGGTAGGGCCGGCCCGCACCCGCGAGGCATCGATCACCAGAAAACGGGACAACGGACCAGGGCGCTCGGAGCGCGACAGATGAGACTCGGACATGAAACCACTCAAACAGGAGAAAAACAGGGAACCGGCGGGCCACCGTCGGTGGCGCGAAACGTGACGTGCACGCGCTGGCCCACCTGGAGCGTGGCGGGATCACAATCGACCACGTTGGTGATCATGGTGATGCCCTCATCTAGCGTGACGAAGGCCACGGTATAGGCCACCTCGCCGCGCCGCATGGTGCTGAAGGAATAGAGCGAACCCTCGCCGGCCGTATCGAGCCATTCGGTATTGCCGCTCAGGCAGTGCGGACAGATCGCGCGCGGGTAATAGTGCACTTCGCCGCAATCGGCGCAGCGCTTGATCACCAGCCGGCCTTCGCTGGCGGCGTCCCAGAAAGGCTGCGCATCGGGCAGCACGGGGGGGGCAGGAATCTTGCGTTCTTGTGCAGACATGGATCAAACCCTCTCGAGAATCAGCGTACCGGCCGTGTGCCGCGAAGCCAGGGAGCCGCCAATGCCATTGGCCAGGGCCAGTGTGCAACCCGGCACCTGTACGGCGGGGTGCGCTTCGCCACGGAGCTGACGTACGGCTTCGATCACCTTGGTCATGCCGCCGCGATTGGCGGGATGATTGTTGCAGAGGCCGCCGCCGTCGGTATTGAACGGCAACTTGCCGACGCCGGAAATCAGATTGCCATCGGCCACGAAACGACCCCCCTCACCTTTGGCGCAAAACCCGAGATCCTCGATCTGCATCAGCACGGTGATGGTAAAGCTGTCGTAGAACGATGCGTACTGGATATCCACGGGTTTGAGGCCAGCCGCAGCAAAGGCCTCCGGGCCCGAAAACGCAGCGGCCGAATACGTGAGGTCCACGCGGCCGGCACGCGAGTCTTTCTGGGCCTCTGCCGCCGAGCGCACCTTCACCAGCGGCCGCTTGAGCGAGCGCGCGATCTCGGGCCGTGCCACGATCAGGGCACCGCCGCCGTCACTCATCACGCAGCAATCGAGGCGGTGCAAGGGGTCGGACACCATGGGCGACTGCAACACGTCGTCTACCGTCACCACCTTGGGCAGCATGGCGTGCGGATTGTGCTGCGCATGATGCGACGCCGCCACCTTGATCCAGGCGAGCTGCTCGCTGGTGGTGCCGAATTCGTGCATGTGGCGGCGCGCCACCATGCCGTACATGTTCTGGGTGGTGGGGCCGAAAGGCATCTCGAAAGCCACGTCTGGCGCATCGGGATCGGGCGGTGCCAGACGCAATGCCGCGCCGGCGGCACGCGGACGCCCGGCCAGCGTGACCAGTGCCACATTGCAGCGACCGGCCGCGATGGCTTCTGCCGCATGAGCCACATGCAGAATCGGCGCCGAGCCACCACATTCGGTGGAGTCGACGTGACGCACCTTGAGCCCCATGTATTCCACCATGCTGGTGGCACCCAGCCCGGGAGCATCGCCAGCGCAGAAGTAGCCGTCGATGTCGTTCTTGGTAAGGCCGGCATCTTCCAGCGCACCACGCGCCACCTCGGCGTGCAGACGCGCCACGGAAAGATTGTCGGCCTTGCGGGTGGGATGCTCGAACGCCCCCACGATATAAGCCTTGCCATCCAGACTCATGTGTTGATTCCTCTAGTGACGAGCCAACCCTTCGACCGCAGGCAAAAGGGTTGGCTCAATGACGCTTAGCGATCAGGGGTAAAACCCGACTCCTGGATGACCGGGGCCCAGAAGCTCAACTCGTCGGCCACCTTGGTGCGCATGGCGTCGCCCTGCAGCTCCGAGGTCACCAGATTGGCCTTGCGGAAGGTTTCCTGGACCGAAGGCTCGGCGAGCGCCTGACGCACGGCATCCTGGATGGCGCTCACGGCCGAATCCGGCGAACCGGCTCGCGTCCACATGCCCGTCCAGGCATCGCCGGCGACCACGTCGACGCCGACCTCCTGGAAGGTGGGCACGTCGGGCACGAGCGGCGAACGCTCTTCACCAAACACGGCGAGCAACTTGACCCGACCCGACGCCACATGCGGCAGCAGATCGCCCACCACCGACACACCGGCAGGCACCTGCCCACCGATCAGGTCGGTGACCATGGGCGCATTGCCCTTGTACGGCACCACTTCCATCTCGATGCCGGCGGCCTCGCCAAAGGCCAGACCGGAGAAGTGGGTTTGCCCGCCTTGACCGGCCGAGCCGAAAAAGCCCTTGCCATCGCTTTCACTTTTAACCCATTCGATGTACTCGGGCACGGAATCCACACCCAGATCACCGTTGACCGCCAGCCCCATGGGGCCCGACGCAAACACCGCCACCGGCGTCATGTCGCTCAGCAGGTCGTAGCCCAGCGTGTCGGTGGAATACAGCAGGTGGTTGAAAACCGCCGAGGCGTTGGGCATCACGAGATAGGTGTTGCCATCGGGAGCGCTGTTCTTGAGAGCCAGTGCGGCCACGCGGCCGCCGGCGCCCGGACGATTTTCAACGATCACCGGGCGGTCGAGCGTCTTGCCCACCTGCTCACCCACCACGCGAGCCATGGTGTCGGTGGACCCACCCGGCGGGAAGCCCACCAGAAAGGTAATGGGGTGATCACTGGCCATGGCCTGGCCTGCCGCCACCAGCGTGGCCCCGGCGATGACGCTGCGTAGCAGATGTGTCGCGAACATGATGTGTGTCTCCTGTTGTAAATGGGTCGACCCTGTGGACGACTCCGACGAAAATCAGGCGGCCAACGCGCGCAGGTGCACCGGGGGATTGCCGCCCAGTTGCTCCAGCACCATCAGTCGCTTGACGAAATGACCAACGCGGCACTCGGCGGTCATGCCCATGGCGCCGTGCAGCTGGATGGCACAGTGACCGGCCTCGCGGGCGGCGCGGCCCACGTAGGCCTTGGCCGACTGCACTAACCGGCGACGCTCGGCCAACGGCGCTTCCGCCACCGCCACCGTGGCGGCGCACACCATCGAGCGCGACATCTCCAGATCCATCAGCGCATCGGCGAGGCGATGCTGCAGTGCCTGGAAGCTGGCCAGGGGTCGACCAAATTGCTGTCGTGTCTGCAGGTAGTCGCGCGTTTGTTCCCAGAGGCTTTCCATGGCGCCTACGGCCTCGGCACACCAGGCGGCCACGGCCGCGTCGAAAGCGGCTTCGGCGACGGCGTGCGCCTGCCCCACCTCGCCCACGATGGCACTCAGCGGCAACCGGGCCTGCGCCAGCGTGAGCTGCAGGCTGCCGCGACCGTCGAGGTGGCGATACGGGCGCGCGGTGACCCCCGAGGTATCGGCAGGCATCAGAAACAGGGTGAGGCCTGCCGACTCGCCGTCGTTTCCGGCCGTGCGGGCAAGCAGTAACCACGCATCGGCGCGGTCGGATTCGAGCACGAACGCCTTGTGACCGTCGAACACGTAATCATCGCCGTCGCGACGGGCAGTGACGCCGGGGTGGGTGAGATCGCCTTGCATCTCGGCGGCCGACACGGCCCAGGCCAGCACCCGCTCGCCTTCCACCACACCCGGTAACCAGGTTTCCTGGTGGGCTGTCGAGCCTTGACGGGCCAGGACACCGGCGGCCAGAACCACGGCGGCGACCCAACCCTGGCCACCCAGGCTGCGGCCCAACTCGTGGGCCACAAGCATGGATTCGGTGGTGCCCAGTGCACTGCCGCCTGCCGCCTCGGGCAGTGGCAGCCCGCACAGGCCCATGCCGGCCAGCGCCTGCCAGCGTTGTCGGGCCAGCTCGGTCGACTCGACCTCACCACGCTGGGCGAAAGGGTATTGATCGTCGCAAAACCGGCGAACGGCATCGCGTAGCGCCACCTGTTCTTGATCCAGAGAAAAATCCATCGATGGCTCCTCAGCGCAGCATGACTTTGGCAATGACGTTGCGTTGCACCTCATTGGTGCCGCCGTAAATCGTGGCCTTGCGCGCATCGAGCGCGTTGGCGGCCACTGCCATGAACTCGGGCGCCGAAGGCAGCGCGTCGTCGAGACCTTCCAGCATGGCGGTTTCGCTGAACGGCACCGACCAGGGTCCGGCCACATCGAGCAACAGATCGAAGAACCGTTGCCGCAATTCGGTACCGCGCACTTTCAGGATGGAAGCATCCACCCCCGGTACCAGGCATTCCTGGTTGTCGCTGAGGATGCGCAAGCCGGTGAACTCGAGCGCGCGCAGCTCGAGCTCGAGCGCGGCAATCCGTTCGCGCAAGGCGGGATCGTCGAGCATGGTGCCATCGCCCAGCGTCTGCTCGCCTGCCAGCAGACGCACCCGCGCCAGCAGCTGCTTGCAACCACCGATACCGGCAATACCGGTACGCTCATGGCCCAACAAATACTTGCCGTACGACCAACCCTTGTTCTCTTCGCCCACCAGATTGTCGACCGGAACGCGCACGTTGTCGAGGTAGACCTCATTCAGATCCACGCCACCTTCGAGCATGCGAATGGGGCGAATGGTGACGCCCGGCGCGTACGCATCGATCAACAGAAAGGAGATGCCCTGTTGCGGCTTGGGCGCGGACGGGTCGGTGCGTACCAGGCAGAACAGCATGTCGCAGAAGTGGGCATAGGAGGTCCAGACCTTGTGACCATTGACCACATAATGATCCCCGTCGCGCACGGCGGTGGTACGAATGGTGGCCAGGTCGGAGCCGGCACCCGGCTCCGAAAAGCCCTGGCCCCACCAGATCTCGCTGCGCTGAATGGCCGGCAGATAGGTTTCCTTCTGGGCCGGGGTACCAAATGCCATGAGCACCGGTCCCAGCATGTTGATGCCACTGGCGATGATGCGGGGGGCACAGGCCAGCGAGGTTTCTTCATCGAAGATGTACTTCTGCAGATGGCTCCAGCCCGGTCCGCCGTATTCTCGCGGCCAACCCGGGGTGGCCCAGCCCTTTTGCTGCAGCTTGCCGTACCACGCCGCGTAATCGGGGCGATCGAGGCGCAAGCCAAGGGCCACCTTGCGTTGCAGTGCGGGATCGAGGTTGTCGCGCATGAACTCGCGCACTTCTTGCCGGAAGGATTCGTCTTCGGCACTGAAGGTAAATTTCATGCGGCCTCCGGCTGGCGGTGAGGTTGCGCGCAAACCACCAGGGCATCCAGAGCCAACACTCGATCGGGATAGGCGATCAGCGGGTTTACGTCGATTTCGAGAATATCGGGGTTGGCGCGCATCTGCCGGCCGATGGCCGACACCACCCGGGCCACAGCCTGCACGTCCACCCCTTCGGCGCCGCGCAGGCCATCGAGCAATGCCGCGCCCTTGAGGCGACGGAGCTCGGCCACGATGTCGTCGATGGCCAGATCGGCAGGCATCAGCCGCACATCGTGCAGGGCCTCGATCCAGATGCCACCCAGCCCGGCCAGCACCACGGGGCCCCATTGCGGATCGCGGCGGGCCCCCACCACCAGCTCGAGCCCCTGCGCGCCCATGCCTTCCACCAGCAGACCATCGAGGACCAGGCCGGGACGGTGTTGCGCCAGATTGTCGTACATGGCCTGCCAGGCCGAGCGCAGGGCAGCGGCATCCGCAATGCCCACCTTGACCCCGCCCACGTCGCTCTTGTGTGGCAGCTCGGCCGCCTGGGCCTTGAGCACCACGGGATAGCCGATGGTGTCGGCCGCAGCCAGCGCCTCGTCGACATCGCGCGCCAACGTGCCTTGCGGCACCGTGATTGCCAGATCGGCCAGCCAGCGCTTGCCCTGATATTCGGGCACGATGCCATTGGCGGCCAGGGGGCCAGGCAGCGCCACGGCTGCCGCAGCGTCGGCACTCTCGCGGCGACTGGCCCGGGCCAGGGCTGCGCCAAACTCGGCAACCCGCGCCAGAGCGCGCAGGGCGCGGTCGAGCGAACGGAACCAGGGCGCGCGGCTCTGGCGCAAGGCATCGTTCATCTCTTCGATCAGCGGCCAGCCATCGCCCAGCGCAACCAGGACGGCGGGCTTGGACTGGTTGGCCATTGCCGGCACCCAGCTGGCGGCCTTGCTGCGCTGCCCCTGTGCCGGTCCGGAAATCATGGTGAGCACCACGCCACCCACATTGCCATCCTGCATGGCCACCTGCACCAGCTCGCTCACGATCGCCGGATTGCGCATGCTGATGGTGGTGTAATCGAGCGGATTCTCGGCCACGGCGTAGTCGGGCAGCATGGCCACCAGACGCTCGACGGTGTCGGGCGTGAAAGCCGGCAGATCCAGCCCCAGTGCATCGGCGTGATCGAGTGACAGGCTCTTGATGGCGCCCGAGCCGGTAATGATGGCCGGGCCATGGGCCGACGGTTGCGGATAGCGCAGCAGAATCGACGCCACGTCGCAAAGCTCATCGAGCGAATCGGCCAACACCACGGCTTCGGCCTGCAATAGTGCCGTGGCGCTGGCATGATCGCCGGCCAGGGCACCCGTATGAGACGCCGCGGCATCGCGTGCACGCTGGCTCTTGCCGGGCATCAACAAGGCAAGCGGCTTGCCCAGCTGCCTGGCACGCGCTGCCAATGCCAAGAACCGCACCGGCTGACGTATCTGTTCGGCGTAAACCGCAATCACCGCCACCCGATCATTCTCGAGATACGCATCAACGTAATCTTCGACCCCCACCTGGGCTTCGTTGCCGGTAGAGGCCACCACACTCACCGGCACCCAGCGCGCCAACAGGGCGTCGCGGATGTTGGCGGCCGTGGCGCCGCTCTGCGCCACGATGGCCACGCCGCGAGACTCTTCCAGCGGCTGCAGCGGCACGATGGGTTCAAAGGTGACCGGAACACCACTCAGGTAACTGGTGTAACCCATGCAATTGGGGCCGATCAGCACCATGCCGTGGGCTTGCGCGGCGGCGGCCAGGGCTTCCTGGCGCACTCGGCCTTCGTCGCTGGCCTCGGCGTAACCCGAAGCAAATACCACCACGCCACCCACATCACGCGGCCCGCATTGCTCGATCGCCTCGAGCACACCGGACTCGGGAATGCACAGCACCACGACGTCGACACCGTGAGGCAGATCGTTGACGGAGCGCACGCAGGGCCGACCGTGTATCTCGTCGCGCGTGCGGCTCACGAGATGCAGATCGCCTGCGAAGCCGTGCGCTTCGAGGTTGGCCAGAACATGGCTGCCAATGGCGCCAGGCTCGGGGGAGGCTCCGACAACGGCGATCGAACGCGGCGTCAGCGTGCGTTGCAGGCCCGCCAGCACCTGGTCGGCTGAAGCGATAGTCAAGGCAACTTCTCCGGTAGTGGACGTTGAGATGGTATTTCAGTGATCGATTGTGGCATACAAAGTAGCCGAGTTCAATCCATCGAATGACATTTCATCGGTCTTCACCCGGCCGGATCGAACGGAATCAATCCCTCATTGCATGCCAGATTCTTTTGGTTGTATATTTTAAGCCCAACTTCATTCACCGCTTCGGCCCTTCGGCCAGCCAGGACTCGCCGTGATCATCGATTCCCACGCCCATATCGTCATGCCGCCCGAAAGCTTCCGTTATATGGCGGAGCTGGTGGGGGGCCGTGCCAACCCGGCCTCCCAGCCCAAGGTTCCCGAAGCGTCGCTGCGCAAGGTGGTGGAAGAGCTCGTGCGCACCATGGACCAGGTGGGTACCGACGTGCAGTTTCTATCGCCGCGCCCCTACCTGCAGTTGCATTCGGTGGAGCCAGCGGAAGTCACCGAGCTCTGGTCGCGCTACTGCAACAACCTCATACATGCCGCCGTGCAGATGTTCCCCGATCGCTTTCGCGGCGTGGCCGGTCTGCCCCAGTTCCGCAAGGAGTGCCCCTCGGTGCGGGCGGTGCCCGAACTGGAGCGCTGCATCAACGAACTCGGTTTTGTGGGCTGTCTGATCAACCCCGACCCGACCGAAGGGGCCGAAGCGCCCCCGCCGGGCCTGGGCGATAAATTCTGGCATCCGCTGTACGAAGCCATGGTCGCGCTCGACGTACCCGGCCTCATCCACTCGGCCGGCAGCTGCCAGTCGCGCGAGTCGTACACACTCAAGTTCATCAACGAAGAGAGCATCGCCGTCATTTCGCTGCTCGAAAGCGCGCATGGCGTGTTCGACAAATTCCCCAACCTCAAGATCGTCGTGGCTCATGGCGGCGGCGCCATTCCGTATCAGATGGGGCGGTTTCGCGCGTGGTCGGTACGCAAGAACGAACCGGTTTCGTTCGACGACAAGCTGCGCCAGCTCTATTTCGACACCTGCAACTACGCGCAGGAATCCCTCGAGCTCCTGATCAAGGTGGCCGGCACCGACAACGTGCTGTTCGGCACCGAAAAGCCGGGCACGGGCAGCGCCCGTGACCCGATCTCGGGTCGCGACTACGACGATCTCAAGCCAGTGATCGAAAACATCAGCTGGCTCGATGAGCAGGCACGCAAGAATATCTTCGAATGCAATTGCCGACGCCTGTACACCCGCGCCTTCCATAAAGACCCGGACGCCTGAAACCGGCCGGGCGAACGATCGTCGCCCGGCCAACGGGCACCGGCGCCCCGGGATGGCAAGTCACCCCGTTCCGGCGTCGCCCGCCCTGCCATTGCTCCCGGAGGATCCCATGGCCATCACCCGCGAAGAAAACGAGCTGCTTACCCGTGTCGACCATGGCGCCCCCATGGGCGAAATGTTCCGACAGCATTACTGGCTGCCGGCCGTGCCGGCCAGCAAGCTGGAGGCCGGCGGTGCCCCCATGCATGTGCGCTTGCTGGGCAGCGACTACGTCGTCTTCCGCGCGCACGATGGCCGCGTGGCCTGTTTCGACGAGCGCTGCCCGCATCGCAAGGCGTCGCTGCTGCTCGCCCGCAACGAAGACAACGCCTTGCGCTGCATTTATCACGGCTGGAAGTTCAGCGTGGACGGCCGACTGGTGGAAGCCCCCAACCAGGTGGGCGACCAGGAACGGTTCTGCCGCAACGTGCGATTCAATGTATGGCGCACCGAAGAGCGCGGCGGCATCATATGGGTGTGGCTGGGCAAGGGCGACACGCCGCCGCCCTTCCCCGACCTGCCTTTTACGTATCTGCCCGACAACCACCGTTCGGTCACCAGCCAGGAGGTCCCCACCAACTGGTTGCAGGCGGTAGAGGCCACGATGGACTCCTCGCACGTGGGCATACTGCACGAATCCACCACGCAGATCACCGCCGGCTCGGGCAACCAGCGGGTGAACATGAGCAAGGCACTGGCGCCGAAGATGGAGTTCGAAGACCGGCCCTACGGCTATCGCTACGCGGCCCTGCGCGAACTGCCCGACAACACGGTGTACGCCCGCATCAACAATTTCGTCATGCCGTGGTATGGCATCATTTGTGCCCCCGAAGCCACGGGCCCGGCCACGGTTTTCTTCTCCACGCCGGTCGACGACACCACCCATCGCGCCTGGTTCGTGCATTACAACCCGCATCGACCGCTGGGCATGACCATCATGTCGGCCACGCCCGATGTCTGGAACTTTCCGCCGCTGCCGCCCGGCGACGCGCGCAACAACTGGGGTCAGAATCGCGACCTGATGAAGCGTGGCCATGCCACGGGCTTCCCCCAGCATCTGGGCACCGAGGATTTCGCCATGTTCCTCAGCCAGGGGCCGATCCACGATCGCACCGACGAGCAGCTGTGCTCGGCCGACGCGGCCGTGGTGCGCGTGCGCCAGCAGCTGCTGCGGGCCGTGCGAGAGTTCATGGCCGGAGAAACGCCCTGGTTTGCCGACAACCCCGAGCTGGATTACCGCCAGGCCAATTCGGTGGGCGGCATCCTGCAGGCCGGCGAAGACTGGCGCAAGCTGGCGCGCGAAGACAAGGCCGGTCAGGGCCATGTGGCGCCGCAGAGCAACCCCGCCTGATCACCGCCGCGCCCACGCCATCCTGATGAAACTCTTGGAGCCGCCATGCTGACGCCAGAGAAAAACGCCGCACTCACCCGGGTCAGTGCCGGCACTCCCATGGGCGAAGTCCTGCGCCGTCACTGGCACCCCATTGCCGCGGTCGACGAACTCGAGCGCGCGCCGGTCAAGGCCGTGCGGCTGCTGGGCGAAGACCTGGTGCTGTACCGAGATCTGTCAGGGGGCTACGGCCTGCTCGAGCGCCATTGCGCTCACCGGCTGGCCGACCTGAGCTACGGCATGGTCGAGTCGGAAGGCCTGCGCTGCAACTATCACGGCTGGATGTACAACGCCGAAGGGCGCTGCACCGCGGCTCCGTATGAAGACCTCACCGAGGCAGGTGCCCGCTTGCGCCAGCGTGTGCAGCTCAAGGCCTACCCGGTGCGTGCCCTGGCGGGCCTGCTCTGGGCATACCTGGGCCCACAACCGGCACCCGAACTGCCCGACTGGGAGGCCTTCTCGTGGCAAAACGGTTTTCGGCAGGTCGTGTTCGCCGAAGTGCCGTGCAATTGGCTGCAAGCTCAGGAGAACTCCATCGATCCGGTGCATTTCGAATGGATGCACGCCAACTGGACGCAGCGTCAGCGCGGTCACAACGGCCCCTACGCCCCCACCCACCTCAAGCTCGACTTCGAGTCGTTCGAGCATGGCCTGATCTACAAGCGCATCACGGCCGACATCGACGAAACCAACCCCTTGTGGACCATCGGCCGGGTGTGCCTGTGGCCCAACGGCTTCTTCCTGGGCGATCATTTCGAGTGGCGCGTGCCGATCGACGACGAGAACATGCTGAGCGTGTGCTGGTTCTTCATACGCCTGCCGCACGAGAGCGAACCCTACGAGCAGCCCATGATTCCGTCATGGCACGCACCGATTCGCGATGCCCGTGGCCGCTGGATCACGTCGCACATCATCAATCAGGACATCGTGGCCTGGGTGGGCCAGGGCCGCATCGCCGATCGCTCACGCGAACACCTGGGCGCCAGCGATCGCGGCGTGGCCATGCTTCGCCGTCAGTTGTTCGACGACATCGAGGCCGTGCAACAGGATCGCGACCCCAAAGGGGTGCTGCGGGATCCGGCGCGCAATCATCGTATCGTGTTGCCCAGCGATCACCGCGATTTCTTCCTCAACGGGCTGCCGCTGGCCGAGTATGGCAAGGAGCCCAAATGGGAAAAGCTTCTCTACCATTTCCTCTTCCACGCGGGCCAACCCGATTGGGTCAAGCGAGAATTCGAAGCCGCCGCCGGCATTCGACTCAAGGATATGGATATCATCGAGCTCTGAATCCGTTGGCGTCGCCCTTTTCAACGACGCCATTCCCTCAAACACAGGAATCTTCATGACCGACACCCTCGTTACCTATCAGCAGGAAGGCCGCGTTGCTCTCATCGGCCTCAACCGTCCCGAAAAGCGCAACGCCATGAACGACGACACCATCGCCGCCCTGCGCGACGCGGTGGTACGCGCCGGCGACGAAGCCGACGTGGGCGTGCTGTTCGGTCACGGCAACAACTTCTCGGCCGGCCTCGACCTGGCCGAGGCGCTGGCCAAGGCCACCAGCGAAAAAGGCCATCCGCGGCGCGGCAAGCGCCACTCGTGGCACGAAGTGTTCGACATCATTGCGCGCGGACCCATCCCCTGGGTGGCCGCGCTGCACGGCGCCGTGGTGGGTGGCGGGCTGGAGCTGGCCACCGCTGCGCACATTCGCGTATGCGATCGCTCGGCCTTCTTCGGCCTGCCCGAAGCCCAGCGCGGCATCTTCGTGGGGGGTGGCGGCACGGTGCGCATCCAGCGCGTGATCGGCTACACCGTGATGGCCGACATGATGCTCACGGGGCGCCTGCTCAACCCCGATGAAGCCGAACGCGAGCACATCGTGCGCTATGTGGTGCCCGAGGGCGAGCACCTGCAGAAGGCGCGCGAATTGGCCGAACGCATCTCGCAGAACACGCACGACACCAACTGGCGCATCACCAACGTGCTGCCACGCATCAACGACCTCTCGCACGAAGACGGCCTGTTCATGGAATATCTCAACTCCAACCTGCGCCGCCCGCCCGAAGCCGCCGATCGCCTGCGCGACTTTGTCGAAAAGCGCGCCAAGCCGCTCACGCCCCCCGGCCAGAACTGATTTTGCCGTTGCCCGCCGTTGTTCCGACATTGCTGCAAGGACCCGCATGACAAGCACCGCCTCCCCCCTCACCGCACCCGTCACCGACGCCGAACGCGAGCGCGCCCTGGCGCACATCGAACAAGCCGCCCGCCAGGCCGCGGAAATTGCCGACATCCCGGCCGACACGCCGCTGCGGCCGGTCAACCGGGTGGGCATCATCGGCGCCGGCACCATGGGAGGAGGCATCGCCATGTCGCTGGCCAACGCCGGCATCGCCTGCGTGCTGCTCGATCGCAGCGACGACGCGCTGCAACGCGGCCTGCAGCGTGTGCGCGACAACTACGCCAGCAGCGTCAAGCGGGGCCGGCTCACCGAGGATCAGGTGGCCGAACGACTTGCCCGCATCACCGGCTCCACCGTCATGGCTGATCTCGCCGAGGTCGACCTCGTGATCGAGGCTGTGTTCGAAGACCTGCCGCTCAAGCAGTCGATCTTCAAGGAGCTCGACGCCATCTGCCGCCCCGGCGCCATTCTGGCGACCAACACCTCGGGCCTCGATGTCGACGAGATCGCTGCGGTCACCCGGCGCCCCGCCGACGTCGTGGGCGCTCACTTCTTCAGCCCGGCCCACGTGCAGAAGCTGCTGGAAGTGGTGCGCGCCAGCCATACGGCACACGACGTGATCGCTACGCTGATGGATCTGGGCCGACGCATGGGCAAGATTTCGGTGCTCTCGCGCATATATCCCGGCTTCATCGGCAATGCCCTGTTCCGCAACTACACCCGCGAAGCGCATTTTCTGGTGGAAGAAGGCGCCCTGCCGCACGAGGTGGATGCCGCGCTCAAGCGCTTCGGCTACGCCATGGGCATCTTCGCCGTGCACGACCTCGCCGGCAACGACGTGGGCTATCAAACCCGCAAGGCCCAAATGGCCACCCGCCCCAACGACCGCCGCTACAACGACCTCATCCTGCACCTGTGCGACCTTGGCCGCCTGGGCCAGAAAACCGGCAAGGGCTGGTATCGCTACGAGCCGGGCGACCGCACCCCGCACCGCGACCCCGAAGTGGAACAATTCATCGTCGAATACTCCGCCAAGCTGGGCATCGAGCGCCGCGCCATCGACGAAGAAGAAATCCTCAAGCGCTGCCTGTACGGCATGATCAACGAAGGCGCCCGCCTGCTCGAGCAGGGCATTGCCCTGCGCGCCAGCGACATCGATATCGTGTACATCACGGGCTACGGCTTCCCCAAGGAGCGCGGTGGCCCCATGTACCTGGCCGACCAGATCGGCCTCGATCGAGTCTATGCCGACGTGCAGCGCCTGCACGAAGAACATGGCTTTTGGTGGCAGCCCAGCCCCCTGCTGGCCCGTCTGGCTGCCGAAGGCGGCAGCTTTGCGGCCTATCGCCAGGACCACGACGCCAGGTCGTCCACCAGATAATCCGAAAGCGCCGCCGCCGCCGGGCTGAGAGCGCGTTGCTCAGGACTGAACAGACACACTTCGCGGTCCAGCCAGGGCGGCCCCAACGCCCGCATCACCAGGCCCATGCCATGGGCCAGAAGTTCCACATAAGCGGGCGAAAGCGTTACCCCCAGGCCGGCGGCCGACATTCCCAGGGCCGTCGTGATGTTGTCCACCACATAGGTCGGTGCAAAGTCTTCACCCACGTCGTGACTCTGGTCTCGCAGCGGTTCATGCCCCGGGCGTTGCGGAAAGTCGTTGCCGGCAACGATGACCGACTCGCGCCACAACTGTGACCATGGAATGGCAGATTGCTGCGCCAGCGGATGCTCGGCGTGGCACCACAACACCCATGAGCTGGAGAAGAGCTTCTGGCGGCGCACCGTTGAGCCCGTGGCAAGCCCCGGACCCACGGCCAGATCGGCAAGATCCCGATCAACACAGGTGGCCAGCTGATCGACAGCGCAGTCCACGGGACGAACCTGAACCCGCGGGTGACTCTGGCGATAGCGCGCGATCAGACGCGGCAGCACCACAGAGGCGAGGATCAGCGGAGCCGCCACACGAACCACCCCGGTGACCTGATTCTTCACGTCTTGTGCCTGCAGGACGGCAGCCTGAACCTGGGACAACACTTTTTCGGCCGCCGGCAGAAAGTCGTGACCCGCCCGCGACAGCGCCACGCGCCGGGTGGTGCGATCAAAGACGGAGAATCCCAGCTCGCTCTCCAGGTCGCGTACCAGCGAACTGATCGCTCCCGGCGTGAGGTGCAAGTAGCGCGCGGCTTCCGTGAAGCTGTTGGTGTGGGCCACCGCCGCAAAGGCCCGCAATTGTTTGATGGTGAGGTTCATGGTGACAGATCCCGACTCCCGGTGGTCACATTATCAAGTTTTTATAGAAAACCCCACAGGATTATTCGATTGTGTGAAGGTATGGCATTGCGGGAGAATAAGGACGTAGCGTGATCGAAAGGCGGTTGCCCCTTCGAACATGCCGAGGCATCACGCAGACATCACTCCCGATCCATTCTCAGTGAAGGTCATTGTCATGAACGACACCATCCAAACCGAACAGCAACTCCGCGTTCAGCTCGCCGCCTGCTACCGCATATTCCATATGCTGGGCTGGACGGAGATGATCTACAACCACATCACCATGCGCGTGCCGGGCCCCGACAAGCATTTTCTGATCAACCCTTTCGGCCTGCACTACAGCGAAGTCACTGCGTCCAACCTGGTGAAGATCGATATCGACGGCAACGTGCTGCAAGATACCGAGTACCAGATCAACCCGGCCGGCTTCACGCTGCATTCCGCCATTCACGGTGCCATCGACGACGCCCATTGCGTGATGCACACGCACACCACCGAGGGTTGTGCGGTGGCCAGTGCCGATTGCGGCCTGTCGCCCGACAACTTCTACTCGGCCCAGCTGTACGATCGCGTGGCCTATCACGAGTTTGAAGGCATCACCATCCGTGCCGACGAAGGTCCGCGGGTGATCCAGTCCATCGGCAACAAGCCAGCGGTCATTTTGCGCAATCATGGCCTGCTCACCTGGGGCCATACCATCCCCATGGCCTTCTCGGTGATGTGGACACTTCAGCGCGCCTGCGAGATCCAGGTGGCCGGCGCAGCCCTGGGGCGCACGCGCCCCATCCCCGAGGCCGTGCAGCGCCAGTGTGGTGTCGATGCCATGCAGTTCAACCCGCGTTATGGGGCCGGCGAAGACGTCTTTGCGGCATTGGTGCGGCAACTCGATCGCATCGATGATTCCTACCGCCAATAACACAGCCCCGTTACCCCAGACACTCCAGCGAGAAACATGAAGATCTGCATCTACGGCATCGGCGCCATCGGCGGCCTGATCGGCAGCCGGTTGGCCAGCCACGGCATGGACGTCAGCGCCGTGGCCCGCGGCGCCACACTCAACACTCTGCAGCGCGACGGCCTCACCCTGATCGAGGGCGGGCCCGAGCAACCGAAAACCACCCGCCACCCGATCCGGGCTGCACAGGATCCCGCCGAACTCGGCCCGCAGGATGTGGTGGTGCTGTCGGTCAAAGCCACCGCCATGCCCGACGTGGCTGCCCGGATCGCCCCCCTCATCGGGCCCGATACCACGGTGCTGTCCACCATGAACGGCGTGCCCTGGTGGTTCTTCCACGGCATGTCGCCCGAACTGGCGGGCATTCGACTCGAAACGCTCGACTCGGGTGGCGCCATCACG
Source organism: Verticiella sp. (assembly GCA_041690575.1). Classification (GTDB taxonomy): domain Bacteria; phylum Pseudomonadota; class Gammaproteobacteria; order Burkholderiales; family Burkholderiaceae_B; genus Verticiella. Next base: position 126,094 of record JAWLHC010000002.1, read on the forward strand.
GCCGCCATTCCCCATGAGCGGGTGGTGGGCACCGTCACTCACCTCTCCGCGGCCAATGAAGGGCCCGGCGTGGTGCGGCACATTGCCGGCAACCGAATCATTGTTGGCGAACCCACGGGTGGCGCCGAGACTCCGCGCGCCCAGGCCATCATTGCCGCCTTGCGCAAGGCCGGCTTCGAGATCGACGAATCGCCCCAGATCCAGCGCGACATCTGGTACAAGCTGTGGGGCAATATGACGGTCAATCCGGTGTCCGGCATTACCGGCGCCACCACCGACAAGCTCCTCGACGACGACTACGTGCGCCACTTCATGTCGCGCTGCATGCGCGAAGCCGCAGCCATCGGCGCCCGTATCCGGATTCCGATCGATACGGATCCCGAGGAGCGCCATCAGGTCACCCGCAGCCTGGGCGCCTTTCGCACGTCGATGCTGCAGGATGTCGAGGCCGGCAAGGCCGTGGAGATCGATGCTCTGGTGGGGTCGGTACTCGAGATCGCGCGCCAGGTCGGCGTCGAGGCCCCCAATATCGAGGCCTTGATGGGGCTGGCCCGATTGCACGCCAATGTGCGTGGGTTGTATCCCGACTACCTCAAGGCCTGACCCCACGCAACCGCGCAGACCTCGCTCGCCAGGGCGCTGTTTCAGGTTGGTACAATCTGCCGGAACAGCAGTGTGTCGGGAACCATGGCATGACAAGGCGTTGGCAATATATTGCCGCATCCGCGGCGGTGCGTTTTTTCGGGGTGGGGCTGGCAGCGATGTCGGTGGCCATCGCCGACCCGTCCGAAACGACCGACGCCGGCCACACCCATCTGCCCGATGCCATGGCCGAGCGCATGATGGCCTGCACGGCCTGCCACGGCGACACCGGGCGAGCTACGGCAGACGGCTATTACCCACGCATCGCCGGCAAGCCGGCCGGCTACCTCTACCAGCAGTTGCTCAACTTTCGCGATGGGCGGCGTCAGTACGCGCCCATGACACTGCTGCTCGACCATCTGCCCAACGCCTATCTGCAGGATATCGGCCGTTATTTCGCCAACCAGCATCCGCCCTATCCGCCGCCCGAGCGCCACAATCTGTCAGCGGCTCAGCGCGACCTGGCCAGACAGCTGATCTTCGACGGCGACCCTGCCCGCGAACTGCCCGCCTGTGCCGCCTGCCACGGCGCCGACCTGGCGGGCCGTGAGCCCGCCATGCCGGGACTGCTCGGCCTGTCGCGCGATTATCTCAGCGCCCAGCTGGGTTCCTGGCAAAACAATACTCGCAAGGCCATGGCACCCGACTGCATGGCCGAAGTGGCCAGGCAACTGCAGCCCGCCGAACTGGCCGCCGTGGCCGGCTGGCTGGCCAGTCAGCCCGTACCGCCCGATTACCGACCGGCGGCCGCCAGCACCGAACCGTTGCCCCTGTCTTGCCATCAGCCGGTGGCGGAAGGAGCACCACGATGAACGCTCGGGCTGTGCGCACCTTTCTCAAGCGAGTCGTGATGGTGGTGGTCGCCGCGGCGGTGGCCGTGCTGATCGCCGGCTGGTGGCTGGGCACCCGTTCGGCCCCGCCAGTGCCAGCCAGCACCACAACCTTCGACGACGCTGCACTGATCGAGCGCGGCGCCTACCTGGCGCGTGTCGGCAACTGCGCGGCATGTCACACGGCCCGTGGTGGTGAGCCGTTTGCGGGTGGCCGAGCCTTGCCCACGCCCTGGGGCACACTGTATGGCAGCAACATCACGCCCGACGAAGAACACGGTATCGGCCGCTGGAGCGCCGATGACTTCTGGCAGGCCCTGCACGACGGGCGTGGTCGGGATGGCGAACTGCTGTATCCCGCCTTCCCCTATACCAGCTACACCCACATCACCCGGGCCGATGCCGATGCCATCTATGCCTGGCTGCGCACCGTGGCGCCGGTGAACCAAGCCAGCCCGGCGCACGACCTGCCCTTTCCGTACAACCAGCGCTGGTTGCTGGCCTTCTGGCGTGCCCTGAATTTCTCGCCGGCGACTCAGCCCGAGCGCCCCGCTGGCGCCCACGGCAACACCGCCACCGACGATGACTCGGCTCGCCTGCTCGAGCGTGGCGCCTACCTCGCCGAAGGGCTCGGCCATTGCGCCGAATGCCATACCCCCCGCGGCCCATTGGGCGGACTGGCAAACCACGAGCCCCTGGCGGGGGCCGCCATGCCAGTGGGCGGATGGTATGCGCCAGCGCTCACACCCGACGCGAACGGTCTGGCCGAATGGAGTACCGACGACATTGCCGAACTTCTGCGTCGTGGCACCTCGGCTCACGGCTCGGCCCTGGGACCGATGGCGGAAGTGGTGTTTGCCAGCACGCAATACCTCACCCTGACAGATGCCCGGGCCATCGCCGCCTATCTCAAACAGTTGCCGGCCAACGATCGCACCGCCGGCTCACCGCCTGCAGGCGGCACCACCCATGGAGCCCAGGCTTACCGGCAGTACTGCGCCGACTGCCACGGCGAACAGGGGGAAGGCAAGGCGCCTGGCTGGCCGGCGTTGGCCGGCAACCGCACCGTCACATTGGCCGATCCGGCCAACGCCATTCGCACGGTGCTCAACGGTGGCTTTGCTCCTGGCACCAGACTCAACCCCCAGCCTTACGGCATGCCGCCTTTTCGGCAGCAACTATCGGACAGCGACATCGCCGCCATCTTGAGTCATGCCCGACAGAGCTGGGGTAACCAGGCCACGCCGGTACGCGCCAATCAGGTGCAGCGCGCCCGAGGCTTCGAGTTGCACTAGCCTCGTTGCAGGGCCGACTCGATGTCGGCAAAGAAGGTTTTCTGGTCGACGTCGCCAAGATAACGCTTGACGATTCGGCCCTCGCGATCGATCAGGAAGCTGGTGGGTGTGAGCCTGACATCGCCAAAGGCCTCGGCAATGTCGCCCACGGGATCGAGCGAGACGACAAAAGGCAGCTCGCGCGACTCGGCGAACCGGATCACGTAGTTGGCCGGGTCGTATTCCATGGCCACAGCGATCACTTCGTAGCCACGCGGGTGATAGGTTTGATACGACTCGGTGATCATGGGCATCTTCTTGACGCACGTGACACAGCTGGTCGCCCAGAAATTCACCAACACCACCTTGCCTTCGAGATCACGGGTGTGAATCTCTTCACCTTGCAGGGAGGTAAACGTGACGGCCGGTGCCGACTCGGCTGGCCCGAGAGCAAACCAGGCCCCGGCCGCACCGATCAGCACGGCGGCTGCCAACACCACCCAGCGCGCATTGCGACCAGACGCAGCAGCCGACCCACTGGCGGGTTGAGGATCAGACATGACAAATTACCCGAAATAAGACCGGAAGCAGAAACCCGAAAACCGCAGGAATACAGCGATCAGGGGGCGGCAGGTACCGGGATGGCCAGGGTTTGCACCTCGGCCGCGGCTTCGTCGTCGGTGCGCATCGACACCCCCGCCGGCACGTTGCTGCCTGTCTCAGACTGCGAAATCTGGCCGCCGGTTCCCTCGATCTGGGTGCTCTCGAGCGCCGAATCCTGATTGGCGTAGCGCCTTGCCTCTTCGGCCGTGATGGGCTCGAACAGCGTCAACACCCGATTGACGCCACGCAGTCGCGACGCCACACGCGTGGCGGTTTGCGCCTCTTGCTCGGTGACCAACCCCTGCAGATAGACGCTGTTGCGCCAGGTGGTGATGACCAGAGCGTTGGACGCCAACCCCGACGTGCCTATGAAGGCCGCCCGCACTTGCCCGGAGATGAGGCTGTCGTTGGCCGCCTCCGCCACGGTGCGAGGCGGGCCGACCTCGATGCGGTTGACAACGTCTTTCACGTTGTCGACGCTGACGGCGAGCTGTGCCAGTTGGTTGCGGGTGGCGTCGTCGGGTGCGCTGCCCAGCAGCAACACGGTGCCGTTGTACGACGAAGGCACAACCCGCACACCCGAATCCTGGGGTGGCTCGGCCTCGGCCGAGCGATCGAAGTCGGGATCGTTGAAGCCCACGGCGCTATCGTCGTCGTCGGCCGTACTGATACGACCATACCGAGAGGAAACCGCGCTGCGGATACGCAACTCGATGGTTTGATCTTCAAGCTGCATGCCGGCCGAGCGACGATCGGTGGCGACCATGGTGGTACCCACGACGGCACCGCCCATGAGCACCGGCACGCAGGCCGACACCGAGGCACCCAGCAGCAGAACCAGAAGAACACGTTGCAGGCGGGCAGAAAACATCAGGCGTCTCCGAGCAGTTGCAGATCGATGGCATCACACAAGGCATGCAGCACGAGACCGTGCACTTCCTGGATGCGCATGGTGCGATCGTGGGGCACGCACACATGGATGTGCGGGTGGCCCAACTCGGCCGCCAGTGCACCCCCACCCTTGCCCGTGAGCGCCACCACGATCATGTCGCGCTCGCGCGCAGCCTGAACCGCGCGCAGCACGCTGGCCGAATGACCGCTGGTGGTGATGGCCACCAGCACATCGCCCGGCTGGCCGAGCGCATGCACCTGTCGGGCGAAGACTTCTTCGTAGCCGTAGTCGTTGCTCACCGCCGTGAGAATGGCGGTGTCGGTATTGAGGGCCACCGCCGCCAGAGGCAGTCGCTCGCGCTCGAAGCGCCCGACGAGTTCGGCCACGAAATGCTGGGCATCGGCCGCCGACCCGCCGTTGCCGCAAGCCAGAATGCGGCAGTCGCTGGACAGGGCCATGAACATCGCTTCGGCGGCCGCAGCCACCGGCTCGGCGAGCTCGGCCTGGCAGCGCTCGAGCAGCGCGGCAGCGTCTTGAAAATGGTGGGCAACGCGGGCAGAGAGATCCATGCCGGAATTATACGTTGCGCAGGCCAGCCCGACCGCCCGGCCCATCGGCTCAGCGCCGGCCTTCGGTGGCGTCGAAAGCCTGACGATGCCAGGCTACCGTGTGGCCGTCGAAGGCCACCACATCGAACCGGCACGGCGGCGTCTGCCCGGTGCGTCGTGCCCACTGCTGCAGGAAAACCGCAGCGGCCAGACACAAGCGCCGACGTTTGCCGGCGGTGACGCTGGCCAGCGCGCCGCCGTGCGATCCGTGGGCATCCCGACGGGCCCGGACTTCCACGAACACCAGGGTGGCACCATCGCGCATCACCAGATCCAGCTCGCCCACCCGGCAACGAACATTGGCGGCCACTCGAAGAAGACCGGCTGCCTGCAGGAGCGCCAGTGCCTGGCGCTCGGCAACGGCGCCGTGACGCTGGGCCGGCGATACCGGGGCCGGTTGGGGCCTCAACCCCGGGGGGCCGTCGACGGCAGCCCGCTCCCGGGCCAGCAGCGCCTGGCGCCGTCGCTGCTGGCGCCGACCGGCCACGCGCATGGCGTGCTCCCAGACCGGATCGACCGGCTCGGCGGCGACAACCTTCCTGGCATCATCGCGGTATGCTTGGCTCATGACGCCTGACTCCGACACCTTCGACCCGAACGACGCCGTGGCTCGCCAGCACTGGCCCAGCCACGCGCTCTACGTGGTGGCCACACCCATCGGCAACCGGGCCGATCTGTCGCCACGGGCGCGTCATGCTCTGCAACTGGCCGATGTGATTGCGGCCGAAGACACCCGCACCAGTCGGGCATTGCTCGACTACTGGCACATCACCACTCCCATGGTGGCGACTCACCAGCACAACGAAGCCCAGATGGCCGAAACCCTTCTGGCCCGACTGGCCGCAGGCGAGCGAGTGGCGCTGATCTCCGATGCCGGCACGCCGGCCGTGAGCGACCCCGGCGCCCGCCTGGTACGCGCCGTACGAGAGGCGGGCTGGCGGGTGGTGCCTCTGCCCGGCCCCAGCGCCGTGCTGGCCGCGCTGATGGCCAGCGGTCTGGCCGACCCCGACGAGCCCGGCTTTGCCTTCGCCGGCTTTGCCCCCGGCCGCAGCCAGGCCCGCCAGACATGGCTGCGGCGCTGGAGCACCTTGCCGGTACCGGTGGTGCTGTTCGAGTCGCCCCACCGGTTGGCGGCCATGCTGCGCGACCTGCAGGAGGTGTGTGGCCCGACCCGCGAGCTGGCCCTGGCGCGCGAACTCACCAAGCGCTTCGAGGAGATCGTGACGTTGCCGCTGGGCGAGGCCAGCGCCTGGCTCGACGCCCAACCCCGCGGCGCTCAGGGGGAATTTGCCCTGGTGCTGGCGCCCGCACCGCCCCCCGACAACCCGGCCGACACCGACCACGACCGCCTGCTGCTGGCCCTGCTGGAGCGCCTGAGCGTGCGCGACGCTGCGAAGGTGGCCGCCCAAGCCACGGGCGCGCCACGACAGGTGCTGTACCAACGTGCGCTGACCTTGCGCGACAGCGCCGCCGAGCCGGTGCCTACCGGCGCTGGCTCCGAATGAGCCACGGCACTTGCGATCGGCCGGGGTCACCTTCCTGCCAATGTTTGCCAACATGATGCCCAACCTGACAAAAGCTCGAGCCGACCAACCTTGGTTGCCGCAGGGTCACGAAGGGCCAGCATGCCGGCAAGACACCCCGTACCGCCGCCAACTGCGCGCCCGGCGCGCACCGGGCACCCGCCGTTGCGGCAGCCACTGGCTCCGGGGCCTGCCGATCGCCTTGCGTATACTTGCCGTCCCTCCGTTCGTCGCCGTCGCCCTCACGCCCTGCGCCTCATGAACCATCTTCTTGCCGCGGTCGATCTCGGCTCCAACAGTTTCCGGCTGGTGATCGGTCGGCTGAACACCGACGGCGGGCTCACTCAGCTGTATCCCGTCGATCGCATGAAAGAAACCGTGCGTCTGGCCGCCGGCCTGGATGCCGACAATCGCGTCGACGACGCCGCCATCGAGCGCGCCGTGGCGGTTCTGCAGCGCTTTGGCGAGCGGCTTCGCAGCTTCGATCCCGATCGGGTTCGCGCCGTGGCGACGCAAACGTTTCGCACCGCTCGCAATATTGCCGAGATCCTGCCGCGCGCCGAGGCGGCGCTGGGCTTCCCGATCGAAATCATCAGCGGCCGCGAAGAGGCCCGTCTCATCTACCAGGGAGTGGCGCATTCGCTGCCAGCGTCGCGCGAAAAACGCCTGGTGGTGGATATCGGTGGCGCCTCCACCGAATTCATCGTCGGCGCCGGGTTCGAATCGGAGCTGCGAGAATCGCTGCAGATCGGCTGCGTCACCTTCAGCCGACGCTACTTTGCCGATGGCCGCATCACGTCCGATCGCATGAAGCGGGCCGAACTGGCCGCGCGACAGCACATCGAGGCCATTACGCAACGCTACCGCAAGGCCGGGTGGCGCTTCGCCTACGGCTCCTCGGGCACGGCCAAGGCCCTGGCCGCCATCCTGCCGGCCACCGCCTTGTCGTCGGGTGGCATTACCCGCAACGGCCTGCAGCGTCTGCGCCACCGCCTGGTGCGAGCAGGCACCGTGGATGCCGCCGCGCTGCTGGATATCAAGGCCGACCGGGCAGCCGTCTTGCCCGGCGGGCTGGCCATCATGCGGGCCCTCTTCGACGAGCTCGACATCGATCTGATGCACGCCGCCGATGGCGCACTGCGCGTTGGCGTGCTCTACGATCTGGCGGGACGCGACGCCGCCGAAGACATGCGCGAGGCCACCGTGCAGCAGTTCATGCTGCGCTACGAAGTTGACCGCGAACAGGCCGAGCGCGTGCAACGCACCGCGCTGGCGCTGTACCGCTCGCTCGAGACGCTCGGCGACACCGCCGCCGCACCAGACGGCAGCCACTCCGGCGACAGCAGCAATCTCGAGCAGATGCTGGGCTGGGCAGCCTTGCTGCACGAAGCGGGGCTCTCCATTGCCCACGCCAACTATCAGCGTCACACGGCCTACATTCTGGATCAGGCCGACATGCCCGGGTTCTCGAGGCCGGAGCAGGCCATCCTGGCCCAGCTTGGCCTGGGCCACTACGGCAAACTCTCGCGAAAATTGCTCCAGCTGCCCGGTGAGGCCCACTGGACGGTGCTGCTTTGCCTGCGCCTGGCCGTGCTGTTGTATCGGCGACGTGTGCCCCTGCCGGACATTCCGCTGACCCTGTCGGGCCGGCCGGGGGCGCACGTGGTAACCGTGGATGCCCACTGGCTCGACGACCACCCGCTCACCCACCACAACCTCAAGGCCGAAGCCGAAGACTGGCGTCGGCTGGGACGCCCCTTCAACCTGCGCCTGGTGCGCCCGGGCACCGGCGCCGACACCCCCTACACCACGTCCGGCGTGACGACAGCTCGCACCACCACCTGAGAATCATCATCGCGCTGGCGTTGCGCCAGCCACCAGATGCCGGCCTTGCGTACCGTCCAGGCTTGCGACCCACCGGTGAGCGCCAACGCCGCCGTGCGCCCCAGCGTGGGCTGATGGCCCACGACCAGCACCGTGCCGTCGCCGGCCGGCCAACCCGCTGCCGCGAGCACCTGTTCGGCGCCGGCACCCGGCGCAATGGCATCCACGATCTGGTAGGGCACCCCCAGGGCATCTGCGGTTTGCTGCGTGCGCCGCGCCGGGCTGACCAGCACCCGATCGAGCCGCGGGCCGTGCTCGCGCAACCAGGCGGCCATACGCACCGCCTGCTCCCGCCCCCTCGGCGTCAGCGCCCGCTCCAGATCACGGTGACCGTCTTCGGCCTCCGCGTGACGCCACAGCAGCAAATTCATCCCATTCTCCTTGTCGTGAAAGATGTCACAATGCGCGTTATTTTTGCGCAGAACCTCATGACCGCCAGGCTCACCCCGGCTGATTTCGACTACTCCCTCCCCCCCGAACTCATCGCCCAGCATCCCGCGGCCGAACGCAGCGCCAGCCGGCTGCTGCATCTCGACGCCCGTGGCGCACTGCACGACACCCGCTTTGCCGACCTGCCGGACCGGCTGCAGCGACGCGATCTTCTGGTGTTCAACGATACCCGCGTGATCAAGGCGCGACTGCTGGGCCATAAAGACACCGGCGGGCGCGTGGAAGTTCTCGTCGAACGCATTCTCGCCGATCAGCGTGCCCTGGTGCACATCAAGGCCAGCAAGAGCCCGCGCGCGGGCTCCCGACTGCTTCTGGCCGAGGCCATTGGCGCCCAGGTGCTGGGCCGCCACGACGACCTCTTCGAGCTGCAGTTCGACGACGCCGTGCTCGACCTGCTCGATCGCCACGGCAGCACGCCGCTGCCGCCGTACATCGAGCATCCGGCCGACGATACCGACGACGCCCGGTACCAGACGATCTACGCGCGACATCCCGGAGCCGTGGCGGCGCCCACGGCCGGCCTGCACTTCGACGACAGCGTGCTGCAACGCCTGGCCGACGCCGGCATCGAACGCGCGTTTGTCACGCTGCACGTCGGCGCCGGCACCTTCATGCCCGTGCGGGTGAACGACATCGCCAAGCACATCATGCACAGCGAGTGGTACACCGTACCGCAGGCGACCGTCGACGCCATTGCCGCCACGCGCGCCCGCGGTGGCCGGGTGGTGGCGGTGGGCACCACCAGCGTCCGTGCGCTGGAATCGGCTGCCCGCGTGGCGGGCGATACCCGTCGCGGCCTCACCCACCCGGTGCAGGACGACACACGCCTGTTCATCACCCCCGGCTATCGCTTTGACCTGATCGACGCCATGGTCACCAACTTCCATCTGCCGCAATCCACCCTGCTCATGCTGATTTCCGCCTTTGCCGGCCTGACCCCCATCCGGCGGGCCTACGAGCACGCCGTGGCCGAGCGCTATCGCTTCTTCAGCTATGGCGACGCCATGCTGATCGACGCCCCCGACGCTGCCCCGGAGGCGCCATGACTCCGCCCCCCATCGCCGAGTCGCGCCAACCCGGTCTGGCCTTCGAACTGCTGGCCACCGACGGCGCCGCCCGCCGCGGACAGATCACGCTCAATCACGGCACGGTGCAAACACCGATGTTCATGCCGGTGGGCACTTACGGCACGGTCAAGGCCATGACCCCCGGCGAACTCCACACCATCGGCTCGCAGGTGATTCTGGGCAACACCTTTCACCTCTGGCTGCGCCCCGGCACCGACATCATTGCGGCGCACGGTGGCCTGCATGGCTTCATGCAGTGGCCAGGCCCCATCCTCACCGATTCGGGCGGGTTTCAGGTGTTCAGCCTGCAGGGCATGCGCAAGATTACCGAAGAAGGCGTGCGATTTGCGTCGCCCATCGACGGCTCGCGTCTGCTGCTCACGCCGGAAGAGTCCATGCGCATCCAGCACGCGCTCAACTCCGACATCGTGATGGTGTTCGACGAGTGCACGCCCTATCGCATTGGCGAGCGCCCGGCGCACCACGACGAGGCCGCAGCGTCGATGCAGATGTCGCTGCGCTGGGCGCGCCGTTCGCGTGAACACTTTCGTGAGCTGAACAACCCCAATGCCCTGTTCGGTATCGTCCAGGGCGGCATGTTCGAAGATCTTCGCGACGAGTCGCTGGCGGGGCTCACCGACATCGGCTTTCATGGTTATGCCATCGGCGGCCTGTCGGTGGGCGAGCCCAAGGAAGACATGCTGCGCATCCTGGGCCACGTGGCACCGCGCCTGCCCGAGGCCGCCCCTCGCTACCTCATGGGCGTGGGTACGCCCGAAGATCTGGTCGAAGGCGTGGCCCGCGGCATCGACATGTTCGATTGTGTGATGCCCACACGCAACGCCCGCAACGGCTGGCTGTTTACCCGCCACGGCGATGTGAAGATCCGCAATGCCCGTCACCGCAACGACACCGGCCCGCTCGATCCCACCTGCGCCTGCGAAACCTGCCGCACGTATTCCAGGTCGTATCTGCACCACCTGCAGCGCGCCAACGAAATCCTCGGCGCTCGGCTCAACACCCTGCACAACCTGCATTTCTACCTGCAGATCATGCGGGAAATGCGCGATGCCATTGCGGTCGGCCGCTTTGAGGCGTGGCGGCGCGAGTTTGCTGCCGACCGTGCGCGCGGCAGCTGAGCACGTTGTAGCCAGCCAAACCAAACCCGCTACAATCCATCGATTGTCTTTTCGAATCTTCACGAGAACCCATCCATGAGCCTTGCCGATATCTCCTCCGTCGTGATTGCCCAGGCCGGCGGCGACAACGCGCTGCTGGGCATGCTGCCCATCATCCTGATGTTCGTGATCCTGTACTTCCTCATGATCCGGCCTCAGATGAAGCGTCAGAAAGAACACAAGAACATGGTGGCCAACCTGGCCAAGGGCGACGAAGTCGTCACCGCCGGCGGCATCGTGGGCAAGATCACCGACGTCAAGGAAAACTACGTCAACGTCGAGATCGCCAGCGACAACGGCAAGCCGGTCGAAGTGGTCATGCAGCGCGTGTCGGTGCAAACCCTGCTGCCCAAGGGCACCATCAAGGGCATGTAATGCCGCACCCGGCCCCTTCCCCGGGGCCGACCCCGACGCCGCCGGCACGTGCCGGCGGCGTGATCGTATTCGTCACCCCCGACTCGTCGTCGGCTTCAGCCCGAACAGGAACTGAACCGTGAATCGTTATCCCCTCTGGAAGTACCTCATGGTGGCGGTCGCCCTGTTGGTCGGCCTGATCTACACCCTGCCCAATTTCTTTGGCGAATCACCCGCGGTTCAGGTGTCCAGTGTCAAGTCCACAGTGCGCGTGGGGCCCGACATGATGGAGCGCGTGGGCGGCATTCTCGAGCGTGCCAACGTCAACTACACCGGACTGCAATACGACGAAATCGGGCCGGTAGGTACCGTGCGGGCACGCTTTGCCGATACCGACACCCAGTTGCAGGCCCGCGATGTGCTGGAGCAGGCGCTCAACCCCGAAGCCGACGATCCCTCCTACGTGGTGGCGCTCAACCTGTTGCCGGCCTCGCCTGCCTGGCTGAGCGCCCTGCACGCCAAACCCATGTATCTGGGTCTGGATCTGCGCGGCGGTGTGCACTTCCTGTTGCAGGTCGACATGGAAGGCGCGCTCACCAATCGCTACGACACGCTTGCCAGCGATATCCGCACCACGTTGCGCAATGCCAACGTGCCCGTCGACTCGGTCGAGCGCAACGGCCACAGCGTGGAGGTCACGCTGCCCACCGACGACCAAGCCAGCCGGGTCAATGACCTTCTGCGTGAGCAGATTCAAGAACTGCAACTGTCCACCACCTCCGAGGGTGGCAAGGTGGTTCTCACCGGCACCATGACGGCGCAGTCGATGCGCGCCGAGCAGGAAAGCGCGCTGCGGCAGAACATCTCCACCCTGCACAACCGCATCAATGAACTGGGCGTGGCCGAGCCGGTGATCCAGCAGCAAGGCACCGATCGCATCGTGGTGCAACTGCCGGGCGTACAGGATGTTGCCCGCGCCAAGGAGATTCTCGGTCGCACCGCCACCCTGCAGGTGCGCATGGTCGACGATTCGCCACAGGCACAGGATGCACTCATGAGTGGGCGGGTGCCCTTCGGCCTCGAGCGCTACGAAGACAGCAATGGCCAGCCCATGCTGCTGCGCCGACAGGTCGTTCTCACCGGCGAGAACCTGCAGGATGCCCAGGCCGGTTTCGACGAAAACCAGCAACCTGCCGTGCATCTCACGCTCGATGCCAAGGGCAGCCGGATCTTTCGCGACGTCACCCGCGACAACGTCGGCAACCGCATGGCCATCCTGCTGTTCGAACGCGACGTGGGCGAAGTGGTCACCGCGCCCGTGATCCGTGGCGAGATCGGCGGCGGTCGCGTGCAGATCTCCGGCAGCATGAACACCACCGAGGCCAACGACATCGCACTGCTGCTGCGGGCCGGCAGCCTGGCCGCGCCCATGGAAATCGTGGAAGAACGCACGGTGGGCCCCAGCCTGGGCGCCGAGAACATCGAACAGGGCTTCAACGCCACGCTGTGGGGCTTCATTGCCGTGGCCGTGTTCATCATTGCCTATTATTCGCTCATGGGGGCCTTCTCGGTCCTGGGCCTGACGTTCAATCTGCTGCTGCTGTTCGCCCTGCTGTCGTTGCTGCAGGCCACGCTCACCCTGCCCGGCCTTGCGGCGGTAGCACTCACGCTGGGCATGGCCATCGATGCCAACGTTCTCATCAACGAACGCATCCGCGAAGAGCTCAAGGCCGGTAAGCCACCGCAGCATGCCATTGCCGAGGGCTTTGATCGTGCCTGGGGCACGATTCTCGACTCCAACGTCACCTCGCTCATCGCGGGTCTGGCGTTGCTGGCCTTCGGTTCAGGCCCGGTGCGCGGCTTTGCCGTGGTGCACTGCCTGGGCATCCTCACGTCGATGTTCTCGGCCGTGGTCGGCGTGCGGGCCGTCACCAACCTCTGGTATGGCCGCAAGCGCAAACTGACGAAGATCTCGATCGGCTGAGGCCGAGTCGCGCAAGGAATCCAAACCATGGAATTTTTCCGCTTTCGCTCCACCATCCCGTTCATGCGGTATCGGATGGCGTTCAATATCCTCAGTCTGCTGGTCTTCCTCGTCAGCGTGTTCTTCATTGCCACCCGGGGTTTTCATCTGTCGATCGAGTTCACCGGCGGCACCGTGGTCGAAGTGCACTATCAGGAGAGTGCGGATCTCGAGAACGTGCGCGGCACACTGCGCACCATGGGCTATACCGACTTCCAGGTGCAGAATTTCGGCACCTCGCGCGACGTGCTCATCCGCCTGCCGGCCAGCACCGACGACGACGCCGCCGGTCAGAGCGAGCGCGTGCTGGCCGAATTGCAGAAGGTGGCGCCCGACGTCGAGCTGCGCCGCGTCGAGTTCGTGGGGCCGCAGATCGGCAAGGAGCTGGCCTACGATGGCCTGCTCGCCCTGCTGTTCGTGGTGATCGGCCTGATCATCTACCTGGCGTTCCGGTTCGAATGGAAGTTCGCCGTGGCCGGGGTGGTGGCCAACCTGCACGACGTGGTGATCATCCTGGGCTTCTTTGCATTCTTCCAGTGGGAGTTCTCGCTACCCGTGCTGGCGGGGGTGCTGGCCGTGCTGGGCTACTCGGTGAACGAGTCCGTGGTGATCATGGATCGCATCCGCGAGAACTTCCGCCGCTACCGCAAGGCCGACACCGAGGAGGTGATCGATCTGGCCGTGACCCAAACCATGTCGCGCACCATCATCACGCACGCCTCCACCCAGATCATGGTGCTCTCCATCCTGATCTTTGGCGGGCCCACCCTCAACAACTTTGCGCTGGCACTCACGATCGGCATCTGGTTCGGCATCTATTCGTCGATCTTCGTGGCCGGTGGCCTGGCGCTGGCTCTGGGCATCAAGCGCGAAGACATGCTGAAGCCCGTCAAGAAGGACGACGACAACCCCGAAGAAGAACCGGCCTAGGCACGAAACCCGTGCGCCGTGAGGCGGGCCTGTTCGCACCACCGCTCCGCGCACCTGGGCGGTGGCTGCCACAAGAAAAAATGGCCTCACTCTCTCGAGCGAGGCCATTTTTTTCGACCGCCAGGAGGGACAGCGACCCCGCCAGACGTTCTACAGCAGATAGCCACCACCGTCGCACAGCCACATCTGTCCGGTGACCAGCTCGGCATCGTCGCTGGCCAACCAGGCGATCAGGCCGGCCAGATGACGCGGCTCGCCGCGCTTCTTGATGGCCTGGTTCTGCATCACACGATCGAACGCAGCCTCTTCGGAATGGGCCCGCGTGCCCGGGGTGGCGATCATGCCCGGCGCTACCGCGTTGACCGTAATGTTCTCGGGCCCCAGCTCCTTGGCCAGCACCCGGGTCATGCCCATGACGGCACCCTTGCTGGCCACGTAGGGCAGCTGGCCCGGGTTTGCCAGAAAATACGTGCGCGAGGCCACGTTGATGATGCGGCCGGCCTCGCTGTGCTTGAGCCACGGGTAGAAGGCCTGCGTCACCAGAAAGTAGCCGATGAAGTTCACTTGCATGAAGCGCTCCACCTCGGCGCGCTTGAGTTCAAGCAAGGGGGTCCGGCCGCCCAGAATGCCGGCATTGTTGACCAGAATGTCCACGCGGCCATGTTGTTCGCCCACGGCCGCGGCGGCCTCTGCCAACTGCGCTTCGTCGGTGACATCGCAACGTCTGGCATGGGCCGTGCCGCCCGCCGCCTCGATGGCCTCGACCACCGGACTGGCATCCTGAAGGTCGAGGATTTCGACCGTGGCACCTTCCGAGGCCAGACGCTGGGCAATGGCCTCGCCCATGCCGCTGGCACCGCCCGTGACGACGGCAACCCGATCGTTCAATCCTTGCATGGCACTCTCCTCATCCGTTGGGGGTGGCCAGCACAGGCACCGATTGCTGGCCATATCGATGTTCATTCATCAACCGCAGCAAGGCCTCGCGGTCGCGATCGCGCAACGGTTGCAACAAGGCGTGATGTTCTTCGGCCATGCGCTGCAGGTACTCGGGACGCGTAAGCTTGGCCATGAATACCGGGTCGAGCCAATCCCATAGCCGTTGCACCTCCTGGTGAATGAGGTGATGTGGCGACAACGCAAAGATGGTGTGATGAAAGCGCCGGTTGAGCTCGCTCAGCGCCTGATGATCGCCGCTGCCAGCCAGCTCGGCAATCTGCCGATTGCAGGCATCCAGTTCGGCCAGCAGCGTGGCATCCGGCCAGGCCACCGTGGCGATCAGTTCGTTTTCGAGCAAATACAGCATGCGCCGGATCTGCACCACGTCTTCGGGCACGCGCTTGGCCACGAAGTAGCCCTGATTGCGGCGATGCACCAGCAGGCCCTGATCGGCCAGCAGATTCATGGCCTCGCGCAAGGGCACACGACTGACACCAAGCAGCTCGGCCATCTCCTGCTGACGAATCTGCTCGCCCGGGTTGAGCTCGCCCAATACGATCATGGCGCGCAAACGTTCCAGCGCACCATGCATGGCACCGGCATCACGGCTCCATTGCGCTACCTTGCCCATGGGGTATGTCCTTGAATGAAGCCGCATTGTATCGGTTGCCACCGGGCACCTGAACGCACCCCTCAGGGCACGGCCACTGCACGATCCCGCGGGATGGGCAGTGGCCTGGCTTCGAGCGGGTATTACGCGTCGTCGTTGTGAAAGCGCGTGTACAAACGACGGCAGTTGCACTCGAACACGTTGCGTCGATCTTCGTCAGACAGCATGGCCAACCCTTCGATGACCGGCTTGAGATCGTCGAGATCCCGACCGGTTTCGGGGTCTTTGGCGCTGCCGGTGCCCGGCTTCTCGGTGGCAAACAGCACGCGATCGGCCCCCACCTTCTTGAACAGCAGCTCAAGCGCGTCGGCATCGTAGGTGGTGGTGTCGAAGTGCAGCCGGCGCAGACGATCGTCGAAATACTCGCCGCCCTGACGCAGGGTCCAGGCACGGAAACGCCCCATGTGATACGGAATGGCCCCACCACCATGCGGCACGATCAGCTTCAGACTGGGGAAGTCGTCGAACACGCGCGAGTTGAGCAATGAGGTGATCGCAATGCTTTCTTCGTTGATGAACTTGAGCGTGTACGACTCGCGATCGCTGCAACTGCCGGCAGAATGCACCAGCGCCGGGATATCGAGCTCGCAGAGTTTTTCGTACAGCGGGTACCAGAACTCGTCGCCCAGGCCGGGCGGCGGCGTGCCATCGCCTTCCATGGGATCGGGGTTGAGCAGGCAGCCAATGAATCCCTGCTCTTTCACGCGGAACTCGAGCTCGGGCAGGCAGTTCACCGGGGAGGTGTCGCGATGCTGCGGCAGGCCGGCCACGGCGCGGAACCGCGTGGGGAACATCTGCACCGTGCGGTGTATCAGATCGTTCATGTGGCTCGTCCAGTTTGCCGTCACTTTGGCCGGCTTGAGCGAATGCATCTGCAAGTACGGCCGGGGCGACAGAAACTGGATGTCGGTGCCCACGCGATCCATGATGTCGATGATCGACTGCCCGGCGGTGCGCACGTCATCGTCGCTCAATTTGGGCGAGAGCGAGGGGTTGCCGCGGTTGCCGACCAGCTCGGCCATATAGCGGTAGCTGGCCGGCGGGATCACCACGTGGGCGTGCGAATCAATGATCAAGGGCATGATTGGGCTCCTTCAGGTAAGGTAAATCAGGCGATGTCGCCGCCCGGCCAGACCGGAACGGCAGTTTGATATATTGCCTGTGGCAAAATTTCGGGTTTTTCAGGACGACTCTCATCGATACCGCTACCGCAACTCCGCCGGCAGCCCGGCGCAAGCACTCGGCCAACGAGATCCGCTCTGTGCTGCAGTCGGAAATTGAAACCGGCCACATTCCGCCAGGTGCGCCGCTCGACGAGCGCGCCCTGGCCGAGAGATTTGGTGTATCGCGCACCCCGGTTCGAGAAGCCCTGCAACAGCTGGCTGCCCTCGAACTGGTGCGAATCGCGCCGCGGCACGGGGTTTTTGCCTCGCGGTTGTCGATCCCGCAACTGCGCGCCCAGCTCGAACTGCTGTGCGAGCTGGAAGCCATCACCGCCAAACTGGCGGCGCGCCGCATGAGCCCCGAAGAACGCATGGCGCTGCAAGACTCGGCCACCGAGTGCGAAGACGCCGCTCGGGCCGACGACGCGCAGGCCTTCCTGCGCGCCAACACGGCGTTTCACAAGCGAATCTATCGTGGCAGCCACAACGAACAACTGGTAGACACCATCTTGTCGATCCGCCGCCTGGTGCAGCGCTATCGTCCGCGCATCTTCACCACACCGGCGGCCCGCAACCGGGCACTGGTTGAACACCGCCGCGTGTGCGAGGCCATCGTGAGTGGCGACGAAGACGCCGCTCACGCCGCCATGCTGGCGCACGCGCCGTCGGGCAGCACCGGCTTTGCCGAGTTTCTGTCGACGATGCCACCCGAGATGTTCGACAGCGAGCCGTCGTACTGACAGCCCGCCGTGCCTGGAGGCCGCACGTATCATTGCGGCGTGATGTTGGCGCGTTCAATGAGGCCTTCGAACTGCTTGGAGTCTTCGGCCATGCGGGCGTCGAATTCATCGGCCGTCATCTTGAGCGGCTGCAATTGCAGTGATGCCAGCTTCTGCTGCACTTCGGGCATGTCGATCACCTCGTTGATCGCCACCGAGACCTTGTCGACAATGGCATCGGGGGTTTGCGAACGCGCCAGAATGCCGTACCACATGCCGAACGAATACTCCGGCATGCCGGCCTCGGCAAATGTGGGCATATCGGGGATTTCTTCCAGGCGCTCATCACCCGATACCGCGATACCCAGCACACGCCCCGACTGGATCTGCGGCACGAAAGTGCCCACCACGTCGAGCGCGTAGTCGACGTCGCCGCCGATCAGCGCCGTCATGAGTGGTGCCGAGCCCTGATAGGGCACCGAGGTGACATCCACACCGGCGGCTTCCTGGAACGATTCGAACGCCATGCGCCCCATGCCCACGATGCCGACCACGCCCCAGTTGATGGTCTCCTGGTTGCCGCGGATATGCTCGAGCGCGTCTTTCAGGTTGTCTTTGGCCGATTCGGGGCTGCCCAGCAAGGCAAACTCGGTGTAGGCCGCCGTGGCCACACCGCGGAAGTCGGTCAGGGGCTCGTAGGTGATCTCGGGCAGGGTCTTGTCGACCAGCGTGTGCGAGCTCACCACCAGCATCAGCGTATAGCCGTCGGCGGGCTGGCGCAGCACGTAGTCGCCGGCCACGGTGCCGCTGGCGCCCGGCCGGTTCTCGACCACCACGGATTGGCCCAGCTTGTTGCCCAGCTGCTCGCCCACCAGGCGGGCCACGGCGTCGGTGGAACCGCCGGCGGGATACGGCACCACGATATGCACGGGACGATCAGGATAATTCTCGGCAGACTGCGCCTGAACGGCTCCCGCCATCAACAGGCTCGAGGCGGCCAGCAGGCCGGCAAGGCGAATCGGTTGTTGCATGTCTCACTCCCTGGGTTGACGATAGTTGGTAGAACCTCACCCGCCCCGGCCGTCATTTCCGGGGGGGTTGAAAACCGCTGTACACCTCGGGCTCCAGGCCCATGGCAGCGGCAAACTCCTGGCGCACAGGTTCGGGCTGACCCGCCTGAAACATGTACGACAGAAAGCGCATGCGCTTGTAGGGGTCGGCCAGAATCTGTTCGCGCGTGTAACCGGCAAAGGCACTTTCGGTGTCTGCCACCGGTAGCGGCACGGCACGATTGTGTGCCGGATCGCGGATCACGCCCTTGGCCTCGCCACCCGCTGCCACGTGCTCCAGCTCGGCTTGCAGACGGCGCCGGAACAACATCACGCCCTGATCGCTAGCGCCCAGGTGCTCGCGCGAGCGGTCGGCAATACGGCCCTGACCAATCCAGGCGGCAAAATCCTGATTCATCACATGAGTGGTGATGAGCTTGCCGGATTCGTCGTGCACCGGGCCTACCCAGGCTGGCACGTGCTCCTGCTCATAGGGTTCACAATCGCGCGGCACTCGGGTGATCTTCCAGACCACGCTCAAGGTGTTCTCATCATCGATCGGCACGCGCCACTCGAAATGCTCACCGAGAAAGAAGCCGTTGGGCCAAAGACACACGCGGCCCACCTGCCACAAGGGGTGCGATTCGTCCGTGCCCTCGCGCAGGCGTTGATAACGGAAACCGTAGTCGAACTCGTCGAAGCGCAGTCGCAAGTGCGCGGGAGCCGGCTCGGCATCGTGACGCTGACTCAGCCGGTTGCCCCAGTTCTCGTGCATCCACTCGAAATGCACCGGATCGATGGAGTTCTCCTGGCACTGCAACCAGTTGCACGGCACCTCGGCCAGCACCACCTGGGCAAACACGTTCTGGCGGCTGAAGGGCTCCCAGTCGGGCAGCAGCGGCGCAGGCTCGGGCCCCAGATACACCCACAGCAGCCCCGCCCGGGCCTGCACCAACCCGGCACGCAGCGCCGTACCCGCCGCAGCGCGCTGACCGGGGCGCGCCACGTCTTCGTAAGGTTGCGCCACGCAACGGCCCGCCACATCGAACAGCCAACCGTGATAATGACAGCGCAGGCCATCGGCTTCGATCAGACCGTGGGCCATATCGGCCCGACGGTGGGCGCACTGCCGTTCCACCAGGCCGTAATCGCCATTTGCCGTACGAAACAGCACGAAGTCTTCGCCCAGCAGACGCAGCGGCGTGACCGCGTGCTCATCGAGCTGCGCCACGCCCGCCACCGGCATCCAGTAACGCCGGAGGTAATCGCCCATCGGCGTACCGGGCCCCACCTGGGTGAGGCGCTGATTCTCGGCTGGCGAGATCATGCCGGCCGCCAGGCGCAGAACGCCACCCCCACGCCGGTGCCCGCCGGCGTGCGGTAAATCGGTTGGTATTCGCTCCAGGCCATGGGCGTCCTGCCCATGGCGCCGGCCACCAGAATCCAGTTGAGGGTTTCGGACGACCCCGACTGCAGGGCGCCGCGCGGAATGCCGCGCAAAAAGGATTCGTCGTGCTCCTGCAGCGCCTGCAGCACGCGGCGATCCAGCGCCTCGTCGACCACGAAGTGGCTCAAACCGCCCGACGCCACGATGGCCAGTCGCATCCCGGTGGGCATGGCCTCGACCACTTCGCGCAGCGCCTTGCCGATGTCGAAGCAGCGGGCAGCTGTGGGCACATTGGGCGGGAAATAGGTGTTGAGCATGATGGGCAACACGGGGATGCGCTTGCCCCGCATCAGCCGCTTGACCACAAAGCCGTAGGCATGGCCGAAGCCGGCCCGGGTGGGGTCGGCGACCGCCGCCACACTGGCAACATCCACATGGCGGTCGATGAGGCCCTGAATCAGCGTCAGCCCGAGCTCGCCCGCAGCGGGCGTGACGTGCGAGCGCTCCATGAGATAGCCCAGGCCCACCTTGCGCATCCACTCGGGCGCATCGTGCTGCGCATACTTGCCTTCGAGGGTGACCATCTCGGCGCCATGATAGATGGCCACCGCCGGCTGATTGTTGGCACCAAAGAGCTCGGCCTGGTCGTCGCCCACGATGATCACGGCATCCGGGTTGGCGGCCTCGAGCTCGTCGGCGATGCGGTCGAGGGCGGCCTGACTGGCCCGCTCCTTCTCGGCCAGGATCTCGGGCACGATGTCATCCTCGTATCGCGGTCCCACTTCGGCCAGCAGATCCTGATAGCTCATGCGTCGACCGTCGGACAGGTTCAAGGCCTCGTTGGCCCGATCGACGGCGGCACGGTGCACCCATTCGTGACTGGGCAGCGCCAGCACGGGCGAGTGTGAAGTACCGATACCGAGAACGAGTTCTGCCATGATGACTCCTGTGACCGCCGCCCGACAGCGCGGGGCCATATCCGCAAAAGGGGTGCCGCCCCAGGGGAGCGGCGTGGCTGCCTTACAGCGTGTTGCGCCATTCGTCGTCGTTGTTGCACACCACGGCACGCGGCTGGATCGATTCGTACGAAATGGCATCGTGCTGTGCCAGCGTGGGCGTTTGACCCGACATGAATTCACGCACCGACTTGAGCAAGGCACGTCGCACCGCGATGACGGCACCATCGCCCGAGCCGAGAAACTCGCGGGTGCGATCCACGATCGGGCCCTGACTCAGAATGACGGCAAAATCTTCCGTGCCCAGCGCCTGAGGGAAGCCGGTGAAGTGCCCACGTGCCATGGCATCGCGGTCTTGCCCCCAGTTGTTGTCTTCGTTGCCGGGTGCATTGGGCGGCCAATCGTCGGCATCGCGATACAGCAAGCGCGGTTCGGCCGGATCCAGGGGCGCATCGATCCGATAGGCAATGTGCCAGTACCAGATGTTCTCGTCGTCGATCGGCACCGAAAAGAACAGGTTGCCGCCGTTATCGGAGGTGTAACGCGGCGAGATCACGCCATACCAGGGCAGAACGAACGAGTTGGTTCGCACATACGACCGACCGTCGGCCAGCGCGCGCACCGAGGCGTACCGAAAGCCGTAGTCTTTCTCGGCCAGGTGATACACCGGCGCCTGATTGGCCGAGGTGAGCTGGATCTCGCCGTGGCCCGCGGTGGCACTTTGGTGCAGCACACCGAGATGGGCCGAATCCATGGTGGTTTCTACGCCCTGCAGCCAATTGCACGCCACCTTTTGCCGAAACGCCACGGTATGGCCCGCGGGCAGGTTCATGCACTCCAGCGGCTGAAACTTGTCGTCGCCATCGCCCGGCCCCAGCCAGACCCAGATCACCCCGGCCGCCTCGCGCACCGGAAAATGACGCAGGGGCACGCGCTCGCAAAAGGCGGCTTCGTTCTGGGTTTGGGTGGGTACGGCCACCGTGACGCCATCCACCCGGAACTTCCAGCCGTGATAGATGCAGGTGAGCGCGTTGTCTTCGTTGCGCGCCAGCGCCAGGGAGGCGCCACGATGCGGACAGGCTTCGTCGAAGCAACCCACCCGGCCATCGTGTGCCCGAAACAGCACGTAACGATCACCGAACAGCTGCACGCGCAGCGGTGCACCACCGGCCACCAACTTGTGCGAGATGGCCGCCGGGATCCAGAAGTGCGACTTCATCATCTCGCCCATGGGCGCGCCACCCGACACTCGGGTCAGCAGCTCATTGTCTTCATTGGTCAGCATGGGGGCTCCGTAACGGGGGTTGCACGAATCAGGCGGGCTTGGGCGGAGCCAGACTGCTGGCTCGATAGTCGGCTTGCCCGCACGACATCTTCATTGCATTCTAAATTGAATTCAATCTAGAGTGGCATCAGGATTTACCCTGAAACACATCGCCCCCAGCCGGAGGAACCGGCATGGGGGCGATGAGGGTAACGATGACGGCGAGTGCGCGGATCGGGCGGGCGAACCCGCCTTGCTGCAGGCATGGCGAGCCTGGCGCGAGGCCTGGCTCGTTCGCAGGTGCGAACGTCAGCCTGCGGGCGTGACCTCGCCACGCTGGCGCCACGCCAGCCAGGCCAGCATGACCAGCACCACGGCCACCAGCGGGAACATGATGGAATTGATCACTTCCCACCCCGCCGTGTTGAGCAGATGCCCCGAACTGAACGACGCCACGGCGACCGTGCCGAACACGAGGAAGTCGTTGACCGATTGCACCCGCGTGCGCTCTTCGGGGCGATGGCAGTCGGTCACCATCGACGTGGCACCGATGAAGGAGAAGTTCCAACCCACACCCAGCAGGATGAGCGACCCCCAGAAATGCAGCAGCTCGAGGCCAGCCAGCGCCAGCGCGCCCGAGGCCGCCATGAGGATCAGGCCAGCTGCCGTGATCACGAACTTGCCGTAGCGCTTGATGAGGTTGCCGGTGACCAGGCTGGGGGCAAACATGGCCAGCACATGCCACTGAATCCCCAGCGCCGCCTCACCCACCGTAAAGCCGCAGCCCACCATGGCAATGGGCGCGGCCGTCATGATGAATGCCATCAGCCCGTACGACACCACCCCGGCCGCCACGGCCACAATGAAGCGCGGCTGCGCCATGATCTCGCGCAGCGGCCGACCCTTGCCGCCGCCGGCAGGCTCGGGCGCCGGCGGCGGCGCGCGCAACAGCAAGAGAACCGGCAAGGCAAGCAAGGCGAGCGCAGCCTGGCCGACGAAGCTGCCGGCAAACGGCGCAGCCACCCAGAGATCGCGCGTCCAGATCACCACCTGCGGGCCAATCACTGCCGCGGCCAGACCGCCCACCAGCACCCTCGACACGGCCACCGGTCGCCACGCCACCGGGGCACTGTCGGTGGCGGCAAAACGATAGCTCTGCACGCACGCGCCATAAAAGCCCGACATGGCGGTGGCCACACAGAACAACACGAAGTTGCCCGCCACGATGGCCCCTGCGGCCACCAGCCCCGAGATCAACGCCATCACCGCGCCCAGCAGGTAGGCCTGGCGACGACCGAGGCGCCGCATCAACCATGCCGCGGGCAAGGTGGACAGGGCCAGACCCGTGTTGTAGAGGCTGACCGGCAGCGTGGCCAACGAGGGCGAACTGGCCAGCATCTGCCCCACCAGGCCGCCCAGAGAAATGATGATGGGCGCCGAAGCACCACCCAGTGCCTGCGCGCCCACCAACACGGCGACGTTACGTTTGACGAGGGGATCGAGGTGTTGCGACATGGGATCTTGACAAAAGACTGCCGGCGCCACGCTGGGCGGGCGCCGGCCGGGAAAACGACAACGCGACGCCTGAAAGCGGCGTCGCAGTGGGAGTGTGGTGCGGAATGCCGACCGCCACGATCCGGGCGATCAGACCGATTCGGTCAGCTTGAGCGGCACTTTCAGGTAGCGTACACCATTGTCTTCGGCCGCGGGCAATTGGCCCGCCCGGATGTTGACCTGAATGGAGGGCAGGATAAGCGTGGGAGCCGCCAGCGTGGCGTCGCGCTTCTCGCGCATGGCCACGAACTCGCCTTCGGTCACGCCCTGATGCACATGCACATTGCGTTCACGTTGCTCGGCCACGGTGGTTTCCCAGATGTAGTCGTCGCGGCCCGGCGCCTTGTAATCGTGACAGAGGAAGATCCGGGTGTCGGGCGGCAAGGCAAGCAGGCGTTGAATCGACCGATACAGCGTGGCTGCATCGCCACCCGGGAAGTCGGCTCGGGCCGTGCCGTAGTCGGGCATGAAGAGGGTGTCGCCCACGAACACGGCATCGCCGATGCGATACGACAGACAGGCTGGGGTGTGCCCCGGTGTGTGCAGCACTTCGACAGGTTGTTCGCCAAGGTGGAACACTTCGCCGTCGGCAAAGAGGCGATCGAACTCGCTGCCGTCGCCCGACACATCGTCGAGGTTGAAAACAGGACGGAAAATCGCCTGCACGTCGCGGATATGCTCGCCGATGCCCACTTGCGCCCCCGTTTTCTGCTTCAGCCAGGGCGCCGCACTGAGGTGATCGGCGTGGGCGTGGGTTTCGAGAATCCATTGCACGGTGGCGTTGGCCTGGCTGGCCGCCTCGAGAATGGCTCGAGCCGAATCCACCCGCACCGAGCCATCACGGTGGTCGTAATCGAGTACGGGATCGATGATGGCCGCTTGCCGCGTGGCGGGATCAACCACCAGATAACTCACGGTATTGGTGGGTTCGTGGAAGAACGACTGAATCGTGACAGCCATGGCAACCTCCTGGGTGACGGTGGGTTGAATGTTGGATGGGTTGATTTTAATTAGATTATTCTAATTTAGCAACTTCTAATCATAAGACAGGCCACCAACCCCTCGGGCCGGCATGCGCCTGCCACATTTGCCCGTGCAGAATCGCTCATCGTGCGCCAGCGCGGCTACCCTTCTGGTAGTATCCGCACACCCTGAAGCCCGCTGTTCTGGCGCCGCTCTTCTCTCCGTCTGCTCACCATGAGCCTCGCCACCGCGCTACTGCCCCAGTTGCGCCACGCTACCGTCGCACGGCATCGTCTCGTGGAAGACCACGTGGTGATGCGCCCGCTGCGCGATCCGCACCTGACCCAAGGCTCGTATTTGCTGGCCCTGGAGGCCTTGTTGCGCGCGTTTCGACCGATCGACGCCGCCATCGAAGCCAGTCTGAACAGCCTGCCGGCTCCCACGCTGCCAGCGGGCTTCGAGTATGTGCCACGGGCACCCCTACTGCAGGCCGACATCGCCGACCTCACCGCCGGGCTCGCCCTGCCCTCGCAGACTGAACCCCGACTCGCCTTGTCTCCCGAAGCGCTGCCGGGCGTGCTGTATGTGATGGAGGGCGCCACCATGGGCGGGCGCATGCTGGCACCGCAGCTGCAGCGAGCGCTCAGCCTGCCAGCTTCTCGGGGTACCCGCTACTGGCAGCTTTATCAGCATGGCCACTGGCCGCGCGTTCGGCAATGGTTGCAACAACCCTTCACGACCGAGGTCTGCCAGGCCTCAGTGTCGTCAGCGGTGGCGGCATTCGGCCAGATTCATGCAGCCTGCAATGCCGTGGCCCGCCGTCACGGCGCGACCGAGGCCTGACCCCATGGTGCCGACTGTGCCAGTGAGCTTGCCTGCCGACTCCCTCGACGCCCTGGCGCGGCCCAACGCCATTCAGCCACACGGCGCCCTGGTGGCATTCGACCCGGCCCTCGAGCACACGATACAGGCCAGTGCCAATCTGCCCGAGTTGCTGGGCACCGATTGGGCTTCGGTGTGGTCTCGATCGCCTGAATCCTTGTTGGGACAAAAACTGGTGCGCAACCTGCGTCGCGAACTGGCGAGCCAGGATCGTCTCGATGGGGCATTGGCCATGCATCGGCGGGTAGATCATCGCCAGCAGCGCTTCCAGGTGTTTGCGTGGCGCTCCGACTCCCGTCACATCGTGGTGGAAATCGAGCCATTGCGGCAGTCGGACGGACGCCGTCTGCTGTCGGCAGTCAACGCCTGGCTGGCACGCCTGGCGGCAGCGCCCGACGAAACCAGTCTGCTCAATGTGCTCACGCGTGCGGTGCGCAACATCACCGGCTACGACCGTGCCATGGTGTACGAGTTCGATCACGCCTGGCACGGCGTGATCGTGGCCGAGGATCGCAACGCCCGCTTGCCGAGCTTGCTCGGACACATCGCACCCGCGCACGACCTGCCACCGAATGCACGTGAGCTGCTGACGCAAACGCCGGTTCGCAGCATTCCCGATGCCCAGGCCATGGCAGTGGCCCTGCGCTCGGCCAACGATCACCCCGGCCCGTCGCTCGATCTTGCCGCGGGCGCCCTGCGCGCCGTCTCGCCGCTTCATTTGCGGCATCTCCAGGCCCTGGGGGTTGGCGCCAGTCTGATGGTGGCACTGCGCAACGAAGGCGGGCTCTGGGGCATGATCGCCTGCCACGCCGTGCAACCCGCCAAACTGAGCCCCACGGTGCGCGAAGCCGCCCGGACCCTGGTCGAGATGTCCTCACAACGTCTGTTCCTGCTGCGCGCCCGCAGCGATGCGCGCTTTCTGGAGCGGGTGCAGGACAGCCGCGCCTTGCTGTCGCCCACGGAAGGCGAGCTGCGCAGCCCCGAACAGCTCGTGCAGGAGCATGGCCATCATTGGCTCCAGCTCTTTCGGGCCGACGGTATCGCCCTGGTCGCTGGAGACAGCATCACGGTGCTGGGCCTGACGCCCAGGCAAGCCACCCTCGAACGCGCCACGCGCTGGCTGCAAACTGAACGCCGTGGCCCTGCCTTCTGGTGCGGTCATGCGCGCCAGTATGGGCCACTGGCTCACGCCGGCGACGCGGGAGGATGCGCCGGCGTGCTGGCCGCTGCATTGACTGCGAGCCCGCAATCGACCGCCTGGTTGCTGATGTTCCGGCGCGAGGTTTCCTATGTTCAGCGCTGGGCCGGCCAACGCGAACCGAAGGCGCCCGACCCGAACGACGGCGCCCCAGCCTTCCAAACCTGGCAGATGACGGTCCAGGGCGAGAGCCCGCCGTGGGAGCCGATCACCTGGCGCGCCATACGCGACCTGGCCGAAGATCTCTCCATCGCGGCCGCCGCCCACGAGATTCAGGCGCTCAACCAGAACCTCGACGAAGAACGCGATCGACTGGCCCGACTCAATCGGCGCCTCGAGATTCAGGCCCATACCGATCCGCTCACCGGCATCTGGAACCGCTACCGCATCGAGCAGGTGCTGGATGCCGAAATGGCGGCCGGTCAACGCTACGGCCGACCCTGTAGTGTTCTGCTGCTCGATATCGACCACTTCAAGGCGATCAACGACCAGCATGGCCACGACGCCGGCGACCAGGTGCTGGCGGCACTGGCCGCTCGGCTCCGAAATGCCCTGCGCCCCTCCGATCATTTTGGCCGCTGGGGCGGCGAGGAATTCATCGTGGTGCTCGGACAGACGCCGCTCCATCGCGCCCGCGACGTGGCTGAACGCCTGCGCCGCGAGCTGGCCGATACGCCGGTGGCCGACGCGGGGACGATCACCGTCAGCATCGGCGCCGCCGAGTTTCGCCCCGACGATAGCCGCCGGTCGCTCATCGACCGAGCGGATCGCGCACTCTACGCGGCCAAATCCTCCGGCCGCAATCGGGTCAGACTCGCCACCGACCTCGCCTCCTGAGTCCGTGTCGCGCCAGGCGCATCGCACAAGATCGTGCGTGCCATAATGAATTCTCCGTAGCCATTGCACACGCCATCCTGCCGATGCCGTTCCGCCCCCCTCAGCCCTCCCACGTGCCCGACGACTCGCCCGGTGCCTCGATGCCACCCAAGACAACCGCCATCTGGCGGCATGCGCGAATCCTCGGTCCAAGCTCACTGCGCGATACGCTGCACAGCGGCCATCACAGCCGCGACTTCTCGCTGGCGCGCAACGAGTATCTGCGCAGCCGTGTGCTGGTGACGGGAGCGCTGTTCATCCTGCTGGCGCCACTCTGGCTGCTGATCGACAGCTGGTTGCTGCCACAGGCGGCCCTGGCTCACGTGGTGCCGGGCCGCCTGTTTCTGTTGGCAGGCCTGGCGGCCACCCTCTTGCTGGCCTGCCGCAGTCGTGGTCACCGCTGGCAGGCCAGGGTCGCCACCGGCCTGCTCATCGGGCTGCCTGCGGCCTTCTATGGGCTCACGTTGCTCAGCGTGCCGCCCGGCCAGATGCACCAGCTCGTGGGCTACAGCTTCATCCCCTATCTGCTCATGGCCTTGCTGGCCATCTTCCCGCTCACCTTGATCGAGTCGCTGCTGGCGGCGGCCGCACTGTTCCTGATCGAGTGCCTGGCGCAACAGCATGCCGGCATCTGGCTCACCCCCGAAGGCTGGGAGGGCCTGTGGCTGCTCTCGGCATTGATGGCCATTTCGCTCACCGCCAACTACTTTCACCTTGGCCTCTTGATGCGGCTGTATCGCCAGGCCACGCACGATCCGCTCACGGGGCTGCTCAACCGACGCGCGCTGCACCAGTTCGTCGTGCAAAGCCGGCGGCTTCATCCCCATGCCGAGGGTGGCCTCATGCTGATCGACATCGATCATTTCAAGCAGGTCAACGATACTCACGGCCATGCGTTCGGCGATCGCGTGCTGCGGCACCTTGCCACGCTGCTGCAGGGCGCCATTCCTGCCGATGCCGTGGCGGCTCGCTACGGGGGCGAAGAGTTTCTCGTGGTGTTGCCGCAAGTCGACCCGCAGACACTCGCGGCCAGGGCCGAAGCCATTCGGCGTCAGGTGGCTGCCTTGCGCCTGGAGGATTACGACGGCGAGGCCGCCCCGCTCTCGGTCAGTCTGGGCGTCACACGCTACAGCGCCGACGAAGACTTCGATCTGGCCGTCAAGCGCGCCGACGAGCGTCTGTATCGGGCCAAGGCTGGCGGCCGCAATCAGGTGGTGTCGTCGTGAACCTGGGCTGACTTTGTGCGGGCAAACTCGGCCAGCGCATCACCAGGCAGTGGCCGGCTGTACCAGTAGCCCTGGATTTCGTCGCAGCCAAATTCACGCAAGCGCTCGGCCTGGGCAGCGGTTTCCACCCCTTCGGCGGTGGTTTCGAGGCCCAGTTTGTGCGCCATCAGGATGATGGTCTCGACGATCGAGGCAGAATGATCATCCACCAGCATGTCGTCGATGAACGACTTGTCGATCTTCAGCCGGTGCAACTGCATGCGACGCAAATGACTGAGCGACGAATAGCCCGTGCCAAAATCATCCAGGGCCAATTGCACACCGCGCGCATTCAGGCTGGCCACGGTGCGAAGAAACCCCTCCGGGTCGGCCATCGCCATGCTCTCGGTGAGCTCCAGCTCGAGCCAATGCGGATCCAGACCGGATTCGTCCAGGGCCGCATCGATCACGTCGGTGAGGCTGGCATCCTCGAATTGCGCCAACGACAGATTGACCGCCACGGTAAACGGCGCCAGACCCTCCGCCTGCCACTGGCTCGCCTGATGCACTGCCGTCTGCAACACCCAGGCACCAATTGGCACGATCATGCCATTGCTTTCAGCCACGGGAATGAATTCGGCCGGACTGATCCAGCCCAGGTCGGGATGATGCCATCGCAGCAAGGCCTCCACGCCCGCCAGGCGGCCATGGCGCAGGTCGAGCTGGGGTTGATACCAGAGCTGCAGTTGCCCTTCGGGTAGCGCCTGCCGCAAGGCATTGCCCAGCTGCAGCAATCGGGCCGAACGCGATTGCAAGTGAGACGAATAGAACTGCTGCCGCCCCGGGCCGAGCAGCTTGGCCTGGGCCAGGGCTGCCGACGCATGCTGCAGCAGAATATCTAGGGTGTCGCCGTCATCCGGCCACAGCGCCACGCCCAGCGAAGCCGTCAGCACCAGTGATTGCCCTGCCACCTGGCACGGTCGGCGGACTTCAGCCGCCAGGTGCTCGAGCCAGCGCCCCAGCTCCTTGAGTGAGGTCAGGCTCAACACCACCACGTACTCGTCACCGCCGTATCGCGCGACAATATGCTGCAGCCGCGCCAGTTCGGCCAGTCGCTGCGCCATGTTCACCAGCAGTTCGTCACCGGCAGCCTGCCCCAGCGTCTCGTTGACCTGCTTGAAACGATCGAGCCCCAGGCTCACCAGGGCCAGCGGCTGACGCAACCGCTTCGCCTGTTCACGCAGTTCGTCGAAACGCCGCGCCAGCAGCTCGCGATTGGGCAGCCCGGTGAGTTGATCGTAATTCAACAATTGCCGGATGCGCTCCTGATCTCGGCGCTGGGCCGTGATGTCGTCCTTGATCGCGAGATAACTGTTGGTACGGCCCTCATCATCGACCACCGGAGAAATCAATACCGACTCGAGATAGTCGGTGCCATCCTTGCGCCGGTTGATGAACTCGCCCCGCCAGGGCTTGCCCGCCTGCAGGCTGCGCCACAGCGAATCGTAGGTGCGTTGCGGCGTCTTTCCCGAATGCAGCAGACGCGGGCTCGCGCCCATGGCTTCGGTCACGGAGTATCCGGTGGAGCGCTCGAACGCCTGGTTGGCGTAGATCAGCTTCGAATCAAGATCCGTGATCATGATGGTGGAGGGGCTTTGCGCCACTGCCACCTGAAGGCGCCGCATCACGTCGATGTCGCGCACGCGATCCGTCACATCCCGTGCCAGCATCAGCAAGTGCCAGCGGTCTGCGCCCGGCAGCTCGCGACGCGACACCGACAACTGATAGTGACGCGTGTCACCGTCCACTTCAATCGGCAGTGCCTCGGCACTGGCATAGCCGCTCTGCATCGCCTCGTCCATCACACGCTTGAGCGCCCTGGCCGAAGGCGCGGACACGACGTCGGTCAGCTTTTTGCCCTTGAGGGTGGTCGGGTCGAGTCGCAAGGCGCGCTCGTGACCTTCGTGAATCCGGACCACGCGGCCGTCAATATCGAGCACGAACAAGGGGTCAGGCAATGCCTCGAGCACCGCTTGCAGTTGTGCATGACTGACCTGCAGCGCCTGATACGGCGCACGCAGGGTTTCAATGAAGACGGCCCGGTACAAACAGAGAAAGCCTGCCACCTTGAACAGGTGGCCCGCCAGATTGAAGGCGTCGTCGGGCTGGGCGTACACGAGAAAGAACGACTCGCTGGCCATCAGGGCCACCAGACCCAGACCCAGCCAGCGCGACGACACTTCGGTGAGTGAACGCGACCGGCGCAAGAGCGCCGCGAGGGCCAGCAAATGCAGGAGGATCACACCCAGTTCGGCGCCGATCTTGAATGGCGTCAGGCCCTCGTCGGGCCGATACACGTCGGGCAATCCCGCCGGATTCACCAGCACCACCGCGATCACCACCGCCACCAGCAGCAAGGTCGATGCCAGCGCGCCGAGCCGCAACCCGCGACCCGCCGGCGCTGCAGCCGCCTGTCCGCCGGCCACCACGGCATAGAGCAGTACCAGGGCCTCGACATAGCGCGCCACCAGCCAGAACACGATGGCCTTGCTGGCGTCGTTGGGTGTGAAGAAATCGGGCATGCCGGCATACGACAGCGCATGCGCCAGGTCGAGCAATGCCACGGCCAGAAAACCGCAACCCACCCACAGCATGGAGCGCTGCCCGGTATGCGCCTGACTCACCCAGGCCGCCGTGAAGATCAGCGCCGACACACAGATGGCCACCACTTCGAGCACCGTGTGCCACATCAGGAAATCCGGAATCGGTGTCGTTCCGCGTTGCTCGCTCCACATCAACAGGCCGACAAATGCCACGAGCATGAGCAGGGGCAGCAGCATGCGCGAATAGCGGGAAACGGGAGCGGTCGAGTGGGTCATTCAGGGGTGTCAGTCGAACTCGGCCAGCTCGGCCGGCGTCGCCAGCCGGCCGTCGATCAGGGCCACGATGCGGTCGCACTGCCGGGCCAGCCGGAGATCGTGCGTCACAATGATAACGGCACAGCCATGTTCCGAATTAACCTCGCGCAACAGGCGAAACACGTCGGCTGCGGTCCGCGTGTCCAGGTTGCCGGTGGGCTCGTCGGCCAGCACCAAAGGCGGCCGGGTCATCAGGGCACGCGCAATGGCCACCCGCTGCTGCTGGCCACCTGACAGCGCATCGGGCGACTCGGCGACACGCTCGCCCAGGCCCACCTGCGCCAGCAAACCCAGGGCACGCTCACGGGTGGCCGCATCGGCAACGCCCCGGGTCACCAGCACCGGCATCATCACGTTCTCCAGCACGTTGAAGGCCGGAATGAGATGATGAAACTGGAACACGAAGCCGATATGGCTGCCTCGCAAAGCGGTGCGTCCGGCGTCGTCGAGCTCCCGCGTGGGTCGACCGTCGAGCCAGAGTTCGCCGGCGCTGGGCCGATCGAGCAAACCCATCAGATTGAGCAAGGTACTCTTGCCGGAGCCCGATGGCCCGACCAGCGCCGAGAACGAGCCCGCCGGGATCTCGAGGTCGATGCCGTGCAGCACCTCCACGTCGCCGGCAACACCCGCCGCATAACGCTTGCGCACCTGTTCGAGACGCAGAATGGCCGGTCGTGATTCAGACATGACGAATGGCCACCACCGGGTCGAGGCGCGCTGCGCGCCAGGCCGGCGCCAATGCGGCGAGCGTACCGGCCACAATGGCCAGGCCCAGACTCCATACCCACAAACTCAAGGGCACATCGACCTCGAACAGACCCGGCCCCCAATCATTGAACGACTGCACCAGGGCCCAGCCCAACAGGCTCCCAAGCAGGGCACCGACACCGCCCAGCCAGGCGCCCTGAAGCAGGAACACGCCCAGCATCTGGGCACGACGGGTACCCATGGCACGCAGGATACCGATCTCGCGGGTGCGCTGCGTGACGCTCACCGCGAGCACGCTGGCAATGCCAAAAGCCACCGACAAGGCGACAAAGACGCTGATGAGCAGGGTCGACAGGCTTTGCGAGCGCAAGGCGTTCATCAGTTGCGCGTTGCGCTGCATCCAGCTCTCTGACTTGAGTCCGGTCAGTCGACCCAATTGTCTGGCCAGGACGTCGGCAGCGAAGATATCGTCGACCACCACGTCGATCACGGTCGTGCCTCCGGGCAGCCCGAGCAGCGCCTGCGCCTGGCGCAAATCGAGATACACGTAGCGCTCATCGAGTTCGCGCACGCCGAGCGAAAAGATGCCGGCAACTTCAACCACGATGGCCTCCCCCCCGCCATTCTCGAGACGCATCCGACCTCCCGGACGCAGGCCGAGGTCGGCCGCGAGCTCGTTGCCGATCAACACCTGATCGGGTGCCACCCGCGCCTGGCCCGCCAGCATGTGCTCGTGCAGCGGCACGATACGACGATAACGCGGCATATCCACCCCCATGATCACCACCGAATCGCTCGCGCCGCCGCGTTGCGCCAGCGCCGGACCCGATACCAGGGGGGACACGGCCCGCACACCTGGCAGCTGCTCGGCGGCCGCCAGGTGTGCGGGCCAGTTGTCGATCGAACGCAGACGCTGCGGGCGGGGGTCGTTGCGCAGCAAGGCGGTTTCGCCCGCAGCGGCCGGAGCCGGTTGATTGCGCTGCTCGCTGGGCAAGAGGCTCACGTGTGCCTGCGTACCCAGCGTGCGCTCGATGACATTGCTCTGCAGACCCTGGATCAGGGCCGTGACGAACACAATCACGGCAACCCCCACGGCGATCCCGACCAGAATCATCAGGGTCTGGCCGCGACTGTGTCGCAGAAAGCGCATCGCGATGGTGGCTTCGATTCGCATGCCGTTACACGCCAGGGATCGGAGGCAACGGCACGACCTCAGAAGCGCATGGGCACGGCATTGCGATCCTCGTCAAGGGTGTTGGCAGGGGCGGGCGCATCGAGCACCTGGGCTCGCGCCCGGGCGCCAGCGGGCTGGTCGGGGTTCAGCAGCACCATGTCGCCCGCCACCACTCCCGAGCTCACGACCACGGCGTGGTCACCCGCCAGACCCAGCTCGACCTCGCGAGCGTCGACCCGGCCGTTGGTCAGTACCGCGACCCGGCCACGGTCGGCCGCGAGAAACTGAATGGCGTCGCGCGGCAGCCAGAGCGAATCGGTCGCGCGGCCGGTTTCGATCGACACCGTCACGGTCATTTCGTCGCGCAAGAAGTCGGGCACGGGATCCGGCAACGAAAAGGTGAGCTTGACGGCGCCGCGCTCGGGATCGACTCTCGGCGCCAGACGCTCGAGCGTGGCATCAAAAGGCTGGCCGGGAAAGGCGTCGGCCACCACTCTCGCCGGCTGGCCTTCGCGCAGCACGTCGAGATATCGCTCATCGACATGGCTTTCCACTTCGCGGCGACCCGCCGCCGCCACGATGAACAACACCTGACCCGGCTGCACCAGATCGCCCACCTCGACGCGGTCTTCGAGCACGCGGCCGGCCACTGTGCTGCGAATGCGGGTACGCGCCAGATTGGTTTGGGCAATCCCCAGGCGGGCCGCCAGCAAAGCTCGCTCCGGGCCGTCGGGCGCCAGGGCTGCCAGACGCAGACGCGCTTGCGCCAGCGCACTGGCGGCGCTCACCTGATCGTGTTCGGCCCGTTCGAGCGCTTCGCGACTTTCGGCCCTGGCAGCCACGAGTTCGCGCCGCCGCTGCGTCTCGCGCTGAATCTGCGCCAGACGTGATTGCGCTTCGGTGACCGCTTCGCGAGCCTGCGGCCAATCGGCGTCGTTGAGCCGACGCAGCGCGGCCTCGGCTTCGCGCACTCGCGCCTGCCATTCGTGGTCGACCAGACTGGCCAGCACCGTACCCTGGCCCACGATGGCGCCGGCCTCGGCCTCACGGGCGTTTACCACCCCCGTGAGCTCACTGCCAATCTGCACCCGGGCAGCGGGCAACACCTGGCCCGATGCCACCACGGCTTGCACCAGGGTTCCCTCCTGCACGCGATAAACGGGCACGGTGATGGGCCGCAAGGCCCACCAGGCGGCCGCGGCCAGGCCGGCCAACAGCAGCAGCCCGAGAATCAGGCGGCTGATACGGAACCGGGAACGTAGCGTCATGGGGTAACCGCCGATGGCGTGAAGGGCGCGAGGAAGCGTCGCCGCACTCGCTCAGGCGTAATCCTTCAATAATTGGCGCGCAATCACCAGCTGCATGATCTGGCTGGTCCCTTCGTAGATGCGGGCCACACGAGCGTCACGAAAGATGCGCTCGAGTGGGTAGTCGGCCAGGTAGCCGGAGCCACCCAGCACCTGCAAACAGCGGTCGGCCACACGCCCCAGCGCCTCGGAGGCGAAATACTTGGCGCAAGCCGCCATGCGCTGCACGTCGTGACCGGCGTCGCACTGTCGCGCCGCATCGAGCAACAGACTGCGCGTGGCCATCCAGTCGGTTTCGGAATCGGCCAGCAGGGCCTGCACGAGCTGAAACTCGGCCACCGGCTTGCCAAACTGGCGGCGCTGCAGTGCAAAGCGGGCAGCTTCGTCGATGGCCCGGCGCATCTGACCCAGACAATTGGCTGCCACACTCAGGCGACCGGCATCCAGGGTGCGCATGGCGGTGACGAAGCCCTTGCCCGGCTCGCCACCCAGCAGGGCCGAGGCTGGCACCCAGGCGCCATCGAAGATCACATCGCATATGTTGCCGCCCCGCTGACCCAGCTTGGATTCGGGCTTGCCCACCCGCAAGCCGGGAGTGTCGCGTGACACCAGAAACGCCGATATTCCGCGCGCGCCGCCCTGATCGGGATCGGTGCGCGCCAGCACGGTGTACAAACCGGCGACGTCGGCGTTGGTGATGAATCGCTTGGTGCCATCGAGACGCCAGCCGGGCTCGCCCGAGGGGCCTGGCGCGCGCACGGCTCGCGTCTTGAGGCTGGCGACATCCGAGCCCGCGTCCGGCTCGGTGACACAAAAGCACCCCACCAGCTCGCCCGATGCCAGACGGGGCAACCAGAAGGCTTTCTGCTCGGCCGTACCATCGAGCGCCAGCCCGCGCGAACCAATACCCACATTCGAGCTGTAGGCGTACCGAAAGCCCTGAGCCGTTTCGGCCAGCACTTCGTGCACCAGCATTTCCTGAGTGACCGACAAACCCAGCCCGCCGTAGTCGGGATGAATCGACAGGCCGAACAAGCCCAGTTCCCGCATCTGCGACACGATCTCGGACGGAATCACTTGGTCTGTCTCCAGCTCCCGTTCCCGCGGCACGAGCACCTCATGCACGAAACGGCGCAGCGCCTCGAGGATCTGGGCAAAGGATTCGGCGTCGACATGCGGGCCGTCGGGCAGACTGGATACAGGCATCATGGCAGAACTCCGGGATAGCAGAACACAGTATCAGGCTTCGGCCGCGCGTTGCCAGAACACGTCGGCACGACCGGCAACACGATTGAGCTCGCGAGCCAGCACGAACAGGAGATCGGACGCGCGATTGAGATACTGCAGCGGGGCTGGCGACAACGGGGTCAGCGCGTGCAGCGCCCACAGACTGCGTTCGGCGCGGCGGGCCTGCGACCGCGCCACATGCGCCTGCGCGGCCGGACGACTGCCGCCGGGCAACACGAACTCGCGCAGGGGCGGCAGATTGGCCTGGTATTGGGCCAGCCAGGCCTCGAGCGCCACCACGCGCTCGGGTTTCAGCACCGTATGGCCGGGCAGCGCGAGCTCGGCGCCAAGGTCGAACAGGTCGTGCTGCATCGCATTGAGGATGTCGTCGAGCCCTGCCGGCAAGACTTCGCAGCGCAGCAGGCCCAATGTGCTGTTGAACTCGTCGACATCGCCCAGGGCGTGAATGCGGGCATCGTGCTTGGCCACGCGCGAGCCATCGGCCAGGCCGGTAGCGCCCTGATCGCCGGTGCGGGTGGTGATGGTGGTCAGACGATTGGGACGAGCGGATGAAGTCATGGCACGGTCGGCAAAGGGCGTGCCATCAGGCGCGCCACAAAAACAAAAAAGGCTGCGACGCCTGAGCGACCGCAACCTCCGATGACAGGTACCACCTGATTTTATATCCTGGATTCGACCCCACCCGAAAAGGTGTGGTCGGGGCGAGAGGATTCGAACCTCCGACTCCTGCGTCCCGAACGCAGTACTCTACCAGGCTGAGCTACGCCCCGCTGCAAAGACAAAAATTATATCAGCTTTTACGAATGGCCGGCCGTTTACCGCTTCCCCGCCTGGGCGAGTCCGATCCACCGCGATCACTCGCCCTGGCGACCATAACCGACACAGCCTGTTTCATAAACTGAATTTGTCAGTCAACTTCATATTCTTGCTTCATTTTTGCCGACAACGCCGCTTTAATGCCCAAGCGGCCCCCGTTTTTTCGGAGCCGGCCTTGCCCATAACACCATCC
Organism: Verticiella sp.; assembly: GCA_041690575.1. Classification (GTDB taxonomy): domain Bacteria; phylum Pseudomonadota; class Gammaproteobacteria; order Burkholderiales; family Burkholderiaceae_B; genus Verticiella. The sequence goes on from JAWLHC010000002.1 coordinate 163,541, forward strand.
ACGAGGAGACACTCATGACCCTACGCACATCACACCTTGCTCGCCGCGCCACGCTGGCAGCCGGCGTTGCCGCGCTGTTGGCGGGTGGCCTGCAGGCGGCCCACGCCTATCCCGACAAACCCATCTCCATCATCGTGCCATTTGCACCAGGCGGCCCCACCGACACATCGGCCCGCGTCGTCGCCGAGGCCCTGAGCAAGCACACCGGGTACAACTTCGTCATCGAGAACGTCCCGGGCGCTGGCAGCGTGGTTGGCAGCAACAAGGCGGCTGCCTCCGACCCGGATGGCTACACCCTGCTCTGGGGCACGGCCAGCTCGATGTCGATCGCGCCCTATCTCAACCCGCACGCCCAATACGTGCCGCTCGAATCCTTCGACCCGATCGCCATGGTGGCGTCGGCACCCTTCGTGCTGGCGGTGCAGCCCGACCTCGAAGTGAACGACGTCAAGGCCTTCATCGATCTGGCTCACGCCAATCCCGGCGAGCTCAACGTGGGCTCGGTGGGCACCGGCAGCTTCCCGCACATGATCGCCGAAGCCTTCAATGCCGCCGCCGACATCGACGCCGTGCACGTCCCCTACAAGGGCGGCGCACCCATGATCACGGCGCTGCTGGCCGGCGACATCGACTACGCCTTCGATACACCCACCACCATCACGCCGCACCTGCCCGACAACAATCTCAAGGCCCTGGCGGTCACCAGTGCCGAACGCTGGCCCGCCCTGCCCGACACCCCCACATTGCAGGAAGCCGGCGTGGAAGGCATCGACATTTCCACCTGGTTCGGCCTGCTGGCACCAGCCGGCACACCGCAAGATCGGCTCGATACCATCGAGACGGCAGTCAACGAGGTGCTGTCGCAGGCTTCGGTGGCCGACTCCCTCGGCAAGGCGGGCTTCAAGGTGGAAAACCGCAACGCCGAACAGTTTGCCGAACAGATTCAGAACGCCGGCGAACTCTGGAAAGGCACCATCGACGAACTCAATATCTCCATCGAATGATCCGCGCTGCATCTACCCGGGAGCGTCTTACGGGGCGCTCCCCCCTCGACTGCTTCGAAGACCACGGCCAGGGCGACTTCCGGGTGCATCGCGACATCTATCGCGACCCCGACATCTTCGACCTTGAAATGACCCATCTTTTCGAGGGTGGCTGGAACCTCGTGGGCCTGGCGGCCGAGATTCCCCAGCCCCACGATTACGTCACCACCTGGCTGGGCCGTACCCCGCTGATTCTCAGCCGCGATGGCAACGGCAAGCTGCACGCTCTCATCAATAGCTGTCGGCACAAAGGTGCCATGGTGGCCCACCGTCAGCGCGGCAACAGCCGCACCTTCGTGTGCCGCTACCATGGCTGGACGTACGACACCGCCGGTCGATGCATTCTGGTGCGCGACGAGGCCCAGGGGGCCTATCCGGCGGGCTTTGCCCAGCTGTCGCACGATCTGCAACCGGTCGCCCGGTTTGGCGAGTATCGCGGCATCCTGTTCGCCAGCCTGGTGCCGGATGTCCCGCCCCTGGAAACCTGGCTGGGCGAGCTCCGGGTGATGCTTGACCTCATCGCCGATCAGAGCCCCCATGGCATCGAGTGCATTCCCGGCCAGGGGCGATTCCTCTATCGCGGCAACTGGAAGCTGCAGCTCGAGAACGGGGTAGACCCTTACCATTTTTCGGCCACGCATGTGTCGTACATTCAGGCCCTGCAGCAGCGTGCGGCCAAGGCATCGGTGTATTCGCGTTTTCGCAGCAACGAGCTGCAGCGCGGTACGTTCGCGTTCGAGCATGGCCACAACACCCTGTGGGGGCCAGCCCCACCCGGCAAGACCACGCCGCTGAGCTGGCTCAACGATGAGCTCCTGCAACGCGTAGGGCCAGTACGAACACGCTGGATGCACTACGTGCGCAACACCACGGTGTTTCCCAACGCCCAGTTTGCCGAGAACGCATCGCTGCAGTTGCGCGTGTGGCGACCGCTGGCACCCGACCTGACCGAGGTGCGCACCTGGTGCCTGGCACCCGTGGGCGAACCCGCCGAGGCACGCCGACTTCGAATCCGGCAATACGAAGAGTTCTTCAACCCGAGCGGGCTGGCAACACCCGACGACCTCGCCAACTACGAAGATAGCCAGCGCGGCCTGTCGGCCCGCCAGATTGCCTGGCAGCAGGGTCATTCACGCGGCGCCGGGCTGATGGAACACCCCGAAGCCCGGGCTGCTGCCCAGGAGTTGGGCGTGAATCCGCTGGCAGCCATGGTCGGAAGTTTCGACAGCGGCGACGAAACCATCATGCAGCCCACCTATCGTTATTGGCGACAGCGGCTTGGCCAACCCTCGGCAGAAGGAGATCAGTGATGCAAGCCCGCCTGCTCGAGGCCGCTCGCGACCTCATTGCCCTCGAGGCTCTGCTGCTCGATCGACAGCAGTGGGACGCCTGGCTGGCCCTGTATACCGAAGATGCCGAGTTTCGCGTGCCCACCTGGCGCGACGACGACACCCTGACCGAAGACCCCGATCGCGAACTGTCATTCATGCATCTGGTGGGCCGCGACCTGCTGGCCGAACGGGCGAACCGGCTGACGTCGGGTCTGTCGAGTGCCGCCCTGCCCGCGCCACGCACCACGCACGTTCTGGGCCGCGCCCTGCCCGATCCGGCCGCTTCGGCCGATTCGCCGGTGCTGCACAGCACCTGGATGTCGCAGGTGTACAGCCAGAAGGATGGCAGCATTCGCCACTACGCCGGGCGCTACGAGCATCGCCTGCGCCTCGAGAACGACGACTGGCGCATTGCCCGCAAGACCGTCATCCTGGCCAACGATCTGCTCGTTTCGCAACTCGATTTCCATTACATCTGACGGGCCGCAACCCGGCCCCGAGCCCTCATGACTCAAGACGATTCCATTCTCATCGCCGGCGCCGGCATTGGCGGCCTCACGGCCGCGCTCTGTCTGGTGGAGGCCGGCTTCAAGGTTCGCGTGCTGGAACAGGCCAGCGAATTGAAAGCTCTGGGTGCCGGCATCCAGCTCAGTGCCAACGCCACCCGCGTGCTCTATCAGCTGGGGTTGGGTCCGGCGCTCGAAGCCGTCACGATCACGCCGGGCGGCAAGTGCGTGCGGCTCTGGAACACTGGCCAGGAATGGGAAATGTTCGACCTCGGCCGCGAATCCACCGCCCGCTTTGGCTACCCCTACCTCATGCTCTACCGGCCCGACCTGCACCAGGTGCTGGTGGATGCCCTGGAGCACCGGGCGCCGGGAGCGCTGCGCCTGGGCGCGCGCATGGCCGACGTGGCCTGCCACGATGATCACGTTACCGTCACGCTGCAAGATGGCGACACCCTCACGACACCCATCCTGATCGGTGCCGACGGCATTCATTCCGTGGCCCGACGCAAACTCATCGTGCAGGATGAACCCTGGTTCTCGGGCTGCATCGCGTGGCGCGGCGTGATCCCCACCGAGCGTGTGCCCGCGTCCATGCGAGGCACTTCGGGCGTGAACTGGGTCGGGCCGGGAGCTCACATCATTCACTACCTGGTGCACGGTGGCGATCTGGTGAGCTTCACCGGCATTGTCGAGAAGCCCGCCTGGGATGGCGAGACCTGGGCCGAACAGGGCACGGTGGAAGGCTGTCTCGCCGATTTCGCTGGCTGGCACGACGACGTCCATCAATTGATCCGACAACTCGAATCCCCTTCACGCTGGGCCATGATCCTGCGCCATCCCATTGCCAACTGGACCCACGGCCGCGTCACCTTGCTGGGCGACGCCGCCCACCCCACCCTGCCCTTTTTGGCCCAGGGTGCCGGCATGGCCCTTGAAGACGCTCGCGTGCTGGCCCGTGCGCTGCAAGCTCACCGCGACGCTCCCGAGCACGCCCTGCAGGTGTATCAGGCCAGCCGCATCGACCGCACCACCCGCATCGTCGAAGCCTCTACCGCCAACACCGGGCGGTTTCACAATCGCGAACTGGCCGACGCCGCCGGCGCCGCCGCCTATGTGGCGCGCGAATGGGAACAGAGCACGGCCCGTGCCCGTTACGACTGGGTGTTTCGGTATGAGCCCGAAAACGAACCATTGGCCGAGCCGGTGGTGCCAGCCCGCTGAGTCGGCCTGCGGCCTCGGTCTGCCGAGGCAGTCTGCGAGGGCAGCGTCTCAGCTCATGCGGGCCAGGGGGAGTTTGCTGCCGGCAATGGCGCGCTCAAGCATCACGTCACGCCGAAACCGGAACAGCTTGGCCGGCCGGCCCGCCTGACCGGCCTGCACCCGGCCGGTCTCTTCGACCAGATTCTGCTGCTCGATCAGGCGCCGAAAGTTCTGCTTGTGCAGCAGGCGCCCGGCCAGCGCCTCCACCGTTTGCTGCAATTGCAGCAAGGTGAACTCGGCGGGCAGCAACTCGAACACCACCGGGCGGTACTTGATCTTGGCGCGCAGCCGGGCCATGCCGGTGGCCAGGATGCGGCGGTAATCGTATTGCATCGACCTGCCCTCGGGCAGCGAGGTGGAAGGCCCGCCCGCTCCCTGCCGCCAGGCCTCGCTCACCAGTCCGGCCTCATAGAGCAGCTCGTAGCGCTGCAACACGAGATCTTCGTTCCAGTGATCGTCGGCGCCAAACACCAGGGCCACGCGTTGCTCGCGCTGCTGACGTACTGGCCCCGAGGCCGCCGCCACCCAGCGGGCCAGGGCGGGGCGCAACTCGTCGGCCAGCATGGGGGGAGGCCCCTGACGCCAGTCTTCCCACGGGAAATAGTGATACCAGTCGTGCCAGTCGGCCAGCCCTTCGGCCGGTGCCTCACGGGTCAGCGCCAGGTAGCTGATGGACATCATGTGTCGTCGCTCGCCCTGCGGATCGACGCGATCCCGATCCGCAAACGTGTAAAGCTGCTCGACATAGCCCAGCGGGTGGTGGGTACGAGCCTCGAACCAGGCGCGCAGCCCTGCCTGCAGGGAGCGATGGCCATGCTCGAACGGCCCCGCCGGCAGAGCCGTGCCATGTTCGGTGGCCAACACGCGGGGCTGATGGCTGGTGACGGCGACCACCACCGCCACCAGATCGACGGTGAGAGCCTGGGAGCCGGGCGCAACGCCGCTCATGTCAGGCGCGCGCGCTCGCGGGTCGCCGCCTCGGCCAGTTGACCAGCGCAATACCGGTCACGATCAGCGCCGACCCCAGGATGAAGCCGGGGGTAAGCGGTTCGTCGAGCAGAGTCACGCCCAGGGCAATGCCCAGCACCGGGGTGAGGAAGGTGAACACCGATACCCGTGACGCCAGATAATGCCGCAGCAGCCAGAACCAGACCATCAGCGTGCCGAAGGCTACCACCAGCGTCTGGAACACCATGCTGCTCCAGACCAACGGGGTCATGATGCCGATCTGATGGATATCGGTCAGCCAGGCGTAGCCGATGAGAACCACGGCAGCCAGCACCAGTTGATAGATCAGGGTCTTGGTGGGAGGAGCCTCCGACAGATTGGTGGCACGAATCACCACCGTGGTGAGCCCCCAGAAGGCGCCGGCCAGAACGCCGAGCAGGTCGCCCAGCCACATCATCGGATAACGCTCGGCGCTGGCCGCCTCCACGCCTTCGGCGGCAAACGCGGCCACCACCCCCAGGAACGCCACGAACACCCCGGCCCACTGCAACCACGACAGCCGCTCGCCGGCAATGCGAAAGTGCAGACCAAGCGCCGTGAAGATCGGCGCGGTGTAGAGAAACACCGACATGTGCGAGGCGCTGGTGTAACCCAGCCCCAGCGCGATGAGCAGGAACTCGAAGGCGAACAACAGGCCGGCCACGGTGCCGGCCGCGAGCGTGCCATCACGGGCAAACACCGGGACGCCGCGCCAGATCATGTAGGCCACCACCATCACCGAGGCAATGGCCGAACGAATGCCGATCTGCATGACGGTGGAAATGACCGGCGCTGCCACCTTGAGCGCCACTTGCTGCAGGCCCCAACAGAAACACAGCAGCACCATGATGGCCGTGGCCTGGGCGTCGAGAGGCTTGCGCACTGCAGTCATGCCGCGTCTCCGGTGGCGCCGCAGCTTCGACAAACGGCGCGACTGCGGCTGGACGATGAGGAAGAAAAAACGGGCACCGAAGGCCCGGGACGCCGCCAGTGGCTCAGTGAGCGCGCTCGACGGCGAAGTCGCAGAAGCCGAGCATAGCCGATTTGCAGGGCGAGTCGGGCAGGCCTGCCAGCGCGTCGGCAGCCGCCTGGGCCTCGGCACGCGCGACCGCGCGCGTATGCGCCAGGGCATCGGTGGCATGAATGGCCTCGGCCACCGCCAGGAAGTCGCCATCGCCCGCCCGAATGGCGTCGCGTACCAGAGCCTGCTGGGCGTCCGTGCCCACGGCCATCACACGGATCAATGGCATGGTGGCCTTGCCCTCGCGCAGATCGTCGCCCACGTTCTTGCCCAGGGCGTCGGCATCGCCGCCATAATCGAGGGCGTCGTCGATCAGCTGAAACGCCGTGCCCAGACGGCGACCGAACTCGGCCGCGGCCTCGACCCTGGGGGGCGGAGCTGCGGCCAGCACGGCGCCCACCTGCGCCGAGGCCTCGAACAATCGAGCCGTTTTGAAGCGCACCACCTGCATGTAGCGCTCTTCGGTGACGTCGGGATCATGCACGTTGAGCAGCTGCAACACTTCGCCTTCGGCGATGACGTTGGTGGCATCGGCCAGGATGCGCATGATCTCGACGCTGCCCGTTTCGACCATCATCTGGAAGGTGCGCGAATAGAGGAAATCGCCCACCAGCACGCTGGCCGCGTTGCCGAACACGGCATTGGCCGTTTGCCGGCCACGCCGCATGTCGGACTCATCCACGACATCGTCGTGCAACAGGGTGGCCGTGTGGATGAACTCGACCACGGCGGCCAGCTGATGATGCTGCCGGCCTTCGTAGCCCAGCGCCTTGGCCATGAGCAGCAGCAGCGCGGGCCGCATGCGCTTGCCGCCGGCCTTGACGATGTAGTCGCCAATGGTACGGATGAGCACCACATCCGAGCGCAACCGCTCGCGGATGACCGCATCCACGGCGTCCATGTCGTGCGAGATCGGGGCAAGAAGTGACGACAGACTCAAGGGAGAATCCTGGAAGGGAAGCTGACAATGCGCTGGCCCCGCCGACAATGCCTCGAACCTGCGTGCCGACAGCTCGCAGGCCGCACCAGCGGGCCACGCGCGAACAAACCGTGGCATTATACGGGGTTGCACAAAAAGCAGGCCGCGCCCCGCGGGCCAGCCTGCTTGTGTTGCACGGCTCGCGCGGTTGCACGCGGTTGCATGGCTCGCGCGTTGCGCCGGGCGCTGCCCGATACGTCAACGCCCACGCCGTGAACGGTGCCGCTTTGCCTTGACGCCACCCGCGCCGGCAGGGTATTATCGCGTGTTCTGCACCATCTGCCCTGGCAAGCTGCCACGCGGGCGTCTGGCAAACTGGCCTGCAGGGTCACGAGCCCGGCCCTGCTACCCGGCACCGGGCATAGTTCAACCCAGAGGAATTTCCCATGTACGCGGTCATAAAAACCGGCGGCAAGCAGTATCGCATTGCCGACGGCGAAAAACTCAAGATAGAACAGATACCGGCAGACATCGGGCAAGAAATCGTCATTGACCAGGTTCTGGCAGTGGGCGAAGGCGACCAGCTCAAGGTCGGCTCGCCTCTCGTGTCCGGCGCCACCGTCAAGGCCACGGTTCTTGCGCAAGGTCGCCACGACAAGGTTCGCATCTTCAAGATGCGCCGGCGCAAGCACTACCAGAAGCGTCAGGGCCATCGCCAGAACTACACCGAGATTCGCATCGACGCCATCTCGGCCTGATTCTTCCGGTGCGTGGCGGCAGCCAAGGCTGCCACGCCTGCCGGTTTCACCATACGGAGCTTTTCATGGCACAGAAAAAAGGCGGCGGCTCTACGCGGAACGGTCGCGACTCCGAGTCGAAACGACTGGGCGTCAAGGCTTATGGCGGCGAGGCCATCCCGGCCGGTTCGATCATCGTGCGCCAGCGCGGCACACGCTTTCACCCCGGCACCAATGTCGGCATGGGCAAGGATCACACCCTCTATGCCCTGGCCGATGGCAAGGTGCAGTTCGGGTATCGTGGCCCCCTGCGCAAGCACACCGTGTCAGTCGTCAAGGACTGACCGCGCCATTCATGGCGCATGCCGGCACGCAGGCGTGGCCTGCCTGCCGGGCAGTACATCGCGGCCCTGCCCTTGCGGCAGGGCCTTTCTGTTGGCGGACGCCATGGGGCGCCGTCGGGCGGGCCACATCCGCCAGGGCATCCCGGAGACACCATCATGAAGTTCGTCGATGAAGCCACGATCGAAGTGGTCGCGGGCAAGGGAGGCAATGGCGCAGCCAGCTTCCGTCGCGAGAAGTTCATCCCCAAGGGCGGGCCCGACGGCGGCGATGGTGGCCGCGGCGGCAGCGTGGTGGCGGTGGCCGATCGCAACATCAACACGCTGATCGATTATCGCTACGCCCGCCTGCACCGGGCCCGCAACGGCGAGCAGGGTCGCGGCAAAGATCAATACGGCGCCGGCGCGCCCGACATCACCCTGCGTGTGCCGGTAGGCACCATGATCTACGACGCCGACACCGAACAGCTGCTGTGCGACCTCACCCGCCATGGCAACACCGCCGTGCTGGCGCAGGGCGGCCGCGGTGGCCTGGGCAACATTCACTTCAAGTCCAGTACCAACCGCACGCCGCGGCAGTACACGCTGGGCGAGCCAGGCGAGCAACGCCGCCTGCGGCTCGAGCTCAAGGTGCTCGCCGACGTTGGCCTGCTGGGCCTGCCCAATGCAGGCAAATCCACCCTCATCAGCAAAGTGTCGAACGCCCGACCCAAGGTGGCCGACTACCCCTTCACGACGCTGCACCCCAATCTGGGCGTAGTGCGCACCGACGTGGGCAAGGGTTTCGTGATCGCCGATATTCCCGGCCTGATCGAAGGTGCATCGGAGGGTGCCGGCCTGGGCCATCAGTTTTTGCGCCATCTGGCTCGTACCCACATCCTGCTGCACCTCGTGGATGTGGCGCCACTCGAAGCCGGCGACGACCCCCTGACCACGGCCGTGGGGCATGCCCGTGCCATCGTCGAAGAGTTGCGGCGCTACGATCCCGAACTGTACGACAAGCCCCGCTGGCTGGTGCTCAACAAGATCGACATGCTCGAGGATCCCGACGATTTTCGGCAGCGCTTCTGTGCCGAACTCGGTTGGCAGGGGCCCGTGCACGCCATTTCTGCCCTCACCGGTGCCGGCACCCGCGAGCTGATGATGGCCCTGCAAAAGGCCATCGACGACTCCCGGGCGGCGGAACCCGAGGATGCCGAGCCCGATGCGGCCGACCCCGATGCCGCCACGCCGCGCAACACGAGCAAGCCCGACCCCCGCTTTCCCGACGAATCCCGATAACGATCTGCCATGAGTGCTGCCGTCCTTGCTCACGCCCGCCGCATAGTCGTCAAGGTAGGGTCGTCACTGGTCACCAACGAAGGCCGCGGTCTCGACCGCACCGCGGTTGCCGCCTGGGCACGGCAGATTGCCGACCTGCGCGCCCTCGATCGTGAAGTGGTGCTGGTGTCGAGTGGTGCTGTGGCCGAAGGCATGGCCCGGCTCGGCTGGACACGTCGTCCGCGCAACATGCACCAGCTGCAGGCGGCAGCGGCGGTGGGGCAAATGGGCCTGGCACAAGCCTACGAAAGCGCCTTCGGTGCCCACCACACCAGCACGGCGCAGATCCTGCTGACCCATGAAGACCTGGCCGACCGTCAACGGTATCTCAACGCTCGCACCACGCTGTTCACCCTGTTGCAACTGGGCGTGGTACCGATCGTCAACGAGAATGACACGGTAGCCACCGACGAGATCCGCTTTGGTGACAACGACACTCTGGGCGCCCTGGTCACCAATCTGATCGACGCCGACGTGCTGGTGATACTCACCGATCAGCGCGGCCTGTACCGTGCCGATCCACGCCAGCACCCGGATGCCGAGTTCGTGCACAATGCCACCGCCGGCGATCCCGAGCTCGAAGTGATGGCCGGCGGTGCCGGCAGCGAGGTCGGCACCGGCGGCATGCTCACCAAGATCATCGCCGCCAGGCGCGCCGCGGGCAGTGGTGCACACACCATCATTGCCTCGGGCCGCGAACCGGATCTTCTGCTGCGTCTGGCCCATGGCGAGGCCATCGGCACCACCCTGCACGCCCGCCTGCCGGGGTGGTCGGCTCGCAAGCAATGGCTCGTGGACCACCTGCGCCTGCGCGGCCACGTGGTCCTCGACGAAGGCGCCGTGCGCGCCCTCGTGCGCGAGGGCAAGAGCCTGCTGCCGATCGGCGTGACCGATGTGTTTGGCGATTTCGAACGGGGCGACGTCGTGGCCTGCCGCGATACCGCCGGCAACGAATGGGCCCGCGGCCTCATCAATTACTCGGCCAGCGACACCCGCCGTATCCTGCGCCAGCCATCGCATCGCATCGGCGAGATTCTGGGCACGGCCAACGAGCCCGAGCTGATGCACCGCGACAACCTGGCGGTGCTTCGCGCCGGCGCATAGCCCGGCCCCCCAAGCGTGAGCCGACACGGCCCGCGTGTCGCCAGGTTCCACCTGGCGTACCCTGCGTTGTTGACTGGCAAACCCCCATGACCGACACGCTGTTTTGCTACGGCATCCTGATGTTTCCCGAGATTCTGCAAGCCGCGCTGGGCCGCGTACCACCCATGCGCGAGGCACGGCTGCCCGACCATGGGCGCTTCGGCCTGCGCCACGACGACGGGCAGACCTGGGCCGCCATCGCGCCCCGTTCCGGCCAGCAGGTGAACGGTCGCTGCCTGTTCGGCATCACGCCCGCCGAATGGCACTGTCTGGACCGCATCGAGGAAGTGGACCAGGGCTGGTATGTGCGCGATACCGTGATCGCCGAGGTGGCCGGACAGGGTCGACTTTCCGTGCAAGCGTATCTGGCGGCACCGGCCCGACGCGCACACTTGCGCGGCGACTGGTTGCCGGATCGTTTTACCAGCGACCACATCGAGGCTTTCATCCGGATCGAGCTGCCTCGGCTGCGCTGAACCGCCAACGAGGCACAGAAGGCCCAGACATCACCACCTCACAAACGCAAAAAAACCCCGCCGACACCAGATCGACGGGGATGAAAAGACAGGCGCAGGGGATACGGTGCTGCCTGAAGGTGTTACACCCTCATCGCCCTTCCTGCAATGCGATTGCTGCTCGATGACGTCGTTGCTTCTTGATGTACGAGTACACGAGCATCGCGATCAGTCCCACTCCCACCGCCACGAAACCCGCACTGATAGGACGCGTGAGGAACACTGTCATGTCGCCACGCGACAACAACAACGCCCGCCGGAAGTTCTCTTCCATCATGGGGCCCAGCACGAAGCCCAGCAACAGCGGTGCCGCCTCGAAGCGCAGGCGCAGGAACAGATAACCCACGATACCGAAGACCAGTACCACCCACACATCAAAGAGGTTGTTGTTGGTGCTGTACACGCCCACGCAGAGGAAGAACAGTGCGGATGGATACAGATACTTGTAGCGCACCGACAGCAGCCGCACCCACATGCCGATGAGCGGCAAGTTGAGAATGAGGAGAAGCAAATTACCGACCCAGAAGCTGGCAATCAACCCCCAGAAGATGTCGGCGTGTTCCACGATCAGCTGCGGACCGGGCTGGATACCGTGGATGATGAGCGCACCCAGCATCAGCGCCATCACCGGGTCGCCCGGGATGCCCAGCGTGAGCGTGGGGATGAAAGCCGTTTGGGCGGCCGCGTTGCATGAGGCTTCTGGCGCTGCCAGGCCTTCGATGGCCCCACGACCAAAGCGGCTGGGGTCTTTGGCCACGCGCTTTTCAACAGCGTACGACATGAACGACGAAATGCCCGAACCCGTACCTGGCAACACGCCGAAGAACGCGCCCAGCGCCGTGCCCCGGGCGATCGCTCCCATGGACTGCTTGATGTCGCCCGGCTGCGGCCGCAGGGCCTTCATGGAGATTTTGCCATCGGTGGTACGCGAGATATCACCCATACGGTTGACGTTGCGCAAAATATCCGCAATACCGAAGAAGCCCATGGCAATGGCCACCAGCGACAGACCGTCGGACAGCTCCGGCACGCCAAAGGTGAAGCGCATCATGCCCGAGTTCACGTCAGTGCCCACCACGCCCATGATCAAGCCGAGCACCACCATGGCCACGCCCTTGACCGCAGAGCCCTTGGCCAGCGTGGAGCCGGCCAGCAGGCCCACCAGCATCATCGAGAAGTACTCGGCCGGGCCGAACTTGAAGGCGATCTCGGTGAGTACCGGCGAGAACAGCATCATGGTGATGATGCCTACCGTGGCGCCGCAGAACGACGAGAACATCAGCATGAACAGCGCCGAACCGGCCTTGCCATTGCGGGCGAGTGGGTTGCCGTCAAGACACGCCACGGCATGCGATGCCGTGCCAGGCATGTTGA
>JAWLHC010000002.1:176140-489277 GCA_041690575.1 Verticiella sp.
GCATGATGGCCGTGATGCCACCGCCGTACATGGCGCCGTAATAAATACCCGCCAGCATCATGAGCGCCGCCGTGGGCGTCATGGTGTAGGTGAGCGGCAGCAGAATGGAGATCGACGCCAGCACGCCCAGACCCGGCAGCACGCCGATGAGGTTGCCCACGAAGACGCCAAAGGCCGACCACATCAGGTTGTAGGGCTCCAGCGCCACGCCGAAGCCAAAAATCATGTTGTTGAGCAGTTCCATGACTTACCACCCCCAGCGGAACAGCGGGAACTGCAGTTCCAGGAAGAATCGGAAAATGATCGCACCGAGAAGCGTGATGAAGATGCCGAGCCACACCGCCTGCAGAGGCTTCTGTTCGCGATCACCCATGGCCGAAATGAACACCAGGGCGAACGTGGCAGGAGCCAGACCGAAGGCCCCGCCCACCAGGATGAAGGCGACGATGCCACCAAGGATGCAGGCCCAGCCACGCCATTCGTTGCTGAAGCTTTCTTCCTTGAGGGCCTCGGCTTCTTCTTCACGATCGTCGCCGGTGAGGGCCACGAGAATGCCCAGAAACACCATGATGGCGCCCAATGCCACCGGGAAATACCCCGGACCCATGCGGCTCAGTGAGCCGATGCTGTATTGGCTGCCTTCCCACATGGTGAAGACGCCAATGCTTATCAGGACGAGCGCGCCTACCAGCTCCAGGCGGCCCCGATGATTCAACCAGTTCATTACACCCTCGGCGTGCCGATCGCAAAAAAGGCAACGCCCGGTCGACGTTGCCCGCACAAAATCGGCATGTTTTGTCGGAGCGCAGAGAATAGCGGCGAATGCTTTCAATCAGCTTCCAAAAAGATGTTTTCACAACAAACTTCGGGAAATCCCTAGGCATCTGCGCCCATCTTTCCGTCGGCTGGCGGCCGATACTCATGCGGCACGCACAAAAAAGCCCTGCCGGTGGCAGGGCAATGACAGCAGCAGGGGAATACTGCCAGCTGCCTGTTCGCCGCCGCAGCGGTGAACTCTTGAGTTGTCGGTAGGCGGGCCTGCGGCCAGGCCCGCCACGGGGTGCTACCCCTGGTTCTCGCTCGCCTGCGCGTGTGCGAGTCGATGCCGACGCTGACGCCGGAAATACGACACCATCAGCAGGGCGATGATGCCAAGGCCCACGGCCACGAAACCAGCGCTGATCGGCCGCGTGACGAACACGGTCATGTCGCCGCGCGACAGCAACAGCGCCCGCCGGAAGTTCTCTTCCATCATGGGGCCAAGCACGAAGCCCAGCAGCAGCGGGGCTGGCTCGAACCGCAATCGCATGAAGAGATAACCGATGATGCCGAACCAGAACACCACCCACACATCGAACAGGTTGTTGTTGCCGCTGTACACACCGACGCAGAGGAAAAACAATGCCGAGGGGTACAGATACTTGTAGCGCACCGACAGCAGCCGCACCCACATGCCAATGAGCGGCAGGTTGAGGAACAGCAGGATGACGTTACCCACCCAGAAGCTGGCCACCAGCCCCCAGAACATGTCGGCGTGTTCCACGATCAGCTGCGGCCCCGGCTGGATGCCGTGAATGATGAGCGCGCCCAGCATCAGCGCCATCACCGGATCGCCCGGAATGCCCAGCGTCAGCGTGGGGATGAACGCGGTCTGCGCCGCAGCATTGGCCGCCGACTCGGGTGCGGCGAGGCCCTCGATGGCACCGCGGCCAAAGCGGCTGGGATCCTTGGCCACGCGTTTCTCGATGGCATAAGCCATGAATGACGAAATACCCGACCCTGTGCCCGGCAACACGCCGAAGAACGCCCCCAGCGCTGTGCCGCGCGCGATGGCGCCACTGGACTGCCGGATATCGCCCGGCTGTGGCCGCAAGGCCCTCATCGAGATCTTGCCTTCGGTCGTGCGCGAGATATCGCCCAGCTTGTTGACGTTGCGCAAGATATCGGCGATGCCGAAAAAGCCCATGGCGACCGCCACAAGGTTCAGGCCGTCGGACATCTCGGGAATCCCAAAGGTGAAGCGCATCATGCCCGAGTTCACATCGGTACCGACCACGCCCAGGATGAGCCCCAGAATTACCATGGCCACACCCTTCACGGCAGAGCCGCGAGCCAGCGTGGAACCGGCGATGAGACCCACCGTCATCATCGAGAAGTATTCGGCCGGGCCGAACTTGAAGGCAATCTCGGTGAGCACCGGCGAGAAGAACATCATGGTGAGGATGCCCACCGTGGCGCCGCAGAACGACGAGAACATCAGCATGAACAACGCCGAGCCCGCACGCCCGCTGCGCGCCAGCGGATTGCCATCCAGACACGCGACGGCGTGGGTGGCGGTACCCGGCATGTTGAGCATGATGGCCGTGATGCCACCGCCGTACATGGCGCCGTAATAAATACCCGCCAGCATCATGAGCGCCGCCGTGGGCGTCATGGTGTAGGTGAGCGGCAACAGAATGGAGATGGACGCCAGCACGCCCAGACCCGGCAGCACGCCGATCAGGTTGCCGACGAACACGCCGAAGGCCGCCCACATGAGGTTGTAGGGTTCCAGCGCGACGCCGAAACCGAAGACGATATTGTTGAACAGTTCCATCGCTTACCACCCCCAACGGAACAGCGGGAACTGCAGTTCCAGAAAGAATCGGAAAATGATGGCGCCGATCAGCGCCACGACAATGGACAGCACGATGGCGCTCGTGACCTTCTGGGTCTTGTCGCCCATGGCCGACACGAACACCAGTGCCAGCGTGCCGGGCACCAGACCGAACCAGGCGCCAAACAGGATGAACAGCACGATGCCGCCCAGAATGCAGGCCCAGCCTCGCCATTCATTGCTGAAGGCTTCTTCCTTGAGCGATTCGGCTTCTTCTTCGCGGTCTTCGCCGGTGAGAGCCACCAGAATGCCCAAGAAGATCATGATGACACCCAAGGCCACCGGAAAGTAGCCCGGGCCCATGCGGGCGAGCGCGCCGATGTTGTAGTGGCTGCCCTCCCATATCGTGAATACCCCGATCCCTATCAGGACCAGGGCGCCCACCAGCTCGAGCGGGCCCTTGTTTTTCAAGAAGTTCATTGGATCCCCTGCGTGTCGAATCGGTATCAGGCAAGACCCGTCGGTACCTCCGGCAAGCCTTGTTCTGCCCGAACTCTGTAATATGAGCGCCAAAGGATACGATCGAAAACTTTCATTTTGCTTTCATTCAACGTGCTGCTGCGCAGCACCATCCGTGGGAGATTTTGATCGACCTAGGGTTATTACTATGGTGAGGCCAACACCCCCATCCGGCCGCGAAAATCCATCACAAGCTTCTGTTTTTCCGAGACTTTCCTTGACGATCCGGTAAACGAGATCGAGGCCGATACCGCGCGAACCCGAGTGTGTTGCGTCGCACCAATCCACATTTCGAAATTGTCGAGAAAAGATCCGCTTTCGAGACTTTGGCGCGACCCCGCGACCACTATCGGCCACCCGCAACGACACGATTTTCGATGTTGTATCGCCCACCGAAACGTCCACACGCCCTCCCGCCGGCGTGTGTTCGATGGCATTGGCCACCACGTTGCCCACGGCTTCGCGCAAGGCGTCGCAGTGGCCCGCCGCCCACACCGGAAAGTCGGTCGAGCCGATCATTCGGAGCAAAACATGCTGCTGCAGCGCCACGGCCTGCCATTCGTCCACCACCTCGCGAGCGAGCGCTGCCAGATCGAAGGGCGGCAAGGGCCTGGCATGTCGTGTGCGTCGCGGAAGTGGGATGTTGGCGCCGAAACGATCGGCCTCGGCCTCACGAGCACTCAAGAACCGCTGCAGCTGGGCCAGACGCTCACGCATGGCAAGCACGATGGCGTGGCGATCGGCGTCGCTCGCGCTGGTGGCGGCCAGTTCGGCCTGCAGGGTCAACGTGGCAAGCGCATTGCGCACCTGATGCAGGGCGTCGGCACGCTGGCGTGCCAGCGCCTGACGGCGACCGCGTTGCCGACGACGCTCGCGAAACCTGACCAGCCCGCCGCCGGACTTGCCGGGTGCCGGCCTGCCAGGCTTGCGGCCCTTTGGCCCGCGATCAGCCGGCGGCGGGCTCATCGGCCTCGAGCATGTAACCCAGACCCCGCACGGTGGCGATTCGTACGCCAGAACTGACCAGCTTCTTGCGCAGGCGGTGCACCACCACTTCAATGGCATCCGGACCAGCGTCGCTTTGCAGGTCGAACACCTTTTCGGCCAGCGCACCCTTGAGGATGGGTTGATTGCGGCGCAGCATCAGGGCAGACAGCGCCGCCCGCTCTCGCGGCGTGAGCGGCAGCAGATGCCCCCCCAACATGAAGGTGCGCGTGTCACTGTTGAACGTGAGGCCGCCAAACTGCACGACGGCATCGCGCGAGGTGCGCGCGCGGCGACCCAGCGCCGTGAGACGGGCTTCGAGCTCGGCCAGCGCAAAGGGCTTGGTGAGGTAGTCGTCGGCCCCCATGGCCAGACCCCGGACCCGATCCTCGAGCGCACCATGGGCGGTCAGAATCAGAATCGGCGTGTTGTTGCCCTCGGCACGAAAGTCGCGCAACCAGCTGAGCCCGGGCACGTCGGGCAGGCCCAAATCGAGCACGATGGCATCGTAACTCGTGGTGGCAGTCAGCACCCGCGCCGCACGGGCATCCACGGCATGGTCGGGCACGAACCCGCTCTGGGACAAGGCTCGTTTGAGCCAATCGGCCAGATCGAGCTCGTCTTCCACCAGCAAAAGGCGCATGTGCCTGCCCTACTCGTGCGCCTGGGGCACGAAACAGAGGTATTCGGCCGGTTCCGGTTCGACCGGATCGGAAGATGCCCGATCAGACGACGCGATGGCCACCTGACCGGAGTCGGCACGAGCCGACGCCAGCGAGCCCGGAGGCCCACCGCCGGCCACCGCCTGCAACCACGGCCCGGGGCGATCCTGAGGCGCAACCGACTCGGGCTCGACCTTGCGACGACGCGATCTTTGACGATTGCCGGCCGTACCCTGCAGATGCTGACGCAAGTAGCGGGTTTCGCTCTGCCGCCGAAACAGGATGGCCGCCAGCTCGTTGAGTGCCTCGGTATAGACGCCGCGCTTGAATTCGATCACGGCATCCAGTGGCACCCAGTATTCGCTCCAGCGCCAGGCATCGAACTCGGGATGCTTGGTGGCCCTAAGAGAGACGTCGGAGTCGCGCCCCATCATGCGCAACAGGAACCAGATCTGTTTTTGCCCCTTGTAGTGCCCTCGCCATTCGCGACGCACAAAGCGATCGGGCACGGTGTAACGCAACCAGTTTCGAGTGCGCCCCAGAATTCGGACATGTTCGGGCTGCAGCCCGACCTCTTCGTACAACTCGCGGTACATGGCCTGTGCGGGGCTTTCGCCACGCTTGATGCCACCCTGGGGAAACTGCCAGGCGTGCTCGCGAATGCGCTTGCCCCAGAAGACCTCGTTTTTGTGATTGACGAGGATAATGCCGACATTGGGACGGTAGCCTTCTCGATCCAGCATGGCCACCTCCGGAATTTCTATACAATTGCCAACGATTATATCGACCTATCCACTCCATGCGCGCCTCCCAATTCCACATCAACACGCTCAAGGAAGCCCCGGCCGACGCCGAGGTTGCCAGCCATCGGCTCATGACCCGTGCCGGCATGATCCGCCGTTTGGCGGGCGGCATCTATACCTATATGCCGCTGGGTCTGCGCGTGATTCGCCGGGTGGAGCAGATCGTGCGCGAAGAGATGAATGCCGCCGGCGCACTCGAGCTGCTGATGCCCCTGGTGCAACCGGCCGAGCTGTGGCAGGAGTCGGGCCGACTCGAGCATTACGGCCCCGAGCTGCTGCGCATCAAGGATCGCCACCAGCGCGACTTCGTGCTGCAGCCTACCTCCGAAGAGGTCATCACCGACATCGCGCGCAACGAAATCCACAGCTGGCGTCAGTTGCCGCGCAACTTCTACCATATACAAACGAAGTTTCGCGACGAACGCCGGCCGCGCTTCGGCGTGATGCGTGGACGCGAGTTCACCATGAAGGATGCCTATTCCTTCGATCGCGACGAAGCCGGGGCCCAGCTCAGCTACGACCGCATGTTCGATGCCTACCATCGCATCTTCCAGCGTCTGGGGCTCGAGTTTCGTGCCGTGGCAGCCGATACCGGCAGTATTGGCGGCTCGCGCAGTCATGAATTTCAGGTCATCGCCGACACGGGCGAAGACCTCATCGCCTACAGCCCGGCATCCGGGTATGCCGCCAACATCGAACTGGCCGAGGCCGTGCCTTTGCTGGCGGGCCGGGCAGCACCGGCCGAACCGTTTGCCACGGTGCCCACGCCCGACCAGGTGCGTTGCGACGACGTCGCGGCGTTTCTGGGCCAGCCGGTCGAGCGCACGGTGAAGGCTGTGGTGGTCGCCAGTACGCAAGAGCCCGTGCAGCTCACCATGCTGCTGCTGCGCGGCGACCACGAACTCAACGAGGTGAAGGCAGCCCGCGTGCCCGGTCTCGAATCAGGCTTCCGGTTGGCCAGTGCCGCCGAAATCGAGGCGCACTTCGGCTGCGAGCCGGGTTATCTGGGGCCCGTGGCCGTGCCGGCCGGCACAACCGTGGTGGCCGACGCGACCGTGGCCCGCATGGCCGATTTCATCTGCGGCGCCAACCAGGCCGGACATCACCACACCGGCGTCAACTGGCAGCGCGATCTGCCCGAGCCTGCTCAGGTACTCGACCTGCGCAATGTGGTCGCCGGCGACCCGGCGCCTGACGGCAGTGGCCCGCTGGCCCTGCAGCGTGGCATCGAGGTGGGGCACGTGTTCTTTCTCGGCACCAAGTATTCCGAGGCTCTCACCGCCACGTTTCTCGACGAAACCGGCAAGCCGGCCCTCATGCAGATGGGCTGCTACGGTATCGGCGTTACCCGCATCGTGGGCGCAGCCATCGAACAGAACCACGACGACCGCGGCATCGTCTGGCCGTTGGCACTCAGCCCGTTCCCGGTCGTGATCTGCCCGGTGGGCTGGAGCAAGAGTGCCGACGTGCAGCGCACCGCCACCGAGCTGTACGACGCCCTTCGGGCTCAGGGCATCGACGCCGTGCTCGACGACCGCGACATGCGGCCCGGCAGCATGTTTGCCGACTGGGAGCTCATCGGCATCCCGCTGCGCGTCACGGTGGGCGAACGCGGCCTGAAGGATGGCGTGGTCGAGATCCAGGGGCGCCGCGACGGCGAATCCCTCAAGGTGGCGGTGGCCGACGCTCTGGCCACCACGGTGGCCCGTCTCAACGCCCTCGATTGAGGTCTGGCCGGCAGCGCTGAAACCGGCCGTCTGGCGTGCGCGCCAGCTGGCCGGTCAGTTCCCACTCCAATAGCAGCGCATGCAGCACCCCGGGCATGAAACCCGTACGTTGCAGCAACAGATCCAGTGACACGGGGTCGAACCCCAGCGCACGAGCCAGCTTGCGCTCGTCGGCCGAGCCTGCCGGCTCGTCCTCGTGGCTCCGGAGGGCAGCCGACGAGGGCCCGGGTACCCGTTGCGCCGCCGCCGGCCGCAGGGCCATGCCTGCGCGATGCCCCGCCAGCGTGCCGCCCAGCCCGAGGCTGCCGTGGAGCTCTTGCAGAATGTCGTCTACCGTCTCCACCAGGCGTGCGCCCTGGCGCAACAGGGCGTGGCAGCCACGCGAGACCGGCGAATGCACCGAACCGGGAACCGCGAACACCTCGCGCCCCAGCTCATTAGCCAGCCGGGCCGTGATCAGCGAACCACTCTGCTCGGCTGCCTCAACCACCACCACACCACTGGCCAGCGCTGCCACCAGCCGATTGCGTCGCGGAAACTGAAATCGCTGGCTGGGCGTGCCGAGCGGCAACTCGGTGATGACCGCACCACGCGCCACGATCTGCCGGGCCAGTTCGCGGTGCTGGCGCGGATACACGCGATCGGCGCCGGTGGCCATGACGGCGACCGTGCTGCCTCCCGCCTCGGGCGCGGCCGCCAAAGCGCCGCGATGCGCGGCACCGTCTATGCCTCTGGCGAGGCCGCTCAGCACGCTCCAGCCCCGCTCGGCCAGGGCATGGGCCAGACTGGCGGCCAGTTCGCAACCCGCGGGCGTGGCCCCGCGCGAACCCACCAGCGCGACGCCGCGTTGCGCGAGTGCTGCGACCTCGCCCTTCACATAGATCACCAGGGGCGGATCGTGCAGATGGCGCAAACGTTCGGGGTACCTCGGGTCGGGGTAAGCCAGAACGGTGTTGCCCGACTCGGCCGCCCAGGCCAATGCCGCATCGACCGCCGGCGCCAAGGCGGCAGCCTCGGGCGGCGGCCCCTGCCACTGCACCACGGCACGAATGGCCTGGGTCAGGCTGAGCTCAGGATGGAGCGCGTGCGCCAGCCAGCCGCGCAGCGTGGGCTCATCAAGCGGCCGGTCGGCCAAGGGACACAGAGGCAGTGGGTGCGGTGTCATGAGGATCGGCGAATCAGGCAAACGACAGGTGTAGCACCCAACCCGCCATCCTCGGCCCATGGTGCGCGTGCCATGACACAGCGCCGCCCTCACCACCAACGATGCAGACAATCGTTGCGATAGCGAGCAACTAATGGATACCTGTACACAATTAAACTATAGTAAAGAGTTGATCTAGAACGACTTGCAGGTGGTGCCGTCATGGCCATACTCCCTATCCTTCAATACCCTGATGCCAGACTGCATCAGCACGCCAGGCCCGTCACCGAGGTCGACGACCGCATTCGCCAGCTCGTGGCCGACATGGCCGAAACCATGTATGCCGCTCCCGGTATTGGCCTGGCTGCCACTCAGGTCGATGTGCACGAGCGCGTGATCGTGATCGATGTCTCCGAACAGGCCAACGACCTTCTGGTGCTCATCAATCCGGAGATCACCTGGCTCAGCGACGACCGCATCGTGTACGAAGAGGGCTGCCTTTCGGTGCCCGGCGTCTACGACAAGGTGGAGCGGGCCGAACACGTGCGCCTGCACGCCCTCGACACCGAAGGACAACGCCGCGAGATCGAAGCCGAAGGCTTGCTGGCCATCTGCATCCAGCACGAGATCGACCACCTCGACGGCAAGGTGTTCGTCGAGTATCTCTCGTCGCTCAAGCAAAATCGCATCAAGACCCGACTCCGCAAACAGGAACGCCAGGCCAGGGCGGAAGCCTGAAGTCATGCGCATCGTTTTTGCCGGCACCCCCGAATTTGCCCGTCGTGCGCTCGATGCCCTGGTCGCGGCGGGGCACGAGATCCCTCTGGTACTCACTCAGCCCGACCGGCCCGCAGGCCGCGGCCTCAAACAACTCCCGGGGCCGGTCAAGCAGGCCGCTCAGGCCCACGGCATGCCGGTCGCGCAACCCCGCAGCCTGCGGCTCGACGGTCGCTATCCCGACGATGCCGGATCCGCCCGTGAGGCCCTGCTGGCGGCTCGCCCCGACGTCATGGTGGTGGCGGCCTACGGTCTGATCCTGCCCGCCTGGGTGCTGCAACTGCCCCGTCATGGCTGCCTCAACATCCACGCCAGCCTGCTGCCTCGCTGGCGCGGTGCCGCTCCCATCCAGCGAGCCATCGAGGCCGGCGATACCGCCACCGGAATCACCATCATGCAGATGGACGAAGGGCTGGATACCGGTGCCATGGTGAGCCACGAAAGCACACCGATCGGTGAACAATCCGCCGCCGAGCTGCACGATGTCCTGGCCGACTTCGGTGCCCGCCTCATCGTGCAAACCATCGCCCGCCTCGATCAGGGTCCGTTGCCGACCACGCCGCAACCTGCCCACGGCGTGACCTACGCGGCCAAGATCAACAAGGCCGAGGCGCGCCTGCACTGGGACACCCCAGCCGACGTGTTGGCACGCCGTATCCGCGCGTTCAATCCCGTGCCTGGTGCCACCCTGCCCCTGCCCGGCATCCCCGAACCGGTCAAGGTGTGGCGTGCCACGGCGCAGCCACACTCCGTCAGGGCGCAGCCCGGCTCCGTTGCCAGCGTGCACCCCGAGGGCATCGATGTTCACACGGCCGACGGCATATTGCGGCTGCAGGAGCTGCAAAAAGCGGGCGGCAAACGACAATCGGCCGACACCTTCAGCCGCGGCTGGAGCCCACCATGACGCGACCCGAAGGCCCGCCCCTCCATCGCCTGCTGGCCAGTAGCGCCGACGTGCTGGCATCGGTTACCGGGGAAGGGCGCTCGCTCACCGATGCGCTCGTTGCGGTGCCCGCCGGCGTGCGGCCCGGTGTCCAGGATCTTTCATTTCATGCCTTGCGCCAATGGGGCATGGCGGGCGCCTTGCGGCGGCAACTGGTGCCCCGCGAGCCCGAGGCGCCGGGGCTTGCGCAACTCCTGCAAACCTCGATCACGTTGTTGCTGCCCGCCGCCAGCCACCCCGACGCTCCTCGCTATTCCGCCTTTACGGTGGTCGATCAGGCAGTGCAGGCGGCACAGGCACGACCCGCTTGGCGGCGCTTCAAGGCGCTGGTCAATGCCGTGCTGCGGCGCTACCTGCGCGAAAACGAGGTGCTCCTGGCCAAAGCCGACGCCATCCCCGAAGCCCACTGGAACCACCCCGAGTGGTGGGTGGCACGCCTGCAACAACAGCACCCCGAGCACTGGCGTCAGATCCTCGCGGCCGCTCAGTTACCGGCTCCCCTGTGCCTGCGCATCAACCCTCGCCGCGCCACTCGCGCTCACGTGGAGGCAGCCCTGGCCCGGAGCGGCGTCGACAGCACGCCAGTGCATGACCATGGCCTGATCCTGCACCGCGCCCGTCCGGTCAATCAATTGCCCGGATTTGCCGAGGGCTGGTGGTCGGTGCAGGATGCCGGGGCCCAACTCGCCGCCCCCTTGCTGCAACCTCGTGACGGCATGCGCGTGCTCGACGCCTGCGCTGCGCCTGGCGGCAAAACGGCGCATCTCCTCGAACTTGCCAACCTGAATCTCACGGCGCTCGATCGCGACCGCACCCGATTGCAACGGGTGTCCGACAACCTTGCGCGTTTGGGCCTTGCGGCACGGGTCGTTGCCGGCGATGCCGCTCGCCCCGACACCTGGTGGGACGGGCAGCCCTTCGATGCGATTCTGGCCGACGTTCCCTGTACGGCCTCGGGCATCGTTCGGCGCCACCCCGACATCCGATGGCTACGCCGGGCCGACGACATCGTTCGTACTGCTGCACTGCAACAACAGATCACCGATGCCCTGTGGCCGCTGCTGCAACGCGGTGGTACATTGCTTTATGTCACCTGCTCGGTGTTTGTCGAAGAAGGCGAACATCAGGCCAGTTCCTTTCTCTCGCGCCACCCCGATGCCGAGCGCGTCGAAGCTCCCGGTCAGTTGCTGCCGGCCTGGCCCGAAGCGCCAGCCGAGAACCAGCACGACGGATTCTTTTTCGCGCGATTCCGCAAATCCTGAACTCCCGCCATGCCGCGTCTGCTGTTTGTCGCCCTGCTGCTGGTTTCCTGGTTGGCGCCGTGGGCGCACGCCAGCGAGACCGTGCAGATCGAGCGCGTGCAAGTCAACCTCGATCCCGACGAAGGCTGGCTGCTCAGTGCCGACAGCACCTTCGATCTCAATCCCCAGCTGCGCAATGTGGCCGAACGCGGGCTGTCGCTGTATCTCACTGCCGATCTGCAGATTGCCGAGCCACGCTGGTGGTGGCTCGATCGTCAGGTTCTCGAGGTGGAGCGTGTGTGGAGCATTTCGTACAACGCCCTGATCCGCCAGTGGCGCGTCAGTCTGGGTAGCCTGGCCTTGCCCGTGCACTCCCTCGACGATGCCATGGACATGGTGCGCCGCTTTCGCGACTGGCGATTTGCGAATCCCGGGGCTCTCTCACCCGACGGCCAATACCGCGGACGCCTTCGCCTGCGGCTGGATGTCTCGCAGCTGGCCCGCCCCTTTCAAGTCAATGCCATGAACAGCAGCGCGTGGTCGCTGGCCACGCCCTGGCACGAGTTTCGCATCGAGCCCCAAACCCTGGGGGTGTGGCAGCCGTGAATCGCCTGATGCGCACGCTGCTGGTGCTGGCCGCGGTCAGTGCCCTGATGCTGCTGGGTCTGCTGGCCTGGTCCACCAACAATGCCTCGCGTATCGAGCAATACTACCCGGTACTGCTCGGCCTCAATGTGGTGGTGGCCCTCGCGCTGGGAGCCTGGGTGGTGGCACTCACCTCGCGCCTCATCCGACAGTTGCGGCGGCACGTGTTCGGCGCCCGGCTCACGGCGCGACTGGCGCTGGCCTTTGCCCTGGTCGGCGTGGTGCCCGGGGTGCTCATCTATACCCTGTCGGTCCAGTTTCTATCGCGCTCGATCGAATCCTGGTTCGACGTTCGGGTCAACGCTGCTCTCGACGCCGGTCTGGCTCTGGGTCGCTCGGCACTCGACTCCCGACTCTCCGACCTCAACGCCACGGCCCGCACCATGGCCGCCGAGATCGGCAATCTCGACCCGCGCGACCCCGGCCTGCCTCTCACCCTGACCCGTCTGCGCGAACGCCTCGACCTGGCCGACGCCATGGTGTTTGCCTCCAATGGCAACGTGGTGGCGTTTTCGTCCAACCGGTTGAGCACGCTGGCGCCCGGCTTGCCGCCGGCCCCCGTGTTGCAACAGCTGCGCACCGGGCGACCCTACTCCGCGGCAGAAGCAGCACCCGTCGTGGGCGCCGCCGCCAGCGAGCTGGATGTCGACCTCATTCTGCGTGTGGTGGTGCCCATTCCCGATCGCCTCGGCCTGGGCGATCTCGACACCCTGCTGCGCACCGAAACCCGCTACCTGCAAGTGATTCAGCCAGTACCCGACAACATTGCCGAAAACGCCAATCGCGTGCAGCAGGGCTTTCGCGATTACCAGGAACTGGCGCTGTCGCGGCTGGGCTTGCGCAAGCTCTATGGCATCACGCTCACGCTTGCCCTGTTGCTGGCCGCTTTTACGGCCATCGTGGCCGCGTTTGCGCTATCGGCACGCCTGGTACGGCCCCTGTTGCGACTGGCTGCCGGCACGCAGGCCGTGAGTGTGGGCAAGTTTCGGCAACTGCCGGAACCCCCCGCCCGCGACGAGGTGGGGCAGCTCACCCGTTCGTTCAATGCCATGACGCGCGAACTGGCCGAGGCGCGGCGCCAGGTCGAGCGTAATCGCCAGCAACTCGAGCGTTCCAACGCCTATCTCGAGAACGTGTTGGCCACACTCTCGTCGGGCGTGCTGGTGTTCGACGCCGCGTTTCGGGTCACCACCTTCAACCAGGGCGCCCAACGGATCCTGCATGCCGATCTGCGGCAGGTACCGGGCCGCCCCCTGGAAACGGTGCTGAACCTCGCCGAGTTCGCCCAGGCCATCCGGCAGGGCTTTGCCGAGCATACGGCGGCCGATTCCGGTCGGCTGCACTGGCAGCGGCAGATCGAGATCGTGATGCACGACGACGCCCCGGCGGTGCCATCCGGGCAGGCATCGCCGGCCCGGCCCGAACCCTTCGCTGCCCATGACCGCCGCACCTCCACCATCACCCTGCTGGTGCGCGGCTCGCACCTGGCGATCGAGGGCGACACCGGTTACGTGGTGGTGTTCGACGATATCTCCGACGTGATATCGGCCAACCGGATCGTGGCCTGGGGCGAGGTGGCCCGTCGCCTGGCGCACGAAATCAAGAATCCGCTCACCCCCATCCAGCTCTCGGCAGAACGCCTGCAGCTCAAGCTGGAAGACAAGCTCAACGAAAAAGACGCAGCCCTGCTGCGGCGCTCCACCAGCACCATCGTCAATCAGGTGGAGTCGATGCAGGCCATGGTCAACGATTTTCGCGAGTACGCCAGGCAGCCCACACTCAACTGGCAGAACACGGATCTGAATGCCCTGGTCACCGATGTGCTGGCCCTGTACGGCTGGGATCCCGATCATGCGCCACAAGGCAGTCTGGAGCACGCCCGACTCGAAGTGTCGCTGGCACCCGAGTTGCCACACATCGAAAGTGACCCCACCCAGCTGCGACAGATCATTCACAATCTGGTGGCCAACGCCAGCGATGCACTCGAGTCACTGGCCGAGCCTGCCGATCGCGTGATCCGCGTGAGCACCCGCCTGGCCAATGCCCGGCTGGCCGAAGGCACCAGCGTCGCGGGAGTGCAGCTCACGGTTGCCGACACCGGCCCCGGCTTCCCTGACAGCGTGCTGCAACGCGCCTTCGAACCCTACGTCACCACCAAGCCACGCGGCACCGGACTGGGTCTGGCGATCGTGCGCAAGATCGTGGAAGAACACGGCGGTCGAATCGAAATCGGCAATCGTCCCGACGGCGGCGCCAGAATCTCTATACTATTGACCCGACTGATCCCGGCAACGGGTGCCGAACCGAGCGCGGCACCGCCAAGGCAAACAAGCAAAAGGTAGCGCATGGCCAATATCCTGGTCGTCGACGACGAAATCGGTATTCGAGAACTCCTGTCCGAAATCCTCTACGACGAGGGCCACACCGTCGAGGTGGCAGAAAATGCGGCGCAGGCCCGTACCGCCCGCAATGCCGGCCGGCCCGATCTGGTGCTGCTCGACATCTGGATGCCCGACATCGACGGTGTCAGCCTGCTCAAGGAATGGTCGTCGCAGGGCCTGCTCACGATGCCGGTCATCATGATGAGCGGCCATGCCACCATCGACACGGCGGTTGAAGCCACACGCATCGGCGCCATCAACTTCCTTGAAAAGCCCATCACCATGCAGCGCCTGCTCAAGGCGGTGCAGACCGGGCTGCAGGCGGGCGAGCGCCAGGCCGCGAGCCCCGCCGGCGCGGCCTCGGCCACTCGCCCCGGCGCCCCGGCGCCGCGCCCCAACCTGTCTGCCGGCAGCCTCGGCACGATGGGCAGTGCTGGCGGGCCGCCGTCGGCGCCTGGCGCATTCGCGAACCACGGCACGCCGGCAAACGAGCGCAGCACACCGGTGGCTGCCGTACCGCCCGGTCAAGCCGCCTTCACCCCCGAAGAGCCGACCGATCCCGCACTGCCCATGGTGTCACTCAACCAACCCTTGCGCGACGCCCGCGACGCCTTCGAACGCATCTATTTCGAGTTTCATCTCTCCAGCGAGCACGGCAGCATGACCCGGGTCGCCGATAAAACCGGCCTCGAACGCACCCACCTTTACCGCAAACTCAAGCAGCTTGGTATCGACGTCAACAAGCGCGGCCGCATGGCCGGTCGGAGCTCCGCTTGAAGGTCATCATTCTGGGCGCTGGTCGAGTCGGCTCGAGTGTGGCCGAGAACCTCGTGTCCGAGCAGAACGACATCACCGTCGTCGATGTCGACCCCTCGCAGCTCATGCAACTGCAGGAGAGGCTCGATCTGCGCGTGGTCGTGGGCAGCGGCACCCATATCTCGGTGCTCGAGACCGCCGGTGCCGGCGACGCCGACATGCTGATCGCCTGCACCACGAGCGACGAAGTCAATCTGGTGGCCTGTCGTATCGCCCGCCAGATCTTCAACGTGCCGCAGCGCATTGCCCGCATCCGCTCCAACGAGTTCGTCGATCAGCCCGATCTCATCGGCCCCGACGGCTTCGGCATCGACCACCTGATCAGCCCCGAGCGCTCGGTCACCACCTATCTGCAACGCCTCATCGAGTTTCCCGAGGCCCTGCAGGTGGTCGACTTTGCTCAAGGCAAGGTGATGCTGGTGCTGGGCAAGCTGGGGCCAGGCAGCCCCATGCTCAATCTGAGTGTCAGCGAGCTGGCCCAGACCGCCGGTGCCAACGCCCAGATCCTGGCCATCTACCGTAACGACCGGCCCATCGACGTCGAGCCACAAACCCGACTGCAGGGCGACGACGAAGTGTTCTTTCTGGTCGAAAGCCGGCAGGCTCACCGCGCGATGCGCGCCCTGCGGCGCACCGAGAAAGCCGCCCATCGCATCATGATCGCTGGCGGCGGCAACATCGGCGCCCGCCTGGCTCGCGAGCTCGTGGGAAAAGGCTACGCCGTCAAGCTCATCGAACACAACGCCGTTCGCTGCGAGCAGTTGTCCACGACGCTACCGCCCAAGGTCATCGTGCTGCATGGCGACACCACCGACGAAACTCTGCTCGAAGACGAAAACGTCGACAGTGCCGATGTCTTTCTGGCCATTACCAACGACGACGAAAACAACATCATGGCGGCTCTGCTTGCCAAACGTATGGGCGCCCGGCGGGTGATGTCGCTCATCAGCCGACGCAGCTACGGCGAACTGATGGAAGGCAGCCGCATCGACGTGGCCGTGGCGCCCGACCAGACCACCATCGGCGAGCTGCTGCGCTATGTGCGCCGGGGTGACGTGGTGGCCGTGCATCGCCTGCGACGCGGCGCCATCGAAGCTCTCGAAGCCATTGCGCACGGCGACAGCACGTCGTCGCGCGTGGTGGGCCGGCGCATCAGCCAGCTCTCCCTGCCCAACGGCGCCAGCATCGGTGCCCTGGTCCGTGGCGACACCATTCTCATGCCCGACTCCGACCCCGAAATCGAATCCGAAGACCACGTGATCGTGCTGGTCACACGGCGCCGACTGATACCCAAAGTGGAGCAATTGTTCCAGGTATCGGCGTCGTTCTTCTGAGCCAGGCTCCCGCCCTCGCCCCTTCATGAAACGCCTGCTCTCCATGCTCAACGTCATCGGCTTTGCGCTGATGCTGTTTGCGCTCACCTTTTTCGTGCCGATGGCGGTGGCGGCATGGCTCGACGATGGCACCCTCCCTGCGTTTCTCGAGGGCTTTCTGATTGCCCTCGTGATGGGCGCCATTCCGTACTTTTTTACCCGGTCGCACCAACGTGAACTCCAGGCTCGAGATGGTTTTCTGCTGGTCGTCCTGGTCTGGACGGTGTTGCCGCTGGTGGCCACCCTGCCCTTGCTGCTGTACTTCGAATCGCAGGGTACGCCGTTGTCTTTCTCGCTGGCCTACTTCGAAACCATGTCGGGGCTCACCACCACCGGGGCCACCGTGCTCAGCGGCCTCGACTCGCTGCCACCCGCCATCAATGTGTGGCGCTCCACTCTGATGTGGCTGGGCGGCATGGGCATTCTGGTGCTCGCCGTGGCCATTCTTCCCCTGCTGGGAGTGGGCGGCAGCCAGGTGATCCGTGCCGAAACACCCGGCCCCATGAAAGACGAAAAACTCACGCCGCGCATCGCCAGCACGGCCAAGGGTCTGTATCTGGTGTACCTCGGTATCTCGGCAGTCTGCTGGACGGCCTATTGGCTGGCCGGCATGAGCGCCGTGGATGCCTACATCCACATGGCCTCCACCGTCAGTCTGGGCGGATTCTCGAGCTACGACGCCAGCTTTGCCGCTTTCAACTCTCCCGTCATCGAAGCCGTCGCCATGGTATTCATGGTGGTGTGTGGCCTGAGTTTTGCCACGCATTTCAACGCCTGGCGGGGCAAATCGATGATGACATATTGGCGGTGCCCCGAAGCCAAGTACGTGGTGGCTCTGCTGCTGGGTGCCGGCCTGCTGATCAGTGCCTATCTGTTCTTCAGCGGCGCCTATGCCAACCCGTTGAGCGCATTGCGCTATGGCATGTTCAACACGATCTCGGTGGCCACCACCACCGGCTACGCCAACACCGACTACGCAGCCTGGCCGGTCTTTGCGCCGCTGTTCATGTTGCTGTTGTCGTGCTTTACCGCCTCGAGCGGCTCCACCGGCAGCGGCATCAAATTCCTGCGTCTGCGATTGCTGATCCAGCAAACCCGGCTCGAGCTGCGGCGCGTGCTGCACCCGCGCATCGTGGCACCCATCCAGCTGTCGCATCGCGTGGTCGACAGCCGGGTTTTGCTGGCACTGCTGGCGTTTCTGGTGCTGTACGCGGGCACCATCTTTGCCATCAGCCTGTTGCTGCTGCTCACCGGCCTCGACCCGGCCACGGCCTTGTCGGCTGCCCTGGCCAGCGTCAACAATCTGGGGCCTGGCCTGGGCGGCGTGGGGCCAGCGTCCAATTTTTCGGTGCTGGAGCCGGCTCAAGTGTGGCTGTGCACGGTCGGCATGCTGCTGGGCCGCCTGGAGCTGGTGACCGTGCTGGTGCTGCTCACGCCGGGCTTCTGGCGCCATTGAACCCCCGCACCCCAAGACACTCCAAACCATTGTGGGTGCTTCGCCACAGCCTGCCACATCGGCAACCGCCAGCGTGGCACACAAGCTGCAAATCGGTGAAAATCCCCAGACTTGACTATCAATCATTGCGGGAGCTTTTCATGACACTCACTCGAGTCCTGGCAGGCGGTGCCGCCACTCTGATGTTGCTGGCCAGCGTGGGCTGCTCCACCTGGGAAAGCATGGATTCTCGTCAACGCAGCGCCGCCACCGGCGCCGGCATTGGCGGGGTAGCCGGCGCTGTCGTGACGGATGGCGGTGTATTGGGTACCGTCGGCGGCGCGGCCATTGGCGGCGTCATCGGCGATCAAGTGGGCAAGCACCGCTAAATTTGCCGCACCGCCTGGTGCACCAAACGAGAGGGGCCCGCGCATGCGGGCCCTGTGGTTTCTGGGTCGCGTCCGGGCCAAGGTCGCCCTGCGGGGCGACCTTGGCAGCTGACAGGCAGCTAGCGCTCGGCCGCCTCGGTACTGCCCGCTTGCGACAGTTGCAGAGTGGACTGTTGCGACAGCCATTGCGCGATGGATTCGGTGGCCGATTCGGTGGCGCGCCGCAAGGCGCGCGCGCCCCCCGTGGCGTCATCGCTGGCGGCCGGCACCCGCAGCCCCAACCGCAGCTGATCGATCACCGCCCCCTGCTGCGACAGCACCGCCCGCAACGAAAGCTCGCCGGCACTGGCCGCACGATCACTTGCCGCGGCCGGATTGAACACCTGCTCGAAACGCTCGAGCGACACCTGCAAGATCGGTGTGTCGCCCGACGAATCCGTACGCAGTATCGGCCCTTCAACCGACAGCCGATCGCGCAAACGCTGAGCAAACAGGTCGGCAGGTGGCGAGGCCCACTGGAAGGTGGCATACGCGTTCGGTTCGAGCGACCCCTCTTCGCGCCAGATCACATTGTTGCTGCGCAGCAAGGGCGCCGCTTCAACCGGCACCACCACCAACGGCGCCCGCGGCGGCAGGGGTTGCCGCGGCAGTTCGACAATGCCGATATCCAGCGTTTGCGGTGCTTCCGGCACCTTGCCCACACTGGCACAGCCTGCCACCAGCACGACCGCGCCCAGCATCAGGGCGCGCTTGCCACCGCGCTGCATGGCGGACACCCAGCCATTGCGCCGCTCTTGAATTCGAGACCAGATCATGCGATTGACACCTCATGCCTGAAAATCAGGCGTTAGCACTACTTCATTGCGATTATTGAAACCCGCTGAACCCGTCCTCTCCCGGGCCGGGCCGGGGCGGCGGCGCGCCAAACAGCAGCGATTGCGGCGCGCGCTCCAGATTGTCGATCGTGCGCCGTGCGGCGCTCACGGTTTCGCCCATTTCCTGAGCCAGCGAATTGATGTCGGGCACCGACGTGCCCAGACTGGCCACCGTGCGCTCGATCTGGGCCAGGCTGCGGGTGGCCTGATTGACGACGCCCTGCGGTCCGAGGATTTCCTTCAGGGCCGAGCCGGTATCGTCGGCCAGGCTGCCAATCCGGTTGGCCGCGCGGGCGGCCTCACGTGTGGCCTGCTCGATGGTCGCCACCAGGGGCGGGATGTCGTCGGTGAGCGGCTCGATCGACGCCAGCAAACGATCGAAACGCTGGCTCGCCTCGGCCGTACTGGCGAGGATCTCCGAGAACGACTGCCGGTTGTCGGCGCTGAGCAACCCTTGAAGGTCGGTACCAATGCCTTGCAGGCTGTCCATGAGCTGATTGGCCCGCCCCAGCAGACGTTCGGTGAGGCCCGGCTGCATTTCGATGCGCGCCACCTGTTCGCTGCTCGAGTGCAGCGGCTTGCCCGGCTTGCCGTTGTCGTCGAGGTCGATATAGCCGATGCCGGTGATGCCCTGCATCTCGACCGTGGCCTTGAGCGTGTCGGTCATGGGCGTGTCAGGCCGAACACCGATGCGAATGAGCATGGCACCCGTACGATCGGGATCGAAGCTGATCGAATCCACCTTGCCCACCGACAGGCCGCGGTAGCGCACCGTGGCCTGCGGCGAAAGACCCTGCACGGAATCGTAGGTGACGAGGTCGTAGGGCACGAGGTTGGTCTGGTCGCGCTGCAACCAGACCGCCACGATGGCCGTGGCCACCAGCAGCAGGATGGTGAAGAGCCCGGTGAACAGGGCGTAGCTACGGTTTTCCATCGGAGGATTTTCCTGCAAATGCCAGGCCGCCGTCGAGCGCCCGGCGACCACGGTCGCCCAGAAAGAACGTGGTGATGAAAGGATGTTGGAACTCGAGCACCTCGGCCGTGGGTGCACAGATGATCACACGTTTTTCGGCCAGCACCGCCACTCGATCCGATAGCGCAAAGAGCGTGTCCAGATCGTGGGTGACCATGACCACCGTGAAACCGATCTGGCCATGCAGGCGGCGAATGAGTTCGACGAACTCGTCGGAGCGGGTAGGATCGAGCCCGGCCGTGGGCTCGTCGAGAAAAACCAGCTCGGGGTCGAGTGCCAGCGCCCGTGCCAGCGCCACCCGTTTGACCATACCCCCGGAGAGATCGGATGGCATCTTGACGCCGTCGTCGGGCGTCAGCCCCACCCACGATAGCCGGGTGGACACCACGTCGGCCACGAGCGCTTCGGGCAGCGTACGCAATTCGCGCAGCGGCAACGCAATATTGTCGAATACCGACAGGGCGGAGAACAGCGCGCCACTCTGAAACAGCATGCCCCAGCGCTGGCGTAGCGCATGGACTTCGGCGCGGCTGCCGTCGACCACCGACTGGCCGAATACGCGAATCTGCCCGGCCGCCGGCCGGCTCAGGCCGAGGATCTGGCGCAGCAGCACCGTTTTGCCCGTGCCGGAGCCACCCACGATCGTGAGGATTTCGCCGCGCCTGACCTGCAGCGACAGATTGTCGTGCACGACGTTTCGGCCGAACGCCGTGCGCAGGCCCTGGATATCGACGATGGGCGGGGTATCGGACATGCTTACCATCCCAGTTCGCTGAACACCACGGCGCAAATCGCATCGGCCAGGATGACCGATGTGATGGACGCCACCACCGACGCCGTGGTGCCGCGACCCAGGCTTTCGGTGTTGGGCTCCACCCGCATGCCGAAGTGACACGCGACAATCCCGATGAGCAACCCGAAGATCGCCCCTTTGCCGAAGCCGATCCAGAAATTGGTAATGGACACTGCCTCGCGCAGCGCCTGTATGAACCACGAGGGCGACAGCTGAAGATCCACGGCCGCCACCAGCATGCCACCCATGAGTGCCATGGCGTCGGTCCAGAGCACCAGCAGTGGCATGGCCAGCGTCAGCGCCAGCACGCGAGGCAACACCAGTCGCTGCGAATGCGAAATGCCCATCACGTTGAGGGCATCGAGCTCCTGCGTGACCCGCATGACACCCAATTGGGCCGTGATGGCCGACCCCGACCGGCCCGCCACCAGAATGGCGGCCAGCACCGGGCCGAGCTCCCGCACGACGGCCACACCGAGCAGATTGACGATATACACCGACGCGCCGAACATCTGCAGTTGCTGGGCCGACAGGTACGACAGCACCACACCGATCAGAAACCCCACCAGGGCAGTAATGCCCAGTGCCTGGGCACCCGTGCGATAGATTTGAGCCGACAGCTCGCGCCAGGGTCCGCGCGTGGGACGCAATAGCAGATTCCCCAGCTCGATGAGGACCTGGCCAAGCCAGCCCAGCATATCGGCAGCATGACCGAACACGTCGTGCACGCCATCGCCCACGCGTCGCACGAAAGCGAACGACTCGCGCGATGGGGTTGCCGGCGCGGTGACGGGATGCTCGGCCAGCATGGCGAAAGTGTCGCGCGCCGTGGCTGGCATGCACACATGCTGCGGCAATTGCTGGCCCCAGCACCGCCAGAGCAGGAGCGCGCCGACCGAATCAAGGGTGGTGATGCCGTGGAGATCCCAGCGCGCATCGGCCGGCGCCCGGCGCAACTCGCGCTCACGCCGCCGCGCCTCGCCTCGCCCGGCCAGAGCCGAGAGATTCCAGGCGCCGGCCAGCCTCAGGGTGGGCGCAGGCACGTCGTGCTCGAAGGTGACGGGCGAAATAGGTGTCTGCATGCCTGGGAATTGGGAGTGCCGCGCACCGGATGGCGACGGGTGGTCGTGCGAAACTGTGACTATAGCCGATGCGACAGGTTCGTCGCAGCCGACCGCTTGCTATCATCCGCACCACACTTGCGATCCACCGCAGCCACCATGCCTGCCACGACCCCGCCCGCCGCCACACAGACCCCATCGCCACCTTCGTCGCTACCCTCGCCGAGCGACCTCAGCGCCGAGTTGCGGCTGCGCCTGCCGGCCTGGCCGCAAGTGGCCTGGCGCGCCCGGACCCAATCGACCCAGCTCGATCTCCTGGATCGACTGAGCGCCGATCCGGCCACACCCCTGCCCGCCCTGCTGGGCGCGCACGAGCAGTTGGCTGGCCGGGGCCGGGCGGGGCGGCACTACCGCAACCAGGCCGGACAGGCCCTCATGATGTCGTGTGCCTTCGAAACCCGGCTCCCCACCGCGGCCTTGCCGGTGCTATCCATCTGGCTGGGGGTGGCCACGGCCGAAATCCTGCGCGAGCACGTACCGCAACCCTCGGCCCTCACCCTGAAGTGGCCCAACGACATCAACTGGCGCGGCGCCAAGCTGGCCGGCATGCTGCTCGAAGCCACCCGCAACGACCACGGTTGGCCGGTGGTGGTGACAGGCATGGGGCTCAACCTGCATGGCGGATCGACCCTGTCGGCCGAGCTGCACCGCGACATCACCGATTGGCAGCAAACCGGGAGTGCCACGACGCCCACCCAACTGGCCGCCACCCTGGCCAGCGCCTGGCAAACGGCGATCGCCGTGGCCGAGCGACGCTGGCAGGCTGGCGTCGGCCTGGTCGATCTACCTGACAGGTTTTCGGCCTGCGACGCCCTGAAGGGGGCCAGCGTCACGCTGCGCGACCACGACCAGGCGCTCGACGAAGGCCGGGCAGATGGCATTCTGCCTGACGGCCGCATGCGCCTGATCACCGCTCGTGGCGAGCGCCTCGTGAGTGTGGGCGACCTCTCTCTGCGGCCCGCCTCATGAAGCTACTGCTCGACGCCGGCAACACCCGGATCAAGCTCGGCTGGCTGGCCGACGACGGCAGCCGCGAAACCGAGCCGCTGTCGTGCCTGCCCCAAACGCTGGCCCAAAGCCTGCCAGGCTGGCTGGCGACACTGCCCGGCAGGCCCCGCGCCGTCGTGGCCGGCAGCGTCTTGCACACCGACGCCAACGCGGCCCTCCAATACACGCTGAAATCACAAACCGGTTGCGAGGTGCACTGGCAGCAGCCCGTCGTCACGCACCTGGGAATGCGCACCTGTTATCGCCATCCCGAACGCCTGGGCGTCGATCGCTGGCTTGCCATGCTGGGACTCTGGCGTCACCCGCGGCACGCCGACGCCCGCAAGCGGGGCACGATCGATGTGCTGGCGACCTTCGGCACCGCCACCACCGTCGACACGCTCAACGCCGGCGGCGACTTCGTGGGCGGGTTGATCCTTCCTGGCGTTGCGCTGATGCGTCGCTCGCTGCACCAGGGCACGGCACAACTGCCGCACCGGGCGGGCGAGCTGGCCGATTTTCCGATAACCACCGAATCGGCCATTCACAGCGGCATCGTGGCCGCGCAGGCGGGTGCCGTGTGGCGCCAGGTGGCGCTGGCACAAAACGCCTGGCCCGATCGCGCTTGCCGCCTGCTGGTGAGCGGTGGCGCCTGGCCCGACGTGGCCGACATCGTGCGGCACGATGGCGGCTTGCGCCACCCCGAGGTGGCCGTACAATGGCTGGATCGTCCCGTACTGGATGGTCTGGCGGTTCTGGCAGCACAAGCGGCAGAGCCCCGTCCGGCCCGATAACCCTCATGCGCAGCCTGTTCATTCTGGCCTTGCTGGCCAACGCCGCCCTGTTTGCCTATGGCACTGGGGCTTTCGGCGACCCGCCGGGCAACGAAGGGCGCGACCCGGCCCGGTTGCAGCAACAAACTTCGCCCGAATCGCTCGGCGTTACGCTGAGCCTGCCGCGGCTGCCCGAATCCTCTGCAGCAACGCCGTCGTAGAACGTTCGTACTCGAACGGTATGGCAACGGCCCGCCCACCCCACGACTCCACCAGTCGGGTTTCGGGCAAATCAGCCATGCGGTAATCACCGCCCTTCACGATCACATCGGGCCGCAGCTCGCCGATCACGTTCAGCGGGGTGTCTTCGTCGAACACCGTGACCGCGCTCACCATGTGCAGGGCGGCCAACAGTGCCGCGCGATCGGTTTCGGGATTGAGCGGCCGATCGGCGCCCTTGCCCAGCCGTCGAACGGAGGCGTCGGCGTTGATCGCCACCACCAGGCTGGCCCCCAGCTCGGCCGCACGTGCCAGGCAGGTGACATGCCCGCGATGCAGGAGATCGAATACCCCGTTGGTGAACACCAACGGGCGTGGCCACTCGCCCTCCTGCACGCTCCGAACCAGATCGTGGCGTGCCACGATCTTGTGCTCGAAGGCCGGAGGCGACAACATCAGGCAACGACCTCAATCTCGGCACGACCCGCCTGACGCCGCTCGCGCGCCAGCCGCCGACGATATTGCGCCAGATCCTCAGGCGTGACGAACGATTCATCCAGCAATAGCGACAGATTGTGCAGAATGCGGTCGCGCACCTTGGCTTCCCATTCTTCGTCGAACCGGATCTGCGTATCCAGCCAATGCTCGAGCCACTCGGGCTCGGGCAGGCGAGATTGCACCGTGTCGTTGGGGAACAGCCCCTTGTTCACGTGGATGTTGGTGGGATGCAACGCACCGCCCTGCCGCGGTGGCGACGTCATGAGCACACCGATCTTGACGAAAGCGGCTCGGGCCGCCGCAGCCTGCTCGGGATCGGCATGTTGCAGCGCGCGCTTCATGTAGCGCAGGTAGGCACCCGCATGGCGTGCCTCATCTTTCGAGACCGTGCGGTAGATGGCTTGAATCACCGGCTCGGTGTGCCACTCGGCCGCACGTCGATACCAGTGGTTGAGGCGGATTTCGCCGCAAAAATGCAACATGAGGGTTTCGAGCGGCGGCGCCGGATCGAACTCGAAGCGAATCTGGTGCAACTCGGCTTCGGTGGGCACGAGCTCGGGGCGAAAGCGCCGCAGATACTCCATCAGTACCAGCGAGTGCTTTTGTTCCTCGAAGAACCAGACCGACATGAAGGCGCTGAAATCGCTGTCGTGCCGGTTATCGCGCAGAAACATCTCGGTGGCCGGCAAGGCCGCCCATTCCGTGATGGCGTTCAACTTGATAGTATTGGCCTGGTCGTCGGAGAGCTGATCGGCCGCGAAGTCGTCCCACGGGATGTCGGTGGCCATGTTCCAGCGTACCGCCTCGAGCGATTTGAACAGTTCGGGATAGATCATAAAAATTGCCAACGGATGAATGGGCCAAACCCTCGATTTTAGACGGGATTCCGGCTCGACCGGCGCCAGGTGGCATACCGGGTGGCCCTGGAGGGTCAACGGCGCATGCCAGAACGCCCCAGGTACATTTTGTTTTCAATGCGGCGCGGCTGTCAGCCACCGCCTGCATGCTGGCGGCTCGCCTCGCCCGAACAACAACGGTACACCTGCTTTGTCCGGAACCCAAACGACTGCAAACACTCGACCAGTGCCTGTGGGAGTATGAAGCGACCGCTTTCGTTCCCCATGCCATGAGCGAAGCCGACCACACCTCCGGATGCCGCGTGATTCTGCTGGCCTCGGCACCCCAACGGCCAGCACCCTGGGTCATTTCGCTCGACTCGCAAGCGGTGGTGGTGCCAGGCTGCCGCCACGTGGTGGAAATCGTCACCCACCATCCCGCTCACCGCCAGCAGGCCAGACAGCGCTGGCGCCAATACTCGGCGGCCGGATGCATTCTGCACCGTCACGACCTCAATCACAACCAGTTGCCCAACGAGGTGATGCCATGAGTCAACTCCCCCCCTTCCGAACCCGCCGCAGCGAACCCGTCCTGAGCCTCGACGACCAAGAGCCTGACGCCCCCTCGTTGCACGACGATGACGACGACGTGCCGGTGCTGACGCAAGTGGTCGAGAGTGAACCGCCCCCGCCCACTTCCTCACCGGAAGCCACAGCGCCGGCGCCTTCTGAGCGGCTGCAACCCGACGATATCGACGCCCTTGCCGCCGCGGTCGTGGCCGACCTGCAGCCCGAACTCGAACGGCTGGTACGACGAGCCTTGCGACGCCAGCTCGGACTGCCGAACGAGGAGGCTCCGGGTGGGGAATAAGGATTTGCCCTATAATGGAGGGTTTGCTGCCTTTGCAGAACCGGGATAGCCATGAGCGCCAGAACTGACGCCGATCACGCCGCCCCTGCCGCCCACGAATCACAGGCGGCCGGTGGCTCGGCACCAAGCACCGCCCAGCCGGCCACGGCCGAGCTCCCCAAGAGCTTCGAGCCCAGCGCGATCGAGTCGCGCTGGTACCCCGAATGGGAGCGCCGCGGCTACTTTCGGTCGGGCCGTCACGTTCAGGGCGGCAGTGCCGACACCTTTGCCATTCAATTGCCTCCGCCCAACGTCACCGGCACCTTGCACATGGGGCACGGCTTCAACCAGACCATCATGGACGGTCTCACGCGCCACTTCCGGATGCGCGGTGCCGACACGGCCTGGATTCCCGGCACCGATCACGCCGGCATCGCCACCCAGATCGTGGTCGAACGCCAACTCGATGCCCAGCAGGTCTCGCGCCACGATCTCGGCCGCGAGCGTTTCGTCGAGAAGATCTGGGAATGGAAGCAGTACTCCGGCGGCACCATCACCACGCAGATGCGCCGGCTGGGCGCCTCGGCCGACTGGGATCGCGAGTACTTCACGATGGACGACACCCTCTCGCGAGGCGTGGTCGAAACCTTCGTACGACTGCACGAGCAGGGCCTGATCTACCGTGGCAAGCGGCTGGTCAACTGGGATCCGGCACTGCTCACCGCCGTATCCGACCTCGAAGTGATCACCGAAGAAACCGAGGGTCACCTCTGGCACATCGAATATCCCTTCGTGGATGGCCCACAAGCCATTACCGCCGCCGACGGCAGCACGCGCACGCTCAACGGCATGACGGTGGCCACGACCCGTCCCGAAACGCTGCTGGGCGACGCCGCCGTGGCCGTGCACCCCGACGACGAACGCTATCGGCACCTGGTAGGGCGCGAGCTGCATTTGCCACTGTGCGACCGCACCATCCCCATCATCGCCGACGACTTCGTCGACCCTGCCTTTGGCACCGGTTGCGTCAAGATCACCGGGGCGCATGATTTCAACGATTACGCCTGCGCCCAACGTCACGATCTGCCCCTGATCGTCATCCTCACGCTGGATGCGCGAATCAACGACAACGCGCCGGCGGCTTTCCGCGGCCTCGATCGCTTCGAGGCCCGCGATGCCGTGGTGCAAGCCCTTGAGGCCGAAGGACGGCTGATCCGCACCGAGCCGCACAAACTCATGCAGCCCAGGGGCGATCGCACGGGCTCGGTGATCGAACCCATGCTCACCGACCAATGGTTCGTGGCCATGAGCCGGCCTGCCCCCGATGGCACTCGCCATCCCGGCCAATCGATCGCCGAGGTGGCGCTGGATGTGGTGGCCGACGGCCGGGTCAGGTTTCATCCCGACAACTGGGCCACCACCTATAACCAATGGCTCGAGAACATCCAGGACTGGTGTATTTCGCGTCAGTTGTGGTGGGGGCACCGCATCCCGGCGTGGTATGCCGAAGACGGCCAGGTGTTTGTCGCCCGCAACGACGCCGAAGCCGAGGCCAAGGCACGGGCGGCCGGCGTGACCGGGCCGCTGCGACGCGATGACGATGTGCTCGACACCTGGTTTTCGTCGGCCCTGGTGCCCTTTACCACGCTGGGCTGGCCGGACGACACGCCGGATCTTGCCCGCTATCTGCCGTCCAGCGTACTGGTCACCGGCTTCGACATCATCTTCTTCTGGGTGGCACGCATGGTGATGATGACCATGCACTTTACGGGCCAGGTGCCGTTTCGCGACGTCTACGTGCATGGCCTGGTGCGTGACGCCCAGGGCCAGAAGATGAGCAAGTCCAAGGGCAACACCCTCGACCCGGTCGATCTGATCGATGGCATCGACCTCGAAGCGCTGGTCAGCAAGCGCACCAGCGGGCTCATGAACCCGCGCCAGGCCGAAAAGATTGAAAAGCAGACACGCGACGACTACCCCGACGGCATTCCCGCCTTCGGTGCCGACGCGCTGCGCTTCACCATGGCGGCCTACGCCACGCTGGGTCGCAACATCAATTTCGACCTCAAGCGCTGCGAGGGTTACCGCAACTTCTGCAACAAGCTCTGGAACGCCACCCGCTTCGTGCTGATGCACACGGAGGGCAAAGCGCTCACGTCAGGCCAGGCGACGCTGTCGTTTGCCGATCGCTGGATACTCAGCCGCTTCGAGCGCACCGCGGCCGAGGTGGCGCGAGGTTTTGCCGATTACCGTTTCGACCTCATCGCCAACGCCATCTACCACTTTGTGTGGGACGAATACTGCGACTGGTATCTCGAGCTGGCCAAAGTGCAACTGCAAACCGGCGACGCCGCCACGCAGCTCGGCACGAGGCAAACGCTGATCCGAGTGCTCGAGGCCACGCTGCGCCTGGCGCACCCCGTCATTCCGTTCATTACCGAAGAGCTCTGGCAAAAAGTGGCCCTGGTCGCAGGTCGCCGGCAGGCGGACGACGCCACTTCCGTCAGCGTGCAACCGTGGCCGGAGGCGCGTCTCGAGAATATCGACACCGACGCCGAGAACGCGGTAGAAGAGCTCAAGGCGCAAGTCGACGCGATCCGGGCGCTTCGTGGCGAGATGGCTTTGGCGCCTTCGCAAAAGGTGCCGCTGCAGGCCATGGGCCAGGGTGCCGAGCTCGAACGCAACGCGCCCTACCTGGCGGCGCTGGCGCGGTTGTCGGAAGTGAATGTGGTGGCTGAGCTACCCGACGTGGGGGCGCCCGTGCAGG
Organism: Verticiella sp.; assembly: GCA_041690575.1. GTDB lineage: Bacteria > Pseudomonadota > Gammaproteobacteria > Burkholderiales > Burkholderiaceae_B > Verticiella. The sequence goes on from JAWLHC010000002.1 coordinate 205,268, forward strand.
TGGTGGGCGGCTCACATCTCATGTTGCATGTCGAGATCGACGTGGCGGCCGAACGCGCCCGCCTCGACAAGGAAATCGCCCGTCTCGAGGCCGAAATCGCCAAGGCCCGGGCCAAGCTGGACAATCCGCGCTTCGTGGAGCGTGCACCGGCGGCAGTGGTAGAGCAGGAACGCAGCCGCATCAGCCAGTTTGACGCCACTCTGGAAAAGGTGCGCGCCCAGCGCGCCCGATTCTGACCTGACCCACCCGGCACGCCAATCGGGGCAAGGGCCGCCCCGATGTGCCGAGCTTCAGGCCGCCCGCAGCGCGCGGCCCCATGGCGGCGTTTTCGAACGCCCACTGAACCATCGTTTTTGCACTGGAGAACGCGATGCAAGGTTTGCATCTTACCGGCGATTTGTTCGGTTGCAATTGTCACCAATCCTTGTTGATTGACCTCGAAACGCTCACACGGACGTGTCGCGAGGCAACCCTGGACGCCGGTTTGACGATCGTCGACGAAAAGTTTTTTCTTTTCCCGGACGTCGACGGCGAACCCGGCGGCATCACCGGCACCGTCTTGCTGGCCGAATCGCACCTGGCCATCCATACCTGGCCCGAACGCAACGGCGTCACCCTCGATGTCTACGTGTGCAACTACATGCACGACAACTCGGGCAAGGCGCAGCAACTGTTCGACACGCTGCGCAATCATTTTCGTCCCACCAAGTGGCACGGCGAAAGCATTCTGCGCGGCGACATCAGCGACCCGGAAGCCGGCGACGAGGTGAACAACCAGCCGAGCGAGATGTTGCTTGAATGGGCAGGTTCAGACTACGCCTTTGGCGCTCGCTCCAGCCGGCAGGTGGCCTCGTTTCAATCGGATTACCAGCGAGTGGACGTGCACGACACCGCCAGCTTTGGCCGGCTGTTCCGGCTCGATGGCCGCTTCATGACGTCGGAGAAGGACGAGTTCGTGTATCACGAATGCATGGTGCATCCCGCCGCGCTCAGCCATCCCGCGCCCCAGCGGGCCCTGGTGATTGGCGGTGGCGACGGCGGCTCGAGCGAAGAACTGCTCAAGCATCCCTCGATGGAGCGCGTGGTCATGGCCGAACTGGATGGTGCCGTGGTGGAAATGGCGCGCGAACATCTGGGCAAGATTCATCGCGGCGTGTTCGACGATCCCCGACTCGACGTGCGCATTGGCGACGGTCTTGCCTTCGTGAAGGAAACCGACGAAACCTTCGACCTTATCGTGCTCGATCTCACCGACCCCGACACCCCGGCCCAGAGGTTGTACACAGCCGACTTCTTCCGCCTGTGTCAGCGCATCCTGCGCCCGGGCGGGGCCGTGACCCTGCACATCGGTTCGCCGTATTTCGACCCCACCACCGTCAAGCGCCTCACCCGCGAACTGAATCAGGTGTTTGCTGTGGTGCGACCCATGACAGCCTATGTGCCACTGTACGGCTCGCTGTGGGCCATGGCCCTGGCCAGCGACACGCTCGACCCGCTCACGCTGGATCGCGATGTGATCGCCCACCGCCTGGCGGAGCGTGATATCGGCAACCTGGATTACTACCACGCCGACCTGCATCACGCCCTGTTTGCCCTGCCGGGCTACGTACGGCGGCTGGTGGATCCCCAGAACGCCTGATCAGACGTCCAGGCTCGGCGGCGGCAGGTTCAAGACCCGAGCCTGTTCGCGCGCCAGCCGGATCTTCACGATTCGTCCGGCGCGGATCTCGGCCAGAGTCTGGCGGAGGTCGCCTTGCGCCAGCGGACGCGTGCGATCCCGCCACACCCAGGCCAGCACCTCGCGCACCGGCGCCGACAATGAGGTGGCCAGGTGGTTCAGGGCCTCGGGCGGTACCGGAATCACGTACTCGCGCTGAACGCTGTGCCACCAGATTGAACGTACGATGGCCAGCAGAATGAGACCAACGATCACCACCGCCACCCACCACAGGTAAGGGTTGACGCGCTCGAGCACCTCGACCGCGGCAGCATCGGGTGGGCCTACCCAGGCGTAGCTCAAGCCATCGCCAAAGGCCAGGATCCCGCTGGCCAGCCGCCAGAACAGCCACAGCCCGATCAGGGCCACCACACCGCGCAGCACCCACCAGGGCCAGCCCAGCTGGGCAACCAGACGCCGGATACGAGCGCTCTCGACACGCAGTTCCTGGCGCGACATCGTTGCCGCCGTGTGATCATCTTCCGGGCTCATGCCATCCTCCGGTCGTTAAAGTTCGCCATACGAGTGCAGACCGGCCAGGAACATATTGACGCCCAGGAAGGCGAAGCCGGTAATGAGCAGGCCAATGAGGGCCCAATACGCCGCATAGGTGCCGCGCAGCCCCTTCATCAGTCGCATATGTAGCCAGGCCGCATAGTTGAGCCATACGATCAATGCCCAGGTTTCCTTGGGATCCCACTGCCAGTAGGCGCCCCAGGCTTCGGCGGCCCACAGGGCACCGAGAATCGTGGCCACCGTGAAAAAGGCGAAACCCACGGCGATCGCCTTGTACATGATGTCGTCGAGCACTTCCAGCGCAGGCAGGCGCTCGGACAGCGGACGCCGGGCCAGCAGAATCAGGCCCACCACAATGGCACCGATGCCGAAGTACAGCATCCAGTAGGCCGACAGCCCTTCGGTCCGAAACACCATGGGCTCGGCCGCCAGCAGCACACCCAGCACGAACAGGGGGGCGAGCTTCCACCAGGAGCGGGTCTGGCCGTGCACTTTCACGAGATAGGCAAACCCCACCATGGCGGCCAGCGAAAAGGTGCCGTAGCCGATGAAGTTGGCCGGCACATGCAGTTTCATCCACCAGCTCTTGAGTGCCGGCACCAGCGGCTGAATCTGGTAGGCATCGCGGGCAAAGGTGTACCAGAGCAGAAAGCCGATGGCAGCGGTGACGATCAACATCACGAAAGCACCCAGGCTGCGGGTTTGATAGCGCTGCTCGTAATAGAGGTAGAACAGGGCCGTGATCAGCGCAAACTGGATGATCACTTCGTAGAGGTTGCTGACCGGGATATAGCCAATGTCGGCGCCGAGCAAGTGGCTTTCGTACCAGCGCACCAGCAAGCCGGTCATGCCGGCAAACACGGCACCCCAGGTGAGCGCGGTACCCAACCACTCGGCGGTGGCACTGCGCGCGATCAAGCCAAGCCAGTAGCACACAGTGGCCAGCACGAAGAGCGCACTCATCCACATGATGGCCGATTGCGACGACAGCAGGTATCGCAACCAGAACGACACCTCGGCCTGATCGAGATTGCCGCCATACAGCCACAGGGCGAGACCCGAGGCCGCGGCCAGCGCAATGGCAAGCAGGCGAAGCGGGCGCCACAGCCAACCCAGCCAGGCCAGCACCGGTACGGCACCGATCAGAATGGCGACGTCGTAGCCGTCCATGAGGTGGCCACCGCGCTCCCAGGCGTACCAGGCGCCCAGTGCCAAAGCCACCAGATACAGCAGATCGGTCCAGTTGGGCTTGCCGCGGCCGCCGGGACCGCGCGGCCCGTCGGGCTCAAGCCAGAAATCATCGGATGCGGGAGAACTTGCTTGCATCATTCGTTTCCTTCACGAAACAGACGCCCGAACTCGTTGCGCAGGCGCTCGAATTCGCGTTGAAAATCCATGGTACGCCGTTGCGACGTCATGGCCATCAGACCTCGGCTGCCGCCCGACTCGGGGCGAATCCAGACCCACACCCGACGTTCACGCACGTAGAACATGGCAAATACACCCAGAACGAGCAGGACGCAACCGAGGTAGACCGCCAGCTTGCCGGGCGCCCGATTGAGCTGGAACACGCTGGCTTCGACATGCTCGAAATCCTGCAAAATAAAGAAGACCGGTGCCGGGTACAGCGTGAGATCGGACAAGGCGGCCAGCGCCTGGCGGGTCCAGAGATCGGCCTGCACCTGCTCGGCTTCGCCAAGATCGGCGATCGGCGGTCGGCCGAGATCTTCGCGTGCCACGTCGCGCAGCATGGTGAGGGCGCCCCCCAGGAGTCGCACCACCACGCCGGCAGCACGCTCGAGCTCGTTGGCCGGCACATTCTCTTCCAGGAAGCCCGTGACGCCCTGCAGCCCGCCGACAGCGAAGACGTCGAGCGCGCGCGCGGCCGAATCGACCACCGATTGGCGTGCACGCGCGTCGGCGCCCGGTTCGACGTTGAGATCGGCAAACCGCTCGGCCGCCGCCTGGCGCGCCTGGGGGCTGGCCAGAGCCTGTCGCAAGGCCAGAAATTCGTCGAGTTGCAGGTTGTTGTCGGCAGGAATGCGCAGGTACCGGAACGGTTCGGCGGCATCGCTGCGGGTCCCCAGCAGAAACACCGAACTGCCTTCGAGCGTGATGGGCAGCATGTAGTTGTGAAACTCCGTGGCCTGCCCGGTTTCGTCGGTGAGTCGATACTCGATGCTGGGGCCCACGTTCTGGAAGCGAGCCCCCGAATCCCGCGCGGCAGAGCCGGTTACCGCCGCCACGTGCTCGCCCAGTGCCAGTGGCCGCGACGCGCCGGCATCTTCGATGTTTTCGACATTGATCGGCCGCAACGCAGTGAACTGCAACGAGCCGGCCTCTGCGTCGGCATCGAGCGGGATGGTATCGCCCACCTCACCCTCGATCCGGAAAGTGTCGTCGAGCTGACCGTCGACACCATAGCCCTGCACCGCGACCCGGCTGCCACCATCGTCGAAACTGGACTGATAAACCGTCACACCACGATAGGCGAGAGGTTGATTGACCCGAATCACCGTGTCGAACTGCTCACCCGATTCGTGATCGGTAATGGTCACGTGGCTGGCGAAGTCGCTGGGCATGCCGGTGGAGTAGTAGTCCACTTCGAAATCCCGCAACAGGATACTGAACGGCAAGGGCTGCACCAGGGCGCCATCGCCCACCATGACCACGGCGTTGCGGGTTTGCGCGCCCTCGGGGATGAGCGCCGAGGCCCGATAGCTGGGGTTTTCGGTGGCCAGCACGCCACTGGCCGGCACATCGGCGATGCGCATGTTCTCGAACACCGGGGCCTTGCCGCCCAGCCAGACCTGCATGCGCACGGGCAACTCGCTGTCGAACAGACCGCCCACGCAAATCACCACGATCGCCAGGTGTGCCGCGATGTAGCCATAGCGATTGCCGGCACCGGCCTTGGCCGCCACCAGGCGGGAGTCGCCATTGGCCTTGATGCGCACGGCAAAGCCGCGGTGCTGCAACCAGCGCGCGGTTTTCTCGGCCACCGCCTCGGGGTCGCCGCTGGCCACGCCCTGGAGTCGATGCGGGAACGACCGCCAACTGCCTTCTCGCACCTTGTCGCGAAACGAGAGCGAGTCGCGCACCATCGTTGGCGCATTGCGTATCACGCACAGCGAGGTGGAAACCACCAGAAACGCCATGATGAGCAGGAACCACCAGGCGTTGTACACATTGAAGAGAGACAGGCGGTCGAAGAACTCGGCCCAGAACGGCCCGAACTGGTCGATGTAGGTATTGAGCGGACGATTCTGCGGCAGCACGGTGCCGGCGATGCTGGCGATGCAGATGATCACCAGCAGGCTGATGGCAAAGCGCATCGAACCGAGAAGTTCGGACAGATCACGCCAGCGCGAGCGGGGAGATGGGGGAGATGACACAGAGCTGCTCATGAAGCCAAAAGGGCGCCCGACAGGGCGCCCCCGGAATCTGGGCCGAAACGTTAGCCCGGCGATTGGAGCCCGCCGGCGAGGAAAGGTTCCGCCTTGGGCGCCTCAGCGCAGGCCGGCAGCGTAATCGGCAACGGCTTCGATCTCGGCGTCGCTCATGCGCGCCGCGATATCCACCATGGCTTCGTTGTTGTCGCGATCACCGCTGCGGAACATTTCAAGCTGCTGGGCAATGTAAGTACCGAACTGGCCTCCCAGGTAGGGATACTGGGCCGGGATGCCGCTGCCCGTGGCGCTGTGGCAGGCCGCACAGGCCGGCACGCCTTTCTCGGCGATGCCACCACGCCAGATCTTCTGGCCGAGCTCGACCAGATCGGGATTGGTGGCCGTGGCCGGGTTCTCGAGGCCCTGTTGCGACAGGTACAGCGAGATGTCGGCGATGTCTTCGTCGGTGAGATTTTGCGCCATCGGGTTCATCACCGGGCTGATACGCGCCGGCGCTTCGGCGTCGGGCAACTGCCGCAAGTCGATGAGCTGGGCGTGCAGATAGCCATAGTGCTGGCCGGCCAGCTTGGGATTGGCCGGCTGCGTGCTGTTGCCGCCTTCGCCGTGACAGCTGGCACAGGACACGATGCCGCGGGCGGCGTCGCCTTGTTCGTAAAGTGTGCCGCCACGTTCGGCATCAGGGCTGGGAAAGCCCTGGGGCTGGGCAGCAAACGACGGCACGGCGAGCGATGCACCAAGCATCAGGCCACTTGCCATAAGCATCCGGGACAGCACACGCTTCATGAGAACCTCGATGACCGACAACGATAAGGCACCCTCGTACCCCGCAGAAGTCATCGGGGCCCCATCGGGAGCGCTACAAAGCTCTCGATTTTACTCGAATTTTCAGGCGACCACCCGAATCTGTGCCAGCGGCTCTTCCGCGGCCCGGATCCGCTCATGATAGAGCGAACACTCGGGCAGCAGGTAGCGGAAACAATGCTCTGCCGCTGCCCGCTTGTCTTCGAGGTAGTCGGGGGCCTCACCCTGGCCGGCCGCCGCCACACGATCGATGCGCAACCAGGCATGGGCGATCAGCACCACCGCCACAAGGCGCAGGTAGTCGTCGGCGACCCGATAGGGATACTCGGCGTCGTCGGCAACGCGCGCCAGGATGTGTTGCGTGACATCGCGCAAGCGTGCCACCTGCTCTTGCAGTGCGTCGGCCAGCCGGGGGTTGACGTGGTCGCCCTGGCAATCCGTCAGCACCCGATCGAGCAGACCCTGCATCCGGCGACCGCCATCGCCCACCACCTTGCGCACCAGCAGATCGATCGCCTGGATCTCGTTGGTCCCTTCGTAGATCAGGGCAATGCGGCTGTCGCGCAGGGTTTGCTCCACGGCGTACTCATGGACGTATCCGTAGCCCCCGAATATCTGCAGCGCGTCGCTGGACAACCGGAACCCCGCCTCGGTGAGGTACGACTTGACCACGGGCGTGAGCAGCGCCAGCAGGCCCTCGGCCTGGCTGCGCACGGCATCCTCGGGATGATGCTCGGCTTCGTCGATGAGGTGCGCCGTCCAGTAGGCCAGCACGCGACCGCCTTCCACCACACAGCGCTGGTCGAGCAGGCTGCGGCGCACCGCAGGGTGGGCCACGAGGGGATCGGCTGGCTGATCGGGCCGGGCCCGCTGCGGCGCTCGCGACTGCACGCGTTCCACGGCATAGTGCAAGGCGCGCTCGTACGACGCGGCAGCATGCCCCAGACCCTGTAGTCCGACCTGCAGGCGCGCAGCGTTCATCATCACGAACATGGCCTGCAGGCCACGGTGCGGCTCGCCCACCAGCCAGCCGCGGGCGCCATCGAAGCGCATGGCACAGGTGGCGCTGCCCTTGATGCCCATCTTCTTCTCGATGCCATCGCAGTACACGGGATTGCGCCCACCACCCTCTTCGTCGGGCAGCATCTTCGGCACCAGAAACAACGAGATGCCGCGAGTGCCGGCGGGCGCATCGGGCAAGCGCGCCAGCACCAGGTGAATGATGTTGTCGGTAAGATCGTGCTCACCGCCCGAGATGAAGATCTTGTTGCCGGAAATGGCATGGCTGCCGTCGTCTTGCGGCTCGGCGCGGGTGCGCAGCAGGCCGAGATCGGATCCGGCCTGGGGTTCGGTCAGGCACATGGTGCTGGCCCATTCGCCGCTGACCATGCGCGGCAGATAACGGGCCTTGAGCTCGGCAGAGCCGTAGGCATGCAGGCAGGCGTAGGCACCATGCAGCAGGCCGGCATACATGCTCCAGGCATGATTGGCCGCCGAGGTCATCTCGAGCAGCGTGGCGTTGAGCGCACTGGGCAGACCCTGCCCACCCACTTCCGGGTCGCAGGCGAGTGCCGGCCAGCCATTGTCGACATAGGCCTTCCAGGCTTCGCGGTAGCCAGCCGGAGTGGTCACACTGCCTTCGTGGTAGTGGCAACCTTCGAGATCGCCCGGCGCGTTGGTGGGGGCCAGAATGTCGCGAGTAAAGCGCCCGGCTTCATCGAGCACCTGGCGTGCTGTCTCGCCGTCGAGCTCGGCAAAATCCGGCATCCGGGACCAGGCGCCCGGCAAATCGAGTACCGCATCGAGCACGAACCACATGTCGCGCAGGGGAGGAACGTACGAAGTCATGAACGCTGCCTGATAGACTGAACCAAAACGCCATAGAATACCGACGAATGCAGGCGCGGCAAAATTGCCTCCGCGGCGCCCGCTTGCCCTGCCTGCCACCAGAGAGTCCAACCGCCGTGTCATTGCTGCACCGTGCCCGTTTCGCCACCTCGGCCGCCCGCCTCGAGCAGCTGCCACCGCCCGGGCCGCCCGAAGTGGCCTTCGTTGGCCGCTCCAATTCAGGCAAGTCCAGTGCCATCAACGTGCTGGCCAACCAGAGGCGCCTGGCGTTCTCCAGTCGCACGCCCGGTCGCACGCGCCTGATCAATCTGTTTGCCCTGCCCGATCCGCTCGACCCTGAAGCCGCCCTGGGCTATCTGGTCGACCTGCCCGGCTACGGCTACGCTGCCGTGGCGCGCGAGGCCAAGGCGGATTGGGCCGAGCTGCTGGGACGCTATCTGCGCGATCGCAGCTCGCTGGCTGCCGTGGTCCTGATGCTCGACATCCGCCGAGGGCTCACCGAACAAGACCGGCAACTCGTGAACTGGATCGCCCCCACCGGCCGACCGGTGCTCACGTTGCTCACCAAGGCGGATAAATTTGCCTACGGTCAGCGCGTCAAGGCCGTGGCCGCCATCCGGCGCGAGTTGCAGGAGATCGGCGCGCTGGCCGTGGTGCCGTTTTCGGCCACACACCGCATTGGCCTCGAGGAGGCCGGCCAGCGAATCGAGCACTGGATCTCGCCTCAGTTCGTTCCCTGATTTCACCGCATTGATTGCAGGAGCCCCGTCATGGCCTTCAGCCCGACGCACGCCGCCTTTCCGCACAACCGTCCACGCCGTTTGCGGGTCGACGACGCCACACGCCGTCTGGTGCGCGAACATCGCTTGAGCCCGGACGACCTCATCTACCCCGTGTTCGTGACCGAAGGCCGGGAGGTACGCCAACCCGTGCCATCGATGCCCGGTGTGGAGCGCCTTTCCATCGACACCCTGCTGCCCGTGGCACGCGAGTGTGTGGCGCTGGGCATCCCGGTGATGGCGTTGTTTCCGGTGATCGAGCCCGACCTCAAGACGCCGGATGGTGCCGAGGCGCTCAACCCGCAGGGCCTGATCCCGCGCGTGGTGGCGGCGCTCAAGGCCGAATGTCCGCAACTGGTGATCATGACCGATGTGGCCCTGGACCCCTACACCAGCCACGGCCAGGACGGCGTGATCGACGACGACGGTTACATTCTCAACGAGACGACCACCGACATCCTGGTGCAGCAGGCCCTCGTGCAGGCCGGCGCCGGCGTCGACATCGTGGCGCCCTCCGACATGATGGACGGTCGCATTGGCGCCATTCGGCGCGCCCTCGAAACTCACGACCACTCGCTCACGCGCATCATGGCCTATTCGGCCAAGTACGCCAGCGCGTTTTACGGCCCCTTCAGGGATGCCGTGGGCTCGGCAGCCAACCTGGGCAAATCGACCAAGGCCACCTACCAGATGGATCCCGCCAACAGCAACGAAGCACTGCGTGAAGTGGCGCTCGATCTGCAGGAAGGGGCCGACATGGTGATGGTGAAGCCCGGCATGCCCTACCTGGATATCGTGCGCCGGGTGAAGGATACTTTTGGCGTACCCACCTTTGCCTATCAGGTGAGCGGTGAATACGCCATGCTCAAGGCGGCTGCCGCCAACGGCTGGCTCGACCACGACAAGGTGATCCTGGAGTCGCTGCTGGCCTTCAAGCGAGCCGGCGCCGACGGGGTGCTCACCTACTTTGCCCGCGACGCCGCCCGGCTGATCAACGACGTCGCCTGACCACCGACGTCACTCCACGTATTTCCAGGTGCCGTTCTCGATCCGCACCAGCACCTGGCTGGTTTCGTCCACGCCGTTGTGGTCGTCGGGGCTCATGTTGTACACACCCTCGGCCCCCACGAAGTTGGTCATGCCTTCCATGGCATCACGCAGGGCCTGACGAAACTCCGGCGTGCCGGGCTCGGCCTTTTGCAGGGCGATTTCGCTGGCGGCCTCCACCAGCAACATGGCGTCCCAGGCGGTCGCGGCAAACAGCGAACGGCTCTGGGCGTCGTACTCGGCATCCCATTTCTGCAGAAACTCGAGGCCCACAGCCTTGGTGGGGTTGTCGTCGGGCAGCTGATCGGCCACCAGCACGGGAGCCACCGTCATGTAACCTCCCTCGAGTGCCTTGCCGCCCACGCGCAGGAAGTCGTTGTTGGCCACACCCTGGGTTTGATACACCGTGCCCTCGAAGCCACGCTCGGCCAGCTCGATCTGCGGCAAGGCGCCCGGAGTGCCCGCGCTGAGGATGAAAACGGCATCGGGATTGGCCGCCATCACCTTGAGCACCTGGGCCGTGACGCTCGAGTCGGTGTTGTTGTATTTCTCTTTGGCCACGATGTCGATGCCCAGTTCGGGAGCGACTTCTTCGACCACCTGCAGGAAGCCTTCGCCGTAGCTGTTGGACACGCTGATGGTGGCCATGCGTTTCTGGCCATTGGCCAGCATGTGGTTCATCACCCGACGGGTGGAAATGGCCTCGGTGGGCGAGAGCTTGAACGCCCACTTGCGCGGACCCTCTTGCGGCACCACCGTGGCCTTGCCACCCGAGAGCGTGACCACCGGCACACTCTGGCGCCCGGCCTCCTCGACCACCGGAATGGAATTGGGCGTGAGCGAAGAGCCGATGATGACATCGACGTTGTCTTCACTGATCAGTTTGTTGGTATTGCGGGCGGCGGTGTTGGGATCGCTGCCGTCGTTGAGGATGGTGATGTTGAGCGGCTGCCCGGCGATCTCGTTGGGCCAGAGCTTGAAGGCCTGTTCAGCCGGAATGCCGAGCGAGGCGCCCGGGCCGGTGGTGGAAACGATGACGCCCACCTTGATCTCGGCCTGGGCAGGTGCGGCAAGCGACACCATGGCGGCAGCCACGGCGGCGCCGGCAAGCTGGGTGCGACGCAGCCAGCGAGGCAGGAATGTGTGCATGAGTGTGTCTCCTCCGATATGTAGAAATGTTGCGTCAAATACCGGCGGCCCGAACCTGCGGGCACCGGCGACCGGCTCATTCTAGGGCGAGTCAAGGCCTTATGCCAGCAGGGTTTTCCGCATTAATATGGTCCCGGACCGGCCGGCCGGCCTTTGCCACCGCAAAGCCCTTCACCCCCCGAGGGTACGGGCGACAGGAGGACCCATGACCACCCGCCAGGAACACGACACTTTCGGCCCCATCGATGTCCCCGACGAACATCTCTGGGGTGCCCAAACTCAGCGCTCGCTGCATTTCTTTGCCATTTCGCAAGAACGGATGCCGGCTGCCCTCATCCAGGCGCTGGCCCGGGTCAAGCGAGCGGCGGCCGAAACCAACGCCGAGCTCGGCGAGCTCGACGACGGTATTGCCGAAGCCATCGTGCAGGCGGCCAACGAAGTGATCGACGGTCGCTGGCCCGACGAGTTTCCGCTGTCGGTGTGGCAAACCGGCTCGGGCACGCAATCGAACATGAACATGAACGAGGTGCTGGCCAACCGGGCGTCCGAGATCCTCGGTGGCGCCCGAGGCAGTGCACGCCGGGTTCACCCCAACGATCACGTCAACCGCGGACAATCGTCCAACGATGTCTTTCCCACGGCCATCCACGTGGCAGCGGCAGTTCAGGTGCACGGCCATCTGCTGCCCGGCCTGCACGCCCTGCACGCCACCCTGCTGGAAAAAAGTCGTGCGTTCGACGACATCGTGAAGATCGGCCGCACCCATCTGCAAGACGCCACGCCGCTCACACTGGGACAAGAAGTCTCGGGCTGGGCCGCACAATTGCAGCTGGCGAGCGAGCAGATCGAAGCGGCCAGCGCGCACCTGCTCCCTTTGGCCATTGGCGGCACGGCGGTAGGCACAGGCCTCAATGCCCACCCCGATTTCGGCCGCGGCGTTGTTCGGCGTCTGGCCGAGCAAACCGGCCTGCCCTTCCGTCGGGCCCAGAACGCCTTTCAGGCCCTGGCGGGTCACGAGGGCATGCTGTTCACCCACGGAGCCCTGAAAACGCTCGCTGCGGCGCTGATCAAAATCGCCAATGACGTGCGCTGGCTGGCCAGCGGACCGCGCTCGGGCCTGGGCGAGCTGCGCATCCCCGAAAACGAGCCGGGCAGCTCGATCATGCCGGGCAAGGTCAACCCCACGCAGTGCGAAGCCCTCACCATGCTGGCCGCCCAGGTGATGGGCAACGACGTGGCCATCAATGTCGGCGGATCGCAAGGCAACTTCGAACTGAATGTGTACAAGCCACTGCTGGCGCACAACTTTCTGCAATCGGTCCGCCTGCTGGCCGATGGCATGTCCAGCTTCGATCAACATTGTGCCCAGGGCATCGAGCCCGATCGGGCCCGCATCCGCGAACTGGTGCAGCGCTCCCTGATGCTGGTCACCGCGCTCAATCCGCATATCGGCTACGACAACGCCGCCGCCATCGCCAAGAAGGCGCATCGCGAGGGCATTACCCTGCAGGAGGCCGCCGTGGCCTCCGGTCTGGTCACGGCCGAACAGTTTGCGCGCTGGGTGGTGCCAGAGCACATGGTGGGTCGGCGCTGACGCGCTCAGACCGGCTTGCGTCGCCCCGACACCTCGCTGCCGGCATGCCGGTCGAGCCGACTCAGGGGCCAGGCCGACAACGTCACCAAGACGCCGATCACCACAAAGCCCACGGCGGCATCCACCACCTCAAGCTGCGTGGCACCGCGCCAGTTCATGCTGAGGTTCAGGCTCACGGCCGCAATCGCCACGCCCAGACTAATACCCACCTGTTGGGCCATCGACGACAGGGCGCTGGCCCGCGCCATGCCATCGTGCGGCACATCGGCGTAGGTGAGGGTATTGACGGCGGTGAGCTGAAACGACCGGAAGAACCCCCCCAGCAACAGCACGATCAGCATCAGGGCCAACGGAGTCGCAGGCGTGAAAAAGGCGCACGCTGCCGTGAAGCCACCGGTGGTCAGTGCATTGATGACCAGTGCCCGCCGAAAGCCCAGCCAGCGGATCAGAGGCACCGCGACCAGTTTCAGGATCACGGCACCCACGGCACCGACGAACGTGATCATGCCGGCCGCGAATGGCGTCATGCCGAATCCTTCCTGCAGCATCATCACCAGCAGGAAGGGTGTGGCCCCGACCGAAAAACGCGACAGGTTGCCACCCCAGGTAGCAATGCGGAATGTGGGAATCCGCATCAGGGAAAGATCAATGATGGGGTGCGCGACCCTGCGGCCGTAATGCCAGTAGGCCCAGCCGGCAGCGAGACCCAGGCCCAGGATGCTCACACTGACCGCCGGCGGGAGCAGACGATGTCCCATGGCTTCGAGGCTGAAGATGATGGCCACCAGGCTGCCGCTGGTGAGCAGGAAACCCCGCCAGTCGAGGCGCCGATCCGACGCCGGCGCCTTGACCGCCGGCACGAAACGCAGCACCAGCAGGATGCCAAGCACGCCGATCGGGACATTGATCATGAAGATCCAGTGCCACGACGCGTAGGTGACGAGAAAGCCGCCCAATGGCGGACCCAACATGGGCCCCATGATGGCCGGCAGGGTGAGGAACGACATCGCCTGCACCAGTTCCGACTTGGGCACCGTACGCAGCATGATCACGCGGCCCACCGGCACCATCAAGGCACCCGCCGCCCCCTGCAACAGTCGACCGACGATCAGCTGTGGCAGCGTGCCGGCCAGCGCGCACAGCGCGGACGAGAGCCCGAACAGGGCAATGGCAATCACGAAGACTCGCCGCGCACCATAGCGATCGGCCGCCCAGCCACTGAGGGGCACAAACATGGCCACCGCCAGCAGGTAGGAGGTAATGGCCACATTCATCTGGACCGGTGAAGTCCCCATGGCGGCGGCCATGGCCGGCAGCGCCGTGGCAACGACGGTGGAGTCGAGCGTCTGCATGAACAGCGCACAACCGACAATCCCCGGAATGACGAATCGGCGACTCGCGCTCACGGTTGCGCGAGTCGCCGCGCGAAGCTGCGTTCGAGCTTGGCCACCTTGGGCGCAATGACGAACTGGCAGTAGCCCTGCCCCGGATTGCGATCGAAATAATCGATGTGATACGACTCGGCCGGCCAGAACGGCTCGGCGTCGCGCACGCGAGTGACCACTGGCGCACCGACGTCGCCGTGGGTGTTGAGTTGGTCGATCATGGCCTCGGCCGCATCGCGCTGCGCCGCCGACCCGGCAAAGATCACCGACTGGTACTGCGGACCCACGTCGTTGCCCTGACGATCGGGTGTGGTGGGATCGTGCGTGGCAAAAAACACCTCGAGCAAGTCGTGGTACGACACCTCGTCGGGACGGAACCGCACCTCGATCACCTCGATGTGCCCCGAGCGACCGGAACACACCTGGTCGTAAGTGGGATTGGCCGACTCGCCACCACAATACCCGGGGCGCACCGCCTCCACGCCCTTCAGGCGCTTGAACACCGCCTCGGTGCACCAGAAGCATCCGCCGCCGAACACGGCAGTCTCGGTGGGCTCTGACATGACAACTCCTTGAAAGAAGCGGCCGTGGCAACACGGCCGGCTGCACTATTTGTCGTCGGCCGGCAGGGCAAGAATCCACTCGGCCAGTGCGCGGGCGTCGGCTTGCGACACCTGCGGCTGAGCCGGCATGGGGATGGCTCCCCAGCGGCCACGCCCGCCCTGCCGGATGGCACCGGCAAGATAGGCCTGGGCGGCATCGGTATCGTCGCTTTGGGCGTAGCGTTCACCGATCGCCGCAAATGGCGGGCCCACGCGACGCGCATCCACCTGATGACACGCCAGACAGGCGTTGTCGCGCGCCAGCTTCAGACCGTCGATCTCGCTGGCCAGCGCTGGCAGCGCGCCGGCCACGATGCCCAACCCCAGAACGAACCGCCCGAGACCATCAATCGGTGAAGGCATCGGTCACGGCTCCCTTGCTGGCCGTACTGGCCAGGCGTCCGAACTTGGCCAGAACGCCTCGTGTGTAGCGGGGCGCAGGCTGCTGCCAGGCCGCCCGACGCCGTTCGATTTCGTCGTTGGGCACATTGAGCTCCAGCAGACGCTGATGGGCATCGATGGTGATGGAGTCGCCTTCCTGGATGAGGCCAATGGGCCCACCCACGTAGGCTTCGGGCGCCACGTGGCCCACCACCATGCCCCAGGTGCCACCGGAAAACCGGCCGTCGGTGATGAGGCCGACGGTTTCGCCCAACCCCTGACCGATGAGGGCCGACGTGGGTGCGAGCATCTCGCGCATGCCGGGGCCACCCTTGGGGCCTTCGTAGCGAATTACAACGACATCGCCGTGGGTGATCTTCTGCGCCATGATGGCGGCCATGGCGTCGTCTTCGGAGTCGAACACCCGAGCCGGACCGGTAATGACCGGATTCTTGAGGCCGGTAATCTTGGCCACACACCCTTCGGGCGACAGATTGCCCTTGAGAATGGCCAGATGCCCCTGTGCGTAAAGCGCCTTGTCGATCGGCCGGATGACGTCTTGATCGGCGCGAGGCTCGTCGGGCACGTCGGCCAGCACTTCAGCAATGGTCTGACCGGTAATGGTGAGGCAATCGCCATGCAGCAGGCCAGCGTTGAGCAACAGCTTCATCACTTGCGGAATGCCGCCCGCCTGATGCAGGTCGGTGGCCACGTATTGCCCCGAGGGTTTGAGGTCGCAGATCACCGGCACACGCTGACGAATGCGCTCGAAGTCGTCGATGGTCCACTCGACCTCTGCCGCATGGGCAATGGCCAGGAAGTGCAGCACGGCATTGGTGGAGCCCCCCGTGGCCATGATCACCGACACGGCGTTCTCGATCGACTTGCGCGTGATGATGTCACGCGGCTTGATGTCTTTTTTCACGGCGTCGACCAGCACGCGGGCGGCCTCCGCCGTTTTGGCCACGATCTCGTCGTCGACGTTGGACATGGTGCTGGAATACGGCAGGCTCATGCCCATGGCCTCGAACGACGAGCTCATGGTGTTGGCGGTATACATGCCACCGCACGAGCCGGTGCCGGGAATGGCGCACTGTTCGATGGCCTTGAAGTCGGTTTCGTCCATGCGCTTCATGGTGTACTCGCCGACCGCCTCGAACACCGACACGATGGTGAGATCCTTGCCCTTGTAGCGGCCCGGCTTGATGGTGCCGCCGTACACGTAGATGCCGGGCACGTTCATGCGGGCCAGCGCGATCATGCCGCCGGGCATGTTCTTGTCGCAGCCACCGATGACCACGACGCCGTCCATCCACTGACCCTGCACCGCGGTTTCGACGCAATCGGCAATGACCTCGCGTGATACCAGCGAGTATTTCATGCCCTCGGTGCCCATCGACATGCCATCCGAGATGGTGGGAGTGCCGAACACTTGCGGGTTGGCACGCGATTGCCGGATGGCATCGATGGCACTGTCGGCCAGTCGTTGCAGGCCCGCATTGCAGGGCGTGATGGTGGAGTGACCGTTGGCCACGCCGATCATGGGATTGTCGAAATCCTTCTCGGTGTAGCCGAGGGCGTAGTACATGGCGCGGTTGGGGGCGCGAGCCACGCCCTGCGTGACATGCTTGGAGCGTTCGTTGTGCGGCATCTGGGCAACTCTGACAAGATTGACGAAAAAGACCAAACCTGGGGGCAAAGCCTGACAAGCGGTTATTATCGAACAGTTTGCCGAATCCGTCCCGACCCATGCTCGTACACCCGCAGTTTGATCCCATCGCCCTGCAACTGGGGCCTCTGGCCATCCATTGGTATGGCCTGATGTACCTCGTGGCCTTCGGGCTGGCGTGGGCGCTGGGCCGACGCCTGATCTCGCTGGGCGTCACGCCGCTCACGCGTCGCGACCTCGAAGACATCCTGTTTTACGGGATTCTGGGCGTGATCATTGGGGGGCGGCTGGGTTACGTGCTGTTCTACAAACCGGCCTATTATCTGTCGCATCCGCTCGAAATCTTTGCCCTCTGGGAAGGCGGCATGGCGTTTCATGGCGGTCTGCTGGGCGTCATTGTAGTCTTGTTGCTGTTTGCCTGGCGGCGGGGGCTGCACCCGCTCACGGTGGGTGATTTCGTGGCCCCGCTCGTGCCTCTGGGCCTGGCGGCGGGCCGCCTGGGCAACTTCATCAACGGCGAGCTGTGGGGCCGCCCCGCCGATGTGCCCTGGGCCATGGTGTTTCCGGCCGCGGGCGACGGCATCGCCCGCCACCCCTCGCAGCTCTACCAGTTTGCACTCGAGGGCCTGCTGCTGTTCGCCATCGTATGGTGGGTGGCGCGGCGCCCGCACCGGCTGGGCGCGGTGAGCGCCACCTTTCTCATCGGCTATGGCGCCCTGCGTTTTCTGGTGGAGTTCACGCGCGAGCCCGACAGCTTCCTGGGCCTGCTGGCCGGCGGATTCAGCCTGGGTCAGTGGCTGTCGCTGCCCATGATCATCGCCGGCCTCGCGGTTCTGTGGTGGTCGTCAAGACAACCTCGCCCTGAACCGACAGCGATACCGTAGTTTCGCCTGGCTCCAGGGCGGGCGGGGCCGCATCCGCCACGCCACCGGCGCGCGCCATCATCAGCTCACCGCGCGGTTGCGGCATCGAGCCGCTGCCGCCCAGATCGAGTCGATGCACCTCGTAACCGGCAAAACCGAAGGCATCGGCCGCAGCATCGGCACGCTGCCGAAACGCCTCGGCCACTTCAGCGAGCAGGGCTGCTTCGGCTTCGGCCCGGACCTCGGAAGACAAATCGAAGCGCACGTCGGCGATGGCCATGGGATCGCCCAGCTTGCCGGCGAGCTCGGCCGCAGCCGCAATCTCGCGCGACTCGAGCACCAGCTCGACCCGACCCCGCCAGGCGGTGATTCGACCATCGCGATCGGTGCTGGGCCAGATCCGCCATGCGCCTGTGCGCAAGCGGATATCGGCCGGCTCACCGGCCCGCTCGCGAGTCTGGTTGAGAATGTCGGTGAGACGGCGATCGACCGCCGCCTGATCGTTGCCCTCGATGTCGGCCGCCAGCGTGATGGTGACCTGATCTTCGAGCACATCGGTGCTGGCACTGGCCTGCAGCGTGAGCAGAGGCGCTGGATGATGCTTGCCGGCGTGGTACGACGGCTCGGCGGCGAGGGGCGCAGCCAGACATAGCGGCAAGGCAAGCGCGGCAGTCTGGAGCACATGGCGAAGCGGCGCGGACATGACAAATACCTCCGAAAGTTCAAACGGTCCGGTTGCCCGAAGGGCAACACGGTTGACCTGGCGACGACGCCGGGCCTGTCAGCATAGCCGAGGGGTGGCACCGGGCTGCCCGCCACCGCTCCCGTCTGCGATCGCGGCAACGCGTGTCGGACGTCAGATCACCAGCGTGCCCACGCTGGCACCGCCACACACGTACAGCACCTGACCGGTCACAAAGGTGTTGGCCGGATCGGCGAAGAACATCACGGCACGGGCCACATCGTCGGCCCGCCCCACGCGACCCACCGGAATGCCGGCCGCCACCTTGGCTTCGCGCTCGCTACCGTCGGGGACCACCTCATGGAACATATCGGTCTTGATTGGCCCAGGCGCCACCACGTTCACCGTAATACCCTCGGGCGCCAGTTCCAGCGCCCAGGTGCGCGCCATGCCGATCATGCCGGCCTTGGTGGCCGAATAGGCCGTACGTGTTTGCAGGCCCAGGGCACCGCGCGACGACAACAGCACGATGCGGCCAAAACCGGACTTCTGCATTTGCGGCAGCACCGCCTGCGTCAGCGTGATGCAGGCACCCAGATGCAATTGGGTGAGGCCGTGCAGTTCTTCGAGTTTGACGTCGGGCAGCAGATTGGGCCAGATCACGCCCGCATTGTGAATCACGTGACTGACCTCGAATCGACGCGTCAATTCTTCAGCCGCGGCCGCCGTGGCGTCGGCATCCATGAGGTCGGCGCGGATCGAATGCAGACGCGGATGCTGCCAATCGGGATCGCGTCGCGCCATCGACACCACCTCGTAGCCGGCATCCAGCATCGAGCGGCAGATCTCGGCACCGATGCCGGTGCTGCCGCCGGTGACGACGGCTGTCTTGCGTTGTTCCATGAGTCGCTTCCTTGGATAAAGTCGTTACCGAAATGTCGCGCCCGCGCGGCGGCCGGCCTGGCGCGCCGCTCAGCCGCGCGGCACCATGGCGAGTACCCGCAAGGGGCTGCCCGAGCCGCGCCGAATCTTGAGGGGTGCCGAATACACCACGGCGCCCGTGGGCGGCAGACGGTCGAGGTTGGTCAGGCATTGCAGACCGTAGCGATTGTTGCCGTGCATGAAGTAGTGGCACGGAAACGGCGGATCGAGGTGTTGGGCCTGGCCCGCATCGGTGCCGACCGATTCGGTGCCAAAGCCGTGCACATCGCGTTCGCGAATCAACCAGGGCACCACCTCACCATCGGGGCCGGGCGAATGGGCACCGTCTTCGGCCATGTTGAGATAGTCGCGGGGCTTCTCGCGCTTGGACCAGTCGGTGCGCATGAGCACCCAGGCGCGTGGCGGGATCCTGCCATGCTGTTCTTCCCAGCGCTGCACAAAGTCGATCGTGAGCAGGAAGTCGGGGTTGTCGCGTGCCTCGGCCGAGCAGTCGATCACGCAGGCACTGGCAATGAACGCCTCCAGCGGAATGGTATCGACCGTGTTGTCGGGTTGATCCTTGCCGCTGACCCAATGCACCGGGGCATCGAAGTGCGTGCCGGTGTGTTCGGAGCACGAGAAATTGTTCCAGTACCACGCGGGGCCCCGCTCGTCGTACTGCGAGATCTCCTCGAGCCGGAACGGCCACGCCTGGCCGAACTCGGGCGGCAGCTGGATGGTGGGAAACTCCGGCGTGAGCGTTTCGGTAAGATCCACCACCTGGATACGGCCGGCCAGCAGCTCGGCCATGAACCGGGCCAGGATCTCGCGGCTCTGACCGGCATCGGCCGTGTGGCCGGCCACCGGTGCTTCGGCAACTGTTGCTGTCATTGTCAAACTCCCAGTTCGCGTTCAACGGCCTTCGGGTTGTCGGCCAGTCGTTCGCGGATTTCCTTGGCCACATCGCCCACGTAAACGTCTTCCACCCCGTCTTGCAAGCCCTGCACAATGGCCTTGGCCAGCGCCGGTGGCGCAACGCGCGGCGGATGGGTGCGTTGCTCCCAATCGTGATCGAGTGGACCGTGAAACACATTGAGCACGCGCACGCCGGCCGGTCGAAACTCGGCCCGCAGGCTGTGACTCATCGACAGCGCCCCCGCATGTGCCGCCGACCACACCCCGCGCGATGGCAGATTGGCCTGCGCATGAATGGTGAGCACATTGACCCACGCCACAGCATTGCGTACGCCGTCGGCACCACGGCCGCGCATGGCGTGGCCGAACACCTGGGCCAGACGCATCATGCCCAGACACTTGATGTCGAACATGTCGCGCGCCACGTTGACGTCGCGGTAATCCATCAGGCCGCCGTCACGCTCCTTGTCGGCCGTGTGAATGAGGATCTCCACCTTGCCACCGATGGCACCGGCCGTGCGCAGAATGGAATCGGCATTGGTCACGTCGAGGTCGAACGCCTGCACGCGATCGTCTTCCAGCAAGGCATCGAATCCGGCATCGCGACGCCACGGTTGCGGATCGCCCAGAAAGACCTCGGCCGCACCGGCCTTGAGCAGGGCCGGCACCAGCGCCTGTCCCACCGGATGCTTGCCGTCGGTGATCAGCACACGACGAAATCGGGGATCACTGGTCATTTCGCGCAGTACCTTGTCGTCTTCCATATGGGGCGTGGCCTGCGCCGGCAGCGCCACCATCACGGCCTGCCCGGCACGGTCGAGCTTGAGCGACAACCGAACGTCATCGCCGTCGGTGACATCGCCATGCACATGGGCGACCACCATCGGCCCGACGGCCATCTGCACCGTACCTACGCGCCATGGCAGCCGTTCACGGAAATAGAGATCGTTGCTGTGATGCAGCGTGGTACTCACCAGCAAGCGCCCTCTGGGCGAGACATCCTGCCATTTCAAATGTTCCGACAAACACGATACGCACACCTCTCGTGGCGGATATTGCACGGCCTCGCATTGCGTGCATACCTGCAGACGGAATCTGCCCTCAGCGGCAGCCGCTGCCAGCCCCAGTGCCGTACGGCTGCGCAAGGCAGGTGGCAGGGTGGGTTGGCGCGTGCGCGCCATGGGATCCTTGCGCGGCGGTGACTTCAAGGGTTCTGTCATGCGTCGCTCCTTGCCAGCACCGCGGCACCCGTGCACAGCCCGCGATCGTAGTTGATCATGCCAAAACCACTCACCAGCCCCAGGCGGGCATTGGCCACCTGAGTACCGCCGGCCGTGTCGGTAAGCTGGCGCAAGGCTTCCACCATGCCCAGATACCCGCCCGCGGCACCCGCCTGCCCCACCGAAAGCTGACCCCCGTTGGTATTGAACGGAAAGTTGCCGTCGATGGTGAATTCGTGCTGACGCACGAACTCGGCCGCGCCACCTTTGGGGCAGAAGCCGAGGTCTTCGATCTGCATGAAATTGATCACGGGGTAGTCGTCGTAGGCCTGCAGAAAGTTCATGTCGGTGGGGCCCACGCCTGCCTGATCGTAGAGGTCGTCGACATCCATTGCCCAGCCGCCGCGATACTGGATGGGATCGTCGGGGTAGCCGTTGTGGCGCTCGATCGTACCCAATACCTTGACCCACGGCAGGCCCAGCGAGCGGGCGCGTTCTTCGCTCATCACCAGAAAGGCGTCGGCGCCAGCGCAGGGCATGACGCAATCGAACAGGTGGATCGGCTCGGTAATGAGCCGGGCATCGAGATACTGCTGCAGGGTGAGTGGCTTCTTCATGAGCGCAGGCGGGAAGCGCAGCGCGTTGTCGCGCTGCGCCACGCACAGCTTGCCGAAGTCTTCGCGCGTGGCGCCGGTGCTGGCCATGTATTGCCGTGTGAGCAGGGCGAAGCTGGCATTGGGGCCGCCCGCGCCATAGGGATAGACGCCATCCTGGGCAAAGCGCGAGAACTGGCTGAGCGTGTGCCGGAAAGAATCCACGTGGTTGGTATCGCCCGCCAGACATGCCACCACCTCGGCATCCCCGGCCTGTACGGCCCGCGCCGCCCGTCGCAAGGCTGCCACGCCGCTCGCACCGCCCATGGGGATGTGGTCGAGCCAACGAGGCGACATGCCAAGGTGCTGGGTGAGGCCCACGGCCGTATCGGGCGCCAGCGTGAAGCTCGACACACACATGCCGTCGATGTCTTGCTTGGCCACGCCCGATTGCCGGACCAGCTCGCCCAACGCCCGACCCAGCCACCAATGCGCCGACCGGGTGGAGTAGCGTTCATAGGGGATGGTGACGGGTGTGACCACCGCCACGCCATCGTACGAAGCGCGCGGCCGCCGCGCGGTTGGCCGCGCCGCCTGGGCGGCGCGCTTGCTCGCTCGCGGTGGCGTCATCGCGGATCTCCCTGACGCTTCTTGAGCGCACGCGTATCAGCGTACTGCCCTTCGTCGAACAGCGTTGCCGCCAACTTCTTGAGCTCGCCCCGCTGAATCTTGTTGGTGGCCGTGAGTGGCAACTGGTCGAGGTAAGCCACGTAACCCGGTACCTTGTAATAGGCCAGTTCGCCGAGCGCCCAGCGCACCAGATCTTCGGCGGCCTGCGCGCGCGCCGAATCGGTGACCGGCATCGACACCGGCACGATGCAGGCAAAGACTTCGTCACCCCGCACCGGGTCGGGCACTGCCGCCACGGCAACCGATTTGACCTGGGCATGATGCTGCAGCGCGCTCTCCACCTCGACCGCCGCAATATTCTCGCCACTGCGACGGATCACGTTCTTCTTGCGATCCACGAATCGCAGGGCGCGATCGGCATCACGCCGAACGATGTCGCCCGTGTGAAACCAGCCGCCCTCCCATGCTTCGCGTGTGGCGGTTTCGTCCTTGAGGTAACCAGCGAAGAAGCCATAGCTCGGGTTGTCGCCGGCACGGCGCACGAGCAGCTCGCCAGGCTCGCCGACGTCGGCCTCGGTGCCATCATCGCGCTCGATGCGCACCAGGACGTCGGGCTCCTCGATGCCGAAACAGTGGCTGCCTACGTGCCGCGGCTCGTGATTGGCAATGACCACGCCACCGGAGCCGGTTTCGGTCATGGCCCAGGCCTCGAGCAAGGGGAGGCCGAAACGCTCTTCAAACGGCGCATGCAGGGTGCGGTCGACACCGGCACCGAATCCGAAGCGCACGTCGTGCTTGCGATCGTCGGCACTGACCGGCGCCTGCATCAGAATGGCCGGCATCACGCCGAGATAATGCACGATGGTGGCACGCGACTCCCGCACACTGTGCCACCAGCTGCGAGGATGAAACCGGTCGAGGGCAATGAGGCAGCCGCCCGTGGTGACCATGGCCATGGTGGACACCGCCATGGCGTTCATGTGAACCAGGGGCAGCGGCGTGAGCATGCGCTCTTCGCCCGGACGCACGGCGGCCAGGCCGCCGATGGTGGCGTACCAATGGCCGCAGTGCAGGTAATACTGGTTGGGCAGGATGCACCCCTTGGGACGCCCGGTGGTGCCCGAGGTGTAGAGCAGCCCGCACTCGGTCAGTTCGCCCGGCTCGCGATCGGCCGCTGGCGCCGGCACCGCCACGGCGGGCGGTGCGTCGTCGGGCCCGGCCAGGCTGACGGTGCGCCCGGCGCGTCGCGCCGCCTCGCCAAGATCGGCATGTCGCGACGGCAACGCCACGATGGCCACCACCTCGGAGTGTCCCACCAGATATTCGAGCTCGGCGGCGCGCAGGTCGGCGTTGATCGGCACCACCGACACGCCCAGCGCATTCAGGGCAAACCAGTGCAGAAAGAAAGCCGGACGATTCTCGAGCAGCAGCCCCACACGGTGGCCGTGACCGTAGCCGGCAGCCGCATAGGCGTCGCGCCATGCGTCGATGCGAGTCAGGGCGTCGGCGTAGCTCAGTTCGCCCGGCTCGATGCCGTAAATGTCGGCCGTTTCGGGCAGAGTGCAAAGAAAGGGCTTTTGCGGCCATTGCTGCGCGGACTGGCGAAAAGCCTGATAAACAGTGGCAACCAAGCGAACTCCTCGGGAGAAATGCCGGCGCCCGTCGGGCGTGCACGCACGCGCTGACGGGCGAGGCCGGCCAAAAAAACGAAACTACATGAACAGCTGGATGTTGCCGAAAGCGGCGTCGCAATTCATCAGGTCGACACGTTTCAGGCGAATGCGCAGTTGGCCCTCCTGCTGCACCAGATGGTGGGTGAACCAGCCGGCATAGAGCGCCTGCGTGTCGGCCCGAGTTTCAACATAATGAAACGACGTACGCACCACGAAGTGCCCTTGCGCGGGATCGGCCTCGGGATGATCGTGCTCCACGGTGGGTCGCTGCAGCAGACGATGACCACGGCTGTGCGGCTGCTGCGAATACGTGCGCTGGCCCAACAGGCGCTCGACCCGAACGCGCAGCAGCAATTTGTCTTCGTACAGCAGCGAGGCGTGCAGGATGGGGTCGGTTTGATCCGGCACCAGCGGCATCCAGTAGTGGGCGTCGTCGGTGTAGAGCGCCAGCCAATCCTCGAAACGGGAGTCGTCGAGCAGCCGCGCTTCGTGGTAGACGAAATCGATGAGTTCGTTGTCGGTCGGCGTGCTCATGGCTGGCCCTCCTCTTGCGTCATGTAGCGGGCCCAGGCGCGATACTGGCTGCGCATCAGACCCTCACTGGTGCCGTTGGTGATGAAATTGCGGCGCTCCTCCTCTCCGGGTTCGTACATGCGCGCGTAATTGACCCAATCGCGTGCGCGAACCTTGAGGGCCTCCTGGGCGCGACCATACATTTCGAGGTCGTCGTGCCCCACCACCGACGTGGGCGCGTTGATCAGGCGGTTGTACATGATGGTGCGCTCGAGCAGGAGATCGGGCGCGCCCACCAGACGGAAGGTCCAGGATTCCACCAGCGTGCGATCGGCCGCCACGGGCTTGAATACCCGCAGGGTCTGGATGGGGCCCTTGACCAGAATGTTGGGGAAATAGCAGGTGTTGTGCCGGACGTCGCCCAGAATGGCCTTGGCGCGCTCTTCGCCATAGGCGGCGACCATTTGTTCCATATAGCCCGGCACATCGGAGTAGGCCGCGTGAATGGAATCGGACACACCGGTGTGGCCATGGCCGTTTTGCCACACCCGGATGCCCATGTTCTCGTAGAAGTCGTACGGATTGATGAACGGTGCGAACAGCTCGACCGCCATGGGCTTGGGCGTGCCTTCGGGGGCTTCTTTCCAGACGCGAACGGCGGTGCCGGCCGAGGACTCGTGCGCCACCATCGGGTGACAGGTGTCCGACTGGTTATCCACCAGCATCTTCCAGTTGCAGTTGTGCATGTAGCGATACACGCCGCCAGCCACTTCCACACGACCCTCGGGCGAGCGATCGCACATGTTGTCGATGGTGGAGAGTGACTCGCCGAAGAAGTCTTCGAAGCTCTCGCCTTCGTCGCTCAGGCGACAGAAGATGAAGCCGCGATGATTGCGCACCGCCGCCACGGCCTTGAGGCCGAGCGCGCCCTCGGTGTCGTCGAATCCGGTGTTTTCGTATCCCTTGCGCAACGGCACGCCCAACAGCGAGCCATCGGTCTTGAAGGTCCAGGCATGATAGGGGCAGCGGATGAATCGCCCCACATTCCCCGTGGTTTCGGCCACCAGTTGCACCCCCTTGTGGGCGCAGCGATTGATCAGCACGCGCACGGTGTCGTCGGAGTGACGCACCATGATCACGGGTTGATCGCCCACCGTGGTGGTGAAGAAATCGCCCGGCTTGGGCACCTGGCTGTCGTGGCCGACATACACCCAGGTTCGGGCATACAGGCGTTCCATCTCGAGCTCGAACAGCTCGGGGTCGATGAAGAGATCCTTGTGAACCTCGTTGTCCCGCACCAGCGCCTGAATGGCGGCGGGATCATTGCGGTAACGCTGACTGTGTGACATGGCTGCTCCTTGCCGGAAGGCGCATGGGTACACTACTGTACCGCGGGATGGCCTGACGATAAACATGAAAATTCATGCATAAAGGCAAATTACCATGCCTGCGTTCCGCTTGAACAGCAGGGTTAACCATTAGTCACAACGCGCATGCCAGATCCACGACACTCGCCCGGCCCACCTCCCCAAAACCCCGACAAATCCCCCTCTCGCTTTGTCGATCACTATCTCGCCTTTTTATTGGCCCAGGCCAGCCACCGCATATCGGCCGAATTCCACGCCCAGGTGCGTGCTGCCGGCCTCACCGTCACCGAGTGGCGGGTGATCGGCAGCCTGGCCGGCAGCGAGGGCGAAACCGTGGGTCGGCTCGCCTACCTCACCATCACCAAACAGCCCACGCTCAGCAAACTGGTGCATCGGCTCGAACGCGATGGTCTGGTGCAACGCACGCGCGAAGAAGATGATCGCCGGCAAACGCGGGTGCAACTGACCGAACGCGGCAACGCCCTCGCCGAGCGCCTGTGCAGCCAGGCGTTGCAGCATCAGGCGTCGGTGTTGGCGCCCTTGAGCGCCGCCCAGGCCGAGGCCCTGCTCGACACCTTGCAGATCCTGATGGGTACACCCGACACGCTGGGTGCGGAGATCTGGGAAGCGGCCGATGACCCCGCGGCATAACGCCGCCGTGGCTCGCGCCAACGCTGAGCACGATGGCGGCGGCGGGCGACACAAGCCACCGCATCGCCCCGCAACCATCGTCCGAACGTGAAACAGCCCGGTCAATACCGGGCTGTTGAGAGGTTCCCCGCCTGTGTCGTTTGGCCGGCATCCTGAACCGTCAGGTTCAAGTGGTCGCAGTCACTTGTGCGTCGGGTTCGCTCGCAAGGAGCAATCGCTCCAGCACAAGAATGTTTCCGCAACCGGTGCCAGGATATTGGAACAGGAAATTTGGCCAGTATCGAGCACTGCAGGGAATGAGGGAGAACGAGACGCCACTGCGGCGCAACGTTCAATTCGGGGGCACGCGACCGATCGCTGAGGGTCAGTCGGGTGCCTGAGCCGCTGCCGGCGATGAAGTGTTGGCCGCCAGACCATGGCGCTCAAGCATGCCATCGAGCAGCTGCTGCATGTCTTCAATTTTACGCTGGTAATCGCCCAGCGCAAATTCGCCCTGCTCGCCTTCGCCCACTGGCGTGGCCAGCAATTCTGCGGCCAACTGGACCGCCGCCATGACGGCGATGCGCTCGAAACTGGTGCCCGGCTTGGCCTGCTGACGCAGCTTGCGCATGATGCGATCCACGTGCTGGGCGGCACCCATCAGCGCATCGCGCCCGTCGGGCGGACACGCGAACGAAAAATCGCGCTCGAGAATATTGACGTCAAGCCGTTCCATGATTGCCGGACTCCGCTTGCGGTTGAGGGGAATGGGGGGCGTCGGGGTCGGGCAGGCGGTGGAGCACCTGATCCACACGATCGCGGGCCAACGCCAGCAACGCCCGCAGGCGCTGATTCTCGGCTTCGGCCCGTGCCAGGCGTCGGCCCAGATCGGCCCGCTCGGTGTCGAGGGTATCGAGGTGCTCGGCCAGCCGCTGAATGCGGGTGGCGAGGTGATCCAGATCTTCCAGCATGTCGTTATCGTAAACCAGATCGTTGCAGTGTCGGAGGTGCTGCCATCATAGCCGGCGGATCAGGCTGGAGGTGTCCCAGCGTCCGCCGCCCATGCGCTGAATGTCGCCGTAGAACTGATCGACCAGTGCCGTGAGTGGCAGGCGGGCGCCGTTGCGACGAGCCTCGTCGAGCACCAGGGACAGATCCTTGCGCATCCAGTCGACGGCAAAGCCGAAGTCGAACTCGTCTGCCAGCATGGTGGGGCCCCGTTGCTCCATTTGCCAACTCTGGGCGGCACCCTTGCTGATCACCTGCAA
Source organism: Verticiella sp. (assembly GCA_041690575.1). Classification (GTDB taxonomy): domain Bacteria; phylum Pseudomonadota; class Gammaproteobacteria; order Burkholderiales; family Burkholderiaceae_B; genus Verticiella. The sequence continues at coordinate 233,441 of JAWLHC010000002.1, forward strand.
TACCTGCTGCATGTCGAGCCCCGCTGCCTGACCCAGGGCCAGACCTTCGGCGAGGCCCTGGAGCACGCCTGCGACACACACCTGATTGACCATCTTGGTCAGCTGGCCGGCGCCAACCTCGCCAAGGTGCGTGACGGCCCGAGCGTAGCAGGACACCACGGGTTCGGCATATTCGAAATGTTCGGCCTGACCGCCACACATCACGGTAAGCACCCCGTTCTCGGCACCCGATTGCCCGCCCGACACGGGCGCGTCGACAAAACCCACCCCTCGCTCGCCGGCCAGCGCAGCCAATTCACGCGCCACGGTGGCAGATGCCGTGGTGTGGTCGACCAACACGCTGCCGGGCGGCATGCCGGCCAGAGCGCCCTGTTCGCCCGTGACCACTTCACGCAGGTCGTCGTCGTTGCCCACGCACATGAGCACTACCTGGGCACCTTCGGCGGCCTGTCGCGGTGAGTCGGCAGGCGGCGCCACGTGGTACTCGGCCAGTTCGGCCACCCAGGCGTCAGCCCGCGCCCTCGTGCGGTTGTACACACGCACCTCGTGCCCGGCACACGCCAGATGACGAGCCATGGGATACCCCATGACGCCGAGGCCGATGAAGGCCACACGATACTTTGGCGCGGCGGCATCGCCGCGTTCGTTGGACAATCGGTTCATGGTGTCTCCTCGAAGATGCTGGGGTGGCTGTCGTCTCAAAACGGACGCTGGGTTTGGCGGGTCAGAATCCGGCGGCCTGCCCGTCGCGCCGGCTGTCGGAAGCGGCCACGTAACCATCGAGCGCCGGGTCGCCCAGCCGCCAGATAAACTGGCCCGAGCCGAAATCGAGATAATCGTGTTCGGTCGTGTGCAACTTGTGCCCGCGCGCCTGCAGCCCCTCGACCACATGGGCAGACATGCCCGGCTCCACCTCGAGGCAGAGGCCGGCGTTCCATTTCCAGCGCGGGGCATCGCAGGCCGCCTGGGGTTGCTGGCCAAAAGCCAGCATACGCACCAGGGTTTGCACCTGCCCCTGCGGCTGCATGTTGCCACCCATGACGCCAAAGCTCATGAGCGGCGCGCCCTGTCGCGTGAGAAACGCCGGGATGATGGTATGAAAGGGACGCTTGCCGCCCGCCACCTGATTGGGGTGCCCGGGTTCGGTCACGAATCCGTAACCCCGATTGTGCAAGCTGACTCCGGTGCCAGGCACCACCACGCCCGAGCCAAAGCCGAGAAAATTGGACTGTATGAAACTGACCATCATGCCCTGCTGATCGGCCGTGGTGAGGTATACCGTGCCGCCAGCCGGGGCCTTGCCCGTGCTGAAGGTTTGCGCTCGCTGGGGGTCGATCAGCCGCGCCCGTTCGGCCAGATAGGCGTCATCGAGGAAATCGCCAGGCGGCACCCCGGCCCAGGCCGGATCGCCCACATGAGCGTGCACGTCGGCAAAGGCCAATTTCATGGCTTCGATCAGCAGATGCTGGGTGGCGGGATGATCGACCGGTCGTTGCGTGATGTCGAGATGATCGAGCAGGCCCAGCGCGATGAGTGCCGCCAGACCCTGGCCATTGGGTGGGATCTCGTGCAGCGTATGGCCACGGTAGTCGCGCGCCATGGGCTCGACCCACTCAGGCTGGTAGTCACGCAGATCGGCCAGACTCAGTGCGGCTTCGTGCGCCTGAGCATGAGCCACCAGCTTGTGCGCCGTGGCACCCTCGTAAAAATCCCGGCCGCGAGATTGGGCAATCCGCTGCAGGGTGGCCGCGGCATCGCGCAGGACAAAGCGCTCGCCCACGGCGGGCACGCGACCCCAGGGCATGAAATGCTCGGCAAACCCTGGCAGATCGCCCAGGTTCTCGGCCTGGGCGGCCCATTTGCGCTGCACGATGGGCGACACGGCAAAACCACGTTCGGCGTACTCGATGGCGGGTGCCAGCACGTCGGCAAACTCGAGACGGCCGAAACGTTCGTGCAGGGCAGCCCAACCGGCGACTGCGCCTGGCACCGTGACGCTGTCCCAGCCGCGCTCGGGCATGGCGCCGCCGTGCCGGCGCTCGAAGTATTGCGGGCTCCAGGCCGCCGGCGCCGGGCCGGAAGCGTTGAGCCCGTGCAGGCGGGCACCGTCCCATACCAGCGCGAAGGCGTCCGAGCCCAGGCCGTTGCTGACCGGCTCGACCAGCGCCAGCGCGGCCGCGGTCGCAATGGCGGCATCCACCGCATTGCCGCCGCGCGCCAGAATGCGCAACCCGGCCTGCGTGGCCAGCGGCTGCGAGGTTGCCACCACGTTGCGAGCAAAGACAGGCAGGCGATGCGAAGCGTAAGGGTTGATCCAGTCGTGAAAAGACATGGTGCGAGGCGTGACAACCGACGGCAGATCACCGCAGGGTTATCACCAAGATTTTTGGGGTAAACCCTGAGGTTACCGCAATTCTGCCAGTTCAGTCAGCAGCTGGATCCATGGCTCCGGCCGATGCAGGCCAAAACCTTGTACATAATCGATACCCATTTGCTGAACCATCGCCAGCGTGACGTCGTCTTCCACGGATTCGGCGATGGTCCGCGCACCCACCGCTGTCGCCACCTCGTGAATGGCGCGGACAATGTGGCGATCGACTTCGCTGTGCGCCATGCGACTCACAAAACTGCCATCGATCTTGACCAGATCGACCGGAAACGTGCGCAAGTAGTTGAATGAACTGAGCCCGATCCCAAAATCGTCGAGCGCGACACCACAGCCCAAGGCGCGCAATTGGCCGATGATGTCGGCCGCGGTCTCCAGCTGATCGATGAGAGCGGTTTCGGTGATTTCCAGCACCACTTGTGTGGCCGCGACGGGCGAGGCCTCGAGCAGGCCCCGCATGCGACCGGCAAAAGCCTCGTCATTGAGCGAATTGGCCGACACGTTCAGGTGCAGCGTGACTGCGGGATGCGCGGCGAGCTGCTCGCCGGATCTCAGCAGACAATGCTCGAACACCCATTGATCCACCACGGCCATGGCATCGTAGTGCTCGGCCGCCGGAATGAAAGCCGTAGGCGGCAATACATTGCCTTCCAGATCGAGCAGGCGGACCAGCACCTCATAGCGCTGTTCGGCGGGATCGGTGCACGACACAATGCGTTGGGCATGCAACACGCAGCGGTCGCTATCGAGCATCGAACGCAGCTCCGACACCATCAATACCTCACGATGGTGTCGCCGCGCCTCACCGACCTCGTCGTGATACACGCTGACACGGTTGCGGCCCGAACGCTTGGCGGCATAACAGGCGATGTCGGCCCGCGCCATGACGCTGGCGACCGAGTGACAATCGGGCGCGATCGCCGCAATACCGGCACTGGCAGCCACGTCGAACTGCCGCCCCTGCCACTGGAATCCGGCGTCGGCCAGCTGCTTCAGCAGCGCCTCGGCCCAGTGGCGGGCCTCATCGAGAGCGCGCTGACGCAGCAGCACGGCAAACTCGTCGCCACCCAGCCGGGCCATCGAATCGTTGGGCCCTACCGTGGCTTGCAAGCGGTCGGCCACTTGTGCCAGCAGCCGATCGCCCACATCGTGCCCTGCCACATCGTTGACGATCTTGAAACGATCCAGATCGAGATAGACCAGGGCGTGTCGCTCCTGATCGCGTCGGGCCTGTTGACAGGCATGTTGCAGCATCGACTCGAACGTGGTGCGATTGGGCAGGCCGGTGAGCGCGTCGTGGGCTTCCTGGTGCGACAGGGCTTGTCGTAGCCGGCTGGAGCGCGCGTGCAGGCTGGTCAGCATCTCGTGGTGCAGGGTTTCGACCTGCTTGCGCGCATCGATGTCGATGAAATGACCCAACCAGGCGATGCCAGTCACGCCGCGCACCGGGCTGACCCAAAGCTGGAGCCAACGGCCGGCGTCGCCGGCACCCTGCAACTGCAGTTCGAGGGCACGCGGTTGCGCACTGATGTCGGTGCCGGAATCGCTGACCGGCCCAAAATCAACACCATGACACAGGCGGGCCAAAGGCACCCCCACCAACTGTCTGGCCGGCCGACCCAGCAGATCGCCGCATGCCCGGTTGGCCACCACCACCGTCACGGTGGCATCCAGCAAGAGGGTGGGCAGGGCCGAATCGGCCATCGCCCGCTGCCAGGCCTGAGCCTCGGCGCTGCGCAACGCAGGCACACGCCACGCCACACCCCAGACGGCCAGGGCCATCATCAGCAATGCCAAAGGCGCGGCCCCCGGCATATGCGCCAGAAGTGGCGCAGCCATGCCCGTTGCGGGCCACAACACACCCCACCATATCAGCGCGCAGGCGACGGCCCCGGCCAGTAACCACCAGCGGAGCGGCACCACTGCATTTGCCAGCCGAAACGTGGGAGCCATGTGGAAGCCGGGGAAAGAGACTCGTGTAGCAACGGCATCGCCGGCCAAACCTGCCGGCGTGTCTGCGACGCATGATACCCCGAGCGGATTCGGGGCAGCGGCGCCACTCGGTAGCGGCAGCAGCCACCTACCGCCAACGCGTCGACCTCGGTATACTCACCTCAGGAATCGCAGGGGTCCTCGGGGTCGTGCCATGCACGGCTCCGGGGTGAGATGACACCCTTCGTACCTGTACGGATAATGCCGAAACAGGGAGCGCTTCACCGCCCGGGCCTTGCTGCACGCAGGCCCGGGCACCGACGCATCGACTCCTTCCCTTTCGGCTCCACCACCTCTGCTGGAGCTATTCATGAATGCAAAACCCCAATTCGTCGCCGCCGAAGCCGCCGTCGACGAAGCCGCCATTGTCGCTTTTCCCCAGTCGCGCAAGATCTACCAAACCGGCTCCCGACCCGACCTCCGCGTGCCGTTTCGCGAAGTGATGCAGGCCGACACCCCCACCAGCTTTGGGGGCGAAACCAACCCGCCGGTGACCCTCTACGACACCAGCGGCCCCTACACCGATCCGGATCAGACCATCGACATCCGGTACGGCCTGCCAGCCCTGCGAACCGGCTGGATCGAGGAGCGCAACGACACCGAGGCGCTGACCGGGCCCAGCAGCGCCTTTGGCAGCGAACGTCTGGCCGACCCGGCCACGCAGGCCCTGCGCTTCAATCTGGCGCGCGCGCCACGTCGAGCCTTGCCGGGCCGGAATGTGTCCCAGATGCACTACGCCCGTCGCGGCGTCATCACGCCCGAGATGGAATTCGTGGCGATCCGCGAAAACCTGCGGCGCGAACAGTATCTCGAGGCCGTACAGGCCAGCGGCCCTCAGGGCGAGCGCCTGGCCCGCATCCTGTTGCAGCAGCATGCCGGAGAGTCCTTTGGCGCGGCTCTGCCGGCGCGCATCACGCCCGAATTCGTACGCGAAGAAGTGGCGCGCGGCCGAGCGATCATTCCGGCCAACATCAACCACCCCGAAATCGAACCGATGATCATCGGTCGAAATTTTCTGGTGAAAGTGAACGCCAACATCGGCAACTCCGCTGTCACGTCGTCGATCGGCGAGGAAGTGGAAAAAATGACCTGGGCGATCCGCTGGGGTGGCGACACCGTGATGGACCTGTCCACCGGCAAGCATATCCACGAGACGCGTGAATGGATCATTCGCAACAGCCCGGTGCCGATCGGCACGGTGCCCATCTACCAGGCGCTCGAGAAGGTGGACGGCAAGGCCGAAGACCTCACCTGGGAAATCTTCCGCGACACCCTGATCGAACAGGCCGAGCAAGGCGTGGATTACTTCACCATCCACGCCGGCGTGCGCCTGGCTCACGTGCCGCTGACCGCCAACCGCCTGACCGGCATCGTGTCGCGCGGCGGCTCGATCATGGCCAAATGGTGTCTTGCCCATCATCGCGAGAGTTTTCTGTACGAACATTTTGAAGACATCTGCGACATCATGAAGGCCTACGACGTCAGCTTCTCGCTGGGCGACGGCCTGCGGCCGGGCTCGATTCACGATGCCAACGACGAGGCCCAGTTTGCCGAGCTGCACACGCTGGGCGAACTCACCGAGGTGGCCTGGCGCCACGACGTGCAGGTGATGATCGAGGGGCCCGGACATGTACCCATGCAGCGCATCCACGAAAACATGACCGAGCAACTCAAGCACTGCCACGAAGCGCCCTTCTACACCCTGGGGCCGCTCACCACCGACATCGCTCCCGGATACGATCACATCACCTCGGGCATCGGCGCGGCCAACATCGGCTGGTATGGCACGGCCATGCTGTGCTACGTCACGCCCAAAGAGCACCTGGGTCTGCCCAACAAGCAGGACGTGAAAGAGGGCATCATCACTTACAAGATCGCCGCCCATGCCGCCGATCTCGCCAAGGGCCATCCCGGGGCACAGATCCGTGACAACGCGCTGTCGAAGGCTCGTTTCGAGTTCCGCTGGGAAGACCAGTTCAATCTCGGGCTCGACCCGGACACCGCGCGCCTGTACCACGACGAAACGCTGCCCAAGCAGGCCATGAAAGTGGCACACTTCTGCTCGATGTGCGGCCCACACTTCTGCAGCATGAAAATCACCCAGGAAGTGCGCGAATACGCCCGCGAGAACGAACTTGACGCCGAAGCGGCACGCAGCCGCGGCATGGCCGAGAAGGCCGTCGAGTTCCGCCAGCGCGGCGCTGCGCTCTATCATCGCACCTGACGCCTTCCGCCCCGGTATGGGCGCTACGCCGCCGGGGCGGCCCGATTCCCGATGGCCACAATCGGCCACAACCACTCTCGCTCATGACAGAACACGCTCCCCTCGTCATCGCCGGTCAATCGTTTCGCTCCCGCCTTCTGGTGGGTACCGGCAAGTACCGCGATTTCGATCAAACCCGCGAGGCGCTCGACGCCAGCGGTGCCGAGATCGTTACCGTCGCCATCCGGCGCACCAATCTCGGCCAGAATCCCGACGAACCCAATCTGCTCGACTACCTGCCCGCCGAGCGCTACACCCTGCTCCCCAACACGGCCGGCTGTTACACGGCTCAGGATGCGGTGCGCACGCTGCGGCTGGCGCGCGAGCTGCTCGACGGCCACACGCTGGTCAAGCTCGAAGTGCTGGGCGACCCGCACACGCTGTTTCCCAACATGCCCGAAACCCTCGAAGCGGCCAAAACCCTGGTGGCCGATGGTTTTCAGGTCATGGTGTACTGCACCGACGACCCGATTCAGGCCCGCATGCTCGAAGACATCGGCTGCGTCGCGGTGATGCCGCTGGCCTCGCTCATCGGCTCGGGCATGGGCATCCTCAATCCGTGGAACCTGCGTCTGATCATCGATCAGGCGCGTGTACCGGTGCTGGTCGACGCCGGGGTGGGCACGGCCAGTGACGCGGCCATTGCCATGGAACTGGGCTGTGATGGTGTGCTCATGAACACCGCCATTGCGGCGGCGCAAGACCCGGTGTTGATGGCCGACGCCATGAAGCACGCCGTCCACGCCGGTCGCGCGGCCTTTCTGGCCGGCCGCATGTCGCGCAAGCTCTACAGCGCCCAGCCCAGCTCGCCCACCGAGGGTCTCATCCAGGGCCAGCCGCCGGCATGAGCGCAGCCCCACTCGCCCGCACCCCCGACTCCCTCTGGGCCGTGGGCGACATCCAGGGTTGCGGACATGCCCTCGACCGACTGCTGGCCCGGCCCGAACTGGCAGCAGCCGACACCACGTTCTGGTTTGCCGGCGACCTCGTCAATCGTGGACCGCACTCACTGCACAGCCTGCGCCGAGTGCGCGAGCTGGGCGTGCGTGCCCAAACGGTGCTGGGCAACCACGACCTTCACCTGCTTGGCGTTGCCGCCGGCGCGCGGCAACTCAAGCGAGGCGACACGCTGCAGGAGATTCTCGATGCGCCCGATGCCGCCGAACTGCTCGACTGGTTGCGCCACCGGCCACTGGCGGTCCGCACCGACGACCATCTGATGGTGCACGCAGGCGTGTTGCCGGCCTGGACGGCCGATCGGGTCATGCAGCTGGCCGGCGAGGTGGAGGCGGTGTTGCGGGGGCCCGATTGGCGCGGCTTCATGCACCAGATGTACGGCAATCAGCCAGATCGCTGGCACGACGACCTCGAGGGGCCGGATCGTTGGCGAGTGATCATCAATGCCCTCACCCGCCTGCGCTTCTGCAGTGCCGAGGGCGTGATGGAATTTGCCACCAAGGATTCAGCCGCAGCGGCGCCCAAAGGGTATCGGCCCTGGTATACCGTGCCCGGGCGCCAGACAGCCGATATCACGGTCGTGTTCGGCCACTGGTCTACCCTGGGTCTGCTGGATTCACCCCGCGTGCTGGCGCTCGACACCGGCTGCATCTGGGGTGGCCAGCTCACCGCCGTGCGCCTGGCTGATCGCCAGCGTCTGGCCATCGATTGCAGCGGCCTGCCCGGCATCCGCCGCCCCGCCTGAAGCCGGGCCGGCGAGGCCAACGGGCGAGCGCTTGCCGTCGGCCCCGCGGGACCAACGCCGCTCGGGCGGAAACACCAGACTGAAGGTGCTGCCCACCCCCAGCTCGCTCCGGATCTGCAGCTCGGCATCGTGGCGTACCGCCACCTGGCGGGTGATGGCCAGGCCCAGACCGGTGCCACCGGAAGCGCGCGAACGGCCACGGTCGACCCGATAGAACCGCTCGGTGAGACGCGGCAAATGCTGCGCCGCGATGCCTTCGCCGGTATCCGTGACCCTGAACTCGGCACCGCCGTCTTCGGTGCCGCACCAGGTCACGGTAATGCGTCCCCCCACCGGCGTATAGCGCACCGCGTTGGTCACCAGATTGCCAAACGCTGAACTGAGTTCGCCGGCCACGCCTTCGATGTCGACCTCATGCGCCACCTGCCACTCAAGCGTGTGGCCCCCACCCGACAGGGCGTCGACCTGTTCTCGCACACTGGCCAGCAACGCCGGCACCGACGCGGCACCCGGTCGCTCACGCGCCCGGGTGGACTCGAGCGTGGACAGGGTGAGGAGATCGGCCACGATGTTCTGCATGCGGCCCGCCTGATCCCGCATCAGCGCGAGGTACTGTCGGGTCTGCTCGCGAGTCAGTGCGTTGTCGGGCGCCTCATCCAGAGTTTCGAGAAACCCCGCCAGCACGGTGAGCGGAGTGCGCAACTCATGCGATACGTTGGCCACGAAATCGCGCCGCATGGCCTCCAGTCGTTCGAATTGCGTGACATCACGCACGACCAGCAGCCGCTGCTCTCGGCCATAGGGCACCAGCAATACGCGCAGAGCCAGTTCGGTACTGCCCGGCGCCGGCACCAGGGCGGTATCCGACCAATTGGCATGCTGCGCGTAGCGCACGAATTCGGGGCTGCGCACGAGATTGAGCAGATTCTGCCCGCGATCGGCCGGAAAATGCAGACCGAGCAAGCGGCAGGCTTCGCGGTTGCACCACTCGATGTGCAACTGCGAATCGAGCACGATCACCCCTTCGGGCAAGGCTTGCGCCGCGGCCAGCCACTGCTGCAGGGTTTCGCGCGAGTCGGCCAGCTCACGTTCTCGACCGCGCAGGAATCGGTGCAGGCGCGTGAGCATCTCGCCCCAACTGCCGGCAGCCATGGGTGGGCTGCGATCGAGCTGTTGCGCCCAGCGGAGCGAACGCTCGAGATTGCGCAGATGAATGGCCATCAGGCCGAGCAGGCAAAGCGTGAATACCCACCAGCCGGCGTTGCCACCCATGACGGCGCGCACCAGCAGGGCAAGAACGGCAAAAACCAGCAGCAGAAAAAGATTGCGTAGCCAGACCATGTTGGGCTGCAGAGTTCGACCGGAAACCGATCGCGTTGTCGCGGGGCCGGCAAGGTACCGGGCCCGCGCAGGGGCGGAAAGTGCAACCCGCTATGATACTTGGCCTGGCCTGAAGGTGAAGCGATAACCACTGCCGCGCACGGTTTCGACATGATTGTCGTGACCGCTGGGCTGGAGGGCCTTGCGCAGGCGACGAATATGCACATCCACCGTGCGCTCCTCCACGAACACGTGATCGCCCCACACCTGGTCCAGCAGATGGGCGCGCGAAAAAACGCGCTCGGGATGCGTCATGAAGAAGTGCAGCAAGCGGAATTCGGTAGGCCCCACGCCGAGCGGCTGGTCGTGACCGCTCACCCGGTGCGTGACCGGATCCAGGCAGAGCCCGGCCACCTCGATGCGATCGTCGGTCAGCTGCGGCGCCCGGCGACGCAGCACGGCCTTGATGCGTGCCATCAGCTCTTTGGGCGAAAACGGCTTCGTGATGTAATCGTCGGCACCTGCCTCGAGGCCTTCCACCTTGTCCTGCTCCTCGCCCTTGGCGGTGAGCATGATGAGCGGAATGCCGCGGGTTCGCTCTTCGGCACGCAGGCGACGGGCCAGACTCAGGCCTGATGCGCCGGGCAGCATCCAGTCGAGCAGAATGAGATCGGGCAACTCGGCCGCAATCAGGTACTGGGCTTGCTCGGCATCATCGGCGCGCAGCACCTTGTGGCCGGCAAAGCCGAGGTTGACGGCGATCAGTTCCTGGATGGCGGGTTCGTCTTCGACGACGAGTACGGTGCTGGGCATGATGACGACTTGACGACATGAGATGCGACAATCATATGGCCGAAATATGTCAGGTATATGACCATGTCATCTTCTACCCCCCGTTCTGCACCGGTTCCGGAGCGCCTTGTGCTGCACCAGCAGTCGCGCTGTCTCGAAGTGGCCTTTGCCGATGGTGAGGTGTATCGCCTGCCATTCGAACTGCTGCGGGTCTGCAGCCCGTCGGCCGAGGTGCGTGGCCATGGCCCGGGGCAAGAGGTGCTGCAGACGGGCAAGCGGCACATCGATATCGTCGCCCTCGAACCGGTCGGCAATTATGGCGTCAAGCCTCGCTTCTCCGACGGCCACGACACCGGCATCTATTCCTGGGATATCCTTTACGATCTCGGGCGCCATCAGGAGGATCGCTGGGCGAGCTATCTGCAACGTTTGCAGGCTGCCGGCGCCTCTCGCGACCCTGATACGCCTGCCGGCCCCGAGGCGGGCCGCGCGCCGCAAGAACCGCCTCGACACTGACTCCGCTTTTCTCAGGACTCCATCATGACCCGTGCGACCGCCGGCTCCCAACCGCCGTCTTCCGCCGACACCACCGACACGGCCCCCGATGCCACCACGCATTTCGGCTTCCAGACCGTGCGCGACACCGAAAAGGCCCAGCGAGTCGCCCAGGTGTTTCATTCTGTGGCCGAACGCTACGACGTGATGAATGATCTCATGTCGATGGGTCTGCATCGCGCCTGGAAGCGCTTTACCGTGGCGCGTGCGGGCGTGCGGCCGGGCATGAAGGTGCTCGACATCGCCGGCGGCACGGGCGATCTCGCGCGCGCCTTCGCCCGGCAGGCGGGGCCCACGGGCGAAGTCTGGCTCACCGACATCAACGAATCCATGCTGCGCGTGGGCCGCGATCGCCTGCTCGATGAGGGTGTGCTGCTGCCCGTGGCCGTGTGCGATGCCGAGGCATTGCCGTTTCCCGACAACACCTTCGATCGCATCACGGTGGCGTTTGGCCTGCGCAACATGACGCACAAGAACGTGGCCCTGCAAGCCATGCGCCGCGCCCTGCGACCCGGTGGCAAGCTGCTGGTGCTCGAGTTCTCCCGCATCGCCAAACCCCTTGCCCCGGCCTACGACTGGTATTCGTTCAACATACTGCCCTGGCTGGGCCGCAAAGTGGCCAACGACGAAAGCAGTTATCGCTATCTGGCCGAATCCATCCGGATGCATCCCGACCAGGAGTCACTCGCCGAGCTCATGCGCGAAGCCGGGCTCGAGCGCGTGCAGTACTTCAATCTCATTGGTGGCGTGGTTGCGCTGCACGAGGGCGTCAAGCTGTAATCCGCCAGGCCTGGCGTGGGGCGGCAAACCTCACGCCAGACCGGGGAACTTTTGCCACGGCAACCGCTCACAATCCCTCGGCCGGGCTCCGCTGTACGAAACCGGCCTCGGGTTGCCGTATCATCCACCCCCTTACTCGCCATTCAGTTCCGGAGACACTCCTTCATGTCACCACGCCTTACTTCGCGCCTGTGCGCCATTGCGATCACCGTCGTCAGCACGGTGGCCATGATCGGTGCTTCATTCGACGCCGAGGCCAAGCGTCGTCTGGGCGGCGGCAGCTTCGGCCAGCAATCCAGCAACGTCACCCAGCAGCGGCAAGCCACCACGCCCTCGGGCACGGCGGCCAACAGCACCACACAACGCAGTGCCACCTCGGCCGCGGCCGGCAGCACGGCCGCCGGCGCCGCCACGCGCAGCACGGCGTCGCGCTGGTTCGGCCCCATTGCCGGCCTGGCGGCGGGGTTGGGTCTGGCCGCGCTGCTCACGCACCTGGGTCTGGGCGCCGCCTTCGCCGAATTCATGGCCAGCCTCTTGATCATCGGCCTGGTGGTCTTCGCCGTGATGTTCGTCTTGCGTCGTCTTCGCGGGGGTGGCGCACGCCCCGCCCTGCAAGGTGTCGGCGGTGGCCGGGCCGATTCGGATCAGCCCATGGCACGCAGCCCGTTTCAAGCCGCGCCCGCCCCGCGCCAGGCCGAGCCCGCGCCGGCCGCGCTGCATCCGGCCGTCGAGAGCACGGCCGCGCCCAAGGAGCCCATCGATAAATCCTGGTACATCCCGGCCGACTTCAATACCCAGGACTTTCTCGCCAATGCCAAGAAACATTTCATTGCGCTGCAAGACGCCTGGGACCGCAACGACGTGCCGATGATGCAGGAGTACATGACCGACGATCTGATCGAAGCCGTTCGCGAGCCGCTGGCCCAACGCGAACCCGGCGGTCACACCGAGGTCGTGCTGCTCAACGCCAGCCTGCTGGGTATCGAAGACATCCCGCAGGGCCATCTGGCCAGCGTGCGTTTCTCGGGCATGCTCAAAGACGATTCCGAGCCCGAAGCCTACCGCTTCGAGGAAGTGTGGAACTTCCTCAAGCCCGAACAGGCCGGCTGGCTGCTGGCCGGCATTCAGCAGATCCCTGCCGACCCCAACACGGCCTGATACTGCCGCGTCGTCTTCAATCCAGAAGGCTCGAGGGCCGCGCCGCACCGGTGCGGCCCTTTTCTTTACAATGGCTCGCCATGTTTCCGCTCCCATTCGCTCCCCTGCTGCTGGCCGGCAACGCGCTGATCGACCGCGAGCCCTGGGCTGCCGAACAACTGCAGCGCCATGCCGGCAAGGTGGTGGCATTGCACCTCGACAGTCGCCGTGAGGCTTGCCGCATCGACGCGCGTGGCCGGTTGGTGGCCGCCGGGCCCGATGCCACTGCCGCCGTCCAGGTGTATCTGGCCACTCGCGATCTGCCGCGCCTGCTGCGGGGTCACCAGCACGAACGTCTGCAGGCGGTGCGCATCGAAGGCGAAGCCGGCCTCACCCACACGCTCTCCGAGCTGGCCAGCCACCTGCGACCCGACATCGAAGACGAGCTGGCGCGATGGGTGGGCGATGTGGCGGCGCGGCGGATGGTGCAACTGGCCCGTCAGGGCTGGCAACGGCTCACCAGCAGCAACCGTGCCCTGCAGGAGAATCTGGCCGAATACGCCGTGCACGAAGCCAACTATCTGCCTGCGCGTGCCGACGTGGAACAATGGCAACACCACGTTCAACAACTCGACGAACGCACCCGACAACTGCTGAACCGGGCGGCAGCCCTGCAGGCCACACTCCGGTCCCTCTCATGAGATTCTTCGCCAGCCTGCCCCGGCTGATGCGCATCACGTTCGTGATGCTGCGCTACGGTCTCGACGAGCTTGTGCTCTCGAGCTTTCATCACCCATTGGCCAGTCGGTTGCTGGTGCTGCTGCGATTCGGCCGCAAGCTCGACATGCCGCGCGGCGAGCGGCTGCGCCGGGCCCTGGAAGAGCTCGGCCCGATTTTCGTCAAGTTCGGCCAGATGCTGTCGACGCGGCGCGACCTGATGCCGCCCGACATTGCCAACGAGCTGGCACGGCTTCAGGATCGCGTGCCGCCGTTCGACCCCGACCAGGCCATTGCCACCATCGAAGAAGCCCTGGGCAAGCACCCCGATGTGCTGTTTCGCAACTTCGAACGCCAGCCGATCGCCTCGGCCTCCATTGCGCAAGTGCATTTTGCCGAGCTGCCGGACGGCCGCGAAGTTGCCGTCAAGGTGCTGCGGCCAGGCATGCTGCGAATCATCGATCAGGACCTTGCCCTGATGCGTATGTTTGCCGGGCTGGTGGAGCGCCTGCTGCCCGACGGCCGGCGTCTCAAGCCACGCGAGGTGGTGGGCGAGTTCGATAAATATCTGCACGACGAGCTCGACCTCCTGCGCGAGGCCTCCAACTGCAGCCAGCTGCGGCGCAACTTCAGCCCCGATCGCCGCCGCGACCACCTGCTGCTGGTGCCCGAGGTGTACTGGGACTACTGCGCTGGCACGGTCTTTACCATGGAGCGCATGCACGGGATTCAGGTGAGCCAGGTTGAGCGCCTGCGCCGCGAAAACATCGACATCCCCAAGTTGGCCCGCGACGGGGTGGAGATCTTCTTCATCCAGGTCTTCACCGATGGCTTCTTTCATGCCGACATGCATCCCGGCAACATCTACGTGTCCACTCAACCCGAAACCAAAGGACGGTACATTGCCCTGGATTTCGGCATCGTGGGTTCGCTGTCGGAATTCGACAAGAACTATCTGGCCCAGAACTTCCTGGCCTTCTTCCGACGCGACTATCGTCAGGTAGCCCGACTCCACATCGAGTCGGGGTGGGTGCCCGCCACGACACGCGAAGAAGAGTTCGAAGGCGCCATCCGGGCAGTGTGCGAGCCCTACTTCGATCGCCCCTTGTCCGAAATCTCGTTGGGCCAGGTGCTCATGCGCCTGTTCCAGACCTCGCGCCGCTTCCAGATGGAAGTGCAGCCACAGCTGGTACTGCTACAGAAAACCCTGCTCAATATCGAAGGCCTGGGCCGCGAGCTCGACCCCGAACTCGACCTCTGGAAGACCGCCAAGCCCTACCTCGAGAACTGGATGCGCGAGCGCGTGGGCCCGCGCGCCCTGTGGCGCAATATCGAACGCGAAAGCGAGCAATGGGCGCAGTGGTTGCCGGCGCTGCCCCGCTTGTTGCACCATCGCCTGGCCCGCGAAGACGCGCTGCCGGCGCTCACCGCCGAACTCACCGCGCTGCGGCAGTCACAACGCCGGCTCACCCGCAATGTCGGGGTGCTGGCATTTACCAGCGTCGTGGCCCTGCTGGGTCTGGGCTCGCTGGCAGGCTATCTCTGGTTCTGGAACTGATCGACGCCTGACCACACCCGGGCGACTTCGCAGTTGCGCAAAACGCCACCCTCCGCATGCCGCCTCGGCCTGATGACGCGGCCGGGGTGGTGACGGCGCTACAATGCACATTTGGCCCGCCGCAAGCCGGGCTTCAGCCAGCCTCCCGCCGCCGTCCACTGCCATGACCAAGATCGTTCTCTTCGAAAACATCCACACCAGCTCGCATGCCGTCTTTCACGCGGCCGGGTATACCGATATCGTCACCCACGCTGCCGCCCTGCCGGCCGACCAATTGCTGGCCGAGCTGCGCACAGCCAATGTCGTGGGCATTCGGTCGCGCACCCAGCTCACGCGCGAACGCCTCGAAGCGGCCGAAAAACTCCAGGCCGTTGGCTGCTTCTGTATCGGCACCAATCAAGTGGATCTGGTCACGGCCATGCACCGCGGCATCCCGGTCTTCAATGCGCCGTTCTCCAACACCCGCTCGGTGGCCGAGCTGGTGCTGGCCGAAGCCATCCTGCTGTTGCGCCGCATCCCCGAGAAAAACGCCCGGGTGCACGAAGGTCATTGGGACAAATCGGCCAACGGAGCCTTCGAAGCGCGCGGCAAGACCCTCGGCATCATCGGCTACGGCAATATCGGTGGGCAGGTAGGCACGCTGGCCGAGAGTCTGGGCATGCGGGTGATCTTCTACGACATCGACGCCAAATTGCCGCTGGGCAATGCCCGCCAGGCGCCCGACCTGGCCACGCTGCTGGGCGAGTCCGACGTGGTCACCCTGCACGTGCCGGCCACCCGCAGCACCGAAAACATCATCAACGCCGACACCCTGGCGCAAATGAAGCCCGGCGCCATGCTCATCAACGCCTCGCGCGGCACAGTGGTCGACATCGACGCGCTCCACGCCGCCCTGCAAAGTGGCCAGGTCGGCGGTGCCGCCATCGACGTGTTCCCGGTTGAACCCAAGAGCCCCGACGAGCCCTTGCGCAGCCCGCTGGTGAACATGCCCAACGTGATCCTCACCCCGCACGTTGGTGGCAGCACCATGGAGGCGCAAGAGAACATCGGGCGCGAAGTGGCCGAGAAGCTGGTGAGTTTCATGCAGCACGGCGCCACCAAGGGCGCAGTGAATTTCCCCGAGCTGCCCGTGTCGCCGCGCGAAGAAGGCGCCACCCGCATCCTGCACGTGCATCGCAACGTGCCAGGAGCGCTGGCCACGCTCAACAATCTGTTTGCCGAGCACGGCCTCAACATCGCCAGCCAGTCGCTGCAAACCCGCGAAGACATCGGCTATGTGCTCACCGACCTCGTGGGCGGGCCGGTGGATTCGGTGCTCGAGGCCCTGCGCCAGCACAGCTTCACCGTGCGGGTGGAGCGCTTCCGCAACTGATCCCACCGGCCTGGCTCACGCCCGGGCCAGGGCAAGGGCCAGGCACTGGCAGCGGGCCCGCCCTCACCAGCGGCGCGGCCTGGGGCCACGGCTCAGGCCGCGCTTAGCCCCAGTCGCTCGCGCCATGCGGCATCCTTGAAACCCACGCTCACCCCGCCATCGGCCGTGATCAGCACCGGACGTCGTATCAACGTGGGGTGTGTGGCGATCAGGGCGCACCATTCGTCGTCGCTCGTCGCCGACCGCTCGTTTTCCGGCAACTGGCGCCAGGTGGTGGACGACCGATTGACCAATCGTTCGAATCCGCCAAGCTGCTGCGCCCAGTCTCGCAAGCGGGCGGAACTCACCGGCTGCTCGCGGTAATCCACGAAATCATGAGGCACGGCGTTTGCCTCCAGCCATTGCCGCGCCTTGCGGCAAGTATCACATCGCTTCAAGCCCATCACGGTAATGGCACGGGTCATGCCGTGTCCTCCTGTTCTGCAAAGGGAATTCGCCCACCGGGCGTTGCGTCAGTGACGCCAGCCGTCCGGCCTGAGCAGCGCGCCAGCTTAACCGATGCTCAAGACCCCCGACCCGTCGTCAGCCGCGCGCAAAAAACTTCCGATTACCGGCGTTCCCCACCCGAACGCCTAAGTTCGGCCGTGGATGCACTCTAGACTGCCCGTCAACACCGTTCGATTCTGATTCATCGCGCAGGAAGTCACACACGTGCAAGCTTTCATCGACCACTACCGCCAGTTGGGGCAAATTTTCGACATTCATGCCGAAGTCGACCCCGAGTACGAAGCCGCAGCCATTGCCGCCGAAGCCCAGGAACGTGGCCAGGCCATCGTGGTACTGCACCGCGTGCGGGGGTATGACATGCCGGTCGTGCTCAACCTCTACGCCAGCCGGCAACGTCTGGCCGATATCCTGGGGGTGCAGAGCCGCAACGACTCGATCGCCCAGGCGTTGAATCGGCACATCGAAAGCTCCCAGACGATGAATACGCCCGCCACGGTGCCGGGTGGCAGCAACGACCGGGTCGCCGGCAGCCTCGATCAGATCCCCCTGCTGCGCTACCACGAAGAAGATGCCGGACGTTACCTCACGGCAGGCGTCTTTCTGGTGCGCGACCCGGACACCGGCGTGCCGAATCTGTCGTTTCATCGTGGCCTCTACGTGAATGATCGCGAGCTTCGCATCAGCATTGGTCCGCGTCACGACCTGGGCGCCATCCAGGCTGCGGCTGAAGCGCGTGGCGAAGCCGTACCGGCAGCCATCCTGCTGGGCGTGTCGCCGGCCCTCTTCGTGGCTGCCTGCACCTCGATTCCCAGCACCGCCAGCGAGTTGGCCCTGGCGGCCAGCATCGCCGGCGAGCCGTTGGCCACCGCGCCCGCGCGCACCTTCGATATGCCGGTGCCAGTGGCTGCCGATATCGTGATCGAGGGGCGCATATTGCCCAACGAACGCCGACCCGAAGCGCCTTTCGGCGAATGGATGGGCTACTACATCGACGAAAAGCAAAGTCACGTGTTTGCCGTGGACCACGTGGAATGGCGTCCCCGGCCCATGGCCCATGGCCTGATCTGCGGCAGCGCCGAAGACCTCCGTCCGCTCGAGGCCAGCACGGCAGCCCGGATCTACAAGACCCTGTCGCAGCAATTCGCCGGCATCGTCGACGTGGTCTGCCATCCCACCATGCTGTGCACGGTAGTGCAGATCCGGCCGCAATACGAGGGACACGCCCGGCAGGTGCTGATGGCCGCCGTCACCGCTCACTTCCTCTACAGCAAGCTGTGCATCGTAGTCGACGATGACGTCGATCCGTACCAGCTGGACGACGTGATCTGGGCCTTCGTCACCCGCGCCCGCCCGGACCAGCGCACGCAGGTTCTGGGCGATTTGCCCGGTTTCTTTCGCGATCCTCACAAGGACCACTGGGGACGGCTGGCACTCGATGCCACCATGCCCTGGGGCCGCGAGCACGAGTTTCGTCGCAAGCGCATTCCCGGTCGCGACCGGGTACGGCTTGACGATCTAATGTCCGTTCAACCTCACTGAACCGGAGTTGCCATGACTTTCCGTACCACCGCTACCCTGCTTTGCGGGCCCGCTGCCGCCGCCTTGATCGCCGGCGCCGGTCTGTCCACGTGGTCGCCGACCACCCATGCCGCCTACCCCGACAAACCCATTCAGCTGCTGATTCCGTTCAACGCGGGCAGTGGTTCGGATGGCGCGGCGCGCAAGCTCACCGGCATCATCAGCGCCGACACCGGCTGGACGTTCGTGATCGACAACAAGCCCGGTGCCAGTGGCTTCATCGCCGCTCGCGAGGCTGCTGCCGCCGACCCCGACGGCTACACCCTGTTCTACAGCGGCAACACCACGCATGGTGCCAATTCGGCATTCTTCAAGGAACTGCCCTACGACCCCATTGCCGATTTTCAGCCCATTACCCGCATCGGTGTCTTCCCCCTGTTTCTGCTCACCCGCCCCGGGCTCGAGGCCAATACGGTGGCCGAGCTGGTCGAGCTGCTCGACACCAGCGAGCCGTCGTTGACCTTTGCCGAAGGCAGTGCCGGGCCGCGTGTGGCTGCCGAACGCTTTACCCAGGATGCCGGCGTCGAAGCCACCCACGTGCCCTACAAGAGCAGTCCGCAGGCGCTCACCGACCTGATCGGCGGGCACGTCGACTTCATGTTCCTCGACACCATCGCCTCGCGCTCGATGGTGGAGAACGGCACCCTCAAGCCGTTGGCCATCACCTCCAGCGAACGTATCGACGCGTTCGCCGACGTGCCCACCATGCAGGAATCGGGCTTTGATGGCTTCGAGGTGCAAAACTGGAGCGCCTTCTTTGCACCGGCCGGCACCCCCGACGAGGTCATGAACACGCTCCATGCCGCCTTTGCACGGGCGATCGAAAGCGACGAATGGCAAACCTTCGTCACACGCCTCGGCGCCTACGCCGATGTGCTCACGCCCGAGCAAACCGCCGACTGGGTCAATCGCGAGATCGACCAGTATCAGCGCGTGCTGGCCAAGGCAGGGGTCGTGCCGGAATAAGGCCAGACCCGCCGGCTCCAGGCCATCGCCGTAGGAATACCGCAACATACGCGGTACATTTGGCGCAGACCTGTTCGCCGAATCCCTCTCCATGTATCAGCCCGTTCTGCCGCAACCGCTTTATCCGCGATACAGCAATGGGCTGTTTCGCATGGCACTCACGGGCGAGCCGGCCAGGCTCACGCAGGCGTTCGCCGCGCTGCGTCGGGCCCTGGGGCCGGCGGCCACCGAGGCGCCCAGCTATGGCGCGCGTCTCCCCACCGGCGATGGCAACGATACCTGGGACATGATCAGCCTCAACGACGACATCTACGTCGTCATGGCCGATTGTCGGTACGAACACCCTCGCAGTGAACTGGTCCTGTCGGAATCATTCGTCGAATTTCACTACACGCTCACCGGCTCGGCCGTGGCGTCGTGGTCGCGAGCACCCGCAGCGCCCTCCGGAGATCTCGACCTGGTGGTGTGTCATCTGGGAGCCAAGGCGCAATATCAGATCACCTGTACCCCCGGGCGCCGTCGCTCGGTGGCACTGTACGTACGGCCTGAAGTGTTCGACACCTATCTCGACGACGCCACACCCGCCGCCCGCCAGGTTCGCCGCACGCTGGCGGGCGTGGGGCCAGACGATCTTCATTTCAGCCGCATCCCGCTCCATCCGGCCCAGGCCGCCACGGTCAACCAGCTCCTCTGCAACCCCTATCACGACAGTCGGCGCCTGCGTTACGTGCAGGCCAAGGTGCAAGAGTTGCTGTGCGCCAGCGTGGATCTTTGGGGTGATCGTTCAAGCCAACGCGGGCCGGCCCTGACCCTCAGCAGTCGCGACATGCGCCAACTGCACGAGGCGCGACGCCTGCTCCTGCAAGACCTCGCCGCCGCGCCAACCATCCCGCAATTGGCCGCCGCCGCGGGGATCAACACCGCCAAACTCAAGGCAGGCTTCAGACTGCTGTTCGGCTGCACGGTCTACGACTGTTTGTGGCACGCTCGCATGACACACGCCATGACCTTGCTGGAAGGCGGAGCCTCGGTGAGCGATACGGCGCTCGCGGCAGGGTATCGGCATGCCTCCAGCTTCTCGGCCGCGTTCGTGCGGCACTATGGCTACAGCCCCCGAGCGGCCCGTCAGGGCACCAACGGCCACGCCCAGACCAGTGCCGCGGTCATGGTGACGTAGCGCAAGAACTTGCCCAGTGCCATGTAGAACACGCTGGGCCAAAAGGCAAAACGCAGGTATCCCGCCACGGCGCAAAGCGGGTCGCCAATGGCCGGCAGCCACGCAAAAATCAGGGCTTTGGGTCCCAACCGTTGCAACCAGCGCACGCAGGTGTCGTGCCAACGCCCGCCCGCTCGGGCTGGCGGAGCCGGCGCAACGGTGGCAGCACCCTCGGCAGACAACGAACCGGTATCCAGCGGCCGCGGTGAGGGCGAGCCTGCTGGATGCCCCAATCGCCAGTTGCGCACGACCTGAAACACCCCCAGCCCCATGGCGTAGGTCACCACGCCGCCCAGCGTATTGCCCACGGTGGCCACGGCGATGGCCGGCCAGAACGCGTCGGTGAGCGACACATAGGCGTACACCACCGGCTCCGAACCCATGGGCAGGAGTGTGGCGGATACCAGACTGACGATGAAGATGGCCGGCAGCCCGACGCTGGGCAACGACAGGGTGGCCAGCAGCCAGGCCACCGCGGCCGCGGTATGGGCTTCCATGGGCGGCAAGTGTACGCGCAAAATCGGACGCTTTTTGGCCGGTCGCCAACGACCCCGGATCAACCGCAGGCGGTCGGCGCGTTATAGTTGCAACATCATGCCAATCGACTATCTCAAACGTATCCTCAACGCCAACGTGTACGACGTGGCGGTCGAATCCTCGCTGCACCTGGCTCCCCAGCTGTCCGAGCGCTTTCACAATCGCATCCTGCTCAAGCGTGAAGACGAGCAGCAGGTGTTCAGCTTCAAGCTGCGAGGCGCCTACAACAAGATGGCGCAGTTGCCGGCCAAGGCGCGTGCGCGCGGCGTGCTGGCGGCATCGGCCGGCAACCACGCTCAGGGCGTGGCCCTGGCGGCGCAGAAGCTGGGTTGCCGAGCGGTTATCGTCATGCCCATTACCACGCCCCTGGTCAAGGTGGATGCCGTGCGCGCGCGCGGCGCCGAAGTGGTGTTGCACGGCGACAGTTACTCCGACGCCGCGGTCAAAGCCGCCGAGCTGGAACAATCCGAAAAACTCACCTTCGTGCACCCTTTCGACGACCCCGACGTGATCGCCGGTGGCGGCACGGTGGGCATGGAGATCCTCCGTCAGCATGGCGGACCGCTGGACGCGGTGTTCGTGCCGGTAGGTGGCGGTGGTCTCATCGCAGGGGTGGCTACCTACATCAAACTGTTGCGCCCGGACATCCAGGTGATCGGCGTGCAAACCGAAGACTCCAACGCCATGGCACGCAGCTTTCATGCCGGACGCCGCGTCACCATGAGCGATGTCGGCCTGTTCTCGGATGGCACGGCGGTCAAGCTGGTGGGCGAAGAAACCTTCAAGCTCACCCGAAAGTATGTCGACGACTTCATCACGGTAAACACCGACGCCTTGTGCGCCGCCATCAAGGACGTCTTCCAGGATACCCGCAGCGTGCTCGAACCCGCGGGTGCACTGGCCATAGCCGGTGCCAAACGCTACCTGACCGACAACGGCTGGAAGGATCGCACGGTGGTGGCCATCGCCAGCGGTGCCAACATGAACTTCGACCGTTTGCGCTTCGTGGCCGAGCGCGCCGAAGTGGGCGAAGCCCGGGAGGCCGTGTTCGCGGTCACCATGCCCGAAGCGCGCGGCAGTTTCAAACGCTTCTGCGGGCTGGTGGGTGCCCGGAATGTCACCGAGTTCAACTACCGCATGGCCGAGGGCGATCAGGCGCATGTATTCGTGGGTGTTCAGATCTCGAAGCACGGCGAGTCCGACAAGATCGCCGCGTCGTTCCGCAAGCACGGTTTCGACACCATCGATCTCACCCACGACGAAATGGCCAAGACGCATCTGCGTCACATGGTGGGGGGCAGGTCGGCGGCGGCCGCCAACGAGCTGTTGTATCGCTTTGAGTTTCCCGAGCGGCCCGGCGCCCTGATGCGCTTTCTCGACTGCATGTCGCCCAGCTGGAACATCAGCCTGTTTCACTATCGCAACCAGGGCTCCGATTACGGCCGCATTCTGGTGGGTATTCAGGTGCCGCCCGCGGACAAGAAGGCATTTCGCGAGTTTCTGGTCAATCTGGGCTACCGTCACTGGGACGAATCGCAGAATCCGGCCTACCAGCTGTTCCTGCGCTGATACCCGCCGTCAACCGCGGCCCTTTGCCACCCGACGCCACGCCAGCCAGCCGGCAGACAGCCACAACAACGCCAGGATGGCCAGATTGCCCCAGCGGGCATAGGGCGTGAGCCCGGTGGTGCCCTGCACCTCGATATCAAGCACGCCAGGCTCGTGCGCCGGCAGGGCCTGGCGCACGTCGCCACGGCGATCGATCACCGCCGTGATGCCCGTATTGGTGGCGCGCACACTGGGGCGCGCGGTTTCGATCGACCGCATCCGCGCCATCTGCAAGTGCTGACGCAAGGCCCACGAATCGCCGAACCAGCCCAGGTTGCTCACATTGGCCAGAATGGTTGCGCCTGGCTCGCCATCAGGCCCCGGGTGCAGCCGGGGCAGCAACTCTTCGCCAAAGATGTCTTCATAGCAGATGTTGAATGCCACGCGTTGGTCGCCCAGCTCAAACGGTGGCTGCCAGAGATCGCCGCGATCAAAATCCCCCATGGGCATGAACATGGCGTTGACGAACCACCGAAAGCCGGGCGGCACAAACTCGCCAAATGGCACCAGGTGGCGCTTGTCGTAGCGCCAGGGCACATTGCCCTGGATCAGCGCGAATGGCGACACATTGCTATCGAAACCGATCACGCTGTTGGTGTAGCGCGAGGTGCCGTCGCCACCCGGGGTGTGCAGGGCGATGCC
Organism: Verticiella sp.; assembly: GCA_041690575.1. Classification (GTDB taxonomy): domain Bacteria; phylum Pseudomonadota; class Gammaproteobacteria; order Burkholderiales; family Burkholderiaceae_B; genus Verticiella. The sequence goes on from JAWLHC010000002.1 coordinate 257,069, forward strand.
GGCCACCAAAGTGCCGCCCCAATATCCGGCCACATCGCGCCAGGGCTGCCACAAGGGCACCGGCAGCTGATCCTGAAAGACGGGTATGGCAGTTTCGGGCAGGATCACCGCCTGTGGACGAAACTCCGGTACCTCAGTGGGCTGGCCCGCCATGGCCACATGCCGCTCGAGGGCGTCCACAATGAGGTTGGGGTCGAATTTGGCCGATTGCGACACATTGCCCTGCACCAGGCGCAGGGCCAACGGCTCGCCCGTAGCGCGCACACCCCAGGGATTCTGCGCCAGCCCCAGGCCCACACCCCAGAGCAAGGCCAGCGCCAGCAGGCCTCGCCAACGCCAGGGATCGGCTTGCCGCCAGTGCTGCACCACGCCAACCACCAGCGCCGACGAGGCAGCAGCGGCAGCCGCCACGGCATACACACCCAGCACCGGCGCCCAACCGGCGAGCGCACTGTCGATGTGGGCATAGCCGACGTTCAGCCACGGGAAGCCGGTAAACACCGTGCCGCGCAACCACTCGGCCAGCGCCCAGCACACCGACCAGGCCAGAACGAACCGCCAGGTGAGACTTTCGAACGATCCGGATGGCTTCGATGCCGCCAGCCTCGGGCGAGGCACCAGCCAGTGGGTTGTCAGAGCCGCCAGGGCGGGAAACACCGCGAGCCCGGCGGCCAGTACAAAAACGCCCAATACGGCCAGGGCCAGATTCATCTGGCCATAGACATACAGGCTGATGAAGATCCAGTACAACCCCACCAGAAAGTGGGCAAAGCCGAAGATCCAGCCGTAGCCCGCCGCTCGCCCTGGTGTGGGTGCGCGCCACACGGCCCACGCCAATACCGCCAGCAAGGCCACCTGAAATGGCGCCAGCAGGCCCGCCGGCAACGGCCCGGGGGCGAAAGCGAGGGCATGCAAGCCGCCCGCCAACAGCAGCACGGGGGCGAGTGTCACGCGGTGGCTTCGACGCTGAGCCAGAGAGCCCGGCGGGCGTCGGCACGAATCACCTTGATGATCAGGTTGCCGCGCTCGATGGTGTCGCCCACCTGCGGAATGTGATCGAGCACATCGGCCAGCCAGCCGCCGATGGTGTCGTACTCGTCGGTTTCGAGGTGACAGCCGAAGGCCTCGTTGAAGTGGTCGATGTCGGTCGAGGCCTGCACCCGCCAGCGGCTGGGACCATCGGGAAAGATGGTTTGCTCGGCGTCTTCGTCGTATTCGTCTTCGATGTCGCCCACGATCTGCTCGAGCACGTTTTCCATCGTGACCAGGCCTGCCACGCCGCCGTGCTCGTCGACCACAATCACGAGGTGATTGCGATTGACACGGAACTCGCGCAACAGAACATTGAGACGCTTGGACTCGGGAATGAACACGGCCGGACGCACCAGGCTGCGCACCTCGACATCAGGTTGCTGCATGCAGCGCAGCAGATCCTTGGCCAGCAGGATGCCCACGATGTTGTCACGGGTGTCCTGATAGACCGGGAAGCGGGAGTGGGCGGTGTCGATGACGACCGGCAGCAGCTCGGCCAGCGGTTTGTCGATATCGAGCGCGTCGATGCGCGAGCGCGGAATCATCACATCGCCCGCCGTCAGCTCCGACATGGTGAGCGACCCGCCAATCATGGCAAAGGCGTCGGCGTCGAGCAGATTGCGCTCGTGGGCGTCTTCGAGTATGGCCTTGAGTTCGTCGCGGTTTTCGGGCTCGCGACGCAACAGGGAGGAGAACCGCTCGAGCCACGAGCGGGAAGCCGATTTGGAGGGCCGCGCCAAGGTAGACGCGTCCGCAGGATAAGGGTCTGACATCGTCCGGCAGGACAAGTTGAGGAAGGGTTAGCATACCCGAACGCAGCCTCAGCGCAAAACGCCCCGCCAGTCGTGTCTCCCCAGGGGCCCGATGGTTCAACGGCGCAATACCTCCTGTTCACCCTTTCAGCCAGTCACATGTCTTCCAGCCTGCCACACAAAACTGCCGACACGGCACACCCTAGCCCCGCCCTCTCGCCGGAAGCCGAGCGTCGCTTCGGGGGGTTGCGACGCCTGCACGGCCCTACCGTGAACCAGCGCCTTGCCGGGGCTCACGTGGCCGTGGTCGGACTGGGCGGCGTGGGCTCATGGACCGCCGAAGCGCTGGCTCGCTGCGGCATGGGACACCTCACGCTGATCGATCTCGACCACGTAGCCGCCTCCAACGTCAATCGACAGGTACACGCCCTCACACCCACGCTGGGGCAGGCCAAGATCGAAGCCATGGCCGAACGGATCCGGCAGATCCACCCCGACTGCCAGCTCACACTGGTCGACGACTTTCTGGATCCGGACAACGCCACCCGCGTATTGCCGGCCCACGCCATCATCGTCGACGCCACCGACCAGGTTCCGGCCAAACTGGCCATGGTGCTGCTGGCGCGCGAACGCCAGCAGGGCCTGATCGTGTGCGGCGGTGCCGGCGGCAAGACGGATCCGGGAGCCTTGCGCACCGGCGACCTGGCGCAAGTGACGCACGATGCGCTGCTCAACCGGCTGCGCCATCAGTTGCGACGCCATCACGGCTATCCGCGCGGCGGCACCGATGCCGGCAAGGCGCGGCGGCGCGTGCCCCGCATGGGGGTGCGCACGTTGTGGTTCGATCAACCCACCCGGCCACCGCTGGACGATACCGGCTGCACCGTGGACGAAGCGCCGCAGGGTCTGTCGTGTGCTGGCTATGGCTCCATCGTGACGGTTACCGCCACCATGGGGCTGGCAGCGGCCCACGAGGCACTCACGCTGGCGTTGGCAGAAGACCCTTCGGCCGGGTGACTCCGCACCGGTCGGCTCACGCCAGCGGAGAGTCGACCGGCGCGGGCTCGATCCGGCCGCGCATCACCCGGTTGCGCCCCTCGGCCTTGGCCCGATAAAGCGCGCGATCCGCCGCCGCCACCCAGGATTCGACGCTACTGTCCGCCCCTGGCGTTGCCAGACACCAGCCGATACTCACGCCGAGCGCGATGCGCTCGTCGCCCACGGGCACCGCTTCTGCCGCCACCGCCACGCGCAGCCCCTCCAGTCGTTCTGCCACCGCATCGGGCTCGCGCGTCACGCCGAAAATGGCGAACTCCTCGCCGCCGAACCGGGTGACATGCTCATCGCTGCCGTTGAAATGCTCCTGCATGAGGCGCGCCAGAACCTGAAGGCAACGATCGCCGGCACGGTGACCCCAGCGATCATTCACCCGCTTGAAGTGATCGGCATCGATCATGACCATGAATAGCGGCAGGTGTTCGCGCCGGCATTGCTCGAACGTCGTCTCGATGGCGCTATCGAAATGCGTGCGATTGGCAATGCCCGTCAGCGTGTCGGTCACACTGGCCAGCGCGAGTTTGCGATTGGCCAACGCCAGCTCACGATTGACGACATTGAGCTTGCGATTCCAGTAGAACAGCAGCGCAAGAATGGCGAGCGTGATCACCAGCACCTGCCAGAATTGACGCAAATCGAGGCGCTCTTCGATCTGCACCGTACGCCACTGCGCCTCGAGCGCGCTTCGCTCGCGCGCCCCCACGGTGGCAACAAGCTTTTGCAGAATGCCGGTGAGTGTGTCGTCGGCCGCTCGCGTGGCCAGCGTCAGACCGGTGTCGCCCGGCACCCGGCCAATGACACGCACATCGGCCATACCCAGTTCCTGCAACTGCAAGCTGGTGGAGGCGAGCGTTCCCACATAGGCGTCGAGCTCGCCACGCTGCAGGGCAACCAGCCCGGCAGGCTCGTCGGACACCGGCACCCACCGCACGCCGGGATACCGGGTCTGCAACTCTTCGAGCAAGCCCAGGTCGCGGGTGATACCCACCCGGCTGCCATCGAGATCGGCAAATCGCTGCATGAACGGCGTCTGAAGTCGACCGAGCACCACCGTGGGCAGCTGCAGGTACGGTCGGGACAAGGCCAGGTTCGGCGTCGTTGCCCAACCTGCCGGCAAGGCCGACAGGAAATCGCACTCGCCCGCTTCCAGGGCCGCAATGCCCGCCCGAGCGTCGGCCACTGGCCAGGCATCGAAACGCAGCTCGCTGCGCCCGGCAAACGTTTGCAGCAGGCTTGCCGCCATGCCGCGATGCTCGCCGTCTGCAGAAACGGCCTCGATCGGCATCCAGTCGGGCTGGGCGCAATAGATCAGGCTCTGGCCTCGCCGAGCCAGCCAGCCGGCCTCCTGATCCGTCCACACCGGACGCGAGCCATCGCGCGACGGCGGGTGAAGACTTGCCCCCAACCAGCGGTTCTCGATCACCCGCATTTCGGTGGCCGATATCCCGGCCAGCGCCGCGTCAAACACGGGCACCAACGGCTCGAGCCCTGGGCGCAGACCAAAGCGGAGATCCTCGCGAACAATGCCATCCAGCTCGAGCTCGCCGGCGACGTGAACACCCCGCAGACCCAGCTCGCGGATCCAGTGATTGCCCGTAACCAGCGCAGCCAGCACCAGATCCACGTCGCCAGCCTCCAGTGCCCGAAACAACGACACCTGATCACCATAGGGCACCGCCTGATCGCCGAGATCGCGACGCAAGGCAGCCTCGTAAAAGATGCCTTCGGCGTAGCCCACGCGTTGCCCCGCCATCCCCCTGGGGTCGAGCTGCCGGCGGCCCGGCTCGCGACTGAAGCCCACCACGGCCAGATGGTGGTAGGGCTCTGTGAACCGCACGCGCCCGGCACGTTCAGGAATGGCACTGATATCGGCCATCACGTCGATCTCGCCGCGTTCGAACATGGCCATCAATGCCGGCCACTGATCCACCACTGGCACCACGCGCAGGCCAGTCAGATCCTGCACCCTGGCCAGCACATCCACCGTGAGGCCACGCAAGGCCCCCTTCTCATCGAAGCTCAGCGGCGCGTAATCGGGCATCAGCCCCACCCGCACGGGCCCCTGCTGACGGACAGCGGATTGTTGCGAAGCCGTCAGCCGAAAGCCGCTTTGGCGCAGCCCCCGCCCGCCGTACTCACGCCAACGCTCGAGGGTTCGCGCCACCCAAACCGGGTCGAGCGCCGCCAGCGCGTCGTCCAGTTCCGCCTGAAGGGCCGGCCGGTCGAGCGGCACGGCAACCCGAAAATCCTCCTGCTCCATGCCATCGAGCGGTGCTGGCCCGAGCGTCTCGACCGAAGCCAGTCCTTCCTGACGGGCAAAATACGACAGGGTGGCTTCCGCTCCCACGATGACGTCGACCCAGCCATAGGCCAATGCGCGAACAATTTCGGACTGCAGGGTATACGTACTGAGCTCGAGTCCTGCCGCCTGCAGTTTGTCGACGTAATAGATGTCTTTGAGCACGCCCACGCGCAAGCCGCGCAGGTCGTCGAGTGATTCCACTGGCGCAACCGGCCGGTTCACGTCGTGCATGATCACGGTCTGGCGCACGTGATAGGGGCGCGTGAACAACATGCGCTCGGCCCGATCGGCGCGCCACGAAATTTCGTCGACCGCATCCAGATCCCCGCGCAGAAACGCGGCATAAACATCGGCCCAGCTGCCCACGCGATAGTCAAAGGCAATGCCGGTTTGACGACTCACCGCATCGAGAATATCGATCGAAAATCCCTCGACACCATGCGGCCCGTCCGACGAATAGGGCTCGTTGTCGGCAACGATGCCAATGGCAATACGTTCTGGCAGCTGAGCCGGCGGCACCGCGGCGGCCGCTGCCACACCGGTGAACAGGCACAGCACCCATACCAGGCCCAGCGCCCGTATCGCCGCGTGCCACCCTGATTCCGCTCCGCCCCACCCGCCTGAACCCAACCGACACCTCGCTGTCGCATGCCACACCGGAGCGCCGCCGATCGTGCGCTTCTCCCGAGCGACCGCGAGATTAGCGGAAAGCTTGCGCCAGAGGCAACCTGCCACGAGGTTGGCAAAACCCGGTATCGTCCCGGTTTCTCCCGCTTTGATGGTTGATTTCGTGCGTCTTCTCCTTGTTGCCCTGTGCGCCGCCACGCCAGCATGGCGCCTGAGCCCACCTGCGGCTTCGTTGCCGGCTCCCGAGACGGAGGCATCGTAATGCCCGTCAGCTCATCAAGCAGCCAACGCGCCTGGTGGTACAGCACGCCGTTTCTGATCCTGGGCGTGCTCTGGATCGCCGCCAACCTGCGCGGGCCCATGACTGGCGTCTCGCCACTGCTGGCCAGCATACAAGACACGTTCGCGCTGAGCACCGTGCAGGTGGGCTTCATCACGACCCTGCCGCTGCTCGCCATGGCCATCGTGTCGCCGCTGGCCGCTGGCGTGGCCGCGCGTATCGGTATCGAGCGTGCGCTGATGGCGGGGCTACTGTTGATCGGCACCGGCATCGTGGTGCGCTCGCTCGGACCCCTGTGGTGCGTGTACACCGGCATGGGCTTCATCGGCGCCGGCATCGCATTCGGCAATGTGTTGCTGCCCGGGCTGCTCAAGAGTCGCTTTCCGCAACACATCGCCGCTCTCACGGGTGCCTACGCCATCACCATGGGTATCGGCGCTGCCCTGCTGTCGGCCAGCATGGTGCCCTTGGCCCTCGGGTTCGGGCTGGGCTGGAGCACCGCCCTCATGCTGATGGTGATCATGCCCCTGGCAGGCGTGCTGATCTGGTTGCCGCAAACCCGTCACCACGATGCCGAGGCGGCCCGCCAGGCGGCCGCTCGGCCCCGCCTGGCGCTGTGGCGCGTGCCGCTGGCCTGGCAGGTGACGCTGTTCATCGCCATCAACTCATCGCTCTACTACGTGCTGATCGGCTGGCTGCCGGCGCTGCTCACCGGCGCCGGCTACTCGGCCGAAGCTGCCGGCACCTGGCACGGCATCATGCAGTTCATGGCCGGCGTGCCCGGCCTGGTGCTGGCCCCCATCCTGCGTCGCCTGCGCAACCAGCAGGCCATCGCCGCCATCATCTCGCTGATCGTGGCGATCTGCCTGCTCGGCTTCTGGGCCGCTCCCGCCTGGTCGGGCTTCTGGGTGGCGGCCTTTGGCACCGCCTCGGGCGCCGGCATGATCCTCGGCCTCATCCTGGTGGGCCTGCGCTCCACCTCGCCGCTACAGGCGGCGGCACTCGCCGGCATGGCGCAATCCACCGCCTACTGGCTCGCCGCCGCCGGTCCGCCCGGCATGGGCTGGATCTTCGAGCGCTCGGGAGGATGGGCCTGGCCATTGTGGCTGTGCGCCGGTGCTGCCGTCGTGATGGCGGGCTGCGGCTGGCTGGCGGGGCGTGATCGGGTGGTGGGGTAGGGGCAGCCAATTCAACGCTTGCTGCCATTCTTACAGTAAGCGCACGGGCCGAGGCGTAGGCTTACCGATCCCACGCGCGGCGGCCGATACGCCTCGAATCGATGATTGTAGGGCTGAAAGCGACATCAATCTACTTGGGCGCCCGCAATGAATTTTGATGTGACTTCAGGCCATGCCGGGATCTCGGACTTCTATCAGGATTCGACTGAGACCACACCTTCCAGGCGACCCTTATGGAGTATTTCCAGCAGCACGAAGCTCTGCTTTTCTGTTGGAATCTTGATTGGAATCTGCATAGCCACCTTCAGTACGCCTTCTTCCTTTGGCGTAAGTAGATTTTTTTCAAAAAGAGATCGATGGATGCGAGTCCATTCTTCAGCAGGAATAGTCAGCACCTTTTGCTGTGCGTCGATGCCATTGTCAACGCGCTGCGTTTGCTTCGCCGAACGCACTGTCGCAGTCTGATCTTCAAGCGAAACAAGGCGATCGTAGAACCCGGACGGAAGTTGATTTGCAATAGCCTCAGAAAGGGCCTGTATCCTTGTCCAGCATGCGTCTTTCTTGCACCACTCTCCAATATTCGAGATACCGCTTGGCGGCTTGAGAATGTCCTCGTTGACGATACCGGACACAATAGTAATGGCATCACCTAACACGCCATCAATCACTTGGTCATTCCAGATTCGCAAGAAATCGATACTCTCCTTTCGCCGTTTCGTGATGTCAGACAATACCGCCAGCGTATAGGCCACAATGTTTGGTCGATAATCGCCGCTGTACCAAGGTCGCGCAGAAATGATGCGCTCTGCGGCTCTGAAGGTCAGTCCGCGCGCGACGGCTCTCTTGAAATAGAACTCGTTGAAGGCGTCGGAAGATCTTTCCCACTCACTGCCGATTCGTGCCGCGTAGCGCGCAAAGTTCTTCTGAGAACCGAGATTTACCCATCTTGGATGGTCATCCCATACATTTTCGAACTTCGCCAAATCCGTCTTGGTGAACATCTGCGACTTGGGATGCTCCGCCTGAAAGCGACGCTGCTCTGCGGGGGTAAGCTTGGACTGTGCATCGGCATATTGACCGCGCACACGCTCGTAGAACCAGCGCGTCTCTCGTGGATTTCCCTTCTGCGCCGGCGCCCAGATGCGCCGCGAGAACCCTTCCATCCGGACATGGAACGGATGATTCGAGAAGAAATCGGCAGCATTCACGCGATTCTGAGTATTCGCATACTCTGATATCTTCGGTACAACCACCTCACTTTGCTCACTATCGATGACGGAAAGCTTCATCTGAACGAATATTTTGGAAAGGTCCGCCTTGTCTCGCTTCCGCGTATGAAACAGGGAGGCGGTGGTCTGCCCACCATTGACGATCTGAAGATCGGCAGCCCTCGTAATCACTAGGCCGGAATCCCTTGTCTCGGTCTCGACACTCTGCGCAGTGGCAGTGATCCCGTTGTTGTAGGCGAAGAACATTCCCGGTTCGTTCAGAATCGTCGCCCGTATGCCTTGATTCACCTTGCCACGAGCTTGCAGGAATGTCCGCACGTTCTGCTCCAGTAGCCGTGCCCCGAAACGTCCATAGAGCGTCGCAAGCAGATCTGCTGGCATGACCATGAGGTAGGATTGATAGACATCTGTTGTCAAGTGAGCAGGAAGGCAGGCAATTCCTTGGCCGAACAGCTGCTCGAAGTCGAGTTCGAGTGGCTCCTTATGATTGCGTGAGCTTCGCTGACGCTGAAGCCGTGAAATATCCCATACGTGATAACTCGTGGGTATGCCCGCGACTTCGGCATCCGGAAGGCTCCGTACCGCCCCGCTCAGAGTCCGCTCGGAGAAAAGAAAAAGGTTAAGCGAACTGATGCCACCTCTGCGATCAACAATCTGCCTGGCAAGGCCGTATTCCGGAGACGTGACTTCCAGATCGTCGGCCAGATTTCTGTCGATGCTCCAATCGAAGAAATTTTCAACGCGCTTGAATGCCGCATCAACGTCAGTCTTGGTCAGAGACCCCAATTCGCTGCGGGACTCGAAGTCGGCGATGAAGAGGTTCAGGACTCCCTCGTCGTCGAACCAATAGCCGTCCACACGCAATCCACGCTGCGCCCGGAAATGACAGAATTCAAAGCCTTCCGTGAAGCCAGTTTCGACCAGCTCTTTGGCCATGGCTTCCATGAACTCATTTAGCTGAAACTTGCCATCGGCCTCGGCTCCTGCCAGCAAATCTTGCCGGAAATCATGGAAGAACTCTTCGCCGGTTTGTTCCATCATTCTCCTCCAAAGACAGCGGCTCCATCGCACTCGTATTGAGCAATCGTTTCCAGTCTGATGTCGTAGGCTACCTTGGCAATCCCTGTAGGCAATTGCGATCGCATGAGACGCGGGAAATCGTCTTTGACTCTATAGCTGCGCACGTCGCTGAGGACAAAGCGTGGTTCATCATATTCAGGGAGCGGCGCATAGCCGTGTGCCACCAATTTTCTGTCAAAGGCCTCAATGGCGTCCGCCTCAGCGATTCGAGACTGAACTGCAGTGACCATCTCATTGAGGGAGCGCGCACCTGCCGCGTCAGCCAGAGTGGTCAACCGATAGACGCGAAGGAACAGGGCGTCATTCAGTGATTCAAGCTGGTCTTCCGACGAAATGCGAACACTGCTCCGTTCAACGCCTGAGAGCGATTTGACCTCAACAGCCGTGTTGCCGAAGATGAAATCCTGATGTGACCGCTCTGGACCACGCCATGCCTCGACCGCTACATGGCTTGGCATTCCCCAATCAATCAATTCTGACAGAAAGACCATTTCGGCGAGCAGGCCTCGAACATCCTCGGCGGATAGATGCTGACTTCGGCCCACAAGGAAAGTCTTCCAACGACGGATGTGCGCCAACGAGACTGCCAGAGAGCTGGCCGAATCAGTGGCGTGTTCCAGCGCGAGTGCAAGGGTGCGGCACAGCCCCTCGAAAAGATCACGATCAACCTGCCTTTCAAGAGCGAGAACCAAGTGGTGCTGCCCTTGATCTCCTGTGCGAAGGTCAACTCGGACACCGTTCACGCTGACCGCGTTCTTCCGATACTGGGCTGCGTGGTCGCCTTGAAGCTCCACAATGAACAGGCAGGCACCACTCGCATCACGTCCCCAAAAACAGGGCACGGACGCTCTCGCCGCCACACGGCGTACGTTGAAATCCGTACCAGGAATGGCGATGTCATCCCACGGCGAATGTTCAGGCATCGTAGTCCTCGTCCTCGTCAGGATCGTCCACATAACCCTGCATCTGCTGGAGCCAGACCTTGTTGACGACAACCTTGATGGTTGTTGAGTAGTCTCCGTAAGGAAAGCTCATGCCAAATGCAGCGATCGGCCCTGTCACGGCACCACCCTTCGGCTTCAGACTGTGAATCATGAGCAGTGGCTTTTCCCTCACCATCCGATAATGTGTGTCTGAAACCGCACCCGCGCTGCCCTCGCTGCTGGCTTCGTTGTTGGCCTCGGCGCATTGCGCGTCACTGAGCCCTAGCCTCTCGTCACCACGCGAGGCTACCCTGTCCTTGTTGAGGCGCCAAGCAGTGCCATTCGGCTGATCCTTCCCGACGACACGCAGTTGGTTCTTCAGAGTGAATGGGCGTTCACCACCCGATCCACCCGGAGGAGAAATGAGCAGAACATCCGCAAGCGGATGCCTCGTCGCAATCCGTTCGAGATACCTCAAGACGTCGGATTTCGGTCCCGCGAAGGTCGCATGACATTCGAACTGCGCGAGGAAATCGTCGATCACCTCAACGGACACATCTCTGAAGATGACACCTTTCTTGGTTGACTCCTCCGGCCGGCCGCCGAATCCACCTCGCCAGTGATCGGAGATCAGATCAAAGTTCTTGGCATTCACATCGACGTTTGTGGAAACGATGTACGTTTCGCGTAGTCGCCCGCTGAAACTCTGCTCGACCGTGACCTCTTGAGCGGCTCGCATTTTGTTCGCAGCCGTGATCAGCAGGCTGTCCGGATGCGAACGAACGTAAAGCCCGAAATCCTTGGGACTCAGGCGATCGCGCCGCATGCGCCTTACCTGCTGCACGAGCTCTTCTGCGGCGTCGGCGATGTGGGAGTACCAGTTGATCGAATCGCGCGACAGATGAACACGGCACAGATCCTCGAAGCCCGGCCGATACCCGAACCAACGCCCCATCTGCATGAGTGTGTCGTACATCTTCGTGTTGCGGTACATGTAACTGACCACCAGCCCCTCGATGGTCAGGCCCCGCGACAAGCTCAGGCCACCGACCACAACTGCCGACAATCCGACTCCTTCCTTTTCGTAGCTGGTGTAGTCGAGCACTTCGTCACTCTTGCTGTTGATGACGTATAGGTGCAGGTGATCAAAGACGCCGACGAGGACTGCCTTCACCTCCTCCCAAGTCACCCCGGCATCGGCATACTCGGCGTCGAAGGCCTCCTTCAGGCCTTGCATGTATACATTCCTAGACGCCACTTCCTCGGGCATTGCGTAGTTTGCGAGAACCGCTTCTCTGACCTTCCGCTCCCTGAGGCTCAGGAAATCGCGCACAGCCTTCTGTACCGGCACAAAGCGCGATACGTTGACCATCATCGAGCAATGCTTGCCTGCCTGACCACGAAGATTTCGGATGGCGCGTGCAACGATGAACTCGTCGAGTGCACGATAGAGGCTGGGAGGCAGCTCATACACAGAATCGTCACGCTTATGCGAGTAGGGAATCAAATCCTCGCAATCATCTATCGGTCTGACGATGGATTCGCTGGTCTCGTCATCAAGGAATACCTTCTCTGCACCGAAATAGGTTGTGGGTGCATCCAAACAGTAAATGAAGTCGCGAGGAAAAAGCTCTTCCTGCACATCTTCGCCATAGGCATCCGGATTGATGAAGATGTTGGCGAACGGAGTTGCCGTATATCCAACATAGGCTGACTTCGCGAATAACCCCAAAATGCGGCGAATCGTGGCATTCGTCTTGGTCGGGTCCAAGTCCTCCTTGTTGGTGTTGATGGATGCGTTGTCAGCCTCATCATCTATCAGAAGCATCGGCACATCCGAGATACGGTCCGCCCCTTCGGCGTTAAGTGATTTCAGCCATTTGTGCAGCGCGGTGAGCGTCGTAACATTCTTTTTGATGACCAGAATGATCGGCTTGCTGAAATCGTTTATTCTCCAGCCACTCTTGGCCGCTGTGTTCCTGTTGAAGTCCTCATTGACGTTGGTGAGCGTTGCTGGATGCGGATATCCCGAAGTTTGACCGACACCAATGTTGCGGCGATCCTCAGGATCGCTTGTTCGGCCGATGAAGGCCTCGTCGATTCTGTGCTGTGTCTGCTTTCGCAGGTTGTTGTGTATACCTGCGATGACAACAATGAACTTGTAGCCTGCATCGGCGGCTCGTGCTATCAGACCCGTGTAATTGGCCGTCTTTCCCGACTGCACATGGCCAATGACCAGGCCACGTCGGTTCCAGCTCGATCCTTCACTCAATGGATCCTGAAGGTGACCAAGAATCCGGGTGGTCACATCGCTCAATGACTGAACCATCTGCGGAGGCCAGCCTTCATTGCGCAGGAATTCCTCGTAAGCACTGGCATATGTCCAGACGACGTCGTCCCGTTTATAAACCCATTGATCGTCATGCGTCGCATTGACATCAACCAATGAAACACCAGCTCCCATGCGAGTCACAACCGACTCCATGGCCTCGGTGACAATGTTGCGGAGGTCTCCCATATAACCGAAGACTGAAGCAAGCTGCCTTGCCTTCTCCTCCACTTCCTCGCGCGTTGGCGTATCCGCCATGTTGGCAAGGCCCGAGATTAGCGCATTGGCAAAGTTTCTTTCTTCCGTCATCGCTGTAATGCTCATGCAAATGTCTCGCGGATATATTGTTCGGCCATATCCATCTGGTCATCGAAAAGTCGCGTGGAGCGAACGATCTGACGAAAGGCGTTCGCATCGCCTGGCCCGTCACCATACAGTACCTTTCGCAAGCTCCTCAGGCGCTCCAAGGCTTGACTCCCATCCAGCGATCGCTGATTAATCTCGCGCGGGTGCGTCGAGTAATCGGAGTAGATCATCTCGACCGGCAACGAGGCAGCCACTGAATCCAGCAGCATGTAAAGCAGGCTTGCATCCTCGGGCGGGAGTCTTCCTGCCAGCGAGACGAGCATTGGGTGCTGGTCGTTGATCGCGAATCGGATACCATCATGATCGGCATAACGGTGCCAGAATGGTGCTTGGGTCTCCTGAAACAGCTTCTGCCCACGTCCCTGATGGACCCTCACGCTGCGGTTTGTGATTCCAGCGATGATCTGGCGCAGGCGCTCACGAACCGCATGCGGGGGGCGTGCGCGTGACTTCTTGATGTCGATTGTCCACGCTTCGTCCAGGCTGTTGGGGAAGTCGATCTGCACCCGCGCCAGTTTGGTGGCTTCACCCTTCGGTACCAACCGGAACCAGTCTCCCCACGCCATCAGTCGGCCGTTTCGGTACACATACACGCCTTGGTTAGAGATAAAATCGCTTCGATCCTGATAGTAGTCGTACTCGGACGCGGAAAGTCGACTGTGGTGGGGCAGCACATAAGGTTGCAGTCGTACTTCCGCATCGCCGATTCGGACGACTTCTTCCGGAAGGACCTGAGTGGCGGAATTCTTTCGGCAGAAAGGATCAAACGCGGCAACGGGATGGCCATTGATGGTGAGCGTGATTCTGGGATATCCCTTGACCTCGCCCGAAAGAAACCGATGGAAGACGAGTGAGAGATGTCGCCCTACCACCTCGAGCTTCTCATTCACAATTTCCTGCCGCTGATTCCCGAATTCACCTTCCAGCATGCGGTCGAGCTTTCGCCAAATGACGGCGGTGCCGTGTCTTCCGAGACGATCGACATAGGGCAGAGACCGGATGTCCGCATCATCGAGGATGCTCAAGATCCAGTCATCTGCTGCATCGATGCTATCCAGATTCCACTCGGCACCACAGATAGATGCATCGCTTGTACTGACCACTGTCAGAGAGCGGCACTGGGAAAACGACGCCGTCTTCAGTCCAAGGCCAAAGCGTCCGAGATCCTGGGGTGAGCGTTGCCGTTGGGGGTTATCGGCGCCATGACGCATGGCCGCCATCAACTCTACTTCTGACATTCCTTTACCATTGTCGATAATTACGACTACAGGAGGCTCGGCGGAGACATCGCAAATGATGTCAATCTTGTCCGAACCTGCAGAAATGCTGTTGTCGATAAGATCTGCGATGGCAGTTTCGAGCGAGTATCCGAGATCCCTCATCGATGCCGAAAGGCAGGCCGCGCTTGGTGGATGTTTCTGTTCCCTCGCCATCAGTATGCCCCCTCGGTAATTTCTCGTGAATCAACCTCATGCTAGCCGTGCAAACGCTGCCTGTTCTTTACTGAATTGAATGACAGATGAGTTAAGCGGCGGTTGTTGAACATATTCAGGAAGGGTGTCCCCATGATCAAGCGCCTCCCCACAACTCCTCAGCGCAGCCGCATGATGTCGAGCATTCGCGGAAAGAATACACGGCCCGAGCGTACCCTTCGATCGCTTCTTTTCTCTAAAGGATTTCGCTATCGCCTTCATGTCGGCAAGCTGCCCGGTTCTCCAGATTTGGTATTCCCGAAGTTCAGGGCGGTGGTGTTCGTTCATGGCTGCTTCTGGCATCGACACGAAGGCTGCCGCTATACCACTACCCCTCGAACCAACGAAGAATTCTGGCATAGGAAATTCTTGGAGAATGTTGAACGCGACAAGCGAAACTTTGAGGCACTCCAGACTCTTGGCTGGCGTGTGGCCACCGTGTGGGAGTGCGCGTTGAAACACTCGGTCGAGGACACTGCACGAATGGTTGAGGACTGGCTGCATGGATACGAACATACGTTGGTGATCGGTCAGCCGGTCTCGGCATGCAACGACACTTGAACCTGTTCTGGACTGCCGTTCCTTGGGTTCGTCACCGGCTTGTTGTGGAGACCGTAACTGTCCTGCCTTCGTTTCTTCCTGTTCATTTCATTCAGCAGGCTGCGCACGATCTTGGCTAATTTGTACGCAAGTAATGGAGGGACGGCATTTCCGACCTGGGTGTATTGCTCCGTCCGGTTGCCCGCGAAGAAATAGTTGTCGGGGAAAGTCTGCAGGCGCGCAGCTTCCCTGACGGTTAGGCTTCTGCACTGCGAAGGATCATAATGAATGTAGTAATGGCCATCTTTGGCAATATGCGCCACGACGGTGGTGGCCGGCTCGCCTCTGCACTGCACACGGAATCGGTCCTTGAACGGGATGGCCTCGACCTCGCTCCGTGACTGCACATTCAAGTGAGCAGGCAAAAGGTTGGGTGGGAATACATCCAGCCGAGGGGAATATCCCTGCGAGTCCGCAAAGGTAGCCGCGAAGAGGTATCTGAACAGATCGGAAGCCATGTGTGAACGCGCCTCATGCTGGCATACGCCGCCCAGACATCGATCATGCAACCATTGCTGAAGCTCAGTCGGTTGTTTAGGCCTTCTGTAGTCTTGCGAGATGAAGATTCCACCGTTAGTCGAACTGGCGGCAGCGGCATAGGCGCGCATGGACTCGATAATGACAGACTCGTTCTCCGACCGCCATCCCTTGACGTAGGTGGGCGCAGCGTCAACAGCCTTGCGCCATGCTTCCAAGGAGTCGCCTCTCGACAGCCTGCTCCGAATTTTCGGGAGGTCGTTGATGGCTTGGCAGACGGTGACAGGTCTCGATATGGGCTTCAGTAAAGGATGCTGAGGCACGTTCTGTTCTTTGCGCACTCCAAGCAGGATCACTCGATGCCTGCTCTGGGGTATGCCATAGCGTTCGGAACGAATCAGGTAATCCGTAGGCTCCAGGGAATCGCTGTTTCCCTTCTTGGTAAAGGAGCGAATCTCGTACTCCAGACCATCGACAGGTGAGGAGAGATCCGAAATGATCTTCTCGAACATCGGGTTTCCGGAGTGCGTCGACGAAAGCAACCCCTTGACATTCTCCATGACGAAGATCGTTGGCCGGTGCACTTGGATGATCCGCAGGTACTCCTTGTAGAGAAAGTGTTTCTCGTCCTTATGGAAATCCTTGTCTTTGGCACGCCGCGACCGTCCAGCGAGCGAGTATGCCTGACATGGTGGACCACCGATGAGTACCCAAGTCTCCTGACCATCCAATGCGGCACGGATTTCGGCGTCGATGCTGCCCTCATCCGACTTGCCCAATTCAAGGCATCTCGCTTCCTTGGCGGCATGTTCGAATGCACTGGCCACGACAGGAATACGGCGGAAGGTAGCTTCGTCAATCTCACCCCGTATGTAACTGTAATAGTGCCTGACGCCCTCGGTCCCCCGCAGGCGCCTGAACGCGGCTCGCAGCATGAGCGTGCGGTGTGCGACCTCCGTCTTTTCTATGGATAGCCCAATTTCAAAGAATGGCTGTCGCTTGTGTCCCCTGAGTGAGACAAACCCCTCTCCAAGCCCTCCAGGACCTGCAAAAAGATCGATTATTGGAACAGGCATGTTTTGTGCGCCATCGAGGGTAGATTGACTTCATTTGGCTGTGCTTTGGCGAGTCCCGTCAGCGACTGGGATTGTTGGTCATGGATCAGACATAGGAGGCGCCGATTGTCGTCTGTCGCCATCGCCTCGAGTGATGCCAGAGCCCGTAACCAAATGCTGGCGGATACACTCCCTTGCGGTGGCCGGGGCCTCTGGATGCCGAATACCCACAAAGCAGCTCTGTATGATCGCTAACCCAATGAAATTTTCATTTACAATCATATCAGCGCTCGATAATCATTGTCGATCCTAAATACTGGCCGCATAGGACGAGCAGAGAGAAGCGAAAGTGATCAATGGGTAACAGCACCTCCCGATAAAGAGAAGTCCATCAGCGTCCCAGACGACGTCACACTTTCAGATTGTGCGCAATGCGTCCCCCACCTCACTTCCCGATGCAGAACCGCGAGAAGATCGCACCCAGCAGATCGTCGCTGCTCACCTGCCCGGTGATTTCGCCCAGGTGCAGATGGGCCAGGCGCAGTTCTTCGGCAAACAGATCGAGCACGCGGTCGTCGGCGGCGGCGTGCTCGTCGGCCAGCTCGAGGTGTTCGGCCGTGGCAGCCAGCGCCTGCAGGTGCCGTTCGCGCGCCAGAAAAGGGGATTGGTCGCCGGGTGTCCAGCCGGCCAGCTCGAGCAGTTTGGCGCGCAGAGCATCAAGGCCGGTGCCCTGGCGCGCCGAGATGGCCAGAAGACTCTCGGCCGGGGCGCTGGCGGCAGACTCCACCTGGCTTTGTGCCGACGTTGAAGCGGGCAGCGACGCGGCGGCGCCAGCCGACAGCAGATCCACCTTGTTGTACACCTGCAGCACAGGCGTGCCACGCGGCACGCGGGCGAGGATCTCGCCCTGCAGCGCGTCGTTGTCGGTGGGCCGGGTGGCGTCGTGCAGGTGCACGATGACGTCGGCCTTTTCGATGGCCGCCCAACTGCGCTCGATGCCCAGACGCTCCACCGCATCGTCGGTGAGGCGCAGGCCGGCGGTGTCGATCACATGCAACGGCACGCCGTCGAGCGTGAGTTGCTCCACCACGCGGTCGCGAGTGGTGCCGGGAACATCGGTAACGATGGCCGCCTCGTGGCCGGCCAGCGCGTTGAGCAGACTGGACTTGCCCACATTGGGTGGGCCGGCCAGCACCACCTGCATGCCTTCGCGCAACAAGGCCCCCTGACGCGCCTGGGCACGGATCTGCTCGAGGGTGCGACGCACCTCGGCCAGACGCTCGCGCGCCTGATACTTTTCGAGAAAATCGATTTCTTCTTCAGGAAAGTCGAGCGTGGCTTCCACCAGCAAACGCAGTTGCAGGATGCGGTCGGCCAGGTCGTTGATGGCAGAAGAAAACACCCCTTTCAAAGAGGCGGCGGCACCCCGGGCGGCAGCTTCGCTGGCGGCATCGATCAGGTCGGCCACGGCTTCGGCCTGCGCCAGATCGAGGCGGTCGTTGAGAAAGGCCCGCTGAGTGAATTCGCCAGGTTCGGCCAGCCGCAAGCCCATGGCACGGCCAGCTTCGAGGCAGCGCGCCAACAACCGGCGCAGCACCATGGGGCCGCCATGGCCCTGCAATTCGAGTACGTTTTCGCCGGTGTATGAATGCGGCGCCACGAAATGCAGCGCCAGACCCTGGTCGATGACGCTGCCGTCGGCATCCAGAAAAGCCAGGTAGTGGGCGTGCCGCGGCTGCAGCTGGCTGCGCCCGAGCAAGGCGGGCAGCAGCGGCGTCAAGTCGCTGCCGGATACCCGCACCACGCCTATGCCGCCACGCCCGGGAGGCGTGGCAATGGCAACGATGGGATCACGAGGCGAGGCCATGAGCGGCTGGGCGGCGGCGCACGGGAGCCGACTGGCTCAGCCCTTGCGGGCCTTGCCCACCGGTTCGTTCTGCATTTTGCGCGTGATGTAGTACTGCTGGCCGATGGACAGGATGTTGTTGACCACCCAGTAGAGCACGAGGCCGGACGGGAAGAAGAACATCATGCCACCGAAGATCAGCGGCATCAGCATCATGATGCGCGCCTGCATGGGGTCGGGCGGCGTGGGGTTGAGCTTGATCTGCAGGAACATCGTGGCCATCATGATGGCCGGCAGGATGAAGTAGGGATCGCGGGCCGACAGATCCTGTACCCACAATATCCATGGGGCACCCCGCATTTCGGCGCTGGCCAGCAGCACCCAGTACAGCGAGATGAACACCGGGATCTGCACCGCAATGGGCAAACACCCACCCAGGGGGTTGATCTTCTCGTTGCGATACAACTCCATCATGGCCGCGTTCATTTTCTGGCGATCGTCGCCGTACTTTTCGCGCAGCGCGGTGAGGCGCGGTGCCACGGCCTTCATGCGGGCCATCGAGCGATAGCTGGCGGCCGACAACGGGAAGAACACCAGCTTGATCAGCACGGTGAGGGCCACGATGGTCCAACCCCAGTTGCCCAGCCAGCCATACAGCCAGGTCATCACGATGAACAGCGGCTTGGCAATCACCGTGAACCAGCCGTAGTCCACCACCAGATCCAGCCCCGGGGCCACGGCCTCGAGGGCATTCTGGTCTTGCGGACCCACCCAGAGCTGCGACGAGACCGTGCGCGACTCGTTGGGAGCAATGGCGCCCACGGGCTCGACCGAGCGCACCGCAAACACGTTGTTGCCCAGGCTCACCAGGTCGTTGACCCGCGGCGCACCCTGCTCGGGCACCCAGGCACTGACGAAGTAATGCTGGATCATGGCGATCCAGCCATTGTCGGCACGGCGGGTGTACTCGGCCTTGCCTTCGGCGATGTCGGAGAAATCGACCTTCTGGAACTTGCCTTCTTCGGTATACACGGCGGGGCCGGTGAACGTGCGATAGAAGGTGGAGTCGCCGGGAGCGCTGGCGTCGTCGCGGGAGATCTGGAAATACACCGAGGGACTCACGGGCTCGGCGCCCAGGTTGCGCAGTTCGTGCGACACCTGGATGTCGTAGCTGTTGCCAGGCAGGGTGTACGTCTTGATGACCTGCAAGTTGCCCTGCTCGGCCGCAAACTGCACTCGCGTGCCACCATCGGACAGCATTTGGGGCTCGGCCACCAGCTCGAACGGCGTACGGTGCGTGGGAAACTCCGCGCCCTGCGGCCCCACCACCCCGGTTTCAGCGGTGTACAGAATGCCGTCGGGTGCATCGTTCATCAGCACCACGGGCCGCTCGGGGTTGTCCACTGCCTCGTACTGCAGCAGTTCGGCCTTGATCAACCGCGCACCCTGCGGGTCGAAGGACAGGCGCAAGACATCGGTGGTTACGACCACCGGTTCGCGCGTCGGGCTCGCCGCCGCCGATGATTGCGGCACGGCCGCCGCCGCACCCTCGGAAGACGCCTCGGCCGCGCCGGGCACGCTCACATCGGCGGCACCAGGCACCGACGCATCGACCGTCTCGCTGGCCTGGCCGGACGTCGAATCCGCGGGTTGAGCCTGCTCGGTGGGCGCACCGCCAAACAACGAGGGCTGACCGGTGTGAATCTGCCAGTTGTTCCACAAGAACAACAAGGACAGGAGAAAGATCATCCAGAGGATGGCGCGTCGGGTATCCATGTACGAATCCGCTAGCCGGGAAGAGGGAGAAAGGAAGAAAGCTCGGGCCGCCCGCCGCTGACGAGCCGACACCCTGGCCAATGAGAGCCCTGTGCCGTTGCCACGAGGCAGCAAAGCCTGCCAGTGTAGCCGCTATCGGTGATCGTTGTCGGCACGCGACGCCTCCTCGAGTGGCGAATCCTCGCGTGTTGCCGGCGAGTCAGGGGCGTCGGGTACGGGGTCGTAACCACCCTGGGCAAACGGATGACAACGGCAGATACGCCACAACGCCAGACGCGAACCTCGCCAGACTCCATGACGTCGGACGGCTTCCTCGGCATAGGCCGAGCAGGTGGGCGAGAAGCGACAAGAGGGCGGCAACCACGGGCTGACGAGATAGCGGTAGGCACGCAGAGGCAACAGCAGGATTGTCGCCGCCCAGGCCCGAACGCTGCGACGTTTCATGGCGACGGCTTCGGTGACCGACGTGCCGGTGGCCGCGCCGACACGCCATCAGGGCGACCGGAACGACGAACGTGACGCAAGAGCGTATCGGCTTCGGTACGCACCTGGCGCTTGAGCGTGCCCAGAGTGAGATCGGGCAACTTGAGCGCCAACCGAACGACGTAGTCGCCTGCCGGCAGCGTGGCCCGCTGAAGGCGGAAGGTCTCGCGCCACACACGCTTCACCGCGTTGCGAGTGACTGCCCTGGCCGCGTTGCGCTTGCCCACGATGAGCCCCAACCGGGCTTCGTCGGCCGGTGCGGCCCCGGTGGGCTCTGCCACGCCAGCGGGCGGCAAATACATGAGCACGAAGTGGGTGCTGCGACCGACGCGCTTGCCGCGACGCAGTACGGCCTGGTATTGCGCCGCCGTTCGAACCCGGGCCCGTGGCGGCAAGCCTTGCGCTTGAGCGTCTACTGCCACGCCCGACGGGACCGGAGCAGACTGGGCCGAAGCCGGAGGCTCTGACATGCCGGTTGTTGCCGCCGCGACCAACGACGGGTCGTCAGGGTTGCGGGGCGACCCTGGCTCGTGCTTCAGACGGCGAGACGCTTGCGGCCCTTGGAGCGACGCGCGTTGATCACGGACCGGCCGCCGCGGGTTTTCATGCGGGCACGAAACCCATGGGTGCGCTTGCGGCGAACGACGGAAGGCTGATAAGTACGCTTCATGACAGAATCCAGGAAGAAAAGTGAACGGTGCGGCAGACCACCGCACCCTGCAAACCCGAGCCTCACAAAGGGCGCGGGCATAGAATGGCGCTCGGCAGGGCCAACCGAGATTTCGCAAAGCCTGCCATTTCATCAGATTGCGCCCTCAAAGTCAACGGGCGTTTTCAGCTGACAAGCAACATGCTAGCATCGCGCGATCCGCCGGCCATCCGACAAGCGCGTCGGAGCCTTGCTTTTGGCGGTGGTCCCTCGAGGTTGTCATGCGCAAGTCCCTCCCTCTCCCGCTCCTTCGGCACGGCGCCCTGGCCATTGCCTGCGCGCTGTCGCTCGCCACGGCTCAGGCCCAGACGGCTCCGGTGGCCGGCGAAATCGTCCTTTCGGCCGGGCCGGTCTTTCTGCAAGGCAACGATGAACGCCGACCGATCGCCCGGGGTGGCACACTCGCGCCCGGCCAGACGCTGGTCACCGGCGAAGGCGGTTTCGCTCACGTTCGCATGGCGGATGGCGGGCTCGTGGCCGTCCGGCCGCTGTCGGTGTTCGAGATCGAGGTGTTCGAGTACGCTGGCAACGCCCAGAACGACAAGGTGCGCTACCGCCTCGATGAAGGTGTGGCGCGAGCCATCACCGGTGGCGTCGGCGAAGCCAACAAGGAAGCCTTCCGCCTCAACACCCCGGTGGCGGCGGTTGGCGTGCGCGGCACCGATTTCGTGGTGGCCACAACGCCCGCCACGTCGCGCGTGGCCATCAACAGCGGTGCCGTGGTGGTGGCCGCACTGGGCGAAAACTGCAGTGCGGCCGGCTTCGGGGCTTGTGCCAACGATGCCGTGGTGCTGGGCAAGGCCAGCAGCCTGCCGGGGCAGTTTGTCGAGGTGGTGAGAGGCGAGCAGCTCCCTCGTCTGGTGCAAGACCCCAACCAGACTCCCGATCGACTGGCCCCGCCCCACGACGACGAACCGCGGGTCAACCGCAGTGAGTCCCTGCCCGACACCCGCGACGGCGACGTGGTGGTCACCGTCGAGCCCGATCGCAACCCCAGCCCCAGCCCCAGCCTGCCAGCTCCGCCCCCTCCCCCCAACGCCGCCGACGTCGCCATGCCCGAGGGCGTGCATTGGGGGCGCTGGAGCACCGCCAACACCGTCGACGACGCCAGCACGCAGCGCGTGGCCGATCTCCTCGACGCCGACAAATCGATCCAGGTGGTCAACACGCAATTCGGTGCCGGCTTCGACGAGCGGGCCACGCAGTTGCCGCGCAGCGGTCGTGCCGACTTCATCGCCGCCGGCGGCGATGGCGTCTGGCTGGGGGCTGAACACACGGCGGCGCTCGAGGTCGCTTCCGGCCGGCTGGGCGTCGATTTCGACCGCAGCCGCTTCGACACCGAAGCCCGCTTTACCGACGGCAGCCGTCACTTCGACACGCAAGCCAGCGGCACCATCAACGACAACGGTTACCTGCGCTCCGATCCTGCCCTGTCAAATGCCCGAGTCACAGGGGCGCTGGGCAAGGATCTCGATTCCGCCATTACCGCTGTTGAGCGGCAATTCGACGACGGCCAGCTCTCGGGCATTGTCGTCTGGGGTCGCCAATAGCGTCCGTGGGCCGTCCCCTGGCACGGCCCGACGCGTCGCTCTCCCTGTGGCAACGGTGGCGCGCCCGGCTCCTGATCGTGCTGCTGGCTGCCTGCTGGTTGCTGCCCGGCGTCAGCCGCACGCTCGAAGACCGGCTGCAATCCCTGCTCCTGCTCTGGCAAGACGCCGCACCCACGCCCGCCGTCACCCTGGTGGCCATCGACGAAGGCGCGATCGATCGCCTGGGGCCCTGGCCCTGGCCACGCAGCCACTGGGCCGAGCTACTGCAGCGCCTGCAAGCGCGGCACGCCCCGGACCTGGTCGCGCTCGACGTCGTATTTCCGGTCGACAATGCGCAACGTGAAGGCAATCGCCAGCTGGCGGCCACACTGAACACGCAGCCTGCCGTGATCGGTCAGCTGTTGTTGCCCGATCCCGGAGACCGCGGGTTGGCGGCATGGGCACCCCTGCCTCGCGCCACCCCCGACGCCCGGGCCGACCTGGCCGCCGCCATTCCACGGATGCCCGGTGTACTGGGCAATGCCCCGCCCCTCACCGAAAGCAGTGCGGTTGGCCACATCAATGCCGT
Source organism: Verticiella sp. (assembly GCA_041690575.1). GTDB lineage: Bacteria > Pseudomonadota > Gammaproteobacteria > Burkholderiales > Burkholderiaceae_B > Verticiella. The sequence goes on from JAWLHC010000002.1 coordinate 280,759, forward strand.
GATCGAGCCCGACGGCCTCATGCGTCGCGCCCCTGCCCTGCTCTGTCAACAGGCGCCCGACCGATGCTCGCCCAGTCTGTTTCTGGCCATGGCGGATGTCTTGCTGGGCGAGCCCGATTGGCAGATTCGTCGGGGTCGCTGGTACCTGCTGGAACCTGCCTGGATCCTGAGCCCCGGCGCCCTGCCGGAGCTTCAGATTCCTCTCGACGAACATCTGCAAACCTGGATTCCGTGGCAACCTCGGCCGCTGCTGCCTTACGTCAGCGCCGCCGATCTCTGGGATGGCACCCTCCCTCCGGGGAGGCTCGATCAACGCATCCTGTTGTTTGGCGGTGTTTCATTGGGCCTGGGCGACATCGCCACCTCTCCCTTGCAACGCACGGTGCCCGGTATGGAAGTGCACGGTCACCTGTTGCACGGCTGGCTGGCCGGCAACCTGCCCCATCAGCCGGTTCAGGGTCGGGCCCTGGCGCTGGCCGCTGCTGCCGTGCTGGCCATCGCGCTGCTCCTGGCTGGCGCGAGCACACGCCGCGTGACGTGGGTTGGCCTGACGGGCAGCCTGCTGCTGGTCGTGGCCATGGCGCTGGCCTGGCACGCCCACAGGGTCATGCTGCCGCTGGCCGCCCCCCTGTTCTTCGCACTCACGGCGACACTGCTGCTCATGCTGCACGGCGCCGTCTTGGAGCGCCGCGAGATCCTGAGCCGAATCGAACCCTATCTGCCGCCACCCCTGCGCCGGCTGCTGGGCCGGAACGTCGCCCGAATTCCGGACGAAACCGGCTGGGGCACGATTCTCGTGGCCGATATTCTGGGTTACACCCGGTTATCGCGCACCCTGCCCCTGGGCCAGGTGGCCGCCTGGTGCGATCGCGGCATCGATCACATCCTGCATCATGCGCACGTCCATGGCGGTTTGCTCGACAACGTGGCAGGCGATGGCGCCCTGCTGCTCTGGCGTCAGGGCTCCGACATCGAGCAGGCCGCCGCGGCGTGTGCGGCTGCCCACGACATTCTCGCCGGGTTGCCGGCGCTCAACCAGGCGCTTGCCGAAATCGGCCTGCCGCCGCTGGCCATCGGCATCGGCATTCATGCCGGTCCTTACCTGCTCGGCTCCTTCGGCACGGGCCAGAAGCGTTACACCGTGGTGAGTGAAGCCGCCAACCTGGCTGCCCACATCGAACGCCAGACCCGTCGTCACCCCTGGCCCATTCTGTTCAGCCAGACCGTGGCCGACGCCTTGCCACCGGGCGACGCCATGCGCGTGGCCGAACTGCGGCTGGATGAATCCCGCACGCTGGCGCTTTACACTCTGAATCATCTCCCCGCCTTTCACTGGCCGATCACGGCCACTGCCGCCACCACATCACCCCCGTGAATCCGTCCGTTGCCGCACCCCCATTACCCGCGCCACCCCTGACCCAGCGCCTTCGACGGCGCCTCAGGCTCCGCTGCACCGCCCTCATGATCGGGTGTTGCGCGGCCTTCACTCCGTTGGGCACGGCGGCAGTCGCCGCCTCCGCCACCCCTGCGGCCGGGCCACCACCGGCGGCCCTGGCCAGTTACGAAGCCGGTCTCGACGCCCGCGCGCGGGGCGATCTGCAGCAAGCCGCGCTGGCCTTCGAACAGGCGCTGATGCTGTCGCCCCTCTTTGCCGGAGCCTGGTTCGATTACGGCATCACCTTGTGCGATCTCGGTGATCCGGCCGGCTGCCGCAATATTCTGGCGAGTGCCATCCGGCAATTCGGCTTGCCGCCCGCCTTGCGACAATCGCTGGGCAACGTGTTGCGGGTACAGCAAGGCGAACTCCGGCTGGGACTCGGCGCCAGCACCAATTTGCTGCGCGCCACCAGCGCCGACGACCTCACCCTGTTGCTCGATGGCGTCGAGGTACGGGCGTTTCTGGACGAAGGCTATCGCGAACGCGGCGGCGCCCTGGCTGAAGCCGGGCTGTCGTACCAAAGCATTTGGCCATTGCACGATGTCACACTGAAGATCGACGGACTCACACGCCGCCCTTTCGACGCCAGTCTGCCGGCTCTCGTCGCCGGTTACGCCGAGATCGGCATGGGGCTGGGGCGTCTGGGGCTCGACGGGCTGGGTCTGAATGCTCGCTCGCGCGCCGGTGTGCTTGCTCTTTCTGTGAACGAAGGCTACCTGGGGGGCTTGAGCGCCGGCGGCCTGTGGCTCGAGCATCAGCTAAGCCCTGCGGGACCGATCATCCGCGGCGCCATCGAACGCCGCAAGCCACGTGACGGCGCGGGGTGGTACACCACACGCCTCGCTGCCCGAGTTCCCATCACCCACCAATGGCGCGCCAATCTGGCTTTCGAATACGACTCGCCGCAAGCCGAACGGGCCGGCGAAAGCCAGACTCGCTATGCCTTCGACTTGCGACACGAACGGAACCTGCCCGCGGTGGCAGGCTATCTGCCGCGTCTCGAGCTGAACGCAGGCGTGCTGCATGCCCGCGATCGGCGCGCCTACAGCCCGCTCTTCGGCGATCGGCGCAATACTCGCACACGCTGGCAACTGGGCGCCGAGGTATCGATCAATCTCAATCGCGACTGGCGAGTGGGGCTGGGCGTGCTGGCAGCCCGGCAGAACGCCAGCATACCGTTGTTCGACTATCGCGAGCTCAGCACCATGCTGTCGCTGACCTGGCGCTTCGAGTAGTTCGTCACGCCCCTACCACAGCAGCGACCACACCAGCTGAAGGCCATTGATGGTGCCGCCCTGCACCGAAGCGCTGAGCCGCTCGGAAATCCGGTAGCTCGCCCGTACCACGGCTTCGCGGCCGTTCAGGGCCTGCTGGAAAGTGATGTACAAAGAATCGGACAAGCGCTTGCCCGCCACCAGAAACTGATCGGCCTCGTTCCCTCGACCCAGTTCGTTGAGGCTGCCCACCACCGTGCTGTGCGGCAGAATTCCGCTCACGCTGCCACCCGCCCCAGAGCGCAAGCCGAGCTCGTCCAGGCCGAACTGGCGATAGATGGGCTCGCTGCCATCGTCTCCCAGCAGCGAGGCAGCCGCTGACAGCAACAGACCGGTGTCGGCTCCACGCGAGTCGGGGCCCCGACCCAGCAGCAACCAGCTGAGCTTCTCGGTTTCGGGGACATCGGGGAAGGAAATGAGCGAAATCTGTGGCTGGCGAGCCGTACCGCCCACCTGCACGCCCGCCTGCACCTGCAGGTTGGGCCGCACGGCCACGATGTCGAGCAGCGGATCGTCGAGCAGGCCATTGAACGTGACCGTGCCGCGCCGCACTTCAAGCGTTTGCCCATAAATGCTGAAGCGACCGTCGCGCGTGTTGACGACGCCCGTGGCACGCAGACCGGCCGACGTATTGCGAACATTGATGGCACCGGTGAGGTCGGTATTGAGCCCCAGGCCGGACAGCATCATGCGATTGCCGAAATCCACGTCCAGATCCAGCCTCAAGGCCAGCGCCTCGCCCGTGCCGGCATTGGATGAGTCATCGACGTTCTGCACCACGACGACGTCCGAGGCCAGGGTAGGCAACTCGTCACTGCCTTCGAGACTGATCCAGCCGATGTCGGCCGTGACCTTGCCGGAGATGGCCATGCGAGTGGGTGAGGCCTCGATCTGCACTTCGCCCGATCCCGCCACAAAACGATCGGCCCGCTGCACGAGCGGGTAGCGCGAAATATCCACCGTGGCCTGGCCACGTGCCTCGCTCAGGAACCAGGTACCAGTGGCTTCTAGATAGCCTTCGTCGCCGTATTGCGCCACCCAGGACTGCACGGCCGCATTGCGCGGAGCCGAGCGGATCACGCTGGGAAAGCGCAATGAGGCCACATCGATACGATCCTGATTGAAGCGGGCGCGCAACGAGCCATCGAGCAGTCGGACACCGTCGTCGATACGCACCACGCGCAGGTCGTCGGCCTGCAATGTGCCCGAGGCATCCCATTCGCCGTCGCGCCGCTGCAGCGAGACATCGCCCCGCAGCTGCCCCCCCAGCTCGGTTTCGTCGCCAGTAAAGGCAACCGCCCAGCCCAGATCATCGATGGCCAACTGCGCTTCGAGCGATACTGGCTGCTGTTCGGAAATGACCGGCACGCCGTTCAGCAAGCGCAGCACCGTGCTGCCCTGGGCCGACACCGACCCCAACGTGCGACCTTGCACTTGCAGCTCGAAGCCGAGGTCGCTGACGTCGGCTTCACGCGGCGTGGCACGCAGGTCGAGCTCCAGGGTTTCCAGCCCCAGCGCGATCGGCGTTTCGGCCGGCAAGATGATGTCGCCACGACGCCGGCGCACTTGCACCGAGCCGGCCAGGCTGCCGGCCTGCTCGAGATCCCAACTGAGATCCAGACTCAGCGGGTCGGCATTGCGCGGCAGGGCCGCCACCAGCCAGGCGGGCACGAGATCGCTGACCCGTCCCGCGGTCTGCCACTGGTCGCCGCTGCCTTGCGAGCCCTCATGCTGCAACACGATGCGCCGGCTGTCGGGCAGATCCCAGGTGAGCGAGGTGGCGCCCGCCTGCCAGCTCAGCGGTGTATTGGCCGTGGGAAGACGCACGTCGAGTGCCAGTGGCGCGCCGAGCTGCAAGCCGGTCTGGGGGTTGCTCAAGGCGAGACGCGTGATCGACCCCTGCCAGCCATCTGCGGTGGTCTCGCCCGCGCCCGGCTGCCATTCGCCCCGCACGGTGAGGGCGACGCGATACGGCCCTTCGGCCAGCACAGCAGGGATGTCGATGGCCGGGTCGATATCGGCCGCGGCCACCTCGCCGCCACGGCCATTGACCAGCACGCCGCCGGTCGCGTCGGACGCCGTGTCGAGCGGCAGGACGTCGTCGGCTGCGGGGCCGACGCCGCCGTCCGGTATGAGACCGGGCGGCAGGGTGACCGTGCCCTCCACCGTCAGTTCGTGATCTTCCGGCAAACCCCGCCAGCGACCGGAAAGATCGGCCGCCCCGGTAAGCCCGGGCCAGAAGGCCGCGGGTTGCGGCACCTGCAGACGCCAGGTGATGGCGTCGTCGCCGGCACCCGCTGCACCGTCAAGCTGAACCCGGTTGCGGGCCAGTTGCAAATCGGTGGCCACATTGGTGAGGCGCCAGCCATCCTGCTGCAACTGCACCTGCCCCTCGAAAGGTTGACCAAGCCACTGACTGCCCGGCAACACGTCGAGGCGCAGGCGGGTCTGCAGCCCTTCGGGGCGGGGCAGGCCGAACTGCCCTTCGGGCCAGAGCTCACCGGCCAGCTCGGCCTCGAGAGAGAGATCCAGGCGTGCCTCTGGTGCTGCGCTCAGCCAGGCGGCCGGCTCGAAACCCCGAACCTGCAAGGACACCGCCGACACGGGCAGGGTTTCGGAGAAAGGCGACACCGTGGCGCTACCCTGCACGTCGAGGGCATAACCGACCGCCGACACCTGGAGCTTCAGCTCGGCCAGCGTCCCCCTGGCCGTGATATCGAGTCGGGCACTTTCGTCGCCTTGCTGCAGAGCCACCACCAGATGCGCATCGGCCGCCGGGGCACTGGCGCCCGGTGGCGAGGGCGCCAGCAACACTTGCCCGTGCGCATTGAGGCTCGCGTCCGGCCCGTGAAGTTCGATCCCTTCGAGCGACAGTGTCAGCCCATCGGCATCGAGATTGGCGTGCAGGGCGGCCTGATCGATCTCCAGGGGCAGCGGCGTGCCATCACGCCCCAGGCGCAGCTCGCCGACGACCAGGCGCTGGATCGACATGGTGAGCGGAATGTCGGGCCATTCGGGCAGCGGCGGCAGGCGGAACGGCTCATCGGGGTCGGGCTCGGCGGCAGGCGGCAAATCAAGCACCAGACGACCTACCGTGGCATCCACCACCTCGATGTGGCGATCACGCAGCGCCAGCCAGTCGACCTCGAAACGCACATTGTCGGCCTCGATGGACATCTCGAAGCCCCGAAACTCGAGCCGCTCGACCTGCAGACCATAGAACACCGAGCCCGATACCCCACTGGCACTACCTTCGCCACCCAGCGCCAGACCCACACGCAACAGCAGAGCCGCCCCATACGACGAGCCCACCAGAAAAAGCAGCAGGCTGACAATGGCCATCAGAATCAACAACAGGCCCACCACGAAACCGCGTGGTCGGCGTGCGGGGGCATGGATCAAAACGCGATCCCCAGCGAGAAGTTCAACCGCAGGCGCTTGTCGCGCTCGGCATAGGCCAGATCCACGAAGATCGGCCCGGCCGGAGTGCGGATGCGCAGACCGGCACCCACGCCTATCGCGATGTCCATGTCACGAAACTCTTCGGCAGCATCACCGGCATCCACGAAAAACCCCACACCCAGCGTATCGGTGAAATAGTATTGATATTCGACGCTGGCCACGGCCAGGGCATTGGCGCCAATCACGGCGTCGCCCACGTCTCGCCCGAGGCTCAGATACCGGTAACCCCGAATCGTTCGTGCCCCACCCGTACGGAAGCCAAAATCCGCCGGAATATTCGCACTGCCGTGCGTCCAGACGCGGCCCACCTCGCCGCGCACGGTGAACAGATCACGCTCACCCACAGGCCACCAGTATTGGCCGCGCGCCTGCAGGCGGGTAAAGGGATCGAAACCATCCAGCGCGGTACCCACCCCCGCGCCCACCGCCACCAGATTGCCGGAGCGTGGGTTGTACTTGTTGTCGACGTCGCGACGCAGCCACTCCCACGTGCCGACGACTGACGGCAAGGTGTAGCGCACGTCGCCATAGCGCACCTTCTCGTAACTGGCCATGAGGCTCAGGTTGGTTTCGAACTCGACCCGGCTGCTACCCGCCGCCTGGCGAGTCTGGCTGCGCACCCAACCGCCCGCCGCCTTGCGCACATCCTGACCTTCGATGTCCTGGTGCTCGAGCAACAGCCCGAACTTGTCGTTGTAGCCTTTGACGTTGGGCGGCAGCAGAATGTCGGCAAAGGCCAGCTGGCGTTTGCGGTCGATGCCAATACCGGTTTGCAGTTCGACCGCGCGGCCGAATACCACGTTCTGGCGGTACATGGCCTCGGCACGCGCGCCGACATCGCTATCGATCCCCAGGGCCAGGTCGAGCCGATGCCGCTCGGCTTCGGTCACTTCTACCTTCAGCGGCACCACCACCTGCGAGCGCTGCATGAAGCGTGCGAACCTGCCGGTTGGCGCCCGATCTTCAGCGCCCCGGGTAGCCTCGTCGACGGTGGCCGCCGAGGTACCCACTTCAGGGGCATCGACGACACTGCCGTCGTCCATCTGTTGCACGACCTCCCGCGTTTCGAGGTTGATGTCGAGGGACGAAAAAAACACGGTACGTTGCAGCTCCTGCTGCCAGCCGATGAGTTGGCGACGGTCGTACGACGTCGTGCCCGGTTGATACTGCACATAGCGCCGCACCAGCGCGTCCGGCACCTCGTCGAAACCCTCGGTTCGCAATTCACCCAGCAACACCTGGGGTCCGCTGGTGATGACCACCCGCAGATCGACTTCGGCGGCCGGAGCGTCGACCAGAGCGCGCGACTCACTGATGCGCGCCAGAGCGAAATCGACGTCGGCCACACTCCGCAGAAGATTGCGCTTGGCGGTTTCCCATTCGGCATTGCGAAACGGCGCACCTTCGGCCAGGCTCCATTCGTTGCGGATGCGCTCGCGACGCTCGGTGAAGGGCTGCCGCTCGATCGCTCCGTCGAAGTCGATCTCGACCGATCGAATGGTGGCTCGCTCGCCGGGCCGAATGACGATATCCCAGGTTTCACCGAACTGATCCAGGTTGGCTTCGAGCGTGACCTCGGGGCTGAAGTAGCCTTCAGTGGCCAGGGCGGTAATGGTGACGTCGCGGGCCCGCCGACGCAGGCGTTCGATCTCGCCGCCGTCCTGATCCTGCGACAGTTCGGCGATGCGATTGACCGACGTGGTCACGGCCTGCAGGACCGCCGGCGGTACACCGCCCGGGTCGATCGTGATTTCGGGGGCCGGTTCACGCTCGCCGTTGCCGGAGGAGTCGTTGCTGGCCGCCAGGGCCTGGCCTGCCCAGAAGTGGCCAAGCAGCACAAGAGTGAGCATCGCGGCCAGGATCGGTGCCGACCGATACCATCGGGCACGATCGGTGGACGCCCCCGGCGCCCTGGCCTGGCGATATGAGCTGCGCCAGGGTCGCGCACCGGCTCGCGAATGGGGCATGACGACTGGACCTCAGGTATTTTGCACCACGATACTGGGAAATCGCGACGTCATGTCGCGTGCCTGCAGGGCGACGCGCCCGGCGAGACGCCGCGCGATGGCGCGATAGGCGGCGGCCTCGGGGCTGTCGGGCGCAGCCACCATGGTGGGCCTGCCCGCGTCGGTTTGTTCGCGAATGGTCAGCGACAACGGCAACCCCCCCAGCCAGGTGGCGTTGTAGTCGTGCGCCATGCGCTCGCCGCCTCCCGACCCGAAGATATGCTCGACATGACCGCATTGCGAGCAGACGTGCATGGCCATGTTCTCGACGATGCCCAGAATGGGAATGCCGACCTTCTCGAACATGCGCAGGCCACGGCGGGCATCGAGCAGGGCGATATCCTGCGGTGTGGTCACGATCACCGCCCCGGTGACCGGCACTTTCTGTGACAGGGTGAGCTGAATATCGCCGGTACCGGGGGGCATGTCGACCACGAGGTAATCGAGGTCGTGCCAACGCGTCTTGCGCAGCAGCTGCTCCAGCGCCTGCGTCACCATCGGACCCCGCCACACCATGGGGGTTTCGGGGTCGACCAGAAACCCGATGGAGTTCACTTGCAGACCGTGCCCTTGCAATGGCTCCATGGTGGCCCCATCCTGACTGGGCGGCTTGCCGCTGACGCCAAGCATGGTGGGCTGGCTGGGGCCGTAGATATCGGCATCGAGCACACCGACTCGGGCGCCTTCGGCTGCGAGTGCGAGTGCGAGGTTGGCGGCGGTGGTGCTTTTGCCCACCCCCCCCTTGCCGGAGGCCACGGCAATGATGTTGCGCACGCCCGGCAACAGTTTGAGCCCCGATTGCACGGCGTGGGCGGCCACTTCGGCATGCAGTGTCAGGTGCACCTCGCGCGCACCCACCGCCCGAAGCTGGTCTGTCAACCACTGCTCCAGCGCCGGCTGGCGCGATTGAACCGGATACCCCAATTGGAGGTCCAATATCACCACATCATCTTTCACCTCCAGCTGCTGCACCTTACCCGCCTGCAGCAGCCCGACGCCGGCTTCGGCGTCCACGAGGTTTTCAAGCACACCTCGCACCTGTTCGACGGTCAATGACATGGCGGCACTCTCTCTTTAACGTGGCACAACGAAATCTCAGGCTCAAGCATAGCGGATATCGCTTCGCCACTCGTCACAAGGTACACTGGCTCACATGAATCCTGTTGCCCAAATTTTCCGCGGGATCCTCCTCGTCATGCTGGCCCTCGCCGGCTTCGCGATGCTGATGATCTTCATGGTGTCCACCGCGATCGCACTGGGCGTGCTCTATATCGTGGCGCGCGTGCGGGGTCGCCCGTTCGCTCCGGCCGAATTCTGGCGCGCCCGGCGCAACCAGATGCGCTGGCAGTTTCACAATGGTCGCTGGCAGCGTCCGTCCGAGGGGCCCACTGCCGGCACCTCGGCGCAGAGCCAACCGGGGCCCGCCTCCGCCAATGGGCATCGCCCACGCCGCGACACTCAGGTCATCGACGTCGAAGCGCGCGACCTCCCCTGATCACCGTGCATGGCGGTAGCTGCCACCGCCAGCTGCTCACGGCCTCGCCGGCCACGACAGGCAGCCGTGGCCGGGGCGCTCCGCCCTGAGCCCCGTCGGGCCCGGCCGGCCCACGCCTGCGGCGCCGCCTACCGCCTACAATACCGCTTTTGCCACCGCGCCCAGGTTCTGCCATGTCTCGCACGCTGTTCGTCACGACCGCCCTGCCCTATGCCAACGGCTCGTTCCATATCGGCCACATCATGGAATACATTCAGGCCGATATCTGGGTGCGATTCATGCGATCGCAGGGGCATACCGTTCATTTCGTGTGCGCCGACGACGCGCATGGCGCCCCGATCATGCTCAAGGCCGAGTCTGAAGGCGTGTCGCCTCAGGAGCTGGTGGCGCGCTATGCAGCCGAGCGACCGCAATATCTCGACGGTTTTCATATCCGTTTCGACCATTGGTACCGCACCGACACGCCCGAGAACACCGAGCTCTCGCAAGGCATCTATCGGCGGCTGCGCGATGCCAACCTGATCGAGAGCCGGGTCATCGAGCAGTTCTTCGACCCGGTCAAGAACATGTTCTTGCCCGACCGCTTCATCAAGGGCAATTGCCCCAAGTGCGGCGCGGCCGATCAGTATGGCGACTCCTGCGAGGCCTGCGGTGCCGTGTATGCCCCCACCGATCTGGGTGCGCCCTACTCCACGCTGACCCGTGCCACGCCGGTGCTCAAGTCGTCCGAGCACTTCTTCTTCCGGCTGTCCGACCCGCGCTGCGTGCAGTTTCTGCAAGACTGGACGGCCGGCAACAATCGGCTCGAACGACCCCGCCTGCAGCCCGAGGTGCTGGCCAAAACCCGTGAGTGGCTGGGTGAAGAAGGCAAGCTGGCCGACTGGGACATCTCGCGCGATGCCCCCTACCACGGCATCGAGATCCCCGATGCTCCCGGCAAGTACTTTTATGTCTGGCTCGATGCCCCCATCGGTTACCTGGCCTCGCTCAAGGCCTATTGCCAACGCGAGGGCCTCGACTTCGACGAACTGCTCGATCCCGATGGCCACACCGAGCAGGTGCATTTCATCGGCAAGGACATCGTCTATTTCCACGCGCTGTTCTGGCCCGCCGTCCTGCATTTCTCCGGTCGCAAGACGCCCGACTTCCTGCATGTGCACGGTTTCATTACGGTCAAGGGCACCAAGATGTCCAAGAGCAGGGGCACGGGCATCTCGCCCTTGCGCTATCTCGAACTGGGCATGAACCCCGAGTGGTTGCGCTACTACATTGCCGCCAAACTCAACGCCCATGTCGAAGACGTCGACTTCAATCCCGACGACTTCGTGGCGCGCATCAACAGCGATTTGGTGGGCAAGTACGTCAACATCGCGAGCCGCGCTGCCCGTTTCATCCAGCAGCACTTCGAGGGTCGGCTGGTCACGCCGGACACCGACTTCTACGCCGAGATCGACGAAGTGGCCAACACGGTGGCGGGGCTCTACGAAGCTCGCGACTTCAGCCGCGCCGTGCGCGAAATCATGGCGCTGGCCGACCGCATCAATCAAGTGTTCGATACCGCGCAACCGTGGGTGATGGCGCGCAGCGCGGCCATCGACGAACTGCAACGTGAAAGCCTGCATCTGGTGTGCTCGCAGGCCATCGCCGGTTTCAAGGCCTTGTCGGTCATGCTCTCGCCCATTCTGCCGCACCTCACCCATCGCGTGGCGCACGAGCTCTTTGGCCTCGAGCGCGCCTTCCGGTGGTCGGACGCCCTCGAACCCTCAGAACGCATCGCTCCCTACCAGCACCTTTTGCAACGGGTCGACGCCAAACAACTCGACGCGCTGCTCGACACGCCCGAGGCGGACCCGGCCGCAGCCGCAGCCAGAGTGGGCGATGCGGTCGTGGCGGCGGCCACGGCGCCAACCGAAGCTGCGCGACCGGGAGGCGAAGCGCTGGCCCCCGAAATCACCATCGACGACTTCGCCAAAGTCGATCTGCGAATCGCCCGAATCGTGGCGTGCCATCAGGTTGAAGGCGCGCGCAAGTTGCTGCAGCTCACGCTCGACGCCGGCGAAGGCCGTCACCGCAATGTGTTTTCGGGCATTCGTTCCGCCTACAAACCCGAAGACCTCGTGGGCAAGTACACCGTCCTGGTGGCCAATCTGGCACCACGCAAAATGAAGTTCGGTGTTTCTGAAGGTATGGTGCTGGCTGCCAGCCATGCCGACGAGAAGGCACACCCGGGCATCTACATTCTCGAGCCCTGGGAAGGCGCCCAACCCGGTATGCGCGTGCGCTGAACTTGCCAGAATGCCATCTGCCTGGCCTTCAGGTAAACGCGTCGGGCAAGGTGCACGGATTGCCCGGCCAATCGCCGGCGATCAAAGCCGCCAGCTGCGACGCAGCTGGGCGGCGTCGGCCACGAGGCCTTCAAGGGCTTCACCATCGGCCGACTCGAGCAAGGCATCAAACTGTTGCAGGCGATCCTGCAGCTCGTGCAACTCGGCCCGAATGGCCGCACGGTTGGCCAGCAGGATGTCTCGCCACATTTCGGGCGACGCTGCCGCAATGCGCGAAAAATCGCGAAATCCGCTGCCCGCGCTGGCAAGGCGCTGATCGACATCGTCGGCGGCTCCCAACTGGGTCATGTAGGCAAAGGCCACGACATGCGGCAAATGGCTGACCGACGCCATCAGCCGATCGTGCCTCTCGGCATCCATTTCCACCACGTTGGCGCCACAAGCCTGCCACGCCTTGCGCACCCGACGGATCACATCGGGATCGGTGTCGGCCAATGGGGTGAGAATGACGCGACGCCGAAGGTAGAGATCGGAGCGCGCCGCGTCGGGCCCGCCTTTTTCGCTACCGGCCACCGGATGCCCTGGCACAAAGCGGGTACGCGCCTTGCCCAGGCTCTGGCTGGCCGCGGCCACCACATCCTGCTTGGTGCTGCCACCATCGGTGATCACGGTGTTGGGCCCCAGATGCGGTGCCAGCTCAGTCAGAATCTCGGGCAGAGCACCCACGGGGGTGGCCAGCAGGATGAGGTCGGCCCGACGCGCCGCTTCGGGCAGCGTTACCGCTTCATCGATCAGTTTCAGGGCAAGCGCGCGCTCCAGCGTGTCGGTGTCACGATCCACACCCAGCACGCGGCCCACTTCGCTCACCTGGCGCAATCCGGCGGCAAACGAGCCGCCGATCAAGCCCACGCCGATCACCGCCAGGACCGGGATCAGCGGTGTCGACACAGCCGGCGGATGTCGGCGGCGACTGCCTGCCGGCGACGCGGAAGCGGCGCTGGTGCTCATGGCGAGGTCAGCTCGCCAGAATGTCGCGCAAGGCGGTGAGGAACGCCTGGTTCTCTTCCGGCAAGCCTACCGACACCCGCAACCATTCGGGCAGCCCGTCGCCCGCCACTGGCCGCACGATGACGCCTCGCTTGAGCAATTCGAGATTGATGCGCGGCGCATCGCCCACGCGCACCAGCACGAAGTTGCCGTAGCTGGGCACATACTCGAGATTGAGCTCGGCGAAGGCCTCCTGCAGCAGCTGCACGCCCTGCAGATTGAGCTCGTAGCTGCGCTGCAGAAACTCGCTGTCGTTGAGCGCCGCAATGGCCGCTGCCTGCGACGGCACGGCCACGTTGAACGGCTCACGTACCCGGTTGAGCAGGTCGGCGATGGCCGGATGCGAAATCGAGAATCCAATGCGCAGCCCCGCCAGGGCATAGGCCTTGGAGAAGGTGCGTGACACCATCAGGTTGGGGTAGCGACGCACCAACGCCACGCTGTCGAAACGCAGCTCGGGCGGCAGGTACTCGTTGTAGGCCTCATCCAGCACCACCACCACATGGGTACCGAACTTCTCGTGCACGGCCGCCACGAAGGCCTCGATGCGCTCGGCCGGCTGGAAGGTACCGGTGGGGTTATTGGGGTTGGCCACGAACACCACGCGCGTGTCGTCATCGATCGCCGCGAACATGGCGTCGAGGTCATGACCGTACTGTTGCGCCGGCACCTCGATATGACGGGCGCCCGCCTTCTGTACCGCCAGCTTGTAGACGGCAAACGCATGCTGGGCATACACCGCCGAGGTTCCAGCGGTCAGAAACGCATCGGCCACGAGGTCGAGAATGTCATTGGAACCATTGCCCAGCGTGAGCCCGTTCATCTCCACGCCATATCGGCTGGCCAGCGCTTCTTTCAGGTAGTAGCCGTTGGCATCGGGATAGCGCGCGGCCTCGGCCATGGCGGCCACTGCTGCCGCGCGGGCCGACTCCGGCATGCCCAGCGGGTTCTCGTTGGACGCCAGCTTGACGATGCGGGCAGGATCCAGGCCGAACTCACGAGCCAGTTCTTCGATGGGTTTGCCTGCCTGATAGGGGGCAAGGGCACCGATATGGCCCGGAACGGGCAGATCTTTCACTTCCATCCTGCACTCCGAAGATTGATGGCGAGATTGACGGACTCGGGGTAGTGCACAAAATTGCCGGCTCAGGGCTGCGCCGGATACGACCCCAGCAACTTGCAATAGGCGGCCACTTGCTCCAGCGTCTGCAACGCAGCGGTCACCGCGGGATCCTGCCGATGCCCCACCAGATCGAGGTAGAAGTAGTACTCCCACTGACCGGTGCGCGCTGGCCGCGACTCCAGACGACTCATCGACACCCCATTGCCGGCCAACGGCTGCAGCAGTTCGAAGACGGCCCCGGCCCGGTTGGGTACGGCCACGATCAGACTGGTCTTGTCGTGGCCCGACGGCGGCGTGTCGTGATGGCCGATGGCCACGAAGCGGGTGCGATTGTGCGGGTCGTCCTGGATGCCGGCGGCCACGAGCTTCAGGCCCCATTTGCGCGCCGCAGGCTCGCCCGCAATGGCCGCCACCCCGGGGTCGAGCGACGCCAGGCGAGCGGCTTCGGCATTGCTGCTGATGGCTTCGCGCCCCAGATCGGGACAATGCTGGTTGAGCCAGCCATGACACTGAGCCAGCGATTGCGGATGCGCCAGCACACGCTCCACCCCTTCCAGCGTGCCCGACTGTGTCATGAGGCACTGATGGATCTTGAGCGAATGTTCACCCGAGATCTGCACCGGCGAGCTCAGGAAGAGATCGAGCGTGCGATTGACCGCACCTTCGGTGGAATTCTCGACGGGCACGATGCCCAGATCGGTCTCGCCGGTTTCCACGGCGCGGAACACCGCGTCGATCGACGGGTAGGGCACGGCGTCGATGGCATGGCCAAAGTGTGCCAGCGCCGCCATCTCGGAATACGTGCCTTCGGGGCCCAGATAGGCGACGCGAAGACCCCGCTCGAGACCGCGGCAACTGGAGATGATCTCGGCCCAGATGGCCTGCACCGACTCGGCCGGCAAGGGCCCGGGGTTGGCTTGCTGCAGGGCACGTATGATCTGAGCCTCGCGCTCGGGCCGCAACACGGCCACATCGGCGCCGCCCAGTTCGTGCTTGGCGACACCGACGTCCTGCGCCAATCGGGCGCGGCGATTGACCAATTCGAGCAGTTGACGATCCACCTCGTCGATGGCCTCACGCAGAGGCGCGAGGCGTTGCTGCAATGCGTTATCCATGCGTTTTCTCGAACGCGGTCATGTAATCGATGAGGGCCTCGATGCCGGCCAGCGGCATGGCGTTGTAGATGGACGCCCGCATGCCACCCACACTCTTGTGGCCCTTGAGCGACAACAGGCCGGCTTCGCGGGCCCCTGCCAGAAACGCGTCGTTGAGCGCCTCGTTGGCCAACACGAAAGGCACGTTCATCCACGAGCGCACCGAAGGCTCGATGGGGTTGTGATAGAAATCGCTGCTGTCGATGGCCTGATAAAGACGTTGGGCCTTGATGCGATTGGCCTCGGCCATACCCTCGAGGCCACCCTGCTCGAGAATCCACCGGAACACGAGACCCGCCACATAGATGGCATAGGTAGGCGGCGTATTGAATCGCGACGACTCGCGCGCCACATTGGCGTAGTCGAACGCCGAAGGGCACGCTGGCAAGGCATGGCCCAGGAGATCACGACGCACCACCACCATGGTGACCCCGGCAGGCCCGGCGTTTTTCTGGGCGCCGGCGTATACGAGACCGGCACGCTCAAGGGCAAACGGCCGCGACAGGAAATGCGACGATGCATCCACCACCAGGGGGACATCGTCGGTGCCCAGCTCGGCAGCGGTGGGCCAGGTGGCAAACTCGACGCCGTCGATGGTTTCGTTGGAGCACAGATGCAGGTAGCTCGCATCCGGGCGGACCTGCCATTCCGCCACCGGCGGCACCCAGGTATACGGCGCCTGCTCGCGATCGAGAATCACGCGGGGCTGATCGGACTGTGCCGCGATCGCGATGTCGCCATACCGCTGCGCTTCTTTCCATGACTTGCGCGACCACGAGCCGGTGAGCACGTAGTCGGCCTTGAGCGCTGCCTTGCGTCCGATGAGATTGAGCGGAATGATGGCGTTCTCGGCCGTGGCACCTCCCTGCATGAAGAGCACGGCGTAGTCGTTGCCGGCGCCCAGCAGGGTACGCAGATCGGCCTCGGCCTGGTCGCAGATCTCACCGAACTCGCGACCGCGATGACTCATTTCCATCACCGACATGCCGCTGCCATGCCAATCGAGCATTTCGGCGGCAGCTTGCTGCAACACACTTTCAGGCAGTGCAGCCGGCCCGGCCGAAAAATTAAACGGTCGGGTCATCGGAAGCATCCTCGTCGTTACCAGCCGACGGCGGGGTGTCGTTGGGGTCGGCGGCGTCGTTGTTGCCATCGCCCACGGCGCCTGTGGCGTCCGGATCGGCTTCGGCGGCTTCGGCCTCCATCTCTGCCTCGACCGCCTCAAGCACGTCGGTTTCAGCCACCCGCTGCACACCCGACAACCGGCCACCGTCGTCTACGCTGATGAGCGTCACGCCCTGCGTGGCACGACCCATCTCGCGGATCTCGGACACCCGGGTTCGCACCAGCACCCCTGTGTTGGTGATCAGCATGATTTCGTCGGACGTCTGCACCAGCACCGCACCGACCATCTTGCCGTTGCGCTCGCTGGACTGAATGGCAATCATGCCCTTGGTGCCACGGCCGTGGCGGGTGTACTCGCCAATGGGCGTTCGCTTGCCGTAACCGTTTTCGGTGGCAGTGAGCACGCTGGCCTCGGCGCCGTCGGCCACCAGCAACGCGATCACCTGCTGGCCGTCGTCGAGCGCCATGCCGCGCACGCCGCGGGCATTGCGACCCATGGCACGCACGTCGGTTTCGGCAAAGCGCACGGCCTTGCCGGCATCGGAGAACAACATGATGTCGAACGAGCCGTCGGTAAGACCGGCACCGATGAGGTAGTCGCCCTCGTCGAGGTCGACGGCAATGATGCCGGCCTTGCGCGGATTGGAAAAATCGGACAGCGGCGTTTTCTTGACCGTGCCGCGAGAGGTGGCCATGAACACGAAGCGTTCGTCGGGGAAGCCCTTGACCGGCAGCACCACCGTGATCTTCTCGCCCTCGACCAGCGGGAACATGTTGACCAGCGGCCGACCCCGCGAGGTTCGCGAGCCTTGCGGCACCTCCCACACCTTGAGCCAATACACCCTGCCTCGATTACTGAAGCACAGAATGGTGTCGTGCGTATTGGCGATGAAGAGCTGATCGACCCAGTCGTCTTCCTTGGTGGCGGTGGCCTGCTTGCCACGGCCGCCACGCCGCTGGGCACGATACTCGGACAACGGCTGACTCTTGATGTAGCCACTGTGCGACAGCGTGACGACCATGTCGGTCGGGGTGATCAGATCTTCGGTGTCGAGCTCGGTGGCATTGTGCTCGATGCGCGAGCGACGGACATCCTTGGCGTTGATCGAATACTCGTTGCGCAGCGCCGTGAGCTCATCGGAAATGATGTCGGTAATGCGCTCGGGCTTGGCGAGGATGTCGAGCAGATCCGAAATGGTGGCCATGACGTCGCGGTATTCGCCCAGCACCTTGTCTTGCTCAAGACCGGTGAGGCGCTGCAGACGCATGTTGAGGATTTCTTGCGCCTGGGTTTCGCTCAGACGATAGCGGCCGTCGTCTTGCAGGCCCAGTACGGGATCGAGCCCATCGGGCCGATAGGCCGCGCTGCCTCCCGGGGTGTCGGTCTGGGCACGGACGAGCATTTCGCGCACCAGGGAGGAATCCCAGTCGCGTTGCATCAACGCATGACGCGCCTCGGGCGGCGAGGCGGCCGCGCGAATGATGGCGATGAAGTCGTCGATATTGGCCAGCGCCACGGCCAGCCCTTCGAGCACATGGCCGCGCTCGCGGGCACGCCGCAGCTGATACACGGTGCGCCGCGTGACCACTTCGCGACGATGGCTGAGAAAGTACTCGACCATCTGCTTGAGGTTGAGCAACCGCGGCTGACCATCGACCAGCGCGACGAAGTTCATGCCGAAGGTATCTTGCAGCTGGGTGTGCTTGTACAGATTGTTGAGCACGACTTCGGGCACTTCGCCACGCTTGAGCTCGATGACCAGGCGCATGCCGTCTTTATCCGACTCATCGCGGATATCGGAAATGCCCTCGATCTTCTTCTCGTTGACGAGCTCGGCCATGCGCTCCTGGAGCGTCTTCTTGTTGACCTGATAGGGCAGCTCGTCGACCACGATGGACTGACGGCCACCGCGATCCATGTCTTCGAAGTGCGTGTTGGCGCGCATGACCACGCGGCCGCGCCCGGTGCGATAGCCCTCGCGCACCCCGGCCATGCCGTAGATGGTGGCGCCGGTGGGGAAATCCGGTGCAGGAATGCGCTCGATGAGATCGTCGACCGTGCAATCGGGATGGCGCAAGGCGTACAGACAACCCTCGACCACCTCGCCCAGGTTGTGCGGCGGAATGTTGGTGGCCATGCCCACCGCAATGCCCGAACTGCCGTTGACCAGCAGATTGGGCAGGCGGCTGGGCAGCAACAGCGGCTCTTTTTCGCTGTCGTCGTAGTTGGGACCGAAATCGACGGTTTCCTGGTCGATATCGGCCAGCATCTCGTGGGCGATGCGGGCGAGGCGGATCTCGGTGTATCGCATGGCCGCCGGGCTGTCGCCATCGACCGAACCGAAGTTGCCCTGGCCATCGACCAGCATGTACCGCATGGAGAAGTTTTGCGCCATGCGCACGATGGTGTCGTATACCGCCTGGTCGCCATGCGGGTGATACTTACCGATCACGTCGCCCACGATGCGCGCCGACTTCTTGTAGGGGCGGTTCCAGTCGTTGTTGAGCACGTGCATGGCGAAGAGCACACGCCGGTGCACGGGCTTGAGACCATCGCGCACGTCGGGCAGAGCCCGGCCCACGATCACGCTCATCGCGTAATCGAGGTAGCTGCGACGCATTTCTTCTTCCAGTGAGACCGGCAAGGTCTCCTTGGCAAAGGATTCCATAGATTCCAGACTGAAAATGCCGGGCGCCAGCAGCCCCCGGCAGGGTGAGAACGCGCTCTGCGGGCAAGCTCACGAGTTTATCATCTCGCCCGCCCAATCCCGGCCCGCGCGCGCAAGCCGGGTCACCGCGCCGCCGACGTTGCATCGCCACGAATGATTGTGGAAAAAAACCAACATGCACGGGCTTCAAACTCTCAAGACGCTTGCGGTGCTTCTACGGGCATTCCACAATGAATTCATGGGTATTGTCCGTCATCCGTCGGTCATCGGGCCTGTGCACACTGGCGGTCGTCGCCGGCTCGCCGGCTGCGAAAACGCTTTGAAACACATAGGCTCATTGCTATACTGGCCCTCGTCTGTCCGTTACGGCGGGCATCGTTCCCATTACCTTCTGCGGCGGGGGTTCGCTGCGAAACTCACAATTTCCGCTTCAAGCTCACGAGGAGAAACATGAATAAGCCCTCAAAAATCGCTCTGGCGCTTGCGTTCGCCGCTACCACCGTTGCCGGCACCGCTTCCGCTCAACAAGTTCGCGCCGTCGCTGATCCTGCTGTCATTGCACAGAATCTCGGCAAAGGCCAGAACAACTGGGTCAACGTCTCGGGCTTGCCCTGGATGAACGGCACCGGCCAACTCTGCTGGCGCAATGCTTTCTGGACGCCCGAAACCGGCCTGCCCGGCTGCGACGGCACCATCATCGCCGCGGCTCCCGAGCCAGAGCCCACGGTTACCCCCACGTCCGAGAAAGTCGTCTTCGACGCCGACACCTTCTTCGACTTCGACAAATCCACCCTCAAGCCCGACGGCCGCGCCATGCTCGACGAGCTGGCTCGCCAGATCCAGCAGATCGAACTCGAAGTCGTGCTGGCTGTGGGTCACACCGACTCCATCGGTACCGAGCAATACAACCAGGGCCTTTCCGAGCGCCGCGCCGCTTCGGTCAAAGAGTACCTCGTGTCGCGTGGCGTTGACGCCAACCGCGTTTACACGGAAGGCAAGGGCGAGCTCGAGCCCGTGGCAACCAACGCCACGGCCGAAGGTCGCGCCCAAAACCGTCGCGTAGAGATCGAAGTCGTCGGCACCCGCCGCCGCTGATCTCTTCCTGCAGCGCTCCCTCCGGGCGGTGACACGCCCGGGGTAGCCGCCTTCATCCGCGTGGGTAGAATACAGGCCTGGCTCTTGCCAGGCCTTTTCGTTTTTGCCGGAAGCCCTCCATGACCACGACTACCCGTAACGTCGATTCTGCCGAACTGGCGAAGTTCAGCGCCCTGGCTTCCCGTTGGTGGGATCCTCACAGCGAATTCAAACCGCTGCACGCCATCAACCCGTTGCGGCTGCAGTGGGTCGAAGACATTGCCGGCCCACTGGAGGGCCGACGCGTGGTGGATGTGGGCTGCGGCGGCGGCATCCTGGCCGAGAGCATGGCGGCCCGCGGCGCCAGCGTGACCGGCATCGATCTGGCGGAGAAACCCCTAGCCGTGGCCCGGCTGCACAGCCTGGAATCCGGCGTGAAGGTGAACTACGAATGCATCGCCGTGGAAGAACTGGCGGCACGCGAGCCCGCCAGCTTCGACGTGGTCACGTGCATGGAGATGCTCGAGCACGTGCCCGACCCGTCCTCCGTGGTGCGAGCCTGCGCCACGCTGGTCAAGCCCGGCGGCCGCGTGTTCTTCTCCACGCTCAACCGCAACCTCAAATCCTTCCTTCAGGCGATCGTGGCCGCCGAGTTCGTGCTGCGCCTGTTGCCTCGCGGCACGCACGACTACAGCAACTTCCTGCGGCCGTCAGAACTGGCACTGGCCGCCCGCCAGGCGGGGCTGGAGATTACGCACACGCGTGGGCTCACCTACAACCCCTGCTCCGATCGCTATCGTCTCACCCACAACACCGACGTCAACTACCTGCTGGCCACGCGCCGACCCGAATGACTCCTGCCGCCCCCATCGTATTGTTCGACTTCGACGGCACCCTGGCCGACACGGCTCCGGGCCTGGCCGAAGCCGCCAACCGCCAGCGCCAGCATCGTGGCCTGCCTCCTGCCGATTACGACCAACTGCGGCCCATGGCCTCGCAGGGCGCACGCGGCCTGCTGCGCGCCGCCCTCGATCTGCACCCTGGCGACGAGGGCTACGACAGCACGCGTGAACAGTTTCTGCGCGACTACGCCGAGCTCATGTACCCGCATTCCACGTTGTTTCCCGGCGTGGCCGAACTGCTGGGCCAGCTGCAGGCGCATGGCCTGCCCTGGGGCATCGTCACCAACAAGATCACGGCACTGGCCGAGCCGCTGGTCAAGCACCTCGAACTGCAGCCCGCCGTGGTGGTGTGCGGCGACACCACCCCTCATGCCAAGCCGCACCCGCAGCCCTTGCTGCATGCCGCCGCCGCACTGGGCGTGGATCCTTCGCAATGCCTGTACGTGGGCGACGACCTGCGCGATGTCCAGGCCGGCCGCGCCGCCGGCATGACCACCATCGCTGCGGCCTGGGGCTATTGTGGCGACGCCGAACCCGTCACGGCCTGGGGGGCCGACCACATTGCCGAATCGCCGCAGCACACCTGGGCGCTGGTGGCCGCGCTGCGCCAGGCCTACGCCATCGCCAACTTCTAGCGGCCGGGGCCGAGCGCCTCAGGCCACACCGTTATCGGCCGCCGCCAGACACCGGCGCACCAGAGCCGCCACGGCTTCCGGCTGCTCCATCGGGCTCATGTGACCGCAGGTGTCAAACACCTGCAACCGGGCGTTGGGTGCCAGGCCGGCCATGGCCTCGTGCACCGAAGGCGGTGACCAACTGTCTTCGCGCCCCACCCCGATGGCCACCGGCACCGCAAGCTCCTGCAGCAACCGACTCATATCGGTACGGGCCAACAAAGCCGTGATCTGAGCGGCAAAGCTGGCTGCCGTGCGGCGACTCACCATCCCCACCACCTCGTCGAACAGGGGCGACTTCAGCCGCGACGCGTGAACCATGGGCTCTGCCCACACCCGCGCCATGGCCGCAACGCCCTCACGCCGCGCCAGCGTCAACAGGCGCAAGCGCGCATCGCGTTCCCGCTCGCCGTCCGCCCCGTGCGCCAACGCCACATGACTGGTATCGAGCAGACACACGCCGGCGATACGCTCCGGTGCCAGCTGCGCCATCAACATGGCCACACGCCCGCCCATCGAATGGCCCACCAGTACCAGCGGCCCCACAGGCGCCTGCTCGAGCGCGATGCGCGCCATGCCATCGAGCGACTGCGCCAGGCCGTATTCCGCCACCACCTCCTCGTTCGGCAACGCCAGCGCTGCACGCACATCGCGCCACACGGCCGCATCGCACATCAAACCCGGCAAATACACCACCACTGGCAACATATCGATCTCCACCCCGGCCTGTTGCCGGGCACCAACACAGTAGCGCGGTCAACACGCGGCAACCAGGCCCTGCTCGCACCTGATCAACCGGCAACTTGTGCCGCCCTCTGCCACAGCGTATGATCAAAGCTTGCGGTCATCCAAACGGTAGCCGCACTGGTGGCGAGAGTTGAACTTTCGCCGCCCAACCCCATCCAAGGGTTAGCTCACCAGTTTCCGGGGCCGATCCGGATTCGACGGGGGTCATGAAACAGCGCAGGGCATGTCGAGCACCAGTTCGCTCGTAAATCCACTGGAAAACCAATAAACGCCAACGACGAGCGTTTCGCTATCGCCGCTTAAGGCTAGCCGCTGCACCGGATTGTCCTTGGTCCGGGTGGGGTAAAACCCACAGCAGCGTCATACACAAGGAATCGGTTGTCGGCAGGTCACTGGTCGTCAACTTAAAGCCGTGTGAATCGCCGTGAGTCGGCCTGTTGGCTGGCCAAGCTCCCGGTTAAAACTCAAATAAGCCGACTAAACATGTAGAACTGCCTGCGGAGGGCTTTCGGACGCGGGTTCAATTCCCGCCGGCTCCACCAGCATAAAAACCCCAACCGGATTCGGTTGGGGTTTTTTCTTATCTGTTTGCGCCAGTTATCGCGTCTTGTTGCGGGTTCCTGCGCGGTGTCCGGTCAAGTTAGGCCAGTTCACTGTGTCGTGGCGCAGATCGCCAAGAACTGCGCCACATTTTCGGTCAAGACTGGCGCAGTTCAAGAAACTGCGCCAAAATTGCGCCACAAGAATCTCAAACGGCGCCAACACTGCAATGTCATCCAGCACTGACTTACTGAACAGCATCCGGGCATCCGAGAACGGACTGACGCTGGCTGAACTCCTGACCGGGCACCCTGGCATTGCCAGGCGAACGGCACAACGCCTGATCGCGAAGCTGATTGCGAGTGGCGAGGTCACCGCGCTGGGTGAAGGCCGCGCCCGCCGCTATTTTGGTGCAGAACCCCAAACTGGCACCGACACACTGGCCGCCAGGGCCGATTGCTTTCCCGCCTTTATTCCCTTGTCTGCCGACAGTCGGGACATCCTTGCCTATATCGACCAGCCTCCGGAAGCGCGCAAGCCGGTGGGCTACCAGCGTGACTTTCTCGACGCCTACCGCCCCAATGAGACCTGGTATTTGTCGGAGTCTCTGCGCCGCCAATTGCACAAGATGGGCAAAACCACTGACATTGATGAACCTGCTGGTACGTACAGCCGCGCCATTCTGAACCGGTTGCTGATCGACCTGTCATGGGCGTCGAGCCAACTGGAAGGCAACACCTACTCCCGGCTCGACACGCGTGAACTCATCGAGCACGGCAAGGCCGCACGGGGCAAGGCCGCCATCGAAACACAGATGATTCTGAACCATAAGACGGCGATTGAACTGCTGGTCGAGAACATCGACAGTGCCGGGTTCAACTACTACACCTTGATGAACTTGCACAGCGCCCTTGCGGAAAACTTGTTGCCCAATCCAGCAGATGAGGGGCGAATTCGTCAGCACGCCGTCGATATCGGAGAGAGCGTCTATCGCCCACTGTCCACACCGCAGCAGATCGAAGACGCGCTGGAGGCACTGCTCAAAAAAGCCAACCAGATTCGTGACCCGTTCGAGCAGTCCTTCTTCATGATGGTGCACTTGCCCTACCTGCAGCCATTTGCCGACATCAATAAGCGCACCTCCCGACTGGCCGTGAATCTGCCGCTGTTCCGTGCCAACCTGTGTCCGTTGACCTTTCTGGACGCACCGGAGCAGGCCTACAGCCGTGCCACCCTCGGCGTGTACGAAATGACCCGGGTGGAGCTGCTGCGCGACCTTTACGTCTGGGCCTATGAGCGCTCGACGCAGGAGTATCTGGCCATCAAGCAAGATCTGGCGGAGCCCGACCCCCTTCGCTTGGCCTGGCGAGAGTTCATCAAACAGACCATTCGTGAGGTCATCACGCATGCGGAACTTGACCCCCTCTCCAGCATTCAACAATCCGTGGAAGAGTGTGTTCCCGAGCAAGAGCGGTCTGAGGTGCAGGCATTGATCGTCGAAGAGCTTCGGCGGCTGCACGAGGGTGTGCTGGCGCGCTATGGTTTACGACCGTCTGAGTACGCAGCGTGGAAGGCGCTGCATGGGCATTGACGGGAACACAGCTACTCCGGCAGATCGTTCAGCTCGTAGCTGGTACTGCGTCCGCCCGCGTCCGATTTCCGCAAAACGCCGCGCGCGAGCAGGTCGTTGATGTCGCGTAGCGCCGTGTCCGTCGAGCATTTGGCGATGGTCCCCCACTTGCTGCTGGTAAGCTTGCCTTCGAAGCGATCAAGCAGGCGGTTGAGCAGCTTCACCTGTCGCTCGTTCAACGGGGTGGTCGCCCAGCGTTGCCAGAAACGCGCCTTGGTCAGTACGGCATCAAGCGTGTGCTGCGCCTGATCGACGGCGCGATGGAGAGTATCGAGGAACCAAGCTAGCCACGCGGTGATGTCCATCGAGCGTTTCTGGGTCCGCTCCAGGATGTCGTAGTAAGCCTTGCGTTCCCGCTGGATCTGCGCCGACAAACTGTAGAAGCGTTGCGGACTACCATCGGCACGTGCGAGCAACAGGTCGCCAATGGCCCGAGCGATACGTCCATTGCCATCGTCGAACGGGTGCAAAGTGACGAACCAAAGATGCCCGAGCCCGGCCTTGAGCAACGGCGGCTCGTTTGATGCGCTGTTGAGCCAGTCAAGGAATCGACTGACTTCAAACTCCAGATGATCGGCGGGCGGTGCTTCGAAATGCACCCGCTGGCGGCCGATGGGCCCGGATACCACCTGCATCGGGCCGGTGGCATCGTCGCGCCAGCCGCCGACCTTGATCCTGGCAAGGTTGGAGTAGCCGGTGGGAAACAGTGCAGCATGCCAACCGAACAGACGCTCCCGCGTTACCGATGCCTGGCAGTTGGCCGTGGCATCCAGCACCATCTCGACCACGCCCTCAACATGCCGATCGACCGGTGCAAGCGCGCCGATGTCCACGCCCAAGCGGCGCGCGATGCTCGAACGCACCGAATCGACGTTGAGCTGCTCGCCTTCGATCTCGCTGGTCTTGACCACGTCTTCGGTGAGCGCTGCGAGGCTCGCCTGATCGCGCAGCGCCATGCCGACGTCGGCCAGGCGCCCGATCAAGAGACCCTGGGCACGACTGACCTCGGCCATGGGCCCGGCCAGCACCCCAAGGTCGAAGTGCCAGTTCGGCCAGTCGCCAGCCTGCCAGATGTATTTGTAATCGCCGCTTATCATGCGGGGATTATGGGGCGCTTTCTCCGCAAACGCAAGCCATTCACCGCAGATGTTGCGGTGAATGGTCTGCTCATTCGCCGCAACACGTTTCCCCATGACCCGGGCCCAAACTCTCAAGATGGGGTACGAGTAGACGCGCGCTGGAGTCGCGCGACCACATAGCCGTCAGGCTTGCCCGCAGCCGTCGCTGCCAGCCACAAGTAACGATGCATCTCGCGACTTTCGGCTTCGGTGAATTCGTAGCCATAGCCCAGAGCTATCCACCGTGCCGCCTGAAAGCCACAATCGAGAGCGAACTCGGGGTGCGTTTCGGCGTAGTCGCGGGTGGCACGAATGAGAGTCCGCGGGTCGGTGGGGCTGTGTTGCGCGAGCGCCAGGGCCATGTCGAGTTCACCGGCATCCTTGGCGGCAGCGAACCATTTGCCCTCCTGCCCTGGCGTGCTGGCCACGAGATCATTCAGCAAGCGGCTTGCAGCAAGATGCGGGTACTTCTTGCTGAGTGATCGAAACGTGGCCAGGTAGGTGCTGCGCTGATTTGCTGCCAGGCCATAGCGCCGGTAGGCCTCATCGGTCAGGCCGGATGACAGGAGAATGCTCTCGCAGGCTTCGGCTATTGTGGCCTCGGAGTCGTTCAAACCCCGCGAGGATTCTGCATACTGCAAGGCTTCGGCCTTGCGACCGAGCGCCACCAATGCCTTGACGCCCCATCGATGGTAATACCACCACCGAAACGGTGCCTGCTCCAGCAAGGTGAGGAGCTCGCGATGACGCCCTGCCGCATACATGGCCGAAAGGCAACCGATGGTGCCTTTGTAGAAATGGCCACCCTGTGTCCGATCGCACCAGCTCGCCTTGACCTCCGGCAACCAGTGATCCACCCACCGGCTTGCGCATTCTGGCGTGACACACAGTTCTCCCCACTCATCCATGATGGATTCGATGTAGGGAATGTCGTCGGCCAGATAGGCCTGCCAGATGCGTTCCAGCCAGAGGTCACGATCAGCCTCGGTGGCAGGCGCCTTGGCAATGATCGGAACCAACGCGTCAATCGCGCGATTGACGGCCGAACCCACCGCCCCCGAAGAACTGTCGACCGAAGCCAGGGCGGGG
Source organism: Verticiella sp. (assembly GCA_041690575.1). GTDB lineage: Bacteria > Pseudomonadota > Gammaproteobacteria > Burkholderiales > Burkholderiaceae_B > Verticiella. The sequence goes on from JAWLHC010000002.1 coordinate 307,611, forward strand.
GACACTTTCTCGATCCATATCACCGCGCCTTCGGCTGCCAGAATCGGCTCACGCCTGGCCACTTGCCGGATCTCGCTGACGGCCTCCTTGATGCGTTGTCGCGGCATCTCGGAGCGCCAACCGAACGCGTTGCGTCGAAACCTGGGAACAAACTGCCATGGATGTGAAGTCATGGTCATTTCCATCATGAAGGTGCAGCCATCGGCACGCGTTCATGGGCTTGCGTCAACACCATTGGCCACCGGCCTTCGGGATTGCCAGCGCCGGGCAAAAACCCACAGGACATTCAGTCGCGCTGGGCTGCTGGAGCCAGCGCTGCAGCGTCGGCCCGCGCTTGCTCGGCAGCCTCGTACTGGTTCAGCACCCGCTGCATGCGTTCGCGCATGAGGGCCTCGTGCAGCTCGATCTGACGGCGCTCGTTGCGCAGCGATTTGAGCAGAGAGGCGGCCATGAAGATCATCAGCACCATGAAAGGGAAGGCGGCCACGATCGAGATGGTTTGCAGCCCCGTGAGACCACCGCTGAGCAACAACACACCCGCCACCAGCACCTGCGTCACGCCCCAGAGCACGCGCATCCAGCGTTTGGGGCTGAGCGTGCCGTGGCTGGTGAACATGCCCAGTACGAACGTGGCCGAGTTGGCGGAAGTAATGACGAACAGGATGATCAGCAACAGCACGAGGAAGCCACTGATGCCGTCGAAGGGCAGGAACTCGAGCATGTGAAACAGGCCCGAGCTGATCTCGTTGCTCACCGAGGCGGCGATGCCGCCTTCGCCAAACAGTTCGTAATACAGCGCCGAGCCGCCAAAGACGGCAAACCAGACAAAGCTCAACAACACCGGCATGCCGATGACGCCGAGCACGAACTCCCGGATGGTGCGGCCGCGGGAGATACGCGCGATAAAACTGCCCACGAAGGGCGCCCACGAGAGGCCCCAGGCCCAGTAGAAGATGGTCCATCGCTCCACCCAGTCTTCGCCAGTGTAGGGCGTCATCACCAGGCTCATGCCGATCACGTTGGCAAAATATTCGCCGATGGCGTTGGTGAACACAGCGGTGATGAAGTCGGCCGGGCCAGTGAAGAACACGAAGCACAGCAGCGCGGCCGCCAGCACCATGTTGGCGTCACTCACGTAACGGATGCCGCTCTCGAGCGGCATCAGCGAACACAGCAGGAAGATGATGGAGACGCCGCCCAGAATGGCCAGCTGCTGCGTGGTGCCAAAGCCCACGCCAGCCACCGAGCTCAGGCCGCTGTTGATCTGGATGATGCCGAGACCGAGGGTGGTGGCCACGCCAAACACGGTAGACACCACGGCCAGGATGTTGATGCCATGACCGATACTGCCGTCGACGCGGTCGCCGAGCGTGGATCGGAACGCCTCGCTGATCAGGCCCGGGCGTTGCTGCCGAAAGCGCACGTAGGCGATCGCCAGACCCACCAGGGCGAAGTTGGCCCATTGATGAAATCCCCAGTGAAACAGGGAATAGCGCATGCCCAGGCCGGCCGCTTCGGGCGACTGCGGCTCGGCCAGGCCGAGCGGCGGGTTGTTGTAGTGGCTCATGGGCTCGGCTACGCCCCAGAACACGAGGCCTACGCCCATGCCGGCCGAAAAGATCATGCCCAGCCAGGCCGGGTACGGAAACTCGGGGATTTCGCCATCGGCCCCCAGGCGAATATGGCCATAGGTGGATAAACCCACACCAAGGCAGAAGAGCAGGAAAGCGGTGGTGACAAACAGATAGAGCCAGCCGAAATGTTCGGTGGTGAAGGTGAGCCCGAGATCTGCCCACTCGGCCAGGGTTACCGGATACCACGCACCCAGTGCCACGAAGGCGATCAGAATGACCAATGAACCATAAAACACCCAACCTGGTCGACTGGCCGTGGCCATACTCGCATCCTCCTTGCGTGGGTGGCGCTCTTGCGGCGGCCATCCGTCCTTGATTTCAGCGGCCACTGTAACCGCGGTCAGGGCCTCGAGGCGAACCGGCGCCTTGTCGCGGCACGGCGACAACCTCGGCCGCTGCCTGGGTCCGGTCGCCATGAGCCACACCCGCTGGCGCGTGCTATGTTTGCGGGTGCCAAACAATAATCGCGAGGAACTTCATCATGCAATCCACCCATGCGGGGCAGCAACTCCACGGGAAAACCGCCATCGTCACCGGATCGGGACGCAACATCGGGCGCGGTATTGCCCTGGCCCTGGCCGCACAGGGCGCCAATGTGGTGGTCAACGGCCACAGTGACAAAGCCGCCGTGGACGCCGTGGTGGCCGAAATCGAACAGGGTGGCGTGGGCCAGGCCATGGGCGTGATGGCCGATGTGAGCGTGGACGCGGAGGTGGCCCGCATGGTGCAGGCGGCTGCCGAGCGTTTCGGCTCGGTGGACATTGCGGTGTCCAATGTGGGTATCCGGCGCAAGCAGGCGTTTCTGGAGATCACGCCAGAAGAGTGGGACGAAGTGCTACGCACCAATCTCACCCCGTCGTATTACCTCGCGCGGCACGCCATCCCCTTCATGCAAAAAAGCCAATGGGGCCGCATCGTGCTGATTTCGGGCTTTGACGGCTTCTGGGGCCAGGTGACACACCGCGCTCACAATGTCACCGCCAAGGCAGGCCTGCACGGTCTGGCCATGGCACTGGCGCGTGAATTCGGACCCGACGGCATTACGGCCAATACGGTGGCTCCCGGCGCGATCGACACCGTTCGAGACTGGTCGCAATACACCCACCAGCTGCGTGAACAACTCGAGAAAGAAATCCCGCTGGGCCGGTATGGCAAGGTGGAAGAAGTGGCGGCCGCGTGCGAGCTGCTGTGCACCGACCGCGGCGGTTTCATTTCAGGGCAGGTGATGCACGTGAACGGCGGCCATTACATGTACTGAGTGCGAGGCTCGGTCAGCGCTCGCCGCTGCAATGCCCGGGAGCTGCCAGTGTCAGCTCCCGGATCGCGGCCTGCCCTTCTTCCGGCTCCACGAGCTCCAGACGAGCGCCGCCCACGAATACGCCAAGCTTGAGCACCTGCTCCACGAAATAGTTGCGGCCCGAGGCCATCGAGAGCTCGAGGTCGTTGGGCGAGAATTCCGACTCGGTCGAAAGCACGTAATCGGCATCACCCGGCACGTCCGTGTGGAAATAGACGTCGTATCCCGTCTCGCCGAGGCATTCGCCGTTGATCCACAAGTCCTTCTTCAAGGCGGTACCCAGAGCAGCATCGCGGTACACATACAATCCGGCCTGGCCTTCGGGCGGGGGGGCAAACTGCTTGGCTTCAAGGTCGGCTTCGGGCGATTCCATGGGCACCGATGCACAGCCCGCCAGGGCCAGCATGCCGGCTCCGAGTATCCAGAGTGATGACTTCATACGCGTGATGTTTTCCAGAGTGAGTCTTGGTCGCCGGGGGTGGTACGCCGCGCGCACACGCAGTCGTTGGGCTACGATGGCACGCTTTCGTGCCCCGGCTTGAGGGCCACCGGTTGTATCACAAGTTCACAAAGCGCCGCCAAACCCCACACTGACTGTATGGAAGCCTTCCTCGTTTCAACCGGTGTCGTCGCCCTCGCCGAGATCGGCGACAAGACCCAGCTCCTGGCCTTCCTTCTGGCCGCCCGCTTCAAGAAGCCCGTGCCCATCATTCTCGGCATCCTGGTGGCCACGCTGGTCAATCACGGTCTGGCTGGCGCCCTGGGGGCCTGGATCACCACCACGGTCAGTCCCGATCTGCTGCGCTGGATTCTGGGGGCATCGTTCATCGCCATGGCCATCTGGACCTTGATCCCCGACAAGATCGAAGAGGAAGAAACCCAGGTGGCCCGCAAGCTGGGCGTGTTCGGTGCCACGCTGGTTACCTTCTTCCTGGCAGAGATGGGCGACAAGACCCAGGTGGCCACCATTGCCCTGTCGGCACATTTCGTGGCACCGGTGCTGGTGGTCATCGGGACGACCCTGGGCATGCTGATTGCCGATGTGCCGGCGGTGTTTGTGGGCGATCGCCTGGCTACCAGGATCCCCATGAAACTGGTGCATGGTGTAGCCGCAGCCATCTTCGCCGTGCTGGGCATTGCCACCCTGATGTCGGGAGCCCTGGGTTGGCCATCATGAGGGTCGAAAGGGTCGACTCAGAAACGCCGAACCCGCCAGGCCAAAGCGCCAGGGTTGCTCCACGGCTTTGCTGATGCCGATCCGCGGCCCGCAAACGATCTCGGGTGAGGCCTCGGCCGCATGCACGGCAAACGGGGCCTGATCCACGCGCTGTCCGTTCATGGCCAGCGCCACCGCCAATGCCTGACCCACTCGACCCGGGCCCGAGCACAACTGACGCATGGCGTTCAAATGACGGCGATGCCGCATCTGCTCGATGCCATGTACGGGTTCGATGGCGCGAATCAACACGCCGGCACCATGCCCCACTTCGCGACACACCAGGTTGAGGCATAAATGGATGCCGTACGACCGATACACATAGGCTCGACCGGGTGGGCCGAACATGGCCTGATTGGCAGCCGTGGGGCCGCGAAAACTGTGCGCGGCCGGGTCGTTGTGGTCGTAGGCCTCGACTTCGACGATGCGCCCGCCCACGCCGTGAATCAGCAGCCAGGCGCCGATCAGGCGCGGTGCCACGAGCCAGGCATCGTCGGCGAAATCATCGGGGTGCAGCAAACGGGTCGCGATCATGGGCGAATGGGCGCAGTGGATGGCGTGGCCCCAGGTGACGGCGCGTCGGGCCATTCGACTTGCACGCGGGCTGCCGAGCCGCGCGCGTCAATCACGGCAATGGTACTGAAACCACGGCTGGCCAGCGGCACCTGCAGGTGATCGTGCCAGTGCTGCTCCGGCAACGGCCGCCCTGCCACCAGCACCGTATAGGGTGGCCGGCCCCGCTGCAGTTTGAGCGAGACTTCGGGGCTTGCGTCAGCCAGGGCGAGACGGGCACCGTTGGGAGGAAAGGCAATCTGCAGCTCGGCGCCGTCGCGCGGGTTGCGACCGAAATACTGCAGCGCCGGCGGCAGCTCGGCATGACTGGCGATACGCGCATCGGGCGGTGGCGGCGGCAGCGCCACGGGGCGCGGGCCGAGATGGCCGAAGATTTCGAACAGCAACGGCGCCGCCGCCTGGGCACCCAGGGCGCCTGGCACCGACGTGCCGTCGGCGCGTCCCGTCCAGACGCCGACCACGTGCCGCCCATCAAACCCCAGGGCCCAGGCATCCCGATAGCCATACGATGTCCCCGTCTTGAACGCAATGCGGCCCGGCAAACCGTGACCGGGCGGCGGAGCTATCTGTGCCAACAAATGACTGATCAGCCAGGCGTTGCGCGGCGCCAGCACACGCTCGCCCTGCGGCCGCACCGAACCGGGCTGCCAGACAAGCGGCCTCGCCACGCCGTCCTGAGCCATCATGGCGTACAGGGTCACCAGGCCTTCGAGGGTGACACCCACGCCACCAAGCCCCACCGCAAGACCCGGTGCGACCCCTGGCAGTTGCGCCTCGACACCACTGCGTCGCAGCGCCAGCATCAGCCTGGCCGGCCCCAGGCGCTGCAACAGTTGCACCACGGGCACATTGCGTGACTGCTGCAACGCCTCGGCCACCGACATCTCGCCCCAATACCGGCCATCGAAGTTCTCGGGCCGATAGCCGCCGAACGACATGGCACGATCGTGCATCCGCGTTTGGGCCTGCACCAGTCCGCGCTCGAAAGCCAGGGCGTACACCATCGGTTTGAGCGTCGAGCCGGGCGAGCGCACGGCCTGGGTCATATCCACGTGCCCCAGCCTGGGGCCGGCGTCGTGCAGACCCGGCGAACCCACCGCGGCAAGCACCTGCCCCGTGTGGTGGTCGGCCACGAGAATGGCGGTGGACAGCCGGGCATGTCGTGCGCTGACGAATCGACGGGCCAGCGTTTCGAGGCGAGATTGCAGGTTGGCATCGAGGGTGAGTTGTACGGGCGTGCGACCCTGATGCGTGAACCGGCCCGTGGCGTGGGCAGCCAGCTGCGGCATGGGCCCACGCTCGCGCGGCGTCGGCGATGCCATGGCGCGGGCGGCATCGGTCGCAGCCAGCACGCCAGTGTTGGCCAATTGCTCGAGTACACGATTGCGCGCGACTCGGGCGGCCTCGGGATGCCGGTCGGGGCGACGCGATTCCGGGGCTTGAGGCAGAGCCACCAGCAGGGCGGCCTCCGCGACCGTCAAATGCCGCGGCTCTTTGCCCAGCCAGGCCAGCGACGCCGCTCGCACGCCCTCCAGGTTGCCGCCGTAGGGCGCCAGATGCAGATACAGGTTGAGGATGTCCTGTTTGGCAAGACGCCGCTCGAGCGCCAGGGCCAAACGCACCTGTTGCCATTTGCCGCCCCACTGGCCCGTGCTGCCGTCGTCGAGCAAACGTGCCACCTGCATCGAGAGGGTCGAGCCACCCGACACGACGCGGCCGTGGCGCACGGCCTGCCAGGCCGCCCGCAGCATGGCCCAGGGGTCTACCCCGGCATGACGCCAGAACCGCTTGTCTTCCCAGGCCAGCAGAAAGTCGATGAAACGGGCGTCCACCTCAGCCGGGCTGACTGCCAGCCGCCAGCGCCCGTCGGCAACCGGCCAGGCGCGCAACAGTCGGCCCGAACGATCCAGGGCTTCGACACCCGTCGCAGGCAGCATGGCCGGCAGCGGCGTGCGTGCCAGCCATAGCTCGAGCGACACCAACGCGGCCAGCACCACGGCCAGGCCAGCCAGCGTGGCCGTGGTGCCAGGTCTGGGCCTGGCGATCATGGCTCCACGGTGAGCCGGCCGGTGTCGGTCCAGGCCGAGAACCGGGGTTGATACATGTCTTCGACGCGGGCCGCCGGATAGTGATAGTGGCCTGGCGCCACGGCACGCACCACATACGCCAGCTGCAAGGGCTCACTGGAGCGGGCATCGACTGCCGCCAGAAAACGCTCGGCACGGAACTCGACAAACTCGGTCTCGGCCGGCTCGAACCCGGGAAACTGTGCGATGTCGCCCGCTTGCAGCAGGTGCGGGTTCTCGATTTCGAACCCCGCCGGCAGGGCATCGTCGAGAATCAGGCGTCCACCACGATCGTGCAGGGGCTGAATGGTGTTCACCACCACGTAACGCTCACCAGCCTGCACACTGCCGGTGTGAGGGTCTCCGGCCAGCGTGAAACGCTCGCGCTGCAGGGTATAGCCGTTGCCGCCTGCCGCTGGCGCCTGGCGCGGCACCCCGCTTTGAACGACCTGCAAAGTCAGCGGCTGCTCGCTCACGTTGCGCAGTACCACCGGCCAGGCCTCGACGTCTCTGGCCTGCCACAGGAGAGGTCCGGACACCGGTTCGCCATCGACTTCGAGCGCTGTCGACGTCGTGGCCGCCGGAGGATCGGCGGCCAGCAATCCCCAGCTGGCCTCCTGCGGCGACAACTCACCCTCGTTGCTGCCAAGCCAACGGGCCAGGGGCTCGGGATCGACCACGGCACTGCCCACCTGCCGGGCCAGCGCCAGCACGCCGGCCGCATCGCGCCAGACCGTGCCAAAATCGGCCCGCCAACCGGCAGGAGCGGCCGAGTCGGTGTCCCGCTCCAGCGGCAGTTTGGTCAAGGCCAGCTCGAACATACTCTCGGAACGCTCGCGCTCGCCCATGGTGGCCAGCGCAGCCCCCAGCTGAGCCAGCGCCAGGGCCGACGAAAACGCATCGGCCTTCTCGTCGGCGTAATAGCGAAGATCGCCGATATTGACTTGCCCGGCCTGCGCCAGCACCCAGAGGGCGTAGGCCAGCGCTTCGCCGCCTTCTTCAAAATCGCCGGCATAGGCCAGTTGATTGCGGAGATTGTCCAGCGCATTGTTCAACACGGCGTTGGGCACCTGCCAGCCAGCCTGTCGCGCCTGCAGCAGAAACTCGGTGGCGTACGCATCGAGCCAGGGGTTGCCGGCGCTCGCGTCCCAGAGCCCAAAAGCCCCATTGGCCGCTTGCCGGGAGAGAATCTGCGCGAGCGTGGCTTCACGGGTGGCCGTCACCTCGGGCAACTGGGTCAGCCACTCGTCGGTGAGCTGCGGGTATTTCAGGAATGGCGTCATGCGAGACACCAGCTGTTCGGTACAGGCATAGGGATACGCGAGCAGTTGCGCCACCAGGCCTGGCACGTCGAATGGTCCGCCACTGCCCTCGATGATGCGCAGGGAGGCCGACGCCGGCAAATAGCCGGCCAGTCGGTCGACACCGAGTTCGATCGATTGACCAGCCGCGAGGGTGAGGGTCTCGGTGCTTGCCACCACCGGGTCATGCGAGCGCACCGCCAGCGTCGAGGTGCGTGATATTCGAGTGCCATCCGGTGTGGTCAACGTGACCTGAAGCTTCGCATCGCCAACTGCGCCGGCCTGAATCGGCAGATCGACCGTGGCACGCTCACCCGGCCCAACGGTCACGTCGTCTGGGCCATCGGCACCCAGCGCCAGCCCTTGAACCTCGAACTCGAGTGCCATGCGGCCTGCCGGGCCATCGACGTGATTGAAGTCGAGATGCCATTGCGATCGGTCGCCTGGGGCGAGAAACCGTGGCAGTGCCGTTTGCACGACGACCGGATCGCGCACCCAGGCGTCACGCTCGGCCGCACCCACCGCCTGCTCGTTCCACACCACCGCCATGAGGCGCAAGGTGCCGTCGAACACGGGCATGGGCAGGGCCAGGTTCAGCGTGCCGTCGGGCCCGAGCGGCAGCGGCCCGACGAACAGCGCGGCCGGTTCATCGCTCGGAGGCGGACCGGCACGTTCGCCTCCTGCGCCTCCGCCGCTGCGGATCTGGCCGGTGGCGCCATCGCCGTCGTGGATCAATCGGCCGTACAAATCCCGCAGCTCGACGCCCAGCCGGCGCTGCCCCAGGTAGTGCTCGACGGGGTCGGGTGCGCGATAGCCGGTGAGGTTGAGAATGCCGGCGTCCACCGCCGCCAGGGTGAGCCAGGTGCTGTCCACGTCAAGTCCGTCGCCCTGGGGCAAGGCAGAGCCGTCGGCCGCGAGAGCCTCCACCTGAACGGTGACCATCATGGCTTCGCCCGGGCGGGCTTCGTCGGGCGCCAGCAGTTCGACCTGCAGGCGGCGCTCGGCGGCGTCGATGTCGGCATGGGCCAGCCCCACCGCCCGCACGGGTTCGAGCGAGGCGTCGTCGTTCAGTGGCCGCAGCACGATAGCGCTCACGTAAGCGCCTGAACCCCAGTCTTCAGTAACGGCGATCGGCACCCGGTTTTCGCCGGCGTTGACGGGTACGGTTTCCATGGCCACCAGTCGATCGGTCATCACCAGAATGACGGCCTGACCCGAGGTCGGCGCCTGCCATTGCAGCCAGGCGGTATCGCCGGGGCGATAACGCTCGCGATCGAGCGACAGGCTGAGAGAATCTGGGGTGGTCACCGCGCTGGCCTGCACCGCGCCGCCCACCTGAAACGGCAATGTTGTTGCCGTGTAGGGCGACCCCGGGTGCTCCACCCGCAACTCGTAGCGTCCCCAGCTGACGGTGTGACCCACCGACACGGGCTCCTCGCCGAGCGTCACGCTGCCGGTGGCCACGGTGTCTCGGCGAGTCACCGGCTCCCAGCGCCACTCGCCGTTCAGTTGATACCACTGATAGCGGGTGTCGAGGCGTTGCAACGTCCATTGCGCATCCAGAATGGTGGATTGCAGATGGTCATCGAGCGCCATGAGTTCGAAGCCGGCTCGGCCACCATCAGCCACGGCACCCTGAAAATCAGGCCGCACACCGATCACTGGCCCGGCCGGGCCGACCACGCGTTCGATCTGTCGCTCCACGGGTCGTCCCGACCCTTCGGTGACGCGCACGATCACCTCGGCCAGCGCCGGCTGTGGCGGCTGCAAGGGCGCAGGCAACGCCACCGGAATCCGGGCACGCCCTGCCGCGTTGGTTGTCACCGCCGCGGTGAGGGATTCGCGGCGCGACCGACCGTCGTCATCGGCCGGACCAAAATGGTAGCCCGGCCATTCCGGCAAGGCCGCAAGCGGCCGCAGCAGAATGTCGCCCTCGATGGCCAGGCCATCGGCGGGCACACCGAACAGGGTGGTGGCCTGCACGTCGAGGACGGGCGCATCGCTCGTGGCGGCCATCGGCCCTTCGGGCAGCGTGAGCGTGACGTCGATGCGTTCGGGCAGGAAATCTTCGACCCAGACGGTCTGGCTCGCGAGTGGCTCGGCGTCGGGGTCGAGTTGCGCCTCGAGTCGCCAGACGCCGCGCGGCACATTGTGATCCAGGGCGATGTTCACCACGTGCCCACCGGCGTGCCCCTGGTGACGAACCTCGCGCCACCAGGCCACCCCATCCGGCCGTCGCAAGGTGAGAGTGAGCGGCAGATCGGGCAGCGCCTGCCCCTGTTCATTGCGCACCAGGACGGTGGCATTGAGCGTGTCACCGGGGCGATACACCCCTCGATCAGCGGCCAGGAAGACGTCGACCGGACCGCTCGGCTCGCGCCCTGCCACACCCCGATCGGAGAGATCCCACGCCGGGTCCGTGAGCGACAGAAAGGTAAGGTCGTGCTCACCTTCACGCACCACCACCATGGCCGGGGCCGCGGCCCCGGCGCCGCGCAACAGGCCGGCGTCGAAGCGCGCCACGCCGTCATCGTTGACCTCACCGGTGGCCAACACCCGGTTGGCCCGATTGAGCAGCTGCACTTGCGCGCCGGCTGCCACACTGGCGTCGTCGAGATGGCGTACCAAAACGTGCAGGCCATCGCGCCCCTGCAACGTGGCAACGCCAAGATTGGACACGACGAACCACTGCACGGCACCGGCTTGCAGCCAGGACTCCATCCCCGGCTCGGCCGCATGCAGCGCGTAGATGCCCGGCTCGGCGCCGGCCAGTGCGTCGGTGAGCGGCAAGCGTGTGGTGACTTCGGTATTGAGGTCGAAAGTGACATCGGCATGACCGCGCCACAACACCTCGGCCACATCGCTGGCCAGTTGATCCAGCTGCCACGCCTGCAAGCGGGCGTCGAGCAGCAACCCCTCCTGCGCAGCACGCAGCAGATTGCGATCGACCAACTGATACAGGGTGAGATCCACCGTGTCGAGATTGACGGTTTGTACCGGCACCGTCGGGTTGGGCGCTGCGGGCAGCACATAGGCGTTGCCGGCAAAACTGACCGACGGCGTACGATCGCGCACGTATTGTGCGAGGTCGACCGACTGCGGCAATGCCTCACCCGATGCGGCGGGCAAGCCGTCGCGCAGCGTGAAGGTGTACCGCCGACCGTGCTGCACACCTTCGATGCAGAGCTGCTGGTCTTCAGCCGACACCACCAGCCGATCGTCGTCGAGTGCCACGTAGTCGCCGTAATCAATGCCTTGCTCGACCAGCGCTTCGGAAAACACGACACAAATACGGGGTACGGCAAGATCGGCCTGCACGTTGTGTTCGATCACGCGAAAGCCGTATTGCGCCACCATGCGATCGAGACGCTCTCGCCCCTCACGCCCGGGGCGCAGGGATTCGGCCAGGCGCAGAGGGGCGATGGCATCGCGCCCCCGCTCGGCCGCCTCCAGGATGTCGGCAAGCTGCCACAAGGCGTTCACGGGTTCATCGGGGGCTTCGGCGCGCAACCAGGCGTTGATGGCGGAGGCAAGTGCACGCTGACCGAGATCGCGACGATCCTGCCAATCGTTGGCCTCGTCTGCTGCCGCTTGCGACAGTTGTGAATATCGTATCCAGTCGGCAGCGGCATCGCTTTCGGCCACCGCCGCCCCCGCCAGGGCCAGGGCGCCGTCGACGTTGCCCTCGGCGGTGCGCTCGTCGGCGGCCGTTCGCAGCAGGTCGAGCCCCCAGGCCTGACGCGCATGGCGCAGCCCAATCTGCAGGGCTTCGGCGCGGGCGAGCTCGAAGTCGGCCTCGGTCAGTTCCGGCAGGGCCTCGCGGCGCTCGAGCGCGCGGGCCTGCGCCTGCTCGGTGAGTGGCAGGACGCGGCCAGAAATGGCCCCTTCGTAGGGTTGGCGAGTGTCGCTGACTCGCTTGAGGAAGCACGCCTGGGCAGACGTATTGAAGGTGAACGCGGCGCAGTCGTTGTCGGCCAGGCAGGCTGTTTGACACCCCGCCAGCGATGAGGTGGCAAGCGTGCGGATATCGTTGCCCGGGAAATCGACATTGCGTTCGAGCAGCACGCGGCGCTCGGGCACGGGCGACGCCGCCAGCACGGTTGCCGACAACAGCAGCATGGCCATGCCGCTCCAGATTCTCCGCCACTGGCGCTGCTGCATGATGTTCTCCCGACGCTGACCGACCCGGAGGCGGTCGTGCCTTCAGGTGTATGCCGACGCATTGTTGAGTGGCGCTCAGGTCGTGTCAATGGGTTACGATGGCGCCTCTGTCGCCTGCGGTGCGCCGCGGGCCCCGACATTTCCTGCACTTCCCTTCCGGTTTCCGTCGATGCACTGGCTCGAACACCGCATCCCTCCTCCCGTCGTGGTCCTGGTTTGCGCCGCCCTGATGTTCTGGATCGGCTGGCACGACCCACTGATCAACCTGGGGATCATCTGGCGCGTGCTGCTCACGCCGCTGATCTTTGCCTGGGGCACCGTCATCGCCGTGGCGGGGCTGGAGCAATTCAAGAAGCACGACACCACGCTCAACCCCATGCACCCCGAGCGGCTGAGAACCTACGTGCGCTCGGGCATCTATGGGTATACCCGCCACCCCATGTATCTGGGCATGGCCATCTGCCTTGGCGGCTGGGCGGTGGCGTTGTCTTCACCCATCGCGGGTTTTGTCGGTATTACGGTGTTCGTGCTCTACATGAACCGCTTCCAGATCGGGCCCGAAGAGCGCATTCTGGCCGAACGCTACCCGGAAGAATATGCCGAGCACATCCGCAAAGTACGGCGCTGGTGGTAGCCCCATGATTTCCGAAGCCGCCGACTGCCCCCTATGCACCCCGCGTCATGAGGTGATCTGGGCCAGCCCCGAGATCGATGTCATCGCCGTGGAGGATGCCCGCTGGCCCGGCTACGTGCGGGTGATCTGGCGTGACCACGTTGCCGAAATGACCGACCTGAACGCCGCCCAGCGTCAACGCCTGATGAGTGTGGTCTGGTGCGTCGAGGCGGCACAGAGAGGCGTCCTGCATCCTCGCAAGGTCAACGTGGCCGCACTCGGCAATCAGGTGCCGCATCTGCACTGGCACGTGATTCCGCGTTGGGTCGACGATGCCAACTGGCCGGATGCCATTTGGGCACCGGCTCGGCGCGAGTCACCCTCCCTCCGGGTTCCCGCCGAAACCCTCGCGCGCTTCCAGGCCGAGCTCCGCACCGGACTCGAGGCCATTGCCGCCACCTGGTAGCCGACCCGCCATCACACAAGTTGTTGCCTATGCTCGCGGATCGTTACGTCGACGCGGGTCTATGATGACAATCAGGGTTGAAACACTGTTTCTAATATAGAAACAAACCCCGGCGGCCAAGGCGGCCAAACCAGGTACCACCGATTCATCAACCGAAGGCATCGGCCCTGGTGTCAATATTCACCTCGAGGGAGAGCACTATGTGGCGGGCAGTCCTGACACGCAATCTGGCCATGGCGGCATTGCCGGCCCTGGCCCTGCTGAGCGCCCCGGCGGGCGCGGCAGACATCACCTTGAAGTACGCTTTTTTTGCACCCGCGGGCACATTCCCGGGCAAGCAGATGCAGTACTGGGCCGAACAGGTGGAAGAACGCACCAACGGCAAGGTCGTGGTCGAAACCTATCCCGGCGGCACCCTGCTCAACGCCCGCGAGATGTGGGATGGTGTGTCGATGGGCATCACCGACATCGGCCTGTCGGCACCGTCATACGACCCGGGCCGTTTTCCGCTGACGTCCGGCATGGCATTGCCCCTCGGCTTCGCAGATGCCACCACGGCCAGCGAAGTGCTCTGGGAGGTCACTCGCGAGTTCGACCCGGCCGAATTCAAGGATTTCGAGGTGATTGCGATGTTCACCTCCGAGCCCGGCCACATCATGTCGCGGCAACCGGTTCGCAACTCGACCGACCTCGATGGCATGCGCCTGCGCGCCACCGGCAGCGGCGTCCCGGTCATCAACGCTCTGGGCGGCTCGGCCGTGGGCATGCCCATGCCCGAAGTGCCACAGGCCGTACAAACCGGCGTGATCGATGGCGCCATGACCTCCCGCGAAATCCTGCAGGATTTCAATCTGGCCGAATCACTGAAGTATGTGACCGAGTATCCGATGGTGGTGTCCACCTTTGCCGCCGTCATGGACAAGGACCGGTTCGCCGAGCTGCCGGACGATGTGCAAATGGTGATTCGGGAATTGGCCAACGAGATCCCTGGCTGGACGGGCCAATATCACGACCAGCAGAACGTACAGCAGGCGCTGGCCTGGTCGCAGGACAACCATGACCTCGAGATCATCCAGCTCGACGAAAACGTGGTGGCCGACTGGGACGCCCGCCTCGAACCGCTGATCGATCAATGGATCACCGCCGCCAACCAGCGCGGCCTGCCAGGCGATCGTTATATCGAGCGCATCGAATCGCTGCGCGACGGTTCCTGATCACGAGGCACACGCACCACCCTCGCCCTTCGGGGCGAGGTGTGTCGAGATCACTCGACAGGCTTGGAGAACACAGCAACATGAATTTCAGTGAGGCACATGCGCCACTCGGCGACGTGGCGCAGACATCGTGGCCCTGGGGGACAACCCCGGCCCTGCCCGACACCCATTGGCTGGACAATCGAATCTACACCGACCCCGCCATTTTTCAACTCGAACAGCAGCGGATCTTTCGGCAGCAATGGAAGTTTCTCTGCCACGCCAGCGAGATCCCCGAGCCCGGCGACTTCCGAACCACCGAAGTTGGCGGCATCCCGCTGGTGGTGCTGCGCGACGACGAGGGCACCGTCCGGACATTCTTCAATATCTGCCCGCACCGGGGAGCTGCCCTGGTGCGCGAGGTGCGCGGCAAGCTGCCGGGGCACCGTTTGCGCTGCTTCTATCATCAGTGGACGTTCTCCACCCGGGGGCAATGCACCCACGTGCCGTTGCCCCACGGCTACCGCAACGACGTGGTGCTGGCCGACAACATTCATTTGCGGGAAGTGCGTTGCGAGGCCAATCTGGGCCTGGTGTTCGGTTGCATCGACCCCCAACCCGACACGCCTTCACTCGAGGGCTACCTGGGCCCGGTGCTCGACGACCTGGCCCAACCGATAGGCGACCTCGAAGTCTTTCACTATCACCGCGTGGAAGTGAAGGCCAACTGGAAGAACTTTGTTGAAACCAATGCCGAGGGGTATCACGAGCTGCTGCACCTGCTCAATCGCACCACGGGCATGTCGCAACCCGAATACCTCAAGCGCAAGTGGATCCTTCACCCCAACGGTCACCACACCTTTGCGCCCGCCCAGATTGCCTATCACAAGCTGAAACTGGGGGAGAGAAATGAAGGCACATTGCCAGGCATGACCGCCAACATGCATATCGTGGCCGATATCTTTCCCGATGTCATGGTCAACGCACGCTCGACCGTGGTGCGCGTCGATTCGCTGATACCAATCGCCCCCGGGCTTACGGCACTCGAATGTCGCGGCCTGGCACCGCGTGGCGACACCGCCGAACAGCGCCGCCAGCGCGTACGCCAGCACAACGAAGTCTGGGGGCCCATGGGTCGCAATCTGCCCGAAGATATCTGGGCCATCGAAACCCAGTGGCGCAACCTGGCCAGCGGCGCATTGCCCAGCTCGGTGATCGCACGCGAAGACGACAGCCAGGCCACCGACGATGCTCCGGTGCGCAGTTTCTATGCCGAATGGCGCCGCCACCTGGGTCTGACCAGCAACACTCCGAAGGCCGAGAACGAGCGGCGCGGCCAGGAGGGAACGGAAACATGATCGACTTTGCCACCTGGAAGACACTCAACGATGCCATTCTGGACGGTGCCCGTGCCCTGGACGACGGCGATCATGCGCGCTTTCTGGCCTGGTTTGCCCCCGACGGCTGCTATCGACTGACTGCCCATGTGCCCGAGCTGGGCACCGACAATGCCTGGCTGGATCTCGACCGCGCCGGTCTTGAACGCCTGCTGCAATCGGCGCAGCGGCATGTCTGGCCCACCGGCCAGAGGCTCCATACCATCGGCAGCCCGCACATGCAGCAGGATGACAGCGATATTCTCGTGACCAGCAGCGTTCTGGTGCACCGCACCCAACACGACGGGCTGACGACACTGTTTGCCGCCGGCCGCTACCATGATCGCTGGACCCGGGTGAACGACCAGTGGCTGCTGCGCGAACGCGACTGCCGCCTCGACACCCGCAACCTGGCGCCGCCCTCTGCCATCCCGCTTTAACATCCCCGTCTGGAGTCGTGCCATGTCCAAGCCAACCCCTTCGGCCGGCCTGCCCGGCCTGCAACACGTCGATCACGTGGCTCTTACCGTTCCCACCCTGAAAGACGGTATCGCCTTTTATCGTGATGTGATCGGCGCCACCCTGCTCTATCAGATCGGCCCGTTCGATGCCGCCGAGCTGCCCGGCATGCCCGATGGTCGCGACTGGTCGGAAGCGCACATCAACGTGGCTGGCGCCCGGGTACACATTGCCATGCTGCAAGTGGGGCCCAACCTCATGCTGGAACTGTTCGAGTACGAGAAGCCGGAATCCCGTCGCACCGAGCCGCCACGCAATTGCGACTTCGGCGGTCACCATATTGCCTTCAAGGTCACCGATCTCGACCGTGCCATACAATATCTGCGCGATCATGGCCTGCGCGTAATGGCTGGCCCGATCGTGCTCGACGACGGCCCTTGTGCCGGCCTGCGCGTCAACTACTTTCTCGATCCTTTCGGCAACCAGCTCGAACTCGTCGAGTATGAACGGCAGGCCTTCGAGGCAGACAGTCCCGTCCCCATCTACCGCTCCTGAAGCTCCGCTCCCATGTCGACCGTCGTCAAAGCCCTGGATGTGCTGTTCTGCGTCGCCAGGGCCGAGGGCGACACGGGTGTCACCGAGCTCTGCCGGCTGACCGGTCTCGACAAGGCCACGGTCCACCGCTCGCTCAAGGCACTGCAGGGACACGCCCTGATCGAACAGTGCCCCGACACCCGCCGTTACCGGCTGGGTCTGGGAACCATCCAGCTGGCCGGCAGCAAGCTGCGCGGCATGTCGGTGGCCACCGTGGCCCAGCCGTATCTCACCCGTCTGTCGCAGGCCACAGGCGAAACCGTGCAATTGTCCGTTCGGCAAGGTCATCATGTGCTGTATGTGGCCGTGGTGGAGTCGGCGCAACCGATTCGCGTCGCCTCCGATGTCGGCAGCCTCGGACCCTTGCACGCCACAGCCGCCGGCAAGGTGTTTCTGGCCTTCAGCACCGACGGCACGCGCGAGCTGGCGAGCCACCTGCCTCTGCCCAGACTCACCCCCTCCACGCTGTGCGATCTCGACACGCTCGCGGCGCAACTTGCCGAGATCCGACAACGCGGCTGGAGCGTCGATCACGAAGAACTCGTGCCGCACTTGCGCGTCGTGGCGGCGCCCATTGTCGACCGCCAGGGACAGGTCACCGCTGCCGTGGCCGTGGGCGGGCCCACCCAACGCGTGCCGACCGATCGGGTCGCCGCCCTCGCCACCGCCGTCACGGCCACCGCCCGCGAAATCTCGGCCGCGCTCGCGTTTGCGCGCGAGCAGGTGGCACCGGCACGTTGAGTGAAACGCATCGGCATTCAGCGCCATAGCGCCACCCTAGTGCGGTTGGCGGCCCTCAAGGTCAACAAGACCACGCCACAAAAGGGTGGCAACGTCCTTGAGGATCGTAGAGAATGACTGCCATGGCGGCCGGTCGCAGTCGCCGATCACGCCAATCCTTGTAGCAGGTCCATGGCCAAGCGCCTCGCAGGCGTTTGGCATACCAGCGTCGCCTTCCATGACACAACTTGTCGCCCATTTTGAGCCGCTCTATCGGCAGCCCGTGCTCTGCTCCGACAAGGCCGTGCACGCGCATGTCGAGCTCAATCACCGCCTGGCCAAGCACAACCTGCGCTGGGGTCGCGGCAAGGTCAACACCCGGTTGTTCCATTGCTCGGTGGGACCGCTCGAGATTCTATCGCTGCGATATGGCGCCACGGTAGAGATTCAGGCCGAAGCGTTTGACGGCTTCTGTCTGGTGCAAATGCCTTTGAGCGGACGATGTGAATTTCATGCCGACGGCCACGACCTGCGCCTTGAGCCAAACGAAGTCGGCATCCTGAAGCCGCAATATCATGAGCGTGTCCGCTGGGATGCAGACTGCGAACAGATACTCGTGAAGGTCCCCGACTTCGCGATACGCCGTGCACTCTGTGATGCACATGCCATAGATGCCGGCGAGCACGCATCAGCCAGACGCCTCAGCCCCGAAGCCGCGCTTACTTGGCAATCCCTCTTGCAACAGGCTATGGCCCTTGCCACCGACGCTGCGCGAGGCTGGCCGCCTCTCTGGCACGACAGGGTGATTCAAAGCCTCGCGCTTTTCGTCTGGCTACAGGGTGCCTCAGATGGCATGAACGAAGCTTCGGAGGTTGCGTCATGGCGCAAACATCACGCTGAACGCTGCTTACGCCGCATGGAGCAATGGGTTCTGGACCAGACTGACGAGCCCGTCAGTCTGGCGAATCTGGCGCAAGCGGCCGGCCTGGGCGAGCGCGCGCTGACTTTGATATGCCGTCGCTACCGACAGAATTCACCGGTACGTTGGGCACGCAATTTGCGTCTCGAGGCGGTGCGCCGGGCCCTGCAAAGCAGCGGCCCGGGCGCGTCAGTCACCGAGATCGCCCTGGCACACGGCTTTGCTCATGGCGGCCGACTGGCCACCTGGTATCACGAGCGGTTCGGCGAACTTCCTGTGGACACGCTGCGTCGCCGCTGAGTCACACTCATTCTGTGCCACGGCATCGCGGGTCACGACCTAAACGAACATCGCCTGGTTGATCGGGAGATTGTTCTTCTCACAGTACGTCACGTAGTGGTCGATCATCCAGAAGACATCGACGATCTCCAGGATGCGCCCGTTCTCGTCGAGAAACTCGATAGGCGTGCCCAAATGAAATAGCGTTTCCATACCTTCGTCCGAAACGAGCGTGTGGGTACGGCCGGGGCTCTCGTGAAAGAAATCGCCCTCTCGTGCTACCCAGTCGTATTCTTCGTATCGCAAACTACCCTTGAGCACGTAGCCCGTGACCTGCGCTCTGTGTCGATGACGTCCGAGCTGTCCGCCCCCGGCAACTCGCATGATATGGACCGATACATTGTTCCGAATATCGAAACTCAGATGCCGAAGCCAGATGTTGGGCATGAAAGGCACCCAGGGCGAGGTTTCTTCGGAGGAATCAAAATAGCCTTCCACCAGGGCAAAACGATCACGAATGCGATCGATTCGCTCCTCCACGGCGAGATAGGGCTCGGGTGATATCTGGCTCATAGCAAACTCTCCTGTACGAAGCCTATACATAAAAACACAGCGAAGCTCGCTGCCACTCCTTGGTGGCCACCCAGGACGACAGCGCGGCTTGCATTCATTCTAAGAAGCGGTAGCCGCCCGAGATAGCCGGTTTCGCCCCAATCTGGAAGTCGTGTCAGCCGATTTCGACAATTCCAGGTTGCATTGACCCCCGCAAAGCGCTGGCAGTACGCTCAAACTCCACTGCCACCCTGGGGGACCCCCATGAATCCCGCTCGTTCGTTTGCCACCTTCGCGCGACCTGCCCCACACCTCGCCACCACCGCCCTTGGCCTGACGTTGGCCTGCGCGGCCGGCAATCCGGCGCTCGCCCAAACCAGCTCGTTCGAGCCCCGCGTGGGCCAGGAAGGCAAGGATGTGGTCTGGGTGCCTACCCCGGCGCCTCTGGTCGAACGCATGCTCGATATGGCGGATCTCACGCCTTCTGACCGCCTGATCGATCTGGGTTCGGGCGATGGTCGAACCGTCATTGCCGCAGCCCGACGTGGCGCGCAGTCGCTTGGCGTGGAATACAACCCCGACATGGTGGCGCTGGCGCGGCGCAACGCCGAAGAGGCAGGCGTGGCCGATCTGGCCACCTTCGTGCAGGGAGATCTGTTCGAAACCGACCTGAGCAAGGCCGACGTGATCACCATGTTTCTGTTGCCGTCGATCAACGAGAAGCTCAGCCCCACGCTGTTCGCTCTGGAGCCGGGCACACGCATCGTCTCCAACAGCTTCCGCATGGGCGACTGGCAGGCCGACCGCACCCAATCGGTCGATGAAGGCTGCGAACGCTGGTGCAACGCCTTGCTATGGATCGTGCCCGCCAAGGTCGATGGCGTGTGGCAGCTCGACAATGGTCGGCCGCTGTACCTGCAACAGACCTACCAGACCCTGGAAGGCACGCTCGACGGCACCACCGTGCACAACGGCAAGCTGCACGGCAACGAGATTACGTTCCGGGTGAACGACGACAACTACGTCGGACGCGTCGACGGCAACACGATGTCGGGCGCGGTCAAGAACGACGGTCGCACCTGGCGGGCCACCCGTCAGTAGGCTCGGCCACCCGGCAAGCTGGCGGGCCGCCAGCGCCCGCCCAACTGCATTTGCCCGTCATCGAAGCGCAACCACACCGCCTCGCCCGAATCGGGATACACGCCCGTAAGCGCGGTGATATTCACCTGATGGCTCACCACGACCAGCACACCCGGCCCGCGCCACCTTGCCAGCGCCTTCGTGGCCGCGTCAGTCTGGCTGTCGGCCTGGCCGCGCTGCCGAAAGAAGGAATCGAACTCGGGCTGCAATGCGACCTGCTCGGGAAAGGCCAGCTCGGCGGTGTCGCGTGCTCGACACCACCGTGATGACCACACCTCGGCCACCGCCACGCCTCGTTCCCGAAAAGCCTCACCCAGTGCCCGCGCCTGTGCGCGGCCGTCGGCGTTCAAGTTGCGCTGGGTGCGGCAGTCGTCCAGATCGAAGCCCGGCGGATCCCCCACACCTGGCGCCAAGGCGTGACGCACCAGAACGATACTGCCGTCGGTCAGTGTCGGCCAGGCATCATTCGACCGGACTGCCGGGGCCGCCAGGGTGGAGGATGCCAGCACGGCAGTCGCCAGGGTGCCGAGCCTCGAGAGGCGTCGCAGCCAGTGCGTCATCATGAGGCTCCGCAACCTCAGCCTCGGCGCGGCAACAGGGCGAGGAATTCGCGTCGCAAGTCGGAGTTCTCCAGGAAGGCACCCCGCATCACGCTGTTGACCATGCTGGCGTTGTCTTCCTTGATACCGCGCCAGCGCATGCAGTAGTGGTCGGCCTCCATCACCAAGGCCACGCCCGCCGGCCTGAGGCGCTGTTCGAGCAGCTCGACAACCTGCATCACGGCTTCTTCCTGAATCTGCGGGCGAGTCATGACCCATTGAATCATGCGCGCAAATTTGGAGAGCCCGATGAGGTTGGAATGCTCATTCGGCAACACGCCCACCCAGATCTGTCCCATGATGGGACAAAGGTGATGCGAGCACGCACTACGCACGCGAATCGGCCCCACCACCATCAACTCGTTGATACGCTCGATGTTGGGGAACTCGGTGATCTCCGGCGGCGCTTGATAACGGCCGGCAAAAACTTCTCGCATGAACATCTTGGCAACACGACGTGCTGTATCGCGCGTGTTGTGATCATTGTCCACGTCGATCACCAGGGCACGCAACGCGGCATCCAGATGCCCTGCCACCTCTGCTTGCAGGGTGTCGATCTCGCCCTCTTGCAGGAAGTCGGCAATATTGTCGTTGGCATGAAAACGCCGACCCGCGTCGCGCAAGCGCTGACCGATGCGTTGCGACAACGGCGGCCCAGGCGGCTCGCCCTGGTTGGCGCTGCCTGCCGTCGTGTCGGCCAGGCGCAGTGATGTCGCCCTTGATGTGCCTGCGCCGCCGCGCACAGGCACTCCTGGTGTCGAGGGCGAATCTGCGTGACGGCGCCCTTGCACCGTGGGTGCTGCAGCAACCTCGGGATGAGGGATGGGTTCAAGCCACTGCGAATCTTGCATGGAGATCTCCAGGTGTTTCGACCGCGCACCGATCGCGGTGCGGCCCGCGGATTGCGAAGGCGCTGAGGCGCCACGACGAATCAACCCGCTTGCCGCGCGAATCAGGAATGATCGAGTGAGGTGGCGCTGCGCGGGATATCCCAACCCTCTTCCAGGGCCAGGCGATCCAGCGCCGACTCGAACAACGCCCTGGCCCGACTGGCCACATCACCCAGATGGTGGTGCAACGCAGCATCGGCCGGGGTACGCGAGGCGCAGTTGTCGCTGTAGGCTTCGAACGCCGACAACTGCATGATGAGCGTGGCCATGTGGCGCGGGCATTCACACGCCACGGTGGTGGACAGACGAGCCATGAAACCCAGGTGCTCGTCGGTATAGCGCGGCGGCGTACGCACCCAGTGCGAAGCGGACTCGGACTCACCGGCCGACCGCGCCCCGGCCAGATCATCCAGCAATTGCCTGAACTCGGGATCGCCAAGCGGCTCACGGCACACCCGGGCCCCGGCCAACCGCAAGGATTCTGCCGCTGTGGCGGTGCCGAAGGCATACACCACGGCCAGATCCCGGGCCGCGCATCGCTCGGCCAATTGCAGGATGGCCTGCGCGTTATCGTGATCGAGCGCGCCCACTTGCACACACAGGGCATCCACCGGCCGAAGACCATTCGCCGCCAGTGCTGCAGCCAGACTCTCGTGCGACGCCACCAGGTGAAAGTGGCCGGCCTCGCTGGCGTCCAGCCAGCGCTGGCGCAGGACGCCGCCGACCAACGCCAACCGCAGCGTGTTGGCTTCCGGCGCAAGCTCGGGTGGCTGCAACCGTGCCGCCAGGCCACGCCTGGCGTGCAACAGTTGCTGCAAGGCATCCCAATCGAGCGAGGCGATGGTGCCAATGGCGTGCCCGCGCTCCACCAGCGCGCGCAGGCAAGCGAGGCGCTGCACATCGAAGTTGGAATACAGCCGTTGACCAGACGGAGATTTGGGCGGACGCACCACGCCGTAGCGTCGCTCCCAGATACGCAGCGTGTTCACCGGCATACCTGCCAGGCGGGCAGCTGCTCCGCTGCGATGGCGCGGCGTGCGATCCAGCGGCAGGGATGACGCCGCGGTAGTGGTGATGATGGAACTCACGGTTCGCCTCTCTTGACTCACAATGAACTCAATTTATCGCCATTTCCAGAAATGAACAAGAAAATATTGCCTATTGAATCGATATTTGGAGTCAATTCCAAGATAAACTGAGACTCACATGGCAATCAAGCGTTGACGCTGGCCACCATGCATTCAACTTGAGCAAGCTGGTAATCCGTCAACGGCACCCAGGAGATCGGATGTCGCACACCCCATCCACGGCGGTCATCGGCGGCGGGCTCGCTGGCGTTATCTGCGCCCGCAGGCTCCATGAGGCGGGCCATGCGGTGCAGGTCTTCGAGAAAAGCCGAGGCATCGGCGGCCGCATGAATGCGCGCCGCGACCCCGACGGCGCCTGGTGGCATGGCGCCCAGTACTTCACGGCACACACTCAAGAATTCGAGGCCCAGATCCAAGCCTGGCTGGCTGATGGTGTGGTGCAGGGCTGGCAGCCGCACCTGGTCACGCTAACTCGATACGCCAGCCATCCGGCGCCGGCCGGCCGGCGATTCGTCGGCGTACCGGCCAACTCTGCGCCGGTCCGGCACACGGCCCAAGGCCTCGCGGTGCACTTGTCTCACACGGTAAGTCACCTGCAACGCGACGACCAGGGCTGGTGGCTCACCACCCGTGAAGGGGGGCGCTTGCCGCAACCGTTTCAGCGTGTGGTTCTCGCCACGCCGGCACCGCAGGCTGCAGCCTTGCTGGCAACCACGTCCTCCCCTCTCCTGCCGCGCGCGCGAGCCGTGAACATGCGCCCCTGCTGGGCACTCATGTTGCATTACGCCGAAGCGCCGGCGCTGCCATTCGATGGCGCGTTCGTCCAGGACGGCGGGCCGCTGGCCTGGGTGGCCGCACGTCATGGCAGCCATCAGCCGAACGCAGCGCCCGGTTGGCTGCTGCACGCCCGAGCCGACTGGAGTCAGCTTCACCTCGAAGATCCACCCGAGAAGGTGGCGCGCCGCCTGATCGATGCCTTCGGTGATCTGGGTGCACCACCGCCCGAACGCTGGCAGGCCCACCGCTGGCGTTACGCCATGGTGAACCACCCCGACGGCGTGCCTTGCGCGTGGGACCCGGCACAGCAGCTCGGCCTTTGCGGCGATGGCCTGCTCGGCTCACGCGTGGAAGACGCCTGGGCCAGTGGCCGGGCCATGGCCCACCACCTGCTCAAGGCGGCCGAGCGGCCAGCCTGACGCGGCATCATTGCCGCTACGGTCAATCGTCGAGTTCGATTTCTTCGGCGATGTGGCGGCCGTCGCGCCAGTCGAAATCCACCTCCACGCGCTGTCCCACTTGAAGGTCGGCAAACTGACGCAAGCCGTCGTCGTAGTCGGTGCGCTCATCGACGTAGAAGCGAATACCCTGCACGACGAAGCTCTGGCTGCTGCGATCGATCGAGTCGATCTGGCCTTCCAGGTCGTTGGCCAGCACGGGGGCGGCTGACAACACCATCCCCGAACCCAAAATGCTCAACAGTGCTGCCTTGATACGCATGGCATACCTCCTGAATGAATGAACGCCAACCAGCCGGCCGAACACGCTCGGCGGGCTGGTATCTACGGACTGCCGGGCGGCCATAGGGTTCCTGCCGATAACCAGGGGTAATCGGCATCAAAACAAACCAGTTCTCGAGATCCCGTTCGCTCCCTAGAATCGTTCGACAGATGAAGGCCGCGTCGCCAGACGCCGCGACACCGCATTCCCAGGGAGGGATCATGACTCGACGCACGAAGAACGTGCTTTTCATCATGTGTGACCAGCTTCGCGCCGACTATCTGTCGTGCTTTGGTCACCCGAAACTGCACACCCCCAACCTCGACCGATTGGCCAGCCGCGGCGTGATCTTCGGCCGCGCCTATGTGCAGTCGCCCGTTTGCGGCCCCTCGCGCATGAGCTATTACACCGGTCGCTACGTGCATTCGCATGGCGCCAGCTGGAATTTCGTGCCGCTGAAGGCCGGTGAAATGACGATCGGCGATCATCTGCGTCCGCTCGGGGTGCAATCTGTGCTGGTGGGCAAGACCCACATGCGCGCCGATTACGCCGGCATGTCGCGTCTGGGCATCGACCCCGAATCCCGGATTGGCGTGCGCATCGCCGAATGCGGCTTCGACCCCTACGAGCGCGACGACGGCATCCATCCCTACTCCGGGCATGACCCCAACCCCAGCTACAACCGCTACCTCGAGGAGCAGGGCTTCGGCGGCGACAACCCCTGGGAGCGCTGGGCCAACACCGGCGTGGATGCCGAAGGCAAGGAGCGTTCGGGCTGGTTCCTCAAGTACTCGGCGCTGGCAGCCAGGGTGCCCGACGAGCACTCCGAGACGCCCTACATCACCCGACGCGCCATGGATTTCATGCGCGAGGCGGGTGACCAGCCCTGGTGCCTGCATCTGTCGTTCATCAAACCCCATTGGCCCTACATTGTGCCGGAGCCTTACGCCAGCATGTATGGTGCCGACGACGTGCTGCCGGTGG
Organism: Verticiella sp.; assembly: GCA_041690575.1. Taxonomy (GTDB): domain Bacteria; phylum Pseudomonadota; class Gammaproteobacteria; order Burkholderiales; family Burkholderiaceae_B; genus Verticiella. Next base: position 333,228 of record JAWLHC010000002.1, read on the forward strand.
TGCGCAGCGAAGCCGAACGCGAGCATCCGCACCCGGTGTATGCCGCCATGATGAAGCATCGCGTGTCGCAAACCTTCTCGCGCGACGGCGTGCGCGAGGCAGTGATCCCGGCCTACATGGGCCTGATCAAGCAGATCGACGATCAGCTCGGCCTGTTGTTCGACCACATGGAAGCCAACGGCCTGATGGACAACACCATGATCGTGTTCACCTCCGATCATGGCGACTACCTGGGCGACCACTGGATGGGCGAGAAGGATCTGTTCCACGACCCGGTGATCCGCATGCCGCTGATCATCGTCGACCCCGACGAGCGCGCCGATGCCACCCGTGGCACGCGCTGCCAGCATCTGGTCGAAGCGGTGGACATCGCCCCCACCCTGCTCGATGCCTACGGCGGCGTGCCGGTGCCACACGTGTTCGACGGCCGCTCGCTGCGCCCCCTGCTGTTTGGCGAAACCCCTGCTGCCTGGCGCGACTACGTGGTGAGCGAGTACGACTTCGCCTTCCAGGATTCGCGTATCGATCTCGATGTGGCACCGATCGACTCATGGATGCGCATGATCTTCGACGGTCGCTGGAAATACGTGCTGTTCGAGAATTTCCGCCCCATGCTCTACGACCTGGAAGCCGACCCCAACGAGTTTCACGATCTGGGTGCCGACCCGGCCTTTGAAGATGTACGCGAGCGCCTGCACGAAGCCTTGTTCAAATGGGCGCGGCGGCCACGTCAGCGCGTCACTGTTTCCGACGCCGCCATCAGCTCGGTGGAAGTGCAGGCCCGCATCGCCGAAGGCGGCATCCTGATCGGCTACTGGGACGAAGACGACCTCGCCACCCAACGGCAAACCTTCAAGCCGCGTTTCGCGTCGACCAACCCGCTGGTTCGTGAAACGCTCGACCGACTGACCCGCACCGAGGAGTCCGAATCATGAGCAAGGAAACCCCTGAAATCACGCCCAGCCACACCGGCCTCGACGGCGTGTCGTGGAACATTCTGGGCCAGGTGTACGTGCCCAAGCAGGCCAGCGACGACAGCTTTGCCTGGCACGCCACCTTCCCCGAAGAAACCTTCGTGCCGCCGCATACCCATCCGTTTCAGGACGAGTACATCTACGTACTCGACGGCCAGATCGACCTGATTCTGGCCGGCGAGAAGCAAAGCGCCCGCACGGGCGACCTGGTGCGCATGCCGCGCGGCATCCAGCACGCGTTCTACAACAACACCGGCAAGGCCGTGCACGCCCTCTTCTGGGCCGCGCCGGCCGGCAAGCTGGTGGAGCTGTATCAGCGCATTCACAATCTGTCGAACCCGGCCGAAGTGGTGAAGATCGCGCGGGAGTACGACGTGATCTTCGGGCCCCCGGTGTCGTCGGCGGCCTGATCGCCGCGCCACCCCGCCGCCATATCTGCCAGCATTCCAACGAGGAGGAGACCCTCATGTTCCGTCGTCAATGGCTCGCCGCCACCGCCGCACTCGCACTCGGCACCACACTTGCCGGCACCGCCACACTGGCCCACGCCGACAACGTGGCCGACTACCCCACCCAACCCATCCGACTGATCGTGCCGCTGCCGCCCAGCAGCCCGCCCGACGTGCTGGCACGCGTGGTGGCCGAAGAAATTCAGGAGGCCTGGGGCCAGCCCGTGGTGGTCGAGAACCGCCCCGGTGCCACCGGCATGATCGGGCTCGACGCCCTGGCCCGGTCAGCGCCCGATGGTTACACGCTGGGTGTCATGTTCATGACGCACACGGTGCTGCCGTCGATCTTCAAGAAAGTGCCCTACGACACCGCCGAGGCGTTCAGCCCCGTGGCCAACCTGGTCTGGCTCTACAACGTGCTGGTGGTGCACCCTTCGGTAGAAGCCGAGTCCGTGTCCGACCTCATCGCCGCGGCGCGCGAGAACCCAGGCATGCTCACCTACGCCTCGGGCGGCAACGGCTCGCCCGCCCACCTCATCGGTGAATCCTTCCGCCAGATGGCGGATCTCGACATCATGCACATCCCCTACAAGGGCCCGGCCGAAGCCATCAACGGTCTGCTCGGCGGCGACACCTCCATGATGTTCGCCACCAGCTCGGTCGCCGTGCCACTGGTGCAAGGCAACAAGGTGGAGGCCCTGGCGGTCACCCGACCCGAGCGCTTCGACGTGCTGCCCGAAGTTCCCACGCTGGTCGAGGCCGGGGTGGAGGGCTTTGAAATGCGCGAGTGGGAAGGTATCGTTGCGCCTGCCGGTACGCCCGAGGCCATCATCCAGAAGTGGAACGCAGAGCTCGCGCGTATCATGCAGAAGCCGGATGTTCTCAAGCGCCTTGGCGCGCTGGGCATGCAACCGGCCGACGCCAACACGCCGGCGGAGTTTCACGACCTGATTCGCAGCGAGCTCGACACCTGGTCAGAAGTGATTCAACGCTCCGGCATCGAGGCATCCTGAACCCTGCACGCCGGGCCGCGCGCCCGGCGTCCGCCTTTGGAGACCTTCCCCCGATGAGTTCCGACGCCAACCGACCGCGCGTGCACTGCCCCGCCGATCAGGCCGACGCCCAGTACAACCTGCGCGTCGTGTTTCCCGACTATCCCGATGTGCTCGAAACCTGGCGAGCCGCCTCCCGTCGCGTCCATGCCGAGCTGGCGCCGTGCTGCGATCTGCGCTACGGCGAGCTGCCACTGCAGGATTACGACTTCTTCGCCAGCGGCAAGGCCAACGCGCCGTTGCTCGTGTTCATTCACGGCGGCTACTGGCAGGGCGGCGACAAGAACGACATCGGCTTCATCGTGGAACCCTACGTCAAGGCGGGGGCCGACGCGGCGGTGCTCAACTACCGCCTCGCTCCCGACACCCGCATCGAAGACATGGTGGAAGATGTGCTGCAGGCCATGCAGCACCTGCTGGCCCAACAGAAGGCCGGTCAGCTCAGCTTCGACCCCAGCCGCATTTCGCTGATGGGCCATTCGGCCGGCGGTCACCTGGTAGCCACACTGGCCTGCCGCATGCCCGAGGCCGGCATGCCCGCACCGGCCAATGTGTTCCCCATCAGCGGCCTGTTCGATCTGCCACCGCTGATTCCCAGCGCCATCAACAAGGCCCTGGCGCTCGACGCCGCCCGGGCCGAGGCGCTGAGCCCATTGCTGATGCAGGCGCCTGCCACCACCCGCGTGCAAACCCTGGTCGGGCACAACGAAACCGCCCAGTTTCATGAGCAGAATCGTGTGCTGGCGCAGGTGTGGCCCCAAGTGCAGGCGCACCACGATATCGCCGATACGCACCATTTCACCGTGCTCAATGCGCTGGCCGATCCGGCGCAAGCCGCGGTTCAGGCTATGATCAAAAGCCTGCTCAACCCCAAACGCTGAGGCCTGGTGCGGCAGGCGCCATGCCCGGCCCTGCCGCCATGCGACTGCAACAGCTGCAACTGATTCTGGCTCTGGCCCAAACCGGCAGCCTGCGCGCGGCCGCCGACGTGCTCAACGTCACCCAGCCGGCGCTCACCAAATCGCTCAAGCAGCTGGAAGACGAGCTCGGCACCTCGCTGATGATCCGAACGCCACGCGGCATGCGCCTGGCGCCGGCGGGCGAGCTGCTGGCCGCCCGCGCCACCACCATCATGCGCGAAGTGCAACGCGCGCGCGACGACATCGCCTGGTACACGCAGAACACCGGGGGCTCGGTCACGCTGGGTCTGTCGCCCGGCGCCGCCATCTATCTCACACCCGCCGCCATCGCCCGCTTCGAGGCGCGCTGGCCCGACGTGCACATCGAGGTGGTGGATACGCTGTATCCCCGCATGCTCGCGCAACTGCGCGCCGGCGAGATCGATCTGGCCGTGGGCCCGCTGCCCACCGGCCACCTGGGCCACGATCTGCACACCCAGCCGCTCTTCGCCAGCCAGCACGTGATCGCCGCCCGCCTGAACCACCCGCTGGCGCAGGCGCGCCACCTGGCCGATCTCATCGATACGGCGTGGGTACGCACCGGGCCCGAGGGTGGGCCAGGGGACCCAGCCAATCTGGATTTTGCCGCGCGCGGCCTGCCGCTGCCGCAAGTACGCCTGGCGTGCGAATCGTTCTCGAGCGTGCTGGCGCTGATGCCGGCCATGGATGTCGTGGGGGTGATGCCGCGTCGATTCTTCGAACGCTACGGGCCGCGGCTGGATCTGGCCATGCTGCCCATTGAAGACCCGCTCCCCAGCCCCATCATTCACATCCTGTGCCGCGCCGACGGCCCACTGAGCTTCCCGGCGCAGCGTCTGCGCGATGCGTTCGTTCAGGAAGCCGACTCGCTGCACGACACCGGTCTCAACCTCAGCCCGACACCTCGCGCCAACGCAGGCTGAGCGCCGCACCCCAGACACCGGCCAGACCCAGCAACAGCAGGGTGAGTGGCACCGACACGCTGGCAGCCAGTGCGCCCAGGACCCCGGTGCCGAGCAGCAGAAAGCCGATCACGGAATTGCTCACTGCCACGTATTCGGTGCGCTTGTTGCCTCTGGCCATATCCACCAGATAGGTCTTGCGGCCCAACCGGATGCCGGCATGGGCAATGCCCAGCACAAAGAGTGCCGCCGGATAGAACACCCAGGCCGCCCCTTCCGGCAGGCCCGTGAACGCCACGATGGCAACCACCACCGAGAGCACACCGGCCAGGCCCGCGGCGACGGCAAATACCTGGCGGCTGGAACGATCGGCCCAGCGGCCCCACACCGGCGAACTGAGCAAACCGGCCAGGCCTTCCATGGCGATGAAGACCCCCAGCAAGGCCACGGCCTCACCGAGATTGTCACGCGCCGTCGCAATATAGAACGGTGCCGCCAGTCCGGAGCCCAGCGCCAGAGCTCGGGCAATCACGAAACGTCGGAACGGCGCATCGTCGCGCAGCAGTCGCAGCCGTTGCCAGGCTTCGGCAATGCCGTTGGCGCCGCCCTTGGTGGCGCCGCGATATTCGACGATTCGGCTATAGCCGGCCGCCGCCAGCCACCACAACACGGCAGCGAAGGCCAGCAAACCGGCGTATAAGCCCACGTCACTGCCGTTGCCATCTTGCAGGCGACTCAATCCCGCCCCGACCAGCAAGGCGGCCAGCCCGGCGATGGCACTGACCCAGCCCGACAAACGACCGCGCCGGGTCTTGGGAATGGTCTTGCCCTGAACGTCCTTGAAGGCCAGCGAGCAGCCGGCGCGTGCCAGGCTGAACGCCACCAGCAACAGCACGATGGCGATACCGGCCGGCAGACCCTGCAACGTGAGTGCCACCAGCGCCATCAAGGCCAGGCACAAGCCCTGCACCACGCCACCGATCACCCACACCCACTTGCGTACCGCCAGGCGCCGCACCACGCCACCCAGCCAGACTTGCGGCAGCATGGAGCCGGATTCGCGAATGGGCACCAGGAGACCGAGAAGAAAGGCCGGCGCACCCAACTGCAACAGCAACCAGGGCAGCGTGGTCTTGGCGCTGGCGAGCTTGTCGGCAATCGAGCTGAGCGTGTTGGCCATCAGCGTCCAGGCAAATGCACGCGGACTCTGCGAACAGGCCGCTTCGGGAATGTCCTTGCACACCCGGCCCTCGTTGTCTTCCACCAGACGCTCGTAGAGGCTATCCATCCAGCCCGGTGGCGGAGGCGCCTCGACAGGGGCTTCGGGATTGGCAAGGGAGCGGGGGGTGGCAGTCATGAATGAGGCGAACGGGAAGGTGGTGTGGAAGAAGGAGACTGGCGCCTGGGCCGGCAGTCACTGTGCGGGCTTGCGCAGCAAGGGCGAGCGAGGCAGCAGGGCAAAGGCAGCGGCGCCGGCCAGCAGGAGCACGGCGATGGTGGTGAACACGGCGGCAAACGGTTCGGCACCACGCGCCAGGGCGAGGTCGGCCACCCAGCCGGTGAGGCTTTGCATGAGCGCCACGCCGAGAAACATCGACATGGTGAAGACACCAATGGCCCGGCCCAGCAGATGCGACGGGTACGACGCCCGCACGTCGGCATATTGCCAAACGGTGTAGCTCGACAACGCGCCGACCAGCAGTGTGGCCACCACCGCCACCGGCACGCCCGGCACCCAGGCCAACACCAGAAACAGTGCCGCCAGCACGACCGTACAACCCACCAGGGCGGGCCGGCGCCAACGATCCCCCGGATCGAGTCGGCCCAGCAGGGGCGCACCCAGCAGCATGAGAACGGACATCCACAGCGCCACGTCGCCGCTGAACACCAGCGGCAAGCCTTCGCGGTCTACCAGCATCGGCCCCAACCACAGGCCGCGCAGCGCCATGATCGAGGCATATACCATGATGCCCAGCAGAAAGATGCCCCAGGTGTGCGGCGTGACGAACAGACGGGCAAAGCCCAGCATGGCCTGCCCCGGGCTGTCACCGCTGTTGCCCTGCGCAGGCAGGCCACGCAAGCCCAGGGCCACGGCCACCCAGGCCAGCACCGACAGGACGCCCAGCACCAGAAAACCCGACCGCCAGTTGCCGTCCTCGATCAGCCAGGCCAGCGGCGAAGCCGTGAGCAACATACCCAGGCTGCCCAATCCCAGCGTGATGCCGGACACCGCCGCAAAGCGCTGCACCGGAAAATGGCCCGCGATGAACACCGTGCACGACACGAACGCCGGCGCACAGCCCACACCAATCAAGGCCTGCCCCAGCAGCAGCACGGAATATGACGGCGCCCAGCCCGACACGAAAGCGCCCAGCACCACCAGCGGAAATGTCCAGAACATCATCCGCCGCACGCCGTAGAGATCGATACCCACGCCCATGAACAGTTGCATGGCGCCGAATACCAGATGGAACATGGCAGCAAACCAGCCCAACTGGGCGGCCGAGAGCGCCAGATCGGCCTGCAGCGGTGGCGCCATCACACCCGCAATGGTGCGAAACGCCTGGCTGAGCGCGAAGGCGCCGATCAGGGCAAAGAGGATGATCCAGGGATTGGGGGGAACGGGACGTGTCATGCCAACAGCGAGAATGGCGGAGGCGGCCAATTTACCATTGGCCCCGCTTGACAAGCGGTGCGTCGCCCACCATGCTTGGCGCCCGACTTGTTGGGGTTCGATTCATGATGTCAAGCAAACTGTTGATCGCCGCTGCCAGCCTCGTGGTGCTGGCCGGCTGTGCCACGCCCGTGCTGCAGCAACGTGTGCCGGTGTCGTCTGATCCACCCGGCGCTACGGCGCGCGACGACAGTGGCGCTTCGTGCCTCACACCCTGCGCGCTGGATCTCGACCGCAATCGCGATCACATCGTGTCGGTGATGCTCGAGGGCTACCATCCCCAGGATATCGCGGTGCGCCGACAATACCGCACCGCCGATGTGCTGCTGTCGGCACTGAATTCGGGGCTGAACTCGGCACGCGTGTCCAACAACCCGAGCTGGGCCCTGCAAAGCGGCCTCAACAACAAGGCGGCCCAGGAAGCCAGCGGTGCGGCTTACACGCTCGAGCCATCAACGATCAGCGTGCGTTTGCAACCGCGCGGCGGTGCGGCGGGGCCAGTCACGCCCGACATCGCCCGGCTGGCGCTCGAGCAGACGCTCGACGGCCTGGCACTGATGGATCGCAACGACCAGCAGATGCTCGAAAATGCCCTGGAGAACGCCACACCGGGCGAGCCCACCGCCTGGACCAACCCCGATACCGGTGCCCGCTATGCCGTAGTCACCGACGTCGTTGGCCTGCAAGATGGCCAGGTGCTGCGCCCCTTCACCCTGTCGGTAAGCCACAACCGCGATTTCAGTTCGCGCCGCTATCAGGCCATGCGCGTGGGGCGTGGCGAGTGGCAGATCCTGCCCGAAGCCAGCGGCCAGAACAGCGCGCCACCGCCCCCTGCAAGCCAAATTCCGCCGGTATCCACCGGCCATGTGTCGACCCCGACACCAGGCGCGCGGAGTCTGCCGGCCTTGCCGCTGGGCGAAACGGTGCGGGTGGGTGCCAGTCAAACCTGGTCCAACGAACGCACGAAAAGCCACACCGAAGTCAGCCGACCGGCGCCGGGCGAACAGGTGAGCACCACACGCTCCACCACGCGTGGCACCAGCACCTCGGTGGGTGTCGATGTCTCCGCCGGCGGCATCATCGAGACGCTCAACGCGCTCGGCGTGTTTCGCTGAGCGCGTGGCCGTGGCCGGCACGCCTTCAACCGGCGCCGCCGGCCGGCGCCGTGTCTTCACCTCGATGTACGGCCAGCCATACCGTGGCGCCGTCGGTGGCTGTGCGCTCCACGCGATGTCGGCACCCGGCGGGCAGCCAGCAATGATCGCCCACACCCAGCCTCACCGGCTCGGGTTGATGTTGCAGCCGCAGCTCCGCTTCGCCTTGTAATACCATCACCCACTCGTCCCAGGGCTGGTCGTACCAGAAGCCCGGCGGGCTGGCCTGGCCGTGTGACACGATGCGCTCGATGCGCAAGCCGGGCACGGCCAGCAGATCGTCGAAGACCTCGCCCGCACTCGCGACGGGCAGACTTGCCCACAGATTCATGGGCGGCCGGCAACAGAACGGTTCATGACGATGCCTCCGAAGGGGAGCCGGGCTTGAACGATTCGTGATCGGTGGCAGGTGCCTCGGACGGGGTGTGCACGAAGGTTTCGAGTCGGGCCTCCTTGCCGTCGATACTGCGGACATGCACATCCATCTGGTTGAACGCGATTTCGATGCCCTGCTCGGCGAATACGCGATCGATGGCACGGTTGAGTTCGTCGAGCGCGGCCAGGCGATCGGCCAGACTGCAAACGTGCACTCGCAGTTCGTGATCGAGTGTACTGGCGCCAAAGCTGAGGAACCAGACGGCCGGCTGGGGATCGTCGAGCACCCGGGGGTTGTCGTGAGCCACCTGCAGCAGCAGCTTGCGCACTTTCTCCACGTCGCTGCCATAGGCCACGCCCACGGTGGCTGTGACCCGCGTGACCGTATCGCTCAACGTCCAGTTGATCAGCTGATCGGTGACGAAGGTCTTGTTGGGAACGATGATTTCCTTGCGCTCGAAATCCACGATGGTGGTGGCCCGGATGTGGATCCGGCTGACCGTGCCCGACAGATTGCCCACCGTGACCACATCGCCGATCCGCATGGGACGCTCGAACAGGATGATGAGACCCGATACGAAATTGGCGAAGATCTCCTGCAGTCCAAAGCCCAGGCCCACCGATAACGCCGCCACCAGCCACTGCAATTTGTCCCAGCTCACACCCAGGCTGCTGAGCGTGGCCAGGAAACCGGTGGCCGCCAGAATGTAGGACAACAGCGTGGTAATGGCGTAATTGCTGCCCTGCGCCAGCTTGAGCCGCGACAGCACCAGCACCTCCAGCAGACCGGGCAGGTTGCGCGCAAGCACGATGGCCACCACCGCAATCAGCAGCGCCGACAACACGTCGCGCAATGATATCGGGACGAGGGTTTCGGCATCGCCGCTACCCGAGGTGTACTCGTACAGCACAACGTTGTCGAGATACGAGAACACGCCGATGAGGTCGGCCCACACGCTATACAGTACGGTCAGCAGCAAGGCCAGCAGGCCGAGCCGTACCAGACGGATCGACTGGGCGCTGAGCTCGTGCAGATGTTGCTGTTCGGTTTCGATCGACACCGTACCGTCCGGACCGGTGGTGATGATCTGGCCGGGCTCGCTGGCCTGCTGCTCGGCCATGCGATTGCGCGCCACGGCAATACCGCGCAACACCACCGCCTCGAGAATGCGCCAGCCGATCAGCACATAGAGTGTGTCGACCAGACGGTCCGTGAGGTGCACCGCCGTATAGTAATAACCGGCCACCACACCCACCACCAGCAGCAACGGGCCCAGCGCCAGGATCACGCCCAGCATCAGTCGGGTCACCGACACCTCCTGCTGGTGCACCGAGTCGGTCAGCAGGCTGGCCATGAGCCACGCCATCACCAGGTAGCCGGCGAGCACCACGAGATTGCCGATATAGTCGTCGATCAACACCGCCGAATGAAATTCGGCCACCGTGACGACCCCTACCATGCCCAGCACGACCACGCCCAGCGCCACCAACCGTCGGCGCAGAGCCGCATTGGCCAACGAGGGCCAACCGAAGTGACGCTCGGCCACGCCGTCCGGGCGCAGCAGGCGCTGCGCGGTGTAGAACACCAGCCATACGATGGCCATTTCGCTCAGCGCCGCACCCAGCGCCACATTCTGCCCGCGTGCGTCGAGCTGCAGGGCGTAGCCCGCCAATGCCAGCAGCAGTGTGCCGGGTAGTGCGAGCAAGACGTTGAGCAGCACCGCCAGCGGAGTGTGCCAGTGACTGTCGCGCTGCGGATCACCCACCGCTTCGTTGAGACGTCGCAGGCGCACCGTCAGCCAGCCACGCCGAGCCAACAGCCCGCCGGCGAGCAACAGCACCGGCAAGAAAAGGAGCGGCCGCTCGCGCAGCCCGGTCCAGAACTCCTGCCAGCCACTGGTCCACGACACAGCCGCCAGTTGCTGCTGCACGCCGGTCGGAACCGAACGGATCCACGCCCAATTCATCACCGGCTGACTGGGCAACCAGAACAACTGCTCGTCGATGGTGGCGCGCACACGGTTGGCCAGCTGTTGCAGCTCGGTCTGTGCCACCTGCAGGTCTATCGCCTGCTGCACCAGTGCGCCCAGAGCATCGCCCAGCGCCACCAGGGTGTCGTACTGCGTCGTGAGCACGGCGTGCAGAGCGGCACGCTCGGCCGCCGATGGCGGCGACGCTGCCGCCTCGGCCGATTCGGCCAGCAGCCGCGCGGTGGTGGCGTCGACGCCGGCCGGCAAGCGCCGCGAGGGCGCCAGGTCGAACTGCTGCAGACGCCAGTTGGCGATGTCGTCGCTCAGACCGCTCTGCAACTGCACCTGGGGCAGTGACGCCTGCAGCTCCTGCAGCACGCGCGACAACAACACGCTACCGTCGAGGACGCGAATCTGTTCAAGCATCGACGCTTCGGTATCGCGCAGCCGCTGCAACTGCCGCTCCACCACCCGCTGGCGCTGCGCCAAGTCGGCGGTTTGCGCCTCGACTTCGGCCAGTTGCTGCTGCCAGGCGGCAAGACGAGATTGCTCGCGTTCGATGAGCGGTGAGGCGGAAGTGCCTGATGCCGACGGACTGGCCGGCGGCGGCAACGAAGCCTCGGTATCGGGCAACTCGGCCATCGTTGCGTCTGCTGCGGGCGCCATGGCCGCGTGGGCCAGGGGAGCAAGGCCCAACGCGAGCGCCAGCCCGAGCATCAGCACGAACACGCCAGAAAGCCAGGAACCGACCCGCCACACGCTGTGTCTCGATGGATTTCGCGCTATCCCGAAGCACCCAGTCACGTTCGCATCCTTGCAAAACAAGCCCCCGCCCACCATCGGCGCGGGGAACATGCTGCGTCGTTATCTTGTCTGAATGGGCAAGTTTACCTGTTGCCCATCCACCGGGGCGCGACCCTCGACCCCACAAACGACGCCTGACGCAGCCGCACCGCATCGACACCCCAAGCCCGATGATCCGCCCATCATTCGATTCCAGTCGGCGCCGCAAACGCTGGCCCTGGATCACCCTGTTCGTCGTGTTCACTCTGCTGGTGAGCGGCGTTGTCGCGCTGGATCGCTGGCAGCGGACGCTGATCTTCTCGGTAGAGCTGGGCGAGCCCCGCTGGTGGCGCGAGCCGCCCGCCAACACCCGCGAGTTCGACATCCCGCTCGGCTCGAGCGACACGATCCGGGCCTGGCACGTACCCCATCCCGATCCCGACGCCCCCACGGTGCTCTACCTGCATGGCTCGCGCTGGAACCTCAACGGCAGCGTCTTTCGCATGGAGCGTTGGCGCGACGTCGGTTTCTCGATTCTGGCCATCGACTATCGCGGCTTCGGCGAATCCACACCGCGCTTGCCGTCCGAGGCCAGCGCGCTGGTCGATGCGCGCGCGGCGTTCAGCGAGCTCGAGCGTCTGCAACCGGAGGCGGGCAAGCGCTATCTGTATGGTCACAGCCTGGGCGGCCCGATCGCTGCCCGGCTGGCGGCTGAAGTGCCGCAGGACGCCTACGCCGGACTGATCCTCGAGGCCACTTTCACCCGCATTGCGGACATGCTCGAAGTGACCGAATGGGCGCGTTGGCCGGCGCTGCGCTGGCTGGTGACTCAGCCCTTTGATACCACCGCTGCGCTGCGCCAGGTGCAGCGACCGGTATTGCTGATGCACGGCACCGGCGATCGTGTGGTGCCCTTGGCCATGCAGGATGGCCTGTGGGCCGCTCGGCCCGACAACGCGCCGGCATGGCAGCGCGCCATCTTTGAGGGCTCCTCGCACTCGGGCTCGAGCCGACACCCCGACTACGGGCCGACGATTCGCGAGTTTCTCGAGCAAGACGAGCCCAGCACCTGACCCGGTGCCATGGGATCCGCCATCAACCGCAACCCGGGTCGTGCGTAACGACAGCCCAGCGCAGCGCTCCCTGACCTGAGGTGCGCCAGATCATCGGGCAAGCGATGCTCAGCGCGCCGGATCGGGCAGCATCTTGCCGGGGTTCATCAGGCTGTGCGGATCGAGCGCGGCCTTGACGCTGCGCATGACGTCCAGCGCCTCACCATGCTCCACGATGAGGTATTCACGCTTGCCCAGACCCACGCCGTGCTCACCCGTGCAAGTGCCACCGCAGGCGATGGCGCGCTCCACGAGCCGTCGATTGACGCCCTCGGCACGTGTCACTTCTTCGGGGTTGTCGGGGTCGATCAGCAGCACCATGTGAAAGTTGCCGTCGCCCACGTGGCCCAGCACCGGAGCGGTGATGCCCGCTGCCTTGGCATCGCTGCTGGCAGCATCGATACAATCGGCCAGATCCGGCAGCGGCACGCACACGTCGGTGGTCATCATGCGCTTGGGCCGCTGATACGCCATGCAGGCGTAGGCACAATCGTGCCGCGCCCGCCACAGGCGCGTGCGCTCTTCGGCCAGGGTCGACCAGGCGAAGGCGTCGCCGCCCGCATCGGCACAGAGCTCCTGCACGATCTCGGATTCTTCCTGCACACGCGCGGGCGAGCCGTGAAATTCGAAAAACAGATGCGGCACCACGGGCAGATCCAGTTTGGAGTAGCCGTTGACCGCGTCGATCATGAGTTCGTCGAGCAGCTCCACGCGGGCAATGCCGATACCCGCCTGCATGACGCTCACCGCGGCGTCGACCGCTGCCCGCACCGTGGGAAAGCGGCATGTGGCCGACAGCTCGGATTCGGGCCGCGGGAAAAGTCGCAAGGTGATTTCGGTGACGATGCCGAGCGTACCCTCGGCACCGATGAATAGATGAGTGAGGTCGTAGCCGGCCGATGACTTGCGCGCCCGGCTGCCGGTGCGGATGATCCGGCCATCGGCAAGGACGACCTCAAGGCCGCGCACCACCTCGGCCATGGTGCCGTAGCGCACGGCATTGGTGCCGCTGGCCCGGGTGGACACCATGCCGCCGATACTGGCGTCGGCGCCGGGGTCTACCGTAAAGAACAGACCGGTGTCCTTGATCTGTTCGTTGAGCGCCCGGCGCAACAGGCCGGGCTGCACCACGCAATCGAAATTGCCGTCGTGCACCGCCAGCAGCCGGTTCATGCCGCTGACGTCGATCACCACACCACCCCGCACCGGAATCAGCGCACCCTCCACTGAAGAGCCGGCACCAAAGGGAATCATCGGAATCCGATGCCGGTGACAGATCTGCGCAATGGCCGATACCTCTGCCGTGGACTCCGGGAAGGTCACGACATCGGGCAATTGCGGATGGTGCCAGCTCTCGTCGCGGCCATGGATGGCACGCACCGAGTCGCCGGTGGAGCATCGCTCACCCAGCAGCTCGCGCAGTTCGGCCAGGGCCGGCACCAGCCGGGCGACGTGTTCGTGTTCGGTGGGGGCAGTATGGTGATTCATGGCTTAACGCTTGGCCTTCTCGGCTTCGACCTTGGCAATTTCCTGACGGAAGGTTTCGAGGGCGGCTTCGCCGTCGATGTCCAGCTCCTTCATGCGCTCGACCCAGCCATCCTTGAGCACTTCGCCTTCGGCACGGATGCGCTCGAGGTCGGACTCGGAGGCCACCACGATGTTGTAGTCGGCGGCTTCCATTTTTTCCCAGGCGTCGTTCTCGACGTTGTCCCATGCCTGACCGGCCAGCCGGGCAAAGGCTTCGCCGGAGACTTCGTCGATGGCCTTGCGATCCTCGTCGCTGAGCGAGTTGTAGGTGTTCTCGTTCATGATGAGGTAGTGGGTGTCACGGTACAGACCGCCGGGAACACGATAGGCATTCTGCAGGATGTCATCCATGCGGAAGCTGTATACCGAGTCGGAGTTGAACATCACACCGTCGACCACGCCGCGCGACAGCAGCTCGTAGGCTTCGCTGGCCGAGGCAAACTGCGGCACCACGCCCAGTCGGCTGGAGATGTCCTGCACGATGCCACCGGTGGCGCGCAGGCGCATGCCGTTGAGGTCGTCCAGACTCTCTACCGGTTTGCCCTCACGCGTAAACACGTGACCAGGGCCATGGGTGTAGAGACCCAGCAGTTGCACGTCGTCGAACTCGCCGAGCTCGGCAAAGTGCTCCTGGTGGGTGCGCCAGTAGGCCACGGCCGCGCTTTCGGCGTCGTCGGCGTACCCGGGGAAGGTCACGCCGTAAGCGGTGGGGAAGCGATCGGCCGTGTAGGCCTGCACGCTCAGGGCGGCGTCAGCCACGCCGTCGCGCACCAGGTCGAAGTGCGCGGGCGGGCGGCCTAGGGCTGGCAAGAACTGCACCGTGACGCGACCGTCGGTCGCTTCTTCCACGTTGGCAGCCCAGGGCTCGAGAATGTCGGTGGAGATGGGATGGGTGGGCGGCAGCCAGTTCGAGAATCGAATGGTGGTGTCGGCCTGAGCAATGCCGGCGGCCGACGTGGCGGCGGCCAGAGCGGCCAGCAGGGCGGTTTTCTTGAACATGAATGAAGTCTCCTGGTTGTCAGACGGAAAATGGTGCCGCGGCGAGCCCGGCGATTTGCCAGGTTCGGCCACCGCACGATACGCACCCAGCGCTAGAGGTGACTGGGCAAATACAACACAAGCCACGGCAGGCTGGCAAGCAAGGCCAGCCGCACCACGTCGGCAATCACGAATGGAATCACACCGCGCACGATGGTGCCGGTGGACACATCCGGCAAAGTGGCCCGCAACACGAAAATGTTCATGCCGATGGGCGGGGTGATCAGGCTGATCTCGGTGACCACCACCACGATGATGCCGAACCAGATGGGGTCAAAGCCATAGGCCATCATCAGCGGGAAGAAAATGGGCACGGTCAGCAGCATCATCGACATGCTCTCGAGCACCAGGCCCAGCACGATGTAGGTGAGTAACACGCACAGCAGCACCTGGGTGGGCGTGAGGTTCATCATCTCCACCCACGCCTGCAACGCCTGCAGCAGGCCAGCCACATTCACGAAATTCGAGAAGATGAGCGCGCCGATCACGATGGCAAACAGCATGGCGGTGATCCGCGCCGTTTCCACCAGGACCTCGATGCATTCGCGCAGGCGCATGCCGCCCCGCACAATGGCAAACAGGCCGGCAAAGCCCGCGCCAATACCGGCCGCCTCGGTGGAGGTGAAGACCCCCAGATAGATGCCACCGATCACCACCACGAACAGTGCAGTTACCCCCCACACCCGCCGCAACACGCGCAAGCGGTCTGGCCACGAGGTGCGTTCGCCACGCGGTCCAGCGGCCGGATCGAAGGCGGTGACGACCACCACGGCCAGACTGTAGAGCCCCAGACCCAGCAGGCCGGGAATGATGCCGGCGATGAACAGTGCGCCGATGTCGGAGTTGGTAAGGATGCCGTACAGCACCAGCGCCACCGACGGCGGAATGAGAATGCCCAGCGTGCCACCCGCTGCAATGGAGCCGGCAGCCAGCGAATCCTTGTAGCCGAACTTGCGCATCGAGGGCATGGTGACGCGCGACATGGTGGCGGCGGTGGCCAGGCTGGAGCCGCACACGGCCGAAAACCCGGTACAGGCCAGCAGTGTGGACAGCGACAGGCCACCCCGAAAGTGACCCACCAGCGAATAGGCGGCCGAGTACAGATCCTCGGACAACCGGGCTCGCGTGATGAAGTTGCCCATGAGGATGAACAGCGGCAACACGGCCAGGTTGTAGCTCAGTGCCGTATCGAACGCCGTTTGCCCCACCATGGCCAGAGCGCCCGTCCAGCCCACCACCATGCCGAAGCCGATGAAACCCGCCAGCGCCATCGACAGCGCAATGGGCACACCCAGCGCGGCCATGACGAACAGGCCGAGCAGGCCCACCCAGAGTGCAGAAGCCATGCTCAGGCTCTCCCTTCGTTGACTGGTGGCACAGGCGCGCCAGTGATGACGGCGCGCACGGAGATCATGGCCTGATAGAGGAAGATGAGCGCCGATGCCACCGCGCACACCGAGATGAAGATGGCCACTGGCGTGACTGGCACGTTGAGAAAAGGCGTGGAATCGCCGTAGCGCATGATGGTTTGCGTCTTGACGATGAGGCGCCAGGCCAGCAATCCCATGATTCCGGCGCTGAGCAGATCGACCAGCGCGCGCGCCAGCGGCTGGATGCGTCCGCTCAACATCTTGTCGAAATAGTCGAGCCGGATGTGCTCGTTGGCTGCCGTCACCAGCGGCAGGGCAGCAAACACCACAACCCCCATCAGGAGCTCGATCACCTCGCCGGCACCCGGCACGGGCGAATTGAAGACGTAGCGTCCGGTCACATCCACCAGCATGAGAAACATGATGGCAGCCAGCGCCACCGCCGCACAAAGGCCGGCCAACGCGGCACCCAGCCGCATCGGCCACCAGGGCCGCCGCGCCACGCCGTCGGGCGGAGGGGTCTCAGTCATGTCGTATCTCCCTGTGTGGCAAACGCCGATCCGGGTGACGCGTCACCTTCCCGGTGACAGGCCATGTCCATGTAATTGATTGCATCGTATGCATTTTACTTCAGGGGCATCCGTGGCCGGGCACAGGGCACATAGCGGCCCCGACCCGGCGGCGCCGACACCTGGCCTTCGCGATACAGCACCTCACCACCGCCGATCACCCAGCGCGGCCAGCCGCGCACCTCGCGCCCTTCGTACGGGGTGTAGTCGGCTTTGTGATGCAGATCGGCATTGGTAATGGTGCGGCGCGTAGCGGGATCCCACACCACGATGTCGGCATCGGCGCCCACCGCCAGGCTGCCCTTGCGGGGATACAGGCCATACAGGCGCGCCGCCTGCGTGGCGCCGAGCCGCACAAACGCCGGCAGATCGATCCGCCCTTGCATGACGCCCTCGGAGAACAGCAGCGGCAGCCGGGTCTCGACCCCTGGCAAACCATTGGGAATGCAGGTGAAGTCGCGACCCAGGCCGGCGGCCTTGCCCAGCGGATCGTGGAAGCTGAATGGGCAATGATCCGACGACACCACATCGAACTGGCTGGTACCCAGCGCCGCCCAAAGACCGTCGCAGCTCGCGGTGTCGCGTGGCGGCGGGCTGCACACGTACTTGGCGCCCTCGTGGTGATCGCCGTGCAGGTCGGCCTCGGTGAGCAACAGATACTGCGGACAGGTTTCGGCGTGCACCTGCAGTCCACGCGCCCGGGCCGCGGCAATCTGTGACACGGTTTCCGGCGACGACACATGCACGATGAGAAAGGGCACATCCACGAGCTCGGCCAGCGCCATGGCCCGATAGGCCGCCTCGCGTTCTACCAGCGCGGGCCGCGACGTGGCGTGAAAGTGGGGTGCCACGTGTCCTGCTGCCAGCAGCTGATCGCTCAGCCAGGCGATACAGTCGGCATTTTCGGCGTGAATCATGGTGAAGCCGCCTTCGCGCCGGGCGACCGCCAGCACCTCGAGAATCTGGCGATCCGACAACCGCATGCCTTCGTAGGTCATGTACACCTTGAATGACGTACAGCCCTCGGCCATCACCGCCGGCATCTCGTGGTGCAGCACGCCCTCGTGCGGGTTGGCCAGCACCATGTGGAAGGCCATGTCGATGCGGCTGCGTGCCTCGGCGCGACGCCGGTAGTCGGCCAGGGTGTCGGCAAGTGTCACGCCTTCTTCCTGCACGGCAAACGGCACCAGCGTCGTGGTGCCGCCGCACAAGGCAGACAGACTGGCCGAATCGAAGTCGTCGGCCAGCTGCACGCCGGCCGGCATGGGTTGTTCGATATGGCAATGCGCATCCACCCCACCGGGCGTCACGATGCAATCACGGGCATCGATATCCACCGGCGCTCGCGGTAGATCGGTGCCATGCACCACGATGCGGCCTTCGGCCACACCAATGTCGTAGCGCGCCACGCCCTCGGCGGTGGCCACCTCGCCGCCGCGGATCACGAGGTCGAGTTCTGCCATCGATTGCTCCTGCAGATGAACCGAGCGACCGACAGTGCCGGGCAGGGCGTTGCCCCGCACAAGCGGCCGAAAGCGCGAAGTATAGACAGGCTTCCACCTCGACCCTTGCGATCACGGCCAACACTAGGGATATCCCCGAGACCGGGCGCAATACCTTGACGCACCTGGTGAGGCATGCCAACAATTCGGGCGCTATAGGCACCATGGTGGTGCCTGCCGGACCGGCCCGAGGGTTCCGGCCCTGACTTCACGGCAATCGCTCATGCTCCCTACCGAAGTGCGTTCCCGCAGCTTGCGCCACTGGCACGAAGTGGCCAATACGCATTTTCTCGAGCTCGAGTGCGTGGCCCAGGATCGACCGGAATTCTGGTGCACGGCGCTGGTGGCCCA
This sequence comes from Verticiella sp., assembly GCA_041690575.1. GTDB lineage: Bacteria > Pseudomonadota > Gammaproteobacteria > Burkholderiales > Burkholderiaceae_B > Verticiella. The sequence continues at coordinate 351,968 of JAWLHC010000002.1, forward strand.
GTTTGGCGACAGCCTGGCGGCCGAGCTCAATCTGAGCGCCATGCGGGTGATCCGGCGTCGGCCCTGCGCCGAGAACTCACCGCGCACCTACTTCAAGCTGTACTGGCAGCTGCAGGGCGAAAGCCGCATCCAGCAGGGTCGCAACGACGCCGTGCTCAAGCCGGGCATGTGGTCGGTGTATGACACCTCGCGGCCCTACCAGATCGAATCCACCGACCGCTCCCGCGCGCTCGCGCTGCTGGTGCCGCAATACGAAAGCCGTGGCTGGACGCCGGCCGTGCGCGCGCTGTCGGGCCAGGCCCTGCCAGGGGGTGGCACCTCGCACATCGTGCTCTCAAGCCTGGCCACGCTGCTGCGCGACCCCACCCCGCTGGATGCCGACAGCCAGCACGCCCTGCAAGATGCCACGGTCAATTTGCTGGAGCGCGCTCTGCAATCGCAGGCGCGCTGCACGCTGCCGGGCCCCGCCGCTGGCGACGATAGCCAGCGCCTCGAGCGCATCCAGCGCTTTCTGCACGAACGTCTGGCCGACCCCGAACTCAGTGTGGATGGCGCAGCCCGCCAGCTGGGCATGTCACGCCGCACGCTCTACAACCTGTTTGTCCGCACCGGCACCACGCCACGCGCCTATATCCAGCAGGCCCGGCTGCGGCGGGCCTGCGAGCTGCTGGCCGAACCCGCCTGGCGTGACACCCCCGTGGCCGAGATTGCCCGCCACAGCGGCTTTGCCGACCCGGCGCACTTCAGCCGGGTGTTTGCCGCCCAGCACCGGGTGCCGCCGGCCGTGTGGCGCACGCAGCACCTGGGACACTGAGCCACGACACTCAGGACTTTCCCTAGGTCTGCGCAATCAGGCAATGACGATGCACGCTGGGTCAAGCACAGAGAACCGCCACGCCACTAGATTCGTTCCAGTCCATCACGACCCGGCGTGACCATCCTGCGTCGCGCCCCCAACGAGGAGACCGGAACATGACACCGATCGAACAAGCGCGCGCGGCGATTCGCGAGCAAATGTTCATTCATGGCGAATGGCGCCCTGCCCAGAGTGGCGGCACCTTCGACGTATTTGATCCATCCACCGGCGATGTCATCGCCAAGGTGGCCAATGGCGGCGAAGCCGACGTCGACGCCGCGGTGCAGTCGGCGCGTGAGGCCTTCCGTTCGGCCGAATGGCGCCAGATGCTGCCAGCCGCGCGCGAACGCATTCTGCTGAAGTTGGCCGACCTCATCGAGGCCAATGGCGATGAACTGGCCGCGCTCGAAACCCTCAACCAGGGCAAGCTGCTGCCCTGGTCGCACGCCATCGAAGTGGGCGGCAGCGCAAACTGGCTGCGCTACATGGCCGGCTGGGCCACCAAGATCGAAGGCAGCACCTTCGATACCTCCATTCCCTTCCCGCCCGGCGTGCGCTATCACACCTACAGCCAGCGCGTACCGGTGGGCGTGGTGGGCGCCATTGTGCCCTGGAACTTCCCCCTGGCCATGGCCATCTGGAAGATCGCGCCCGCGCTGGCTTGCGGCTGCACCGTGATCCTCAAGCCCGCTGAAGAAACCCCGCTCACCGCCCTGCGCCTGGCCGAACTCGCCATCGAAGCAGGCGTGCCTACCGGCGTGCTCAATGTAGTCACCGGCGATGGCGAGCAAGCCGGCGCCGCGCTGGTACGTCACCCCGGGGTCGACAAGATCGCCTTTACCGGTTCCACCGAAGTCGGTCGGCTCATTGGCGAACAGTGCGGGCGCGACATCCGCCGCGTGTCGCTCGAGTTGGGCGGCAAGAGCCCGGTGATCATGCTCGAAGACGTCGACGTCGAGACCGCCGTGCAGGGTGCGGCCGGTGCCGTCTTCTTCAACCATGGCCAGGTGTGCACCGCCGGCTCGCGTCTGTATGTGGCCCGCAGCCGCTACGACGAGGTAGTAGCCGGTCTGGCCGCCGCCGCCAAAGGCACCAAACTGGGGGGCGGCTTCGACGCCGAAGCGCAGATGGGCCCCATGGTGTCGGCCGGTCACCGCGACAAGGTGATGGGCATGATCGACGCCGCCGGCAAGGAAGGCGGCGAGATCGTGGCCGGCGGCAAGCGCGGCGAGGGCAGTGGCTATTTCGTGCAGCCCACCATCGTGTCCAACAAGCAGAACAAGCCCTTGTCGCTGGTCCAGGAAGAAGTCTTCGGTCCGGTGCTGGTGGCCATGCCCTTCGACGACCTCGACGAAGCCATCGATATGGCCAACGACAGCGCCTACGGCCTGGGCGCCAGCGTGTGGACCAAACGCCTCGATCTTGCCCAACACGCCATCGACCGCATCGAGGCCGGCACGGTGTGGGTCAACACCCACAATATGGTCGATCCCAACATGCCCTTCGGCGGATTCAAGGCCTCAGGCATCGGGCGTGAGCACGGCCGTGCCGCCATCGACAACTACACCGAACTCAAATCGGTTTGCGTGGCTTACTGAACCCCGTTCTGCCTGCGCGGATCTCCGCCAGGCACCGGCCCGTGGCCAGGAGGCACGGGCCCCACAATCACCAGGAGACATCATGTTGAAATTGCGTCATCTCATTCTTGCGGGCTTCGCCGCCGGCGCCGCCACCACCGCCCAGGCCAACACCGACCTGCTCGTGTCGCAATGGCTGCCGGCCACCCACCCCATTGCCGAAGCGATGGCCGAGTGGCAGGGTCAGGTGGAAGACGCCACCGAGGGTCGCGTCAGCTTCACCAATCTGCCGCAAGCAGTCACCAATCCGCCGGGGCATTTCAATGCGGTGCGCGATGGTCTGGCCGACGTGGCCATGACGGTGATCGGCTACACGCCAGGCCGCTTTCCGCTGTCCGAGATCTCCGAGATGCCGCTGATGGCCGACTCGGCCGAGAGCAACTCGGTGCAGTTCCAGCGCACCGCCGAGGCGGTGCCACAAATGATGGCCGAATACGACGACGTGAAGGTGCTGGCACTGTTCACCCACGGGCCGGGCGTGATCTTCAACACGCAAAAGCCGATCAACACCCTGCAAGATCTGCAGAGCCTGAAGTTCCGTGTGGGTGGTGGTGTGGTCAACGAGGTGGCCAAGCAACTGGGCGCCAACGCCACGCTCAAGCCGGCCACCGAATCGTATGAGCTGGTTTCCACCGGCGTGATGGATGGCGTGTGGCTGCCCTTCGAATCGCTGCCCACGTACAACCTCGACAAGCTGATCAAGTACGCCACCACCTTCCCGGGCGGCCTGTACAACTCGGCTTTCATCGTGATGATGAACAAGGATCGCTACGAGGAGTTGAGCGCCGAAGACAAGGCAGTCATCGACGAGATGGCCGGCGTGCCCTACTCGCGACTGCTGGGTCAGGCTTTCGACCAACGCGACGCCGAAGGCCACAAGGCCGCCGAAGCCGCCGGCATCGAGGTCACCGAAGTCTCGCCCGAGCTGCTGAAAGAGGTGCAAGACCGCATCGCCTCGATCGAACAGAAGTGGATCGACACCGCCCGGGAGAAGGGCGTGGAAGATCCCGAAGCGATCATCGCCGAGTACCGCGAACAGGCTACCGGTCAGTAAATGGCAGGCGCCCTCGATCGTCTCGGTCGCGGCCTCACGGCCGCGCTGGGGCTGCTCGCCGGAGCAGCCCTGTTCTGCCTGATGTCTCTCACCTTCGTCGACGTGCTCTCGCGCAAGTTCTATCGCTCGGTGCCCGGCTCGCTGGAGGTGAGCGAGATGCTGCTGGTGGTGGTGCTGTTCTGCGCCCTGCCGGTGGTGTCGTGGCGCGCCGGTCACGTGAGTTTCGAACTGGCCGAGTCGCTCTACCGGGGGCGAATCGCGCCGTGGTCCAAACGCGTCATGGATCTGATCTCGGCCGTGGCGCTGGGCACCATGGGCTGGTTCTGCTGGGGCAACGCGGCGCGCACGATGCAGGACGGCGACGTGAGCGTGTACTTCCGTCTGCCCATCGGCTGGTTCGTCTATCTCATGGCCGTCATGCTCATGCTGGCCGCCATCCTGCATCTGGTGCGCTGCGTCGCGCGCGCCGACTCCGCCTAGGATATTCATGGTTCCTGCCCTGCTTGGCTTTGCCGCCATCTTCGGCCTCATGCTGCTGCGCGTGCCCATCGCCTTCGCGATGGGCATCGTGGGCTACATCGGGCTGGGCCTGGTACGCAACTTCGACGTGTCGGCGCTCAGCGCCGTGATGGTGGTCAAGAACACCGGGTTCTCGTACACGCTGTCGGTCATTCCGCTGTTCGTGCTGATGGGCAATTTCACGGCCCGTGCTGGCATGGCCAACGAGCTGTTCTCCCTGGCCCGAGCGTTTCTGGGTCATCGTCGCGGCGGCATTGCCATGGCGTCGATCGGCGCCAGCGCCGGTTTTGGCTCCATCTGCGGCTCGTCGATTGCCACCACCGCCACCATGACCCGCGTGGCCTACCCCGCCATGCGCGGCCTGGGCTACTCCGAAAAACTCGCCACCGGCACCATCGCCGCCGGCGGCACGCTGGGTATCCTCATCCCGCCGTCCACGCTGCTGGTGATCTACGGCATCATGACCGAAACCAGCATTGCCCGGCTGTTTGCCGCCGGGCTGTTGCCGGGCATCATGATGACGGTGTTGCTGTGCCTGGCCGTAGCCTGGATGGCCTGGCGCGACCCTCAGGCCGCTCCTCCCATGCCACGGGCCGATTGGCGCGAACGCTTGCATGCACTGCGCGGCATCTGGGGCGTGGTGGTGCTGTTCATGGTGGTGATGGGCGGCATCTACGGCGGCCTGTTCACCGCCACCGAAGGCGCGGGCTTCGGCGCCTTCGGCGCGTTTCTGTTTGCCCTCGGCCGCGGCAAGCTCACCTGGCAGAGTTTTGTCGAGATCCTGGTGGAGTCGGCAACCACCACGGCCATGCTGTTTGCCATCCTGATCGGCGCGTTGATCTTCGGCAATTTCATCAATTTCACCGGCATGCCCAACGAGCTGCGCACCTGGGTGGAGCAGTTCAGCATCAGTCCGGTGATGGTGATTCTGGCCATTTGTCTCATCTACGTGCTGCTCGGCGCCATCATGGAGGAGCTGTCGATGATCCTCCTCACCGTGCCGCTGTTCTTCCCGCTGGTCATGCAGCTCGGCTTCGACCCGCACTGGTTCGGCGTGCTGATCGTGGCGGTGGTGATGATCGGCATGGTGAGCCCGCCAGTGGGCATGAATCTGTTCGTGCTCAATGCCCTGGTGCCCGAAGTGAAGGTAGGCACAGTGTTCCGCGGCGTGCTGCCCTTTGTGGTGGCGCTGGTGATCGGCCTGCTCATGATCGTGCTGTTTCCGTCCATTGCCACCTACGCCCTGCGCTGGGTGCATTGATCTCCCTGTTCCTGCAATCACACCAATCCCATGACAAAAGCTACCGCTGCCAAGACCCGTTCAGCCAAGACCCGCGGCAAGACCGCCAGCCGTGCTGCCACCACCCGCAAAGCGACCGGAAGCACGGCCGCCACCGGCAAGGCGGACAAAGCGGCACCGCAGGCCTTGCCCAGCCTGGGCTTCATCGGCCTGGGCGTGATGGGCCAGCCCATGGCCGGCCACCTGGCCAAGGCGGGCTACCCCCTGTCGGTGTACGACATCGACGCCAAGGCCGCCCGAAAGCTGGCGCGCAGCCTGCCGAACACCAAAGCTGCGAAGACCCCGGCCGATGTCGCAGCCGCCAGCGACATCATCATCACCATGCTGCCCAATGGCGAGGTGGTGCAGCAGGTGCTCAACGCCCCCGACGGCCTGCTGGCCGGGCTGCGGGCCGGCAGCCTGATTCTCGACACCTCATCGTCCGAGCCCTGGCTCACACTGCGCAGTCACGAGCAATTGCAGGCAGCTGGCGCGAGCCTGGTCGACGCCCCGGTATCGGGCGCGCAATGGGGTGCCGAAGCCGCCGAGCTGGTGTTCATGGTGGGCGGGAGCCAGGACGACGTGGCCCGTGTGCAGCCGCTGCTCGACATCATGGGACGCGCCACCTTCCATCTGGGCGAGGCAGGCGCCGGGCACGCCATGAAATGTCTCAACAACATGATCACCGCCATGAACCTGTCGATCTTGTCCGAAGGCCTGGCGATCGGCACGCGGCACGGTCTGGATCCGGCCGTGATGGTCGACGTCCTCAATCAGTCCACCGGCATGTCGTGGGTCAGCCAGACCCACATCCACCAGCGCGTGCTCAATCGCAAGTTCGATGACCCCTTCAAACTGGCCCTCATGCTGAAAGACGTGGGCATCGGCATGGAGCTGGCCCGGCAGAACGACGTGCCGGCGCCGATGTCGGGCACCGGTCACCAATTGTGGCGCGCCGCCGCACTGGCCAACAAGCCCGAGGCCAGCGTCAGCGAGTTGGTGCGCTGGACCGAGAAGCTCACCGGCGTGAAGATCGCCAGCCCCAAAGGCAAGTGATCGCACAAGAAGCCGGAGACTGCGCAAGGCGTTGACAGGGTGGCGCAGGCGCGCCACAGTGCGTGTCCTGCCGCCCGATCCTTCTGCCCCGCATGAGCGCTCACTCCGAGAATTCGCCACGAATCACACTGTTCGGGCTCGATTTCTGCGCCGTCGACTTTGCCGGCGCACTTGCCCTGCTGGAGCAGGCGGCCAGGGCCCCGGCGCCAGGCGCGCAAGTGGTCTTCACGCCCAATGTCGATCACATCGTCCGGCTCGATCAAAACCCCGCCTGGAAGGCCGCCTACGCCAGCGCCGACTACCTCTTTGCCGACGGCATGCCAATTGTGTGGTTGTCGCGGCTCATGGGCCGGCGGTTGCCGGCACGGGTGACCGGCGCCGATCTGTTCGTGCACCTGTGCCAGCTCGCTGCCCGACACCAGTGGCAGATTGCCGTGATCGGTGGGCAACCCGGCCAGGAGGCCGACCTGCGCCAGCGCTTCAACGATGTCTGGCCGGGCCTCCAGGTGCATCTGCTGTCGCCACCCATGGGCTTCGACCCCGAGGGCGAGCTGGCCGACCAATACGTGGCCGAATTGCGCGAACTGGCGCCTGCCATCGTGTTCGTGTGTCTGGGGCTGCCCCGGCAAGAGCGCTGGGCCCTGCGTGCCGCACCCCGATTGCCGGGAGGTATCGTGCTCGGAGTGGGGGCTGCCATGGAGTTTGCTCTGGGCCTGAAGCGCCGCGCACCCGGATGGGTGCAGCGGCTGGGCGCCGAGTGGCTCTGGCGCCTGTTATCCGATCCGCGACACCTGTGGCGTCGCTATCTCGTCGACGACCGCCGCTTCGTGGGCTTGGCCTGGCAGGAATGGCGGCAATCGAAGCGCAACCCGCCGGCCCCCGAGCGCTGAACACCTCCCGTGCATCTCCCACCCTTCTGGCGGGCGAGGTCTGTACGCCGCTCAGGTGCGCTGCATGTCGCAATCCATCGACAGCGCCTGGCCCGAAATCGATCGACCGCTGGGCGACGCCAGAAACGCCGCCAGATCGGCCACATGACGCGGGTCGACCAGATGCTTGAGCGACTGATTGGCCAGTGCCTCATCGAGCATGACTTCGACACTGCGGCCGGCCACGCGCGCGCGGCCCTCGAGCACGCCCTGGAATCGCTCACCATCGACTGCGCCTGGCAGCAGCGCATTGACCCGAATGTTGTCGCCGCCCAGCTCGATCGACAGCGTTTTGGTAAAGCCGATGAGGCCCCACTTGCTGGTGGCGTAGGCGATACGATTGGGGTAACCGAAACGACCGGCCACCGATGACAGCACGATGATGCTGCCACCCCCCGCTGCCTTGAGCGCCGGAATGGCTGCGCGCGTGACGAGGAAGGTGGCGTCGAGATTGATGGCCATCACCTGATCCCAGTCTTCGGGCGCCAGCTCGTGAGCCGGTGCGGTGGCGCCGCCGATGCCGGCGTTGTTCACCAGCACATCCAGGCCGCCCAACTCGGCCACTGCCCGCGCCACCATGGGGGCGATGGTGTCGCGTTCGAGCAGATTGCAGACCTGGGTGCTGGCGGCGGGATGAGCCGCCTTCAGCCGATCGAGCGCGGCGCCGTCGACATCGCACACGAACACCCGGGCACCATCCGCCAGAAATCGTTCGACAATGGTCCGGCCAATCCCGTTGGCGCCGGCGGTAATGAGGACACGAGGGGCAGTCATGAAGTCTCCAAGGGGTAGCGATTGGCGGGCGGCAAATGAGTATACCGATCGCATCAGGATATACCCCTAGAAGGGGGCGGAATCACGGGAAATCGACGCCAACGGCCTATTGTGCAACCCAAAAAATCGTTAAGATACGTAGCAAGCTTAAGACTCATAACTAATTGTCCGGAGCTTGTCGCACCCGGGCAACTTAAGCGCCATCCCAGCCTGTGGTTGCACCACGCAACCGTCAACAAGGAGACACCACGATGCGAACCAATCGTCGCCAGGTCCTGCAACTCGCTGCCGGCAGCGCTGCCGTCATGGCACTGCCCTCAGTGGGTCGAGCCGCCGAGAAACCCCTGTTCAACACCGCCACCATGGTGGGTGGCTTCACCGCCGGGGGCACGGTCGACACACTCGCGCGCCGCGCGGCACATAACCTCACCGGCACCTACGCCGAATCGGTCGTGGTGGAAAACCGCACGGGTGCCGGCGGCCAGATCGCCGCACAGTTCGTCGCCCGCTCCGACCCCGACGGCAGCACCATCCTGGCCACACCGATGTCCATCCTCGGCATCTACGTCCACACGTTCGACAAACTCCCCTATGCGGTAGACGACCTCGTGCCCGTATCGCTGGGTTGCGTCTTCGAGTTCGGCCTGGCCGTCGGTCCTGCAGTGCCCGAGTCGGTCACCACGGTTCCCGAGTTCTTCGAGTGGGTCAAGGAAAACCCCGCGGAGGCCAACTTCGGTTCGCCTGCGTCCGGCTCCGCACCTCACTTTGTGGGCGATCTTCTCGGTCGCCAGGCCGGCGTGCCGCTCACCCATATCGCCTTCCGCGGCACGCAGTCGGCCATCGTCGACCTCATCGGCGGCCAGATCCCGGCCGTGTCGGGCCCGCTGGGCGAGTTCCTGCCCCACATCAAGGATGGTCGCGTGCGCGTGCTGGGCGTTACCGGCTCCGAGCGCAGCAAGTTCATGCCCGATGTTCCCACCATGGTGGAGCAAGGCTACGAAGACTTCGTCTACAACGAGTGGTTCGGCTTCTACGTGCCCAAGGGCACGCCGCGCGACGTCATCGATCGCCTCAATGCCGACCTCAAGGTGGCGCTGGCCGCGCAAGACACCATCGACGGTCTCGCCCTCATGGGCCTCGACGCCCGCTGGTCCACCCCCGAAGAGCTGCAGCAAATGCTCGACGAAGATACCGCCATGTGGGGTCCGCTGATCGAGAGAATCGGCTTCAGGGTCGAGACCTGATCCAGGCGCCGCCAACGCATCGGGCAGTCACGGAGCCCTCCTCCTCCGCCGGCTGCCCGTGCGGCGCCCCAGGCCAACCCGGATCAAACCGGGTATGCTCACGCCGGCTACTGCCGGCTTTTTTGCGTTCATGCTGATCAAGATCACCCCCGCTCAGGCCCTGCTGCTGTCACTGCTGGCCGCCATCCTCACCATTGCGCTCAAGACGGCGGCCTGGTGGCTCACCGGTTCGGTGGGCTTTCTCTCCGACGCCCTCGAATCGCTGGTGAACCTGGCGGCGGCCGCGTTTGCGCTCACCATGGTGATGTACGCCCGCCAGCCCCCCGATGCCGGCCATCCCTATGGTCACGGCAAGGCCGAGTACTTCTCGGCCGCGTTCGAAGGCGCGCTGATTCTGGCGGCGGCCATCGCCATTCTGGTCGCCGCAGGCGAGCGGCTGCTCAACCCTCGGCCGATTCAGGCGCTGGGGCTGGGCACGGCCTTGTCGGTGGCTGCCAGTGCCATCAATCTGGGCGCCGCGTGGGTGCTGTTGCAAACCGGCCGCCGCCACCGATCGATCGCGCTCGAGGCCGATGCGCGTCACCTGCTCACCGATGTCTGGACCACCGCCGGCGTCGTGGTGGGCGTGGCACTGGCCATGGTCACCGGCTGGCTCTGGCTGGATCCCGTGGTGGCCATGCTGGTGGCTGCCAACATCCTGCGCGAAGGCTGGCGCATGCTCTCAAGAGCTGCCGCGGGCCTCATGGACCGCTCGCTGAGCCACGACGACGTGGTTCGCATCGAGCACTTGCTCGAGCAACACCTCCCCCAGGGGTGTCATTACGTCAATCTGCGTACCCGACGCAGCGGCGTGGATCATTTCGTCGATATCGAGCTGCGCGTGCCCGGGCAATGGACCGTGACCGACTCGCACGAGGTGGCCGACCACCTCGAAGCCCGCCTGGCCGCCCACGGCTACCTGCTCAATACGCACGTGGAGCCCATCGGCATCGCGCCGCACGATTACCGGGCGCTGGCGGCCGACACCACACACGACTAGGCCGCCCAGGCTTCACCGGATCGGCAAACCGGCCGGCAGAGCGCGTTTTCCGGCTTTCCTCTCGTCATTGCCCGGCAACGCCCTGCCGTATGATCCGGCCTGTCGGGCCTCTGCGCCCGCGCTGGCCGGCGGCATCCAGACGCCGGCCCCACCTTTCAGCCCAAGCTCATGAATCCCTCCACTCTCATCGGGGTCCTGGCCAGCACAACCCTGCTCGGCGCGCTGCTCACGTTTGCCACGCCCGACCCCCGCATGTTCGTCAACCTGCCCGGTCTGACGATCGTGCTGGTCGGCACCCTGGCAGCCACGTTCATCAGCTATCCACTGCGCGAGGTGCTGCGCATCTTCGCCCTGATGCTCACGGTGTTCCGGCGTGAACACTACAACGACCAGCAGAACATCGAAGAGATCGTGCGCGTGGCCAAGATCTGGCAACAGGGCGACGTTCACGCCATCGAGCGCGAGCTCGATGGCATCGGCAGCCCTTTCCTTCGGACGGGCGTGCAGCTGGTGATCGACCATACCCCCAACGATCAACTGCTCGACCTCATGCAATGGCGAATCGCCCGCCTTCGGGCACAGGAACAGGCCGAGGCCCAACTGTTTCGTGCCATGGCCAGTTTTGCGCCGGCCTTCGGCATGCTGGGCACTCTCGTGGGGCTGATCAGTCTGCTGCAGGTGATGGAGGGTGGCGACATGGCGGTCATCGGCCCCCACATGGCCGTGGCGCTGATGACCACGCTCTACGGCATACTGATTGCCAACCTCATCTGCAAGCCTATCGCCCTCAAGCTCGAGCGTCGCACGGATCGCCGGGTGGTGGCCATGAATCTCATCCTGCAAGGGGTGGTGATGCTCAGCGAGAAACGTGGGCCGGCGCAGATCCGCGAGACGCTGCAAACCTTCAACCTCCGCTTCGACGACGAAATCCGCGGCCATGTCGGCGCTCGGCCGGCCGCTGGCAACGGTGCGCCTCACGAATACCATGCGTCAAGCCGCTGATTCTCTGGGCGGTCTGCCGCTGCGAGCCGACTTGCAGGTGCAGCAAAGACGCCTGCGCGATCTGGAGGATCGCGTCCGCAAGATGCGGCAGACGCAATGGCAGAGTGCTGCTGACGAACCCCCCGAAACCGACGGCTGGTTGCTGAGCTATCTGGATCTGCTCACGCTGCTGCTGGTGATGTTCGTCGTCATGCTGGCGGTGTCGGAGCCACGTCGCAACGAGCCCTCCGAGCAGCCCATCGCGATGGGCCCGCCACAATCGCTCTACGACGACTGGGACCCTCCCCGACCCCCACCGGTGCTGGTGCAATCCACGGCCCAATTGCCGCCTGCCCCCTGGACGTCGCGGCTCGACAGCACCTGGGAATCGCTCACCCGTTTTGCCCTGCCCGAGGCGGCGCGACTGCCCGCGTTCGATGCCGAGCAAGAACTCCCGGACACCACGGCACCCTTGCTGGCACAGGAGCTGCCGCACACGCCCGTACCGGCGCTCATCGCGTTGGCGCCGCCGCGACCCGGCAACACCGAAGTGTCTGGGGCCGTGCAGCTGCCCACGTCAGATTGGGCCTGGCCTGCCATACCACTGGAACCCGTTGCCACACCAGTCACCGGCGACAACCTGCCCATCCGCACCCGCGACGCTCAGCCGGCGGAAGACGCCGGACCGCCCGCCCTGCCGCCCAACCTCGACCTCACCCTGCTGGGCGACGGTATCGACGTGATTGTGAACGAACGCTCGGTCAGCTTCCGGATCAACAACGAGATTCTGTTTGCGCTGGGTCAGGCCACCCTGACCGACACCGGTCAGTCGGTGCTCGAACGCGTGGTCGACGTGCTGGCCGACAACGACTACCCGATTACCGTCGAGGGCCATACCGATCCGGTACCGATCCAGAATGATCGCTTCCCGTCCAACTGGGAGTTGTCCACCTATCGGGCCACCAGCGTGTTGCGCAACCTCATCGATTCGGGCATCGATCCCGCGCGCCTGCGCGCCATCGGTTACGCCGACACGCGACCGATTGCCGACAACGACAGCGGCGAGGGTCGGGCGTTGAATCGACGCGTGGAACTGATCCTCGAAACGCCCCCCGGTGTCGCCAGCGATATCGACGCGCCATAATGGAGCGGGTCACGCTTCAGGAGAACTCCATGCCCGGCGAAACCATGTCGTCCGCCCCCCACGGCGTGAAGGGCTATCACGCTCACGTCTATTTCGATGCCAACACCGTGGCACAAGCGCGCACCTTGTGCGAAGCGGCTGCCGAACGCTTCTCGATCCGCATGGGCCGCGTGCATGAGAAGCCGGTGGGGCCCCACCCCGACTGGAGCTGTCAATTGGCCTTTCGGGCCGAGCGGTTTGCCGAGGTGATCCCCTGGCTCATGCTGCATCGCAATGGCCTGGTGGTGCTGGTGCATCCCATTACCGGCAACGACCTACGCGATCACCGCGACTTCCCGATGTGGATGGGCACCGCCCGGCCGCTCGATCTGACCGTATTGAGCGATCGCGAACAGCCGGTGGCTTACGACTTCTGATGGCGCGGGTCGGCAGAACCCGCTGGATCGCAAGCGCCATTGGGCGCGCCCGGATCGTGGGGCTGAGGTTCATCATCGGTCTCGTCGGGCCAGGGCGCGTCGTCGTCGGCCGACACGGCAAAGGGCAATAGCGTGGCGAGTGATTCCGACCAGGCCACCACCTCGCCCTGTGAATCGAGCTTCAGATAACGCGCTTCGGGTTCGGGCGCCACTTGAATCACGAACAGCAGCCGACACTCGAACACTTCGTCGGGGTGTGGAGCGAGCCCGCCGGCGTTGCCCAGCGCTCGCGTGTGCTCGCCACCCATGCGCCAGATCACTTCGTCGTCGAGCAGGGATTCTTCCTTGCCGAGAGGCACGGCAAAGGCGGCCCACGACACCCCATCGGTGCTGCCGGTTTCGGCCATCACGGGATGCCCCGAGTAGGCCGTAAGGGCGTCGGCCGTGCGTTCGAGCAGCAACAGGTCGGCATCGGAAAAGCCGGGCAACGACCCGGCAGACGAAGAGAGAGCAGAAGACGACATCAGAAAGACTCGCGAAAAGGTGGCAGGCCGGTGCGGCATGCTACAAAAAGACCCTTGCGCCCGCTGCCTGTTGTGACCCACCATGCAAACCACCGATCCTACCACTCCGAGCGCCGGCACCGACTGGCACGCCCGTCCAGCAGCCGACGTCTTGCAGGCGTTACACACGAGCCAGCAAGGCCTCAGCCCGGATGAGGCCGCCCGCCGCCTGGACCAACACGGCCGCAACGAGCTACCGGGCACCCGCCCGAGGCATCCGCTCGCGCGCTTTCTCGCGCAGTTTCACAACGCCCTCATCTACTTTCTGCTGGCCGCCGCGCTCCTGGCATTGTGGCTCGGACACGGTGTGGACGCCGCCGTGATCGTGGGCGTGGTCACCATCAACGCCATTGTTGGCTTCGTACAGGAAGGCAAAGCCGAACAGGCGCTCAACGCACTGCGTGCCATGCTCGCCCCCAACGCCCGCGTGGTGCGCGACGGCGATCGGCAAACGGTTGCCGTGGCCGAGTTGGTGCCCGGCGATGTCGTCCTCCTCGAAGCGGGTGATCGCGTGCCGGCCGATGTTCGGCTGCTGCGCAGCCGCGGCGTGCTGGTCGACGAGGCGTTGCTGACCGGCGAGTCGCTTGCCGCCGAAAAACGCGAAGACCCCAGCGATCCCAAGGCCGCGCTCGGCGATCGGCACGGCATGGCCTGGTCGGGCACCCTGATGGTGGCGGGGCAGGCGACCGGCGTCGTGGTGGCCACCGGCAGCCAGACCCAGATCGGTCGCATCAGCACGCTGGTGGGCTCGGTAGAAGCCCTCACCACGCCGCTGCTGCGCCAGATCAATCATTTCGGCCGCTGGTTCTCGGTGCTCGCGCTGGCAGGCGCCCTGCTGGTGCTGGCGTTTGCCGTCTGGGTACGAAACGACCCCTGGACCGAATCGCTCATGATGGTGGTGGCCCTGGCGGTGGCGGCCATCCCCGAAGGTTTGCCCGCTGTCATTACCATCACCCTGGCGCTGGGTGTGCGGCGCATGGCGCAACGCCACGCCATTGTGCGCCGCTTGCCCGCAGTCGAAACCCTGGGCGCCACGTCGGTCATCTGTTCCGACAAAACCGGCACGCTCACACGCAACGAGATGACGGCACGACGTGCCGTCACTGCCGACGGCATGGCTTTTGCCGAAGGCACGGGCTACGCCCCCGAAGGTCGGCTGGTCGATGCCCAACAGCAGCCGCTGTCTGCCGATTCTCCCGCACGCCGGCGCCTGCTGCTCATTGCCACACTCTGCAACGATGCGCACCTGAAGGCCGAAGGCGAGCACTGGCAGGTCGACGGCGACCCCATGGAAGGCGCTCTGCTCGCCCTCGGCGCACGCGGTGGCTGCCATGCCAGCGAGTTGACGCAACGGCATCCGCGCCTCGACGAAATCCCCTTCGATGCCGAACATCGCTTCATGGCCACCCTGCACGACGCTGGCGACGACGGCGTCTGCGTGCTCGTCAAGGGCGCTCCCGAACGCGTGCTGTCGATGTGCAGCCACCAGCTCGAAGCCGATGGCAGCGCACCGCTGCACGAGGCGCACTGGCTAGCCGCCATCGACGAGGCCGCCTCGGCTGGCGAACGCGTCCTGGGCTTTGCCTGGCGCCAGCTGCCGACGCGCCCTGAGACCTTTGATTTCGACACGGTTACCGATTTGCACTTCGTGGGCCTGGTGGGTTTTATCGATCCCCCACGCGACGAAGCCATCCGGGCCGTGGCCGACTGCCATGATGCCGGCATCCAGGTGAAGATGATCACCGGCGACCACGCCCAGACGGCCGCTGCCATCGCCAGCCAGCTGGGCATCGCGGCGCAGCCCGTGGTGATGACCGGTGCGGATCTCGACCCGCTCGACGACGCTGGCTTGCGGGAGGCGGCCTGGCGTGCCGACGTCTTCGCCCGCACCAGCCCCGAACACAAGCTGCGCGTGGTGCGCGCTCTGCAGGCCGAAGGCGCCATCGTGGCCATGACCGGCGACGGCGTGAACGACGCTCCTTCGCTCAAGCAGGCCGACGTGGGCATCGCCATGGGGCGCAAGGGTACCGAAGCCGCCAAGGAGGCGGCCGAGGTCGTGCTGACCGACGACAACTTTGCGTCCATCGTGGCAGCCGTGCACGAAGGCCGCACGGTATACGACAACATTCGCAAGGTCATTGCCTGGACGCTCCCCACCAACGGCGGCGAAACCCTTGGCATCATTGTGGCCATGGTGCTGGGCCTCACGCTGCCCATGAGCGCGGTGCAGATCCTGTGGATCAACATGGTGCTCGCCGTCACCCTGGGCCTGGCGCTCGCCTTCGAACCTCCCGAACCCGGTGTCATGGCACGCCCACCACGGGCGCCGGCAGCGCCGCTGCTGTCGCGCTTCATGATCTGGCGCGTAGGATTGGTATCGGTGGCCTTCACCATCGGCATGCTCGGTATCTTTGCCTGGGCTCACGATGTCCGTGGTCACGACGTGGCCATGGCTCGTACCATGGTGGTCAATGCGGTTTGCGTGATGTGCGTGTTCTACCTGTTCAGCGTGCGCTACCTCAATGTGCCTTCGATGACGTGGCGTGGTGTGCTGGGCACGCCGGCCGTGCTCTGGGCCGTCGCCCTGGTGGCAGCGGCCCAGCTCATGTTTACCTATGCGCCCTGGATGCATCTCTGGTTCGACACGCGGCCCACTGGCTGGCTCGACAACCTGATCACGCTCGTGCCCGGTCCGGCCCTGCTGCTGCTGCTCGAACTCGAAAAGGCCATCCTGCGACGCCTCGGCTGGTTCCATGAGTTGCAGCCCCCTCGAGCGGCGAGACAAACCGCATGAGTTCAGGCAACTCCATCGCACGTCGCTGGCGGCGTCGCGCTTTCTGGATGGCGATCGCGCTGATGGGGCTGTTGGTGGCGGCTGCGGTGTGGATCGCCGTGGTTGCCTGGCAGATGGTGCCCAGGCAGTCCGGCACCCTCACAGCCCCTGGCCTGCACCATGCCGTCATGCTTGGGCAAGACGACGCCGACATCACGCACATTCGGGCCGAATCGGCCCGCGACGCCCTGTTTGCCCTGGGTTGGGTGCATGCGCGCGAACGCGGCTGGCAACTGGCTTTCAATCGGCGACTGATGCACGGCCGCCTGTCCGAAGTGCTCGGCCCCGCCACCCTCGACATCGACAAGCTCATGCGCACGCTGGGCATCATGCCGGCGGCTCGCGCCCAGTTGCGCACCATGCCGGCGGGCGCCGTGGCGCAATTGCAGGCGTATGCCGACGGCATCAACAGTTTTCTCACGCATGGCAACCAGGAGCCTTCACCCGAGTTCCTGCTACTGGGCACCCGGCCGGATGGCTGGGACCCAGCCGACAGCGTCGCGTGGGCCCTGATGATGGCACTCGATCTGGGCGGCAACTGGGGCACAGAGTTTGCCCGGCTCAGCGCCGCCGAGGTGCTCGACAACACTGCCCTTTGGCAACTCTTCCCGCCACCCGCTGACGAAGCGCCGGCCAGCTCGGTGGATCTGCCCGCGTTCTACCGCGAGTTGGGGGTGTATGCGGCCACATCCGCCCGCCTGCCGGCGCCCGGCCCGGCGCCAGCTCGCCCGTCTGACACCGCGAGCTCCGGGCCTCAGGCCATCCCATCGAATGGGTCAGACCACGCCACCTCCGCCGCCCGCCCAGCCCTGCAACGCTGGGCCGATGATGTCGTCGCCAACCTGGGCTTCCCCGGGGGTCGCGGCAGCAACAACTGGGGCGTGCTGGGCGGCGAGACTCGCAGCGGTGCGCCGCTGCTGGCCAACGACCCCCACCTCGAGCTGAGCGCCCCCGCCATCTGGTACATCGCCAGTCTGCAGGCACCCAGCCTCACCGTGGCCGGCGCCACCATCCCGGGCCTGCCCTTCGTCGTGATCGGCCGCACTGCCGAGGCCGCCTGGACATTCACCAACACCGGGCCCGATGTTCAGGATCTCTACCTTGAGCAACTGCATCCCGACGATCCCGACCAGTACCGCACCCCGGAGGGCTGGCAGCGCTTCGAACAACGCGAAGAGCGGATCCGGGTGAAGGGGGAAGACGACGTAGTGCTTCGCGTACGAAGCAGTCGCCACGGCCCGGTGCTCAGCGATGTGCAATCCCGTCATGCGCTGCTCGATCGCGAGCGCTATGTGCTGGCGCTGCGCTGGAGCGCCCTGGACGAAAACAACCACACGGTGGTCGCCGGCCTGAACCTGAACCGCGCCAACTCGGTGCCCGAGATGCTCGCGGCGGGCGCCCTGCATCATTCGCCAATGCAGAGCGTCATCATGGCCGACACCGCTGGCCGGGTGGCGTTCAAGGCCATGGGCCGCGTGCCGCTGCGACATCCCGACAACGACCTGGCCGGCGTGGCGCCTGCGCCTGGCTGGGACGCCCGCTACGACTGGATTGGTTGGCTGCCCTACGCCGAAACCCCGCAAGAGCTCGCACCCACGCGCTGGGTGGCCACCGCCAATCAGCGCGTGGTCAACCCCGACTACCCCTATTTTCTGGGACAGGACTGGCATCCCGACTACCGTTACCAACGCATTCTCGATCGGCTCGAAGCCGATGCACCCCACGATGTGGCCACCATGCGGGCAATCCAGGGCGACGAAGTGTCACTTGCCGCGCAACGACTGCAACCCTGGCTGAGCCGGGCCGCTGACGACTGGCTGGCAGACCTCGACACCGCCGACACGCCAACCGAATCCGGGAGCGCCCAGCCTGCGGCCGAGAAAAGTCTGGCACGTGCCATTCACACGCAGATCGACCGTTTCGACGGAACCATGGCCGCAGACGCTGCCACCCCCCTGATCTTCGTGGCCTGGGCCGACACCCTCACCCGCCAGTTGATTCGCCCGCGCGTCGGTGCCGAGCGCTTCGACGCCTGGTATGGCGAGCGCCACTTCCGGACCACGCTCGAAGCCATTCTGGAACAGGATCTTGGCCATTGGTGCCAGCCACTCGGTTGCCGCGAGCAAAGCCGCCAGGCCCTGCGGCAAGCCATGCTCGGGCTGGCCTCGCAGTATGGCAACGACCCGACCCGTTGGCGTTGGGGGGAGGCGCATCCCGCCTTGAGCGTGCATCGCCCTCTCGGCGAAGTGGCCCTGCTGGCGCCGTGGTTCAACGTGAGCGTGCCCAGCGGCGGAGATCACTTCACGATCAATGTGGGCCAATATCGGGCCACCGGCGACTTGCCCTATGCCAACCGTCAGGCGGCGTCGCTGCGCCTGATCTTCGATCTGGCCGACCTCGAGAACTCGCGCTTCATCTATCAAACCGGGCAATCCGGCCTGGTGTTCTCACCGCGTTATCGCGACATGCGTGACGCCTGGGCCAGGATCAGCGATCGTCCGTTGCGCGTGACGACGGCGAACTGGAGTCAGACGCTTCGCCTGACTCCCTGAACCCGGACTCGCCCGGGCGGGCTGCGCTGCCTGTTGGGTCGGGCGCCGAGCCTTCGCCAGGCTCGGCGCCGGCATCCGCCGACGCAGGCGCCACCGCCAGCGGCTCATGGCCTGCACCGTCGGCACGTTCGGCCGTGTCGTCCTGGGCGCAGCGCCGGGCGTGATCGACGTAAAACGACAGCCGCCACACATGGTGGCCCACCCGGTCGAGCCAGCGCAGGGTATCGGTAACCCGCAGGGCATCCGACACCTGCCGATCACCGCGGCCACTTTCGCGCAGCAGATCGGTGCGCGCCTGTTGCAGCATTTGCGCCAACTCGCCCGACCGGCCTTCCACCTCGTTCACCCATGCCGTATCGGACGGCTCGGTGGCGGCCAGACCGGATCCCGCCCGATTCAGCATGGACTCACTGACCAGCAGAGCCTTGCGGCACACCGGATGAAGCCGCGCCGTTTCGGAAAGCAAGGGCTGACGCAAGCGGTTGATCAACCGCTGAGCGTGATCGAGCGCATGCATCTGTGCCAATCGCTGCGCCAACAAGACAGGACTGTCGCCAACGGGGGCGATACGTGCCGAGAACGCCTGAAATTCGCCCAGGGCGTCTGCCGCTTCACGCAAGCGCGGATCGTCGCCACTGGTTTCGCCACGCAGCAGATCGCGCTCGATCTCGAACAGACGCACGCCCAAACCGGCCAGGCCGCGGTCGACCGCCACCAGGGCCACACTGGGCACACCCAGCAGGGAGTCGTCGAGATACCGGACCAGGGGCGACGCACGCTCGGGCAAGGCGCGTTCGATGGCGCGGGCGTAGGCACCGATCCACGGCAGGAACAACAGCACCCCCACCCCGATGAACAAGGTATGAAATGCCGCCAGGCTGAGCGCGCCTGGCGCCAGCCCCACACGATCTTGCAACTCGTCGATCACCCAGAGAAATCCGGGCAGCAACAGCAAGGCAATGATGCCCGTACTGAGATTGAAGATGATGTGCGCAGCCGCCGTGCGCTTGGCCGATGTGGTGCCGCCCACCGCCGCCAGTGCACCGGTGAGCGTGGTACCGATGGCCGCCCCGATCACCCAGGCTGCCGCCTGCTCGAGATTGACCGTGCCCGTATGCAGCGCCGTGAGGGCCATGGCCACCGCTGCCGTGGACGACTGCAGCAACGTGGTGAGCACCACACCGATCAGCAGCACCAGCAGATGCGCCAGCAGGCCGCCGGTGGGCAGCATCGAGAAGTCGAAATCCCGGGACAGCGTGGCCATGCCTTCCTGCATCTGCCCCAGCCCGACAAACAGCGTACCGAAACCGGCCAACGCCAGACCCAGCGCTCCCCAGCGACGCGGCGCCAGCAAGCGCATCAGCGCCCCCAACCCGATGAGCGGCAGCGTAAAGAACGCGAAATCGACCTTGAGGCCCAGGCCGGCCACCAGCCAACCCGTCCCCGTGGTGCCCAGACTGGCCCCCAATACCACCCCGACCGCCTGGCCAAAAGGGATGAGCCCGGCACTGACGAACCCGATGAGCGTTATCGTGGTGGCCGTGGACGACTGCACCATCAGGGTGACCATGGCGCCCGATCCGAACGCCTTGGCCGGCGTGCCGGTAAAGTGCATCAAGGCGCGCCGCAGTGAATCGCCAGCAAATTCGGTAAGCCCCTGCGACAGCAGCATCATGCCGACGAGAAACAGACCGACGCCCCCCAGCAGGGGAAATACGATCGTCAAGAACTCGCCCATCTGCGTCTCCCGCCAAACCACCCGGGGCTTGCACCAGCCCGCGGCTCCGGCCCCATTATCCTCCACGCCGCGCGCTTCGCCGTGTTCGAACATTGCGTCAGACGCAGCCCACCGGTTGACGCACGTCAAGGCCTCGCGCCCGCGAGCCGCGTTACCATGGCGTCATGAGCTCGCCAGCCCCCGCGGCCGCCCCCGCGCCACAAGGGCAAACCGACCCCTACGCCGGGATCGATGCCGCCGCCCTCACCCAGGGTTTCGTACGAGATCTCCCCGACGGCGAGCGTGAAGCCTGGATCGCCATCGACGGCATGGTCTGCGCCGCCTGCGCCCAAACCATCGAAGCCGCGCTGCACGCCCTGCCTGGCGTCAAAAGCGCTCGCGTGGGCCTCATGACGCAGCGCGCCCGCGTGATCTGGCAAGGGCAAAGCCAACCCCCTTCGGCGTTCTTTCATGCCATCGCCCGTACCGGCTATCACCCGTACCCGGCCGGCTCCGCCGAATTCGAAGACGCCCGCCGGCAATCGTCGCGTTTGCTGCTCTGGCGCCTGATCGTGGCCGCCGGCGCCATGATGCAGGTGATGATGTACGCCGTGCCCGAGTACGTGGCAGCCCCCGGCGACATCGACGCCGACGTCATTCGCCTGCTTCGCTGGGCCCAGTGGATGCTCACCGTGCCCGTGATGCTCTTTTGCGCCACCCCGATTCTGGGCAACGCCTGGCGCAGCCTGCGTGGCAAGCGCATCGGGATGGACGTGCCCGCGTCGCTGGGCATACTGCTGGCCTTCGGTGCCAGCACCCAGGCCACATTCGAAGGTGGCGGCGAAGTCTGGTTCGAATCGGTCACCATGTTCGTCTTCTTCCTGCTGTTAGCGCGCTGGCTCGAAGACCGCGCCCGGCGGCAGGCCACCACCCGGCTCGAAGCCCTGCAGCGCCAGCTGCCCGGCACCGTGGCTCGCGTGCACCCCGATGGCAGCCACCTCGACTGGGTCACCCCCGAGCAACTCCAGACCGACGACCGCGTCCAGGTGGACGCCGGCATGGCGTTTCCGGTCGACGGCATTCTCGACCAGGGTCAGACCGATGTCGACGAAGCCCTGCTCACGGGCGAAAGCCGCCCCCTGCCGCGGGGCAGCGGCGAGCGCGTGCGCGCCGGCAGTATCAATCTCACGGCGCCGGTCCGCCTGCGAGTGACCCGGGTCGCCGCCGATTCCACCCTGGGACAAATCCGCCAATTGGTCGACGCCGCCGCCGCGGCACGCCCCGACTGGATGCGCACCGCCGATCGCTGGGCGACCGCGTTTTTGACGGGCATCCTCGTACTGGCCGCACTGTCATGGCTCGCCTGGCAAGCGATCGATCCGGCGCGTGCCCTGTCGGTCACCATTGCCATTCTGATCGTCACCTGCCCGTGCGCCCTGTCGCTGGCCACGCCTTCGGCCATGCTGTCGGCCACGGCTGCCCTGGCACGGCGCGGCATCTGGCTGCGTTCGCCGGAATCGCTCGAGGCGTTGGCCACCGCAGAACGGGTGGTGTTCGACAAGACGGGGACGCTCACCCGCGGCCGGCCCACCCTGCAGCACATCGAACCCTTGCGTCCCGGGGTGATTCCCGGTCAGGCGTTGACCCATGCCGCAGCGCTGGCGCAGTGGTCGCAGCATCCCTTGTCGCGCGCCCTGGTGCAGGCTGCCGCCACAACCGACGCTCCCCTGCTGGCCACCGACGTCACCGAAACCGCTGGCGGCGGCGTTACCGGGAGTCTTCACGGTCAGCCCTGGCGCCTTGGCAGCCGGCAATGGAGCGGCGTAACGGCCCACGACCTACAGCCCCCCTCCGCCCCCCTCGCCGGCTGGCCTGCCACCTGGCTGACCGATGCCCGCGGCCCGGTCGCCGAGTTTCGTTTCGACGACCCCCTGCGGCGCGACGCTGCCGGCACCGTGGCGGGGCTGCAACGCCAGGGCCTGCGGACGGCGCTTCTGTCGGGCGACCACCGTACCGCCGTCGAGCGCGTCGCCGCCGAGCTTCAGCTGGACTACGTGCAGGCCGAGCTCGACCCGGACGCCAAGCTGGCGCAGGTGCAACACTGGCAGCGCATGGGCGAACGCGTGATCATGGCCGGCGACGGCATCAACGACGGCCCGGCACTGGCGGCAGCCGACGTGGCCGTGGTGTTGGGCGATGCCACGCCGCTGGCTCGCGGCCAGGCCGATGTGGTGCTGGCCTCGGGCCAACTGGCCGACCTGACCACGGCGCGTGCCGGTGCCCGTGCGGCCGTGCGCGTGATGCGACAGAATCTGGTGTGGGCACTCACCTACAATGTCTGCAGCGTGCCGCTGGCCATGCTGGGCTACATGCCGCCCTGGGCGGCCGGGTTGGGCATGGCGCTCAGTTCGCTGCTGGTCATCGGCAACGGCATGAGGCTGTTGCGACCCAGCGCCCGTACCGCGAGGCCCGGCCCTGCGCCCGCAACATCAGCCACTTCCTGACGGCTCATGGACATCCTCTACCTGCTCATTCCCCTGTCGGTCGTCGCCATTCTGGCGCTGGTCGGCCTGCTGGCCTGGGCGCTGCAGGCCGGACAGTTCGACGATCTCGAACATCAGGGCGAGATCGTGCTGGAGCCGGAAGAAGCCGAAGCGCGCAGCCGTGAGTTGCGTGCGGCGAAACTTCGCGACGCCTCGTTGCCCGAAAACAACGCCGAGGAGCACACTCGCCCGCCGAATTGACCTGCATCAACCTGAAACATGCCTATTCCGGGCATATTCCAGGCTCGTGCCTTGCGCACTCAACCGATGCATGGAGCGAGTCTCATGACCCTGCAAACAGCGCCGCCCGACGACGCCGTTTATCACGACAAAGTCGTCCGCCAGTTTTCCGTCATGTCCGTGATCTGGGGCGTGGTCGGCATGTTTGTGGGCGTCTTCATCGCGGCTCAGCTGGCCTTCCCCGAAATGACCGACGGCATTGCCTGGCTGTCATATGGTCGTTTGCGCCCGCTGCACACCAATGCCGTGATTTTCGCGTTTGGGGTGACCGCACTCATCGGCACGTCGTACTGGGTGGTGCAGCGCACCTGCCATACGCCGCTGTTTGCGCCCCGGCTGGCGGCGTTCACGTTCTGGGGCTGGCAGCTGGTGCTGGTGGCGGCGGTCATCACACTGCCCATGGGTATTACCCAAAGCAAAGAGTACGCCGAGCTCGAGTGGCCCATCGACATACTCATCGCGGTGGTATGGGTGGCCTATGCCATCGTGTTTTTCGGCACCATCGCCAAGCGCACGGTACGGCACATCTATGTGGCCAACTGGTTTTTCGGGGCGTTCATCATCACGGTGGCGCTGCTGCACATCTTCAACAATCTGGCCATCCCGGCCAGCTTCACCAAGTCGTACTCGCTGTTTGCCGGCGTGCAGGATGCCATGCTGCAGTGGTGGTACGGCCACAATGCGGTGGGCTTCATTCTCACCACGGCGTTCCTGGGGATGATGTACTACTTCATTCCCAAGCAGGTGGGACGCCCGATCTGGTCGTATCGCCTGTCGATCGTGCACTTCTGGGCGCTCATCTTCACCTACATGTGGGCCGGCCCGCACCATCTGCACTACACCGCCCTGCCCGACTGGACACAATCGGTGGGCATGGTGTTCTCGCTGATTCTGCTGGCCCCCTCATGGGGTGGCATGATCAACGGCATTCTCACGGTGTCGGGCCAGTGGCACAAGCTCATCACCGACCCCATCCTGCGCTTTCTCATCGTGGCGCTGTCGTTCTACGGCATGGCCACCTTCGAAGGCTCGATGATGTCCATCAAAACCGTGAATGCGCTGTCGCACTACACCGACTGGACGGTCGGGCACGTGCACTCCGGGGCGCTGGGCTGGGTAGGCTTCATCACCATGGGTTCGCTCTACTACCTCATTCCGCGCATGTTCGGCAAAACGCGCATGTATTCGCACACTGCCATCGAGGTGCACTTCTGGGTGGCCACCCTGGGTATCGTGTTCTATGTGGCGGCCATGTGGATCGCCGGCGTGATGCAGGGTCTCATGTGGCGCGCCGTGGATGCCGATGGCACCCTCACCTACAGCTTCATCGAGTCGGTGGCCGCCACATATCCGTTCTATCTGGTGCGCTTGCTGGGTGGCGTGATGTATCTGGCCGGCATGGTGATCATGGCCTGGAACATGTTCATGACCATGCGGTTCGTCGATCCCGATCCGCAGGCCGTCAACCATCCGCCCGTCGTGCCGGTGCTCAAGCCGGCGGCGCATACCTGACACATCACAACCGGAAGGCCGCTGGCCTTCCGGCTACTGCCGCCGCAAGGAAGTTGCCATGGCTTTTTCCCATCAAAAGATTGAAACCCGCAATTGGCTGATGATCGTGCTCGTGACCATCGTGGTCTCGATCGGCGGTCTGGTCGAAATCGTGCCGCTGTTCTTCCAGCGCTCCACCACCGAGCCAGCCCCGGGGGTTGAGCCCTATGGCGTGCTCGAGCTGGCCGGACGCGACGTCTACGTGCGCGAAGGTTGCTACAACTGTCACTCACAAATGATCCGCTCGCTGCGCTCCGAAACCCTGCGCTACGGGCCTTACTCGGTGGCTGGCGAGTTCGTCTACGACCACCCCTTTCAGTGGGGCAGCAAGCGTACCGGCCCCGATCTCGCCCGCGTGGGTGGCCGCTATAGCGACGAATGGCACCGCGAACACCTGATCGCGCCGCGCAACCTGGTGGTGCAGTCGAACATGCCAGCCTACCCCTGGCTGGCCGATGCCCAGCTCGACCCCGACACCATGGTGAAACGCATGCGCGCACTGCGTACCATCGGCGTGCCCTATTCCGATGACGACATCGCGGCGGCACCCGAGGTCGTCGCGGGCAAGACCGAGCTCGACGCCCTGGTGGCGTATTTGCAAGGTCTGGGTGTCAACCAGCGTTGATTCGACGTCAGGAGATCTGCCATGTTCAACGATCTGAATTTCTGGCGCGGCATCCTCACCGTCCTCGCCTTCCTGTGCTTCATCGGCATCATCGTCTGGGCATGGTGGGGGGGGCGCAACCGCGGCTTCGACAAGGCTGCCGAACTACCCTTCGACGAAAACGAACCCCCGCATTCCCGCCAGGCGGAACGCCGCACCGAGGACAAGCATCATGAGTGACTTCACCAGCAGCTTCTGGAGTTATGCCGTGGCGATCATCACGCTGATCAGCGTGATCGCCTGTGGCCTGCTGGCCTGGAACTACGGCCGCAGCAACCGCAAGCTCGAATCCCAATCGGCCTCCGCAGAAGACACCGGCCACGTGTGGGATGGCGACCTCGTGGAGCTCAACAATCCCCTGCCACGCTGGTGGCTGTGGATGTTCTACATCTCGGTGATCTTTTCTTTGGGCTACCTGCTGCTCTACCCCGGCCTCGGTTCGTTTCAGGGTCTGTTGGGCTGGAGCCAGTTCGAGCGCTACGAGGCCGAGAGCGCACGCCTGGCCGAGCGCACCGAAGCGGCCTATGCCGAGTTCGGCGATGCCACGCCCACGCAACTGGCCGACAACCCGCGCGCCCTCACCATGGGCCACAGCCTGTTCCTCAACAATTGCGCGCAATGTCATGGCTCGGACGCACGGGGCTCGCGCGGCTATCCCAACCTCACCAACAACGACTGGCTCTATGGCAACAGTGAAGACGCCCTGCGCACCAGCATCGCCAAGGGTCGACACGGCATGATGCCGCCGCAGGCCGCAGCCGTGGGCGACGCCACCGCCGTACGCAATGTGGCAGCTTATGTGCTGTCGTTGTCGGGGCGCCCCACCGATGCCGTGGCGGCGGTCCGCGGGCGATCGCTGTATGCACAAACCTGTGCTGCCTGCCATGGTGCCGACGGCACCGGCAACCAGGCGCTGGGGGCACCCGATCTCACCGATCGTGTCTGGCTCTACGGTGGCTCCGAGGCCGACATCATCGACGCCATCATGAACGGCCGCGAAGGCGTCATGCCGCCGCACGAAGAGCGCCTCTCGCCCCGTCAGATCGACGTGCTCGTCGCCTATCTGCTGAACATTTCCGACAGCGTCGACACCAACCCGGCACGCTGAGGCATCCGGTATTGCCCACCCCATGAACGACAAGCGCACCATCCCCATCCAGCCCGAACCCCTCGACCAGCAGATCTACGCCCGCTCGGTCAAGGGCTGGTTCAACACCTGGCGTTGGGTGATGGTGTGGTTGACCCAGTTGCTGTTCTACGGTCTGCCCTGGCTGCAATGGGAAGGGCGGCAGGCCCTGCTGTTCGATCTGGGCACGCGTCGCTTTCATTTCTTCGCCGTCACTTTCACCCCCCACGACTTCATCTACCTGGCGCTGCTTCTCGTGATCAGCGCTCTGTCGCTGTTTTTGTTCACGGCCGTGGCAGGGCGTTTGTGGTGCGGCTACACCTGCCCGCAAACGGTCTATACCGAGATTTTCAGCTGGGTCGAATTGCGCGTGGAGGGCGACCGCAATCAACGCATGCGTCGTGATCGCGGGCCGCGCGATGTGCACTGGCTCTGGCGCAAAGGGGTCAAGCACGGCGTCTGGCTGGCCATCGGCCTCTGGACGGGCTTCACCTTCGTGGGCTATTTCACGCCCATCCGCACCCTTGGGCACGAGATCGCCACCCTGGGCATCGGGCCCTGGGAGGCCTTCTGGGTGTTGTTCTACGGCCTGGCCACCTATGGCAATGCCGGCTGGCTGCGCGAGAAAGTCTGCAAATACATGTGCCCGTATGCGCGCTTCCAGGGGGTGATGTTCGATCGCGATACGCTCAGCGTGACCTACGACGCCACTCGCGGCGAACCCCGCGGCTCACGCTCTCGTCAGGCCGACCCGGCCGAACTGGGCCTGGGCGACTGCATCGACTGCAAGCTGTGCGTGCACGTTTGCCCCACCGGCATCGACATCCGTGACGGCCTGCAATACGAATGCATCGGCTGCGCCGCCTGTATCGACGCCTGCAATGACGTGATGGACCGCATGAACTATCCGCGCGGCCTGATCCTTTATGGCACTGAAAGCGGACTGTCGCCGCGGCACACCGGGCGGCAACTCCTGCGTCGCGTCTTTCGTCCCCGGGTGCTGGTTTACACCGCCATTCTCTGGGCCCTCATTGCCGTGTTCGTGGGCGGGCTCTTGCAGCACGTGCCGTTGCGCGCCGAAGCGCTGCGCGATCGCACCATCATGACCCGCATCGTGGAAGATGGCGCGCTGGAAAACGTCTATCAACTACACATCACCAACACCGCCGGCACGCCGGTCACGGCCGACATCCGCGTGAGCGGTCTGAGTGGTGCCTTCCTGCCGCCCGAAGAGAGCACGGTGCAGATCGATGCTCAGGGCGATGCGCGGCTCGTGCTGCACGTCAGGGTGTCAGCCGACGCGGCGCCAGCCGCCGGCACACACCCCATCACCTTCAACATTCAATCCCGACACGATCCCGAACTGGCGGTCGGGGCCGATGCCTCCTTCATTGTGCGTCGCTGACGGGCGACGCTGCACTTTCAACGAGACCCCTATGTCTGCACCCGTGCAAATCTCGCAACCCGCCCTGACGGCTGCCCGTTGGTGGCACGTGAAATGGATGTGGCTGGTGGTGGGGATCCCTGCGGTCACGGTGGTGGCCGCCATTACCACCATCGTGCTGGCCGTGGCCACCTACGACCCGCCCGTCAGAAACACGGGCGATGCACCACCGGCTCATATTCGGCAGGCCAACCCCTGATCGGCGCGCAGCCCTCTGCCCGGCCGGCACCGCAAGTGTCAGGGCTGGAGCAAGGCCCGCAAGGCCTCGGCGTCGGCGATACGCACATGGCGCTGCTGCACTTCGATCAAGCCCTCGTCGGCCAGGCGCGAAAAGGTTCGGCTCACGGTTTCGAGCTTGAGACCCAGAAAGCTGCCGATCTCTTCGCGCGTCATGCGCAAGACGATCTCGCGCGCCGAGAAACCCCGCGCCTGCATGCGCTGGGTGAGATTGAGCAGGAAAGCCGCGACACGCTCTTCGGCACGCATGCCGCCCAGCAACAGCATCACGCCATGTTCGCGCACGATCTCGCGGCTCATCAGGCGATGAAAATGCCGTTGCAGGCTGGGAATCTGCTGTGCCAGCTCGGACAGCCGTGCATACGGAATGACACACACCTCGGCGTCTTCGAGCGCCAATGCATCGCAGGCGTGCTGGCTGGTGCCGATGCCATCGAGCCCCATGATTTCGCCGGCCATCTGAAAGCCCGTGACCTGATCGCGACCGTCGAGCGAAGTGACACGGGTCTTGAACATGCCCGTGCGAATGGCATAGAGCGAGATGAAATCATCGCCATGCCGAAACAACGCCTCGCCCTTGCGCACCGCGCGGCGCATGCTCACGAGTGTGTCGAGGCTGGTGAGCTCATCGGTGGTGAGGCCCATGGGCAGGCACAATTCACGCAGGTTGCACTGCGAGCAGGCAACACGGGCCTCGCGCAGCATGGGGTCGTCCATGGTGCAGTCACGCATCGGGAAAGTGGATCGCGTGGTCACGGCCTGGGACTCCTGCGGGAAGAACACGACGAAACTCATTTAAACATATCGGGCGTTGCCAGAAGCCGTTGATCTGAGTCAACACCGAACCGCCCACGCTGGCGCACAGTTCACCCATGCCCCACGCTACCGCCATTGCCCCCTTGCCAGACACCGAAACGTCGATGCTGGCAGCACGCCAGGCCGCCCTGCCGCATTCTGCGCAGTATCCGGCCGTGGATCATTTCAGCGAAGCCTACGGCGCTGCGCAGTATGCCCACGCCCTGGCCACCCGCGGCGCAGGCGGTCTGCGGCCGCTCAGCCTGCAGGTCGAAGTGCCGTTTTGCCGCACCCAATGTCTGCATTGCAATCGCCAGCCCATCATCACGCACGACATCCAACGCGCCGACCGCTACGTGGGCAGGCTGGCCGAAGAGGCGGAACGGGTGACGGCCCTGCTGGCCGCGCCCACGCCGGTGCTGCGTCTGCACCTGAGTGGTGGCACGCCCAACTATCTGCCAACCCGCCACCTGGCACTGCTGTGGGATCAGCTGAACCATCATTTTCATTTCGCCGAGGATTGTCAGGCGTCGATGACCGCCGATCCACGCTATCTGAGCGCGCGTCGGCTCACCGAGCTGCATGCCATCGGCTACCGAGGCCTGCATCTGCTGCTGCCCGAACTGGACGACGACGTGCTGCAAACCCTGCAACGCCCGATGCGTCGCAAGCGGGTGCTGGCACTGGTGCAGGCCGCGCACGATATCGGCTGGAACGACGTGCGCCTCGAAATCATGACCGGCCTGCCGCGGCAAACCGACAGCGGCCTGCGCCGCACGCTGCAGGATGTCCTGCAAACACCGATCCAGTTGTTGCGTCTGGTGCCATACTGGCATCTGCCACAGCGATTCGCACCGCAACGCCTCCTCGATGCCAGCGATCTGCCCGACGGCCAGGTCCTGCACGAGCTGGCCCGCAACGAACTGCGGCAAGCCGGCTGGCTGCACCTGGGGCTCGATCGCTATGTACCCCCGTCGTCACCGCTGCGCCACGCCAGCGGGCAAGGACGGCTGCGCCTGGACGCCGTGGGCTATCACGCGCAACCAGACACCGACACCATCGGTCTTGGCCTGGGCGCAGTGAGCCGCATCGGCACACAGTATGCGCAGAACTGCCGGCGCCTGGTCGATTACGAAGCTGCGCTGCAGCATCAGCTGCTGCCCATCCAGCGCGGCCATGTCATGAGCGCCGACGATCTGGTGCGACAAGGCTTGATGCATGCCCTGTTCTGTCAGGGCGAGGTTGATCTGGCCACCCTGGCCGAAGCCCACCTGCTCGACCATCGTGTGGCTTTTGCCCGCGAGTGGCGGGCGCTGCAGGCCCTCGCCCGGCAAGGTCTGGTGTGGCTCGAGGAAGACGCCTTTGGCGCCACCGCGACCGGGTTCGATTGTCTGCCGCAGATCGCCGCGGTCTTCGATCGCTACGCCCGGCATGCCGGTACTCCATTACCCGAACCGGCATCACCGCGAGGCACGGCATGAATCTCGGTCTGGTCTCTGCCGCCGCCGCCATTGGCCTGGCGGGCGGGATCCACTGCGTTGCGATGTGCGCTGCCCCCGCCACGCTGGCTGCCGGGCGCCAGACGCTGGCGTTTCAGGCCGGGCGCGTGCTGGGCTACACGTTGCTCGGTGCCATCGCGGCTCTGGGCGCTGCCAGCTTCAGCTACGCGGCCACCGAAGCCGGCTGGTTGCGTCCCATCTGGCTGATGGCTCATGTGGCACTCATTCTGCTGGGTGGCTGGATGCTCGTCAGCGGCCGCCATCCCCTCTGGCTGCAACAACACCTGCTCGACCTTTCTCGCCAGCTCACCCGGGTCGTGCAACGCCGCAGTGGTCTGGGCTGGGCCGTCCCCGCAGGCAGCGGCGGCAGCCCCGAGATCCATATTCACCCCACGATTCCCCGGCACGACCCCACAGCCCGCGTGTTCGGCCGCAGCCTGCTGCTGGGCATGGCATGGGCCCTGGTGCCCTGTGGTCTGCTGTACTCGGCCTTGATGCTGGCCTGGATGAGTGGCGACGTGGCCACCGGCGCAGCCAGCATGGCGGCGTTTGCCATCGTCTCGGGCGTGCAACTCTGGCTGGGCCAACGCGGCCTTGCCGCCTTGTTGCGCGCCGGCCGCGAAGCCACAGCCATCCGCATCGCCGGCGCGGTTACCGCGCTGGGCGCGGGCCTGCTGTTGTGGTGGGCAGCACAGGGGCATGCGCCCGAAGGCTTCTGCCTGCCTGGTTTCTAGCGGTATGCTTCAGGCCATGAGCCTCACACCCAACGACATCGTGCACGAAGCCCACCCTGAAGGCGGGCGCTATCTGGCCCACCTCGAAGGGGTGGCAGATGCCGCCGTTCTCGAATACGCCCACGATCGCGAATCCGGGCACGTCATCGCCAAGCACACCACGGTGCCCGAAAGCCTGCGCGGCCTGGGGGTGGCCCGAGTCCTGGTCGAACGGCTGGTGCAAGATGCCCGCCACCGAGGCTGGCGCGTTCGGCCCACATGCAGCTACGTGCGTGCGCAGGCCGAGCGCACACCCGAGTGGGCCGACGTCTTCCTCCTCTCGTGAGCCCTTCTTCTGCCCCTTCCGGCCCGCCCGCACAACCCCACGAACTGCGTCGTCTCGCGCTCGAGGCCCTGCGATCGCCCGACCCCGAGCACAAGGTGGCAGCCGCCCGTGCCCTGAACGACACGCTGCCGATCGACGCCCACTGGCAAACCATCGCCCCCGACGGGGTGCCAGGACGCCCCCTACGCCCGCATCTGGTCGAGCCGGCCAGGGTGCCGCAGCGCTCGGTCAACACCCCCGAGGGCCGCGCCGCCCTGCTGCACGCGCTGGCGCACATCGAGTTCAACGCCATCAATCTGGCGCTCGATGCCATCTGGCGTTTTGCCAACATGCCCGACGATTTCTACCGCGACTGGCTCAAGGTGGCACGCGAAGAAGCTCTGCATTTCGATCTGCTCAATCGCCATCTGGCCACATTGGGTCACACCTATGGCGACTTTGACGCGCACGATGGCCTGTGGCGCATGGCCGAGAAAACCCGCGACGACATGCTGGCCCGCCTGGCGC
The DNA here is from genome assembly GCA_041690575.1 of Verticiella sp. Taxonomy (GTDB): domain Bacteria; phylum Pseudomonadota; class Gammaproteobacteria; order Burkholderiales; family Burkholderiaceae_B; genus Verticiella. The sequence continues at coordinate 384,226 of JAWLHC010000002.1, forward strand.
TGGTGCCGCGCACACTCGAAGCCCGCGGGCTCGACGCCGCACCGCCCATCCGGCGCAAGCTCGCTCAGGCGGGTGACCAGGCCGCCGCCGAGATTCTCGACATCATCCTGCGCGACGAAATCGGCCACGTGGCCATCGGCAATCGCTGGTATCGCTGGGCCTGCGAGCAGGAAGGGGTGGACCCGATTGCCCACTACGAGGTGCTGGCCAGACGCCACGACGCGCCGCGACTGAAGCCACCCTTCAACCTGCCGGCGCGGCGCGCGGCCGGGTTTGCCGAGGCAGAGCTCGACGCGCTGCAGCGCGTCGCCAGGCCCGGGACGCCGGCAGACCGCGCCGGCTGAGGGCAGACAAGCGGCGCCGACTGCGCCGCCCTCAACCGCCGGCCTGCACCCGGCGACCCTGTGTGCTCACCCCGGACGATGCTGCGCAATGAGCTCGCGCAGTGTGGCCTTGAGCAACTGGGTACGCTCCTGACCAAAGGGCTCGAACACGCGCGTTTCGTGCTCCTTGGCCTTGACCATGAGATTGGCGACCATCTCCTGCCCCTGGGGCGTGATGCGCACCAGATTGACGCGCCGATCCCCATTGTGGACCACGCGCTCCACATGCCCCTTCTGGATCATTCGCTCCAGCAGACGGGTAACCGTGGGTTGCTTGGTGACCGACACCTGGGCCAACCCGCCGATGCTGATAGCCTTGCCACCAGCCAGCGACGACATCACGCGCCATTCGGTCACCGACAGCCCATGCCGCATGACCACGGCGTGAAACTCGTTGGACACCAGCTGACTGGCCTGGGCCAGCAAGGCCAGCAGATAATCATCGACGAACGCCGTGCCACTGTCGAAACGGGCGGCATTGGCAGATTCGGGGGAACTTGTGGCGTCGGGCATGGCCTTGGAGGTAATCACCGGTAACCATTGCGTGAGTGAAAAACCGCAGTGTATCTGGTATGCCTATTGCTTCCACTCATGGAAAACCATGATTATGGATGAAATCGGGTGGATTTAGCATTACACTCAACGGCTGACAGTAATCAGTCGAATCGCAGCGAGGAATGACATGGCCGAAAGATCCTTTGTGAAGGAAGTCGAGAAGCTGCGCCTGGGACAGGGCGAGGTGTTCAATGGTGAGGGCATCCTGGCCGTCACCAAGGCCCTCCTCGAATCGGGCGTTTCGTATGTGGCGGGCTATCAGGGCGCGCCCATCTCCCATTTGATGGATGTGCTGGCCGACGCCCAGGACATCCTTACCGAATACGGCATCCGCTTCGAAAACAGCGCCAGCGAGGCCACCGCCGCCGCCACCCTGTCGGCATCGGTGCACTATCCGTTGCGCGGCGCCGTCACGTTCAAATCCACGGTAGGCACCAATGTGGCGTCCGACGCCCTGGCCAACCTGGCTTCGGGCGGCGTGAAGGGCGGTGCGCTGGTGATCGTGGGCGAAGACTACGGCGAAGGCTCCTCCATCATGCAAGAGCGCTCGCACGCTTTTGCCATGAAGTCGCAGATGTGGCTGCTCGATCCGCGCCCCAACCTGCCCAGCATCGTCAAGGCCGTGAAGCAGGGTTTCGAACTCTCCGAGGCCAGCAGCACGCCCGTGATGCTGCAACTGCGCATCCGGGCCTGTCACGTGCACGGCCAGTTCACGGCTGAAAGCAATCGCCGGCCCGAGTTCACACTCAAGGATGCTCTCGACAACCCGCAGCGCGACACCGACCGCATCGTGTTGCCGCCGGCGGCATTTGCCCACGAGCACGAAAAGATCAACCAGCGCTGGCCGGCTGCCGTCAAGTACATCGAAGACCACCAGATCAACGAGTTCTTCTCCGAAGACGCCGGCGATGTGGGCATCATCGTGCAGGGTGGCACCTACAACAGCCTGATCCGTGCCATGCAGCACCTGGGTTTGGCCGATGTGTACGGCAACACCAAGATTCCGCTCTACGTGATGAACGTGGCCTATCCCGTCATCGACAGCGAGCTGCTGCGCTTCTGCAAGGGCAAGCGTGGCGTGCTGCTGGTCGAAGAAGGCCAGCCCAACTTCCTCGAGCAGAACATCGGCAACGTACTGCGCGTGAACGACGCCGATATCAAACTGCACGGCAAAGACGTCTTCCCCATGGCCGGCGAATACACCGCTGCCGTGCTGCTCAAGGGCGTACGCCAGTTTGGCGAAAAATACGGCATCGTCGAGCCTGCGCCGCAGGTCGAAAAGAAGACCATCCCCATCGCGGCCTCGGCGCCCGCCGCCGGTGCTGCACCGGCGCCTGCCGTGCAGGCCAACGAGCATGCCGACAGCGAAATGGAAGAAGTGATCGTGGAGCGCGAAAGCGATGCCGCCGTGGCAGCGGCGGCGCCCACGCCGGCCGCGCCCGATCCGGCCGAACTGGCCGAAGTGGTGCACGGCCGTCCGCCCGGCTTCTGTACGGGCTGCCCCGAGCGCCCCATCTTCACCGCCATGAAGCTGGTGGAGCGCGAGCTCGGCAAGCATCACATCAGCGCCGACATCGGTTGTCACCTGTTCTCCATTCTGCCGCCGTTCAACATCGGCGCCACCACCATGGGCTACGGCATGGGCGCAGCCAGCGCCTCGGCCTTCAACGTGCCCGGCGGCAGGCGCGCCATCTCGGTCATGGGCGACGGGGGCTTCTGGCACAACGGTCTCACCAGCGGCATCGCCAACCAGGTGTTCAACCGCAGCGACAACCTCACGATCATTGTCGACAACAACTACACCGCGGCCACCGGCGGCCAGGACATCATGTCCTCGCGCGCCGACAACCGCACGCGCCAGACCGGCAACGACATCGAAAGCGCGGTGCGCGGCGTGGGCGTGGAATGGGTACGCAAGGTGGATCACACCTACGACGTGGCCCGCATGCGCAAAGTCCTCAAGGAAGCGCTCACCACCGAGGTGAAAGGCCCCAAGGTGCTCATCGCCCAGAGCGAGTGCATGCTCAACAAGCAGCGCCGGGTCAAGCCGCTTACCCGCAAGGCCCTGGCCAATGGCGAGCGCGTCGTACGCGAGCGCTTCGGTGTCGACTCCGACACCTGCACGGGCGACCACTCCTGCATCCGCCTGTCGGGTTGCCCGTCGCTGTCGATCAAGCCCAACCCCGATCCCCTGCGCAAGGAGCCGGTGGCCACGGTGCTCGACAGCTGCGTGGGCTGCGGTCTGTGCGGCGAGGCCTCGCATGCCGCGGTGCTTTGCCCCTCGTTCTATCGGGCCAATATCGTGAGCAACCCCACCGCCTGGGAGCGCCGCGTCGATCGTATCCGCAACAAGATCATCGGCTGGTTGCAAGGCTTCGACGCCCGCCGTCGTGCCCGCTACGCCTTCTGACCAAAACCGATACCTGAAAAGAGACCCAACGAATGGCAGCGAATCCCATCAAGATCGCCATTCTCGCCATGGGCGGCGAGGGTGGCGGTGTTCTGGCCGACTGGATCGTCGATCTTGCCGAGCACAATGGCTACTACGCCCAAACCACGTCGGTACCTGGGGTGGCCCAGCGCACCGGCGCCACGATCTATTACGTGGAGCTGTACCCCCGGGCCGAGGCCGAAGCCGATGGTCAGGAGCCCGTGCTGGCCCTCATGCCCATGCCCGGCGACGTCGACATCGTGCTGGCCTCCGAACTCATGGAAGCCGGTCGGGCGGTGCAGCGCGGGCTGATCACCCCTGATCGCACGACGCTGGTGTCGTCTACCCACCGCGTGTATTCCATGACCGAAAAAATGGCCATGGGCGATGGCCGGGTCGATGGCGAAAAACTCATCGGACGCACACGCCAGGCCGCCAAACACTCGATCTTCTTCGACATGGCCAAGGCCGCCGAAGAAAGCGGCAGCGTGATCAGCGCCGTGCTGTTTGGTGCCGTGGCCGCCACCGGCACCCTGCCTTTCAGCCGCGAACAGTTCGAAGCCACCATCGAACGCGGTGGCGTGGGCGTGAAGGCCAGTCTGAAGGCCTTCGACCTCGCCTTTGGTCGCGCCGAGTCGGGCGGTGATCTGGCCATCACCGACGCCGTGGTGCATGCGCCGCCTACCCCGCCCAAGCCGCAACCGCGCGACCGCAAGGTGGTCAACCTCATTCAGCGCGTGGAGCAGGAGTTTCCGGCCGAGGCCCAAGCCTTCCTGATCGAAGGCGTGCGTCGCCTCATCGACTACCAGGATCCGGCCTACGCCAACCTGTATCTCGACCGACTGGTGCCGGTCAAGAGCTGGCCCGACAATGAGCGCCGCGACCTCCTTTGCGAAACCGCCCGTCATCTGGCGCTGTGGATGTCGTACGAAGACACCATCCGGGTGGCCGACCTCAAGATCCGCGACACGCGTTTCGAACGTGTGCGCAACGAGGTTCGCGCTCAGCCCGATCAGTTGCTGGCCGTCAACGAGTTCATGCATCCGCGGCTCGACGAGATCGCCGAAACCATGCCGGCACCCATCGGCCGCTGGCTGCTCAAGCCCAATTGGGCCAACAAACTGGTGGGCCACTTCACGCAGAAGGGGCGCATCATCCAGACCACCTCGCTGCATGGCTACTCGGTGCTATGGTTCATGTCGCGCTTCCGTCATATCCGCCGCAGCACCTTGCGCTTCAAGCTCGAGACCGAACGTATCGAGGGTTGGCTCGGCCGCATCGAAAAGGCCGCGCAGCACAATCCGGCCCTTGCGGTGGAGGTGGCTCGCTGCCAGGGTCTGGTCAAGGGCTACAGCGACACCCACGCCCGCGGTCTGGCCAACTTCCAGACCGTGATGGCTGCCGTGGATCGCGCCGGTGCCCACCTGGCACCCGCCACGCTGGCCGACCTGCGCAACGCCGCGCTGGCCGACGAGCATGGCAACAAGCTGCGCGACAGCCTCAGCCGTCACGCTCTGGCATGACCTCACTTGAAAGCCCGGCCCGCCGCAAGGTACGCTGGGCTTTTTTGCCCTCAACGCTTTGAAGGAAGGAACCCCATGACGACGTCTCTCGCCAGCCTCGCTACCGAAATCGCCAGCGGCAAGGTCAAGATCATCGACCTCACGCAAACGCTCTCCGAAGAGTTCCCGGCGCTGCAACTGCCGCCGCAGTTTGCGCAAGTGTGGGCGTTCAAGAAAGAACAGATCTCGCAATACAACGAGCAGGGTCCGGCCTGGTACTGGAACAACTTCTCGATGGGCGAGCACACCGGCACTCACTTCGATGCCCCCGTGCACTGGGTCTCCGGCAAGGACCAACCCAATAACACCGTGGATACCGTGCCCCTCGAAACCTTTGTGGCGCCGGCCGTGGTGGTCGATGCCTCGAAGGAAGTGGCTGCCAACCCCGACTGGGTGCTCGAGGTGGATTTCCTCAAGGCCTGGGAAGAGAAGAACGGCAAGATCCCCGAAGGCGCCTGGCTGCTGTTCCGCACCGACTGGTCGAAGCGCAAGATGCCCGAAGACTACGTCAACATGAAAGAAGACGGCCCGCACACCCCTGGCCCCAGCGCCGAGACGGTGAAGTTTCTTGCCGAAGAGCGCAAGGTGCTGGGCTTCGGGGTAGAAACCATCAACACCGACGCCGGCCAGTCGTTCAGCTGGGAAACCCCCTACCCCTGTCACACCCTGATGCACGGCGCCAATCGCTATGGCCTGCAGTGCCTGAAGAACCTCGACCAGTTGCCCATCAAAGGCACCATGATCGTGGCTGCACCGCTCAAGATCAAGGATGGTTCGGGCAGCCCGCTGCGCGTGCTTGCTCTCGTGCCCCAGGGCTGAGCCCCTTGCGTTGTGTGAGGCCAGCCACCCCGCTGCCCTCGCCAACCTGCCCCTGAAACGGGCCCGCTCCGAGCGTCGGGGCGGGCCCGTTTGGTTGTGACCGTCTGCGCAGCGAACCCGGATTTCAGGACGACGCAACCACCGACATCCCGGCCGAATCGTCATCCGCCATTCCCTGCCGTTCGTACTCGGCTTCACGGGGCAATAGCGCCACCAGATCCGACATGCGCTCGGATGACAACACCAGGTGCTCACGCATCAGATTGAAGGCGGCGTCGCCATCGCCTCGCACCAATGCCGTAATGAGAGCCTCGTGCTGACGGTGAGCCAGCTCCTTGCCATCGTTCACCCGCATCAGATAACAGCGATAAAAATGCACGCGCAAGCGCAGATTGCGCGCTTCGGCCGCCAGGAAGCGGTTGCGGCACCCCTGAAAGATGGTTTGATGCAGATGCCAGTTGAGTTCGTTGAAGCGCCCGGTATCCTGGCGCGCCACGGCTTGGGCAGCTTCGTCGTGGATGGCCTGTAACTGGATGCGCTCGGCCGGCGTCATGCGCCGCGCCGCGAGTCGGGCGGCTTCGGCCTCGAGCACCGTCATGGTTTCCATCATCTCGAGCAGCTCGGTGAGCTCGAGTGATGCCACGCGCGCGCCCTGCCGCAACTGCATCGACACCAGCCCCACCGTGGAAAGCTGCCTCAGGGCCTCGCGCACCGGCGTTCGCGAGACCTGATATCGCTCGGCCAGCGCACGCTCATCGAGGCGATCGCCCGGCAGAAGCCGGCCGGTGAGGATGTCTTCTTCGATACCGCGACGCAGGCGGTCGCCCAGGCTGCCGCCCTGCCGATCGTCATCTTCGGCAACGACGAACGAGGCGGGTATACCAAATACAGAATCATTCGACATGGTGGATCCGGATTGAAGGTTCTTTGATACGGGCTCTTTGTTCTATTGATTCGATTTTTGGTATACCATGACTGCATTACCAAAAACCGGATACGCGATTCCACGGCCAGTTGCGGCCACCGAAACTCGCTTCCCTTCCAGCAGGTATACCAGCTTTTACCCCGGGCTGCCGATAGCCCCATGCCACGGAGGCCACGTGAAAATCACCCAGGTACGCGCCATTCCCCTCAATATCCCGATCGAGTTTCGCGCCGGCGATATCCGCCGCGACACCTCGCTGTCGGCCTGCCATGTCGAGATCGAAACCGACGCCGGCATCACCGGTTACGGGTTCACTGCCATCACCGAAGAAGAAGTGATCGGCACCATCGTGAACGACATCGCCGCGCCAGCCATCACCGGCATGGATCCCCTCTGCACCGAGGCCATCTGGGACAAGCTCTACTGGCTGATTTCGCCGCGCGGTCAAACCGGCTATGGCATGCACGCCATTGCCGCGATCGATATCGCCCTCTGGGACATCAAGGGCAAGGCCCTGCAGCAACCGATCTGGAAGCTGCTCGGCGGTGCTCGCCCGGCCGTGCCGCTGTATGCCACCTTCGGTTTCGGCTTCCTCGATGAGGCCGCGCTGGCGGATTCGGCTCGCGCCTGCCGCGAGATGGGCTTCGATCACCTCAAGATGGTGGTCGGCCACAACGGCATGCAACGCCGCGACGAACCCCGTCCGCTGGGTGAGGTCATTGCCGAGGATGCCCGTCGCGTCAAGGTGGTGCGTGAGGCCGCCGGCGACGATGCCGGTCTCTATGTGGATGCCAACTGCAGCCTCGACGCCTTCCATGCCGAGAAACTCGCCCGCAAGATCGTGGGCTACGACATCGGTTTCTTCGAAGAGCCGATCAGCCAGAACAACGTGATGGCCATGGCCGACCTGCGTCGCCGCACCGGCATCGCCGTGGCTGCCGGCCAGAACGAAGGTCTGTCTTATCGCTTCCGCGACATGATGATGAACGGCGCGGTCGACGTCGTGCAGCCGAACGTGGTGATCACTGGCGGCTACACCCAGGCCGTGCGCATCGCCGGCATGGCCGACGCTTTCGGTGTGGGCGTTGCCAATGGCGGTGCCTTCCCCCTCCACAACATGCACTTCAACGCCGGCCTGGCCAATGGCGGCCGGGTGGAATGGCATTTGGTGGCGGTAGAGATGATGCGCCAGATCTACCAAGGATTTCCCGAACCGGAAAAGGGCTGGCTGCAACTGCCCACCGCGCCGGGACTGGGCTTCGAGCCCAAAGCCGACGCCATTCGCGAGCTGGCCAAACGGCCGTCCTCGCGGGGCACCGGCAAGGGCTGATGCGTCTGCCCGCGGCGCGGGGCAACACCCCGCCGCGGTGCAATGCAAACGCCCGGTTTTTCTGGGGATGCTCCCCACCCCCTCGACGACATTGCCACAAAGGAGACACCTCAGCATGTCCATCAAAACCTGGTCCCTGACCGCCGCCGCGCTCGCCGCCGGCACCCTTCCCCTCACCGCTGCCGCCAACGACTGGCCCGGCGACCGCCCCGTGCGCCTGGTGGTGCCTGCGTCGGCCGGCGGTTCGCTCGACACCCTGGCCCGTCCGCTGGCCCAGGCCATGTCTGAACTCTCGGGCGGCACGTTCGTGGTCGAGAACCGCGGTGGCGCAGCCGGCATGATCGGCGCTCACGACATCGTGCGTTCCGATGCCGACGGCCATCACTTCCTGTTTGGTGCCGTACACCATACGATTCTTCCGGTGGTCTACGACGTACCATACGACACAGCCACCGACCTGCTGCCCATCGGCGTGTTCGCTACCGTGCCCAATGTGGTGCTGGTGCACAAGGATGCGCCGTACCAGACCCTCGAGGAGCTGATCGAGTACGCCAAGGCCAACCCGGGTGAGCTCAACTACGGCACCGGCGGCAAGGGCGGCCTTCATCACCTCACCACCGAAGCCTTCAAAGGCATCACCGGCACCGAGATGGAAGGCATTCACTACAAGGGCAGCGGCCCGGCCGTCACCGATCTGCTCAGCCAGCAGATTCAGGTGATGTTCGAAACCATGCCGTCCGCCCTGGGCCAGATCCGCGGTGGCGCCCTCAACGCCCTGGCGGTGACCTCGCCCGAGCGCTCCTTCGCCCTGCCCGACGTGCCCACCCTGCAAGAATCGGGCATCGATCTGGCCGTGACCACCTGGTATGGCTTCTTCGCCCCGGCCGACCTGCCTGAAGACATTGCTCAAGAGATGCACGACCTGATGGTCGAAGCGCTGCAAACCGAAGAAATCCAGAGCCTCTGGAAAGAATACGGTGCCATCACCGACGGCCCCGGCAGCGACGACTTCCCGGCTTTCGTGAAGAGCGAACTCGAGCGTTGGGAAACCATCGCCAACGACGTGGGCCTCGAGCCGAACAACTGATCGCAAGCTGGTCTTGCCCTCGCCACCCTGGCTCGACCCGCGAGGTCGAGCCAACGGCAAAACGCCCTGCCTGTCGGCAGGGCGTTTTTCATGGTTGTCATGGCAAGATGGCGACCTGACCACCGCGGGGGGGAACGGTCGCTCGAGCCACCGGCCTCGGCGCCACCTGCCATCAGCGCTCGAGCCGCTTGCCCCAAAAGCTCCGGCATTCGGCCAGAATCTCGATGCTATGCGCCGCCTCCCTGGCCATCGGTGCCAACGTGGCCGTGAGCCAGCCCACGCCAAACCAGGCCTGGGGATACTCGTGCACCACGCCCAGCAGGCGATCGCGCGCCGCCACCAGATCGTTGTAGTCGCCCAGCCGGGACTGCACCTGGGCCAATTGTGCCCTGTAAGGCTTGACCCGCTTGCCCGGCAGAAGCGATTCGGCAAAACCGATGCCGTAGCGTAGACGTTTGACCAACTTGCGCACCTCGTGCCGTTCGTCATCCGACAGCTCGGCAAAGCGCGTCCCATCCTTCACCACACGACGATGCCACTTGCGCAGCCGGCGCGCCAGCAAGGTGGCGAGCGGATCGGGCCCCGCGGACGAATCGGTCGGCTCCTGAACCCGTGGCGGGGCCACGGGCGGCAAAACCGTCCACCCCACCATATTCAGTTGCCATGCCTGCCAGTCGGCCTCGGCCAGCATGGCCGTGGAATCCGGGTCGGGCACGACGCTGCCCGCGGTTCGGGGCATCGCCGGCATGCCCGCCGCTTCGATGGCAGGCAGGATGGTGTGCCTGAAGATGTGATCGTCACGACCCTGACCGGCCTGGCGGAAGGCCTCGGCCGCCTGGTCTCGCCAGGCGGTCGGCGGCAGCGGGGTGAGGTCACGAAACAGGCGCCACGCCGAGCGCAGGCGGCGGATCCCCACACGCCATTGATGCAGGGCTTCTTGCTGATCGTGCGGCGCCAGACGATGCCCGTCGGTGCCCAACACCAGAGCGGCATTGCGCGTGATCTGGTCCAGACATTCTGCCGAAACGGCACGCAGCGCTTGCTCGGCAGTATGGTCGGCCTCGAGTTTGATGGCGCTCTGGCGCCGTGGCGCAAAGTAGTGTCGCCAGGCAGCCGCCTTGCGATCGTCGGGGTCGGCATGAGCACTGGCAGCCAGCCAGGCCTGGGCCAGGTTGTCGCCGCGCTCGGCCTTGCTGCGCAGGTCGACCACCAGGTTGTGAGCCTTGCGCCACCGCTCGGCCACCACGAATACCGCTTCCGTGCGACCGCGCCGCAGTTCGAATTCCATTTCGGCCACCGGCACGGCCAGTTCGCCGGCACGGATCTCGCCCTGGTCGAACACCACTTCGACCACCCCCTGGCGAACGCGAACCTCACGCACGAGCCGCATGATGTCGGTTTCGTAGTGCACCACAAGCTCGCCCTGCACACCGAGCATACGTTCGGCGACCGGCGTGTCGGCATAAACGGAAAGATCCAGCACCGGCGCAGGACGGGGATGATTGAGCTCGTAGCGCGTGAGGGCGTCGCCGCCGGCCATTTTCAGCGTTTGTACCCAACGCCGCCCTTCCAGCCGCAGACGCAAGGCAATCTGGCGACGGGCCAGTTGACGGTCGGGCGTATCAAAGTACATCGCCCGGAGTCGGCTGCGGCGGGGTCCCGCCAGATGCGCCAGCTGACCGCGAGCTCCGGCAACCGCACCGGGTGGGACATGAAGTTTGATTTCCTGTTCGAGCATGAGGCAGCCTGATGCGAAAGGTCGGGGACGATGCCCGAGGCAGTCGGGCGACAGTGGTATCTTACGCGCCATGACTCCGCCTGCTGCTCCCCCGTCTCGTCCGCGGCTTGAACGCAATCGCATGCCGCTGTCGCTGCAGATCGCCACACTGCTGCGCAATCGCCTGCAACTGGGCGAATGGCGAGTGGGCGACCACATGCCTACCCTCGAGACATTCATGCTCGAGTACGGCGTGTCGCGTGTCACGATGCGCATGGCGCTGGCAGAGCTCGAGCAGGAAGGCTTGATCGAGCGCGCGCGCGGCCGCGGCACCATCGTGATTGCCGACATCACCAAGGAGCGCTGGCTGATTCTGCCCACGCAGTGGCATGCCCTGGTGTCGCACATCCACGCCCTGCATGCTCGCGTGGTGGAGCGCGCCAGTGGCTGGCGCAAGCCGGTACTGCAACCCGACGAAGGGCGCCTGGCCGAAGCCTACTGGTATCAGCAGCGAGTGAACTGGACACACGAAGCACCCTACAGCTTCATGACCATCTATCTGGAACGGGAGGTGTACGAACGCCATCCCGAGCGCTACCGCCATGAGGCCGTACTGCCGGTGTTCGACAAGGCCGAAGGCAAACGCCTTGCCGCCGCCACTCAGGTGCTCACCATCACCACCGCCGACGTCGAGATCGCCACTGCCCTGCAATTGAAAGTGGGCGCACCCATCGGCGAAGTCCGCCGCATCGTCCGCAACCGCCGGCAGGAAGTCCTCTACCTCGCGGAAGCCATCTACCCTGCCCGCAACCTCCGCGTGGAAACCAACCTTCTGCCCACCTAGGGCCGTCGAGGGCAACCGCCCAGACACCTCTCAGTAATTACCCGAACTTGACGACCTGTTTAACGTCCCATAAAGTTCTATCAATAGTACTTTATAACTTTCAGCCAACTCACCTCCATCCGACCTTCGGCCCTTCCCTGGCCTCAACTTTTCCGGAGACCCCAACTCATGAAGATCCAGCTCCTCGGTACCGGCGCAGCCCTGGCGGATCCCGATCGCGCCCAGTCGTCGATCCTGGTAACTCTCGACAACGGCCGCAACTTCCTGTTCGACTGCGGCGAAGGCGCCACCCGCCAGATGGTGCGCGCCGACGTCAACCCGGCGGACGTCGACTGGGTATTTCTGTCGCATCTGCATTACGACCACATCTGTGGTCTGCCGTTTTTCGTGCTGTCGAGCTGGGTGTTCAATCGCGAAGGCTCGCCCAAGGTGTTCGGCCCGAAAGGCACGCAGCACTATGTCGACCATCTCTTTGAAGACGGTGCGTTCCGGGTCGACCTCAAGGCCCGCGCCGCCTACGAAGTGCGTCAGCGCAACATCGAGGCGGTGCGACCGCAGGTCACGGAAGTATCACCCGGCCTCATGTACGAAGACGACGACGTCAAGATCTCGATCGACTGGGTGGATCACCTGCCGCACGACGTGTGCGAATGTTTCGGCATTCGCCTGGAAGCCGAAGGCAAGGTGGTGGCGTTCAGTGGCGACACCAAGCCTTGCGATGCCATGGTGCGCCTGGCCGACAACGCCGACCTGCTGATCCACGAGTGCACCTTCCCCGAGTCGTTCCTGGAACACCGCGCGAAGTCGGGCGTGGGCACGTATTCGCACACCAGCCCGACCGAACTGGGCAAGCTGGCCACTCGCGCCAATGCCAAGAGTCTGGTGGCCACGCACTTCGGGCATTTCGATTCGCTCAGCCCGGTGATCAAGCGCGCGGCGGGCAATCACTTGCCGGTCGACATGATGGGTCCGCACATGCTCGACGAGGTGTCGCGCGACATCCGCAAGCACTACCACGGCCCGGTACGCCTGGCGCACGATCTGATGCGTATCGAACTCTGACACCCGGAGTGCCACGGCGGCACGCTCCGTGCTTGCCCATGGTGAGCACGACCGGATTTCCCAACGATTCGAGGTGCAAGCGCACTCGAATCCCACCCAAGGAGTTGCAGCATGAAATGGTTCCGCACCCTCGCCTGCGTGTCTTTGAGCGCCGCAGCCTGGCAGGCTCACGCCGCCTGGCCCGAACAACCCCTCACGATTGTGGTGCCCTACAGCCCTGGCGCCATGGGCGACAACATTGCCCGGCTGCTGTCCAACGAGATGGCAGAGACACTGGGCACTCCCGTGATCGTGGACAACCGGCCTGGTGCCGGTGGCAACATCGGCGCCCACGCCGTGGCCAATGCCGACCCCGATGGCTACACCATCATGATGTCGGCCACCAACAACCTGGTACTCAATCAGTTTCTGTACGACAACCTGGGCTACGACCCGCTCGAAGCCTTCGAGCCGATCATCATGGTGGCCGACGTGCCCGCCGTGATCTTCGCCAATCAAGACCTTCCCATCCAGACCTATGCCGAGTTCCGTGAGCTGGCCCGGCAAAACCCCGGCAAGTACAACTTCGCGTCGCCGGGCGCCGGCACGACGCCGCACCTGTCGGCCCAGGCCATCAGCGAGGCTGAAGGCATGGGCATGGTGCACGTGCCTTATGGCGGCGCAGGCCCGGCCGTTCAGGCCCTGCTGGCGGGAGACGTGCATTTCTACATGGGTGGCGCTGGTCTGGGTGCTCCTCACGTCAAGGCCGGCAACATGAAGGCGCTGGCGGTGGCCAGCAACGAGCGGGTCAGCGCCTTGCCGGATGTTCCCACATTCACCGAAGCGGGAATCACCGAAGTGCTGGCCAACAATTGGTGGGCCCTGGCCGCTCCGGCCGGCACCCCCGACGACGTGATCGAAAAAATCAACGCCGCGGTCCAGCAGGCCCTGGAAACGCCTGAAGTTCAGGAGCGCTTCAACCAGTTCGGCGTGGTCAATGTGGGCGGGTCGCCCGCCGACATGCAGGCCATCCTCGATCGCGACGTGCAGTTCTGGGAGAAAGCCGTTGCCGATGCGGGGGTGAAGCTGCAATAAGCGTGGCGGACCGCCAAAAGAACGTCACCCGGGCGCGCGAATCGAAAGCGCGTCATCCCCGCGCAAGCGACGCGTAAGGGCGTCATCCCCCGCAAGCGACGCGAAGGGACGTCATCCCGGGCAAGCGCAGCGCGACCCGGGATCCCGGCTCGCCGCTCAGCCTTCGGCTGAACGACGTCCGGGATGACGTTCCTTGGGGGGCGCCACCTGGGCTCCCGGCTCGCCGCTCAGCCTTCGGCTGAACGGCGTCCGGGATGACGTTCCTTGGGGGCGCCACCTGGGATTTCAGTCCAGCGAAATGTTGTTGTTGCGGATCACTTCGCCGTAGGTCTTGTACTCCTCACGAATGTCGGCCGCGAAGGTGGCGGCGTCTTCGTTGGTGATCTCCAAACCCATGTTGTAGAGCGGCTGACGCACATCGTCTTGCTCGAGCGCCTGCGAGATGGCCTGGCCGATCTCGGCCACCTTGTCGGCGGGCATCTCGGGCGGACCGAAGTAACCCATCCAGGGGGTGAGGGTCAGGCCGGGGACGGTTTCTGCCAGTGTGGGAATATCTGGCGTGCCTTCAAAGCGCTCCGGCCCCGTCGTGGCCAGGATATTGACCGTGCCGTTGTCCATGAACGACTTGAGTGCCGCCACGGTGCCCACGCCCAGCTGAATATGCCCGGCCACCAGGTCGTTGGTCATCGGACCACCGCCACGGTAAGGCACGTGCACCATATCCACATCTTCTTTCTCCCCCAGCAGCACCATCATGATGTGCTGACCCGATCCGGCGCCCGAGGTACCGTAATTGAGTTCGCCGGGGTTCTGACGCGCGTACTCGAGCAGCTCGGCAATGTTGGTGGCGGGCACCGACGGGTGGGCGGCAATCGCCACTACACCGCTGTAACCGTTGATGATGGGCGTGAGGTCTTCGAGCGCGTCGAACGACAGATTGCTGTAGAGATGAGGGTTGAGGGTCACGATGGGTTGCGTGGCCAGCAGGATGCTGTCGGCATCGGCAGGCGACGACGCTACGTGGGCCGCGCCGATATTGCCTGCGGCACCGGGGCGATTTTCCACGATCACGGGACGATCGAGCAGGGGCGAAATGGCTTTCTGCACGATGCGGGCACTGTTGTCGGTGGAGCCACCTGGCGGATAGGGCACCACGATGGTGAGTGGGTCGTCTTCGGCGGCCTGCGCGGGCAGGCTGACAGCGCCCAGGCCGAGGGTAGCCAGCAGGGCGGCACCCAGGCGGTGGATGGATTTGGGATGGGGTGTCATCGGGGTTCCTCCTTCGTTGTGATGATCGTTGTGGGTCCCGGATCGGCCCGGCGTTGGCGGGCCGATCAGGGCTTTCCTCAATTTGTGGAGGCTGGCCAGCTATCGGGAGGACGTGTCTCCGTTATTGCACCTGAATGTTCTGCTCGCGCACCACTTTGCCCCAGCGCTCGAAGTCGGTATCGATCAGGGCCTGAGCGGCGGCAGCATCGCCGCCCACGGGGGTGAGGTTGGCCGTTTTGAGCAGACGCTGGGCGTCTTCGGTTTCAAGGCCAGCCACGATGGCTTCGTGCAGCTTGTCGATCGCGTCTTGCGGCGTGCCCGCGGGCGCCATGATGGCGAACCAGGCCGAGGCCTCGAAGCCCGGCAGGGTTTCGGCCACGGTCGGGATATCGGGCTCGTTGGGCACTCGCTCGAGTTCGGTCACGGCCAGGATATCCAGCGCGGGGTTGTCACGATGGGTGCTGAGGCCGGCCAGGGTGGAGATCACCATGTCGATATTGCCGCCCAGCAGGTCGGTCATGGCCGGGGCCACACCCTTGTAGGGAACGTGCAGGATGTCGATATCGGCCTGCGAGGCCAGCATTTCGCCGATCAGGTGCTGAGGCGAACCCACGCCCGGGCTGCCGTACGACAATTCACCCGGGTTGGCCTTGGCATGTTCGATCAGCGCTTCCACGCTGTTGATGTCGAGGCTGGAATTGATGCCGATGGCCAATGGGCTGCTCGACAGCAGGGTAATCGGCGTGAGGTCTTTCACGTCGTAGCCGATTTGCGGGTACACGTGCGGGTTGATGACCAGCGTGGCATTGGTGGCCAGCAGAATCCGATGGCCATCGGGTTCGGACCGAGCCACGTAAGCCGCGCCGATATTGCTGCCGGCCCCGGGTCGGTTCTCGACGATCACGGTTTGCCCCAGCACGTCGGCCATCTTGTTCTGCAGCATGCGGGCCTGCATGTCGACCGACGCGCCCGCCGGATAAGGTACGACGAATTCCACGGGCCGATCGGGGAATCCCTGAGCCAGCGTAGCGCCGGCCAGACTGCTGAAGGCAAGCGCGCTCAGGGAACGTACGAGAAAGCGTTGAGAGAAGTGCCGCATGATGGAGTGTCTCCGGGTAGAAAAATGAAAAAGGATCGCGCAGGTGGAACGACCCGAGGACGGGCGCCCGATCGCTGGTGCATTGCAGGGAGACCGTGACACGAACACCACGACAGCCTCGGCAAGGCCAGAACCTGGCGCCGGAGCCTCGTGGTGCCACCACGCTCGCCTTGTTATATTTCGTATCAGCGAAGTTTTTTTCTTCTACGCGAACAAATATAGGCAGGAAGCCACTTCGGCGTCAATGCGAACTCGCCCCAGCCGACACTTGACAGCATCGCGACACTCGCTTGAAAATTCGCCTATACGAACTAATATTCGCCATTTCGGATTAAATCATGACTTCCACCGCTTCCGACTCCAATGCCTCTCCGTCTCACGGTCCACTGCACGGCGTCCGCGTTCTCGACCTCACCACGGTGGTCATGGGTCCGGCCGCCACGCAGGTTCTGGGCGACCTCGGCGCAGATGTCGTCAAGGTCGAGGCACCCGTGGGTGACTCCATGCGTCGCATCGGCCCCTTTCGGCACCCCGGCATGGGCCCACTGTATCTGCAGGCCAACCGCAACAAGCGCAGCATCGAGCTCGACCTGAAACAGGCTGATGCCCGCCAGCAGCTGCTGGAAATGGCGCGCGAAGCCGATGTGCTGGTGTCCAACATCCGCCCCCAGGCCATGCAACGGTTGGGACTGAGCTACGAAGCCCTGCAGGAGGTCAACCCTGGGCTGGTGTACTGCACGGCCGTCGGCTATGGCTCCGACGGCCCCAACGCCGGCAAGGCGGTATACGACGACCTGATTCAATCGGCCTCGGGCATCGCCGGCCTGTTTGGCGCCGTGGATGGCGAACCACGCTATGCGCCGGTGAACATTTGCGACCGCGTGGTGGGCCTGTATCTGGTCATCGCCATCACCAGCGCGCTGTTCCACCGTCAGGTCACCGGTCAGGGCCAGGCCGTGGAAGTGCCCATGTTCGAAACCATGGCCCAGTTCGTGCTGGCCGACCACATGGGCGGCGCGGCGTTCGAGCCACCCATCGGCCCCATGGGCTACAAGCGTTTGCTCTCGCGCGTGCGAGGCCCCTATCCCACGGCCGACGGTCATCTCGCCATCGTGGTATATACCGACGCCCACTGGCGAGCGTTTCTCGATCTGGTGGGCAAACCCGAATTGCTCACCACCGATCCGCGCTTTCACGACCAGGAGAGCCGCACCCAGGCGGCCGAAGACCTTGGGCGATTCGTGGCCGAGCACCTGCCACAACGCACCACCGCCGAATGGGTCGAGGTGTTGAATGCGGCAGATATCCCCGCCGCGCCGGTCAACACCCTCGAATCCCTGCTCACCGACCCTCATCTGCAGGCCGTGAAGTTCTTCGAACAGCGTGAGCACCCTACCGAGGGCATGCTCAATACCTGCCGGTTTCCGCTCCGCTTCAGTGCCACCCCGACCACCGTAAGGGGGCTCGCGCCCAATCAGGGCGAGCACACGCAAGAGGTGCTGGCCGACTGGCTGAATCGCCCAGCCGCCAACGATTGATCCACGACCAGGGCGAGCTCACCTTCCCTCAGCGTGATGTCACTACCGGTCACCGCCGGGAGTGACCACCCCCACCTTCTCAATCTTCCTGCTAGAAAGACCCAACATGACGACCACCTTCGAAGCCCTTGCCAATACCCCCGATCGCGTGGCCCTGCGCGAGGCCATCCGTCAGATCTGTGATCGTTTCGACGACGAATACTGGGGTGAGCTTGATCGCACCCACACGTTTCCGTTCGAATTCTCCCAGGCCGTGGCCGACGGCGGTTGGCTGGGCATCGCCATGCCTACCGAATACGGTGGCGCCGGCCTGGGCGTGACCGAGGCGGCCATCATGATGCAGGTGATCGGGGCATCGGCCGGCGCGTTTGCGGCCTGCTCCACCGTGCACATCAACATTTTCGGCCTGCACTCCATCGTGAAGCACGGTACCGAAGAGCAGAAGCAGCGCTGGCTACCCAAGGTGATCAGTGGCGAAATCCGGGCCTGCTTTGGCGTCACCGAGCCCGACGCCGGCCTCGACACCACCAAGATCAAGACTCGCGCCGTGCGCCAGGGTGACAAATACATCGTGAACGGCCAGAAGATCTGGACCAGCACGGCCCAGCAGGCCGACAAGATCGTGCTGCTCGCCCGCACCACGCCGCTCGAAGAATGCCGCAAGCCCACCGAGGGCCTGTCGCTGTTCTTTGCCGACTTCGACCGCAAGGCCATCGACGTGCACGAAATCCCCAAGATGGGCCGCCACGCCGTCAACTCCAACCAGATCTTCATCGACGGACTCGAGATCCCCGTGGAAAACCGCATCGGTGAAGAAGGCAAAGGCTTTCGGTACATTCTCGACAGCCTCAACCCCGAGCGCATTCTCAATGCCGCCGAAGTGATCGGCATGGGCCGCCGCACGCTCGCCCGCGCCGCCGACTACGCCCGCGAGCGGGTGGTGTTCGGTCGCCCCATCGGCCAGAATCAGTCGATTCAGCACCCGCTGGCCGAATGCTGGTCGGAGTTGTACGCGGCCGAGCTGATGACCCTGCACGCTGCCGAACTGTACGACCGCGGCGAATCGTGTGGCGCCGTGGCCAATGCGGCCAAGTATCTGGCGGCCGATGCCGGCTTTCATGCCGCCGACCGCGCCATCCGTACCCACGGTGGCATGGGCTATGCGCAGGAGTACCACGTGGAGCGCTACTTCCGCGAAATGGTCGCCTGCCAGCTGGCGCCGGTGTCGCGCGAGATGATCCTCAACTTCATCTCCGAGCGCGAACTGGGTCAGCCCAAGTCGTACTGACCACGCGCCGCGCCTGGCTCGCGCTGTCGGTGGAGCCAGGCGCGACCACCCAGCCCGGGCCGCCCAACGGCTGACGTATCATCGCCCCTTCCGGAGGATCCCATGTCGAAGATCGTCAACCGCACCCTGGACGTGTTCGAGCTGTTTGCGCGCGAGCAAAGGCCGCTGTCGCTCACCGAGCTGATGAAACGTCTCGACATCCCGATGTCGAGCTGCCACGACGTGGTGCGAGCTCTCGAAGCCCGCGGGTTTTTGTACGAAGTGAAATCACGGGCGGGCTACTATCCCACCGCACGCCTGTATCGGCTGGGCAAGGAAATCGTCGAGCACGACCCCGTCTCGGCGCGCGCCGAGCCCATCTTGCAGGCCCTCAGCGTGCAGCTCAACGCCTCGGTGTCGCTGGCACGGGCCAAGGGTACGCACTGCACCTATCTCCTGGTGTGCGTGCCACCCGACCCCCTGACGTTTCTGGTGCGACCCGGCGATGCGCTGCGCAACCTGTACGCCACCTCTGCCGGCAAGGCCGTGCTCGGCAGTTTTCCCGAGGCCGAACGCCGCCGCGTTGTCGAGGGCCTCACGCTGGAGCCGCTCACGCCCTACACCCTCACTGATGTCGAGGCCATCCTGGCCGATGTGGCCGCTGGCGAAGCGCGAGGCTACTTCGTGAATCGCGAAGAGAGCGTGGAAGATGCCCTCACCCTGTCGGCCCGTTTCGTGCGCAACGACGATGTGTATGTGGTAACGGCCTCAGGCACGCGACGACGCATGGAGCGCCGCTTCGACGAAGCCGCGACCGCGATTCAAGCGGTGACGCAGGAGCTGCAGCAGGCCAATTGACCCCTCAAAAGCTCGCCACGTTCGCCATGGGGTCGCCGCGCAACCAGGCCTGCAGATTCCCCGTGAAGCGCGCCGTGGCCCGGTCGCCAAACCCTTGCACGGCGCCAGCGCTGTGCGACGAGATCAGCAGGTTCGGCGCCGTCCACAACGGCGACTCGGGCGGCAGTGGCTCCTGCTCGAAGACATCGGAATAGGCACCCGCCAGGCGCCCGCTCTCCAGGGCGTGCAGCAAGGCCGCTTCATCGACCAGCGGGCCACGCCCCACGTTCACCAGGCGTGCCTGCGCCGGCAACCGCGCCATCTGCTCGCGACCGATCATGTGATGGGTTTCGGGGGTGAGCGGGCAGGCCAGCACCAGCCAATCGGCCTGTGGCAGCACCTCATCCAGTTGGTCGTGGCCATACACGGCGTGAAAATGCGCCACTGGTGCAGCGCGCCGACGCACCCCCAGCACGCGCATGTCGAGCGCCTGACATGAGCGTGCCAGGGCCTGGCCAATGGCACCCGTGCCCACAATTACCACGGTGCTGCCATCGAGGTCGGGGCGAGAATCCTCGTGACGCTGCGTCCGCCAGCGGCGCTCCGCCTGCATGCGCACCCAGAAGGGGACGTCGCGCAGCAGCGCCAACATGCCAGCCAGGGCCGTGTGCGCCACCGACAGGGCATTGGCGCCGGCCGAATGGGTGACCGTCACGCCGCGCTCGTGCAATTGCCGATACACCGGCCGATCGGTGCCGGCCGAGCACACATGCAACCACGCGAGATGGGTGGCTCGCAGCAACTCATCTTGAAACGCCCGCGGCCGCCGCTCGGTGTCGACTTCATCGTGACGACCAATCAACTCGGGCGACACATAAGCCACATGCACGCGCGCGATCTCTTCATCCGACAGCGGCTGATCGGTGTGATGACACAGAAGTCGCGCCGGATGCAGGGGCTCGACAGCGGCGAGGATACGCTCGCCGTATTGCTCCAGCGCGGGAGCGGTGAGCAGAATTCCCAGGGGGGATTCGGGGGGCAACATGAAGACTCCTGAAACATAAAGGGCAAGCCGGGATGGAGAGGCGTGACGCGGAACCCACGGCTCGGCGCCGGTTCACCAACGTTGGCGCAAAATCTACCTAATTGGCAGCGTCGCGCCGAAAGGGCAAGTCGTGCCGCATGGCCGCGGCGTAATGCCGCACATGCTCACGCTCCTGCTCCAGAAAATCGGCCACCGCGTCGGCCAGCCGGGGCTGCGCGAGCCAGTGAAACGAGTGCGTCAACACGGGCTCGAAGCCACGCGGCACCTTGTGCTCACCCTGGGCACCGGGGTCGAAGCGCTGCAGGCCGTGTTTCAGGCAATAGTCGATGCCCTGGTAGTAGCAAAGCTCGAAGTGCAGCTGGGGGAAGTCATCCAGCGCGCCCCAGTACCGACCATACAGGCAATGCTCGGACTTCAGGCAGAGCGCCGCCGCCACATACTGGCCCTCGTGGACGGCCAGCATCATCACCACGCGATCGGCCAGCGACTCTGCCAGTAGAGGAAAGAACTCGGGCGTGAGGTAACCGCCATGGCCCGACCGCTTGAGATACGTCATGCGATAGCACTGGTCGAACACCTCCCAGTGGTGCGGCTCGAGCTCACGCCCTTCGATCACCTGCACGCTCAAGCCCTGATCGGCGATCGAACGCCGCTCGCGCCGCACCGTCTTGCGTCGGCTCTGCCGAAATGTGCCGATAAATCCCTCGAAATCGCCATAGTCGCGATCGAACCAGTGATACTGGCAGCCCACGCGATGCAGCATGCCCGTGCCCTGCCAGGCTTCGACTTCATCGGGCTCGGGAAACAACACATGCCACGACGACAAGCGGCCCCGGTCGGCCAGCTGCTGCACGGCAGCAAACGCCTCGAGCGCCGCGCCAGCCCGGGCCTCGGGCGGCGCCCCGATCAGGCGCCGACCCTGAGAGGGCGTGAACGGTACTGCCGTGAGCAACTTGGGGTAATAGCGCAAGCCCGCCCGCTCTGACGCATTGGCCCAGCCATGGTCGAAGACGTACTCGCCGAAAGAGTGCCCTTTGGCATACAGGGGCACCACAAGGCCGCCTTCCGACTCGAGGTGCAGAGGCTGCCAGCCGGTGTCGGCTGCTGCCGAACCGCTGTGCTCCATGGCCGTGAAAAACGCGGGTGAGGTGGTGGGGTCGCCATCGGCAGCTTCGCGCCAATGGCGACTCGAACGGGCGTCAGGCAAGGTAGACCAGCGCGACACGACAACTCCAGTAAGTACGGGCGGGCCACCTGCCGCGCAACGACAGGTGGCCACATGACCGAACATGATACCCGTGCGGCCGGCGCCACCGAGTCCGTATACTGCAGGTTGCCTGTGCCAACCCGCGCCACGCCGTGAATACCCGCGACCCCTTTCTCGATCTCTATCAGCGCCCCGGCTTTCTGCTGCGGCGGGCGCATCGCATTTCGGTGGCCATATTCGAGCGCGAGTGCGCCGAGCTTGGTCTCACGCCGGCACAGTTTGGCACCCTTTACGTGCTGCACCACGCACCCGGCATCGATCAATCCACACTCTCGCGTGCCCTCGGCCTCGATCGCGTCACCATTCTGCGCGTGGCGCGCGGGCTCGAATCGCGTGGCCTGCTGGCACGCCATACCCATCCTCCGGGTCGCCGGCTGTCGCTCATGCTCACGGCCCAGGGCCAGGCCCTGTTCGCTCAGGCCCGGCCGCTGGCGCAGCATGCCGTGCAACGGCTGGCGTCACCCCTCGAGCCCGACGAGCAGCAAACGCTCACCCGCCTGCTCAACAAGCTTTGCGACGCCCTCGAATCCGACGCACGCGCTGAAGTGGCCAAACCGCAAGCCCCCCGATAACGCCTGCCATCCCCCCCCACTCGGTCGACCAATGGCACCTTGCCGACAATCCGCTACAATCCTTCTGTTAGCACACTAACAAATGGAAATCGCATGATCCGCACTGTGAAACTCGGCCTGGCCGCCGTGGCGTTGGCCACCGCTGCCCTGCCTGCCGCCGCCCAACTCGGTTCCGACGCACCTCTGCGTCTGGTCGTGCCCTTCACCCCGGGCACTGGCATCGACCTCATCGCCCGCCAGCTGCAACCTCACCTGAGCGAACGCCTCGACCGCCCCGTTGTGGTCGAGAACAAGCCGGGCGCCTCGGGCAACATCGGCACCAACGATGTGGTGCGCTCCGACCCCGACGGCAACTCGCTGCTGGTCACCGTAAGCACCGTAGTGATGAATGCCACGCTGTTTCCTCAACTGCCGTTCGACCCCGTGGCCGATCTTGCCGCCGTGGCGCAAACCAGCTGGGGTCAGCTGATGCTGGTGTCGTCGTCGGCGTCGGGCATCGAGTCGGCCGAACAACTGGTGCAGGAGGCCCGCGAGCGCCCCACCGAGCTCAACTACGGCTCGCCCGGCACCGGCACGCCCCACCATCTGGCCACCGAGCTGTGGATGGCGCGCACCGATACCGACATGACGCACATCCCTTACCGCGGCACGGGCCCGGCGCTCACCGACCTTCTGGGCGGCCAGATCGACGTCATGTTCCTGCCCATCCATGTGGCGCTCGAGCACGTGAAGTCGGGCCGCATCAACCCACTGGCCATCAGTTCGCCCGAGGCCAACCCGCTCTTGCCCGACGTGCCGCCGCTGAGTACCCTCGGCTACGGCGACATCGAGGTGGACATGTGGTACGGCGTGATGGCGCCGGCCGGCACGTCATCGGAGATCGTCAACGCCGTCAGCGCCGAAATTGCCGAAATTCTCGAACTCGAGACCGTAGCAGCCGCGTTCGAAGCCCAGGGCATGACCCCGAGCTACCAGGATGCGGCCGGCTTTGACGCCCTGATTCAACGCGATGCCGAACGCTGGGCCGCGCTGATCGCCGAACAAGGCATTCAGGCCGAATAAGCCTGCTGCCTCTCTCTAGCGGTGGCGCGCGCCGACCCGCGCCGCCATCGTCGCACCCAGGTCAAGGAATTGGATTCATGGATATCGCAATTGTCGGAGCCGGTATTGGTGGCCTCACCGCGGCAGCCTTCCTGTTGCAGAAGGGGCATCGTGTGCGCGTGTTCGAGCAGGCGCCCACGCTCGGCGAGGTGGGCGCCGGCATCCAGATGAGCGCCAACGCCATGCACGCCCTCGACGCGCTGGGCGTGCGCGCGCGCATCGAACCGCTGGCCGTGCGCCCCAAGGCCTTCGAGTTCCGTCGCTACAACGACGGCGAGTTGATGCACACCATCCCGCTGGGCGAACCGCACGAACAGAAGCATGGCAAGCCCTACTTCCAGATTCACCGCGCCGACCTGCACGCCGCGCTGGTCGAGGCGGTACAGGCACAAGACCCCAGCGCCATCGCCGTGAACGCCCGGGTCACCGCGCTGGAAGAAGCGGCCGACGCCGTGACCCTGACGTTTGCCGACGGCAGCCGACACACCGCCGAGCTGGTGGTGGGCGCCGATGGCATCAAGTCGGTGGTGCGTCAGTTCGTGCTGGGCGACGACGAACCGCATTTCACCGGCCAGGTGGCCTGGCGTTGCACCGTGCCCACCGAGCGTATTTCGCCCGAGTTGCGCACCGATCTTGTGTCCACCATCTGGTGCGGTCCGCAAAATCACGCCGTCACCTATTATCTGAAGAACGGCGAGTTGCTCAACTTCGTGGGCTGCGTCGAGCGCGATGATCGCGACGAATCGTGGACGGCCAAACGCCCCTGGGAAGAACTGGATCTGGACTACCGGGGCTGGCACCCCAAGGTGCGCGCCGTGATCGAAACCGTGGATCGCGATCAATGCTTCCGTTGGGCGCTCAACAATCGGGTTCCCAGCCTCAACTGGAGTACTGCCCGCATCACCATGCTGGGCGACGCCGTGCACGCCACCCTGCCCTATATGGCCCAGGGCGCGGCCATGGCGATCGAAGACGGCGCCGTGCTGGCCCGAGCGCTCGAGCTCGATGTGCCGCTGGCCGAACGCCTGCAGCGCTATCACAGCCACCGTGCACCGCGCACCGCCCGAGTGGTGGAAGAATCCAACGAGATGGGCGAGCTGTATCACATCAGCGACGCCGCCGAGATGCGTCAGGCGTTTCATGATCGCAACGTGGCGCACTCGCGCAACACCTGGTTGTACCCCTACAACCCGCTCACGGCCGAGCTCACCGGCAACTCCGGCTGACCGAGCTCACAACGGCAAGGCGCTCGTGCATTTGAGCTCGTTCAGGCAGATGCTCGAGCGCACGCCGTTCACCCCGGGCAGTTGCGCCAGCGTGCCCAGCAGGAAGTTCGACAGGCTCTTCAAGTCGTTGGCCACCACCTTGCACACGTAGTCGAAATCGCCCGTGACCGCGTGGCACTCGAGTATCTCGGGCATGCGATCGATGGTGCGCTGAAACTGCTGCACCTCCTTGAACTGGCCGCGCTCCATCGTGAGATGCACGTAGGCCGTCACCCCCAGACCCAGTCGATCGGCATCCAGCCGGGTTTCGTATTGCCGCACATAACCCAGTCGCTCGAGCCGGCGATGCCGGCGGTTGCATTGCGCCGGCGACAGGTGCACCGTAGAGGCAAGCTCCTGATTGGAGATGCGGCCATTGGCCTGCAGGGCCGCCAGGATGCGGCGGTCGATCCGGTCGATCTCCTGGTTCTGC
This sequence comes from Verticiella sp., assembly GCA_041690575.1. Classification (GTDB taxonomy): domain Bacteria; phylum Pseudomonadota; class Gammaproteobacteria; order Burkholderiales; family Burkholderiaceae_B; genus Verticiella. Next base: position 409,708 of record JAWLHC010000002.1, read on the forward strand.
AAGGATGTTTCGTCGGTATCCGATTTCATGCAACAAATCTCCATGATGAAGCGATAGCAGGGCCGATTATGCAAGCAAATTGTCTCGCAATCGGCGCAAACTGACATCCATCATTCCCTATGGAGGCATTGCCATGACCGCACTCGACCCGAAGCAGATCGAATCCCTGCTCACCTCACTGCCGCAGTGGCAGTGGGATCGCGAGGCTGGCAGCATCACGCGCGAGTTCCGCTTTGCCGATTTCTCCCAGGCCTTCGGCTTCATGGCTGAAATGGCCACCCACGCCGAACGACTCAACCACCATCCCGAGTGGTTCAACGTGTACAACCGCCTCACCGTCACCCTCACCACCCATGATGCCGGTGGCCTCACGCAGCTCGACATCGACTGGGCCACTCTGGCCGAGACGGCGGCCGAGCGGCGCACAGCGTAGGGCTCGCCCCCAGGAGAGTGTCATGCAAAAGCGCAAACATGGCCTGGCGGCCGGCGAAACGAGCCGGCCCGCGAACCCCGACTGGACCATCCCGCAGGGTTGGGAGAACTACACCGCGGCCGATCACGCTACCTGGAAGACGCTGTTCGAGCGCCAGTGCAAGCTGCTGCCCGGCCGCGCCTGCGACGAGTTCGTGGCCGGCATGCAGGATCTGCCCATGAACGCCGAGCAGATCCCCAACTTCGACGAAGTCAACGAGGTGCTGATCCAGCGCACCGGCTGGCAGATCGTGGCCGTGCCCGGCCTGGTGCCCGACGACGTGTTTTTCGACCACCTGGCCAACCGCCGTTTCCCCTCGGGCAACTTCATCCGCAAGCCCGACGAGCTGGATTACCTCGAAGAACCTGACGTCTTTCACGATGTGTTCGGCCACGTGCCCATGCTGGTGAACCCGGCCATTGCCGACTTCATCCAGGCTTACGGCGAGGGCGGCCTGCGGGCGCAACAACTGGGGTATCTGTCACAACTGGCACGGGTCTACTGGTACACCATCGAGTTCGGCCTGCTCAAGCAACGGGGCGAACTGCGCCTGTTTGGCGCCGGCATTGCGTCGTCGTTCACCGAGTCGCAGTTCTGCCTCGACAGCGCCAGCCCCAATCGCATCCGTTTCGACCTGGAACGCGTGATGCGCACGCTCTACCGCATCGACGACTTCCAGGAAACCTACTTCGTGATCCGCGACCTCGACGAACTGCTCGAGTTCACCCGGATCGACTTCGCGCCCCTTTACGAGCGTGCGCACGCGGCCCCCGAGCTGCAACCCGGCGACATCCTGCCCGACGACGAGGTGTTTCATCGCGGCGACGGCAGCTACCACCGTGCGCGACACCACCTGCAGAGACCCTGACATGACTGATTCCGTGATTCTCATTACCGGCGCGGCCGGCAATCTGGGCCGTGCCGTGGCCGCCACGCACGCCGCCCACGGCGCCCGCGTGGCCCTGCTCGACCGCGACGAAACCGCCCTGCGTGACGCCTTCGGACCCGATACCGACCGGCAGCTTTGTCTGGCCACCGACCTTCTCGACGACGACGCCACCGGCCGCGCGGTGGCGGCAGCGCATCAACACTTCGGCCGCATCGACGGCCTGTGCCATCTGGCCGGCGGCTTTCACATGGGCGACGCGGTGCACGACACCAGCGACGCCACGCTCGACGCCCTGCTCGACCTCAACGTGCGCACTCTGGTGATCACCGCACGCCACGTGGTGCCGCTGATGCTCACCGCCGGGCAAGGTCACATCGTGACCGTGGGCGCGTTCGGCGCCCAGCGCGGCAGCGCCGCCATGGGCGCCTATGCTTCCAGCAAGGCGGCGCTGCAGCGTCTCACCGAATCGATGTCGGCCGAACTGCGCCACCAGGGCATCCGGGTGAACTGCGTGCTGCCCACCGTCATCGACACCCCGCAGAACCGGGCCGCCATGCCCGATGCCGACCCCTCACAATGGGTGGCCCCCGAGGCGCTGGCCGACGTGATCGCCTTTCTCGGCAGCCCGGCTGCCCGTGCGGTGCACGGCGCCGCCTTGCCCGTCACCGGCCTGGTGTAGGTTGCTGTCTTTCATGATATGATCAGGGGCTTTTCTCGGGATTTGCCACGAGAGGTTCCGGCCGGGCACGGGCGATGCATAACGCCCTGGCCCGCGACCGTGATCGTGGCACAAGCCGGCTGCGGCCGGCGGGAACCCTCCCGTCAAAGCCCGTTCAATCAACTTCAGGAACCGTCATGAAATCCTTTGTTGCCAAGCCGCACGAAGTGACGCGTGACTGGTTTGTGATCGACGCAAAAGGCAAAGTCCTTGGTCGTGTGGCCAGCGAAGTCGCACACCGTTTGCGTGGCAAACACAAGCCGGAATTCACGCCGCACGTCGACACCGGCGATTACATCGTCGTGGTCAACGCTGCCGAGCTGGTCGTCACCGGAACCAAATCCGAAGACAAGAAGTACTACCGTCACTCCGGCTACCCGGGCGGCATCTCCGAAACCAACTTTCGCAAGATGCAGCAGCGTTTTCCCGGTCGCGCCCTCGAAAAGGCCGTCAAGGGCATGCTCCCCAAGGGTCCGCTGGGCTACGCCATGATCAAGAAGCTCAAGGTGTATGCCGGTGTCGAGCACCCGCACACCGCGCAACAGCCCAAGCCGCTCGAGCTTGAGTCGGCAGTACCCACAAGGAGCCGCGCATGATCGGTAACTGGAATTACGGCACCGGCCGCCGCAAAACCTCGGTTGCCCGTGTGTTCATGAAAAAAGGCACTGGCCAGATCATTGTCAACGGCAAGCCCGTAGACGAATTCTTCGGTCGCGAAACCGGCCGCATGGTGGTCCGCCAGCCGCTCGAGCTCACCAACCATCTCGAATCGTTCGACTTCAAGGTCAACGTGAAAGGCGGTGGTGAATCCGGCCAGGCCGGCGCCGTGCGCCACGGCATCACCCGCGCCCTGATCGACTACGACGCCACGCTCAAGCCCTCGCTGTCGCAAGCCGGCTTCGTCACGCGTGATGCTCGCGAAGTGGAACGTAAAAAGGTCGGCTTCCACAAGGCCCGTCGCCGCAAGCAGTTCAGCAAGCGCTGATCGCCAGCGGCCTGCCTTGCAGGCAAGCGAAAAAACCCGGCCCGGGGCAACCCGGCCGGGTTTTTTGTTGCCGAGCCACTTCCTGGCCGGTCAGTTGCCCGCCGGCACAGGCAGCGTAGCCGCGTACGATGGCAACTGCGACGCCTGGTCAAACCACTCGGCCAGGGCGGGGCGCCCCTGCCGCCATGGCCACACCGTCTGGCGTCGGTCGGCGAAGCCCAGCACCACCAGCAGCGTGAGATAGCCGGCGTCGATGCGGGAGTAGCCACCGTTGGCGACGTCACTTTCCAGGGCATCGGCCACCCGCTCTGCCCGGGTGGCCTCCAGGGCCACCACCGCCGGGCTGCGTTCGTTCTCGGGCCGTCGCAGTTCGCGGTGCCACACGGCCATGCCATCGAGCAGTCCCATGACTCGCCCGTATGCGGCCAACGCCGAGGCGTCCGCCGGAAAGATCTTGCGGTCTGCGGTCACCGAGTCCAGCCACGCCAGAATCAATACCGTTTCGGTGAGAGTGGTGCCGTCCGGCAACACCAGGGCAGGAACTCGCCCTACCGGGTTGTGCGGCAATACCGTAGCCGAGGGGTCGCGGAGGGTCGTGAGCACTTCCTGTACCCGCCCCTCGTGGCCCAATTCTCGCAAGGCCATTCGGCAGATCTGGGCAAAAGGCGAACCGTCGTAATAGAACAGCCGGGTGTCGGCTGGCAGAACCGTGGATGACATGAAATGACCTTTGGACAAGAATGCGCCCGGGCAAGACACGACCCGGGCGTCAGCGACGATTCAATCCAGTGGTGGTGAACGACGCTCAGTCGCTGCTCAAGTCGGCAGCGCTCACCACTTCGTGCCAGGTATCGTATTCATTCTGCAGCCATTGGCCCAGGTCTTCCGCATCGAGGTAAGAGGCCCAGGCGTACTGATTGGCGAGCCCCGCTTTCACCTTGGGTGAATTGAGGGCGGTTTCGATGGCCTCGCTCAGAGTCTGGCGCACCTCAAGCGGCGTCTCGGCCGGCGCCACCACAAACATGGCCGAGGCCACGTCCACACCATCGACGGTTTCGGCCACCACCGGCAACTCCGGCATGGCGGGGTCGCGCTCACCCGACAGCATCGCCAGCAGCCGCACCCGCTCGGCCTCCAGATGGGGCTTCATTGCCGAGAGGCTGCTGACACCCGCCTGCACCATACCGGAGGCGACATCGGTTGCCGCCCGGGAGCCACCCTTGTACGGCACATGCACCAGCTCGAGATCCGCCTCTTGCGAGAGCCGCTCCATGGCCAGGTGATGCAACGAGCCCACGCCGGAGGAGGCGTAGGTGACCTCACCGGGCATCGCCTGGGCCGCGGCGATCAGATCACTGATGGATTGCCAGTCGCTGTCGTAGGGAACCGCGACGGTCAGACCACTCCGGGCGACTCCGGCCACCGGGGCAAAACTGTCGACTGGATGATAGGCCGCCTCACCCTGAACGATCGGCGCCGTAACCATGGCCGTACCCGCAAACAGCAAGGTGTTGCCGTCGGGCTCGGAGCGCGCCACCGAATCGGCGGCGATCATGCTGGCGGCTCCGGGCTTGTTCTCGACAATGACGGGTCGGTCGAGAATGGCTGAGAGCTCTTGCGCCACCAGGCGCGCGGCGGTATCCACCCCTCCCCCGGCAGAAAAACCCACCATCAGCTTCAAGGGAGCATCCGTGCTCGCCTGCGCGGCGCCGGCCACGCCAAAGGCCAGAGTGAATGCGGACAACATACGATAAGCCGATATCGAAACCATGGACTGCCTCCTGATTGTTATTCATGAACGAATTTGAAATTCATCATCACGAAGCTAACTTCGTGATGATGAATATAGCAAAGCCGATGGCGGCAATCGGTTTCCTGACGGGGTTACCCGGCCTGCAGGGATCCAACCGGGCTCACGCACTTACGAACAGGCCAGCATGCGCCCCTCGCCCTGCACTCGCGGATCGAGCCCGGCGGCGCGCACCACATCGCGAAAGCCCGCGGGCGAGCTCGACACCACCGGCACGCCGGTGGTGGCTTCCACCTGGGGCACGGCATCGAGCGTGAACAGGCCGCCGCACGAGAGCAGGATGGCCTCGGCGTTGGGCGCACGCTCGTAGGCGCGCTCGCACAGGTCTACCAGGGTGGGGGTTTGCACGGCGTGCATTTCGGCCACACCGGTGAGACCCAGACCGATGGCGTCTTCGACTTCGAGGCCGCACTCTTTCAGGAATGCCACGAGGCGTTCGTTGACGTCGTCGATGTACGACGTGGCGACCACGATGCGTCGAGCGCCCAGGTCTTCGAGCGCACGCAGCACGGCAAAGCTCATGGTGGTGCTGGGCTTGCCAGTGACTTCGCTCATGCGGGCCACGAGGTCGTGGTTGAACTGCACGCCGCGATAGAAGCTGAGCGAGGTGCCCATGAGCGACACGGCGATGGCGCCGTCGTCGACCAGCTCCTTGGCCAGGCCCACGACTTTGTCGATCACTTCGTCGTAACCGCGCGGGGTCACCTCACCGAGCCCCAGGCCACGGGCACGAAACTCGATGTTGGGGTACAGGCGCGGGGCGTCGCGCGGCACTTCGCCGGCGGCGGGTGGCACGATGAGGCCGATGGGGCCTTGCTGGGGGGTGGACGACATGACGGAAAACTCCAAAAAAGACGGCCGGTGCATCGGCAGACCACCAGGGCAGACTGGCGGCCAACAGCCAATCGTTGACCAAAGACGTCATCACAGCAAAGCGAACCCCGAACAAGCCTTACGGGATGCCGATCTGCGCCGAATCGATGACGTCAAACCACAGATCATATTCGGCCTGTACCCAATTGACCAATGCCGCCGAGTCGCCCCAGGCGGGCCAGAAGTACCGGGCTGCCATGCCATTCTGCACGGCGGGTAGTTGCAGCACCTCGTGCAGGGCTTGCGCCACCGGCTCGAGCTCGGCCTGGGGCGAGCCTGCCGGTGCCACCAAAAACCAGGTGCGTGCCACATCCACTGTGGGCAACACCTCGGCCACTGCGGGTACTCCGTTCACCAACGAATCGCCCTCGGCAGAGAAACGCCCCAGCAAACGCACCCGATCGGCCTCGAGATGAGGCTGCAGGGCGGCCAGGCCGCCCACGCCCACATCCACGATGCCCGAAACGATGTCGGTGGCGGCGCGCGCTTCGTCGATATAGGGCACATGCAAGGTGGTGGCACCGGCCGCCTGCGACAGGCGCACCATGGCCAGGTGCGGCAAGGAGCCTACGCCGGGCGAGGCGTAAATGAGCGCATCGGGCGCCGAACGTGCCAGGTCCACGAGTTCTTGCACCGATTGCAGCTCGCTGACGGTGGGGACGGCGAGCACCAGGTCTTGCCGCGCCACCAGCGCCACCGGGGCGAAATGTTCGGTGGTGGTGGCCGTTTCGTCGCCAGTGACCAGCGGATGGGTGATCAGCGATGTGTCGGTGAACAACAAGGTTCGACCATCCGGCACGGCGCCGGCCACGGCGTCGATGGCGATGCGGCCGGCAGCTCCCCCACGGTTCTGCACCACCACCTGCTGCTCGAGCCGCAGCGCCAGCTGTTCGGCGACCAGCCGCAGCACCTCATCGGCGGTGTCGCCCTTCTGCGCGCCGGTGACCAGACGCAAAGGCTCCTGCGCGACCGCCTGCGCCGTCAAGCTTCCTGCCACGAAGGCCAGCCACAGGCCGGCAATTGCACCGGCTCGGCCGGGAATCCTGCTTGGTTTCACTCGGAAAACACCCTATAATTTCGCGGAAACGAATAAACATTCGCTGTGCCGAATTAATCGAACTGCCCGACACCGCTCGGGCAAAAGCTTTCGTGGGCTTCCAGGCTGACCGGCGGGCAACCTCACCCCGCTGGCGCCCGGCAAACCGCTACCGCCATTTCAACATCAAAACCCGTTCCCATGCCCTCACCCGACGCCCCCATTCTCACCGAGCGCCGCGGCGCCGCGCTCTGGATCACCATCAACCGCGAAGCACGCCGCAACGCCATCAACCCGGATGTCATCGCCGGCATTCACGAGGCCGTGCTGTCCACCCAGAACCAGCCGGAGGTCCGCGCCATCGTGCTCACCGGCGTGGGCGAGAAAGCCTTCTGTGCCGGCGCGGATCTGTCGCGCGGCACCGGCGTGTTCACCGACGCGCCCACCGAGCCCACCACGGATTTCGGCCGCCTGGCACGCGCCGTGCGCGAGATCGGCATCCCCTTGGTGGCCCGCATCAATGGCGCTTGCGTGGCCGGCGGCATGGGGCTGATGAGCCTGTGCGACCTGGCCGTGGCCGCCGACCACGCGCGCTTTGGCCTGCCCGAGGGCAAGGTAGGCGTGTTCCCCATGCAGGTACTGGTGTATCTGCGCCGCATGATTGGCGTGCGTCATGTAAATGAGTTGTGTCTTACCGGTGCGTTGATTTCGGCGCAACGGGCGCACGATATCGGCCTGGTGAATCAGGTGGTGCCGGCCGCCGAACTCGATGCTGCGGTGAACACCTTGCTGCAACAACTTTACGCCATGTCGCCGGTGGCGTTGCGCCGCGGCAAGGCCACCATTCACGCCATGGAAGAGATGGCGTTTGCCGATGCCTTGAGCCTGGCCGAAGCCCAGATTGCCCTGACCTCACGCACGGAGGATGCCGCCGAAGGCTTGGCCGCCTTCAACGAAAAGCGCAGCCCGCGCTGGGTACCTGAAGGAGACGATCAATGAACACCAACCGCACCGTACGCATCGGCGGCGCCTCGGGCGCCTGGGGCGACAGCCCCATGGCCATCGGGCAATTGCTCACCGAGCCGGTGGATTATCTGATGATGGACTATCTGGCCGAGGTCACCATGTCGTTGCTGGCACGGGCTCGCCTGAAGAATCCGGAGGCCGGCTATCCGCCGGATTTCGTCGGCTATCTGAAGCCGCATCTGGGCACGCTGGCCGAGCGCGGTGTGAAAGTGGCCAGCAATGGCGGTGGCGTGAATCCGCAGGCGGCCAAGCGAGCGCTCGAAGCCGCTTGCACCGATGCGGGGGTGTCGTTGCGCATCGCCGTAGTCGAAGGCGACGACCTCATGCCCCACCTCGATACGCTCGGTCGCGATTCGCTACGCGACGCTGAATCCGGCGAGCCGCTGCCCCAGACCCTGCTCACCGCCAACGCCTACCTGGGTGCCGTGCCCATTGCCGCGGCCTTTGCTGCGGGCGCCGACATCGTGATCACCGGTCGCTGCGCCGACAGCGCGCTGGCTCTCGGCATTCTCATGCACGAGTTTGGCTGGGCCGCCGACGACCACAACGCGCTGGCCGCCGGCAGCCTGGTGGGCCACATTCTCGAGTGCGGCCCACAAGCCACCGGCGGCGTCTTTACCGATTGGCAAGCCGTGCCGGGCTGGGACAACATCGGCTATCCCCTGGCCGAATGTTCGTCCGACGGCAGCTTCGTGGTGAGCAAGCCCGCCGGTACTGGCGGTATGGTGACCACCGCCACCATTGGCGAACAAGTGCTCTACGAGGTGGGCGATCCGGCGGCGTATCACCTGCCCGACGTCACCGCCGATTTTTCGCACGTCACGCTCGAGCAAGTGGGTGCCGACCAGGTCCGCGTGTCGGGTGCGCGCGGCCTGCCACCCACCACCCAGTACAAGGTGTCGGCCACCTGGGCCGACGGTTGGCGCGCCGTGCCCATGGTGGCCATCGTGGGCCACGACGCCGTGGCCAAGGCCGAGCGCACCGGCGAAGCACTCCTGGCGCGTGCGCGCCGCCATTTCGAGGCCCGGGGCCTGGCCGACTTCTCCCGCACCCACATCGAGGTGCTGGGCGCGGAGGCTTCGTACGGCAGCGACGCACGCACCCGCCACAGCCGCGAGGTGGTGCTGCGCGTGGTGGCCGAGCATGAAGACGCCAAGGCGCTCGATCTCATGGCCCGTGAAGTGGGCAGCATCGGCCTGGGCTTTGCCCAGGGCACGGCCGGCCTCATCGGCGGCCGCCCCAAGCCCACCCCGCTCATTCGTCTGTTCACGTTCTTTGCCGACAAGGCCGCTTTGCCCGCCCCCACCGTCACGGTGGGCAACGACGAACCACAGCAGGCGCCCGTGCCTACCGGCGGTGGCTTCGACCCCGCCCGATTGCGACCGGCCGAGCCGGCCGATCGGGCACCGATGTCGGCAGATACGGCCATCGTGCCCTTGCGCGTGGTGGCTCACGGCCGCTCCGGCGACAAAGGCAACAGCTCCAACATCGCCATCATCAGCCGTCGCCCCGAGTATTTCGATTGGCTGTGCGCCGAGCTCACGGCCGAGCGCGTGGCCGCGTGGTTTGCCGAATGGGCCGAAGGCACCACCACACGCTATCTGGCACCCGGCCTGCCGGCGCTCAATTTCCTCATCAAGGGCGCTCTGGCTGGCGGCGGCATGGCCTCGCCCCGCATTGATCCCCAAGGCAAGGCCTTTGCCCAGCGCGCCCTGGAAATGCCCATCGCCGTGCCCAGGGCGTGGCTGCGCGACTTGCCACCTCAAGCGTGAGGCGGCTGCAGTAAAGTGTGACGTTTGTCGTCTCGTTGTCAGGAGTTGCGTCGATGTCGTCCATTACCCCGGGTTCTGCCACGTCTGCCGTCATGGTCTCTCACAGCTTCTGGCAACAGCATGGCGCCGAACTCCAGAAGCTGACAAGTTCGCGCCTGGCGATCCGCGTGGTGCCGTGCCCGGACGACCTGCCCGAGGTACCCCTGGAGGCGGTCGGCTGCGCCTATTTTTCGGTCGATGCGTTTACCGATACCGAGTTCATCGCGCAGCTTCGGCAGGCGCCCAACCTGCGCTGGGTGCACATCTTCACGGCCGGGGCAGATCTTCCCGTTTGCGAGGCACTGCAAGAGCAGGGTGTGGCCATCACCACGTCGTCGGGCGCCAACGCCACGCCGGTGGCGCATTCGGTGCTTGCCGCCATTCTGGGCTTCAACCGCCGCATGCCGCGCTTCTTTGCCGAAAAAGCGGAGCGACAGTGGCGCCCGCTGCTGGGCGCCGCGGCCCCCGAAGCGCTCGAGGCCACCACGGCCACCATCGTGGGCATGGGCCCCATAGGTCAGGAAACCGCCCGGCTGTGCCAGGCCTTCGGCATGCACACCATCGGCGTGCGTCGCTCGGCCACCCCAGCTCCCCATTGTCACGAAACCATTGCCTTCGGTCAGCTTCATGAGGTGCTGCCGCGTACCGACTGGCTGGTGCTGGTGTGCCCCCTCACACCGCAAACCGATCAATGGATCAACGCCGACGCCATGGCGCTTCTGCCGCACCATGCCCACCTCATCAACGTGTCGCGGGGCCGCGTGGTGGTCGAGGCCGACCTGATCCACGCCCTGCGCACTCAGGTCATCGCCGGCGCCTACTGCGACGTCTTCGAAACCGAGCCGCTGCCGGCCGACTCGCCGTTGTGGGATCTCCCCAATCTCGTACTCTCGCCGCACAGCGCGGGCCTGTCGCAGGCTTTCAGCCGCAATGCGGCCCACGCCTTTCTCGATAACCTGCAACGCTGGCTCGATCACCAGCCCTTGCATAACCTGGCGCCAGAGGGCAAAGCCACCTGAGGCCGCCAGAGGCCGGCCATCGCGAAGGAATCGCTTGAATCGGCAAGGCCGTCGACGACACGCTTGACACGCCCGACCGTTTATCCTAATGTACGGACAAAATGCCAATCATCAGGAGACAATCGGGTTTCTGCAAGCTGGCGGCCATCTTGCGGCCGGGCCAGTGGCGGCGCCCCTGCCCTCGTCATGCTGCCATCCCAGCGCCATGTGCTCTATGTTCATCGCTACGGTCAGCCGGTGTTTGCCCACACCCTGGCCGAACGGGCCGAGGTATGCCTGAGCGGTATTCACCCCAACACCGACGCCACCACCGAGAGCACCCTGCTGGCACGCAGCCACGTGTATCACGTGAATTCCGTGCTGGCCGACGTGCCCACCCGCTACCATGTCGGCCCCGCCTTTCTCGAGCGCTGCCCCAATCTGCTGCTCGTCTCCACCATGGGAGCGGGCTACGACACCGTCGATCTGGTCGCCTGCCGTGAGGCCGGCGTGCTGGTGGTCAACCAGGCCGGCAGCAACGCCGAGGCGGTGGCCGAACATGCCCTGGCCATGCTGCTGGCCGTGGCCAAACGCATCCCCGAGGCCCACCACGCCGTCAAGCGCGGCGATGCCCCCCATCGCGATCACCTGATGGGTCACGACCTGCATGGTCGCGTCCTGGGCATCATCGGCCTGGGCCACAGCGGCACACGCCTGGCCGCCATGGCACGCGCCGCCTTTGCCATGCCGGTGCTGGCCTACGACCCCTACCTCACCGACGCCCAGGTGCAAGAGCGCGGTGCCACGCGACGAACCAACCTGTGGCAGCTGCTCGGCGACGCCGATGCCATATGCGTGTGTTGCCCGCTCACAGCCGAAACCCGCCACATGCTCGATGCGGAGGCGTTTGCCCACATGCGGCAAGGCAGCTGGTTCGTCAGCACCGCACGCGGCGGCATCCACGACGAAACAGCCCTGTTTCACGCGCTGCACAGCGGCCATCTGGCGGGTGCCGGCCTGGACGTCTGGGCCACCGAACCCCCACCCGCCGATCACCCCCTGCTGCAGCTCGACAACGTGCTGGCCAGCCCCCACACCGCCGGTGTCACGCACGAAGCGCGACACCGCATCGCGGCCGAAGCCGCCCAGCGCATCCTTGCTGTGCTGGATGGCTGCCGGCCGGCCAATGTGCTGAATCCCGATGTCTGGCCCCGGTTCGAGGAGCGCCGGGTTGCCTTGCTCGAGGCCCGTGCCCCCTGAAGCCGGGCCCACCTCACCTTACCCACCCAGAGGAGACACACCATGCCAGCCAATCGTCGCCAGGCCCTGCAATTGATGGGGGCCTCACTCGCCGCCGCCCTCCCGGGCGTCGTTCGCGCCCAGAGCCATTTCCCGTCACGCCCGGTCACCCTGGTATGCCCGTATCCGCCCGGGGGCTCCACCGATCAGGTGGCGCGACTGGTGCAGAACGAACTGGCCAAGCGCATCGGTCAAACCGTGATCGTGGAGAATCGCGGGGGCGCCAATGGCACCGTAGGCTCCGCCTACGTGGCCAAGGCCGATCCCGATGGCTACACCATCCTGATGGCCACGCAGCCGATCGTCACGATCAACCCCTACCTGTACGAAACTCCCGGCTTCGATCCTCTCACCGATCTCACGCCCATCACCAAGGGTGTAAACGCCGTGATTGCCATCGCCGTGCATCCCTCCGTGCCGGCCAACAACCTCGAGGAGCTCATCGAGCTCGCCAGAAAAGACCCGGGCAAGGTCACCTACGGATCATCGGGCACCGGCTCACCGCAGCACATCGGCATGGTGCGCCTATGCGAACAGGCCGGGGTGGAGATGACCCACGTGCCCTACAAGGGGGGCGGCCCGATGGTCACCGATCTGGTGGCTGGCCACATCAATGCCGGTGCGGTGAGCCTGTCGGCCCTGCAACCGTTCGGCGATCGCATTCGTATTCTGGCCATTGGCGAGGCCGAGCGCTTCGTGGGCGCCCCCGAACTGCCCACTGTGGCCGAAACATTGCCTGGCTTCACGCTCACCACCTGGCTGGGCTTCCTGGGCCCCAAAAACTTGCCCGCCGAACTGGCCGAGTATCACTACAAGCATCTGGCCGAAGCCCTGGAGCAGCCAGAGCTCAAGCAGCAGCTCGAAACCATGGCCCTGCCCGTGCAAACCGACGGGCCAGCCGCCATGAAGCAAATGATCGATACCGAGTACAAGCAATACGGCCAGATCATTCGCGATTTCAACATCACCACCGGCTGAGAGCCAGCGCATGCGCACACGTGTCGTAGTCCTCGATGATTGGGAGCAGGTGTTCAGCCGGCCAGGGCAGTGGTCGGGGCTGGAAGAACGCCTGCAGCTCACCATTCACCGCCAACCCTTGCGGGGTGCAGCACTCCGCCAGGCCCTGGCCGGAGTGGAGGTGTTGGTACTCAACCGCGACCGCACCCCGGTCGACGCCAGCCTCATCGCTGAATTGACACAGCTGCGCTACGTCATATTCACCGGTCCGCGCAATGGCACGCTCGACCTCGCTGCCCTTCAGGCTCGAGGCATCCCAGCCAGCGGCACGGCCGGCGGGCCGGCGCGCGCCACCACGGTGGAGCACACCTGGGCACTCATCCTGGCCAGCATGCGCCGGCTCGATCGCCAGTTCGCCATCATGCGCGCCGGCGGCTGGCGCGCCGAAGCTCCCGAGTCGTTGCCGGCCGCCCTGCATGGCAGCACGCTCGGGCTGCTGGGCCTGGGCCACATCGGCGGTCAGGTGGCTCGTGTGGCCCAGGCCTTTCAGATGCGCGTGCTGGCCTGGACGCCGTCGCTCACATCCGAACGCGCCGCAGAACACGGCGCCGAGGCGGTGGCACTCGATACCCTGCTGGCCGAATCGCACGTGGTCAGCCTGCACCTGGCCGCCAATGCCCAGACCCGGCATTTCATCAACGCCGAACGCCTGGCTCGCATGCGCACCGATGCCGTGCTGGTGAACACCGCGCGCGGCAGCGTGCTCGATTCCCAGGCCCTGCTTCAGGCGCTGGATCAGGGTCGTCCCGCCGTGGCCGCGCTCGATGTCTACGAGCCCGAGCCGCTGCCGGCCGACGATCCCCTGCGCCAGCACCCCAACGTGCTGCTCGCACCGCACACCGGCTTCATCAGCGAGCCGGCTGCCGCCGACTTCGTGGCGGGTGTGCGCGAAGCGCTTGCCGCCTGGCTCGATGGCGAGGCGTTGCCGCGGCTGGTGAGCGGCGGCAGCAATACGCCTTAGTCTGCCGCCCGCACCCGGAACACCGCCACAGCCTGGGCCAGGTGATCGGCCTGGCTTTCGAGCGAGGAGGCGGCGGCGGCCGCTTCTTCCACCAGGGCGGCGTTCTGTTGGGTCACGTCGTCCATCTGGGCGATGGCCTGATTCACCTGGTCGATGCCGGCCGCCTGCTCGTGCGATGCACTGGCAATCTCTCGCATGAGTGCAGTCACGCGAGCCACCGCATCCACGATCTCCTGCATGGTCTGGCCGGCATGATCCACCTGACTGCCGCCAGCTTCCACCTTGCCCACCGAAGTCTGGATCAGCGCCTTGATTTCGCGGGCGGCCACGGCGCTGCGCTGGGCCAGGGCCCGCACCTCGCCAGCCACCACGGCAAAGCCTTTGCCCTGCTCGCCGGCTCTTGCGGCCTCGACGGCGGCGTTGAGGGCGAGGATGTTGGTCTGGAAGGCAATACCATCGATCACGCTGACAATCTCGGCAATCTGATGCGAGCTGGCGGAGATCTCCTGCATGGTGTCAACCACACGAGCCACGGCGTCACCCCCTCGACCGGCCGCACCCGATGCGTTCTCGGCCAGTTGGGTGGCCTGATTGGCGTTCTCCGCATTCTGTTTCACGGTGCTGGCCAGTTCTTCCATGCTCGCTGCGGTTTGTTCCAGCGAGGCTGCCTGCTCCTCGGTTCGGCTCGACAGATCGGTGTTGCCGGCCGATATCTCGCGGGCGCCACCGTGGATCTGTTCCACGCCACCACGCACCGCCAGCACGGCATGCGCCAGGCGCTCCCGCGCCTGCGCCAGGTGCGTGAGCAGACGATGCACCTCGCTGCGTGAGTTGGCCGGCGCCGCGGCAATGGGCGCCGCCAGATCACCTTCGCCCAGACGCTCCAGACCGATGACGACATCCTGCACCGGACGCAGGGTGCGGCGGGCCAGCACGGCGATCACGCCGGCAATCATGATGGCACCGACCAGCAACCAAAGCAGTTGCTGCAGGATCACATCGCGGCTATTGGCCAGGAAGTCGGCCCGCTCGCCGCGCGCCAGCAACAGCCAGTTCCAATTGGGCACCTCGCGCCACGCCACGTAGCGGTCGGGGTCGCTGGCCTCGCCCGCTACGTCGAGAAAGCCGCTGTCGGGGTCGTTCACTTGCGTCGCCAATGCCGCCAGTGCCGCTTCGGGCGCCTCGCCCGCCCGCGCACCGCTCATCAGTCGCCAGGCATCACCCTCGGCCTGCAGGATCTGCAGGCGCGCATGATCGGCCACCACCATCTCGTCGATCCACTCCAGCACGCGTTGCACCTCGGCGTCCACGTCGACCCGCACCGACAAGCCGCCGTAGACGCGGCCATTGGCCTTGAGCGGCAGAATGCTCATGGCATACCACTTGCCATAGCGCTGCACCAGGCCCGCATGCGGCTCCCCGGCATCCAGCGTGGTAGCCAGGAAGTCGGCGGGCGTCACCTGACTGCCGATGCGCGGCTGACCGGCGTCGTCGCGCAGCAACGTCGCGGCACGCAACCAGCGATTGCCATCGCGCACGATGATGGCGGCGTCGGCGCCGGTAATGGCATTGAGTTCGAGCAGCGGTTCGATATTGCCGTTGATCACACCGGCGTCGGTGACGAGCCGCGGCACCTCACCCGCCTCACCCGTGGGCGCGGTATTGCCGTCAGTTCGAGGTGTGCCACCCAGCAAGGTTTGCAGTGCAGGCATCAGCGCGGTGCCGCGCTCGCTGGCAGTACGAAACACCAGCTGCAGCGATTGTTCCGCTGCCTTGAGGGCCGCCGCCATCTCGCGTGCGGCGGTGTGCTCGGCTTCGGCCTGAGTCTGGCGGGCGATGATGAGCGTGATGAGGCTCATCACCACCATCGTGGCCAGCAGGGCCACCCAGCCGAGCCGAAAGGCCAGCGTCTGACGATTCCACCACGATGCCCGAGGGGTGCCGCCAGCGCCGGGTTTGACCGCTGAACCGGGCAGGCCCGCTTCAGCGTCGATGTCGGAAGAAGAAGATGGAGAAGAAGAGCGCAAAAGTGCCAGAGTCGATGCCATGAAGAACTATCCGAAGAACTGAACCTGAACGCCCCCCTATCGATTGTCAACAATGGCCCAAGGGGGAACGCGTCACAGGTCCGATTACGTCCGGCGCCTCGCCCGGCTAAAGGGATTGCTACAAAAACAAGAACCCCGATGAACGGACAACCGTCATCGGGGTTCCTATGAGCCACAGGGCGTCCACGCTCAGGCGGGACTCATGCTGACCGGCGTGCCACGCCAGGCCAGCCTTACCCGGTTGGCAGCCTCATGGCTCAGCCCAGGCGCGGCAGATCGAGACAGTTTTCGACCTTCCAGCCATACAGCCACTGCAGGGAATCGTAGAACTGCTCCTGCGTGCGGCCGGCCCACAAGGCATTGCGCACCACACGCTCCACGCCAGCCGCGTGATAGATGCGACCCATTTCGCGCGTGGACCACAACACCCTCGCCGTGCGCGGGATACGCACCTGCTCGTAACGCTTGAAGCCTTCGGCCAGGTCGTTGTCGGCAGCCTTGATGGCTTCGCCGAGCGTGACCGCATCTTCGAGCGCCATGCACGCGCCTTGCGCCATGTACTGCGTCATGGGATGCGCGGCATCACCCAGGATGGTGACGCGACCCGTGCTCCAACGATCGACCGGCTCACGATCGGCCGTAGCCCAGCGCTTCCAGGAGGTAGGCCGGTCGAGCATTTGATGCGGCTTCTGGTGCACGCCCTGGAAGTACGACAGCACTTCTTCCTTGCTGCCATCCCGAACGCCCCATTCTTCTTCTTCGCGGCTGTGGAAGGTGACCACCAGGTTGTACTGCTTGCCGCCGCGCAAAGGGTAATGCACCAGGTGGCAGTGCGGCCCGGCCCACACCACGGGCGCATTCATCTGCAGCTCTTCAGGCATGTTCTCGACATCGACCACGGCGCGATACACCACATGGCCGGTGACCCGCACCGGGTCGCCGATCAGCTGCTGCCGAATGACCGACTTGACGCCGTCGGCTCCAATCACGGCGTCGGCCACGTGGCGCTCACCGTTGCTGTCGATCACAGCCACCTTGTCGCCCTCGAACTCCACGCCCGTCACGGTGGTCGAGGTTTTGAAGCGGATGTTCTGTTGCTGCTGCACCCCTTCGAGAATGGACAGATGGATGTCGGCACGATGAATCACGCCATAGGGATTGCCGAAACGCTTGCGGAAGGCGTCGCCAACTTCGATGCGCACGATCTCGTTGGTATCCACCGCATCCATCATCAACAGGCGATCGGTGAACACGGCACGACTGCGCGCCGCCTCGCCCACGCCCAGTGCGTCGAGCGCGGCAAAGGCGTTGGGACCGAGCTGGATGCCGGCACCGATTTCGCCCACCTCGGGGGCCTGCTCGAGCAGCTCGACCGACATGCCCAGGCGCGACAGCGACAACGCCGCGGCCAGGCCGCCGATGCCGCCGCCTACGACGATGACCGATTTGCCGGTATTCGCCTCACTCATGATTCGTCTCCTGAAAAGACCGGGCGGCGGCATCCGCCGCCCGCCCTGCTGCGGAAAGGGTCACTGACCGAAATCGGGCTGCGCCGAGGGCGCTGCCTGCTGAAAGGCCGGCTGCTGCTGGCAATGCTCGAACACCGCCATGGTGCGCGGATAGGGCGAGACGTCGCACTTCATGCGCAACGTGTTGGCGATCTGCGGCACCAGGCAGACGTCGGCCAGGGTGGGCGAATCACCAAAGCAGTATGGCTCCTTGCCGTGACGTACCAACAGGCGCTCCACCGCCGACAGGCCTTCGGCGATCCAGTGCGCATACCACGTGGTTTTCTGTTCATCCGATACGCCCAGCTCACCCTGCAGGTATTTGAGAATCCGCAGGTTGTTGACCGGGTGGATGTCGCAAGAGATGGCATACGACAGCTCGAGCACACGGGCACGCTCGAGCGCATTCTGTGGAATCAGGCGCGGCTCGGGATGTTTGTTGTCGAGGTAGTCGATGATGGCCAACGACTGACCCAGCTCGAGATCGCCATCGACCAGCAGCGGCACATTGGCCGAGGGGTTGCGGGCAATGTAGTCGTCGCTTTTGTGCACACCCTTGCGAATGTCCACGCCTTCGTAGTCGTAGGGCAGGCCCTTGAGCGCCAGGGCAATGCGGACGCGATACGACGTGGAACTGTTGAAGAAGCTGTAAAGCTGCATGGCGATTACTCCACTTTTGCCTTGATGGTGCCCAGGCCATCGACCCCGCCTTCCATCAGATCGCCCTTGACCACGGGGCCCACGCCTTCGGGGGTGCCGGTGTAGATGAGGTCGCCCGGTTCAAGCCGGAAGAACCGGGACAGATAGGCCACGGTTTCGGCCACCGACCAGATCAGTGCCTTGGTGGTGCTGCGCTGCTTGTCGGTGTCGTTGACCTTGAGCCAGATGGCGGCATCGGGGAAGTGCCCCACCTTGCTGGCCGGATGCATGGGGCCAATGGGCGCGCTCTGATCAAAGGCCTTGCCGATTTCCCAGGGCCGGCCCATTTCACGCATTTTCATTTGCAGGTCGCGGCGGGTCATGTCGAGGCCCACGGCGTAGCCCCACACATGCTCGAGGGCGTCTTTCTCGTCGATGTTGCTGCCACCCTTGCCGATGGCAGCCACCAGTTCGATTTCGTAGTGGTAGTTGCCGGTTTCGACGGGGTACGGCAGGGCCAGGGTGTCGCCCTCGGCCACCGGCACCACGGCGTCGGTCGGCTTGCAGAAGAAGAACGGCGGCTCGCGATCGGGATCGAAGCCCATCTCGCGGGCATGGGCGGCGTAGTTGCGACCCACGCAATACACGCGACGCACGGGGAATTGTTCGCTGCTGCCGGCAACCGGCACCGCAACGACGGGAGCGGGATCAATGACGTAGCTCATGGTAAATCCTGAAAAAAAGGTTGAAACAAGCGTCGGTCCCGCGGCGCACTCACGTGCCCGGCGGGCGCCGACCGACTCAATTGCGCTCTTCGCGCAGCAGGTTGAGTGCCGCCTGCACGGGACGATCGGAATAACTGAACAATACCGCGTCTTCCAGGGCGGCGAGCTGCACCGGCACCCACGACGGCACCACGAACACATCGCGCGGGCCAAAGCGGAACTGTTCGTTGCCGATGTGCGCCGTGCCAGTGCCCTCGACCACGCAGAACACCGTGGCATCGGTGCTGCGATACGACTTGCCCTGGAAGCCGGCGGGCAGCAGCTGCATGAAGGTGGCGATGGTGGGGATGGGCCAGCCGCCCGTCACCGGATTGAGATAGCGCAGCTTGACGCCATCGTAGGCGTCGAGCTCGCCGTGCCGGTACAGGCGGTCGAGCGCCTCGCGACTGCGCTCGAAGGGGTAATTGAAGATGGGCGAGGCCCCCGGCCCGGCCTGGTGCCGCACCGGCGCCATGTTGTAGCCAAAGCGGGCCAGGCTGTCGCCCTCGGGACGCATCACGGGCTGCACGGCCTCGGGGTAATCCTCGGCAAAGCCCGTATCGAGAAAACGCACCAGCGGGATATCCAGACCATCGAGCCACACCACCGGCTCGCCGCCTTCCACGATCTCGGGGTTGCCGTGATCGTGGTACGTCCAGCCCGGCGTGATGATGAAGTCGCCCGGATGCATGGTGGTGCGTTCGCCGTCGACCGCGGTATAGGCGCCCTTGCCTTCCACGATGAAGCGCAACGCCGACTGCGTGTGACGATGACTGGGCGCCACCTCACCGGGCAGGATGAGCTGCAGGCCGGCATAGAGGGTTTGCGTGATGCTGGCCTCGCCCGGCATGCCGGGGTTCTCGAGGATCAGCACGCGGCGCACGGCCTCTTCGGCCGAGATCAGCTCGCCAGCGGCCATGATGTCGTCGCGGATGTCGTCGTAACGCCAGATGGCAGGCACGCAGCGCGAGGCGGGCTGCTTAGGCACCAGCGAATGCAGCGACTCCCACAGGGGCGCGAGATGCTTGTGGCGGATTTTGTCGTAGTAGGCGGCGCGGGCCGGATTGGCGTGAGAAGAAGACATGGCACAGCTCCTGATTCCGTTGGGCGGCATCACCCCCGACTGCCCGTGGGTGCAACGTTACCGCTCTGGGTTGATGGGGATTATGCCGACGAAGCCATGAAAGGAATAATGAAACTATCCTATCATCCATAATCTGAACGACATACCCGAGCTCGCCATGGACTGGACCCACCGCCTGCGGCTGCGCCATTTGAAGATGCTGCTGAGCCTGTCACAAACCGGCAATATCAGTCATTCGGCCGCCGCGCTCAACCTCACCCAACCGGCACTGTCCAAATGGCTCAAGGAGCTGGAAACCGACCTCGGCCTGGCCTTGTTCGAGCGTCATGCCCGTGGCCTGCGCCCCACCAGCCACGGCCAGGCACTGATCGAACACGCCCGCCGGCTCGAGGCCCAGCTCGATCGCGCCGCCCATGAAATGGCCGCACTCGCCGCTGGGGGCAGTGGCCGTGTGGTGGTGGGCGCCTCGGGGGCATCGGCCTCCGATACCGTGCCATTGGCCGTACGCCGTCTGCTCGAATGGCAACCGCAGGCCCATATCAAGCTGGTGGAGAACACCGTGGACGTGCTGATGACGCAACTCGGCCAGGGCATGCTCGACATCGTGGTGGGTCGCGCCGGCACGCCCACCCACGACCCTGCCATCCGTCAGGAGCGCCTCTACATGGAGCCGCTGCACCTGGTGGTGCGACCCCAGCATCCGTTGTTGCAGAAGGCCGAGATCGACTGGCCCGACCTGATGGCCTATCGCTGGTTGCTGTGGCCCAAAGGCACCCCGGTGCGCGACTCACTCGACGAAGCCGTGAGCAACGCCGGCTACACGGTGCCCGACGACCATGTGGAATCCAACTCGGTCACCATCAATCTCACCATGCTCAACACCACCAACATGATCGGTGTGGCCTCACATCGCTCGGCCCTGCGTCTGTCGCAGATGAAGGCGATGAGCATCCTGCCGATCCGGCTCTCCGGCTTCGGTTCGGTGGCCATGTACTGGCGCGACGACGGCTACCCGGGCGCAGCCGTGGAAGGCATGCTCGACGCCCTGCGGGCGGTGTCTCGCGAATTTGGCGTGATGCGATGAATGCAGAACGAGCCGGCGCCTGAAACGGCAACCGGCTCGTGATGGCATTCAACCGTCAGGGGTCGAGGATCGAACCGGCAACCCCGCGAGAGGCGTCGGCTCGACCCGTGATCAACCTCAGTTGGCGACGATGCCGCGCTCTTCGATCAGCGCACCAAAACGATCCTTGTCGGCGAGGATGCGCTCGCGGAACTGCTCGATCGACATGGGCGACGCCGATGCCCCCACCGCCTCGAGGCTGCTCTGGATCTTCTCGCTCTCCAGGGCCTTGTTGACCTCGGCATTCATGCGCTCGATGATGGCCGGATCGGTGCCCGCCGGGGCATACAAGCCAAAGATGGTGTCGGCGTCGAAGCCCTCCACGCCCAGCTCGTCGAGCGTGGGGGTGTCGGGGTACATCGACGAACGCTCGAGGCTACCTACGGCCAGCAGACGCAGCTTGCCGTCTTTTACGTGCTGCAGACCGATGCCCGGATCGAAGAAGAAGTCGGTCTGCCCCGCCAGCAGATCCACCAGGGCCGGGGCTGCGCCGCGATACGGCACGTGCAGCGCCTCGATGCCGGCCTCGGCCGAGAACATCTCGGCGGCGATGTGCGGCGAGCTGCCGTTGCCGGGCGACGGATAGGTGAGTTCGCCCGGGTTGGCCTTGGCGTACTCGATCATGCCTGCAACGTCGTCGAAGGGCAGATCGGGCTGCGCCACGAGAAACACCTTGACGCGTGCCAGCGCGGCCACCGGGCTGAGATCTTCGTTGGGATCGTAGGCCAGATTGGTGTAGATGTGCGGGTTGATGGTAGGCACGCCACCCGAGCTCACCAGGAAGGTGTACCCATCAGGATCAGACCGGGCCACGGCTTCGGCACCGATGTTGCCGCCGGCACCGGCGCGGTTCTCGACCACGATGGTCTGGCCCAGGGCCTGACCCACAGGCTCGGCCACCATGCGGGCCAAGGTATCGGCCAGACCACCCGGGGGGAAGTTGACGATCACGCGAATGTTCTTGTCGGGCCAGTTGCCCGTATCTTGCGCCACGGCGGCATTGGCGCCCAGGCCGAAGGCGCCCAGCACCATGGCCGAGGTGGCCGCCAGGCGCAGCGCGCCGCGACGAGCGGGGTTGGCAGTGTGTTGTTGCGACATGTCTCCATCTCCTTGAGGTTGTTGCACAGCTAGCTTACCCGACAGCGCCTGAGCCTGGGGCCAGGCGTGATGGTCAGCTTTGACGCCAGCCGAAACCGGCGTCAGGTTTTGGCGGCAGCCCCGGTGGGCCGACGCACGAACTTGATGGGGATTTCTTTCAGCGGCCGCGCCGGCGCACCATGACGTTGCAGCGCGGCATCAAACTGTTTGCCCACGGCATCGGCCAGAGCCGCCTCGCGGGCCTCGGCAATGGCAGCCGCTCGTTCGTCAGCGTTCTGGAACTGGCCCGACACCGCCAGGTGATCCAGCACGTGCAGCAGGTTGTCTTTGCCGCGCTCGTTGGTTTCGCCGTAACCCTTGATGAGCCGACCGCACAGCGCAATTTCGTTGCCCAATCGCCAGCGGGTCTGGGTGCCAGTTACCACGGTGTCGACCCACCGATCGATCATGGTCTGCTCGCGCTTGAACCGACTGCCCATGGGGCGCAGGCGGCGCATGTTGGCCATGAGTCGAAGCATGATCGAGCCGGTGACCGAGTGCGAACCGATCTTGAGCGGCATGGCCCAGGGCTCGGCACCCCGCTTGCGCCGCTTGCCATCCCAGGCCAGCATGGGGCGAGCCAGAAACTCGGGCACCAGCCCGGCAAACTCGGGCACACCGGGCTTGAAGTGGTCGTAAACGAGCACGATGTCGTCGGGCCCGGCCTTCACTTCCTGGGCCACGCGCTCGTGACGGGCCTGGCGACTCTTGAGATGCGCCACGCGCACGACATCGTCGAATGCCATCCAGAGCGCCAGCCAGCGCGCCATCTCGCGCGTGGTGGCGTAATGATTGGCGCCGGCCGCATCGCTCTGCTTCTCGGCCTGCAGTACGCGCGACAGGCGATCGACATACCGCTGCGCATAGGCTTCGCCCTGGTAATCCACCAGCCGGGCATGACCCAGCGCGAGGATGTCGTGGATCGCGGCGGGGAAGGCATTGGCCACAGCCGTCGGCAGCGCGGGTACGGCCACCGGTTCGCCTTCCATCTGCAGCACTTGCTGCACGAACGAACCCTGTTCGCGCGCCTGCGACACGATATCCCAGGCCCGGGCAAAGCCCTTGAGGCTGGCCTCGACGCCTCGGCCACCGCGCCGAATGGTGTCTTCGCAGGCTTCGCGCGAGAAAGGCACCAGGCCGCTGGCTGCAATGGCGCCAAACAGCACGGCACTGATCACCGTGCCAGCCTCCTTGGCCACCTGCGCCATGTCGAACACGTAATGTTCACGGCTGAACTCACGCACCAGATCGTGCAGCTTGTCGTCGGGGTAGCGGCCATCGGCCGGCACCATACGCTCGGCGGTGGTGAGCGCGCGTGACGACGAGGTGATGACCAGCGTGCGCTCGGGCGTGCTGTAGCCGTTGCTGATCTGCCGTGCGGTTTCGAGCAGCTCGGAGGAGATGAGAGCGTCGATACCGCCGGTGATCGGGTTGAGGCCGAACACCGGACGCTGGCCACCAAGTTCGGCCGTCTTCACGGGCAGCAATTCGATGTAATACGAGGTGGCGCCGGTGCGTTGGGCCACGCCCGGCACCGACGTGCTCTGGGCGGGGTAGTCGCAGGCGATGGCGGTGTCGATCAGCCATTCGGCCAGTACGCCACCACCCTCGCCGCCGAGGGCACAGACCAGCAGCGTGGTGGGACGGAGTTGAGCAAAGTCTTGCATGGAGGGAGCCTCAGGCGGGTTGCAGGGCGCGGGCCAGCTTCTGGCGCACGCTGTGCATCAGACGATCACGCCAATTGGGGTTCTGGATGACTTCGGCGCGATAGAACGAAGGGCACAAGGTGGCGGCGTGAGCGTTTTCACCGCACAGACCACAACCCACGCAGCCGTCGATCACGGTGGCCACCGGATCCACCTTGAGCGGATCGGGGTTGTCCTTGATGGTGAGCGTGGGGCAACCCGACAGGCGGATGCAGGCGTGATCACCGGTGCAGACGTCTTCATCCACACCGTACTTCACGCGTACCGCGCGCTTGCCAGCCTTGAGCAACCCGGCCATCCAGGGCTTGAAGCGTCGTTGCCGCTCAAGCTGGCACTCGCCTTCGGCCACGATCACCTTGAGGCCCGAGAACGGCGTGGTAAAGGCCTCGGTGAGGGTCTTGCGCATGTGGTCCACGCGGTACGTGTGCACCGTACGCATCCATTCCACGCCCAGGCCCTTGAGGGTTTCTTCGATGGTCTGATTCTTGTGGGCCAGACTCTGCTGCTTGTCGGGCGCATGCAGGCGGATTTCGTCGTCGGGCGTGGAGATGATCTCCTGGGTGCCGGTGGCCGAGGTGTAACCGTTCTTGAAGATGAGCAGCACGGCGTCGTCGCCGTTGAACAGCGCCGACTGCACCCCCGTGAGAAGGCCGTTGTGCCAGAAGCCACCGTCGCCCATGATCGACAGCGTGCGCCGCGACATCATGGGCGAGACGCCGGCGCGGCTGGCCAGACTCATGCCGTAGCCCAGAATCGAGTTGCCCGACGAAAAGGGCTCGAACGTGCCCAGGGCATGACAGCCGATATCGGCCGCGATGTGCACCTTGCCCACCCGCTCCTGCGCCAGCTTGAGCGCCGAAAACACGGGCCGCTCGGGGCAACCGATGCAGAAACCGGGCGGCCGGCCGGGCAGCGCGGCATCGAGTTGATCAGCCGCCTTCTGGCGCAGCTCGCCCACACCCTTGAGCCAGGCCTGGCCCGAGGCCAGTTCGGGACGGTTCTGATACTTCCCGAGGAACTGCGACACCCCATTGCCCATGGCCTCGGCGGTGTACTCGCCCGTGATGGGGAGCATATCCTTGCCGTGCAATGAGGTGTTGATGTCGAGCCGACGCAGCAGGGTGGCGATATCCTGCTCGATGTATTCGGGCTGGCCTTCTTCCACCACCAGCACGGCGCGCTTGCCCACACAGAACTGGGTGATCTCGTCGGACACCAGCGGATAGGTGACGTTGAGGCACAGCAGGGGGATATCGGTATTGCCAAAGGCATCGGCGGCGCCAAACTGCTGCAGCGTCCGGATGAGGTTGTTGTACAGGCCACCCTGCACGATGATGCCGATGTCGCCGTCTTCCTTGCCGAAACGCTCGTTGAGGCCGTGCTGCGCAATGTACTCGCGCGCGGCCGGCATGCGCTCTTCGACCTTGAGCTTTTCGTGGCGGAAGGTGACGGGCGGGTGTGCCAGGCGGAAGTAATCGAACTCGGCCGGCTCCTCTTGCAACAGGCGGGTGGACATCGGTGGCGGCAGGTTGTTCTTGCACTCGAAGCTGCCACGCACGTGGCACGCACGGATACGCAGCTCGAGCAGCGCCGGCATGTTGGAGTGCTCCGACAACCGGAAGCCCTCTTCCACGATGCGCACCATATTGGCCAGATCGGGACGGGGATCGAGCATGATCATCGAGGACTTCAGCGCATACGCATGCGTGCGCTCCTGGATCACGCTGGCGCCCTCGCCGTAGTCTTCACCCACCACGATGAGGGCACCGCCCTTGACGCCCGGCGACGACAGGTTGGAGAGCGCGTCGGCGGCCACGTTGGTGCCCACGATCGACTTCCAGGTGACGGCGCCGCGCAACGGGTAATTGATGGAGGCGCCCAGCATGGCAGCGGCCGAGGCCTCGTTCGAACAGGCCTCCACGTGCACGCCGAGCTCTTCGAGATATTCGCTGGCCTGCACCATGACATCGAGCAGGTGTGAAACGGGCGCGCCCTGATAGCCGCCCACATACGCCACACCCGATTGCAGCAACGCCTTGGTGATGGCCAGGATGCCCTCACCATGAAAGGTGTCGCCCTCGCCCATGCGCAGCATTTCTACCTGCTTGCCAAAAGATACTTCCATGCCTGCCTCCGACTGCTTGCTGGACTACTTGAAATTTCTGAATTAACGGCGCAGTTTGCGGCCTGGCGCGAAGCAAATCAATAGCATGAATCGTCTATAGTGTATGCACACCATGCATATCAACGAGATCGACCTCAACCTGCTGCGCGTGTTCGATGCGGTGTACCACACGCGCAATGTGTCGCGCGCCGCCCAGGTGCTGGGGCTCACCCAGCCTGCGGTGAGCCACGGCCTCACCCGCTTGCGCCTGCTGCTGCGCGACCCGCTTTTCGTGCGTTCGGGCGGTGGCGTGCAGCCCACGCCCAAGGCCAGCCAGCTGGCCGGCCCTATTCAGCAGGGGCTGGCCTCGTTGCAAACGGCGTTGAGCGATTCGTTTCGTTTCGATCCGGCCGAGTCGCGCCGCACGTTCAGGCTGCACCTCACCGACATCGGCGAGAGCTCGTTCATGCCGCCGCTGGTGGCGGCCCTGCGCGCCCGCGCGCCGCAGGTGCGCATCGAGTCGTTTCAGCTCGAACCCACCGACATCGTGCCGGCACTCGACGACGGCCGCATCGACGTGGCACTGGGCTTTCTGCCCCTGATCCACGACACCGAGAAAGAGCGACTGATCAACGACCGCTACATCGTGCTGGTGCGTGCCGACCACCCGCTGGCCGGCCGGCGGCTGGGCGTGAAGAACCTCGCCCAGCTCGAATACATCATGGTGCGGCAACACACCGACACCCTGCGCATTCTGGCGCTGCTCAAGCTCGAAGATCGCGTACGGATGGTGACGCCACACTTTCTGGCCGCCCCCGGCATCGTGCGCGAAACCGACCTGGCCGTGATCATGCCGCGCAACATCGCCGAAGGCTTCGCCCGCAACGGCGGCTATGTGATGCTCGAACCCAACCTGCCCCTGCAGGATTTCGAAGTGTCGGTGCACTGGAGCCGCCGCACCGAACACGACCCCGCCGGTCGCTGGCTGCGCCAGCTCATCATCGAACTCTTCCGCGGCAAACCCCACCCCGACGCCCCGATCGCTGCGTCATCCAGGCCGCCCAATTAGAACGTCATCCCGGACGCCGGACGGCCACCGGCCGCCCGGCGAGCCGGGACCTCACCCCACCAGAAAAATACTCAAACTCACCCGATCCGGAAACCTCGCCCCCGTGCCGATGAACAGCTTCTCGTTCATCCACTGCAACGCCGGTGCCGACGCCTCGAACCGCGGCACGCACCGAAAATAGATGAGCTCGGGATCGACTTTCTCGCCGCGCGCCAGCTTGGCGATGAGCTCGGGCGGCCCGCCCCGCATCGCCTGATTGTCGACATAGATGCGATCACCGGCGTCGGTTTCCACCACATAACGCGCCTCGAGAATCGCCAGGCTATCGGTGGCAATCACCTGAAAATCCGCCCCGCCCGGCAGCACCTTGCCGTTGAAGTCGCGCCCCGTGAAGCGCCCTCCGGTAATGGGAATGACGCGCCTCAAGCCAGCCGGAGTGCGCCCCACCTCGATGGGGGCCGACACTTCCACCTCGAGATCCATGAAGCGCTCGAGCCCGGGCGCGGGCAAAGAAACCAGATCTTTCACGACAGACTCCACACAAGAATTTCAGACAGCCAACCCGTGGCCCACCAGCCCATTCACCGCCGCGAACCGCCGGCAGAACCTTAGCAAAAGCCGAGGCACCTGGCGGTCATCCGGCAAAAGGACACACCCGCCGCCCCCCGTTTGCGCCAGCCTTCAAGGCGCATCTCCGCGCGCCACGGGCCGAGACGGATCGGCACACCATTCGCTCCACGAGCCCGGATACAGCCGCGACCCGGCGAGACCGGCATATTCCATGGCCAGGATGTTGTGACAGGCACTCACCCCCGAACCGCAGGAATGCACCACGGTTTCGGGCGCGCGCGTGCCCAGCAGCGTTTGGAACTCTTGCTTGAGCCGCGCCGGCGCCTTGAAACGGCCGTCGTCCTCGAGGTTGAGCGACTGGGGCCGGTTGAGCGCACCCGGGATGTGCCCCGCAACCGGATCCAGCGGCTCCACCTCGCCCCGGTAACGCGGCGCGGCGCGCGCATCCACCACGGCCCAGCGCGGCTGCGCGATATTGCCCAGCACTTCGTTGACATCCACCTGCCCGGTGAGCGCCACCCCCAGCTTGAGCGGCCGGGCCGCCGGGCCGGGAAACCCGTAGTGTTTGAGGGGCGCACTCTCGTCAACCGGCAAACCGGCCACCTGCCAGGCTGGCCAACCACCGTTGAGTACGGCCGCCGGGCGATGGCCGATCCAGTGCAGCATCCACCACACGCGCGAGGCAATCACGCCGCCCTGGGCGTCGTACACCACCACCTGCATGTCTTCGGCCACGCCCGCTTCGACCATCAATTGATGAAAGGCTTCGCGCTCTGGCAGCGGATGTCTGCCACGCCCCGGTCGGGTATGACCGGCCAGATCGTTATCGCCATGCACGAACACCGCTCCGGGGATGCGCGCCTCGCGCCAGGCCTGGCGGCCGGCGTCGGGCTGGGTCATGTCGTGCCGGGCATCGATGATGCGAACCCGGGCGGGGTCGAGAGCAGCCAGCTCGGCCGGCTCGATGAGCGTGGTGAACATGGGGGAAGTCTCCGAAAGCTTGACGTTATAGGTAAAGGCGAAACGAGCACAACGCGAAATTGCGTCAGTGGCAGGAAAGTATAGACACAGTGGCGGCGCAGAATTCCCCGACCCATCCCATACATTTTTTCTTATGGGACGCGTCGACAATCCGTATTTCTCAAGGTGAATCTCCTTGGGCATACTGCCAACCAGCACCAGACCTTGCACCAGACCACACAGAGCCATCAATAACTCGACATACCAGGAGACCCGCCATGCAACCGATCCGTCGCCATCTCACGCTCGCCCTGCTTGCCCTCGGCAGCACCGCCCTGTTCGCCACCCCAGCCGCCCAGGCGGATGACCACACCATCGCCGTGCTCGTCGGCTACGCGCCCGGTGGAGCCGTCGACACCGTGGCACGGGTGGTCGCCGAAGGCCTGAACCAGGAAGGCTATCAAGCCATCATCGAGAACCGGGCAGGCGCTGCCGGCCGCATCGCCGCTTCGGCCCTGGCCCGCGCCGAGCCCGACGGCAAGACCCTGATGCTCTCGCCTACCGGCAATCTCACGCTGGCTCCTCATGTGGTAAACAACATGCCCTACGACCCGTTGGCCGACTTCACCGCCGTGGGCAGTGCCGGGCGCATGAGCTTCGCCCTGGCCGTGGGCCCCGACAGCCCGGCTGCCGATCTGCAGGAGTTTCTGGCCCTCGCCAAGGAAGACCCTGCCATGGCGGCCTATGGCACTCCCGGCACCGGTACGGCCATGCACTTCATCGGCAGCATGCTGAGCGATGCCAGCGGCGTGCCGCTCACGCAGATTCCCTACAAGGGTGGGTCGGCGGCGGTAACCGATGCCATCGGCGGCACCATTCCTGCCGTGATCACCACGCTGCCCAACCTCTTGCCGATGCATCGCGACGGCCGCCTGCGCATTCTTGCCATCTCCAACCCGGAGCCGGTGGCGGCCCTGCCGAATGTTCCCACCTTCAAGTCGCTGGGCTACGACAACCTCGTGGTGACCGAAACCTTCATCTTTTTCGCACCGGCGGGCACGCCGGCCGAGACCGTGGCCGACCTCAACCAGGCCATCACCGCCGCCGTGCAATCGCCCAGGGTCAGCGCCCGCCTGCAGGAGGCCGAATACGAGGTGCACGCCGGTTCGCCTGAAACACTCAACGCCGAAGTGCGCGACAGTCACGCGGCCTGGGCCGACATCGTGGCGCGATCGGGTCACAGCATCGACTGAGCTCGGCAAACGAGCGGCACTTGGGCCCGCCGGGGTCTGCCGCTCGCGTCCGCATTCTCAATCAGCCCGTTCACCCATCCTCTCGCCATACAGAATCTCCATGCCCCGTCACAACGTTATCGTCATCATGTCTGACGAGCACGACCCACGCTACCTCGGTTGCGCCGGTCACCCCCTGGTCAAGACGCCCCACCTCGATGCTCTGGCCGCCCGCGGCACGCGCTTCATCAACGCCTATACGCCCAGCCCCATCTGCGTACCGGCCCGCGCCGCTTTTGCCACCGGCATGCGGGTGCACCAGATTCGCCACTGGGACAATGCCATGCCATACACCGGCGAGATTGGCGGCTGGGGGCACCGCCTCCAGGCCAACGGCATCCGGGTCGAAAGCATCGGCAAATTGCACTACCGCGCCGAAGAAGACCCGGCCGGCTTCGACCGCGAGCACATCCCCATGCATGTGGTGGGTGGCCACGGCATGGTTTGGGCGTCGATCCGAGCGCCGTATGTATCGCGCCCCGACGCCAAACGCATGCTGGGCGAGCATATCGGAGCCGGCGAATCGCCCTACACCGCCTACGATCGTGAGGTAACCGAGCGTACGGTGGCCTGGCTGCACGAGGCGGGCGAACAGGCCGACCATCCCTTCGTTCTCTATGTGGGACTGGTGGCGCCACACTTTCCGCTGATTGCGCCCGAGGCGTTCTACCGGATGTATCCGCTCGACGACCTGCCCGAGCCCAAGTTGCATCCCGACACCGGCTATCGCCGCCACCCCTGGGTGGAAGATTACGCGCGCTTCATGGACAACGACGGGCGCTTCAAGGATGCCCGCGAGCGCAAGCAGGCCATCGCCGCCTATCTGGGTTTGTGCAGCTTTCTGGACCACAACGTGGGACAAATTCTCGCGGCGCTACACAGCAGCGACCTCGCCGACAACACCACCGTGATCTACACCTCGGATCACGGTGACAACGTGGGCGCCCGCGGTCTCTGGGGCAAATCCACGCTGTACCAGGAGAGCGTGGGCATCCCCATGATTCTCACCGGGCCCGACGCCCCGCAGGGCAAATGCGCCACTGCCGTCGACCTGCTCGATCTGTATCCCACCATTTTGCGTCAGGCCGGCGTGCCCGCCAACGAGGATGACAACCGCCGCCCCGGCCGCGACCTGCACGCGATCGCAACCGAACCCTACGACCCCGATCGAGTGGCCTTCAGCGAATATCACGCCGCCGGCAGCAACTCGGCCGGTTTCATGTTGCGCAAGGGGCGCTGGAAACTGCACCACTACGTTGGCCACCCGCCGGAACTGTTCGACCTCGAGACCGACCCCGAAGAGCGAAACGATCTGGCCGGCCAGGCGGATCACGCCGAGACCCTGGCCCGCATGGAAACCGAACTGCGCCGGATCTGCGATCCCGAGGCGGTGGACGCCCAGGCTCGCGCCGACCAGGCCGCCATGATCAACCGACTGGGGGGCCGCGAAGCCGCGGCAAAGCTCGGCGCCGCCGGTGCCACGCCGGTGCCAGGTGAGCAGGCGGCCCGCCGCGCCTGAGCCGCGGCCACGCACCCATGCGTACCGTTGCGCGGCAGCATGCAGTAGAGTGCCGCCATGACGCCGCGCCAACTCCGCTATTTCGTCACCATCGCCCAGTGCGGCAGCATCACCACGGCTGCCGCGCAACTGCACGTGGCGCAACCCGCACTCAGCCATCACCTGGCCGCGCTGGAAGAAGAGTTGGGCATTGCCGTGTTTGTGCGTCATGCGCGTGGCGTACACCTCACGCCCGCCGGCCAGCGCCTGCTCGAGCGCGCCACCGCCATCCTGCGCCAGCTCGAGCGCCTGCCCGACGATGTGCATGCCGCCAGCGAAGAACCGCGCGGCCCGGTAGCGCTCTGCGTGGTGGGGTCCCTGGCGCCCTTGCTGGCGGCGCCACTGTTTCGCACGCTGCTCGCCGAAGCGCCCGACCTCCAGCTGCAGCTCAGCACGGCCATTTCGTTCGAGGCCCGCGCGCTGGTGGAAGCCCGCAAGGTGGATCTGGCCATATTGCCCACCGCCTTCGAAATGCCGCACCTCGAAGTGATTCCGCTGTTCGAGGAGCGCTTTCATGTCATCGGGCCACCGCCACTGCTCGGCCACGATGCCCTGCCGCTGAGCATGCGCGAATTGGCCAGCCTCCCGCTCATTGCCCCCGACCGCAATCACGACCTGCGCCGGCTGCTCGAGCGCGCGGCCCTGGATCAAGGCCTCAGCCTCAACGTACGCATCGAAGTCAACGACGCCAGCCTGCTGCGCAGCCTGGTACGTGCCAACCTGGGCTGCGCCGTGATGCCGCACAGCGGTTTCCCGCAACACCCCGATCACCCCCTCGTCAGCCGGCCGATCGTGGAGCCCGAACTGCTGCGCACCCAATCGCTGGTCTGGCTCGACGATCGGCCGCTCACGCCGGCGGGTCGACGCGTGGCCGACACCCTGCGTACACTCATCGGCACGATGATGACCGACGGGCGACTGCACGCGCGACCGCTGTAGCGCCGGTCGCAGAATGGCCCCCGCGTCCTGGCCGCCCACACAGCCCGACTTCCCACCACTCATTTCCCCGAACCTTCATGACGTCAAACCCCACTGCCCTGCTCGACGCCCTCGATGCCCTGCTGGGTGCCGACTGCGTGTCTCGCGATCCCGCTGCCCACACGGCCCAGGCTGGCGACTGGAGCGAAGCGCCGCACCACACTCCCGCCATCGTGATCAAGCCGCGCACCCCCGCTCAGGTGGCCCAGGCCTTGCGGTGCTGCGCCGAGCACGACCAAACCGTGGCCGTACAGGGGGGCCTCACCGGGCTCACCGGCGGCGCCACGCCCCAGGCGGGTGAGGTAGTGCTCTCACTCGCCCGGCTCGACGCCATCGAGACCATCGACACCGTGGGCGGTACCGCCGTGGTGCAGGCCGGCGTGGTGCTCGAGGCGCTGCAACAACAGGTGGAAGCCCACGACTGGAGCTTCCCGCTCGACCTCGGCGCGCGCGGCTCCTGCCAAGTGGGCGGCAACGCCGCCACCAACGCCGGCGGCAACCGCGTGATCCGCTACGGCACCATGCGCCAGCTCGTGCTCGGCCTCGAAGTGGCCCTGCCCGACGGCCGCCTGCTCGACCTGATGGACAGCGTCACCAAAAACACCACCGGCGTCGATCTCAAGCACCTTTTCATCGGCGCCGAAGGCACCTTGGGCGTGATCACCCGCCTGGTACTCAAGCTCTCGCCACGGCCCAGCTCCAGCACCGTGGCGCTCTGCGCCCTGCCCTCCTTCGCCAACGCCACCCAACTGGTGCGCGACCTGCGTCGCGCCCTGCCAGGGCTCTCGGCCTTCGAGCTGATGTGGGACGACTTCATGCAGGCCAGCTGCGAGATCGGCAAGCTCCGGCCCGCCTTCGACCAGCACGCGCCGGTGTATGCCCTGGTCGAAACTCAGGGCGTGGACGACCAGCACGATCGCGAACAGCTCGAGATCGCCCTGGGCCAGGCCCTGGAAACCGGCGTGGTGGAAGACGTGATCGTGGCGCAATCCCTTGAAGACAACCAGCGCCTCTGGGCCTACCGCGAAACCGTCGGCGAACTGCTCGGCGCGCTCAAGCCCTTCGCCGCCTTCGACATCGCCATCCCGGTGGCCCGCATGGACGACTTCGTGCAGCAAGTGGGCGCTGAACTGCAGCAAAAGCACCCCGGACCCCGCCACCTCTTCTTCGGCCACCTCGGCGACGACAACCTGCACCTGCTCACCGGCCCCTACCCCGACGCCGCCGCCCTGCACGACGTGGAAGCCATGGTCTACGCCGCCACCGGCGATTACCGCGGCGCCATCTCCGGCGAGCACGGCGTGGGCGTGGTGAAGAAGCCCTTCCTGCACCACAGCCGCAGCGCCGACGAGCTGGCGATCATGCGGCAGTTGAAGGAACTGTTTGATCCGAAGGGGGTGTTGAATCGGGGGCGGATATTGGAGGGTTGAGGCTCATCGAAGCTATCCGGGCGAGGAGCGCGGCGACGCGCAGCGGTGCCGTCATCAATAGCGATCCTCGCGGTCGCGGTAGACGTCGGTGCTTGCGCCCTTGGCGATGCCTGCAAGCTGGTCGAACTCGGACACTGGCATCATCAGCACGCCCTTGCCCTTGGGGATGAACACGAACTCTTGTCCCGTTTCCCAGTGCCTCTCTTCGCGCACGGCCTTGGGAATAGATATCTGGTACTTGCGGGATAACGTAGCGGTAGCGGCCATTCTCTCCCTCTCGCGTCATACAGCTCCGGCGATTGAACCTTTGCGGTCGGTGTACAAGATTCACCCCCAAACCGGCAATTCATGGTTACGATCAAAACTTTGGGTTATTTCCTGTTCGTTGTGCGCTGCCGTTGGAGGGCCACGCCTTGTCGCTTTTTCATGTTCGCTCCCTGAGCGTGGTTCCCCTCCTCGTGCTTGCCGCCTGTGGCAGCGACGATGCGCCACCGCCACCCGGGCCCACGCCGGCGGCTGCACCCAACATTTTGCTGGTGATAATGGACGATGTCGGCATCGACCAGATGGCCGGCTTTGGTTACGGCGGGGTCACGCCACCGCAATTGCCCAATATCGATACGGTGGCCGACGCCGGCGTGCGCTTTCGCAACACCTGGGCCATGCCCGAGTGCTCGCCCAGCCGGGCCACACTGATGACGGGACGGTACCCGCTGCGCACCGGGGTGTACCCGGCCATCGGCCCCGACGATCTGGCCAATTCGCAGGTGTCGCCCTACGAAGCCACTTTGCCCAAGCTGTTGAAACAGGCGGGCTATCAAAGCGGACTATTCGGCAAGTTTCACCTGGCCGGGCCCGAGAACAACCCCGACGGCAATTTCACACCGGCCGTGCTGGGCTGGGATTACTTCTATGGCTGGGTGGCCGGGGTGCCGGCGTCGGTGGATTCCTCGGCGGGCGGCGTGGCCGATCACGGCACGTACACCTGCGGCTTCGTCCCCACTCGGGCGGCGGGCGGCGCCAATGAAGGTGCCTGCTACTTTGCCGACAACACCTGTCAGCCAATGCAGCATCAGGGCGCGCATGCCAACGCCCCTGGCCTGCAGTGCCTTGATGCCGGCGGTATCTTCGTGCCCGAGCAAAGTTGCGGCACACCGCCGGCCGGCTTGAATTTCGAGCGACAGAATGCGTACTACGTATCGCCGCTGGTGGTCATCGATCAAGGCCAGATGGAAGAGGTGCCGCTCACCGATCCCCGAGCGCGTGGCTATCGCACTCGCATCGAAACCGATGCGGCCATCGAGTGGATTCAACGGCAGTCTGGCGGCAATTCTCCCTGGATGGCCACGGTGAGCTACACCGCCGCACACACACCGCTGCAGCAGCCACCGGCCGATCTGTTGCCAAATGCTCAGGCTGCCGTGACCGACGCCCTCAACTGCACCGCACCGCTTCAGAGCCGGACGTTGCAAAATCTCATGACCGAAGCGCTCGACGAGGAGTTTGGTCGTCTGCTCACCGAAACAGGTCTGGCCAACCGCACCGCCGATGGCAAGCTGACGTACGATCCGGCCGTCAGCAATACGGTGATCGTCGTATTGGGCGACAACGGCACCCTCGGTCTCACCGTGAAGCAGCCCTTCAACTCCGGGCGCGCCAAAGGCACCTCGTATCAGACGGGGGTCTGGGTGCCATTGCAGGTGAGCGGGCCGCAGGTGAATCAGCCGCAACGCCATGTGGAGCACATGGTGAACGTGGCCGATCTCTTCGAGCTCTTCGCTGAACTGGCCGGTATCGACGCGCACCAGTCCGTGCCGCGCACGATCGATTCCGCGCCGATGCTGGCCTACCTCACCGACCCCGATCAAGGCAGCTTGCGCACGATCAACTTCACCACCGCAGGGTATGGCCAGCAGGCCGACGGTGCCCGCAACGGACCTTGCGTCGTCAGCAACGCCTGCACCCAAATACCGCTCAACAAGGGCGTTTGCGAAGACAACCTGGGCACCTGGTGGGGACCGGGCTACTCCGATGACTCGGTGATAGACAACGGCGGCCAAGGCTATGCCAGCTGTTGCGCAGTGAACCAGGCGCGGTATGGCGAGGGCCTGCCACTGGTCGATATTCAACCGCAAGAGTCGACGGCGATTCGCGATGACACCTTCAAACTGGTGCAGAATCAGTTCCAGCATTACGACCCCGCCACCGACAGCTGCGGCGTCGTGTTCGAAGAGGAGTTCTATCGGGTCGATCAGGCCGTGCCCGCGCCGCGACTCGACAATGCCAACAGCAACCTGCTCCTGGCCCAGCTTACGCCCGAAGAACAGACTGCCTACGACACCCTGCAGGATCGCCTGGCGCAACTGCTGGCGTCGGCACCCGACTGCCCGGGCGATGGCAACCTCGACGGCGTCGTGAATGCCGAAGACGTGGCCAATTGGCGTCAACTGGCCATGGACTGGGGGCTGTCGAGCGTGTACGACCTGAAAATCGACGGCGTGCACGACGGGCTTACCAACCATCGCGATGGCCAGGTGCTGCAGGAACATCTGGGGCTGGAATGCCCCCGGCAACCGAGCGTAAGCTGACCGTGCTCCAGGCGCCCGAGCGCCGGCTGCGGGTTAAGATAAGCGGTTTGCCCCGAGTCTGCTGCCATGCGCCAATACGAAGACTTCCTCCGCCACGTGTACACCCACGGCACCTTCAAGGCCGACCGAACCGGCACCGGCACGCGCTCGGTGTTCGGCTACCAGATGCGTTTCGATCTGGCCGAAGGCTTCCCGCTGGTGACCACCAAGAAGCTGCATACCCGCAGCATCGTCTACGAACTGCTGTGGTTTCTGCAAGGCAACAACAATGCCCATTGGTTGCAGGACCGCGGGGTGTCGATCTGGGATGAATGGGCGCGCGAAGATGGTTCGCTGGGGCCCATTTACGGTGTGCAGTGGCGCTCATGGCCCACGCCCGACGGCGGCCACATCGATCAGATCAGCCAGGTGCTGCAACAGATCCGACAGAACCCCGACTCGCGCCGCCTCATCGTGTCGTCGTGGAACGTGGCGGACATCCCGCAGATGGCGCTGCCGCCCTGCCATGCGCTGTTCCAGTTCTATGTGGCCGACGGCAAGCTATCGTGCCAACTGTATCAGCGCAGCGCCGATATCTTCCTGGGCGTGCCATTCAACATTGCCAGTTATGCCTTGCTCACCCATATGGTGGCGCAGCAGTGCGATCTGGCACCGGGCGAGTTCATCTGGACGGGCGGCGACTGCCACATCTATCAGAATCATTTCGAGCAGACCGAGCTCCAACTCAGCCGCGAGCCCTTCGCCCGGCCCGCACTCAAGCTCCGGCGCGCGGCCTCGCTGTTCGACTACGACTACGACGACATCCAGTTCGAGAACTACGAGCATCATCCCGTCATCAAGGCGCCGGTGGCGGTGTAGCCGACCATGACGCAACCTCACAAACCCGAAATCGTGCTGGTGGTGGCGTATTCACGCAATCGCGTGATCGGCCGCGACAACCAATTGCCCTGGCGATTGCCGTCCGATCTGGCCCACTTCAAGCGCACCACCCTGGGCCACCCCATTCTCATGGGTCGGCGCACCTGGCAATCGCTGCCACGCGTCCTGCCGGGCCGCGAGAATATCGTGATCACCCGGCAAAGCCATTTCGACGCGCCGGGCGCCACGGTGGTACACAGCGTGGCGGCGGCTCTGCAGCGGGCCGCTGACACCGGCGCCGAACAGGCCTGCGTGATCGGTGGTGCCGAGATCTTTGCCCTCACACTACCGCTGGCCCATCGCCTCGTGGCCACCGAGATTGATGCCGATATCGAAGGCGATACCTGGTTCCCCGAGCTGAACGATGACTGGGCGGAAGTCGATCGCCAGCAACAGCCGGAAGAGAATGGGCTGTCATTTTCGTATGTGACCTATCGGCGATCCACGCCAGGCTGAAACCCGATTGGCGGCAACACCCCCGGCTTTGACCTGACTCCGCCCAGCCAGGTCGCAACCTTCATGCGTGTCGCGGGCTATCACCCGAACATTCGCGACACGCCCTTGAGTTGACGTCATCAACTAGTTGATTTAGCCTATCCCGTAAGGTCGATGTACGCTTCATCAGGTTCGATGAACTTGTCGTCGGCAACAGGAGACAGGCAAGTGCAAACGACTGCTAGCGATACGCATCTGAAGATTCAGGACGACGATTACACCTCGACCGGCCCGGGAACGCTCGCCGGTCGCTATCTCAGAAGCTTCTGGAACCCGATCTACCACAGCGTCGATCTGAAGCCACTTCGGCCCGTGCCCTTGCGGGTCATGGGTGAGCTCTACACGCTCTACCGCACCGAGAGCGGTGAGGTGTTTCTTACCGAAGGACGATGCCCGCATCGCGGCACGCAGCTTTCGAGCGGTTGGGTCGAAGGTACCGCCCTGCGCTGCTTCTATCACGGCTGGAAGTTCGAAAGCGATGGCCGATGCTCCGAGCAGCCCGCCGAAGAATCCCGCTTCGTGTCCAAGGTAAACCTGCGCACTTGGCCGGTCAAAGAGTATCTGGGCCTGATCTTCGCCTACTTGGGCGAGGGTACCGCCCCCATATTTCCCCGTCACCCCGAATTCGAATCATTCGACGGCTTGCTCGAGATCGACTCCTATGTTCGGTACTGCAATTACTTTCAGAATGTCGAGAATGCGCTGGACATGAGTCATGTGGCTTTCACGCACAGCGACAACATGGCGTCGTTCGGCACGATCGGCCTCGGCCGCAACCTCTCCGCCGAGGAATCCGACTGGGGCGTGAGCTACCGCTTTCGACGCGACGACGGCGAACTGCGCGTACAGCAGTTCGGCATGCCCAATGTGTTCTACATGACCGCCCTACCGACCGATGCCGATGTCGGTTGGCAAGAATCGCTTTTCTGGTGGGTTCCGATCGATGACGAGAGTCACATGCAGTTCAGTCTGCACCGGGTACCGGCCACCGGGCCGGTGGCCGAACGGATCTGTGCCGACAGGGAGGCTCGCCGGGAAACGATCGACATTTCTCATCATGTGGCCTGCGATCTGATCTTGAGCGGCAGGAAGCGCATTGGAGATTTCGACAAAACCCGCGTCGATCTGGTTCGTCTGCAAGACGATATTGCTCAGCTGGGTCAAGGCATTTTTGCCGACCGCAGCGCAGAGCAACTGGGAAGAGCCGACATTGGCGTGGTTGCCATCCGCAGATTATGGCGGCGAGAGCTGACCCACTTTGCCCAGGGGTTGCCGCTCAAGAACTGGGAGCGCAATCCTCAGATCCGCCCCCGGGCGTGGCACCTTCCCGATACCCTGGTGAGGATGGACGGCGATAGCCAGCCCCCAGCCGAGAACGCCGAGCCCCGCCTGCTCGACATGCGCCCCCATATCGAGGTCGATGCGCAGCTCGAGGCCTTGCATTTTGCGCCCCGGCGAGAGGCCACGCATGAACGCTGAGCTGGCTCGCATCTCAGAGCGCCTGCAGCTCAAGCCCGTTGCCGGCCCCACCTTGAGTTTGAAGGAGCGCGATCGCCGATGGTCGGGACTGCAATCACGGATGCGCGAGCGCGATATCGATGCGATCGTGGTCGGCAGCTTTCAAGGCCGCGAGCGGCTCGAGAGCTATCTGATCGACGACTTCCTCGACGCCGTGGTTGTGCTGCCCAAAGCCGGTGAAGCGATTCTTGTCTCGGCAACCGGTGGGCGTATTTCGAGGATGTATGAAAGTGTGCGTCGCGGCTGCGATGTCTGGGTGAGCGATGTGCGCGTCGGTACCGGCGGAAAGAAGGTCGGCGAGGTCATCGACGAGCTGGGCTACGGCCATGGCAACATCGGCATCGTCGGCATGGGGCCCACCGCCCCGGGCGAAATGGAAGGCCTGTTGCCCTACGGATTCTGGAAGAGCCTGACCACGCGCTTGCCGCAGGCTGAGCTGGTCGATTTCACACGTGACCTGACTGATTTCATGCTGGTCAAGAGCGAAGAAGAGCTGGCACTACTCAGGTTTGCGGCCCGGGTCAGCGAGCAGGCCTGCGCGGCCATGATTTGCGCGGCGCGTCCAGGCGTCAGTGAAGCCCTGGTCTACGCCGATGTCATGCACGAGATTCACCGTTGGGGATGCGAAACACGCTACCCCTTTCTGTCCTTGCAATCCGGGTCGGACAACATTGCCTGGGGTGTTCCGCGCTGGTCATTGAGGGCCGAGCCTCCCCGGGTTCTGGAGCAGGGAGACCTGATACAGGCCGAGATTCACACCATGTACGGCGCGCAAGAGGCTCAGGTCCAGATGTCGGTCGCCCTCGATCCCATCGATGGCCAGTTGCGGGAATGCGAGGCGGTGGCAGAGGCGGCGTATCGCGCCGGCG
Source organism: Verticiella sp. (assembly GCA_041690575.1). Taxonomy (GTDB): domain Bacteria; phylum Pseudomonadota; class Gammaproteobacteria; order Burkholderiales; family Burkholderiaceae_B; genus Verticiella. Next base: position 449,961 of record JAWLHC010000002.1, read on the forward strand.
TGGCTGCTGTCAGGCCGGGGGTGACATTTGCCGAGGTAGTTGCCGCGATGGAAGGCCCGATTCGGGATGCAGGGTGCTGGAGCAAAACGCCGCTGCTGCACACCCTCACCTTTGGCGCCACCGGATTCACCAACGTGAACCGTGCTCAGCTCGATGGAACGCCAGAGGGCGCCATCGAGAGCCAGCTCCCTGCCGGCATTCGACGCGGCGATCTGGTTCTGCGGGAAGGGATGTCGCTCGAGATCGAGCCCAATGCTTGTCTGGGCAAGAAGCGGGTGAATATCGGCGGGGCTGTCGTGGTCACCGCGGATGGCGCTGAAGAATTGAACGAGCTGCCTCTTCAGGTATTCCACAAGCACTGATCCAGTGCGCGGCAAACCTCGCCCTTCAGGGCGGAGACGGATAGCGCGGACGCCGCAGGCGTCCAGCCGGCGCCAATGCGCCGCCCACCGCTGTTCGGTCCTTGAAGCAGACGACTGGCGTCCCGGCCGGCGTTTCAGCCTTCTTCGCGCATGTTCATCTCGATCTGGTCCATGGTGCGAAAGAACGAGTCGCGATCGGCTGCGGAGATGCCCGAGAAGAGGTCTTTCTGTATCGACTTCATCTCTTCTGCCATCCCTTCATAGGTTTGCCTTCCCGCCTGGGTGAGAAGGACATCGATGACGCCACTGAACGCGTGCAATTGCTTGTCGACCAGGCGAAGCTTGAGCAGGGCGTTGACGGCCCGGGATATGGAGGATTTGTCCAGCGTTACCAGCTCGGTGATGCGTGTTGCCGGCATCCCTCCCCAATAGTAGAGAACACTGATCACCTTCCATTGGTGAGAAGTGAGCCCTCGCGACACATAGATGTTGGCCGTGCGGCGGGCCAACAGCGAATGCAGGATCGACACCCGATACGACAAGTTCGCATTCATCGGTCGCTTCGTTGCTTCGCCCTGCCCTTTGCTCATGGCTTGCCCATACCTCTCATATGTGTCGACCGGAATTGTATCGTGGCGCTACCGAGCTTGAACGGGAGGAATCCTCGTGCCCAAAGCACAGCGCTCGCCCCATGGGACGAGCGCTGTGACAAAGCATGGGCAGTTCAGGCTATCGCTTCAATCCAGCCTGCGCCACGAAGGCCTGGAATCGCTCGATATCATCGGCAATGATCTGCGTCAGTGCCTCGGGCGTGGTGGGTGCTGGCTCAAACCCCAGTGAGTGCAGGCGCTCCTTCACGGTGTCGTCGTCAAGCGCATCGGCAACAGCCGCATTGAGTTTGACCACCAGATCAGCAGGCAGATTGGCCGAGCTCGACAGGCCCACCGATACCGTGTACTCCACCGGCACACCGCTCTCCGCCAGCGTGGGAACCTCAGGCAGTTGGGAGTAGCGCTGGGGCGTCGTCACGGCAAGCGCTCGCAGCGTCCCGCCCGTAATGTTGGGCATCGCCGAGATATCGCTGATGGCAAAGTCCACTTCGTCCGACATCAACGCCAGGGTGGCCGGCGCTGCGCCCTTGTACGGCACATGAAGGAATTCCGTATCCAGGGCCTGCGCAATCGACTCCCCCACAAAATGTGCCCCCGAGCCCTCGCCAGTTGACGCAAACGAGATGGAGCCCGGATCCGCTTTGGCCTGCGACACCAGGTCATCGATCGTCTGCATGCTGGAGCTGCCGTTCACCAATATGAAGTAGGGCCCTTTTGCCACCCGGCTGATACTGGTGAATCCGTCGATGGGGTGATAGGGCAGCGAGTCGTACATGGCCGACGACACGGCATGGGTACCCGGTGGTATCAGAAACAGGGTATGGCCATCGGGCGGAGCGGCGGCCACATGGGCGGCGGCGATGGTGCCCCCGGCGCCCGGCCGGTTCTCCACAATCACCGCGTTGTCCCATTCATTGGCCAGGTAATCGGCCAGGATGCGGGCCGTGACATCGGATGATCCCCCGGCCGGAAAGCCCACGACGATCTTTACCGGACGTTCGGGCCAGGCCCCGGCGTCGCCTTCAGCTGCCGCAACAGCAGTGCTGGATAACAAGACAGCGGATAGGGTGAACAGCTTCGCAAGTAGGGATGCTTTCATCGTGGTTCCTGTTCGGGTAGCGCGACTAAGTTGGTTTTCGAGTACAGCTGGCTCAGGCCCGCAGTTGCCCGACGCGGTCACAAGCGATACGAAGAATGTAGGTTGTAACGATTTGCCGTTTGAGCGCAAGGTGGACGAAGCCTGGTTGTCATCATCAACGCGTTGAACTTATCTTTGTATTCGGGATATCCCTTAGCACAGACCCACTTCTCGCTCGGCAGAATGACGAAACCCCATGTCGCGTCACCTTGCCGTCATCTTTTCGTCATCGCCACGCAACCTGCCATCCGTATCGTGCGCCGGACCATGACTTTCATGTTCCTCAACGCACTCAGGATGCAGCATGAGCACCTTTGACACGGATGACATCCCCACCAACCCCACCCACAATCGTCATTTCAACGAGGTCGTTGCCCGCGCGGTGTCGCGCCGCGGTTTCATGAAAACCGGCCTGGGCCTGGGCGCCATGGGCTTCATGACCGGTACGCTGGCCGCCTGTGGCGGCGACGACGGCAATGGCAACGCACCGACCGAGCCGGGCACGCCTGGCACCGGCGCCCTGCTCGGCTTTGCGGCAGTTGCCGCGAGCACGGGCGACGCTATCGTGGTGCCCGAGGGCTACCGCTATCAGGTGATCACGCGCTGGGGCGATCCGCTGTTTGCCAACAGCCCGGCCTGGCGCACCGATGCCCGCGGCGACGCGGCGGCTCAGGCGCTGCAAGTGGGCGATAACCACGACGGCATGCACTTCTTCCCGCTGGCTCCGGGCAACAGCGACGAAGGCCTGCTGGTGATGAACCACGAGTACCTCAACGACGAGTTCTTCTATCCGGCCGATGTGGAGCCGGGTGGCGAGAACTGGTCGCTCGAACAAGTGCGCAAGGGCCAGAACGCTCACGGCATCACGGTGGCGCACGTGCGGCGCCAGGCCAACGGCGACTGGCAGGTGGTGATTCCCTCGCGCTACAACCGCCGGCTGCATGGCAACAGCCCGATGGCCCTCACCGGCCCGGCGGCCGGCCATGGCCTGCTGCAAACAAAGGCCGACCCCACCGGCACGGTGGCGCTGGGCACGCTCAACAACTGCGGCAACGGCTTCACGCCCTGGGGCACCTACCTCACCTGCGAAGAGAACTTCAACGGCTACTTCGGCTCGCGCACCGAAGCCGATACGCGTGATGCCAATCAGCGTCGCTACGGCATCAACGCCTACCGCTCGTGGTACCGCTGGGAAGATCACGACGACCGCTTCGATTACAAGCTTGAACCCAACGAAGCCAACCGCTTCGGCTGGATCGTGGAAATCGACCCCATGGATCCGTCGTCCACACCGAAGAAGCGCACGGCCATGGGCCGCATCAAGCACGAGAACTGCGCACTGACCTTTGCTGCCGATCGCCGCGTGGTGGTGTACACCGGCGACGACCAGGCCAACGACTACATGTACAAGTTCGTGTCGGACGAGCGCTACGAAGAGGGGAACGCGGCCGGCAACCGCAACCTGCTGGAAACCGGCAAGCTGTATGTGGCGCGCTTCCTGGATGGCGACACCAGCGGCGACATGATGGGCACGGGCGAATGGATTCTGCTGGATCGCAGCACGGCTACCACCGATGGCGGCACCTTGGGTGAGCTGTTTGCCGACCATGGCGAACTCTTGGTCAACACACGTCGTGCCGCTGACGCCGTGGGCGCCACCCCGATGGACCGCCCGGAGTGGGTCACCACCCACCCCGACACGCAAGAGGTGTACCTCACCCTCACCAACAACAGCGGTCGCCAGGAAGGCAACACCAACGACGCCAACCCGCGCGCGCGCAACGTGTACGGTCAGATCATCCGCTGGCGCGAAGCCGGCAACGATGCTGCCGCACTGACCTTTGAGTGGGATCTGTTCGTGCTGGCCGGCAACCCCACGGTGCATGCCGACGGGCTGCAGAAAGGTTCCGACAATGTCACGGCCGACAATCTGTTCAACAGCCCCGACGGCCTGGCGTTCGACGCCGACGGCCGCCTGTGGATCCAGACTGACGGCAACTTCTCCAATGCCGAGGCGTTTGCCGGCATGGGCAACAACCAGATGCTGGTGGGCGACCCCGTGTCGGGCGAGATTCGTCGCTTTTTGGTGGGGCCGTCAGGCTGCGAAGTCACCGGCATCACCTGGACGCCCGATCAGCACACCATGTTCATCAACATCCAGCACCCGGGTGAGTACGGGCGCCATCCGCGCAGGCCGGAGGCCGATCAGAAGACCGATCCTCTGGCCTTCTCGCAGTGGCCCGAAGCCAGCGGCGGCCGCCCGCGTTCGGCCACCGTGGTGATCTGGAAGGAAGACGGCGGCAAAGTGGGTACCTGAGCCTGATCCCAGGCTTTTCAGGCGCTCAGGGCCGCCGGCAGCTCGTCGTGGTCGTGTACCTCGAAGCGGTCGGCGTGCCTTGAGGCGTCGTCCAGGAACAGGCTACGCGTCACGCCCGAGATGAGGCGCGGCGCCGTGTACTTGATGTTGCTGTTGGACGCGGCGCTGGGGCCCATCGACAGCGTCGCGCTGCGCGTGATCGTGAACAGGCGTTCGACCCACGGCGCGGTGCCAGGCGTTTTCTCGGTGAACTGGGCGTAGCGCCCCAGGTAGGGGAAACGTTCCAGGCGAGGTTCGGCCAGCTCTGCCGGGGCCTGATATCGGTCACCCCAGAGCGCAACGTGGGGCAGCAGACCCTGGAACTCGGGTCGCTGGCCCAAGTCCACGAAAGCACCCGTGGCGGCGAACACGAAGTCGAAGCGCTCCTCCCCGCTGGGCGTGGTGATCACGGCCTGGCCGCCTTCTTCCCGGGCCGACAGCCAGGGCGTGGAGGGCCTCATCTCGAACCCTGGCAGGGCCATGGCGCGATCGAACGTGGGCTGCGGCGGCGGCTGGCCGATACGGTAGAGCCGCTGCAGGTAGCGCCAGCGCTCGGCGTCCAGCAGCTCCGGATAATGGGCCAGAAAGCCTGCGAACTCCATCCAGCGCCGCGGGTTCGTGCGCGGCAGTTCGGGGCGCCGGAAGCACAGCACGGCCTCGCGCGCGCCCGCTTCCAGGGCAGCAATCGCCGCGTCGAAGGCCGCCGCGCCCGAGCCCAGCAGGCCCACGCGCTTGCCGGCAAAAGCGCTGAAATCGATGGGCCATTCGCTGGTGTGGGCATACAGTCGGCGCGGCAGGCCATCGACGATGAACTGAGGCACGACGTGGCCGCCCGAGCCTTCGGCGCCGCTCGCAAACACCACCGAGCGCGCCCACGCGACCTGCTGGCCTTGGGGAGTTTGCAGCGTCAGCCGGAACAGCTTGCAGTCTGCCGCGCTGGGCCAGGGGTCCACGGCGGTCACTTCCACCTCGTTGACGACGTCCACGCCGGTGACCTCGCGATACCAGCCCAGGTACGCCTGCCAGTCAGGACGCGAGATCCGGAAAAGCCGCTCCCAGCCGTCGGCGCCGTGCTTGGCCTCGTACCAGGCGCGGAAGGTCAGGCTGGCGTTGCCCAGGTCGTGCCCGGTGGGGTGCTTGGGCGTGCGCAGCATTTTCATGCGTCCGAACGTCATCCATGGCCCCTCGAGGCCAGCCGGGTTGCGGTCGAACACCCGCACCCGATCGACACGCTCGCATTGCAGGCCATGCGCGATCGTCAGGCCGAACTGCCCGCCCCCCACGATGGCGCAGTGCAGAACGTCCTGCGGGGCAACGCCGGGGGCGATCGCCGCCAGCTCGACGGCATCGAGTTCGAGCACCCAGGGCTTGTCGGGATAGGAAAGATAGGCAAGGTCGCGTTGGACGCGTTCGTTCAATGCCTGTAGGCCTTCAGTATGCATGCGGAATCTCCATCAATAAAGGAAGCTTGCACAGGCCCACGAACTGGGCCAGCGTGCGAGAGTCGTTGTCCTGGTGCCAGGAAAGTGCAATCTGAACCGCGTTGCGTCCCTCGATCAGCGGGCGATACACCACATCGCGCACTTCCAGGTTTCGCAATTCATCACTCACGATCCCGACGCCCATGCCGGCGGCGACCAGCCCCGGAACAATGGGCATATGGATCGCCTCGTGGGCAATTTGCAAATTCAGCTTGGCCTTGCTCAGCATGGCCATCAACTGACTGTGAAAGCCAGGCCCCAGCCTGCGCTGAGGCGTGATCAGGGGCTCGTTGCTCAGGTCGGCCAATGCCACCTCGCGCTTGCGCGCAAACGGGTGCCGCACATGGACGGCCACGACAAAAGACCGCTGGGCGATGACCGTGGAGACCAGCCCCGGCGCCGAGCCGAGCGAGCGGCCTATCGCCACGTCCACCTGCCGGGCGTAGAGCGCCTCCATCTGCTTGTCGGTCAGCATCTCGACCAGGCGTAGCCCCGTGTCGGGCATCTGTTCGCGCGCGGCTTGCATCACGCGCGGCAGGACATCGAACACGCTCGAACCCGTGAAGGCCACCGCCAGTTGCCCACCCGAGCCCTGGGCGGCTCGCCGGGTCGCCTCGCGCGCCATGGGGATGCGACCAAGGATGTCGGCAGCGTGCTTGCTGAACTCGCGACCGGCATTCGTCAGCACGCTGCCGCGCGGTCCGCGCGTCAGAAGCTTCAGGCCCATCTCGGCTTCGAGCTCGTTCATCGCCTGGCTCAGGGAAGGCTGCGAGACGTTCAACGCGCTCGCCGCCCGGGTCAGGTTGCCGGCGGCCACGATGGCCTCGAAATACCTCAAGTGCCTCAGATCCATGGAAAGCGCCAGGGAGCCATTTTTGTGCACGGGCGCGGGGTTTTGCACAGGAACGTATCAGAACGGTGCATTGGGATTCCCTATAAAGCGCATTGTCGGACTGCCCTGCACCATGCAAGTCGTGTGCCAAATTGACCAAACAAAGATCATCTTGCGGTTCAGCCATAACCCTAGGCTATGGCTGAGGCAATACCGTCGTCTTTCCCCTCACGACGACCGAGTACGCCGCCCTCCCCTGCCTCAAGAGATGGCATGCAACTTGCATTGACCCCAGGCAACACCGTCTTGCTCGACGAACACGTTTGGTCCTGCCTCGCGGCGCGCCCTTCCAGAACCCTTCTCCTCCGGGATTAAACATGCCAACAATAATCACCTTGATGCCCAGGAGCGGACTCGCGGCAGGCGAGTCGAGGGCATGGGCCTGCGGGGGAGCGGCTCATGGCTGAGATGGCAAGCGCGGGCGAACTGACGGTGCGCGGCGTGCGCCTTGGGCTGGCGCACCACGATGCGCCCCGGGTCGATATCCACATACGCAACGGCGTCATAGCCCAGTTGCGGCCCGTGATGCAGGCCGATGCCCACCCTGGCGCAAGCAAGCCGTCCTCCCTCGCGGAGATCGATGCCACTGAACTGATGGCCTTCCCGGGGTTCGTCAATGCCCACGCCCATTCCAATGAAAGCTTCGAGCAAGGTGCTTATGAAGGCCTGGCGCTGGAAGAATGGCTGGCCCTGGCCTACCCGCCGCTGGTGAGCGAAGTCCTGCCCGAGCGCTGGCATTACCTCAGGGCCGCTATGCTCGCCATGCAATCCCTGCGCAGCGGCGTGACGGCACTGCACGACGACTTTCTGAACCCTGCGTGCAGCGAGGCAGCGCTCGGGCAGGTCCTGGCGGCCTACTCCGATGTTGGCCTGCGCGCGTGCGTCGCGGTCACCATGGCCGACCGCAGCTACAGGGAGGGCCTGCCTCTGGCCGAGACGCTCTGGCCTGCCGCGCTGCGAGCCAGGCTTGCCTCGCAGGCACGCCCCTGCTTCGCCTCGCAAACAGACTTCTTCAAGAATGCGCTGGCACTGACGGCGAGCCGGGGCAACCCGCGGCTCCAGCTCTCGCTGGGGCCGCGCGGGCCGCAGCGCTGCACCCCCGAGATGCTCGGGCAACTTGCGCAGCTGGCCAGCCAACATGCGGTGCCGGTGCACATGCATGTTCTGGAATCGCGCGCACAGGCGCTCACCGCGCAAGCCCAGCACGGCCGCTCCTTCATTACGGTGCTGGACGAAGCCGGCTTGCTCACGGAATCCCTGGCGCTCAACCACGCTGTCTGGCTCACCGCCGCGGACATCGAGCGGATCGCACGCCGTGGCGCGCGGGTGGTGCACAACCCGCTGTCGAACTTCAAGCTGGCCAGCGGGCTGTGCCCGCTCAAGCCGCTGCTGGCGGCGGGCGTGGACGTGGCGCTGGGAACCGATGGCGCTGCGACGGGCGATAGCGTGGACTACTTCGACTCGCTGCGTATGGCCGCCCTGGTGCACAGGCTCGATGCCACCGAAGAGGCGCCTGCGCCCAACGCTCGCAAGATCGTGGACATGGCCACCCGAGCGGGGGCAGCCACGATGGGCAACGCCGGCCGCCATGGCGAGATCGCAGTGGGGCAAAGCGCAGACCTGACCTTGCTCCACGCCCACGACCCGGCCTTCCTGCCTCTGAACGATGGGCCACGCCAGCTCTGCTACGCCGCCACGAGCCGCTCAGTTCATACCGTGATCGTGGGAGGGCAGGTGGTGTTTGCCCACGGCCGATGCACACGCGTGGACGAAGCCGGGCTCTGGGCCGAGATTGCCGCGGCAGCCGAAGAGTTCCGGCGCATGCGGCTTTCCCGGGACGACCCGGAGGCGGATGCGCTACGCGCCGCGCTGAGCCGCATGCAGAGCCACGGGCGGGCCCGCTCGCACGAGCTCGCTACCTTGAATCGCATTTGTCTTACCTGACCGCGCTGCGCGTCCCCCTGACGCCTGGCGCACTTTGACCCCTCCTAGGAGCACTCTCATGAAACTGAAACGCACGATGCAAAACGCTATCCAAGCCTCCCTTCTTCTGTGCGGCCTGCTTGCCGCAGGAGCCGCGCAGGCCGACGACACGCTGGAGCAAATCAAGGAGAAGGGTGTCGTGGTGATCGCCAATGGCGGTGCCTTTCCGCCTTTCGGCTTCGTCGAGAACGGCACCATGGTGGGCTTTGACATCGACTTGGGCAATGAGGTGGCCAAGCGGCTGGGCGTCAAGCCGGAATGGCAGAAGATCGACTTCAGCGGCCTGCTACCGGCGCTGACGTCCAAGCGTGTGGACATGCTCATTACCGCCATGACCTGGACGCCGGAGCGTGCCGAGCGCATCACGTTCTCGACCCCCTACTACAACTCAGGCATCGCGGCGGCCTACAAGCCCGGCAACCCCACCGCCACGCCGGCCGACCTGGCCGGCAAGGTGGTGGCAGTCCAGATCGGCAGCTCGGGCGAGCGCTACGTGCGCGAACTGGGAACCGCCAAGCAGGTGAAGACCTATAACGACTTCCTCCTGGCCTTTGCCGACGTCGAGGCAGGGCGCGCCGATGTGGTGGTGAACACCCTGCCGGTGGTCCGCTACAACGCCAACCGCCGTCCCAGCAAGCTGGACGTCTCGTCCACCTGGGATGCCCGGGACGTGGGCATCAACACCCGCAAGGAAGACCAGGCGCTGCTGGCCGAGATCAACCGCATCATGGCCGAACTGAAAGAAGAAGGCTTCCTGCAAGAACTCGACGCGAAGTGGTTCCAATGAAAAACGCCTCCACCACCACGGCGCCCGGCGTGCGCCCCGGCTTGAACGGCGCCTTCATGAGCGACGGCTTTGGCGCGGCGCAGGCGGAGCGCCTGGCCACGCTGCATGGCGACGCATCGGGGTCTTTGTGCGGCCTCCGGCTGGCTGTGAAAGACGTGTACGAAGTGGCCGGCTTGCAGATGGGCGCAGGCAACCCGCTGTGGCAAGCCGACCAGCCGCAAGCCCGCGCCTGCGCGCCCGCGGTGACGGCGCTGCTCGACGCGGGCGCCACCTGGGTGGGCAAGACCGTGACCGACGAGCTGACCTACAGCCTGGCCGGCATCAACGCGCACTACGGCAAGCCCTTCAACCCCGCAGCGCCAGAGCGCCTCTCGGGCGGGTCGTCGTCGGGCTCGGCGGTGGCCGTGGCCGCCGGCCTGGCCGACATCGCGCTTGGCACCGATTGTGGCGGCTCCACACGGCTGCCGGCCAGCTATTGCGGCATCTGGGGCATGCGCCCCACACATGGCCGCCTGCCCATCGGGGGTTGTTTCACGCTGGCACACAGTTTCGACACCGTCGGCTGGTTCGCCAACACAGGCGAGCTCATGGCGGCCACGTTCGAGGCGCTTGCCCACACCCGGGTCCAGGGTGGGGGTGGCCGCCGCCTGCTGGTTGCCGACGACGCCCTCGCCTTGCTCGACCCTTCCGTGCGCGCAACCTTCGTGGCGCTGGTCGACGAGCTGCCCGCGGACTGGGACGTCGAGCATCTTCCGGCAAACACCTTCGACCTGAAGGAATGGAGCGCCGCATTCCGCACGCTTCAGGCCGCGGAAGTCTGGCAACAGCTGGGCACCTGGGTAAAGCGTCGGGGCCCCCAGCTGGGCGAGGATATCGGGCAACGACTGGAAGCTGCCTCGCAGGTTCACCCCGAGGCGGTCGCGGCGGCGCAAATCGTACGCATCAGGGCCGCCGAGACGCTTGCCGGCTTGCTCGCCGGCGGGCGGCTGCTCACCTGGCCTACCGTTCCCACGCCGGCGCCGCTCAACGACGCGCCCTTGGCCGAGGTGAACGAAACCCGGGCGCGCTCGCAGCACACCTTGTGCGTGGCCGGTCTTGCCGGGCTGCCCCAGCTCAGCATGCCGTGGACCTCGGTCGAGGGCGCGCCGGTCGGGCTTTCCCTGCTGGGCGCGCGTGGCGCCGACGAGCACGTCCTGGCCACGGCCCAGGCCTTGTCGGTCACCCTCCAACGCGGGCAGAGCTGACACATGGACTTTTCATTCCCGATCTTTCTGCAGGCGCTTCCGTCCCTGTTCTTCGGCTTGCTCACCACCGCGAAGATCGCCCTGCTCTCGGCGCTGCTGGGCCTGGCACTCGGAACAGCCGGGGGCCTTGCCCGCGTGTCGAAGCGATGGTTTCTGTCCGGCCCCGCCCTGGTGTACGTGACGCTGTTGCGGGGAACGCCCATGCTGGTGACCCTGCTCTTCCTGTACTACGGCCTGCCGTCGGCCGGCATCCTGATGGACGCCACCACCGTAGCCGTGATCGCGCTGGGCCTGGCCAACGGAGCCTACCTGAGCGAGATCCTGCGCGGCGGCATCGAGTCCATAGACCCTGGGCAGATGCGCGCCGCCCGCGCGCTGGGAATGTCGTACCCGCTGGCGATGCGGCGCGTGGTGCTGCCCCAGGCCACCCGCCGTGTTCTGCCACCCATGACCAACGAGTTCATCAGCCTGGTGAAGAACACCTCGCTGGTGTCGACGGTGGCCATCTCCGACCTGCTGCGCGCAGGCATGGATTTCATGAGCTGGCAGGCGAACACCTTCAGCCCTTTCGTGGGCGTGGCGCTGGGATACCTGCTGCTGACGCTTCCCCTCATTGCAGCCAATGCCTGGCTTGAGCGCCGTTACCGGGTGACATAATGTCCGATCATATCCCCTCCATCCTGCGCATAGACAACCTCTACAAGAGCTACGGCGCCACCGAGGTGCTGCACGGCGTCGACCTGAGGGTCGCGCCGGGCGAGGTGGTCGTCATCATCGGCCCTTCCGGCTCGGGCAAGAGCAGCTTGCTGTCATGCATCAACTTTCTCGAGCCCTTCGACTCGGGCTCCATCCTGTTCGACGGCAAGCCGGTCGGCTTCGGCCCGGCGGGCGCGGCCATACGAAGCCGCCTCCCCGAATCCGACATGAATGTCTTGCGCCGCCACCTGGGCATGGTGTTTCAGCAATTCAACCTGTTTCCCCACATGACCGTGCTGGAGAACATCATCGAGGCACCGGTGCACGTGAAGGGCATGTCGCAGGCCGAGGCGCGCGCCCTGGGGCATGGGCTGCTCGAAAAGGTGGGCCTGCTGCAGAAGGCCGACGCCTACCCGCGCAACCTCTCGGGCGGCCAGCAGCAGCGCATCGCGATTGCCCGCGCTCTGGCCATGCAGCCCAAGCTGATGCTGTTCGACGAGGTCACTTCGGCGCTCGACCCGGAGCTCAAAGGGGAAGTGCTGCGCGTGATGCGCGCCCTGGCAGACGAAGGCATGACCATGCTCGTGGTCACGCACGAGCTTGGCTTTGCCCGGGAGGTGGCCGATCGCGTCGTGTTCATGGAAGACGGGCGCATCGTGGAGATTGCGCCGCCCGCTGAACTCTTCAACAACCCTTGCAGCGAGCGCACCCGCGAGTTCTTGAGCGCCGCGACCACCGGGCACTAGCCTGCCGCGCCCCGGGGCGTCTTTACAGCTGAAACCGGAACGCCACACCAAAGGCTTCGTCCAGCTGAGTGGTGTGATGGTCCACCTGGTTGGTATCTGCCAACTCCAGGTTGAAGAAGGCCTGGGTGGGCACCGAGAGGAATGGCCCGGCATGCCAGGTTCCGCGTGCCAGCATGATCGCCTGATCCCCTTCGATCCGAAAAGCACGGATCCGGGCCGGATCGGGTTGCGCCTGCACGTTGTCGGGCTCGTCGGGTGGGGCCACGGCAATGAACCAGGGCTCCCCGCCGGCCGAGGCCAGGCATTGCGTCACGCACAGGTGGCGCGTGATGTGGCGAAACGCCAATGGCCGGCGATGCAGCGTCATGACATAGAAGCGTGGCGTGCCGCGGTCCAGCACGAGCTGGGCATCGCTTGCGCCAAACGGCTGGCCATCTTCCGTCGCTTCGATCAAGGTGCCGAACGGCTGGAAGGATTGCCGGGTGATGGGCTCGACTTCGAGGTCGAGGGTGTGCACGGTCGCGTGGCCGTCGGACGAGTGGTTCATGATGACTTCCCTTGTGGTGACACCGGCAAACATGCAAGCGGCGTGCCGGAACGTACCCGCGCGCAGCCTGAGACGGCCGCAGCTCGGCTCTCCTTGCGAAGCCCAGCCTCGGGAAGGCTAAAGCCATAGGCAGGATCGATGCTGGGCAGTCGGGCCACGAATAACGGCTCAATGTACGGAGTCGTTCACGCACCTTTGTAGGGCATGGCCCGCGCGCCGCAACCGCTAGCGCAGCACGCCGGCGCGCTCGATGAACTCGCCGGTACGACGCAGATGGGCAGACAGCAGTTCGCAGGCAACGTCGGCGTTGCGCCCCAACGCAGCGTCGCGCAGCGCCCGATGCTCGCCCTGGATATCGGCGCGACCATCCACATTCTGCCAACGCTGCACCAGCAGCGGCCGACGATAACGCTCGGTCTGCACGTAAAGGGTGGCCGAGAGCTCACGCTGCCATCGCGACGGCGCCGCACTGATCAGGGCTTCGTGAAAGCCCCGGTGTCGCTCCTCCAGCGATTCGATGGCGGCTTCATCCACGGGGTCGTGACCCACTGCCAGGCGCAAGGCCGAACGCTCGAGCGTGTGAAACGCCATATCGAGCCGCTCCTCCCACTCGGCATCGCCGTGTTCGATCGCCGCCCGCAGGGCGGCGGTTTCGAGCAGCACTCGGGTCTGGATGGCGTCCCACATTTCCACCAACGACACCTCGGCCACCCGATAACCCCGCAGCGCCGTGGCAGTGACCAGGCGCTCGGCCTGCAAGCGTGCCAGCGCTTCGCGCAAGGGAGAAAAACTGAAGCCGTAGCGCTCCTTGAGCGCCTCGAAGCGCAGCGGCACATCGGGCCGCAGCGTGCCATTGAGGATGTCGCGCCGCATGTTGCGATACGCCTGCTCGGACAACGGCAGTGGGCGGGGCGGCGCCTCGGTGAGCGACACGGCAGACGCCACGGCACGAGCGGACGGGAGAGCGGAAGGAACCGAAATGGGCATGGGATTGCCAGATTGCGAAAGTCTATGCCATACTGCCACAGACGATTTTCGAAAATCAATAGATTATCGTAAATTTCTCTCGCAACACTCACCTTCGGGCTGGCCTACCCCGTTGCCGGCCCCGTACGGAGAACGCCATGCGCGAAGACATCCCCGGCCGTGCCAATGTGGCCGACTCCCCCGAGCTCACCGCCTACTACAACGAACTTTCCAAGCTCGAGGCCGGTGCACTCTGGACGGTAGCCAACGCCATCGAGCCCTGGTACCCGCAACCCGAGTCGGTGCCGGTATTGTGGAAGTACGACGAACTGCGCCCGCTGGTGGGCAAGGCGCCCGATCTCGTGCGCCCCGAAGACGCCGGCCGACGCGTGGTCATGCTGGTGAACCCCAACCGCAAGCATCTCAGCGCTGCGGTCGGTTTGCTCTACACCGGCATCCAGATCATGAACGCCGGCGAGCGCGCCTCGGCCCACCGCCACGCCGCCAGCGCCCTGCGCTTCATCATGGAAGGCCGTGGCGCCTACACCATCGTCGATGGCGAAAAGATGTCGCTGGGCGCCAAGGATTTCGTGCTCACGCCCGTGGGCACCTGGCACGAACACGGCGTGGATGAAGATGGCGCCCAGTGCGTGTGGCAGGATGGTCTGGATATCCCGCTGGTGAATACGCTGGATGCCAACTTCTATGCCGTGCACGAAAACCTGCACCAGAAGCAGACCGCACCCATCAACAGCAGCTACTCGGCCTACAGTGGTGGCTGGATCCAGCCCACCTTCCTGCGCCAGAACTGGCAAAAGCCCTACTCGCCCATGCTCAAGTACCCGTGGGAGCCCACCTACGAGGCACTGCTCAAGGCCGAGAAATGCCACGAGGGTTCGCCCTACGACGGCATCATCATGGAATACGTAAACCCGATCACCGGTGGCCCGGTGATGCCCACCATCGGTGCCAGCATGCAGCTGCTGCGCCCGGGTCAGCGCACCAAGGCGCACCGCCATACCGGCTCGTTCGTCTTCCAGGTGGCCAAGGGCAAGGGCTATTCGGTGATCAACGGCAAGCGCTACGACTGGAAAGAAAAAGACATCTTCGTCATCCCGTCGTGGGCGCTGCACGAGCATGCCAATCTGTCCGACAGCGACGACGCCTGCCTGTTCACGTTCAACGATCTGCCGGTGATGCGCGCGCTCAGCCTGTACGCCGAAGAGGCCTACACCGACAACGACGGCCATCAGATCATCGAAAGCTGATTCCCATCCGATTTCTCTTATTCAGGAGCACACCTTGAAACTCGTTACCTATCAACGCCAGAATGATGCCCGCCTGGGCGCCGTGGTCAACGACCAGGTGATCGACCTCGTCGATCTCGCCAAGGCCGGCGGCAAGTCGCTGCCCGCCACCATGCTCGAGCTCATCGAGCAGAGCCCCGCCGCCCTCGATACCGCCCGCGCCCTGGTGGCCGAGCACCAGAACAACTGGCCGGCCGGTGTGGCCCAGCCCCTGGCCGACACGCGCCTGCTGGCACCGCTGCCTCGCCCCACCAAGGGTGTGTTCGGCGTGGGCCTCAACTACGCCAAGCACGTGGATGAATCCAGCCGCACGATGGACACCGACGCCAACATGCCCACGCATCCGGTGATCTTCGTCAAGCCGGCCACGTCGGTCATCGGCCCCAACGATGCCATCGAACACAACCCGAAGATCACCCAGCAACTCGACTGGGAAGCCGAGCTCGGCGTGGTCATCGGCAGCAAGGCCCGCGGCGTGAGCGAAGCCGACGCCATGAAGCATGTATTCGGCTACACCATTCTCAACGACGTCTCCGCACGCGACGCCCGTCATGGCGGCCAGTGGTGCTTCGCCAAGGGCCAGGACACCTACTGCCCCATGGGCCCCTGGATCGTCACCGCCGACGAGATCGCCGATCCGCACAATCTCGATCTCAAGCTCACGATCAACGGCGACGTCAAGCAGAACAGCAACACCCAGTACATGTACTTCAAAACGCCGCGCCTCATCTCGCACCTGGCCTCGGGCATCACGCTCGAGCCGGGCGACGTGATCGCCACCGGCACGCCCGAAGGTGTGGGCATCAGCTACAACCCGCCGCAGTTCATGAAAGGCGGCGATGTGTGCGAAATCACCTTCGAGGGCCTTGGCACGCTGCGCAATCCGGTCAAGGAAATCTGAACGCCCACCGGTGCCATCGGCGCGCGGCTCCTGCCGGGCCGCGCTGCCTGTTTTCCTGTGCGGCGGGCATCGAACGGTGTCCGCCCTTCGTCACTCTCGAGGACGCAACGCATGAGTCAACCCTTCCGTGCGGCCGTGGCCCAATTGGCCTCCCACCCCTTCGACGTTGATGCTGCCACCGAGCGCGCCGTGCAGGCCATCCATGAGGCGGCCGGCAACCAGGCGCGTCTACTGGTGTTTCCTGAAGCCTTTCTGGGCGGCTATCCCAAGGGTGCCTCGTTCGGCACGCCGGTGGGCATGCGCAAGCCCGAAGGGCGCGAGGCGTTCCGGCGCTACCACGAGGCCGCCATCAACGTGCCGGGCGCGCAAACCGATCGCATTGCCGAAGCCACGGCCGAAACCGGCCTGTTCGTGGTGATCGGCGTGATCGAGCGCGTGGGCGGCACGCTGTATTGCACGGCGCTGTTCTTCGACGGCGCCAATGGCATGGTGGGCAAGCATCGCAAGCTCATGCCCACCGGCGCCGAACGCCTGATCTGGGGCTTTGGCGACGGCTCCACCCTGCCGGTGTTCGATACCTCGCTGGGCCGGATCGGCGCAGTGATCTGCTGGGAAAACTACATGCCCATGCTGCGCATGCACATGTACAGCCAGGGCGTTTCCCTCTACTGCGCACCCACCGCCGACGACCGCGACACGTGGGTGCCCAGCATGCGTCACGTGGCGCTCGAAGGCCGTTGCTACGTGTTCAGCGCTTGTCAGCACATTCGGCGCGGGGCCTACCCGGCCGACTATCAGTGCGAACTGGGCGACGACCCCGACACCGTGCTGATGCGCGGCGGCAGTGCCATCATCGACCCGCTTGGCAACGTACTGGCTGGCCCGGATTTCGACGGCGAATGTCTGCTGTATGCCGACATCGACCCCAACCAGATCGTGCGCGGCAAGTACGACTTCGACGTGGCCGGGCACTACTCGCGCTCCGACGTCTTCCAGCTGCGCGTGGATACCCGACCCAAGTCGCCCGTGATCACCGACGACTCGAACTGAGCCTGCTCATGCAATACGACATGCGAGCGCTGCCCGAACAGCAGCGCTACAAGATCCTGACTGCCAGCATCACGCCACGGCCCATTGCGTGGATCAGCTCGCAATCGGCCGACGGCGTGCGCAACGCTGCGCCCTACAGCTTCTTCAACATGATGGGGGCGGCGCCACCCGTGGTGGCCATTGGCATCATGCGGCACGGCGAACAGCGCTTCAAGGATTCGGCGGCCAACATCCTCGACACCGGCGAATTCGTGGTCAATCTGGTGTCGAACGACGTGGCCGAAGCCATGAATCTCACCTGCATCGACGCGCCGCCCGAAGTCGACGAACTGACGCTGGCCGGCATCGAAACCCGTCCGGGTGTGACGGTGTCGGCACCGCGCATCGCAGCAGCGCCGGTATCGCTCGAATGCCGCAATCTGTCGTCGGTGGTCACGGGTCCCGGCCAGATGGTGGTGCTGGGTGAAGTCTTGATGGCGCACATCCACGACGACTTCATACTCAATCCCGAGCGCTGCCACATCGACACCCCCAAGCTCGATCTCATCGCGCGATTGCACGGTGCGGGCTGGTATGCCCGCCGGCCCGAGCTGTTTCAGATGGAACGGCCGCAATGGCAGCAATGGGCGCCCGAACACGCCGAGCAGGTGGCGGCGGCCACCCGCCAACGCGACTGATCGGCGTTCGATCACGCGCAAGCCGACGTGGCCCTTCGGGTAAGATGCCGGCATGAGCGCTTCCCCCTCCGAATACGACGTGGCCGTGGTGGGCACCGGCATTGCCGGGCTGGCCGCGGCCCTTGCGCTGGCACGGCAATCCTGCCGCGTCGTGCTGCTCGGGCCGCGCCGCGAGCTGCCGGTGGCCGGCGGCGATCACTACGATCCGCGGGTCTACGCCATCTCCCCGGCCAGCCGTGGGCTCCTGCAACGTCTGGGCGCCTGGAGCAGCCTGCCTGCCCCACGGCTCACCCCGGTCGAAGCCATGCACGTGTTCGGCGACCGCGGTAGTGCCGTTGATCTGCACGCCTGGCAGGCCGGACAGACCGACCTGGCCCACATCGTGGAAGCCACAGAACTCGAGCGGGCGCTGCGCAATGCCCTGCAGGTATTTGGCGTGCCGTGGCTGGAGTCGGATTTTCAGGGGCTTACCCGCCGCGTCAACGCCACGCTGCAGAACGTTCACCTCGCCAACGGCGTCACCGTCAGTGCCGCGCTGCTCGTCGCCGCCGATGGGGCACGTTCTGCCGTGCGCCGTGCCGCCGGGCTCGACTCGCGGGTGCGCACTTACGACGCCAACGGCCTGGTCGCGCACCTCGACGCCGAACTCCCTCACCAGGGCCGCGCCCTGCAGTGGTTCACACCGGACGGCGTGCTGGCATTGCTGCCCATGCCCGACACCACACAAGGGCCACAGGTCTCCATGGTGTGGTCGATGCGCAGCACACAAGCCGACTCCCTGCTGACGTGCACCGACACCGAACAGGCCCGCCAACTGACGCAACGCTTGCACGACGCCACGGGCGGACTGCTGGGGGCGCTGCGGCCGCGCACGGTTCTGCACGGCTTTCCCCTCTCGCTGCAACAGGCACCCGTGCTGGCGCAGGCGGGTGTGGCCCTGGTCGGCGATGCCGGTCATGTGGTGCATCCGCTGGCCGGGCAGGGCCTCAATCTGGGGCTGGGCGACGTACACGCCCTGGCCCAGGCCGTGGCTGAACGGGAACCCTGGCGCTCGCCCGGCGACGAACGCGTGCTGCGCCGTTATGCCCGGGCGCGCGCCGAACCGCTGGCCGCCATGCGCCTGGCCACCGATGGGCTGTATCATCTTTTCGACGTTCCGGCCCCGCCGCTGGCCTGGCTGCGCAATTCCGGCATGCAGATCGTGAATCAGCTGCCGTGGCTCAAGCGTCAGCTGATCCGGCACGCCTCCGGCTTTTAGCCGATGCGGTGTTCGGCGCGGCTTCGAGCCCAACCGCCCGCGCCCATCATTTCACTCTGACATTTTCCGGATGCTTTCATGACGCTGCTTCGCCCGCTCTCTTCCGTCCGCCTCGCCCGCCAGTTGGTGCTGGCCGCCAGTTTCGTCCTGCCCTCGGTCGCGCTGGCCCAGGCGGCCGACCCGCTGCAACAGGTGGAACAACGCTTCAGCCAGCAGTTTCCCAACATCAATGTCACGGGCGTCAGCCCCACGCCCTACCAAGGCCTCTACGAGATTCAGGTGGGCAACACGATCCTGTACGCCAATGAAGACGTCAGCTATGTGCTCGAAGGCAATCTGATCGATGCGCCCACTCGCCGCAACGTCACGGCCCAACGCCAGGAGCAGCTCAACGCCATCGAGTTTTCCGAGTTGCCGCTGGATCTGGCCTTTGAACAACAGCGCGGCGACGGCAGTCGCGTGGTGGCCATCTTCGAAGACCCCAATTGCGGCTATTGCAAGCAGCTGCGCCAAACCCTGCAGCAAGTGGACGACCTCACCATCTACACCTTCATGTACCCCATCCTGTCGCCCGATTCGCACACCAAAGTGCAGTCGATCTGGTGCGCCGAGGACCGCGGCGCCACCTGGGATGCCTGGATGCTGGAAGGCACGGTGCCGCCAAATCTCGAGTGCGACGCGCCCATGGATGACTTCGTGGCACTGGGCCGGCAATACAACGTGCGCGGCACGCCCACGCTGTTCTTTGCCGACGGCAGCCGGGCCACGGGCGCGCTGCCGCAACCCATGCTGGAAGAGCGGCTGGAGCGGGCGGCCAACTGAGAGCCACGGTTGCCGCTGCCCGGTCGCTCCCCTACGCCATGATCCGCTTCGGCATTACGGCTCGGTTGTTCCTTGCCATCCTGCTCACCTCGCTGGCAGTGGCACTGGCCATGGCCATGGCCGTGCGCTTCAGTTTCCATACCGGCTTCACGCAATACCTGGAAGAGCGAGACACGCAACGCGCCAGCCTGCTGACCAGCACACTCACCGAGCTCTACCGCGATCAGGGCGGCTGGGGCTTCCTGCGCGACGAACCTCGCCTGTGGTGGCGCATCGTGCGCACCGCCACGGCCATCGAGGGGCGCGGCCGCGGCGAGCGCGACGAGCCGGTGTATGCGCAGCCCCCGCCGTTTTCACTGCTCGATGCCCAGGGCAGTCTCATCGCCGGTCCGCGCAGCGGCAACCATCATGGCCATTCAGATAACCACGAGGGGCCGCGGTATGCCGTGGAAGTGGACGGCACCACGGTAGGCTGGCTGGTGCGTCAGCCCATGCCACAGGCACCCGACGCTCTCGATCAGCGTTTTGCCAGCCAGCAGCGACTGGCCACCTACGCCATCGTGGCGCTGGCGGCCTTGCTGGCGGCAGCCGTCAGCTTGTTGCTGGCACGCACGCTGCGGGCACCGATTCGACGCATCGGCGAGGCCACTCACCGACTGGCGGCGGGCGACTACGGTATTCGGGTCACCGAACGCCGACGCGACGAGCTGGGTCAACTGGCCAATGATTTCAATCAACTGGCAACCACCCTCGAGCGCAACGAGCGCCTGCGCCGCGAACTCATGGCCGACATCTCGCACGAGCTGCGCACGCCGCTGGCCGTGCTGCGCGGCGAGCTCGAGGCGCTGCAGGATGGCGTACGCCGCCTGGACGCAGCATCGCTGGCCTCGCTGCAACACGAGGTGGGTCGGCTGAGTCAGCTCATCGACGACCTGCACGAGCTGGCCCTGGCCGATGCCGGGGCACTCAATTACCGCAAGCAAAAACTGGATCTGCGCGACATCGTACGAGCCGCCGCCCAGGCCTATGCGGAACGCATGGCCAGTCGGCAGCTCGCGTTCGACATCCACCTTGCCGACGAGCCGGCCTGGATGCAGGGCGACGCACAACGCCTCGACCAGCTGCTGCACAACCTGCTGGAGAACAGCCTGCGCTATACCGATCCGGGTGGCCGGGTGGAGTTGTCGCTGAACCGTTCGGACGATCGCATCGTTCTGGTACTGCGCGATTCGGCGCCGGGAGTGCCCACTGCCCTGTTGCCCCGACTGTTCGAACGCCTGTTTCGGGTGGAGCACTCGCGCAACCGCGAGAGCGGCGGCTCGGGTCTGGGCCTGGCGATTTCGCAGCGCATCGTCGAGGCTCACGGCGGCCGGATCGAGGCACTGCCGTCGGCCCTGGGCGGTGTGGAGATTCGCCTGGAGCTACCCGCCGAATGACCGACAATGACCATGACGCACATTCTCATCGTTGAAGACGAACCCAAGCTGGCGCGTTTGCTGATCGACTACCTGGAGAGCAGTGGCTACACCACCACCTGGCTGGCCGATGGCAACGCCGTGATCCCTGCCCTGCGTCAGCGCATGCCCGATCTCGTGTTGCTCGACCTCATGCTGCCAGGGCGCGACGGTCTGGATATCTGCCGCGAATTGCGTACGTTCAGTACCGTGCCCGTCATCATGCTCACCGCACGGGTCGAAGAAATCGATCGCTTGCTGGGCCTTGAGCTGGGCGCCGACGACTACATCTGCAAACCCTTCAGCCCGCGCGAGGTGGTGGCCAGGGTCAAGGCCATCCTGCGCCGGGTGCAAAGCGCGGGAGCCGGCGCCAACGGCGGGCCGGAGAGTGCCACCCCGCCGAAAGGAGCCGGAGCCACGGGCGCCTCGAACCCGACCCCATCGGGCCTGAGCATCGAGCCCGAACGCTATGAAGCCCGCCTCGATGGCCAGGCCCTCGACCTCACCCCGGTGGAGTTTCGCCTGCTTCGCGCCCTGGCCTCGGAACCGGGCCGGATATTCTCGCGCGACCAATTACTGGAACATATCTACGATGACCATCGCGTGGTCACCGATCGCACCGTGGATAGTCACATCAAGAACCTGCGGCGCAAGCTCGAAGCCATCCGCCCCGAGGACGCCATCCGCTCCATCTACGGCGTCGGCTACAAGCTGGAGTTATAGCAACACCTCCACAGTTTCTCCATAATTCCCTCAAATTTCCGCCACGATCGCTGCGTATTCTGCAGGCATGGACGAAGCCATCCGGCATCGTCGAACTCGCGTCACGATCTACGGAGATGCCATCATGAAATCACTGTCACGCACCGCTTCCCTTGCCCTGGCCGCCACATTCGCCGCCGCCACCCTGGGCGCTACGGCATATGCCCACAGCGACGGTTCGCGCGGAAGCTACGGTCAAGAACGAGGCCAACATGGCCATGGCGAACACGCCAAGGGTGAGCACCAACATGCGCGCGGCGAGCACAAAGGCCGTGGCCAAATGGGCAACCGGCAAGGCATGGCCGATCAGGCGATGACTCGACTCAACCTCTCGCAGGAACAACGCGACCAAATGTTCGAGCTGCGTCATGGCGCCCAACCGGAAGTCCGCGCGGCCATGATCGAGGCCCGCACTCAGCGTGAGGCGCTACGCGAGCTGGGCCGTGCCGAGTCGTTCGATGCCACCGCAGCCGAAGACGTGAGCCGGGCGCTGGCCGATGCCCAGGCTCGGGCCTTGTTGCTGCGCACGCAAATGCATGCCGAGATGGCGGCCGTACTGACCCCCGAACAGCGCGAACAAATGACGGAATGGCGCAACGAACATGCCGGCATGCGCGGTCGGCGCGGCCGCGGCATGATGCCATAATCCTGCCTCGCCGAGCCCCGCCCGTTCTGCGCCGCGAGCTTCGGCACTGCGCATCACAGGCACCATCGGCCCCAAAGCCCACGCATCGCACTCGGTCGCGACGCGTGGGCTTTGGGGCCCGTTCCGCTTTTTCTCCTCTCCTGACTCTGGCTGCATGAAAACATCCTCGCGGAACCGAACCTGGCGTTACCTTCTGGTCGTGCTGTTGCTGGGCCTCGGTGCCGTGGTGGCGTGGCGGATGTGGTTTGTGCCGCCAGCCCCCGAGCTGCCGCCCACGGCAACGGTGCGCGTGGGCAACATCCAGAACACGGTACTGGCCACCGGTGAGCTTGAGGCCAGCAATCTGGTCAGTGTGGGCGCGCAAGCGTCGGGCCAACTCAAGCACCTGGCAGTCGCGCTGGGCGATCGTGTGGCCGAGGGCGACCTCCTCGCCGAGATCGATTCCCTGACCCAACAAAATGCACTGCGCAACGCCGAGGCGGCGCTGCGGTCGGTGAAAGCGCGCCAGGCGGCGCGGCAGGCCAACCTGAAGCGCTCGCAGCGCGAATTCGAGCGACAGCGCCAGATGCTGGCGCGCAACGCCAGCTCGACGCAAACCTTCGAAGAGGCGGAAGCCGCGCTGGCCACCAGCGTAGCGGAAGTGGCCACACTGGAAGCCGAGTTGGCGCAGGCAGAAATTGCCGTGGATACCGCCCAGGTCAATCTGGGCTACACCCGCATCACAGCTCCCATGGCCGGCACCATCGTGGCCGAAATCGCCAAAGAGGGGCAAACACTCAACGCCAACCAGCAGGCACCCACCATCGTGCGGCTGGCCCAACTGGATATCCTCACCGTGAAAGCCGAAATCTCGGAGGCCGACGTCATCCGCGTGAAGCCCGGCATGCCGGTGTTCTTTTCGATCCTGGGCGACCCCGATCGGCGATTTCACGCCACGCTGCGGGCCATCGAGCCGGCACCGCAGTCGATCGCCACCGAATCCTCGAGCAATAGCAGCAGCAGTACCGGCGGCTCGAGCGCTGCGGTGTATTACAACGGCCTGTTCGATGTCCCCAACCCGGAGGGGCTCCTGCGCATTGGCATGACCGCGCAGGTGAACATCGTACTGGCGCAGGCCGATGACACACTGCTCATTCCGGCTTCGGCAGTGCAAGGCACCCCGTCGGGAAGCGATGCGCCAGCGTCGACCGATGCAACGGCCGGCAAGCCGGCCCAGGTTCGCGTCCTGGCGCCAGACGGCAGCATCGCAACACGCGACATCCGCGTCGGCATCGATAACAGCGTGAATGTGCAAGTGCTCGACGGCTTGCGGGCAGGCGAGGCGGTGGTGATTCGCGGCGCGGGCGCCGCCACTGCCCCCGCAGAACGCAGCGGTGCCCCCCGGCGCCTGCGGCTCTAAGCGATGACGGCAAACTCCCACCCCCTCGAAGGCGAGCCAGACACGCCTCGCGCGCGCAGCGCTGCCCCGGCCCTGCTCGAGCTGCGCGACCTGCGCCGCGAGTTCGCCGCAGGCGACAGCACGATCGCCGTGCTGCAGGACATCAACCTGCGGATCGAGGCCGGCGAAATGGTGGCCATCGTCGGGGCATCTGGTTCGGGCAAATCCACGCTGATGAACATTCTCGGCTGCCTCGACCGCCCCACCGCGGGCGAGTACCGCGTGGCCGGCCGTGCCACCGGCGAGCTCGAGCCCGATGAACTGGCACAGCTGCGTCGCGAACACTTCGGATTCATCTTCCAGCGCTATCACCTGCTTGGCGACCTGAGCGCCATCGGCAACGTGGAGATCCCGGCCATTTACGCCGGTGAGGGCCGCAGCAGCCGGCGTGAGCGCGTCAGCCAGTTGCTGAACCGGCTTGGCCTGACCGACCGCACCCACCATCGGCCGGGCCAGCTCTCGGGTGGCCAACAGCAGCGCGTCAGCATCGCCCGTGCGCTGGTCAACGGCGGCGAGGTGATCCTGGCCGACGAGCCTACCGGCGCGCTGGATACGCACAGCGGCGCGGAAGTGATGCGCATTCTGGGCGAACTGCATGCCGAGGGCCACACGGTGATCATCGTGACCCACGACATGCAGGTGGCCGAGCACGCGGACCGCATCATCGAGATCAGTGATGGCCGCATCGTGGCCGATCGCCGCACCGACCACCACGCCCCCAACCACAGAGAAAGAGCCACGGCCCCGGTTCGACAAACCCATCGCTGGACGGCCTGGTGGGGTCGGCTGAGCGAAGCCCTGCAGATGGCGCTGATCGCCATGAACGCCCACCGACTGCGTACCTTTCTCACCATGCTGGGCATCATCATCGGTATCGCCTCGGTGGTGTCGATGGTGGCGCTGGGTAGCGGCTCGAGCCAGCAGATACTCGAGCGCATCAGCTCACTGGGCACCAACACCATCGACATCCGATCGGGTGCCGGCTTTGGTGACGAACGCGCGGCGCGCGTGCAAACCCTGACCCCCGGCGATGCCGACGCCCTGCGCAACGAACCCTATGTGGATAGCGTGACCCCTGGCGTGAACAGTTCAGCCAGCCTGCGCTATCGCAATGTGTCGGCCAATGGCACCATCCAGGGCGTGGGCGATCAGTACTTCCGGGTGCGCGGCTACGAGATCGGCAGCGGTATCGCGTTCGATGCCGACGACGTCCGCCGTCAGGCACAAGAGGTGGTGATCGACCCCAACACGCGCAACACCCTTTTCGGGCCCGGCGTGGACCCGATCGGTGAGGTCATTCTGCTGGGCCAGATGCCGGCCCGAGTGATTGGCGTGACCGCACCGCGCGAGGCGGCGTTTGGCAGCAGCGACGCCCTGAATGTGTGGATACCGTACACCACCGCGCTTTACCGTCTGCTGGGCCAAAGCCACCTGCGCAGCATCACGGTGCGCGTGGCCGACAACGTGGCACCGGCCGACGCCGAACAACACATCCGCGAGCTGATGTTGCGCCGCCATGGGGTGGAAGACTTCTTCCTGATCAACACCGACAGCATCCGTCAGACCATTCAGGCCACCACGGCCACGATGACCTTGCTGATTTCGGCCATCGCCCTCATCTCACTCATGGTGGGCGGTATCGGCGTGATGAACATCATGTTGGTGTCGGTCACGGAACGCACCCGCGAGATCGGTGTGCGCATGGCGGTCGGCGCGCGACAGAGCGACATCATGCTGCAGTTTCTGATCGAAGCGGTACTGGTCTGCCTGATTGGCGGCGTGCTCGGCATCGGCCTGGCGCTCGGGGTGGGCGAGCTGGTCGACCGTCTCGGCAGCGACTTCCGTATGCTGTACTCCACCACCTCGATGGTGGCTGCCTTTGCTTGCTCCACCCTGATCGGCATCATCTTCGGCTTCTGGCCCGCCCGCAACGCCGCGCGCCTCGACCCGATCGACGCCCTGGCACGAGACTGAACTCATGGCTTTCCCCCGCATGCCCAAACCGTTTGCCAGCCACCACCACCGCCCCGTACGCGTCGCCGGCAGCGCCCTGCTCGCTGTTTTGCTGGCGGGCTGCGGCGCCATGCTGCAAACGCCGTACGACCCGCCTGCCGTGGAAGTGCCCGCTCAATGGCAGGCCGACGTGCGAGGAGGCGCCGAGACCGACGACACACCAAGTCCGTCCGCCACCGCCGACGATCGCTGGTGGCAACGCTTCGACGATCCGGTGCTGAACCAGCTCGTGAGCACCATGCTCGAGCGCAACAACGACCTGGCTGCGGCCGCGTTGCGTCTGCGACGTGCCCAGCTGCAGGCCGGATTGGCCCGCACCGACCTGTTCCCGCAGGCCTCGGGCCGGGCCGGCGCCGACGTCGACCGCCCCCTCGATGGCGGCAACACCAGCGACCGCTACAGCTGGAGCTTCGGCCTCAATTACGAAGTGGATCTCTGGGGCCGGCTGGCGCGTCAACGCGATGCCGCGGAGTGGGCCGCCGCCGCCAGCGCGGCCGACCTGCACAGCACCGTGCTGCTGTTGTTGGGCACCACGCTCGATCTGTACTGGAATGCCGCCTTCCTGCGCCAGCAGATCGGCGTCAGCCAGGCAAGCATTGATTACGCCGAGCAAACCCGCGAGCTGGTCGAAACCCAGTACGAGGCCGGCGCCGCCTCGGGGCTGGAACGTGCCGAGGCCGATCGCAACCTGCTCGAGCAGCAAAACCAGTTGAGCCAGCTGCGTCAGCAACTGCGTGAAACCCGGAACGCGCTGGCCGTGCTGCTCGACGGCCCACCGGGCGACGTGGTGCCGCTGCCCGAGTTGCTGCCCGATCGGCCGCTGCCGGCAGTGGCCGCCACCTTGCCGGCTGAGGTGCTGGCGCGCCGCCCCGACCTGCAGGCGGCCGAATTTCGTCTACGCCAATCGTTGGCCGAAGCCGACGCCACGCGCGCCAGCTTCTATCCCACCCTGTCGCTCACCGGCTCACTGGGCGGTGCCAGCACGGCGCTGGTCAACCTCCTGCAGAATCCCGTGGTTGCCCTGGGCGCCGGCCTCACCCTGCCATTCCTGCAATGGCAAAGAATGGAACAAACCACCGAACTGGCTGACACCGATTACGCCACCGCCGTGGTGGAATTTCGCCAAACACTGTACGAGGCGCTGGCCGAAGTGGAAGATGCGCTCTCGGCGCGCAGCGCGCTCGCGGAACAGGCGCGGCTGCTTGCCGAGGTGCTGGCCGCCAGCCGCAAGACCGAAGAGCTCTACGAAGTGCGCTACCGCGCCGGCGCCGTGCCCCTGAAAGACTGGCTCGACGCCCAGGAACGCCGCCGCGCCGCCGAACTGGCCGTGGCCCGCAACCGGCTCGAACGCTACGCCAATCAGGTGCTGCTGTACCAGGCACTGGGCGGCGACGCCGAAGCGCCCTTGCCCGACCTCGTCACCACGTGAGCTACGCCACCGTAATCAGCACGCCCCCGGCCGCCACCAGCACCACGACCAGCCACGCCGGTGCGCGCCACACGGTGAGCAGCAGGAAGCCGAACAAGGCGAGCGCAAATTCGCGCGGGCTGATGATGGCATTGGTGAACACCGGCTGATACAGCGCCGCAGCCAGAATGCCCACCACCGCGGCATTGGCGCCGCGCATCAAGGCCTGCGCTGGCCGCCTCCGCCGAAGGCCGTTCCAGACCGGCAGCACCGCCACCAGCAACAAGAAGCCTGGCACGAAGATCGCCAACAAGGCCAACAGGGCGCCGATCACGCCGCTGGGGAAACCCTGCAGCACCGCGCCCAGATAGGCGGCAAAGGTGAACAGGGGCCCGGGCACCGCCTGCGCCGCGCCATAACCGGCCAGGAAGGCGTCAGCCGACACCCAGCCCGATTGCACCACCTCGGCCTCGAGCAGCGGCAGCACCACATGCCCACCGCCAAACACCAGCGCGCCGGCACGATAGAAGGCATCGATCACGGCCAGCCAATGCCATTCCGTGAGCCAAACCAGCCAGGGCAGACCCACCAGCAAGGCCACGAAAATCACGGCCGCCCAGGCCGCGCACCGATGGGGCACGGCAAAATGCAGATGGCCTTCGGCACTGGCGTCGCCGCCACGGCACAACACCAGTCCGGCCAGCGCCCCCACGCCAATGGCGGCCACCTGACCCATTGGCCCGGCCAGCGCAGCCACCACCGCCACGGCCGCCAGGGCGATGGCAGCACGAATACGATCGGGACACAGGGTTTTGGCCATGCCCCACACGGCATGGGCCACGATCGCCACGGCCACCACTTTGAGGCCGTGGATGATGCCGCTACCGATGGGACCGCCCAGATGTTGCGCGCCGTAGGCGAACAGCACCAGGGCAATGGCCGAAGGCAGCGTAAAGGCCAGCCAGGCCAGGCCGGCACCCACTGGGCCGCCCCGCAGCCAACCCAGGGCAAAGCCCACCTGGCTGCTGGCCGGGCCGGGCAAGAACTGGCACAACGCCACCAGATCGGCGTAGTCGCGATCACTCAGCCAGCGCCGGCGCTCGACAAATGCCGTGCGGAAGTAACCCAGGTGGGCAATGGGGCCACCAAACGAGGTGAGTCCCAGCCAGAGGAAGGCCAGAAAGATCTCGCGGCCGCGCCGCATGGCTGCCGCAGGGTGAGTCATCATGTCGTGGCTCCGGGGAACAAAGCAAAGCCCACCGTCAACGGGTGGGCTCGATGAGGATCGGAGGCTTTCCCCATGTTCGCCCCCCTGGAGCGAAAGAGCGGAGACCGGCCGGCCGATCGTACGGTCGCACCCTCAGTCGGTAATCACCGCCACCACTTCGAGCTGAAGCAGCATGCCGTGCTGCAGGTCGGTAGGCGACACATGGCGCGCCGGGCGATCGTCGGGGTCGGGGAAGCACGCCAGCCACTCTTCGTTGATGGCTTCGCGCAGGTCGTTGTCCTTGAGCAAAACCGCCACCTTCACCAGGTGATCCAGCGTGGCACCACCGTTGGCCAGCAGCGATTTCATGTTGGCAAAGGCAAACTTCACCTGATCGCGCGGCGACTCGGGCAGCTTGTTGGTGGCGGGATCCTTGCCCGAGATGGCCGACGAATAAATGATGTTGCCCACCCGGGCTCCCATGGGAATGGGTGCCGCGCCGTGGGTAACGCCGTCGACGTGAATGCTGCGCTTTCGGCCCTGGGTCATGGGTGTTTCCTCCAATGAATGTCGTTGGGTCTGAAAAGTTGTCGACGTTAACTATACCGCGGCGTTCTGGCAGGCAGATGACGGACACAGCAACGAGTTTGGCGCGGGCGTGAAAAGTTTCCACGCCGCGGAGCAGACGCCCTTTGCCCGGCCGCTACAGCGATCAGCCGTCGGCAGGCGTCACGAAGGAATCGGCGAAGAAGCGGTCGGCCGGCAGGCCGCGCGCTGTAAAGTCGCGCCGCGCCGCCTGAATCAGGCCCGGTGCGCCACACGCGTACACATCCACCCCCGACATATCCGGGTAATCGGCCAGCACGGCCTCATGCACCAGCCCCGCGCGCTGCCCCTCGGCGGGCGCTTCATCCGACACCACACCCACAAAGCGGAAATGCGGGTAGCGCCGCTGCCATTTGGCCACCTGATCGAGGGCGTAGAGGCCGGCCTGGTCGCGTCCGCCCCAATACAGCACGAACTCGCGATCTTTCTGCTTGGCCAGCGCATGTTCCAGAATCGATTGAATCGGCGCAAAGCCGGTGCCCCCGGCCACCAGCACCGCCGGGCGTTCGGGCGCGTCGCGCAGGTGAAAGTCGCCGAAGGGAAGCTCGATATCGAACGTGTCGCCGGCCTGAATGGCCTCGGACTTGAGCTTCTCGCCAAACAACCCTCCGGGAATCACCCGCACGTGCAACTGCACGCCGTCGCTGCTCTTGGGCGGATTGGCCATGGAGAAGCTGCGCGGCGCCTCGTCGGGCAACAAGACCTGCAGGTATTGCCCCGCCTGAAACGGCACCCGGATGCCGGCCGGAAAGCGCAGATCGATCATGGCCACGTCGTCGGCCGGCCAGCGCACGCGGTACACCCGCGCCGACACCGTGCGACGGGCGTCGGGCTGCGCCGACTCGAGCCTGAGCGGCGCGATGGTGACGTCGCTCAAGGCGCGCGTGCGGCACAGCAGCGCCGTGCCGTCGGCGTCGGGCGAAGGGGTCACTTCGCCGCTCACAATGCCGGCGCGGCAGGTTTCGCAGGTGCCCTTGCGGCAGGAATAAGGAATTTCCCAACCCGCCGCCAGCGCGGCATCGAGAATGGTGGTGTCGGCCGGCACCTCGAAAGTGGCGGTGCGGTCACCGGTCTGGGCAGTGCAGGTGGTCATCAGGCAGTCTCGGCTAGCAGTTGCAGGGTGGCCGTCATGGCGGTGGCATCGGCCACAAACTGATTGGCAATATTGAAGGCAGCGCCGTGGCCCACGCTCGAGAACAACACCGGCGGGCCAGCCAGCACGGCCGACGCACCCTTGGGGCTCAGCATCTTCACCGCGATGTGGCCCTGATCGTGGAACATGGCCACATAGCCGTCGTGGCGGCGCTCGGAGAGCGCCAGGTCGGCACCCAGCGGCCCGCTCACCGCCAGGCCGCGCGCCTGCAGGGCTTGCACCGCCGGGCGGGTGATGCGCTCGTCGTCGTCGCCGAACAGGCCATCCTCGCCCGCGTGCGGATTGATGCCCAGCACACACACGCTGGGCTCGGCAATCCCCATGCGCTGCAGCGCCAGGCGCGTAGCCAGCACACCGGCCTCCACCAACTCGGGGGTGATGC
The DNA here is from genome assembly GCA_041690575.1 of Verticiella sp. Classification (GTDB taxonomy): domain Bacteria; phylum Pseudomonadota; class Gammaproteobacteria; order Burkholderiales; family Burkholderiaceae_B; genus Verticiella. Next base: position 480,854 of record JAWLHC010000002.1, read on the forward strand.
GCGACACGGCGTCGAGCAGGCGCTCGTGCACGGTGAGGTGGGCCACCCGCAGATCGGCCGCCACCAGCATCAGAAAGACCTGGTCGCGGGGCGTGTCGGTGAGGTCGGCCACCAGGGGACCGTAGCCGGCAAACGGAATGCCTGCCGCATTGACCGCCGTTTCGGAATGCGGGCACGCGGCCACGGCGTCGGCACGCCCCTCGCGCCAGAGATCGATGGCGGCGCGCACATACGCCACGGTGGCAGCGCCGGCCGAGGCCAGCACCTCGCCTGGCGCCCAGTCGTTGCGTGCCAACGCCGGCACAGCGTGAACATCGAAGCCGGCCCGAGCTTCGTCGTCCAGCGCAAGCGCAGCACAACAATGTTCAATCAACCAGGCATCGCCCACCAGCAGGGGCCGGGCCGCGCCCGGTATCCGGCTCACCGCGGCCGCCGCGCGAACGGCAATCTCCGGGCCAATGCCGTTGGGATCGCCGATGGCAAGAGCCACGGTGCGCGCTCGGGAGGAGCGGGAAGCGGCGTTGAATTCAGGCGTGGCAGTCATGGGCAAGTTGAAGCCGTGGCGATGAAAATAGTGATTCTACAGGCGATACATCGTATCGTCTATCAAGACATAACGGACCGATTGTGACGACGGATCCACTCCGCCGCCTCGAGCACATCGTGCACCAGTCCATCGACATCGAGCGTGGCGACGTCCCGGCCTTCGTTGTAGCCATAAGGCACCAGCAACACTTGGGCACCTGCGGCTCGTCCGGCCTGGGCATCGTTCATCGAATCACCGATCAGTACCGCGTTTTCAGGCGCAACACCCAATTGCTGACAGGCATACTGCACGGGCATGGGATCGGGCTTCTTGCGTTCGCAAGTGTCGCCACAGACGCGCACACCAAAAAAACCAAGCAAGCCGGTTTGCTGCAGCAGAGGTTCGACAAACTCGGCGGGCTTGTTGGTGACCACCCCGAGCGCCAGGCCCATGTCGCGCAGGGCCATCAAGCCCTCGGTAACGCCATCGAAAATGCGGGCCCGGTCGCCATTCACCCGGTGATAGTGCGACTTGAACACGGCCAGAGCTTCGTCCACCGACCACGGCAGCGGTCCGCGCAGCTCACGCGAGCCAGCCAACGTACGCCGCACGAGGTTCTCCATGCCCTTGCCCACAAACTCGGTAATCACCGATTCGCTGAGAAAGGGCAGGTCGTAGTGCCCGCGCAAGGCATTGGCCGCCATGGCCAGGTCGGGCGCGGTGTCGAGCAGAGTACCGTCGAGATCGAACAGGACGGCGCGCACGGGCTCGCGCAGATGACTGGCGGCAGGCTCAGGCATGACGCGCTTCGGCCGCCGCGATCTCGGCGCGCATGCGGCCGATGACGGCCGCGTAGTCGGATTGCCCGAAAATGGCCGAGCCGGCCACGAAGGTATCCGCGCCCGCGGCCCGGATCTCGCCGATGTTGGCTTCTTTCACGCCACCGTCGACCTCGAGCAGAATCGGCTGCCCTCCGGCACGCTGCCAGGCGTCGATGCGCGCCCGCGCCTCGCGCAGCTTGGCCAGGGCCGATGGCAGAAACGCCTGGCCACCGAAGCCGGGGTTCACCGACATCAGCAGCACCAGATCGAGCTTGTCCATGACGTGATCCATATGGTGCAGCGGCGTGGCCGGATTGAACACCAGGCCGGCTCGACAGCCATGATCGCGAATCAACGCCAGCGTACGATCAACGTGCCGCGACGCCTCGGGGTGAAAGCTGATGAGGTTGGCGCCGGCCTTGGCAAACTGGGGCACCAGCGCATCCACCGGCTCCACCATCAGGTGAACGTCGATCGGCACGTTCACGTGCGGCCGAATGGCTTCGCATACCAGCGGACCGATGGTGAGATTGGGAACGTAATGGTTGTCCATCACGTCGAAGTGGATCCAGTCGGCTCCCGCCGCCACCACATCGCGCACTTCTTCACCCAACCGGGCAAAATCCGCCGATAAAATGCTGGGCGCGATGCGAGTGTGCGAGACCTCGATGTTCGACATGGCAATTTCCTGCAAAGATACAATGGTTGCTTCGCGGCCGAGACCCCACATGAAGCCATACGACCTGAGCGTTAACGTAACGCCCCGCTACCTACCCGAGCAATCCGACCCTTCGCGGCAGCAATATGTGTTTGCCTATACGGTGCGCATCACCAATACCGGCAGCCAGCCGGCCCAGGTGATCAGCCGACATTGGGTCATCACCGACGGCGAACAGCGCCAGGAAGAGGTACGCGGGCTTGGGGTAGTGGGGCAGCAGCCTCTGCTGCCGCCCGGCGAGAGCTTCGAATATACCAGCGGATGTCCGTTGCGCACGCCGGTGGGCACCATGCGCGGCACTTACATGTGCGTGGGCGAGAACGGCATCCCCTTCGAGGTGGATATCCCCGAGTTCATGCTGGCCATGCCGCGCACCCTGCACTGATGAAACGCCGGGAACCCTCCTCCCGGGGCACGGCCCCGATCGGGCCGCCTGCCACGACGGGCATTGCATCCATGGCGGCTGCCGTGATTCCTCGGCCCGACCGCCCGCGCGGGATGCACACGCGCCCCTCCTGGATGGCACTGCTGGCGATTGCCACCGTGCTCGCGGGCTGCGCCAGCACCGACGACGACACCCAGGACGACGACGTTCTGGCCATTCTCGAACAGCGCGAAGCCGCCCAACGCGAAGCCATCAAGGCCCGGCCGCCCGAGCTCCCCCCGGTCAGCAGCCCCGCCAGTCTGCGCGCCGGGCAACGCTTGCCGCATTTCACGTCACAAACTTGGCAGCAGGTGCCGGCCTGGCAGGCCGACGACTACCGCGTGGTCTGGCAGGCCTTGCTGCGCAATTGCGAAGCCGTGTTGCGCCGCGGCCTGGGCCGTCCCGGCAGCGGCTCGGCCGTCGCCGCCGCACGGCCCTGGCTCGAACCCTGTCGCGATGCCTTCAACCCCGAATTGGCGCCCGACCCGCATCAGGCCGACGAGGTGCGCCAGTTTCTCGAAGCGCGCCTGCAGCCCTGGCTGGTCATCGAATCGGGCCGCGCCGCGAGCAACACGGTCACCGGTTACTACGAACCCCTGGTCGAAGCGTCGCGCGAGCGAGGCGGCGACTTTCAGTGGCCGCTCTACGCCGTGCCGCAAGACATGCTGGTGATCGACCTGGGCGAAGCCTACCCCGAGCTGCGCGGCAAGCGCATTCGGGGGAAGGTCGACGGCAACCGTGTGGTGCCCTACCCCACCCGCGCCGAGATCGACGCTGCCGAACAACCCCCCGACGCCATCGTGTGGGTCAACGACCCGGTTGACGCCTTTTTCCTGCAGGTGCAAGGCTCGGGGCGCGCCCGCCTGATCGAAGGCCCCGACGCCGGCAGCATCATCCGGCTGGCCTACGCCGATCAAAATGGCCACGGCTACCAGTCGATCGGCCGCTGGCTGGTGGATCAAGGCGAGCTCACGCTGGCCGAGGCGTCGATGCAGAGCATCCGCGCCTGGGCGCGCCGCAACCCTGAACGCGTGCGCGAAATGCTCAACGTGAACCCGTCGGTGGTGTTCTTCCGTGAAGAGGCCGTGGCCGAGGCTGGCGAAGGCCCGCGCGGCGCCTTCGGCGTGCCACTCACGGCACGGCACTCGATTGCCGTCGATCCCGACTTCGTTCCGCTCGGCAGCCCCGTGCTGCTCGACACCACCTACCCCGGCAGCCAGGAACCCCTGCGTCGCCTGGTGTTTGCCCAGGATACCGGCAGCGCCATCCGCGGCGCCGCCCGGGCAGATTTCTTCTGGGGCTTTGGCGACGAAGCCGGCCAGCTTGCCGGCCGAATGAAGCAACCCGGTCGCATGTGGGTGCTCTGGCCAAAAGGGGCAGGCTCGCCGGCAACGGATCGCTGAGGTGAAACGCCCACGGGAGATCATGAACCCAATCGGATCATTCGCAACCGCAGCGCGTTCAAAATCACGCTGACCGACGATAGCGACATGGCTGCCGCAGCAAAAATGGGCGACAGCAGTATCCCGAACACCGGATACAACACGCCTGCCGCAATCGGCACGCCGGCAGCGTTATAAATGAAGGCAAAGAACAGGTTCTGTCGAATGTTGCGCATGGTCGCCAGAGACAGGCGCCGCGCCTCCACGATACCCATCAGGTCGCCACGCAGCAGGGTAATGCCGGCGCTCTCGATTGCCACATCAGTACCGGTGCCCATGGCAATACCGACGTCTGCCATTGCCAGGGCTGGCGCATCATTGACGCCATCGCCAGCCATCACGACCACGCGGCCCTCGTCTTTGAGGCGCTGAACGATCTTGCCCTTGTCTTCGGGCAGAATCTCCGCTTCTACCTCGTCGATGTGCAGTTTGCGGGCGACCGCCTCGGCCGAAGTGCGATTGTCGCCGGTCAGCATCACCACCCGAATACCCTCCTTCTGGAGCGCGGCAATGGCGGCCTCGGCAGTGGGCTTCAGCGGATCGGCAATCACCAGCAAGCCGGCCATCTTGCGGTCAACGGCGGCAAAAATGACCGTGGCACCGTCTTGACGAAGCTGATCGGCCTCCGCTTCAAAATCCTGAGTATCCACGTTCTCCGCCGCCATCAGCAGCCGGTTGCCGAGGAGAACGCGCTGCCCATCCACACGCCCTGTCACCCCTTTACCATTGGGTGAGTCAAAATCCTCAGCGTCCGGCAACTGCAGGCCCATGGCCTTGGCCTTGTCGAGAATCGCATACGCCAGCGGATGCTCGCTCCCTTTCTCCAGAGCACCGGCAAAGCGCAGCAATTCGTCTTCACGGTACGCCCCGGCCGGAACCAGCCGGGTAACCTGAGGCTTGCCTTCGGTCAGGGTGCCGGTTTTGTCCACCACGACGGTATCCACCTTCTCCAGGCGCTCAAGCGCTTCGGCATCGCGAATCAACACACCGCCCTGAGCGCCGCGTCCCACGCCGACCATAATCGACATCGGGGTGGCCAAACCCAGCGCACAGGGGCAAGCAATAATCAGAACACTCACGGCAGCAATCAGGCCGAATGCCATCGGTGGTGTCGGTCCGAACACTGACCAGGCAACAAAGGCAATCATGGCGATCACGATCACGGCGGGCACAAAGTAAGCTGCCACCTTGTCTGCCAGCCCCTGAATCGGTGCACGGCTGCGCTGGGCATTGGCCACCATTTGCACGATCTGGGACAACATGGTGTCGTGTCCCACCTTGTCGGCCCGCATGATGAAGCTGCCTTGCTGGTTGATGCTGCCACCAATCACTGGATCACCGGCCCTCTTGGTCACTGCCAGTGGCTCACCGGTTACCATCGATTCGTTCACGTTCGAGCCGCCTTCCAGCACCTCACCATCCAGCGGCACCTTGTCGCCGGGACGCACCCGCAAGCGGTCGCCAACCTTCACGTCGTCCAGTGGCACATCCAATTCAACACCGTCATCGCCCAATTTCCGCGCCGTGGCGGGTGCCAGATCCAGCAGGGCCTTGATGGCACCCGACGTTCTTTCCCGGGCCCGCAATTCCAGCACCTGTCCGAGCAAGACCAGCACCACGATGACGGCGGCGGCCTCGAAATACACCGCCACCGATCCATCCTCCTGCCGAAACGCCCCAGGAAATATCTGCGGCGCCAGGGTGGCAACCAGGCTATAGATCAGGGCCACCCCGGTGCCAATGGCAATCAGAGTGAACATGTTCAGGTTACGGCTGACCAGAGACTTCCATCCCCGAACGAAGAAGGGCCAGCCGCACCACAACACCACCGGGGTTGCCAACACCAGCTGAATCCAGTTGGATAATTGCGGTGCAACGAGATGACCCAATCCGGAAATATGGCCGCCCATCTCGAGCACCAGCACCGGCAATGTCAGAACCAGACCAACCCAGAAACGACGGGTCATGTCGGCGAGCTCTGCCGACGGCCCGTCTGCCAGACTCGCCTGTTCTGGCTCCAGCGCCATCCCGCATATTGGGCAATCTCCGGGCCCCGGCTGGCGAATTTCCGGGTGCATGGGGCAGGTGTATATCGTGCCTGGAGCAACATCCTTTTGGGGTTTCGACGCTTTGCCATGCGCCGAATCGGCATGGCCATGATGATGTTCAGCCATTCCCGCCACCCTCTTTATCTCGTGGCCAATCGGCAAACGCGATGAAATAGAGCAGGAACAGATTGACCAACGGAATCAGTATCAGAATGCCCAACCAGCCGGGGTATCCCATACGCTGACAGATGCGCCAGGCCGGGATCACCAGCACCAAGGCGATCACGAGCATCCAGAGCCAGTGCCCGGCCCACATTCCATTGGCAAACATATAATCACCCATCATGGTGATTCCTCCTCTTTCCACGGGTTAATGGCCATGCGTATCCGACCCGGCTTCTTCTGCTCGAGCAGACTTCAACGACCGGGTCAAAAAAAGCTGTTCAGCCGCTGCAATGATGATCATGGCGACGATTGCCACCGCTATCACAAAAGGGTCTGTCGTCAGCTTGACCCATACGAACCCCCCCAGAACAAGCAAATCCAACAGGATGGCCATTGCTGGCACCCATGCCTTGGCCTTGATATCTCGGCGCAAATAGCGAAGCACGCCCCAGTGAATCGCGATATCCATGATCAAATAGAAGACTATCCCCAGCGCGGCGATTCGGGATAAATCGAAGAAGGCCGTAAGCGCCAACCCCAATACGACGGTATAAACAAGGGTGTGCTTTTGGATGCTACCCGGCATGCCGAAATGCCGATGAGGAACCAGCTTCATCTCGGTCAGCATTGCCAGCATGCGTGACACAGCAAAGATGCTGGCCAGAATACCGCCTGCCGTCGCCATCATGGCGATCGCTACGGTAAACCAGACTCCATATTCGCCAAGGACAGGCCGTGCCGCCGCCGCAAGAGAGTAATCCTGTGTTGCGATGATCTCACCGAGCGACAAGTTGCTGGCAACGGCAAATCCTACCAGGGTGTAGATCACCACACAGGCAACAATAGAAATAATGATGGCGCGACCGACGTTTCGCTTGGGGTCTATGACCTCCGAGCCGCTGTTGGTGATCGTGGTGAAGCCCTTGAATGCAAGAATCCCGAGCGCGGTTGCACCGAGGAAGTTGCCAACGCTGCCAGCCTCGCCCGGATTTGAAAAGTCAACCGACAAACTGTCGGCAACCCATACCCCCACGACCCCAAAGATCAGGATGCCCCCTATTTTCAGAATGCCAATCAGTGACGCCACACCCTGAATCATTCGATTGCCGAGCAGATTGACGACAAACGCTGCCAGGATCAGGGACACACCAAGAATCGGCACCATGCGTCCACTGTCGTCGCCACCAAAAAGCTGCATGGTGTAAGCGCCAAAGGTTCGCGCCAGAAAGCTTTGAGCGATCACCATCGAAAAGTACATCAACAGGGCATTGAATGCCGTGGGCAACCGGTTGCCATAGGCTTTGTGCAGATACATGCCAATACCGCCAGCCGACGGATAGGCATTGGAGATCTTGATGTACGAATAGGCGCTGAAGCCGACGATGACCGCCGCAGCCAGAAATGCCAACGGGAAGAGGACACCCGTCATCTGAGCCATTTGCCCTGTGAGGGCAAAGATACCGGCACCGATCATGACACCGGTACCCAACATCACGGCGCCTGGGAGAGTCAGGCTGTCTTCCTTGTAGTGAGGCTTTCGATCTTGGTCCTCGTTCATTCAACCTCCGGGAGCTTCCAGCATGTTGCCGACACCTTGGGGCATCCCTAATCAAGCGAGAACTGCCGCCCCTGGAAATCGACGGTTACCAGACTGCCATCGAGCGCCCCCATTCCGGGAGCGTTCATCGGCATGCCAGGGGCAGCAATGCCTTTGATATCGGGGTTGGCGGTCAACTTCTGTACGGCAGTTGCCGGCACATGACCTTCTATCACTTGCCCCGAATCTTCCAGCACGGCAGTATGGCACGAGCGCAAGTTGGCGGGCACATTCATTTTGGCCTTGTAAGCAACAACCGAATTCATCGACAATAAAGCCGTGACAATGAGCCATCCTTTCATCATTCGATCACCTTTGGGTCAACTGACGTTCACCTTACCCACCATGCCGGCTTCCATGTGTCCCGGAATCAGGCAAGCAAAATCCACGGTACCGGCCTGATCGAACGTCCACACCAGACCACCTCTCTGGCCTGCTTTCAGGGTAATCATGTTGGGCTCGGCGTGCTGCATGCATCACGTCGATGGTGCGATCTACCTCTGCGGGGTCGCCGGACTCGGTCTGGTCGGCATGATGCCGCCGGAAGGCTTCGGCCTCCCGGCGCCGCCGACCTTGCCTCGCTCAGGCGTCGTCCCTGAAATTTTCATTTCAGAGTCACTGAGGCGCAACGAGCCGCGCGACTGCACTGCCAATCGCCACCGCAATCGACTCAATTCTCGCCC